>CAWHJL010000015.1:0-300812 GCA_963829665.1 uncultured Alphaproteobacteria bacterium | reverse complement strand
CATCGGCAATTGCGCTGCCTCGTCCCTTCCGGCGCCCTAGAAACATGTATCAGGTGGTCTTGAAGCCGTGTGATTTGGTACACATGCTTCAGGGTGTCACAGGTTAGCCGTGCAACCCGACCGCTGCATCGCGGCACCGGCAGGCCAGTAGAGTAAGAGAGTCATTGGTGACGGATAGCCAGATTCAGACATTACAGCAGCAATTGCGGGCGCAGCGGGGTGCGCTCGCGTGGCCTGCCCCTATCGGGTGGTCCAGTTTCAGTCTTAGTGCATGACGGGTCTCGGCGCCATTGCTGCGGTCGTAGGCGGGGTCGATCCTGTGCCTTGAGGTGGCCATTCGATGGCTTCCGGAGCCGGAGGTCGGTAGCCAAGAGACGAATGAGGCCTGACGGTATTGTAGTGGACCCGCCACTCCTCGATCACCACGCGTGCTTCGGCCAGCGAGTAGAAGATCTCGCCGTTCAGCAGCTCGTCCCGGAGCTTCGAATTGAAGCTCTCGCAGTAGCCGTTCTCCCAGGGGCTACCCGGTTCGATGAACGCCGTCTTCGCGCCCACGGCGTCGATCCAGTCCCGAACGGCCTTTGCGATGAACTCCGGCCCGTTGTCAGACCGAACATGGCCGGGCACGCCTCGCAGGATGAACAGGTCGGTCAGGACGTCGATCACGGCGGTCGAATTCAGCTTCCGGTCGATCCTGATCGACAGGCACTCCCGGGTGAACTCGTCGATCACGTTGAGCATACGGAACTTCCTCCCGTCGTGCGTCCGGCTCTCGACGAAGTCGTAGGACCAGACGTGGTTCGGGCGCTCGGGCCGAAGACGGATGCATGATCCGTCGTTCAGCCAGAGCCGCCCCTTCTTGGGTTGCTTCTGCGGCACCTTCAGCCCCTCCCGTCGCCATATCCGCTCGACACGCTTCACATTCACGGCCCAACCAGCATCACGCAGCATGGCCGCGATCCGGCGATAGCCGTAGCGCCCATATTGGGACGCGAGCGCGACGATGTCCGCGGTCAGCAATTCTTCATCAGCCCGACCGTGCGGCACCTTCCGCTGGGTCGAGCGATGCTGGCCGAGCACACGGCAGGCGAACCGTTCCGAGACGCCGAACTTCTGCCTGATGTGATCGACGCACCGACGGCGGCGGGCGGGGCTCAGAAGTTTCCCGAGGCCGCCTCCCGCAGGATCAGCTTCTCGAGCGTGAGATCGGACACCGCCTTCCGGAGTCGCTCGTTCTCCTTCTCGAGTTCCTTCAGACGCTTCACCTGGTCGGTCTTTAGCCCGCCGAACTCCTTGCGCCACCGGTAATAGGTGAACTGCGTGACCCCGATCGATCGAACCGCCTCCGATACCGATCGGCCCTGCGATACCAGCACGTCGACCTGCCGAAGCTTCGCGACGATCTCCTCCGGCTTGTGCCTCTTCTGTCCCATTCCTTCGTCCTCCATCAGGCTCCAAAGCCTACTTCAGGAAGGACCACTTTTCAGGGGGCAGGCCACGCGGATTTCGGGCTGTTCGCGTTCCGATGCGACGACATCGACGATCTCCTGCACCGCGCCGCCGAACTGGTTTCGGACGCGATGGGCGTGCCTCTGGTGAAGGTGCTGGAGCATCATCCCGAACGGGGCGAGATGCTCCTGCGCAGCGGCGTCAACTGGGAGGCAGGGGTCGTCGGTCACGAGACGTTCGGAGATCACGAGAGGTCACCGGGGGGCTATGCGCTGAGGGCCGACCACCCCGTCGTGTCGCTGGACCTGGAGACGGAGGAGCGCTTCGAGGTTCCGGACGTGCTGCGCCGTCACGGCGTCCGCAGCATGGTCAACGTGATCATCGCGGGGGACCTGGCCCCGTTCGGGATCCTGGAAGTCGACGCCCGCGAGATGCGGGATTTCGGGGAGGACGACGTCGCCTTCCTGCGCACCTACGCGAACCTGCTTGCCGCGGCGATCGACCGGCTTCGGGTCCATGCCGACCTGGAGCGCTCGGCCCGCGAGCAGGGCGTGCTTGCCCGCGAGCTCGGCCACCGGGTCAAGAACCTGCTCGGCCTCGTCCGGGCGCTCGCCTCCCAGACCTCGACGCGGGACCGGACGGCCGGGGAATTCCGCGGCGCCTTCATTGACAGGTTGCAGGCTCTGTCGACGGCGGAAAGTCTCGTCTTCGAAAGCGGCGAGGAGCGCGTCGATCCGCTGGCCCTCGCCGAGGAGATCCTCTCGCCCTACCGCCAGGACGACCCCGGAAAGGTCGCGATCAGCGGGGTGTCGGCCGATCTGCCGTCGCGGCAGGCGCGGATGTTCGGCCTCGCCTTGCACGAACTGGCCACCAACGCGGCGAAGTACGGCGCCCTGAGCGTCCCGGACGGTGTGGTCTGCCTCGACTGGCGTCTGGAGGCCTCGGACGACGGAGAGTTGCGGGTTGCGATGACATGGCGGGAACAGGACGGCCCCGAGATCACCCCGCCGGACCGGAAGGGGTTCGGGACACGACTGCTCGAGGATGTCGTCGCGCATGAACTGGGCGGGGCGGCGGAACTCGATTACGGGCGCGAGGGCTTACGCTATGCTCTGTCGTTCCCCGTGGGTGAGGCGTGACGATGGCTACCGATGCTGACCGCAGCCTGGACGGCCGCCGGATTCTGGTGGTCGAGGACGAGCGCCTGATCGCGCTGGATATCCGGGACATCCTCGAGGAATGGGGGTGCCGGGTGCTGGGCCCGGTCGCCACGGCGGCGGCGGCGCTGGACCTGATCGCGCACGATCCGCCGGATTGCGCCCTTCTGGACGTCCAGCTGGTGGGCGGAACGTCCGAGCCGGTGGCGGCCGCCCTGAGCGCCGAAGGTCGCCCGTTCCTGATCCTGACCGCGTACCGGCGCAGCCACCTCACCGGCGCCCTTCTGGAGGGGCCGATCCTGAGCAAGCCCGTCGACGAAAGGAAGCTGTGGCAAGCGATACGGTCCCTCCCATCTGCCGGGCTGAGCCCGTGACGCCGGACGCGGCGGCCGGCGTCGCGCCCCTTCCGGCCGGAAGCGCGCGGGCGGGATTTCGCTGGCGCAGAGATTGACCGGCGGAGGACCGTCCCCGGGGGGCTCTGGCCGAGTCTGCGGCGGCGCATGAATGCCGGCCATTCGTGCGAATACGGAGAAGGCCTCCGAAGAAAGGGCGAAGGTAGGCGGTGTCGACTGGCTCGAGGAGGACGGCCGGGCAGGTATCGCGCCTTCCGTCTGCTCGCCCGGCGGCCCGGCGGCGGCTTCGGGGGCGTCGGCACCGGCCTCGCCAAGATCGCCAGCCTGCTGCAATAGGGCGACCGGGAGCAGCGCGGCTCGACCGTCACCGCCGCGACCTGTGCCGCCGCGGCGGCTGCACGACCTACTCGGCCGTCGCCCGGGACTCCCCGCCCTTCGCCGGAAGCTTCGACAGGAAGGCGCGAACGTGGCCGAGGGCCGCGTCGCGCTGCCCGGAATCGAAGGCGAGCGTGGAGAAGAGCGCTTTCTCCCGCTGGTCGAACCCGTGATCCGCGCCGGGAATGGTCACGGTCTCGACCGTCTCTCCGCTCTCGCGAAGGGTGCGGGCGCGGTCCGCGCAGGCATCGCCGACGATGCTGTCGGCCCCGGCGAGGACCATCAGCGCAGGGGCAGCGAGCTGCCAGATCCCCGCGTCGGCTTTGTTGAGGATGCCGCAATAGGGATAGAGCAGCACCAGTCCCGAGACGCGGCCCAGAAGCTCGCGCGGCGGCGCGGGCCAGCGGGCGAGGCCCGGCGGCCCTTGGCGGTCCCCGGCCCGCGCCACGAATTCCATCGCCGTCCAGCCGCCATGCGAGGCGCCGAGGATCACGATGTCCCCCGCCACGCCTTCGCTCTCGCCCATGGCGTGCAGTGCCACGGCGAGGTCGCCGGCGCGCTCGCGGCCGTCGAGGATCTGACCCGCGCAGACCAGCCGCCAGAGCTCCAGCCGGTCGAGGCCGCGGGGCGTGTGGCTGTCGAGGATCAGCGCGACGCGGCCCTGGCGCACGAACTCCTCGGCCCAGAACAGCATGTTGTCCCGCACGCCGTCGCACCCCGAGAGCAGGATGGCGCCCTCGGAGGCCGGCTCCTCGGGCCGCAGGATGTGCCAGTGCGGCGAGAGAAGCGCCAGCCGGGCCTCCGGAGTGTCCGCGGCGAAGGACAGGCCCGCCATCCGCCGGCCCGTGTTGACCAGCAGAAGCATCGCGATCACCGCGACCGCAGCGAGGCCCCGGACAATCAGTTTCGACACCCGAGACCCCATTCGAGGCCGCACCACGCCTTGAGCCGCGCGACCTCCGGCCTGGACCAGCCCTCGGGGTCCGTCACCGCGATCCAGGCGTCGATGTAGTCGGCGGCCAGGTAATTGTGGCCGAACCCCTCGGGCACGGCCTTCGACAGCGCCATGTCCATCGCCAGCTGGAACTGCGTCACGATGGGCAGGAACTTCATCTCGGGCGAGACGTCCGGGGCGGCCGGCTCGCGCATCCAGACCGGCGCGCGCCAGAACGAGGCGGGCTCGTAGAAGACGATCGGGTCGGAGGCGTATTGCATGAAGACGATGCGCAGCCCCGCCCAGTCCGCCGTGGCCCGCTCGAGGCCGTCGTACTGCGACATGAAGCGGACGAGCCCTCCCCTCCCGACCTCCGGCAGGACGTAGGGCGACCCCGGATTGCGCGCCGCCACGGCCCGGTTCCAGAGGTCGGAGGAAAACGGCGGACCGGTCCAGAGAGCGCCCTGGACCGGGTCGTTGACGATCTCGAACAGGTTGAAGGCATGCATCGACGACCAGGCGCCGAGACTGATGCCGTGAACGTAGAACTTCGGCCGCCGGTCACGGGGCAGCGAGGTCCAGTACCGGTAGACGGCGCGCATCGTCGCACTCGCCTGGTCGAGCCCGGTCCGCGTCTCGAAGATCAGCGCCAGCGGCGATTGCAGGTAGGAATACTGCACCGCGACCGAGGCGACGTTGCCATCGTGCAGGTACTCGACCGGATCGAAGCCGGCGGGGTCGAGCCATCCCGTCCCCGTCGGGCTGGCCACGATCAGGACCTCCCGGTCGAAGGCGCCGAGCCGCTTCAGTTCCTCGAGCGCGGCCTCCGCCCGGGCCGCCGGATCGTCCGCCTGCGCCCGGCCGACATAGACGCGGATCGGGTGCCGCGCCGGCCGCCCGGTCAGCGCCGTGATCGCCGCGGCATCGGGCCCGTCCGTCACGAAGTCCCGCCCCGGCTGGCCCATCGCCCCCCAGTCGACGAGCGAGCCGGGTCCGCCGGGCAGCGCCGGATCGCCCGGCGCCGGAGGAGCGGTGGCGAAGAGGTCCTGCGCGGTCTCGTAGGACTCGTCGAGCCCGTCGAGAATCCACGGGACGAGCCCGTCGCGCGTCGCGCCGAACAGGAGCGTCGCGACCAGGGCGAGGCCGAGCACGTTAGCCGTGCGCTCGGGCATGATCCGGTAGAGCCGCCGGCGCGTCAGATCGAACGCCACCTGCACCAGCCATCCGATCGCGAAACAGGCTCCGAAGACCAGGGCAGCCAGGGCGAGCACGCGCAGGGTCTGGACCTCTCCCGCCGGCGCCAGGCCGACCTGCATTCGCACCGTGTCCTGCCAGTGCGCCGCCCGGACGAGGGCCAGCGCCCAGAACCCCGACACCGGCATCGCCACGACGGCATGTGCGATCCACGCGGCACGCCCCGACAGGCGCGGCAGCTCGATCGCCCGCCAGGCGGTCAGGACGAGTTGCCCCAGCATGTATCCGATCGCGGTCACCAGCCCCGCGAGCGCCCCCTGAACCACCCAGCCGCGCGGGATCAGCGACGGCGTCAGCGACGCGGCGAAGAAGAACAGTCCGAGCAGCATCGGCAGGATGGCAAGACCGAGGATGCGAGGCTCCCGCATCTGACCGCGCTGTTGCCCCGAGCATCCGGGCGCCGCCTGTTCCATTTCCACCTCCGCCTCGAACATGCCCGCATGTTAGCCCTGTTCTCCGCGCAAGCGCAGGACTTCCGGCGCCGGAAGCGCTGCGTGGAAGTGCCGACGCCCACGGGCGCGCGCGGGGAGCCGACGGAGCGCAGCTCATCGCCGATCTGCCGCCCCCTCCGTCAGGATCGGTCGTTCGGCCCGCAGTGCGATCTGAAGCACGTGAACGCCTCGGCTCAAGCACGTTCGTTCCTGGGCCTCGGCCCCGCGGGACGAGAAGCCTCCTGCCGAATCGCACTCCGAGCCAGATCGGGCGAACTGCCCATGGCGCGACCAAAGCGCCACCTCCGCGACCGCTCCGCGCAGCCTTCCGGGTCGTCTGGCGGCGCCGCTCATTCCACCGCCCGACCTCCGTTGGCGGTGCCGCGTGCCCGGATCGCCGCTAGTTTCCGGCCTTCCGGCCGGGGGCGGGTCGCGGGCCGCTCCCGGGCGCCGCCGTGGTCTCGCGTTCCACGAGATGGGCGGCGACGTTTTGCAGGCCCTCCTCGCCCGGGAGGCCGCCGAGCAGCATTTCGAGCAGCTTCCGGACGCCCTCGCGTCCGATCCGCTCCCGCGGCTGGTGAATGGTGGTCAGGGCCGGAATGAAGCGGTCGGCGAAGTCGATGTCGTCGAACCCGACGACGCTCACGTCCCGAGGCACGTCGAGTCCAAGGCGGAAACATTCCGACACGAAGCCCAGCGCGCATTCGTCCGAGGCGCAGAACACTGCCGTCGGGCGGGCCTCCAGCACCGACCAGCGCCGCGCGGCGTCGGCGCCGGCGTCGAGCGTGAAGCCGCCTTCCAGGACGATGAACGACAGGCCGTGCCTCCTCGCCGCCGCATCGAACCCCAGCCGCCGGGTCACGCCGAGGATGTTGTCGGCCGGCCCCTCCACATGGCAGATCGACCGGTGGCCCAGTTCGGCGAGATGCGCCACCGCGAGGCCGGCGGCCGCCGCGTTGTCGATGACGAATCCGGGCGCGCGATAGGCGTCGTTCCACTCGCAGAGCTGGATGACCGGCAAGTCCCAACCGTTCACGAGCGCGGGGTCGAGGCCGCCGTCGAGCAGGATGATGCCGTCCGCGCGCCCGTCATAGGCCAGCGCCGCGAGCTTCTCGGGCTCGATCCGGCTGTCGGAGATCTGCACGGTGAGACCGGCGGCGGCGGCTTCCTCCTGCACCGCAGCGAAGATCCGGCTGAAGAAGGTATTGGCGAGGTTCGGGGCGAGAATGAGGATCGACCTCGCGCGGCGCTGGCGCAGGTCGCGGGCGGCTCCGTTGATCCGGTAGCCCGTCCGTCGAACCGCGGACATGACCTTCCGGCGGGTCTCCTCGGTGACCTGGTCGGGCGCCGAGAGGGTCCGGCTCACCGTCGCGGTCGATACGCCGGCGAGCGCTGCGACATCCGCGATCCTTGCCCTCGCCGCCATCCGACCCTCCCGATCCGCTCCCGGTAATCGATTACATTTTCCTTGCAAACAAGAGCGAATCGAATCGTAATCGATTGCAGGGCGCTCCGGACCGGCACCACCGGGACCGCGCTGAGGGAGGACGAATGGAGACGATCAAGGGCCCCGCGCTCTTCCTCGCCCAGTTCGCGGGCGACGAGCCGCCGTTCGACAGCTGGCCGGCGATCACCCGCTGGGCCGCGAAATGCGGCTATGTCGGGGTGCAGGTACCGTCGAGCGCGGCAAGCCTGATCGACCTCGACCGGGCGGCCACATCGAAGGAGTATTGCGACGAGTTTCTCGGCGTCGCGCGGGAGAACGGCGTCGAGGTGACCGAGCTGTCGGCGCATCTGCAGGGTCAGCTCGTCGCCGTCCACCCGGCCTACGACCTGGCCTTCGATGCCTTCGCTCCGCCGGCCGTGCATGGCGATCCCGCCGCGCGGCAGGCATGGGCGACCGACCAGATCGCGAAAGTCATCGCGGCGTCCCGGAACATAGGGCTGACCGCCATGGCCGCCTTTTCCGGCGGGCTCGCCTGGCCGTTCCTCTACCCGTGGCCGCAGCGGTCTCCGGGTCTGGTCGAGACCGCGTTCGACGAGCTCGCGCGCCGCTGGCGACCGCTGCTCGATCTCGCCGAAGAGAGCGGCGTCGACATCTGCTACGAGATCCACCCGGGCGAAGATCTGCACGACGGCACCACCTTCGAGATGTTCCTCGACCGGGTCGACGGCCACGGGCGGGCAAGGATGCTCTACGACCCGTCGCATTACGTGCTGCAATGTCTCGACTATCTCGACAACATCGACATCTATGCCGAGCGGATCGGGATGTTCCACGTCAAGGACGCCGAGTTCAACCCGACCGGCCGGCAGGGCGTCTATGGCGGCTACCAATCCTGGATCGACCGCGCCGGCCGGTTCCGCAGCCCGGGCGACGGCCAGGTCGATTTCGGCGCGGTCTTCTCGAAGCTGACCGCCGCGGGCTTCGGCGGCTGGGCGGTCGTCGAGTGGGAATGCTGCCTGAAACACCCCGAGGACGGGGCGCGCGAGGGGGCGGCCTTCGTGCGCGATCACATCATCCGGGTGACCGACCGCGCGTTCGACGATTTCGCGGCCGCCGGGGGCGACGCGGAAACGAACCGCAAGCTCCTCGGGATCTGAGCGATGGCAGCGTTCGGGCCGGGCATGGCGGGCAGTGGCGAGGCGGCCCTCATCGGCGTCCCCCGCCGGATCGCTTCGCGACCGGCCGGCCAGTCCACGCGGGCGGCCCGCAAGGCCGCGGCCCGGGCAGACGCCCCGGGGCCCGCGCCTTGAGGCTCGGCATCAATCTCCTCTGCCTCGCCGGCCACATCGACGAGTCGCATCTGCCGGCTCTCGAGAGCCTTGCCGGGATCGGCTACGACCATGTCGAGCTGCCGGTGATGCGGGGCGACCCGGAGCATTATGCGCGGCTCGGCGCGCGGCTCGCCGATCTCGGCCTCGGTCGGGCGCAGACCTCGATCGTGCCGGATCCGGACGCCAACCCGCTCTCGGCGGATCCGGGCGTCCGGGCCCGCGGCCGCGCGCATCTCGACTGGATCATGGACTGTGCCGAGGCGCTCGGCTCCGGGACCGTGGGCGGCCCGTTCCACGCGCCGATGGCGCATTTCACCGGCGCCGGCCCCACCGAGGAGGAGATCGGGCACGGCGCCGAGGCGCATCGCGCCATGGCGGCGCGCGCCGGGCGCACCGGCTGCAAGCTGGCGCTCGAACCTCTCAGCCGGTTCGAGACCTATTTCCTGAACACCATGGATCAGGCCCGCGCCTATGCCGATCGGGTGGCTCATCCCGCCTTCGGCATCATGTACGACACGTTTCACGCCAATATAGAGGAGCGCGACCAGGGCCAGGCGATCCGCAGGATCGGCGAGCGGATGCACGTGCTCCACGTCTCGGAGAACGATCGCGGCATTCCCGGCCGTGGCCAGATCGACTTCGCCGCCGTGTTCCGGGCGGCGAAGGGGATCGGCTTCGACGGGCCCGTGGTCCTCGAGGCCTTCGGCACCGGCGTGCCGGAACTCGCCGCCGCTACGCGGGTCTGGCGCCCGCTCTTTCCCGACCACGAGACGCTGTTCCAGGACTCCCACGACTTCATCAGACGCAGCTGGGAGGCCGCATGACGCCACCGGCCATCGAGATGCGCGGCATCAGCAAGTCGTTTCCCGGTGTCCGGGCGCTTTCGGAGGTCGGCTTCGACGTGCGCGCGGGCGAGGTGCAGGCGCTCGTGGGCGAGAACGGCGCCGGGAAATCGACCCTCATCAAGATCCTGGCGGGCGTGTACCACGCCGATGCGGGCGAGGTGCGCGTATCGGGCGAAAGGATGCACTTCGCCCATCCCGTGCAGGCGCTGCGCGCGGGGATCTCGGTGATCTACCAGGAATTCTCGCTTCTGCCGGAGCGGAGCGTGGCGCAGAACCTGTTCCTCGGCCGCGAGCCGAAAGGCCGTTTCGGCCTGGTCGACAGGGCCAGGATGCGCGCCGAGACCCGGCGGGTGCTCGACCTCTTCAAGGCGGGCGCCGGACTCGACCCCGACCGCGCGGTGGGCGAGCTCGACGTCGCGACCCGGCAGATGGTCGAGATCGCGAAGGCGCTCTCGCTCGACGCGCGCGTGATCGTGATGGACGAACCGACGGCGGCGCTCGACGAGGCCGAATGCGAGGAACTCTTCCGCACGGTGGACGCCCTGCGCGAAACGGGCGTCGCGATCGTCTACATCACCCACCGGATGCGGGAGATCGCCCGGCTCGCCGACCGCGTGACGGTGCTGAAGGACGGCGAGGTCGCGGCGCGGTTCGACGAGGTGCCGGCGGCCGACGCGATCGTGCGGGCCATGGTCGGCCGCGATGTCGGCGACTTCTACGCGCCGCCGGCGACCGAGGCCGAGATCGGCGGTCCCGTGCTGATCGTCAGGGGCGGGCGCACCGCGCGCCTCAGGGACATCGACCTGAGGGTCCGGGCGGGCGAGATCGTCGGACTGGCCGGCGTGCAGGGTGCGGGCCGGGTGGCGCTCGCCATGGCGATCTTCGGGCAGGAGCCGTTCCAAGCCGGGGACGTCACCCTCGACGGCGAGCCCGTCGCCTTTCGCTCGCCACGCGAGGCGATAGCGGCCGGTGTCGGGCTGATGCCCGGCGACCGGAAGGGCGAGGGCCTGGTCCTGATGCAGTCCGTCCGCGACAACGCGATACTCACGCCGCGTGCCTTCGCGCCGCTCTGGTCGAGCCACCGCGGGACCGCGGGGACCGATCTCCGGCGGATCGACGCCCTGCTCGACCGCATGGACATCCGCGCGGCATCCTACGACCAGGAGATCCGCGGCCTTTCCGGGGGCAACCAGCAGAAGGTCATCGTCGCCCGGTGGCTGTCGATGAACCCGCGACTGCTGATCTTCATCGAACCGACGCGCGGCATCGACGTGAACGCCAAGGCCGGCATCTATCATCTGATGCGCGACCTGGCGCGGGACGGCGCGGCCATCCTGATGATCTCCTCCGACCTGCCGGAGGTGATCGGCGCGGCCGACCGCATCGTGGTGATGCAGCAGGGCCGGATCGCCGCCGAGTTCCCGAGGGGTGCCGGCGAGCGGGAGGTCATGCACGCCGCCACCGATGACGCGAGCGGCGCGGCATGAGCGAGAGCGCCGAAACGGGACCGGCGACGGGCCTCCGGTTCGAGAGATGGGCGCCGGTCATCCTTCTGGCCTGCGCCTTCGGCATCTACGCGGCAGTCGCGCTCGGCACCGGACAGGCGCAGTACCTGACGCTCGACAACCTGACCACGATTCTCGGCCGGTCGATCGCGCTCGGCATCACCGCGATCGGCCAGACCTTCGCGATCCTCGTCGCCTCCATCGACCTGAGCGTGGCGAGCCTGATCTCGGCCACGGCGGTGCTGGCCTCGGTCGTCATGGGCGGCTCGCCGGCCATGATCCTGCCCGCGATTCTCGCGGCGCTGCTGCTCGGCGCGGTCGTCGGGCTTCTCAACGGGCTGATCGTCGCCGGGCTGAAGGTCAATCCGCTGATCGCGACTTTGGGCATGTCGCTCGTCATCCAGGGGGGCCTGTCGGCCTTCGTGTCGAACTTCGCCGGCGAGGTGCCGGCGGCGTTCCAGATCTTCGCCTACGGCAGGATTCTCGGCGTCCCGGTGGGCCTCGTCTTCCTGGCGCTCCTCGCCCTGCTCTCGTGGGCCGTGCTTCGCTTCACCGGCTTCGGCTCGAACATCTACGCTGTCGGCGGCAACGCGGAGGCCGCGCGCTTCGCCGGGATCAAGACCGGGCGCGTCGTGGTCGCCGCCCATGTCGTCTGTTCGCTCTGCGCGGCGACGGCCGGCCTCTACCTGGCCAGCCGCCTGCGGTCGGGCGCGCCGTGGATCGGGGCGGACGGGGTCTACGATCTGGAAAGCATCGCCGTGGTGGTCATCGGCGGCACCGTGCTCGCCGGCGGAAGAGGCGGAATCTGGGGGACGATGGCGGGGATGCTGATCTTCTCGCTGATCGACTCGGTCTTCAATCTCGCCGGCGTCGATGCCTTCGCCAAGCAGGTGCTGCGGGGCGTCATCATCGTCGCCGCGGTCGCCTTCTATGCGATCCGGTCGCAAAGGGTCGTGGCATGACCGGCCCCGCCGCGCCCGAACGGCAGCAGCGCAGGTCCCGCGAATGGCCCGGGATCAATCCGGTCTGGGTCCTGCTCGCCCTGCTGATCGTCGCCATCACCGCGATGAATCCCGGTTTCGCGGAACCGACGGGCTACATGAACTTCCTGAAGCGTGCCGCACCGCTCGCCGTGCTCGCGGCCGGTCAGGTCTGGGTCATCACCTCCGGCGGCTTCGATCTTTCGGTCGGTTCGCTGATCACGCTGGTCGTCGTCGGCGCGTCGATGCTCACCGACAATGATCCCGCCGCGACCTACTGGGTGATTCCGCTGATGCTGGCGCTTGGGCTCGGAACCGGCGCCATCAACGGGCTGGTCGTCTGTTTCCTGAGAGTGCCCTCTCTGATCGCGACGCTGGGCATGATGATCACCCTGAACGGGCTCGCGCTTCTCTGGTCGGGCGGCGCGCCGCGCGGCTACCTGCCCGACAGCTTCCGCGTCTTCGGGCGCGAGCTGATCCGGGACGTGCCGCTCGTCGGCTTCGTGCCGGTCTCGGTCCTCGTCCTGGTCGTCGTGGTCGGCCTGTTCGCCTGGGCGATGCACCGGACGAATCTGGGCCGTCTGGTCCACGCCATTGGCGACAATCCCGTCGCCGCGCGGCTTGCCGGGGTGCCGGTGAACCGGGTCCGGATCGCGGCCTTCATGGTCTCCGGGCTCTCCGGCGCCGTCGCGGGCATCCTTCTCGGCGGCTTCGCCGGGGTCTCTACCGATGTCGGAACGGGCTACGAGCTCCAGGCGATCACCGCGGCCGTCCTCGGCGGCGCGCAGCTTCTCGGCGGCCGGGGATCGGTTCCCGCCGCGCTCGGCGGCGCGCTCGCGCTGACCGCCATCTTCACGCTTCTGAACTTCGTCGGCCTGCCGCAACCCGTCCGGCAGGTGGTGCAGGGCACGATCCTGATCGCGGCCGTCGCTCTGGCGATGCACCGGAGAGAACGGACGGGAACCTGAGGGACGGGAGGAAACCCGCACGTCCCCGCCACGCAAAGGGAGAACGCTCATGAGGACCATCCTGGCAAGGACCGCCGCCGCGCTGATCGTCGCGACCGGCCCGGCGGTCGCCCAGAGCTTCGACAATCCCGAGGAATTCGCCCGGCAGCGCGAGCAGCTCGCGGCCGAGCCGAACGGACCGGCGGACAAGCCGTGGCTCCAGCATATCGGGGAGGGCATGGTCGAGACCGCCGGCCTCGGTGTCGAGGCGCCGGCCACGGTCTGCTTCTCGAATGCGGGCGTGAACAATCCCTGGCGTGTCGTCGGCTTCACCAACATGACCGAGGAGGTGAAGACCCACGACTCGATCGGCAACTTCGTCCATGTCGATGCCGAGGGGTCGGACGACAAGCAGATCGCCGACATCAACGACCTGTTGGCGGGCGGCGATTGCGACGTGATGATCGTCTCCCCGAACACGACTGCGGCGTTGACGCCGGCGGTCGAGCAGGCCTGCGAGGCGATGCCGGTCATCGTCTTCGACCGCGGCGTGAACACCGATTGCCCGGTGACGTTCGTTCACCCTGTCGGCGGATACGGCTTCGGCATCCAGGGGGCGGAGTTCATCGCCGACCAGGTCGAGGCGGGCTCGGACGTGCTGATGCTGCGCATCCTGCCGGGCGTCGACGTGCTCGAGACGCGCTATTCGGCCGGCCGGCAAATCCTCGAGGATGCGGGCATGAACATCGTCGGCGCCGAATTCACCGATGGCGACAACGCCAGGACGAAATCCATCGTCGAGGATTACCTGATGCGCGGCAACATCGACGCCGTGTGGATGGATGCCGGCGCCACCGCCGTGGCCGCGATCGAGGCGTTCCAGGATTCGGGCTACGATATCCCGGTCTTCGTGGGCGAGGACCAGCAGGACTTCCTCAGGAAATGGCAGGAGGAGGGGATGACGGCCATCGCGCCGACCTATCCCACCTTCCAGTGGCGCACCGCGGTCATCGCCGCCGCCCGGGTCATCGAAGGCGAACCGGTCCCGGGCCCCGAATGGGTGCTCCCGCAGCCCGCGATCACCGAGGAGACCCTCTCCCAGTACGTGAACCCGGCCATGCCGCCGCTGCATTACGCCATGTGCGGGTGCGAGGAGATGGAGAACTACCCCGAGGCATGGGGAGGAAACTGATCGAGGGGCGGACCGGCGGAGGGGTGGCCTCCGCCGGGCCATGACCGGAGGGGACCGGATGACCGGACGGATCGAGGAACTGGCGTCGAAGCCGAACGGCAGGGCGCCGAACAGCCGCTTTCCGCTTCTGATCCACAGGAGCGGCATTCCGGGCGGCGGCGCGGAAGCCGTCCGCGCGCGCTTCCGCCAGAACGGGTGGCTCAACAACTGGAGCTATCCCGGCATCTATCCCTACAATCATTTCCACTCGACGAGCCACGAATGCCTGGGCGTCGCCTCGGGCCGGATGGATTCTCGCCCTTTTCGGCAAGCCCGGCACGAGTGTCCGGGTGGAGGCGGGAGACGTGGTCGTCCTGCCGGCCGGGGTCTCGCATGCGATGACCGCGGGCTCCGAAGACATCCTCGTCATCGGCGGCTATCCCGACGGCCGCGACTGGGACAACATCCGGGAGGAGTTCCTGACCGAGGCGCTCTACCGCGCCGCGGCGAAGCTCATCATGTCGCTTCCCATTCCGGCGGCCGACCCGGTGACCGGGAAGGCGCTCACGGCATGGCTGGAGGCGCCCTCCTCGGTCGATGCGGGCTGGAACGAATTCCGGGACGGACTCGACGCGACGGGCTGAGATGCTCTGCCGGCGTGGGCGGTCGGCCGGCCTGGTGGCGCACGAGCAGGCCAGCGCGGCTTCGCCGCCGGACGGCCGGCGCATGTCACGCCGGTGCCGGCCGCCGCGCCGTGACCGCGTTCAGCGCCAGCACGGCGACAAGCGCCGCGGCCCCTGCCGCCTCCACCGGGAATTGCGGGCTGAAGACGGCGATCGTCGCCGGCACCACCGCCAGCCGCGGAAGAAGCGACATCGGGGCGAAGAGGTATCCCTCGATCGCCGCGGCGAAGGCCACCAGCGCCAGCGCCGCGATCGCCCCCGTCCAGATCACGTAGAGGATCGGGCCGCCGAGGATCATCTCGGGATTGTAGACCATGAAAAGCGGGATCAGGTAGAGACCCTTGGCGAACTTCCACGCCTGCAACGACGTCTCGAGCGGCTTCGATCCGGCGATCGCCGCGCCGGCGAAGCCCGCGAGCGCGATCGGCGGGGTGACGTTCGAGTCCTGACTGTACCAGAACACCACCAGATGGGCGATCAGGAGCGGCACGCCGAACTCGTCGTGCAGCGCCGGGCCGACGAGCACGATCAGCACGATGTAGGAGGCGGTGACCGGCAGCCCCATGCCGAGGACGAGGCTCGCGATCAGCACCAGGACGAGCGCGAGCACGAGGTTGCCGCCCGAGAAGGCGATCATCATCGAGGAGAACTTGAGCCCCAGTCCGGTGAGCCCCACCACGCCCACGATCACCCCGGCGATGGCGCAAGCCATGGAGACCGCGACGGCATTGCGCGAGCCGAGGATCAGCGCCCGGGTGACGGTCTCCCCGCCGCGGCGCAGCGCCGCCGCCACCCGCGCCCCGGTCATGCCCTCGCCCCGGCGCGGCGCCAGCACCGCGAGCTCGATCGCCCCGCGCAACCCCGTCACCGCGATCACCGACAGGATCGCCCAGAATCCGACCCGCATCGGCGAGTAGTTCTGGATCAGCAGCCAGACGAGCACGAAGAGCGGGATGACGAACTGCCAGCCCTCCGCCAGCACGCGGCGTGCGCTCGGCAGCTCCTCCACGGGCATGCCCTCCATGCCGCGCTTCATCGCGACGATGTGGACGAAGAGATAGACCGTGCCGAGATAGAGGATCGCCGGCCAGATCGAGACCAGCACGATGTCGATATAGGGGATGCGCGTGTATTCGGAGATCAGGAACGCGCCCGCCCCCATCAGCGGCGGGGTGATCTGCCCGCCGGTGGAGGCCGCGGCCTCGATCCCGCCGGCCTGGGCGGGCTTGTAGCCCAGCCGCTTCATCAGCGGGATGGTGAAGGAGCCCGTGGTGACCACGTTGGCAATCGCCGATCCGCTGATCGAGCCCATGCCGGCGGAGGCCAGAACCGCCGCCTTCGCCGGCCCGCCGGGCCGCTTGCCGGTCGCCGCATAGGCCAGGTCGATGAAGAACTTGCCCGCCCCGGTCACTTCGAGGAAGGCGCCGAACAGGACGAAGACGAAGATGTAGGTGGCCGCCACGCCGAGCGGCAGGCTGTAGATCCCCTCCTGGCCCAGATAGAGTTGGCCGATCAGCCGGTCGAGGCTGTTGCCCCGGTGGCCGAGGATGCCGGGAAGCTGCTCGCCGAGCCAGGGCAGCGCGCCGCGCGGGCCGGCGAAGCCGTAGAGGATCGCCGCCACCCCGATGAGCGTCATCGGCAGGCCCACCGCCCGCCGCGCCGCCTCCAGAAGGGTGATCGTGGTGACGATCCCCATCCAGATGTCGGTCTCGGTCCAGAACCCCGCGCGCGAGAAGATCGCGTCGAGGTTCCAGGAGATGTAGGCGCCGCTCGACGCCGCCGCGACGATGAAGGCGGCGTCCACCGCCCAGCCGAGGAGGCCGCGCCTTCGGCTCCCGGTCAGCGGGAACATCAGGAACGCCAGGACCATGATGAACGCGAGGTGGATGGAGCGTTGGTAGAAGAGCCCGAGCGGCTCGATCCCGGCCGCGTAGAGTTGGAACAGCGACAGCGCGACGCCCACCGCGCCGACAGCCCAGATGACCGGCCGCGGCTGCCCCGGCGCGCCGGTCACGTCTCCGCCCGCCGGCGCCGCGGCGCCGTCGCGTCCGGTCGCCGGGGCGTCCCCCTGATGGCTCATGCCGGCGCCCTCACGGTGCGATGCCGATCGTCACCCGCGCGCCCGGAACGATCCGGCTGAGCGGGATCACCGTGTCGCCGGCGCGGATGCGGTGGTCGGTGCTCGGCCGGCCGACGCGCAGCACCAGCGGATCGACGACCTCGTGAATTCCCTCGATCCAGTAGCCGCCCTCCGCGGCCGGCCGGATCGTGCCGCGGCCGGGAACATCCCCGAGCCCGGCGGCGAAATCGTGCAGGTAGGAGCGTTCCAGGACCATCGTCCCATCCTCGTTGACGAAGCAGTCGGCGACGGCGCCGCCGGTCACCGAATGGTTCCAGCTCAGACACCATTCGGCGCCCTCGGGCAGCGGCGCCTCGGCGACCGTCGCCCCGTCCGACCAGACCGTCAGCGACCCGGCCGCCGCCGGGCCTGCGGCGACGAGGGCGGCCGCGAGAAGCCGCCCCGCCCCGCCCGCCATCAGGGCCGCTGATCCTCTGAGATCTCGGCGCCGACCTCCTCATAATAGCGCAGCGCGCCGGGATGGAACGGGATCGGCGTCGCGCCGACGGAGAACTCGACGGTGGTGTCGTTCGCCGCCGGATGCACCGCGATGAGCTCGTCGGTATGCTCGAAGATCGCCTTGGTGATCTGGTAGGCGAGATCGTCCTCCATCGCCGCGTTCACCACCAGGACGTTCGGGATCGAAATCGTCTGCACCGGCTCCTCCACGCCCTCGTAGGTGCCGGCGCGCAGATCGTAGGCCGCGAAGACCGGCTCCTGCTCCTGCGCCGCCGCGATCTCCTCGTCGCTCATCGGCACGAACGCGACGTCGCGCGTGGTGGCGAGGTTGACGATCGACGAGGTCGGCGGGCCGACGCTCCAGAACCCGGCATCGATGTCACCGTCGCGCAGCGCGTCCGCGGTCTCGTTGAAGTTCAGCCGCTGCTCCTCGATGTCGTCATAGGTGATCCCGTTGGCCTCGAGGATGGTGCGCGCATTGACCTCGGTGCCCGATCCCGGGGCGCCGACCGAGACGCGCTTGCCCGCGAGGTCGGCGAGCGAGGAGATGCCGCTGTCCGCCAGCGTCACGATATGGACCGCGTTGGGATAGATCGAGGCCAGCGCGCGGGCATCCACGGGCCGGTCGGTGAAGGGATCGATCTCGCCCGCCACCGCGCCGGCGACGGTGTCCGCGAGGGCGATCGCCAGGTCGGTCTCCTGCTGCGCGATCAGCGCCATGTTCTCCACCGAGGCGCCGGTGACCTCGGCGGTGGCGGAGACGCCCTCCATCTGGCCGCCGATCAGCTCGGCGAGGCCGCCGCCATAGGGATAATAGGTGCCGCCCGTGCCTCCGGTCGCGATCGACAGGTTCTGCGCCGAGGCGCCCGAGCCGAGGGCGAGCGCCGCCGCGACGGCCAGTCCGAGTCGTGTCATGCTGTCCTCCCGTTGTCCGCCCCTTCGCGGGGCGCTGGCCTCAAGGGGAACGGCAACGCGGCGAATGTCAACCGATCCGGCCCCGACCGGGACGGTCCGGCGCTGCCCGAAGGTCGCGAGTCCGACGGCGCTCCGGCCGCCGCCGGCGGGGCAGCCGCGGCGGATCGGGCCCCGACCGTCCCCCGCCCCGATCGGCGCCGGCGGCCGTTCAGGGGTTGCTAATCATGCCCGGCTAGCCTGCGACGAGGCGTCCCGGAGGCAGGATTCGATGAGCGATCGCCCGCAACTCTCCTCGCGCCGCCTCGGCTTGCGCCTGCTGGCCGCGCTCGGGCTGATCGCTTCCGCTACGCTCGCCTCCTACGTCATCGACCGCGCCTATCTGGCGGAGTTCGAGGAGCGCCGCGAGGTCTCCGAGGCGCTCAACACGATCCTCGCGACGACCTCCGACCAGCTCGTCTATCTCACCCAGATCCGCGACGCCATCGGGGTCTATCTCGCCGCCGATGACCGCAACGGCCTGCAGCGGTCCCTGCCCGCGCTGGAGGCGGCCGTGGCGGCGTTGCGGGCCGGCGTCGCGACGGGCGCGATGGCCCCCGAGAGCCGCGAGATCCTGCAAAGCCCGCTCTACGGCCCG
Organism: uncultured Alphaproteobacteria bacterium; assembly: GCA_963829665.1. GTDB lineage: Bacteria > Pseudomonadota > Alphaproteobacteria > Rhodobacterales > Rhodobacteraceae > Palleronia. Next base: position 281,823 of record CAWHJL010000015.1, on the reverse strand, counting down.
CTCCCCACCGTGGAGCGGATCATCGAGACCGGAACCGCCATCGCCGGCGATGACGACCTGTGGGGGGCTCCCTCCGCCTATGAGGTGGCTGTGGCCGGCCGGCAGATCCTCGAGGTCCGCCCGATGTTCCGGCGCATCCGCGAGATCGAGAACGCCGATCTCGACCGGCTGGCCGCGCGGATGGAGCTCTGGCGCAAGGGCGGCGTCGCCATCGTCCTGTCCCTGCTTCTCGTCGTCTGGACCTGGAACTTCCGCCCGCTCCTGAGGCGGCTCCGCGCCGAGCGGATCGCGCTGCGGAACCAGTGGCAGCGCGCCGAGGACGCCTCCGCGGCGAAATCCACCTTCATCTCGACCCTGAGCCACGAGATCCGCACGCCGCTCGTCGGCATCCTCGGCGCCGCCGATCTGCTGCGCGACAGCACCGACGACCGCGACCGCGACGACCTCGCCGGCACGATCCTGACCTCCGGGCGGTCGCTGCTCGCGGTCCTGAACGACATCCTCGAATTCACCAAGGTCGAGGCCGGCCGGGTCGAGATCGTCCAGGCGCCCGTCGACCTCGCGGCGATGGCCGGCGAGATCCGGGCGCTGTTCCGCTCCAGCGCCTGCGCCAAGGGCCTGACCCTCGCGCTCGAGATCTCCGGCCCCCTCGCACCCGCCTACCTCGCCGACGGCGGACGCCTGCGCCAGGTGCTGATCAATCTCGTCGGCAACGCGGTCAAGTTCACCGATGCGGGCGCGATCTCTATCCGCCTCGCCGCGCGGGCCGCGGGTTCCGGCAGGCACGCGCTCAGGATCGAGGTCGCGGATACCGGCATCGGCATATCCGAACACGAGATTTCCGCCATGTTCGAGGCGTTCCGGCAGGCCAACGGCTCGGCGGAGCGCCGCCACGAGGGCACCGGACTCGGCCTCGCGATCGCTAGGCGCCTGGCCGAGGCGCTCGGCGGCACGCTGACCGTCGTCAGCCGCCCCGGCGCGGGGTCGACCTTCACCCTGGCGCTCGACCTCGCGGTCGCCGCAGAGCTGCCCGCCCCCGCCGAGCCCGCAAGGCCCGCGACCCCGCCGGCCGACCGGAAGGGCCTGGCGGTGCTCGTCGTGGACGACAACGCCACCAACCGGATGATCGCCCGGCGGATGCTGTCGAAGTCCGGCTGCGCCATCGCCGAGGCGGCGAGCGGCGCCGAGGCGATCGAAGCGGCCGAACGCCGGCGGCCGGATCTCATCATGATGGATGTCTCGATGCCCGGCATGGACGGCTATGAGGCGATGCGCCGCATCCGCGAGGCGCAGTCGAGCCTCCGCCACGCGCCGAGCCGCATCGTCGCGGTCTCCGCCCATGCCGGGCGCGAGCACGAGGTCGAATGCCTGATGGCCGGAATGGACGGCATCCTGCCGAAACCCTACAGCCGCGCCGATGTCGAGATTTTGCTCTCTGCCCTGCCGCCTGCGGGACAGGGCCGGGTCAGGCCGGTCCCGCAGGCCCCGTGAGCCGCACCCAGGCGAAGCCCAGCCCGCCGCAGAGATAATGGATCCAGAGCACCGGCACCGCCGCGAGCGCATCCACCGCCCCGCCGCCGCGCAGGAGCGAGACGAGGAAGCCGCCATTGGCCAGAACGAGCGTCGCCAGCGCGACCGCCAGAACCGCCGCCGCCGGCGCCGGCGCGAAGGGCAGCGCCGCGAGCGCGGCGAGCGAGGCCGCCACCGAGGCGACCGAGGCGCGGCTCGTCGCATTGACGTTCAGCGCGTCGGGCAGATCCCGCACTTCGGGCCGCGCCAGCAGCCGCGCCCAGGGAATCGCCCGGTCGACCAGATCCGTGCGGGCGACCTCGGACAGGGTCCAGCGCTTCAGGTGCTTGCCCTCGAGCGCCGCCAGCAGCCTGATCCGCGCGCCGCGCAGCGTCAGCCTGAGGCCCAGATCCACGTCCTCCATCATCGCCACCGTCTCGTCGAAGCCGCCGACCGCCTCGAACGCGCTGCGGCGCACCGCCCCGCAGCCCGACCAGAAGGTGATCGCCTCCCCCTCGTTGCTGATATGGACGTGGCGGTGCAGCAGGTTGCGGATGCGGCTCACCCGCCCCGGATCGGCCGGGCTGTCGTCATAGGTGCCGAACACGGCCGCGTGGCCGGGATGGCGCCGGAAGAATTCCTCGAGCACCGCCCGCGCGCGCTCCCCGACCACCACGTCGGCATCGACGAAGAACACCACCGCGCTCCTCCCCTGCCGCGCACCGGCGTTCCGCGCCGTCGAGGCCGACCTGTTGCGGTCGAGCCGCAGCGGTTCGATCCCCCGCGCCCGGCAGCGCGCCGCGGTGTCGTCGGTCGAGCCGTCGTCGACGACGGTGACCTCGGATCGCGCGAAGCCCGCACTGAGGAGCCCGTCGAGGCAGCGGTCGATATAGCCGCCGGCATTGTAGGCAGGAACCACCACGTCGATGGCCGGATTCTCGGTCAATCTCGTCTCCGCCAAAGGTTTCCGCGTCTCATACCGCATGACGGCGCTGTTCCATCCCCCCATCCGGGCCTAGCTCGACGTCAAGACGATTTTGCCATTCTTCGCCTTACGAGGGGTATCGCATGTTCGTGTCGGCACTGGAAATCGGGGACGGCCAGCCGCTTGAGGCCGATCTCCTCGTCGTCGGGGCGGGGCCGGCCGGATTGTTGCTCGCGCATGAACTGATGGGCCGCGGGTTCAGGATCGTCATCGTCGAGAGCGGGGGATTCGCGCCCTCCCGCGACGCCCAGCTCCTCAACCGCGGAACGATCCACGGCGCGCCGACCCATCTTCCGACCCATTCGCGGCACCGGATCTACGGCGGCTCGACGACCCGCTGGGCGGGGCAATGCGTGCCCTTGGAGCCCGTCGATTTCGAGGCGCGCCCGGGCCTTCCCCATAGCGGCTGGCCGATCGCGCGGTCGGATCTCGACGGCCATTACGCCCGGGCCGCCCGGCGCCTCGGCTGCGACCCGGCGGCCTTCGATGTCGCCGCGCTCGAACGGCGCGCCGGCCCGCTGCCGCCGATTGCCGGCGGCGAGATCGCCGCCGCCGCCATCGGCTTCGCGCAGCCGCTCGACATCGGCGCGGCGCTGCGCGACGAGCTGTCCCGGGCCACCGACGTGACGATCCTGCTCGACACCACGGCGACGGCGGTGGAGACCGAGGCCGGCATGGCCCGCGCCACCGGAATCCGCTTCGCCACGCGCGACGGCCGACGGGGACGCTGCACCGCCCGCCGCCTCGTCCTCGCCGCCGGCGGCATCGAGAACCCCAGGCTGATGCTCGCCTCGACCGACCGCTCGCCGGCCGGGATCGGCAATGCCCACGACGTCGTCGGGCGCTACTTCATCGACCATCCCTACCTGATGCCCGCCTGGCTCGATCCCTCCGAGCCCGCCCATGGCCGCGGCCCGCACGTGATCGAGACCTTCGAGCAGGCGGCGGCGGGCCCGCGTGGCCATGCCGTCTTCACCCTCGACCCCGATCTGCGGCGCCGCGAGGCTCTTCCCGCCTGCGTCGGCTACTTCGTCCGCCGCGAGGCCTGGCAGCTCTCCCGGAGCTACGTCTCGCCGGGCGGCAAGGCGGTGGTCCATCTGGCCGAGCTGGCCCGCGGCGAGCGGCTGCGCGACGCCGATCTGCGCCGCAGCGCGCTCGACCTCGTCCGCTCCGCCCCCGCGGCGCTGGCCACGCTCGCCGGCCACGTCTCGGGCGCCCTCGCCCCCCGTCCCCGCGCCGCCCTCCGCATCTGTCTCGAGGCGACGCCGCGGCCCGACAGCCGCGTGACCCTCGGACGCGCGCGCGACGCGCTCGGCCAGCGCCTCCCCGACATCGCCTGGCGGCTGAACGACTGCGACTGGGCGGCGCTCGACCGGTTCCGCCACGCCTTCGCGGCGGCCATCGGCAGCGCCGGGATCGGCCGGCTCGTCTACGACGACAGCCGCGACCGGCAAGGCTATCCGCTCAGCATGACCGGCGGACGCCACCACATGGGCACGACCCGGATGCACGACGATCCCCGCCTGGGCGTGGTCGACCGAAACCTGCGGGTGCACGGCATGGACAATCTCTATGTTCTGGGCAGTTCCGTCTTCCCCACGGGCGGCTGGGCGAACCCCACGCTCACGATCGCGGCCCTGGCCTTGCGACTTTCCGACCATCTGAGGCAATCCTGACGGCAGCCGCGCATTCGGGGAGCGCCCCGGATTCGTCGGCGGAGAGTGACAGGCGCGCTTGCGGATCGTCCACCCGGTCTGCTAGCGCCATTGACGATCCCGGATGGAATAGGAAACCGAGCCATGACCGAAGCCGTGGCGTCCATCGTGACGGTCCTCGACCACAAGGTCGGCGATTCCGCGAGTTGGGACAAGCTCAGGGTGACGCTCCGGCACCTCGCCGAGCAGGAGTTCCGCGAGCCGGTGGAGATCCTGCTCGTGGAGACCGAGAGCGAGGAGCGCAACGTCCCCTCCGACCTCACCGAGATCGCGCCGCAGCTCCGGCTGGTCACCACGCCGGGCAAGAGCTCCTTCGAGCTGAAGAACGCCGGCGCCGAGGCTGCGACCACCGATTTCGTGGTGATCCTCGACGCCGATTGCCGTCCCGCCCCCGGCTGGTGGCGCGCCGTCCACGACCACTGGAAGGCCAATCCCCAGGCGGCGACGATCAGCGGGCGCACCTTCTACGAGGGCACCTCGCTTCTCAGCCGCGTCTTCGCCGTCATCGACCGCGCCTATGTCGACGTGGGCGATGCCGGCGTGACCTCAACGATCTCCAACAACAACGGCGGCTTCCGCCGGCAGGTGCTCCTCGACCACCCGTTCAGCAACGAGGTCGGGCCGTTCGGCTCCGAGCCCCATTCCGACCGCATCAAGGCGGCGGGGCTCGAGCTGCGGTTCGAGCCCGGCATGATCGCCTACCACGCCTTCACCGGCTGGGACATGGTGCGCGAGGAACGCCGCCATATCGGCTTCTCCATGACCCGCTACCGCCAGCTCCATCCCGAGGCGCGGAACGGCTGGATGGTGAAGTATCCCGCGCTCTGGATGGCCTATCTGGTGCTCGGCTCCTGCTGGTCCGACGTGAAGCGCTCGCTGAAATATGCCGGCCGCTACGGCGTGAAGTGGTTCCAGCTCCCCTATGTCTGGCTCTGCTCGTTCCGCGCGCATCTCTTCGCGCTCCGCGGCGCGCGGCTGGCGCTGTCGGGCGGCTCGGTGGGCGGCTGGAACACCTATAGATGAGCCGCCGCGCGGGCCCGGTGCGGGTGCTGGCGCTCCCGGCCTATCTGCGGCGCGCCCAGAACCCCTTCACCGCGCTTCTCTACGACGAGATGCGCGCCCTCGACGTCGAGGTCGCGGACTGGACCTGGTGGCGCGCGGCGACCCGCCCTTGCGACATCTGGCACCTGCACCACCCCGACACGGTGCTTTTTCCCCGCCGCCGCTGGCAGAGCGCCGCCGAGACGCTGGCGATGCGGCTGCTGCTCGCGCTGGCCGCCCTGCGCGGCATCAAGGTGATCTGGACGGTCCACGATCTCGGCAGCCATGACGGCCTGCACCCCGCCCTCGAACGATGGTTCTGGAGCTACCTGCCGCCTCGCGTCGATGCCTTCGTCAGCCTTACGGAGACCGGCCGCGACCTCGCGCGCCGCCACTGGCCGGCGCTCGCCGCGACCCCCGGATACGTCGTCCCGCACGGCTCCTTCCGCAGCGTCTATCCCAACGACACCACGAAGGCGGAGGCGCGCGCGCGCCTCGGTCTCGATCCCGACCGTCCGGTGATCCTGCATTTCGGCCTCGTGCGGCCCTACAAGTCGGTGCCCGAACTGGTCGAGGCGTTCCGCGCCCTGGCGCATCCCGAGGCGCAGCTCCTCGTCGCCGGCAAGGTCTGGGACGAGGCGCTGGCCGAGGAGATCCGCGACCGTGCCCGCGGCGCAACCGGCATCGACCTGCGCTTCGGCTGGGTCCCCTTCGCCGAGACGCAGCTGCATTTCAACGCCTGCGACCTCGTGGTCCTGCCCTACCGGCGGATCCTGAATTCCGGCGCGGCGCTGCTGGCGCTCGGCTTCGACCGCCCCGTGCTCGTGCCCGGCACCGGCTCCATGCCCGAACTGCGGCAGCGCTTCGGGCCGGACTGGGTGCGCCTCTTCGAGGGCGAGATCGCCGCCGCCGACCTCGCCGCCGCGCTCGACTGGGCGCGCGCGCCGCGCCCGCAGGGGGTGGACTGGGAGGGACTGGACTGGCCGGACCTCGCCCGCGCATATCGCGACATCTACGATCAGGTCCTGAACGGCCCCCACGGGCGCGCGGAGGCGCAGGCCATAAGCAAGGCGGAGAATTGCTGACATGGTCCAGCTTTCCGACCTGCCTCCGCGCCATCTCTGGCGCTATCTCGTCCAGCGGCACTTCCAGCGCACCTATCCCGACACGCCGGTCATGGCCGCCAATGCCAGCGTCCTGCTGAACGCTTGGCTGCGCCCGACCGACGCGGTCTTCGAATGGGGCTCGGGGCGCAGCACGCTCTTCTTCGCGCGCCGCGTCGGCGCGCTCACCAGCATCGAGCACGACCCCGGATGGCACGCCCAGGTGAGCCGCAGGCTCGAACGCGAGCGCCTCGGCCACAAGGTCGATTACCGCCTCATCCCCGCCGCCGGCGGCCAGATGCGCGAGCCCGAGGCGAGCCCCTATGCGGGGGCGATCGACGCGGTCCCCGACGGCTCCCTCGACGCGGTCATCGTCGACGGCCAGATGCGGATGCGCTGCGCGGAACGCTCCCTCGAGAAGCTGAAGCCGATGGGCCTTCTCGTGCTGGACGGGGCGAACCGCTACCTGCCGAACGATTTCGAGGGCGGGCACACCACCCTGCGCATCCGGCGCGACGCGCCGCTCGACGACGGCTGGCGCGCCCTGCAGGAGCGGCTCGGGCGGTGGCGGGCGATCCATACCACCGATTTCCTCTGGGACACGCGGATGTGGGTGAAACCCGCCGCGCCCTGATCCCGGCTCAGAGCCGCCAGCCGGGCGGCACCGCCTCCCCGAAGCGCTCGGCCGCGAAGTCGTAGACCGGGGCGAGCGCCGCGCGCAATGCCGCGATCCGCTCCGCACTCGGCCGCTCCCTGGTCTTCCGGCCGCGCAGCACGCGCCGCTCGGTCTGCGCCGGGTGCCGGCCGACGCCGAGGAAGTCGGTCAGCCCGTCGATCGTCGCCTGGTCGAACAGCGTCTCGTAGAACATCATGTGGATGCGTTCCCGCGGCACAACCGCCTCGAGCCGCGCCACCGCGGTGTCGTAGCGCGACGACCGGATCGCGAAATCGCCCTCCGGATCCTCGAGCGCGGCGCCGATGGCCGCGTCGAGCGTGCCGGCGCCGTCGCGGAGCCAGCCGTGGTCGAGCGCCATCCGCAGGCCCGAAAGCGTGCGCGCCACCGGATCGCGCAGAATGTAGAAGAACCGCGTCCCCTCCGAGAGCGCCGCCATCTCCGCGAAGGTCGAGGAGTCGAGAAGCGCGTAGTTCGGCGAGATCTCGCCCAGCGCCGGCTCGCCGCGATGGCCGTGGAAGAGCAGGTCGGCGTAGCGCCCGTGGCGCGCCGGGGGCGCGTCGAGCATCCGCGCCTGAAGCTGCATCTCCTCGGGGCGCAGCGACGGAAACGGCGAGCCCACCCGGCGCAGCAGCGTCGGCAGCAATCCCGGCCCCGCTCCGAACCGCTCTGCCCTCTTCCGGGCCCAGCCATGCGGCCGGCCGAGGTCCACGTAGGTCCAGTAGGTCGTCTCCTTCAGCGCCGGCGTCGCGATCTCGGGATGCGCGCGGAAATAGCGGTGCAGCCAGGTGGTGCCCGCCTTCTGCGCGCCGATCCCGAAGAACAGGGTCGGCACGGAGGAAAACCTCGGATCGGCCGGATCCCGCTTCATGCCGTTCCGGTCCGCGCTGTGCTTGCCCCGGCACGCCCCGGTCCCATACTCGGGGCGACCGATCCCGAACCAGTCGCGAGTGCCATGACGCCTGCTCCCTTCCCGCCGCTCGCCCTCTTCCCGCCGAAGTCCGTCCGCGCCCGGCGCGACGGCCCGGCCTGTCCCGCCGCGAGATAGCCATGCCCGGACGCACGTCCACGAAACTCCGCCAGATCCGCAGCCAGCTCGCGGATCGTTTCCTGGCCTTCCGGCCCACGATCGACACGCTCTCCATCGCCGGTCACGACATCCGCTTCCTCTTCGCCACGCCGCAGGCGGTGGAATGGTACCGTCCGCTCGCGCCGCATCTGCTGGCCGAGTTCGAGTGGATCGCGGGCCGCGTCGGCGGCCGCGAGGAGCGGATGATCGACGCCGGCGCCTATCACGGGCTCTACGCGCTCGTCCTCGCCGCCGCGGCCGGCCCCGGCAGCCGACTCGCCATCGTCGATCCGGTGCCGTCGAACTGCGCCGTCATCGAGGCCAACCTGGCCCTGAACCGCGTCGAGGCGCGGATCGTCGAGGTCGCCGTCACCGAAACCGACGGGCCGGTCTCCTTCACCGCCTCGAGCTGCGGCCGCATCCACGCCGGCGGCGCTGTCACCCGCGACGGGCTCACCCTGCCGAGCATCATGGCCGACGCGACGGTGGCGAAGATCGACATCGAGGGCGCGGAGGCCGCAATCCTGCCGGCGCAGATCGACCGGATGCCTCACGTCCACACCTGGATCGTGGAGCTGCATCCCGATTTCGGCGTCGAGCCGGCGCCGATTCTCGCGCTCTTCGCCGACCGGGGCTTCGATCTCGAATATCTCGACCGGGACGCCGCCCGCGTCGTGCCGCTCGACCGGAGCCGGCCCTGGTCGGGGCGCACCGCCTTCATGGCGACCCGTCCACGATGATCTCGCCCCGCGCCACCGCCTCGTGGAAGCGCATGAATTCCTCCGCCTGCTCCTCCTGGGAGAAGGCGGCGGCGAAGACCCGGCCGCCGTCTCCCAGGCGGCGCGCCAGGGCCGCATCGTCGAGACAGCGCACCAGGGTCCGCGCCAGCCCCGACCAGTCCCCCCTCTCCACCAGGAGCCCGGTCTTTCCGTCGCGCACCGCCTCCGGCAGGCCGCCGGCGCGGAACGCGACCACCGGCAGACCGCAGGCAGAGGCTTCCACGGCGACGTAGCCGAACGCCTCCTCGCAGCGGGAGGGCACCACCGCCACGTCGCAGGCGGTCAGCAGGTCGGGCATGTCGTCCCGCCGCCCGGCCAGCGTGACGCGCTCCGCGATCCCGAGATCGCGCGCGAGCGCCCGGCCCGGCTCCAGGTCGGGCCCCTCGCCCACGATCAGGAGATGCGCCTCCGGCACGCGGGCGAGCACCTCGGGAAAGACCCTCAACATGCCGAACTGGCCCTTCAGCGCGTCCAGCACCCGCCCCGACTGCACGACCACCCGCGCCTCCCGGTCGATGCCGAGTCCGGCCCGGATCCGTGCCCTGCAGGCCGGATCCGCATTCAGGAACGGCTTGAGATCGGGGGTGCTGTACTGCACGTCGATCCCGCTGCGCGGCAGGCGGTAGCTCCGCGCCGCCCAGTCCGCGGTCGCCCGCGACACCGCCACGGCCGCCGCCGTCGACGCGGCGAGCCGCCTCTGCGCCCAGCGCCGCCAGCGCGGCTCGGGCAGGCAGTTGTTGAACGACAGCACCGCCGGCACCCGCCGCAGCCGCGCCGCGGCCCGTCCCACCAGCATCGCCCTCGCGCCCGAAAGATGCAGCAGGTCGGCTCGCCGGTCCCGGATCCGCCGCGCCGCCCGCCGCAGGGCGAACGGATCGTGCCAGCGCCGCGGAAAGAACACCGGGGTGATGCCCCGCGCCTCGAACGCCGCGCGATCCGGCGCCGGGCCAGTCAGCACGCAGAAATCCACCGCGACCCGGTCGGGGTCCAGCCAGGGCAGCAGGTTCAGGAACTGGATCGTGCCGCCGGACCAGTTGATGTCGTCGCGCAAGATCGTCAGCCGGATCGGCGCGCCTTGCGTCCGCGCCCCGCCGGACCGGCCGCCGCCTGTCGTGATGCCGCGCATGTCGGGTGTCTCTCGTCGGTCGCTGCGGCGCCGTTCTAGGCGTCGGGCGCTGTGGCGTCCAGCCGCCCCCATCAGGGCCGCCGCGGCGCCAGCGCCGCGAGATCGCGCAGCACCGCGGAGAACAGCGCCCGGTGCCGCCACCCCGTCGCCGCCAGCAGCGTGAGAAGCCCCGCGGCGGCGGCAGGCGGCGGCACGGCACCCAGACCCGCGGCGCAGAGCAGCGCCGTGGAGGCGACGACGACGAGCCCGTCTGCAAGGTCGAGCGCCACGATTCCGAATCGCCGCCGCAGGATCGCGATGCCGGCCGCGTCGTGCAGGATCGTGGCGATCAGGAAGGCGAGGCTCGCCCCCAGCGCATCGAGCCGCGGCACCAGCGCCAAGAGGCAGAGCGCGAAGACGAGGACGCTGACGATCCTGTTTGCCGTCGACCAGCCGATATCCTCCGTCATGGACAGGAACGCGGCGTGGAAGCCGAAGCCCACGGTCAGCAGATGCGCGGCGGTGAGCAGCATGAAGGCGTCGAAGCCGAAGCCGAAATTCCCGAAGAGCACCAGCACCGGCTCGCCGAGCAGCACGAAGCCCAGCGCCAGCAGGAGCGAGGCGGCGAAGCCGATCACCCGCGCGGTGCGGTATTCGCGCTCGGCCAGCTCCTCGCGCCCTTGCGCGAAATGGCGCCGCACCCGCGGGATGAAGGTCGGCGCGAAGGCGGACTGGCCGCTCTGCACCAGAACCGCGACGCGCTTCGCCACCGCGTATTGCGCCGTGCCGACGACGCTGCCGAGCGCTCCGAGCGCGATGATGTCGATATGCTGCAGCCCCATGGTCGAGAGCCGCATCAGCACGAATTGCAGCCCCTGCGCCAGGTCGGAGCGGGCGAGCCCCCCGGTCTCGCGCCCCGCCCGCCCGAGGGCGCCGAGCGCCAGCAGGAGTGCCGGAGCGGCGGCGCCGAGGATCGCCCCGGCGACCACCCCGGGCACGCCGAGCCCCAGCCCGAACGCAACCGCGAAGCACAGGCTCCTGACCGCGTCGCTGACGCCGAACATCGCCTGGCTGATGCCAACCCGGTGGTTCGCCTGGTACCAGACCATGAGCACCAGCGAGAGCGCCGTGGCCGGGATCACCGGCGCGAGATAGAGGGTGAAGCGTTCCTGTGGCCCGGTCGCGTCCCGCAGCACGGCCACGGTCAGCAGCGTCGCGATCCCGGCGAGGAATCCGGCCGAGATCAGGTTCGCCCGCAGCAGCCGCCCGCCGGCGAGCGTCCGCCCGTCGGGCTCCAGCTCGCCGATCCGCACCAGCAGGCTGCGCTCGATCCCGAGCCCCACCGAATAGCCGAGCAGCACCACGACCGACATCGCCACGCTGTAGCCGGCGAAGGCCTCGGTGCCGAGGATGCGGGTCAGGAACCACAGCGACAGCACGCCGGCGACGATGCTGGCCGCCCGCGACGACATCGTGCCGAGCGCGCCGGCGAGATAGGCCTTTCCCGAGCCGGTCATTCCCTCTCCGCGAGCTTGCATCCCGTGCCGGGCCGGAATCCGGCGCGGCCGGCCCTGCATGGCGCCTGCCGGCCGCCGGGGCAACACGCGATCCGCCGGGCGCGCCCCCGGCTCAGGGAGCCGGGACGGGCGCGTAGAGAAACAGGCTCCCGCCGAGGGATCGCTCGCGATGCAGCAGCCGCAGCCCGCCATCGTCGAGCCGCCGCTCGGTCAGGACCAGCGGCCGGGAGAGGCCCAGGGCGGCGATCTCGGCCCGCAGGGCCTGGCCGGTCGGCTCCTCCGAGAGCCCGCCCCGCCAGATGATGTAGGTCCCGAACTCGTCGAGCGCGGGATAGTAGAGCCGCGTCCCCGGCAGATAGGGCAGCACCGCGGAGCCCTGCGGCGCCCGGTCCGCGACGATCGTCCGGTCGGTCAAACCCGCCTCCCGGATGTATAGCGCCATGCCCCGTCCCGGCGCATAGGCGTTCCCGACATCGCGATAGACATCGTAGAGACCCGACATTGACGACAGGCCGAGGACGCCCGCCAGGACCGTCCGGTGGAGAATCTCCATCGCCAGGCGGCCCCGCCAGATCGTCGCCCCGCCGAGCCAGAGGGCGCCGGTATAGGCCAGCATCAGATGGGTGGCATGGCGGGCGTCGATCCGCCGCTCGAAGAGCGCGAGATAGATCATCCCCGTCGCCATGACGAGCACCAGGACCGCGCCCCGCGGCACGGCGCGAATGCGCCAGAGCAGGATCAGCCAGATGCCGGCCACCCCGGCCAGACCGGCGGGCGAGGTGGCTCCGAAGGGCTGCGCCTTCCAGAAGTCCGGCGCCAGCGCCAGACCCGCCGCATAGAGCGCCCGCGGCCAGTTCGGCCCCTGCGGCGGGACCACGCCGCCGCCGGCGGTGACGCTGCGCAGATTGTCGTCCGGCGGCAGGATCTGCCAGACCGCCAGCAGCCCCGCCGCCAGCGCCACCGCCATCCCCGCCAGGATCGCCGCCCGGTTCCCCCGCCGCAGATCGCGGAGCCAGCCGAGGCCAAGCCCGAAGGCGAGCAGCAGCCCGAAGACATGGGTATTCGCCAACAGCCCCAGCACCGCCCCGTAGAGCACCGGCCGCCGCGCCCGCGCCGCGTCCAGCGCGAGCGCCAGGAACAGCAGCATCGCGCCCAGCGCGTAGGAGCGCGCCACGGCGTTGTACTCGAAGATCAGGTAGCCCGAGAAGACCACGCCGAGCCGCACCCAGGGCGGAACCGGCGCCCGCCACAACACCAGCCAGGCCGCGGCGATCACGAAGACCGCGTTGATCAGCCGCTGGGTCACGAAGGGGAAGTCGGCCTGGGCGAAGGGCATGTTGATGAGGTGCCACAGCACGGGCGTCGCCTCGTGTCCGGCGAGGTAGCTCAGGAGCGTCCAGGGATCGGCGTCCCGCGCCAGCAGCCAGGATTGCGCCTCGTCCCGCCACGGCTCGTGCACCACGAGCAGCAGGCCCGTGACGAGGACGAAGAGCGCGAAGGCCGCGTGCCGGGCGGGCCGCCGAATCCGCGCCGGCGGGTCGGGCGAGAAGACGACCGAGACCGCCCGCCCAAGGGCGCCGCCCCGGCCGTGCAAGACTCCCTCCCCCGACGACACGATCGGCGTTCCCCAGCATGGACTGCGCGGCCCTTACCAGCCACCCGCGCCCGGCGCGACCGCAATCCGGCGCCGGCCCGCGGGGCCCGCGCATTTTCCGCGAAAACCGCTTCCGGCCGGCCCGGCTCCCGTGGCAGGGTCTGCCGGTCGCCGGTCCCCGGCCCGATCCAGTCCAGGCGCCGCTCTTGACCCGCAAGCTCGACATCCTCCTCGTCAACGATTACGGACGCGCCACCGGCGGCGCAGAGCTGCAGATGCTCGCCATCCGCGACGGGCTCCGCGCCCGCGGCCACCGGGTGCGGCTGTTCTCCTCCGACGTGGACAATGTAGGCGGCTTCCCGCTCGAGGCCGACGCCGCATGCCGCGGCCGCACCGATCTCGGCCAGGTCCTGACCCAGACCGCGAACCTCGACGCGGCGCGACGCCTGCGGGCCGAACTCCGCGCCCATCCGCCCGACCTCGTCCATATCCGCATGTTCCTCTGGCAGCTCTCGCCGCTGATCCTGCCGGTGCTCCGCGGCCTGCCGGTGCTGTTCCAGGCCGCGGTCTACAAGGCGATCTGCCCCAACGGCATGAAGCTGCGTCCCGACGGATCGGTCTGCCACGACCCGGCCGGCCGCGTCTGCCTCGCCTCGGGCTGCCTCGCGCCCCGGACCTGGGTCTCCACCATGGCCCAGCTCGCGCTCCTGCGCCGCTGGCGCGCCCACATCACCACCACCGCCACGCTCAGCCGGCGCATGGCGGAGATGTTCGCGACCGAGGGCTGGCCGGATGTGCGCGTGCTGCCGAACGGCATCGACGAGGCCCCCCTCCGCGGCCCCCTCGCCGCCGCGCCGGTCGCCGTCTATGCCGGCCGGCTGTCGCGCGAGAAGGGCGTGGAGACCCTGCTCGAAGGCTTCCGCACCCTCTCCGCCCGCCTGCCCGGGGCGCGGCTGAAGATCCTCGGCACCGGCCCCGAGGAGGCGCGTCTGCGCGCCCTCGCCGCGCCGCTCGGGGATCGCGTCGCCTTCCTCGGTCATCATCCGCGGGCCGCGATGGAGGCCGAGATCGGCGATGCCTGGGTGCAGGTCGTCCCCTCGCTCTGGCACGAGCCCTTCGGCAACGTCACCACCGAGGCGATGATGCGCGGCACCGCCGTGATCGCCTCCGACATGGGCGGCCAGTCCGACATCGTGCGCGACGGCGAGACCGGCTACCTCGTCCCGCCGCGCGCGCCGACCGCGCTCGCGGAGCGCCTTCACCGCCTTCTGTCGGATCGCGGCCGGGCCGAGGCGATGGGCCGGGCGGGTCGCGCGGTGGCGCTGCGCGACTATTCCCGCGCCGCCCAGCTCGACCGGATCGAGGCCGCCCACGCGGAAACGCTGCGGCGCGCCGCCTTGCGTCCCCCCGCCCGGCCGGGCGATAAGCGCCGCGATTCCCCGATAGAGGACGGCGAGACATGGCGCTGAGGGTCGGATTGTTCGGCTGCGGCCGCATCGCGGGCTATTTCCACGGCCCCGTACTGGCGGACCTGCCGGGCGTCACGGTTACCGCGCTCGCCGACACCGATGCCGCGAACCGCATGGCCATGGCGCGGATTCTGCCCGGCGCCACGCTCTACGCCGACTGGCGCCGGCCGCTGGAGCTCGGCGAGATCGACGCCGCGGTGATCTGCCTGCCGCCGCGGCTCCACGCTCCCGCCGCCATCGCCGCCTTCGAGGCCGGGGCGCATGTCTACGTGGAAAAGCCCCTCGCCCTCACCTCCGGGGAGGCCGAGCGGATGATCGCGGCGCGCGACGCGGCCGGCCGCATCGGCATGGTCGGCCTGAACTTCCGCCACCATCCGCTCTACCGCGACGCCCGTGCCCGGATCGCCGCCGGCGAGCTCGGCGCGATCCGGGCGGTGCAGACGACCTTCACCTCCGCCGCCCGCGCCCTGCCCGGCTGGAAGGCCGAGGCGGGCGCCGGCGGCGACGCGCTGACCGATCTCGCCACCCACCATCTCGACATCGCGCCCTTCCTCGCCGGCAGCCCGGTCGCGCCCGGCTCCGTCGCCGTGGCCGAGCAGACGGCGGGGTCCGGCGGCACCGCCGCCGCCCTCACCGCCCGGCTGGAGAGCGGTGCGCCGCTCGGCATCCTCGTCGGCCAGACCAGCGGGCACGGCACCCACCGCGTCGAGGTCCTGGGCGAGCGCGGTCACCTGACGATCGACCTCTCCCGCCCGCGCCCGGCGCCGCTGGCCACGCCGCGCGATGCCGGCGGCCCCGCCCGCCTCCGCCGGGCGCTCTCGGGCCTCCTGCCCGGCAATCTCAGAAGCCCCGGCCGCGACCCCTCCTTCGCCCGCGCCCTCGGCGCCTTCGCCGCGGCGGCCAGGGGGGAGGCGGAGGCGCCGGAGCCCGGCTTCGAGGCAGGCGCGCGGGTGGTCGCGCTGCTCGAGGAGACGCGCCTCGCCACGGCGCGGGCGCAGCGGGAGCGCGCGGCATGAGCGACCTCCCCCTGATGAGCATCGTCACCGTCAGCGCCACCGGCGACCGCTCGATCCGCCGCACCATCGCCGCGCTCGCGGCCCAGACCATCGCCGACCGGCTCGAGGTGATCCTCGTCGCCCCGGACGAGACCGTCGCCGCGCATCTCGGCCGCCTGCCGGAGGCCTTCGCCGCCTTCCGCATCCGCGCCGTCGGCCCGGTCCCCGACGTGGACCGTGCCGCAGCCGGCGCCATGCCGGAGGCCACCGCACCGGTCATCGGGTCGATCGAGGACCACGCCTTCCCCGATGCCGACTGGGCGGAGGCCGTGCTGACCGGGTTCGAGTCCGAGGACGTGACCATGGTCGGATCGGCGATCGTCAACGCCAATCCCCGCCCCGGTCTCAGCTGGTCCAACATCCTTCTCGCCTACAGCCAGTGGAGCGAGGCGACGCCCGAGGGCGACATCGACTGGGTCAGCATCCATAACGGCACCTTCCGGCGCAGTGCCCTCGAACGCTTCGACCCGGCGGACTATCTCGACTGGTTCAACCGCGAGGGCGAGATCGTGCGCCGCATGGGCGAGATCGGACGCTTCCGCTTCGTGCCCGGGGCCCGCATCCGCCACATCAACCCGTCCAGCCTCGGCGCCACGGCGCGGCTGCGCATCGATGCCGGCCGGCTCTACGCCGCCGGCCGCGCGGAGGCCGAGGGCTGGTCGCGGGGCAAGCGGGCGGTCTATGCCGGGCTCGGCCCGCTGATCCCCGCGATCCGCTATCTGAGGATGCGCCGCACGATCTTCGGTCCCGCCCTTCCCGAGCGCCGCTACGGCCCGGCCATGCTCACCGGCCTGGTCTTCGACGGGCTCGGGCAGATGGCGGGCTTCCTCGCCGGGCCCGGCGGCGCGCGGGCGCGCCTCGCCACCTTCGAGATGGACCGCCTGCAGCATCTCGATGCCGGCGACCGGCGCGTCTTCGCATCCTGACCGGGGCCGCCGATCGGGAGGGCGCAGGCGTAGGACCGGCAGAATTCGGCCTGCGGTTGTCAAGCCCCGCCGAACGGGGCAAGACCGGGGCAAAGGATCGCTCCCGCCGGCGCCAGCTCACCGAGGAGGCCCGCCCTTGAAGATCTCGGTCGTCGTTCCCGCCTACCGGGCAGAGAGCACGATCTGTGCCTGTCTCGACGGGCTTTTCGAGGCCGGCTTCTCGACCGGAGAGATCGTGGTCGTCGATGACGGCTCCCCCGACGCCACGGTCGAGCGGGCGCGCAGCCGCGGCGTCGAGCCGCTCCGCCCCGGCGGCAACCACGGCGCCGCGCGGGCGCGCAATGCCGGCGTGGCGGCGACGGACGGGGAACTGCTCTTCTTCGTCGATTCCGACGTCGTGGTGCATCCCGACGTGCGCGGCCGGATCGAGCGGTTCTTCGCCGCCCATCCCGGCCATGCCGGCCTCTTCGGCAGCTACGACGATGCGCCGCCGGCGCCGGCGCGGGTCAGCCGCATCCGCAACCTCCTGCATCACCACGTCCACCAGCGCCAGCCGGGCGCGGCCTCCACCTTCTGGACCGGCTGCGGGGCGCTCAGGCGAGCCGATTTCGAGGCCGCGGACGGGTTCCGCTCCGAGGACGAGATGATCGAGGATGTCGGGCTCGGCCTGCGTCTCGCCCGGCTCGGCCGGCCGGTCGTGCTCGACCCCCACCTGCGCTGCACGCATCTCAAGGAATGGGGCTGGGCCGATTTCGTGCGGACCGATTACCGCCACCGGGCGCAGCCCTGGACGCGGATGATGCTCGACCCGGCCAATCGCGGCTCCGCCCATGTGCTGAATGCCGGCGCCCGCGGCAAGGCGGCGGTGGTCGCGGTGGCGGCGAGCCTCGCGGCGCTCCCGCTCGCGCTCGCCATTCCCGCGGCGGGGCTCCCGCTTCTGCTGGCGGCGCTCCTGGCGCTCGGCTGGATCGAATGGGGGTTCCTGGCCCTCGTCCGAGCGCGGTGCAGCCTCGCCGACGCGCTGGTGGCCTTCGCGGTGCTCTGGGTCCACTACCTCGCCGCCGGGGCCGGCTACGCGCGGGTGCGCCTGATCGGCTGACCGGACGCCGCCTCAGGCAGCGTCGTCGATCGTCCGGTCCTCCTTCTTGACCTCGAAATCCTCGTGGTAGGCCCGCTCCACGTTGACGGTCCAGACGTCGTGGGACTCGCCCAGGATGTTGCGCGCCGCCAGCATCGCCGAGAGCATCGAATGGTCCTGGTTGTTGTAGCGGTGCAGCCCGTTCCGGCCGACGGTCTGGAAGTTCTTCAGCGTCTTCAGCCAGTCCGACACGACCTCGAGCGCCTCCTGGTATTCCGCGTCGTAGACCGGATAGGCCTTGGGCTGGCGGATGATCGCCGCGTCGACCACGTCGCCGGCCTCGGCGAGACCCAGCGTCTCGAGCTCGGCACCCGCGAGGTCGCGCAGGTCGCTGTCCGCCATGTCCCAGAGCCCGTCGCCGATCTGGCAGAAATACTCCATCCCGATCGAGGAGGTGTCGGCATCGGCCAGCATCTCCGGCGACCAGGCGCGGAAGTTCTGGATGCGGCCCACCTTCACCTTCGGCGAATGGACGTAGATCCAGTTGTCCGGGAACGGGTCGGCGCGGTTCAGGACCAGCGTCACGATCAGGAAGTCGCGGTATTTCAGCCGGTCGGCGGCCTCCACGACGTGCTCCGGCGGCGGCGGATCGAAGGAATGGACGAGATCCCTGAGCGCCATCGTGTTGACGAAGTGATCGCCCCGCACATGGCCGGTGACCGGCGTGTGCTCGACATCGCCGTCCCAGGAGCGCACGTCCACCCCGGTCACGTGGTCGCCGTCGCGATAGACCCGCGTCACCCCCGAGTTCAGCAGCACCGAGCCGCCGGCCTTCTGCACGCGCTGCGCGGTGCGCTCCCACATCATGCCGGGGCCGAGGCGCGGATACTTGAACTCCTCGATCAGGCTCGCCGTGTCGTTGGCGCCGGTGAGCGCGTTCCACACCGCCTTCGGCAGCGAGAGGTTCTTGATCCGCTGCGCCGCCCAGTCGGCGCGGATGTTGCGCGGCGGGATGCCCCAGACCTTCTCGGTATAGGAACGGAAGAAATGCATGTAGAGTCGCCCGCCGAAGCGGTTGATGACCCATTCCTCGAACGTGTCCTCGGTCTTCGAGGGCCTCGCCTTCCACTTGGCGTAGCTGAGCAGGATCCGCCCCGCCTCGTAGGGGCCGATATTGCCGAGCGCGTTGAAGATCTTCAGCGGGTAGGCATAGAACTTGTCGCGGTAGTAGATGCGGCTGAGGCGCGGGCGGGTGATGAAATCGTCGCCCAGCACCTCGTGCCACATCGCCTCCACCTCGGGAACCTTGGTGAAGAACCGGTGGCCGCCGATGTCGAACCGGTTGCCGTTGTGGCTCTCGGTGCGGCTGATGCCGCCGACCATGTTGCCGGCCTCGAACACGATCGGCCGCACCGCGTCCGACCGCTTCTGCAATTCGTAGGCGGCCGTGAGACCCGCAGGGCCGCCGCCGATGATGATCGCGGTCTCGCGACCGTCTTCCTGGGCAATGTTCATCGTGATCCGAAATGCGTGTGACTGGGTGAAGGCGCGGCGGTCAGGCTAGACCGAAATCGTGACGGCACCAAGGCAGCGCAAGTCCCGGCCGCGGTTTTCCGCGTTGACTTGCGGCGGCCCGAACGGTCAGGACACGAACCAGCATCACCCCGGGGAGGTCCGGTGACCGACACGATACCCGCCAAGGCAGAAATCGCCGTGATCGTCCCGAGCTACGCCAGGGCCGACCGGCTGCGCGCCTGTCTCGCGGCCCTGGCCGCGCAGGAAGGCGGCCCCTATCCCACCTATGTCACAGACGATGGCAGCCCCGAGCCTCTCGCGCCGATCTGCAAGGAATATCCGTGGGTTACCTGTATTCGTCAGGATAATTCCGGCCCCGCCACGGCGCGCAACGCGGCCGCGGCGGCCGCGCGCGCGGCGGGCGCGGCCTTCCTGTGCTTCACCGACGACGATTGCCGCCCGCACCCGTCATGGGTGCGCGAGCTCGCCGCCGCCCAGGGCGGAGACGCGGCGCGCCTTGTCGGCGGACGGGTGCTCAACGCGCTGGAGGACAACCTGTACGCGGCCGCGAGCCAGTCGCTTTGCGATTATCTCTACGAATATTTCGGCGCCGAAAGCGGCACGGCGCCGTTTTTCACCTCGAACAATATCGGCTGCTCGGCGGAACTGTTCATGGCGCTCGGCGGATTCGACGAGTTGTTTCCCCTCGCCGCCGCCGAGGACCGCGATTTCTGCCTGCGCTGGCAGGAACGGTTCGGCCCCCTCGTCTACGCGCCCCGGGCGGTGGTCGACCACGCCCATCCGTTGACCCTCGCCCGTTTCTGGCGCCAGCACATGAATTACGGCCGCGGCGCGCGTCATCTCCACCGCAGCCTCGCCGCCCGCGGCGACGACCGGCCCCGGCGCGAACCCTTCGGGTTCTATGCCGGGCTCGTCTTTCACCCCCTGCGCAGCCGCCGCCGCGGCGCCCTCGGCCAGTCCGCCCTGATGGGGCTGAGCCAGGTCGCCATGGTCGCGGGCTACGCGTCCGAACGCCGATCGGAGACCTGATGCAGACCCCCGACGCCCATGCCGACACCAAGCGGATTCTCGTCACGGGGGGCGCCGGCTTTCTCGGCAGCCATCTTTGCGAGCGCCTCGTCGCGGCGGGGCACGAGGTGCTCTGCGTGGACAATTACTTCACCGGCCGGCGCTCCAACGTCGCCCACCTGATCGGCGATCCGCGCTTCGAGGCGATGCGCCACGACGTGACCTTCCCGCTCTACGTGGAAGTGGACGAGATCTACAATCTCGCCTGCCCGGCCTCGCCGATCCACTACCAGCACGATCCGGTCCAGACGACGAAGACCTCCGTCATCGGCGCTATCAACATGCTGGGGCTGGCCAAGCGCTGCAAGGCGAAGCTCCTGCAGGCCTCCACGTCCGAGATCTACGGCGACCCGGTGATCCATCCGCAGGTCGAGTCCTACTGGGGCAACGTCAACCCCATCGGCCCGCGCTCGTGCTACGACGAGGGCAAGCGCTGCGCCGAGACCCTGGTCTTCGACTACCGCCGCCAGCACGGCATGCCGGTGAAGGTGGTGCGCATCTTCAACACCTACGGGCCGCGGATGAACCTGGGCGACGGGCGCGTGATCTCGAACTTCGTCGTCCAGGCGCTGCGCGGCGAGCCGATCACGATCCATGGCGGCGGCACCCAGACCCGCTCCTTCTGCTTCGTCGACGACCTGATCGAGGGGATGATGCGGATGATGGACACGCCGGACGACGCCACCGGGCCGGTGAATCTCGGCAATCCGAACGAGATGACCATCCGCGAGCTGGCCGAGACCGTGATTGCGGCCACCGGATCAGCCTCGCGGCTCGTCGACCTCCCGGCGATGGAGGACGATCCGAAGCAGCGCCGGCCCGACATCTCCCGCGCCGCCGAGCTTCTCGACTGGCGCCCGGAGATCGCCCTCTCCGAGGGGCTGGCCCGCACCATCGCCTATTTCCGCGAGGTGCTGGCCTAGCCGCGCGCGGTCCCGGCGGCGCGGCCGCGCAGCTCGGCGAGGAAGATCACCGCCAGCGCCGGCAGCAGCCAGGCGATCCGCGATTCGTAGCGGTCGACCGGCGCCGAGAGTCCGCCGAAGATCGCCGCGTTGAGAGCGAGCCCCAGCACCGTCACGCCGAGCAGCTCGGCCTGCCCCCGCGTGAGCCGGCCCCGGAGCGCGAGGAACAGCAGCACCAGCGCCCCGATCCCGGTGGCGACCGGCACGATCCGGTCGAAGGCCGCGATCACCGCCGGGCCGCGGCCCGCGGGCTCGGCCACCAGCAGGCCGTCCGGCCCCCGCCGGGCGGGGAGGATCTGGCCGGTGCCGATCCGCACCGTCTGCAGCGCCGCATTGCCGAGCAGCGAACGGGTCTGCGCCACCGGATAGGCGCGGAAGGCCCGCCAGAGGATCAGGTATTCCTCCTCCCGGATGCGCGCCAGCTGGCCCGGGGTCAGCGCGCGGATTCCCTCCTCGTCCCAGAGGAAGGCGGTGATGGTGTCCGGCACCGCGCGTCCCTCGAATGCCTCGCAGAAGGCCAGCGGCGCCTCCGGGCAGGCCTCCTCCAGATACCAGCGCGCCGGCCCGTCGGCCAGCGACCGGGCGAGCAGGATCGGCAGCCGGAGCGGCGCCACCGAGGGCTGGTCGAGCGCCACGCCGCTGGCGCCGACATTGACGAGCGGCGAGATCAGCAGCGGCAGCAGCGCCGCCAGCACCGCCCGCCGCGTCAGCCGGCGCCCGACGAGCCGCCAGAGCAGCACCGCCGCGAAGAGCCCGGCCGCGAGCGGGCCGTGGCCGTAATGCGCCGCGATCGCGAAGGCGGCGATCCCCCCCGTCGCCAGCATCTGCGCCGGGCCCAGCTCGTCGGCCCGCCGCACCAGCAGCGCGGCGTAGATCACCACCGCCGCGGCAAGCAGGTCGGGCATCAGGTAGACGGTGAACCAGGGCAGCGTGCTGAGCCCCGCCAGAAAGAGGAATCCGCCCGCGAGGATGCCCGGCGCCGCCAGCGCGCGGCGCGACACGAGCGCGAACAGCAGCCAGAGCGTCGCCGCCGCCTGCAGGATGCCGAAGGCCGCCGGCCAGAGCGAGGCCCCGGCGAAGAACGTGTAGAGCGAATAGACGAAGGAGCGCGCGTTGTAGGGCTCCCCTCGCGCGTTGCGGAGCGCGCCCTCTGCCGCGGCCCCGCCATCGGCCGGTCCGGCGATCAGGTCCGCCCCCATGTCGAGCACCATCCGCCAGATGATCTCGCCGCCCCGGATGTACTGGTTCGTGTCGGAATAGTAGAGATAGCCGTCGCTGGCGAGCATCGGCCAGCTGAGGCAGAGCGCCAGTCCCAGCGCCAGCGGGATGCCGCGCAGGGTCAGGAGGGGCGGGTCGGTCTCGGTGCGGGTCACGGCGATGCGGGCTCCGGGCGGCGGTCCCCGTCTCTACGACCGCCCCGCCGCAGCTCAAAACGCGCCGTGCAGAAGTCCCTCCGGGGTCGCCCGAGCGTGGACAAAGCCGCGCCGTGCGGTCGTTTGGCCCCGGATCGCCCGTAAATCGCCTCTCGCGCGCCCGCCCGTCAGCCCGTCAGCCGCTCCGGCCGGCGGGCAGGCCGTCGCGCGCGCCTTCCCGGCCCGCGGCGATCTCGAACATCCCGGCGGCGAGGACCAGAGCGCCGCCGGCGATCTCCAGCGCCCCGAGATGCTCGCCGGCGAGCAGCGCGCCCGAGACCGCGCCGACCAGCACTTCCGACATCAGCAGGATGCCGACCCGCACCGGCTCCAGCCGCGCCGCGGCCCAGAGCAGGAAGGTGACGGTGACCGCCCACCACAGCCCGCCCGCCGCCAGACTCCAGAGCACGAGCCTGGCCGCGCTGTCCGCGAGCCCGGTCGGCGCCGGGCCGAGAAACGGCACCAGGCAGAGCGCCGCTACGGCGCCCCCGGCGCAGAAGACACTGCTGGTCGCCACCGCGTCGAGTCCGGGATCGAGCCGCATGCCGGTCGAGGAGATCGCCCAGAAGAGCCCCGCCGCGAGCGCGAACCATTCGCCGAGGCCGCGCGGGATCGGCACCTGCCCGTCGGCGCCGAGCATCACCGCCAGCCCCAGCAGGCCGAGGGCGATGGCGAGCACGCGAGCAGTGGAGCTGCGCCAGCCCAGGACGTAGCGCCCGATGAGCGCGCTCCAGACCGGGGTGAGATAGAACAGCAGGATGATCACCGCCACCCGCCCGTAGACGAGCCCCACCGAATAGAGCACGAAGGCCGCCCCCCCGAGCCCGATCGTCCCGAGCGAGAGCGGCGGCGCCGCGGCCAGCGCCCGCCTCCGCCGCCAGGCGGCCGGCAGCATCAGGGCCACCGCCACCGCCACCGCGGCGAGCGTGCCCCAGGCCCCGCCCAACCCGGCCGCGTCGAGCCGCCGCACCGGCAGCCAGTAGAGTCCCCAAAGCACCCCCGCGGCGACCACGACGGCGCTCGCCGATCCCGTTCCCCGATCCTCGCGCATGGCCCCCCATAGGCCGCCGGCACGGCGGGGGCAAACCACTCCTCGCCCCCCGCCGCCAGAAGCCTTGCGCCGCGCCGCGGCCCGGTCCCGGCATCGCGCCCGGCGCGCGCCGCTGGTCAATCCCGGCGAAGCGCTCTACCCAAGACCATCTCGCAGATGGTGAGGCTCCGCGAATGGCTGCGAAGGCGGTAAGGGAAACGGTCCGCGACACCGTCCTGACCCACGGCGTCGTCAGCGCGCGTCCCGAGGATCTGCTGACCGGCACCGGCTGGCGCGTTCCCCTGGCGGTGCTGCGCGAGGCGGTGCTGAGGCTCTGGAGCGACGACGCCTTCGGCCTCGCCGGCAACGTCGCGTTCCGCGCGCTGATGGCGGTCTTTCCCTTCCTGGTCTTCACCAGTTCGATGACCGCCTTCATCGGCGACAGGTCGATGGCCGACGACCTGATCGAGTTCCTGCTGGCGATCGTGCCCTCGCCGCTGGTCGGTCCGATGGTGGCGGAGGTGGAGCAGGTCATGACCGTGCAGCGCGGCGGCGTGCTCAGCATCGGCATCCTGCTCACCGTCTGGTTCGCACTCGGCGGCGTCGACGGCGTGCGCGTCGGCCTGAACCGCGCCTACGGCATCGTCGAGACCCGGTCGGCGCTGGTGATCTACGCCGTGCAGGCCGGCACGGTCGTGCTCGGCAGCCTGGTCCTGGTCGTCGTCGGCTACTTCCTGGTGCTGGCGCCGCGGGCCGGTTCCTGGCTGCACATGCTCATGCCGGGCTTTGACCCGGGATCGGTCACCGTCGGCCTGGTGCGCTACCCGGCCGCGGCCCTCATCCTCGTCGCGTCGCTCTTCGCGGCGCATGTCTTCCTGCCGGCCCGCCGCACCCGGTTCTCGAGCATCTGGCCGGGCGTGGTCTTCACCGTGGCCGGCTGGATCATCCTCACCGCCGCCTTCTCGTTCTACCTGTCGAACTTCGCCAGATACGCGAGCTACTATGCCGGTCTGGCCGGGATCATAGCGGCCCTCTACTTCATGTATCTCGCGGCCCTGATCCTGCTCTTCGGCGGCGAGCTGAACCGCGCCATCCGCATCCGCCGCCTCGCGCGCGCCCTCAAATCCCACAAGCCTCACTGACGCTTGCGACCGGCCACGTGGCGCCGCGGCAACCGCGCCCCTTGGATCGTCCCGCCCCCCGTGCGAGGCTCGCGACCGCCGCACAGGGGGGAGGACCGGCAGGATGAGCTTTCTCGGCATCGATCTCGGCACGTCGGGGCTCCGCGCGCTCCTGACGGATGACGGGGGCCGCCCGCTGGGCGCCGCCGAGCGCGGCTACGAGGCCCGCCACCCCCATTCGGGCTGGAGCGAGCAGGACCCCGCCACCTGGATCGAGGCCCTCCACGGCGCCGTCGACGAGCTGCGCGCGGCCCATCCCGGCTTCGCCGACCTCGCGGGCATCGGCGTCTCCGGGCACATGCACGGCGCCACGCTCCTCGACGAGGCCGACACCGTGCTCCGGCCCTGCATTCTCTGGAACGATACCCGGTCCCATGCTGAAGCCGCGGCGCTCGACGCGGCCGAGGGCGTGCGCGGGCTCTCCGGCAACATCGTCTTCCCGGGTTTCACCGCGCCGAAGCTCCTGTGGGTCGAGGCGCACGAGCCCGAGATCTTCGCCCGCGTGGCGAAGGTGCTCCTGCCCGCCGCCTACCTGAACCTCCATCTCACCGGCCGGCACGTGGGCGACCTCTCCGACGCCGCCGGCACCTCCTGGCTCGATGTCGGCGCGCGCGACTGGTCCGACCGGCTGCTCGCGGCCGGCCACATGCGCCGCGACCAGATGCCCGACCTCGTCGAGGGCTGCGCCCCCGCCGGCGAGCTCCGCGCCGAGCTGCTGCGCGACTGGGGCCTGCGGGGTCCCGTCACCGTCGCCGGCGGCGCCGGCGACAACGCCGCCTCCGCCTGCGGCATCGGCGCGCTCGACGAGGGCCAGGGCTTCCTGTCGCTCGGCACCTCCGGCGTCCTCCTCGCCGCCCGCGGCGGCTACCGGCCCGACCCCGCCTCGGCGCTCCACACCTTCTGCCATGCCCTGCCCGGCCGCTGGTACCAGATGGGGGTCATGCTCTCGGCCACCGACAGCCTCAACTGGCTGGCCGGGATCGCCGGCTCCACGCCGGCCGATCTCACCGCCGGTCTCGGAGAGGAGCTGCAGGCGCCGGGAACGGTGCGCTTTCTCCCCTATCTCTCCGGCGAGCGCACGCCGCACAACGATGCGCGCGTCCGCGCCAGCTTCACCGGCCTCGGCCGCGGCACCACCCGCGACGACATGACCCGCGCCGTCCTCGAGGGCGTCGCCTTCGGCCTCCGCGACAGCCACGCGGCGCTGAAGGAAGCCGGCGCCGGGATCGAGCGGCTCACCGCCATCGGCGGCGGCACCCGTTCGCACTACTGGCTGAGGCTGCTCGCCACCGTGCTCGACACCCCCCTCGACCTGCCCGCGGGCGGCGAGTTCGGCGCCGCGCTCGGCGCCGCCCGGCTCGGGCGCATCGCCGCTACCGGCGCCGATCCGGAGGCCGTCGTCACGCCCCCCGAGATCGCCGGAACGGTCGCGCCCGACCCCGGCCTGCGGGCGGCGTTCGACACCGCCTACGAGAGGTTCCGCGCCGCCTACCCCGCGATCCGCGAGGCGCAGTAGTTCACCCGGAGACCAGCTCCCGCCAGCGCGCGATCGTCGCCTGCGCGCCGGCGGCGAGATAGGTCATGTCGTCGCCCACCGTGGTCAGGTCGAAGCCCCAGCCCACCGCCTTCGCCGCGTAATCGGGCGTCCCGCAATGCAGGCAGGCCCGCAGCCCGTTCGCCTTGCAGGCCGCGAGGATGCGCTGGATCAGCTCCACCAGCTCCGGCTCCTCGCGGTCGAATCCGGGCGGCAGCCGCCCGCCCTGGCTGCCGAGGGTGAGGTCCGCAGGGCCGATATAGATCCCGTCGAGCCCCGGCGTCGCGGCGATCTCGTCGAGGTTCTCCACCCCGCGCGCGGTCTCGATCATGGCGATCGCCAGCACCTCGCCATTGGCCTCGGTGCCGTAGCCGCCCATCGCCACGCTCGCCCGCGCCGGGCCCCAGCTCCGCTGCCCGTCCGGCGGGTAGCGCATGTAGCTCACGAACTCCGCCGCCTCCGCCGCCAGAATTGACCATCGGGCAGATGATCCCCATGGCGCCGGCGTCGAGCGCCTTCATCACCGCCGCCGGGTCGCGCCAGGGCACCCGCACGATCGGCGTCACGCCCGAGGCCCGCGCCGCCTGCAGCATCGGCAGGAGCGCGCCGTAATCGAGCGCCCCGTGCTGCATGTCCACGGTCAGCGAATCGAAGCCCTGGGCGGCCATGATCTCGGCGGAGAAGCCGTTGCCGATCATGCACCAGCCGTTCAGCGCCGCCCGGCCCGCCGCCCAGTGCGTCTTCAATGGGTTGCCCTGCATCGCCCGTCCTCCTGCGGTTGCTCCCGGGCCGACCTAGCCCGGGACCTCCCGCCGGTCCACGCCCGTCAGGCCGCGGCGATCTGCTTGCCGGGATCGAAGAACGGGCGCGCCACCACGGTCGCCGGGGCCGTCCCGGCGGGCATCTCCACCGCGAATTCCGAGCCGGGTTCCGCATCGCCTGCCGGCACCATAGCCAGCGCGATGTTCTTCTCCAGCCTTGGCGAATGCACCGCCGAGGTCACCTCCCCGATCCGCGCCCCGCCCCGGACGACCGGCCAGGCCCGGGTGTTCGGCCCGGCCAGCGGCGCCCCGCCGATCTCCAGGCCCACCTGCCGGCGGCTCACCCCCGCCTCCCGGATACGCCGCAGCGCCGCCTTGCCGATGAACTCCGCCTCCATCTCCAAGTTCACCAGCCGGTCGAGACCCAGCTCGAACGGGTTGGTGTGGATGTCCGCATCCGCGTGGTAGGACAGCATCGCGCCCTCGATGCGCCGGATCGTCGAGGTATGGCCGGGCTTCAGCCCGAAGGGCGCGCCGGCCGCCATGATCCGCTCCCAGAGCGCATCGCCGCGCGTCCCGTCCCGCAGATAGAGCTCGTAGCCCAGCTCGCTCGACCAGCCGGTGCGCGACACGACGAGCGGGATGCCGTCGAGCTCGGTCTCGATCAGCCGGAAATAGCGCAGCGCGCGGATACCCGCCCCGAAGAGCGCCGCCATCACGTCGCCCGATCGCGGCCCCTGCAGCTGCAGCGGCGAGACGTCGGGCTCGCGGATGGTCACGTCCATGCCGGAATGCACGGCCACGCCCTGCGCCCAGAGCAGGATGTCGCTGTCGGCGAGCGAAAACCAGAACCGGTCCTCCGCCAGCTTCAGCAGGATCGGGTCGTTCAGGATTCCGCCCGCGGCATTGGTCATCACCACGTATTTGCACTGGCCGACCGCCATCCCCGACAGGTCGCGCGGACAGAGCAGCTGCGCGAAGCGGCCGGCATCCGGCCCGGTGATCTCGACCTGCCGCTCCACCGCCACGTCGCAGAGGATCGCCTCGGTCACAAGCGACCAGAAGTTCCGCACCGGATCGCCGAAATCCCGCGGGATGTACATGTGGTTGTAAACAGAGAAGCCCCGCGCGCCCCATCGCACCGTCGCGTCGAAATAGGGCGATTTCCTGATCTGGGTCCCGAACCCGAACGCGTCTCCCTGAATCGTCATCGCCACCTCCCGTATTACTGGTTCCACAACGCCTGCTACCCCATCGACGCGCGATCCACTGCGCGGCCGCGACGTGACGATGGCCGGTGGCGACATCCGGCCGCGCGCCGGGAGCGTCCGCCGGAGGACATCGGCTGCGGTGCCTCTCGATCCGAAGCTGGCCTCCCCGGTCCTCGGCCGTTCGGAACCGGAAACGCAGGCTCTACCCGAGTTCTCTCGCCTTCGAGGACAGCCGGCTCTGGCTCTCGGCCATCTGCCGCAAGGCGTCGACCGTGCCCGCGAGGATCGCCGCCTTCGCGGCCGGCAACCGACCGCGCGCATCGGTCTCGATATGCGTGTCGGTATCGTATCCCTTGGCCAGCTCTTCGAGCGCCGTCGCCCAGCTCTCCGAGGGAATGCCGTTGTATTCGCTGCTGAGAAAGAACAGGTCGCAGGCCTGCGAGAAGCCCTCGAGCTGGACCATCATCGATCTGGCGCGGTGATGCTCGTGATCGTCAATGAACCCGCGGAACGCGCGTCTCTTTCCGGCGAAGCGGTGCCGGTCGAAGACCAGCGGGTCCTTCTTCTGCCGCAGGACGACGATCGCGTCGCCGATCTCGTCGAACGACGCAGACCGTTCGATCGAACCCTGAAAGTCCAGGATGACCTCGAAATATTGCCGGGACAGAGCGTCGAAATCCCCGGCGATCTCGGCGATCCCGGATTCGAGATGCGTGCCGATCTCGCGGTACGGGACATTGCCGGTGACGAGGCTCATCGTGCGCTCGATCAGCTCGATGAGCTTGTTGCCAGTGTCGAGCGCGCTGCCGAGATCGGACATATCGATTCGATATCCATCCGCGAAACCAGGGGCCGGCTCGCTTCTGCAGCGGATGATGCGCAAGAAGATCGGACGGCGCAATCTGCAGACGAAAGCGTGTTCGTTCCGCCGGTCAGCGGGGCGCGCCGCGAGACTCGACCGGATCGGGAGATGGTACCGCCTCCCCGGCTTGAACGGGGGACCTCTGGATCCACAATCCAGCGCTCTGACCAACTGAGCTAAGGCGGCACGCGACGGTTCGATTAACGCTGGCGCGGCCGGGATGCAAGTGCGAGCTCGAAGTGGCGTTCCCCCATCTCCTGCCCGAAGGCGGTCGCGGCCCGGGTCGTGTCCGCCGAGGAACGCTTCCACCGCGGCGCGCACCGCGGAGGCGAAACCGGCGTCGACTCCTGTCTCCTGGTGATAGAGCCGGTCAGGGATGGTAACGATCCGGTCGAGATCGCCGGGAACGACCGGGCGCTTGCCGGACTCCTACGGGACTCCGACAGGATTCCGACAGGATTCCGACAGGGGATCGAGACCAGGGAAAGGGGCCGCAATGGGCATTAACGATCCGAGCGATGTGACGGCGAATCTGCAGATCGGGCCGACCGATGCAGGCATGGTCCGCATCTACGTGACCGCCGACGGCGGCGTCGAGGTGCCGATGGATTTCGACCCCGACGAGGCGGTGGAAATCGCCGAGGAGATCCGCGCCGCCGCCGAGAGCGCCCGCCACTCGGGCCAGTCGGGCCGGTCGGAGCGCTCCGGCCGCAAGAAGAAATAGGTCAGGAACGTCTCTCGAGACCTTACGATAAAAGGGGTTTTCAGCCCCACTCGAAGCCGGCGGCGGGGTCGCGCAGGGCGTGGAGCCGGCGCGCGGCATGGGTGGCGAAGCGCTGCACCATCGCCTTGCGCCGCGCCGGCGCGAGCCGCGTCTCGACGCCCTGCCGCAGGATCTCGCCGCCATAGCCGTCCGCCAGGATCAGGCCGGTTTCCTCGGGCAGCAGCTCCACGGGGAAGTCCGCATCCACCGCCCAGAAATAGCGGTCGCACCATTCGAGATAGCCCTGCCACTTGAAATCGCTCATGAAATCGGCCCGGCTCGACTTGCACTCGACGATCCAGATCTCGCCCTTCCGGCCCAGCGCCATCACGTCCACCCGCAGCCCCGGACTCGGCGAGAGCTCCTCGACGCAGACGAACCCGTGCCCGACAAGCATCCGTGCCGCCCCCCGTGCGAGGAGCTGGCCGGGTCTCTGGGGCGGATCTGACCAATCCTCCGGCATGACCCGATCTGTGAACAAACAGGCAACGCAAATCAACCCCGTCAAGCCTCTTGCCAGCCCGGCCGCGCCCGCTTACCTCTCGTCTCAGGCGGGCACTGCCCTTCCAGTGAAGGGGAAATTCCGGTGGCCTTAAGAAAATCCGAGGGAGCTGGCTCTGGCCGGACCGTGGTTCGACTACCTGGCGCCCACCTGTGTAAACAGGTCCTCGGGAATTTGTAGACCCCACGTTTGCGGTGGTCCCGCCGATCCATCCTCCTTCTGCAACCTCGTGATTTGGCATGGGAACTCCGCTCGGGCATGATGCCGGGACCTTGTTCGGGGAGCCCCCTTGATGACCGACGGCACCGATCCGCGCCACGTGCGCGAACTCGAGGGCCATCTCGACTGGCTCGACACCTTCTCGGGCGCAGCACTCGGCGTGCTCGCCGCCGCCTCGGGCATCTACACCTATCTCGGCGTGTCCTCGCTGCTGGACGACGACGGCGCGCTCTCGGTCTTCGCCGCGCTCGCCTACTCGATCGCGGTCTCCGTCGGCATCTTCGTCTTCTGGTCCTACCTGATGCGGCTGCTGCCGGCGATGCGCACCGCCGCCTCCCGTCTCGGCCTCTTCGGCGCCATGGCCCTCGGCTCGGCGGCGATCATCGCCATGTCCTCCTGGCTGAACGCTGCCGCGCTCGCCGGCGCCGCGGCCGTCGAGCAGCATCTCGCGCGCACCGTGCAGGAATACCAGGTCAGCCTCGAACGCGCGAACACCATCGCCCTCTCCGCCCAGTCGCTGGAACGCGACGTCGCCCGGGTGCGGCAGAGCTTCCAGGACCTCTCCGAGCAGGAGGCGACGGGCGATCTGTCGGGCTTCGCCGGACGGGGCGCCGTGTTCAGACTTCTGACTCAGAAATCCGCTGAACTGGAAGCGCTGGAATTGCAGATCGCCGCGCAGGGCCCAGAGATCGACACCGCCTTCACCGAAGGCAACACCATCCTCAGCCGCATGCGTGCGCTGACGGTGGAGCCGGGCCCGGTAGAGGCCCGGTCGGTGGAGTTCAGCGAGGATGCGGTGCGCCTCGCCGGGATCATCAGCGCGTTGCGTCAACTTTCGGTGGCGCCGCTCGTGTCCCGCGCCGCCAACGATCTCGCGGCCTCCGTGGTCCAGCCGGTCCTGTCGCAGACGGAGCGCACCGCCCAGGGCCAGCAGGCAACCATCGCCTCGGTCCTCGAGGTTCTCGAACAGCGCGCCCGGACGCTCGCCGAGGCCGCCGCCGCAGTGGAGGCGATGGAGCCGCCGGCCGAGGTGGCCTACTCGCCGATTTCCTCGGCCGACGCGGTCATCAAGTATGCCGGCAACTTCGTGCCTTCCTGGGCCGGCGCCATCGCCATCGACCTCCTGCCGGCGGTCCTCGTCTTCATCCTCATGGTCGCGCACGGGGCGATCCGGCGGGCCCGCGACCGCACCGCCATCGAGGACCGGATGACCGTGGCCGAACTGCGCGCCGCCATGCTCGCGCTCAAGGAGGTCGAGGGACGGGAGCCGCCGGACGCTCCGGCGCGGCCCGATTCGGCGCGACCGACGCCGCTCCGGGGCCGGGCGGAATGACGAGGGCTGCGCCGGGGCGGGTCATCCGCGGCATCTTCGCGCTGCAACTCGCGATCGGTCTCGCCCTCGTCTGGGGCGACATCTCTGCGGGCGTCCCGCGCCTGCAATTCGGCCCCGCCGCGCCGGATCTCGACCAGCCGGTGCGGCCCGGCGACCAGACCCGCCGCTACGCCCCGCGGGAGCGGCGCGACGTGCCGAACCGGCCGTTTCCGGCCACGCCCGACATGCCCGACCGGCTGGCGATCGAGACCGCCCGGATCGACGGCCGCCCCGTCCTCCGCATGATCGGGCAGATCGCGCCGGGCGATGGCGACCGCGTCCCCGATCTCCTCGCCGAACAAGCGGGACAGGAAGCCGCGCCGGCGGCGCTGCTGCTCAATTCCCCCGGCGGATCGGTCTCGGACGCCCTCGCCATCGGCCGCGCCATCCGCCGCCTCGACCTGCGAACCGAGGTCGCGGCGGGGGACGTCTGCTTCTCCGCCTGCCCCTATCTCCTCGCCGGCGGCACGACCCGTGCGGTCGACCCGGCCGGCGCGGTCGGCGTTCATCAGCATTATTTCGGCGAGAGCGGCCTGCTGCCCGCCTTCCTCGCGGTCGAGGACGTGCAGCACGGCCAGGGCGTCGTCATGGCCTATCTCGACGAGATGGGTGTCGATC
Organism: uncultured Alphaproteobacteria bacterium; assembly: GCA_963829665.1. Classification (GTDB taxonomy): domain Bacteria; phylum Pseudomonadota; class Alphaproteobacteria; order Rhodobacterales; family Rhodobacteraceae; genus Palleronia. Next base: position 249,174 of record CAWHJL010000015.1, on the reverse strand, counting down.
CGCTGCTCATGCAACCCGCGCTGACCACGCCGCCGGACGAGATCTACATCCTTCTGCCGGCGGAACTCGCCCGCTACGCCCTCGTCCGCGAGGGCCCGGCGGACTCAGCGCCGTGAGCGCACCGACATCGACACCGGCACGGGCCGGCTCTGCCGGAGGGCCGCCACCGCCAGGGGCAGGGCTGCGAAAGCCGCGGCGAGTACGCCGCCGAAGCCGGAGGCGAGCACCAGCAAGAGCCCGACGGCGGAAAGAAAGATCGTCAATCGCATGGGCATCTCCAACAGCGCGACCCTTCCGCGCAATCCTGTCAACCCGCAACCCCCCGAAGCGTTCCCCGCCATCATCGCGGCGTGAAGGCCTCCGGCCGCGCATCCCGCGCCATGTGATCGAGGACCGCATTCACGAACTTCGCCTCGCGGCCCTCGGGGAAGAACGCCTTCGCCACATCCACGAACTCGACGATCACCACCCGCGGGGGCGCCTTGCCCGCCAGCAATTCGGCCCCCGCGGCGCGGAACAGCGCCCGCAGCACCGGGTCGATCCGGTCGATCGGCCATTTCGCGACCAATGCGCGGTGGGTGAGCTGGTCGATCTTCGCCTGCCAGGTCACCGCGTCGTCGAGGATTCGCCGGAAGAGCTCCACGTCGCCCTCGGCCATCTCGCCCTCCTCGTAGGAGGCGCCGAAGCGATAGGTCTCGAATTCCGCGCGCACCCGGTCGGAGGACAGGTCCGACTGCTCCATCTGGAAGAGGGCCTGCACCGCATAGAGCCGCGCGGCGGAGCGCATCTGCTTGGCGGTCGACATCAGCTCTCCCGCGGCTTGAAGCCGATCCCCTTGGTCGCCCCCGCCCAGTTCCGCGACAACGCCACGAGATGCAGCGCCGCCGCCGCCGCGCCGCCGCCCTTGTCCTGCTCGCCCGCGCGCAGGGCGGCCTGGTCGTAGGTCTCGACCGTCAGGATGCCGTTGCCGATGCAGATTCCCGACAGCCCGAGCATGGTGAGCCCGCGCGAGCTGTCGTTGCAGACCGTCTCGTAATGGGTGGTCTCGCCCCGGATCACGCAACCCAGCGCCACGAAGCCGTGGAAGTCGCCCGTGCGGCTGGCGATGCCGATCGCCGTCGGCAGTTCTAGCGCGCCGGGCACCTCGACGGTCTCGTGCTCGGCGCCCACCGAATCGAGCGTCTTCCGCGCGCCCGCAAGGAGCGCATCGGCGATCTCTCGATAGAACGGCGCCACGGCGATCAGCAGCTTCACCGGCTTGTCGAATTCGGGAAGCGGCAGCTCGTAATGCGATTGTCCGGCCATCAGCCGTGCTCCGATATCTTGCGGGTGGAGAGGATAGACAGGCCGTAGGCGTCGAGGCCCACGACCTTCGGCATCGGCGAATTGGTGAGCAGGATCAGGTCGCGAAGGCCGAGGGAGGACAGGATCTGCGCCCCGAGCCCGTATTGCCTGAGCGTCTGCGGGGAGGCCTCGCCTTCCTCGGCGATCTTCATCGTCAGGTCGCGCAGCAGCACCAGGACGCCGCGGCCCTCCGCCGCGATTTGCTCCATCGCGTCGCCGAATTCGTGCGCCCGTCCCGGCGCGCCGGTGCCGACGATGTCGAGCATCGGATCCATGGCGTGCATCCGCACGAGCACCGGCTCCTCGCCCGAGATGTCCCCCTTGATCAGCACGATATGCTCGGCGCCCTGGGTCTCGTCGTCGTAGACGCGCATCGTCCACTCGCCGCCGAACTCCGAGGTGATGCGGCGCTCGGAGGCCTTCCGCACCAGGTTGTCGTTCCGCCGGCGATAGGCGATGAGATCGCTGATCGTGCCGATCTTCAGGCCGTGGCGCTGCGCGAAGCCGACGAGGTCCGGAAGGCGCGCCATCGTCCCGTCCTCGTTCATCACCTCGCAGATCACGCCCGAGGGGTTCAGCCCGGCGAGCCGCGCGATGTCGACGGCCGCTTCGGTGTGCCCGGCGCGGACCAGCACGCCTCCTTCCCGCGCCCTGAGGGGGAAGACATGGCCGGGCGTGGCGATGTCGGACTTGGTGGTGGCGCTGTCGATGGCCACGGCGACGGTATGCGCCCGGTCATGCGCCGAGATGCCGGTGGATACGCCCTCCCGCGCCTCGATCGAGACCGTGAAGTTGGTCTCGTGGCGGCTCGAATTGTGCGGGGCCATGAGTTCGAGCCCGAGCGCGTCGCAGCGCTTGCCGGTCAGCGACAGACAGATGAGGCCGCGCCCCTCGCGCGCCATGAAGTTGATCGCGTCGGGCGTGGTCATCTGCGCCGGGATCACCAGGTCGCCCTCGTTCTCCCGGTCCTCGTGATCGACGAGGATGAACATCCGCCCGTTGCGGGCATCGTCGATGATCTCCTCGATGGTGGAGATCGCCTCGTGATAGTCGGTCTGGTCGCTCATCGCTCACCTGTCGGTCCGGGGCCGGGGCATAGACCGCGCCCGCGCGAATAGCCAGAGGCGCCCGCGCCCTCAGGCGCCGGCCGCCTCGACCTCGCGCAGCCGGGCGACGTAGCGGGCCATGGTGTCGACCTCCAGATTGACCGGATCGCCCTCCCGCGCCTCGCCCCAGGTGGTCACCGCCCTGGTATGGGGGATGATGTTCACGCCGAAGCGCCGCCCCTCCACCTCGTTCACGGTGAGCGAGGTGCCGTTCAGCGCCACCGAGCCCTTCGGCGCGATGAACCGCGCGAGGGCCTCCGGCGCCTCGAAGGTGAAGCGCGTCGATCCGCCCTCCTCCCGGAGGCCGACGATGCGTGCCGTTCCGTCCACATGCCCCGAGACGATATGCCCGCCCAGCTCGTCGCCGACGCGGAGCGGGCGCTCGAGGTTCACCCGCCGTCCGACGGCCCAGCCCTGCGGCCCCATGCCGGTCCGCGCCATGGTCTCGGCGCTGATCTCGACGTCGAACCAGGTGCGTCCGTCCCGGCCCACATCCACGGCGGTAAGGCAGATCCCGTCGCAGGCGATGGAGGCGCCGCGCTCGATGCCGTCCGCGTCGTAGCCGCAGGCGATCCGGGCACGCAGGTCGCCCCGCCGCTCCACGGCGAGCACCTCTCCCACGTCGCTGACGAGACCGGTGAACATCGGGCGCCTCCTTTCCGCCCCATGTGCCCCGTCATCCGGCCTTCGACAAGCCCTCAGGGTCTCTCCCAGAGGCTCATCACGTCGGATCCGACCGGGCGGCTCTGCACGAGACGGAACCGCGGCGCCGCCGCGAGGGTGCCGACCAGAAGCGCCGCGAGGCCGGGCCGGCCCTCCGCGCCGAGCGCGATCCCGGCGGTGAACGTGACCAGCCGGTCCACGAGACCCGCCTGCAGGAGCGCGGCCGCGAAGCTCCCGCCGCCCTCGCAGAACACCCGCGTCACACCGCGCGCCCCGAGCGCCGCGAGGAGGCCGGCGGGGTCGAGCCCGCCCTGCGCCACCGGCGCCTCGACGCATTCCGCGCCCCGCGCCGCCCAGCCCGCCCGCCGCGCCTCGGCCGCCTCCGGACCGTGCAGGAGCCAGAGCGGGGCGCGGCGGGCGGAGGCCGCCAGCCGCCCGGTCTCCGGAAGGTCGAGCGCGCGCGCCGCGATCGCCCGCACCGGCTGCGCCACCGCCCCGAAGCCCCGCACCGTCAGGTCCGGATCGTCCGCCCGCGCCGTGCCGCCGCCGACCATCACCACGTCGTGGGCGTGCCGCATCCCGTGCACCGCCCGCCGCGCCTCCGGCCCCGTGATCCACCGGCTCTCGCCGTCCGCCGTGGCGATCCGCCCGTCGAGGGAGGTGGCGAGCTTCAGCGTGACCAGCGGCCGGCCTCGCGTCACACGGCACAGGAACCCGGCCTGGTCGCGCCGCGCCTCCGCCCCGCCGAGCCCGGTCTCCACTGCCAGGCCCGCCTGCCGCAGGATCGCGTGGCCGCGTCCGGCCACCCGCGGATCGGGGTCTTCCATCGCCGTCACGACGCGCGCCACGCCCGCCGCGGCGAGCGCCTCCGAGCAGGGCGGCGTCTTCCCGTGATGGGCGCAGGGTTCGAGCGAAACATAGGCGACGGCGCCGCGCGCCGCCGGACCCGCCTGGGCGAGCGCCACGGTCTCCGCATGGGGACGGCCCCCCGGCTGCGTCCATCCGCGTCCGACGACCCGGCCCCCCGCGACGATCACGCAGCCCACGGCCGGATTCGGCCAGACCCGGCCGAGGCCCCGCCGCCCGAGCGCCAGCGCATGGGCCATGTGGGCGGCGTCGTTCACCCCTCGGGCTTGGCCAGGGGCCTGAGCTCGCTCACGAACTTGTCGAAATCGTCCGCCGCCTGAAAGTTCTTGTAGACGCTGGCGAAGCGCACATAGGCCACCGCGTCGATCCGGGCGAGGCTCTCCATGACGATCTCGCCGATCATCTTCGAGGGGATGTCGGTCTCACCCGTGCTCTCCAGCCGCCGCACGATCCCGGAGATCATCTGGTCCATGCGCTCATGCTCGACGGGACGCTTCTGCAGCGCGATGCGGATCGAGCGCTCCAGCTTGTCGCGGTCGAAATCCTCCCGCCGTCCGCTGGTCTTGACCACCACCAGATCGCGAAGCTGCACCCGCTCGTAGGTCGTGAAGCGTCCGCCGCAGGCCGGGCAGAGTCGCCGCCGCCGGATCGCCACGTGGTCCTCGGCGGGCCGGGAATCCTTCACCTGGGTGTCGACATTGCCGCAGAACGGACAGCGCATGGGGGCTCCTCGGATCGGGTCCGGCGGAGAGCACCTTAACGCCGCCCCCAAGCGATGGATAGCCGGAAACGCCGGGCCGCAAGATGCGGGGCGTGAACCGATGCCGGCGCACCACGTTAACGCTCGACCCCAGATGGAGATCCAAGATGGCCAAGACCCTGTTCATCACCGGCGCGAGTTCCGGCATCGGCGCGGCAACGGCGAAGGCCGCCGCGGCCGCGGGCTGGAACGTGGCACTTTTCGCCCGCTCCCGCGACAAGCTCGACGCGCTCGCCGGGGAGATCGGCGAGACCGCCCTTTCCCTGCCCGGCGATGCCACCAGCCTCGGCGACCAGAATGCCGCGATCTCCCGCACGGTCGACCGCTTCGGCGGCATCGACGCCGCCTTCGCCAATGCCGGCCGCGGCCTCCTCGCCCCGGGCACCGTGGAGGGCGAGCCCGACGACATCTCCGGGATGATCGACCTCAACGTGACGGGTCTCGTCTGGACGGCGCGAGCCGCGATCCCCGAGCTGAAGAAGACCCGCGGAACCCTCGTCCTCACCGGGTCCGGCGCCGGCAGGCGGCATATCCAGGGCTCGATCTACTCGGCGACCAAGTGGTTCGTGCACGGATATGCCGGCAACATGGCCGAGGAGATGCGCGAATGGGGCGGCCGCTGCACGGTCATCGCGCCGGGCATGGTGGACACGCCCTTCTTCGACGAGGGACAGCCCGACAAGCTGAAGCCCGAGGACGTGGCCGAGGCGGTGATGCACGCCCTCGAGGCCCATCCCCGCGCCGCCATCCGCGAGATCTTCCTCATGCCCCAGAACTGACGCCGGGCCGGGCAATGATGCCGAAGCCGAACGGCGGGACCTCGAGCCCGCCGGCCACGGTGGCGCGCGCGAAGCCGGGCCCCTCGAGCGGCGTGCCGCCGTCGAGCCAATGCTCGGGAACGGTCTGCGTGCCGCCGCTGAAATTCGCCACGCAGAGCACGCTCTCGCCGCCGCCGTACCTGTCCCAGAGGATGAGCGGCGCGAGGTCGGGCGGATGGACCCTCTCGCCTCCCCAGCGCAGCAGCGGGCACTCCCGCCGCCAGGCGAGCAGATCGCTCAGGAACCGCGCCGGGCTGTCCGGGTCGCGTGCCTGCGATTCCGCGTTCAGCCCCCGGTGCTCGGGCGGGATGCGCATCCACGGCTTGCCCTCGGTGAAGCCGTGGCCGGGCGGATCGGCGATCCAGGGGATCGGCGTGCGCGCCCCGTCGCGCCCCTCGAAATCCGGCCAGAAGGCGATGCCCCAGGGGTCGCGCAGATCCTCGTAGGCGAGCTTCGGATGCGGCAGTGCCAGCTCCTCGCCCTGATAGAGGATGCCCCCGCCCTTGAGGCAGAATTGCAGGAAGAAAAGCAGCTTCTGCGCCTGCCGTTGCTCTTCGCGCGTGGTGGCGAAATCCGTCAGGTCGGTGACCGCGCGGCGCGAATCGTGGTTCGAGAAGACGTTGATCATCCAGCCCGTCCTCAGGAACGCGCTGCGATAGGTCAGGATCTCGGTCAGCGGCCGCACCTCGCGGGGACCGTTCACCAGGCTGAAATCGTAGACCGCGTGCAGCCCCTCGCCCTCGACGGTGTATTTCTCCGCGATACGGGCGCTGTCCACGTCCGCGAGTTCCCCGATCAGCACCCGTTCCGGCGCATGGCCCTCGACCGTGCGGCGCAGCTGCTCGATGATCGGGAACGCCTCGGGCACGTCCCTGTCGTAAAGATGCGCCTGCTTGCGGAACGGATTGTGCGCGCCCCCGCCCAGCGGCGCCACCGGCCCCCGGGCGTCCTCGGGCGGGTTCGAGCGCAGGTCGGGATCGCGCGCCAGGCACTGGATCGCATCGATGCGGAACCCGTCGACGCCGTGATCCAGCCAGAACCGGATCGCGTCCCGGATCGCATCGAGAACCGGCATGTGCTGGAGGTTCAGCGCCGGCTGGCAGGGCAGGAACGGGTGGTAGTAATACTGGCTGCGCCGCGGCTCCCAGGTCCAGGCCGGCCCGCCGAACGAGCTCAGCCAGTTGTTCGGGGGGCCGCCGTCGGGCGCCGCCTCGGCCCAGACATACCACTCGCCGAACTCGCCGGCCGGATCGGAGCGGCTTTCGAGGAACCAGGGATGCTCTTCGGACGTGTGGCACGGTATGAGGTCCTGCAGGATCTTCAGGTCCCGCGCATGAGCCTCCGCCACCAGCGCGTCGAAATCGGCCATGTCGCCGAAAATCGGGTCGATGGCGCAGAAATCGGTGATGTCGTATCCGAAATCCTTCTGCGGCGAGGGATGGATCGGCGACATCCAGAATCCCTCGACATTGAGCCCGGCGATGTGGTCGAGTCCCGCGATGACCCCGCGCAGGTCGCCGATCCCGTCGCCGTTCGTGTCCTTGAAGGAGCGCACGTAGACCTGGTAGAGGGCCGCGCCGCGCCACCATTCCCGGTGCGACAGGGGCTCCAGCGGTTCGTTGAGCGATGCGCGCGCCATGATCGTCTCGCGCGTCTGGCGCATCGTGGCGCGGCGGCGGGAATAGATCTCGGTCATGTCTGTCGGTCGAACACGTAAACTGACCGTTCAACGACCGGCGGCGCGAGACGTTCCTAGCCGAAATGGGCCGCGACCCGCCGCTGCCGGGGCCGGTCGCGGTGCTCCCAGAGATAGATGCCCTGCCAGGTGCCGAGCGCCATCCGCCCCGCAGCGACCGGGATCTGCAGACTGACGGGCAGATGCGCCGCCTTGATATGCGCCGGCATGTCGTCCGGCCCCTCCGCCCGGTGCCGCAGATAGGCCATTGCCGGATCGTCCGCCCGCGGCACCAGACGCTCGATCCAGGCCAGAAGGTCGCGGCGCACGTCCGGGTCCGCGTTCTCCTGGATCACGAGCGAGCAGGAGGTGTGGCGGACGAAGAGCGTCAGCAGGCCGTCCTCGTCGGGAAGCCAGGCCGCGACCTCGTCGGTAAAGTCGACGAGGCCCGGACCGGAGGTGTCGAGCGCGAATTCGGTCCGCCTCACCGGTGGCGGTCCACGCTGAAGCAGAACTGCCGCGCATGCACCGCCAGAACGCCGCGGCCCCCCTGCAATCGGATGAGTCCCGTCGGCTGCCCCTTGGCCGGGTCGAGCCCGAAGGCGATGCTTTCACCCGCCCGCCGTCCCGGCGCGTCGTAGCGGTAGATGCGGGCATTTCCGGGCAGGCCGAGCACTTGCATCGCGTAGTCTCCGGCCGCGCACCAGAAGTTCGGCGCCCCGGACCGGCCGCTCCAGTTTACCTCGAAGCTGGTCTCCCCCACCGGCCGCACGACCATCCCGTTCTGCGCCATGAAGGCGGCGGCCGGACCCGCAGCAATCATCCAGAGCACCGCGAGACCCGCGAGTTTCAAGCGCATCTGGTGGTCCCCCTCTCGGCTCATGTGGGAGGGAATCTGACACGCCCCGCGCCGTTGTCCATTCACGTTCCCGGAAGTCGCCTCCGTGCCGCCCAGCCCAGACCGCCGAGTCCCGCCATCAGCGCCAGCGCGCTCGCCGGCAGTGGCACCGGCTGCGGCATCTCCTGGATATCCGCGTAGAGACGCTCGGCGACCACGCGATGCGCCGCGTCGGAGGGATGGGCGGCGTAGTAGTAGAAAGACGTACCGGGCGTGTCGCAGATCGTCGTCGGCTCCCCGAACCCGCCTTGCCGGCAGGGATCGGTGACGTTGGTGAAGCCGTAGGTCTCGGGATTCTCGATGATGTCGTCGTAGTAGAGGCCCCAATTGCTCAGGGTGACACTGGTCTCGCCGTATCGGGCGTCGAGCTCGGGGACCAGATCCCTGTAGGCGGGGTTCAGGTAATCGGCGCTGTCGGTGAAGGCCGGCACCTCGCGCGGCAGGGTCGCGATCTGGATGTGGCGCGCGCCGAGCCCGACGAGATCGGCGACCTGTTCCCGGTAGGCATCCGTCACCTCCTCGGCCGGGGCGAGCCGGTGATCGTTGAGCCCGCCCGAGAGGAAGAACAGCGTGCTTTCGGGGTCGAACGAGGCCGCGCCGCTCTCCACGAGACCGACGTAATCGTCCACCTGGTTGGTGAGGCTGGTCGGGCCGTCCGCCGTCTCCACCCCGACCCGGGCGCCGCTTTCGGCGAAGTTGATCGAGCGCGTCCCCGGCGCGGCCGCATCGGGCAGAACGACCGGGTTGCCCAGGAACTCCGCCAGATAGCTCGCCGCCGTGCCCCCGTCGGTCAGGACGAAGCCCGCGCCCGTATCCGAGTAGCTGTCGCCGAAGACCTGGATCGCGTCGAACGGCGCCGCATGGGCGCCGCCTGCAGCCAGAACGACAATGCCCGCGAATGCCGTGCGCCGCAGGCGTCGCGTTGTGATCGGTGCGCTCATCTTCTGTCCCTTCCGCTGGTGCGACGCAGGGGAAGTAACCCATCAGGACGACGTGTCGAGCCGGTCGCCCCCCCGGCCGGGGCTAGTCCGGCAGCAGCACCAGGCAATGATCGCACCCGTCGAGCGCCCGGTCGATCCGGCGCGCGATTTCCTCCCACGCCCCGCCGGCCAGCCCGGCGCCGATCATCGGGTAGCCGATCCGCCCGCCGGGAAAGCGCCGGGCGACCGTCTCGAAACAGGCGGAGAGAGCCTCGTAATCGACCTTCCGACCGCGTCCGCGGAAATCGAACTGGGTATAGGGCGGTCTCAACCGGTCGTCGCAACACTCTTGCACAGGAGGTTGCGATGGCTGCGAAGAGACGACGGTCGGATCTGTCCGGACGGAGGAAGGTGTCGTCACCGGGATGGCCGCCGGTCGCGACCCGCGAGGACATGGCCCGGTTCTGGGCGGCGATTTCTGCGGGGCGATCGAGCGAGGACGCGGCCGCGGGTGTATCGCTGCCGGTGGGATCGAGGTGGTTCCGGAGGTCCGGCGGCATGCCACCAACGCATCTTGCAGTTTCGGCGTCGCCGCTGTCGGGACGGTATCTGTCTTTCGCGGAGCGCGAAGAGATCGCGCTTCTACGGGTCCAGGGGCACGGCGTTCGCCATATCTCCCGAACCTTGAATCGCGCGCCATCGACGATCTCGCGGGAATTGCGGCGTAATGCGGCCCCTCGAGGTGGCGAGCTGAACTACCGGGCCACGACCGCGCAATGGCATGCGGAGCGATCCGCACGGCGACCGAAAGCGGCGAAGCCGGCGATGAACGATGCGCTCAGAGACTACGTGCAGGATCGACTTGCGGGGCTGATCGCGCATCCGGACGGCACGGAGATCGAGGGTCCGCTCGTGACGTGGAAAGGTCGCCGGCATGGACCGCGTCAGCATAGAAGATGGGCCCGGGCGTGGAGCCCCGAGCAGATCTCGCACAGACTGCCTCTCGACTTTCCCGACCGCCTGCCTGCGCACGGGGCGCGCCTTACGTGTTCCCCATGCCCGAAGATCCGGGCGAGGGAAGTCCTTCGTCACACCAGAGGTAAGGATCGGCGAACGGCCCCCGGACGCCGCCGACCGCGCCGTACCGGGCCATTGGGAGGGAGATCTGATCCTGGGGCTGAACCGTTCGGCGATCGGCACGCTGGTCGAGCGCACGACACGGTTCACCATCCTGCTCCACCTGCCGCCTGACGAGGCAAAAATGGCGGAGCGCGAACGAACAGCTACCGGCGGTGCGCGGAGCGGTGATGGGGCACGGTGCGAAGGCGGTGCGCGATGCCAGCGCCGCTGCAATCACCACGCTGCCCGCGCAGTTGCGTCGATCGCTGACCTGGGATCAGGGGGCAGAGATGGCCCGGCATGCCGAGCTGCGGATCGAGCACGGCTTGCCGGTCTACTTCTGCGATCCTCAAAGCCCGTGGCAGCGGGGCACGAACGAGAACACCAACGGCCTCCTGCGTCAGTCCTTCCCCAAAGGCACGGACCTCGCTGCGCACAGCCCCGATGACCTCGACGCCGTGGCGGCCGCTCTCAACGGCAGGCCTCGAAAAACCCTTGCCTGGAAAACCCCCGCCGAAGCACTGGACGCCTATCTCCTCGACGCCCAAAATGGCGGTGTTGCGACGACCGGTTGAGACCGCCTAGGCGTTGACGATCGAAAACCGGATGCCCTCGCGCTCCACCTCGGCGACCGTCACGGTGCCGAGCTTGCCCGCATCGCCCGCCTGCGTCGCGCGGTCGACCGCATGCGCCTCGGGGAAGGCCCGCGCGATCGCCCTGGCGATCCCGGCCTCCATGTCGCAAAAGCAGTTGCAGCCATGCACGATAGCGTCGAACCGCCCCGCACGGGCCAGCGCGACCAGATCGCCCTCGACCCGCTTCACTGGTCGAGGAAGGAGCGCAACTTGCGGCTGCGGCTCGGATGCTTGAGCTTCCGCAGCGCCTTCGCCTCGATCTGCCTGATCCGCTCCCGGGTGACGGAGAATTGCTGCCCCACCTCCTCGAGCGTGTGGTCGGTATTCATCCCGATGCCGAAGCGCATCCGCAGCACCCGCTCCTCCCGCGGCGTCAGGCTCGCCAGAACCCGCGTCGTGGTCTCCTTGAGGTTCTCCTGGATCGCGCTGTCGAGCGGCAGGACGGCATTCTTGTCCTCGATGAAATCGCCGAGCTGGCTGTCCTCCTCGTCGCCGATGGGCGTCTCGAGGGAGATCGGCTCCTTGGCGATCTTCATCACCTTGCGGACCTTCTCGAGCGGCATCTGCAGCTTGTCGGCCATCTCCTCGGGGGTCGGCTCGCGGCCGATCTCGTGCAGCATCTGCCGGCCGGTGCGGACGAGCTTGTTGATCGTCTCGATCATGTGCACCGGGATGCGGATGGTGCGCGCCTGGTCGGCGATCGAGCGGGTGATCGCCTGCCGGATCCACCATGTCGCATAGGTCGAGAACTTGTAGCCGCGGCGATACTCGAACTTGTCCACCGCCTTCATCAGGCCGATATTGCCTTCCTGAATGAGATCAAGGAATTGCAAGCCGCGGTTGGTGTATTTCTTGGCGATGGAGATGACCAGTCGCAGATTCGCCTCGACCATCTCCTTCTTCGCCGCCCGGGCCTCCTTCTCGCCCTTCTGCACCTGCTGGACGATGCGGCGGAATTCGGAGATGTCGACGCCGACATACTGGCCGACCTGCGCCATCTCCGCCCGGAGTTCCTCGATCCGGCCCTGGGAGCGATCCATCAGCGCCTGCCAGCCGCGCCCCGGCTTCTCGGCGACGCGCCCGAGCCAGTTCGGGTCAAGCTCGGAGCCGCGATATTCCTCGATGAACTCGCGGCGGTTGATCCGCGCCTGGTCGGCGAGCTTCACCAGCGCCGAGTTGATCGACATGATCTTGCGGTTGATGCCGTAGAGCTGGTCGATCAGCGCCTCGATCCGATTGTTGTGCAGATGCAGCTCCTTGACGAGGACCACGATCTCGCCGCGGAGCTTCTGGTAGGTCTCCTCGTCGCGCGCGCTGAACGACCCGTCCTCGTTCAGCGTCGCCGACATCCGGAGATCCTGCATCTCGGACAGTTCGGCGAAATCGCGCGCGATCGCGTCGAGCATCTCGAGGACGCGCGGCTTCAGCGCCGCCTCCATGGCCGCGAGGCTCATGTTCGCCTGATCGTCGTCCTCGTCCTCGTCCTCGGCCTTCTCGATGACGTTGCCGTCGGCGTCGAGATCGGGCTCCTTCTCGCTCTTCTGCGGCGGGGCCGCCGGGACCGGCTCCGGCTTCGGCTGCTCCGGCGTCGAGCCCAGATCCGAGACCACGGGCTCCTCGCCCTCCTCGCCCATGGAACGGCCGAAAGTGGTCTCGAGGTCGATCACGTCGCGCAGCAGCACCTCCTCGGACAGGAGCTCGTCGCGCCAGATGGTGATCGCCTGGAAGGTGAGCGGGCTCTCGCAGAGGCCCGCGATCATCGTGTTCCGCCCCGCCTCGATGCGCTTCGCGATGGCGATCTCGCCCTCGCGCGACAGCAGCTCCACCGAGCCCATCTCGCGCAGATACATGCGCACCGGATCGTCGGTGCGGTCGAGCTTCTCGCCCTCCGTGGAGGAGACCGCCACGTCGCGGGAATCGGAGCGGGTGGCGACCTCGGTGGACTTCTTGTCCTCCTCGTCGGCGGCCTCCTCCTCCTCGATGATGTTGATGCCCATCTCGGAGAGCACCGACATCACGTCCTCGATCTGCTCCGAACTCACCTGTTCGGGCGGCAGCGTGGCGTTCAGCTGATCATAGGTGATGTAGCCGCGCTCCTTGGCGTCGGCGATCATCTTCTTGACGGCGGACTGGCTCATGTCGAGCATGACCTCCCCGTCCTGATCGTTCTTCTGACGCTCGTCGGTGTTGTCCTTGGCGGCCATTCGGCTCTCCCTTCACGCGGCCCGGATCGCCCTTCGAGGCGGGTGGCGTGGACCTAGGTTGGCGAATCAACGGACGAATCGGTGATTCGTCAAATTTTTACCGTGATTCCCTTACAAAATCTTGCAGCGGTGGCACAGGCTGTTGCGCTCATTCGTCGGTCCCGTCGCGCCACATCCCCGTATTGCGCAACGATCGATGAAGCTCGTCCACCTGATTGCGATCTAGGCGGACACCGTTCGAAGCCAATTCAAATTCCCTCACATCCTCGGTCCGGGAACGCTCGGCATCCGAAAGCGCGCGGGCGGCCTCGGTCAGCCGCCAGGTCACCGCCTCGTTCTCTATCCCCTCGATATCCTGCAAAGCCTCTTCGATTTCCCGGGCCGCCCCGCGCCGGGCGACGAGTTTCGCGATCTCCTCGGCGAGGCACTGCCGCGCCGCCCCCTCCTCACCGGAGCGCAGGGCGGGCACGACGCCGAGATGGCGCGTCGTCTCCAGCGTTTCAAGGGCGCCGGGTCCGAGCGCCCGCGCCACTGCCTCGCGGCAGGCCGCCTCGTCCGTCGCCTCGCCCTCCAGCAGGCAGCGGGCGAGCGCGGCATGGCCGGGACCGCTGAACTCCACCCGCTCCAGCGCCGGCTCGAAGGTCTCGGCGAGCCGCGGATGGCGCACCAGCAGCGCCAGCACCACCGCCTCGCGGAGGCGATCCGTCTCGGCGGCCGAGGCGATCTCGGAGCGGCGCGCGGAGGAGCTCGCACCGGAGGGCGCCCGCCAGTCCTTCCGCGCGCGCCGCGGATTGAAGAGCTGCCAGCGCCGCTCGCGGATCGCCTCACCGTAATGGCGCCGGATCGAGGGGTCGCCGATCGTCTGGAGCGCGGTCCTGAGCGACTTGTCGAGCGCCGCGCGGCGCTCGGGGCTGTCGAGCCGCTTTCCCTGCGTCTCGCGCTGCCACAGCAGATCGACCATCGGCCGCGCCTCGTCGAGCACCTTGCGCATCGCCGCCGCGCCGCCCGATCTCAGCAGGTCGTCGGGGTCCTGCCCCTCGGGCAGGAGGCAGAAGGTCAGCGACTGCCCCGCCTCGAGGAGCGGCAGCGCCAGGTCCATCGCCCGCATCGCCGCCCGCTGCCCGGCCGCATCTCCGTCGAGCGCCAGCACCGGCTCGGGATGGACGCGCCACATCAGCCGGAGCTGGTCGGCGGTGATCGCCGTGCCGAGCGGCGCCACCACCGCCTCGAACCCCGCCTCGGCGAGCGCGATCACGTCCATGTAGCCCTCCGCGACGACCAGCTGCGCGTCCCGCCCCGCCGCGCGCGCCTTCGACAGGTTGTAGAGCTGCCGCCCCTTGTCGAAGAGTTCGGTCTCCGGCGAGTTGAGGTACTTGGCGCTGTCGTCCGGGTCCATCGCCCGCCCGCCGAAGGCGATGGCCTGCCCGCGCGCGTCGCGGATCGGGAACATGATCCGGTTGCGGAACACGTCGTAGGGCTCGCCGCCCCGGGCGCTGGTCTTCGACAGGCCGGCCGCGGCGATGAGCTCGGGGTCGATGCCCTTGGCCCGCAGATGCGCGATCAGCCGCCGCCAATCCGCCGGCGCGAAGCCGAGGTCCCAGCGCGCCTGCGCCTCCGGGTCGAGCCCGCGGCCGGCGAGATAGTCCCGCGCCGCCGCCCCCGCCCCGGTGGAGAGCTGCAGGCGGTAGAACTTCACCGCCTCCTCCACGACTTCCACGAGCTGCGTCCGGCGGTCCGCCTTCTCCTGGGCGCGCGGATCGTCCTGCGGCACCTGCATCCCCGCCTCGGAGGCGAGAATCTTCACCGACTCGATGAAGGAGACGTTCTCGCTCTCCATCACGAAGCCGATCGCGTCGCCCTTCGCGTGGCAGCCGAAGCAGTAGTAGAACCCCTTGCGGTCATCGACGTGGAAGCTCGCCGTCTTCTCCTGGTGGAAGGGGCACGGCGCCCACATGTCGCCGCGGCCCTGCTGGGACTTGCGCATATCCCACGTCACCTTTCGCCCGACCACCTGGGCGAGGCTCACGCGAGAGCGGAGTTCGTCGAGAAAGCCGGGAGGGAGACTCATGGCGCGACTATGCGCGCCGCGGGCCCCGAGTTCCAGCCGGTCGGACCCGATGCCGGATCAGCACTCCTCGATGACCACGTCGGCCAGGGGCTGGCCGTCGCTCGACACGATGCTGGCCGCGACGCCGTCATACTGGTCCACGAATTGCCGGGTCGCAGGCTGGGCGCACATCTGCGAGCGGATTTCGCGGTCCGCGTCCATGGCGTAGATCTCCCGCGCCGCGGGGCCGAACTCGTCCGCCGCGCGGCGGTCCTCGAACCGCATCGCCAGCCGCTGATCCCGGGCCTCGGCGCCGAGGATGGTGAGGTTCTCGGTCAGCTGCGTGCCCGCCCGCGCATCCATCGCCTGCGCCACCGCGACGAGATCGGGCGGCGAATCCGCGGCGCGCGCCGCGCCCGCCTCGTCCACCGCCAGGGGATCCGTCGCCGCCGCGCATCCGGCCAGCACCGAGAGCGCCGCAAGGCACACCGTCGCTCGTCTCATGTCGTCCTCTCGCAATTGGTCGCCGCCACCCTGCGCCGCGCCGCACCCGCATGCAACCCGGGGTCGACCGCACCCCGCGCAGGCTCCGGTCGTCCTCCCCCGCCGCCATGTCCCCGGGACCGGAGACGATTCCGCGCCGCCCCGGCACCGGCCGTCTCGCGGCGGGCTGCCACGACGGACGGCCGCGAGCGTCCCGTCCGCCGGGACGCCGAGGGCGCAATCGCTATCGGCCGCACCGCCCGGCGGCGACTAGCCCGACCCGCCGTCGCGCTCCGCGAGCCTCAGCGCCAGGATGTCGGCCATCGCCCGCGCCGCCGCGCCGGAGGTCGCTCCGCCGATGCCGAGCGTCCGGCCGAGCCGCCAGTAGAGGCCGGGCGCCCAGGCCGCGCCCTGCGCCGATCTGAGGCGCAGCACGAACCCGTTCGTGGGCCGGACCGCGAAACTGCCGCGATTGACCGCCGCGATCTCGGAGAGCGCCGCCAGCCGGCGGCCGCCGCCGGTGACCAGCCCGTCGCCGCGAAGCTCGATCCGCTCCGAGGTCGCCCGCCACAACGTCCGGCCACCCCAGAGGAAAAGCAGCCCTGCGAGCGCGAGGCCCGCCCGCCATCCGACGGCCGCATCGCCCGCCGCGCCGAGCCAGAGCACGGCCAGGCCGAGCGCCGCGAGCGCTCCGGCCCCGACCACGCGGCGCGGGGTGGAGGGGTGGAGGACGGCGAGGAGGTCGGGATCGGGCGCGTTCATGGCTCTCCCTTAGACCCTGTGCCAGGCCCGGGAAAGCCGATGGACCCCGTGCCCCGCCGCGGTCTAGGATGGACCCCGTGCCCCGCCGCGGTCTAGGATGCACCCGACAGACGACCGCCGGAGCCATGCGCCTCTCCCCCCTCGCGATCCTCCTCGCCCTCGCCGCCTGCGCGCCCCCCGATCTCGACGTGGAGGGCACGGAGGCGGCCGAGCGCGCCGCGGCGCCGCGCCTCCTGCCCCTGGCCGAGGTGCTCGCCCCGCCCCCAGAGCCGCCCGAGGACCCCGACGCCTTCTCCGAGGCGCTCGACGCCCGCGTCGCCGCGCTCCGCGACCGCGCCGCCGCGCTCCCCGATCCCGACCCCGACGCCCCCGCCGCCGTCGACGCGCGGCTGCGGAGCCTGCGCGGCCGCGCCGAGGCACTTCGCGCGCGCGACGACGCGACCGCCACGCCGGAGGAGCGCGAGCGGCTCGACCGGCTCCGGCAGCGGCTGCAGCAGGACCCCTGAGCCGCCCTTTGATCCCCCCCGAAAACCCGCTATGGCGGCCGGCGACCCGGCGGGCTCTCCCCGTCCGACTGCAAGGAGTTCCGCCATGAGCACGCCCCTCCGCCTCGGCATCGCCGGCCTCGGCACCGTCGGAACGGGCGTGGTCCGCATCGTCCAGCGCCGCGCCGACCTGCTCTCCGCCCGCGCCGGCCGCCCGGTGGAGATCGCCGCCGTCTCCGCGCGCTCGCGGGCGAAGGAGCGCGGCGTCGATCTCTCCGCCTATGCCTGGGAGGACGATCCGGTGGCCCTCGCCGCGCGCGACGACGTGGACGTGGTCGTCGAGCTCGTCGGCGGCGAGGCCGGCGTCGCCAAGCAGGTGGTCGAGGCCGCCATCGCCCACGGCAAGGACATCGTTACCGCCAACAAGGCGATGCTCGCGCTGCACGGCAACGACCTCGCCGGGGCGGCGGAGGACCGCGACCTCGCGCTCCGCTTCGAGGCCGCGGTCGCCGGCGGGATCCCCTGCGTCAAGGCGCTGACCGAGAGCCTCGCGGGCAACCGGATCGACCGGGTGATGGGGGTGATGAACGGCACCTGCAACTACATCCTGACGCGGATGGAGGATGCCGGCCTGCCCTACGACACCGTCTTCGCCGAGGCCCGCGCGCTCGGCTATCTCGAGGCCGATCCGCAGCTCGACGTCGGCGGCATCGACGCCGGCCACAAGCTCGCCCTCCTCGCCGCCATCGCCTACGGCACCCGCGTCGACTTCGCGGGCATCGCGCTCGAGGGGATCGAGCGCGTCTCCATCGCCGACATCCGCCACGCCGCCGACATGGGCTTCAAGGTCAAGCTCCTGGGCGTCGCGCAGATGACCGAAAGCGGCCTCGAGGCGCGGATGTCGCCCTGCCTGGTCCCCGCCGCCTCGCCGCTCGGACAGCTCGACGGCGCCACCAACATGGTCGTCCTCGAGGGCGACGCGGTGGGCCAGATCGTCCTGCGCGGCGCCGGCGCGGGAGAGGGGCCGACGGCGAGCGCCGTGCTGTCGGACATCATGGAGATCGCCCGCGGCACCAGGCTCTCGACCTTCGGCCAGCCCGCGGCCTCGCTGAAGCAGGCGGTGCGCGCCGCGGGTGGATCGCCGGCCCCCTACTACCTGCGGATGGATCTGCAGGACCGCCCCGGCGCGCTGGCCCGCATCGCCGCCTGCCTCGGCGAGGCCGGCATCTCCATCGACCGGATGCGGCAATACGATCACGTCGACCGGACGGCGCCGGTGCTGATCGTCACCCACCACGCCTCGCGTGCCGCGCTCGATGCGGCCATCGCCTGCATGGCCGGGACCGGGGTGATGGAGGGCGAGCCGGTCGCGCTCCGCATCGAGGAAATCGCCGGCTGAGCCGCGCCGGTCGGGACCGGCCGGGAACTCCATCGCGGGCGCCGCGGAGCCCGGACGCGCCCCGCCTCCCGCTCCGGGGCCTCCGGCCGCTGCGAGCGCCGCCGCACATCCGGGCCTTCACGCCGTCCCGCCTCGCCAGACCGGCGTGGCGGGGTCGCGGGAGTACGGCCTTGTGCGCCCGGCGAGGCCCGGTCTAGACAGGCGGGAACCCGAGACGGAGGAGCGTCCCGATGCCGACACATGACTTCAACGACCGCATGCTGTCCCTGGGCCTCGCCCGGGTCTCGGAGGCCGCGGCGCTCGCCTCGGCGCAGTGGATCGGCCGCGGCGACGAGAAGGCCGCCGACCAGGCCGCCGTCAACGCCATGCGCGACCAGCTCAACCGTCTCGAGATCCGTGGCACCGTGGTCATCGGCGAGGGCGAGCGCGACGAGGCGCCGATGCTCTATATCGGCGAGGAGGTCGGCACCGGCGAGGGGCCCGAGGTGGACATCGCCCTCGATCCGCTCGAAGGCACGACGCTGACCGCGAAAGACATGCCGAACGCGCTCACCGTGATCACGATGGGCGCGCGCGGCTCGATGCTCCACGCGCCCGACGTCTACATGGAGAAGCTCGCCGTCGGTCCCGGCTACCGGCCGGGCGTCGTCACCATGGACATGAGCCCCTCGGAGCGGGTCTCGGCGCTCGCCGCCGCCAAGGGCGTCTCCACCCGGGACATCACCGTCTGCGTCCTCGACCGGCCCCGCCACGAGGAGATGATCGAGAGCATCCGCTCCACCGACGCCGCGATCCGGCTCATCACCGACGGCGACGTCGCCGGCATCATCCACTGCGCCGAGACGGCGCGGACGGGGATCGACATGTATATGGGATCGGGCGGCGCGCCGGAGGGCGTGCTGGCCGCCGGCGCGCTCAAATGCATGGGCGGGCAGATGTATGCCAAGCTGATCTTCCGCGACGAGGACGAGAAGGGCCGCGCCAGGAAGGCCGGCGTCACCAATTTCGACCGCGTCTATACCCGCGACGACCTGGTGACGGAGGACGTGATCTTCGCCGCCACCGGCGTCACCGACGGCTCGGTCGTGGAGGGCATCAAGCGCGAGCCCGGCTACTTCACCACCGAGACCATCCTCATGCGATCGAAGACCGGCTCGGTGCGCCGCATGACCTACCGCAACCCGGTCTCCCGCTCGCCCACGGGCCGGCCCGCTTGATCCCCTCGGCCTTCCCCGACCCGGCTGACGTCACCCGCCTGTCGGCGGCGATGCTGCTCGAGATCGGGGCGGTGCATTTCAACGCCGCCGAGCCCTACATGCTGGCCTCCGGCCTGCCCTCTCCCACCTATATCGATTGCCGCAGGCTGATCTCCTATCCGCGCATCCGCTCGACGCTGATGGACTTCCTGAGCCTGACGGTGATGCGCGCGGCCGGGTTCGAGGCCTTCGACATCGTGGCGGGCGGCGAGACCGCGGGCATCCCCTTCGCCGCGCTCGTCGCCGAGCGGCTCGCCCTGCCGATGGCCTATGTGCGCAAGAAGCCCAAGGGCTACGGCCGCAACGCCCGGATCGAGGGGGTGATGGAACCGGGCGACCGCGTCCTCCTCGTCGAGGATCTGGCCACCGACGGCGGCTCCAAGCTCTCCTTCGTCGATGCCATCCGCGAGACCGGTGCCAGCTGCGCCCACACCGCCGTCATCTTCTCCTACGGCATCTTCCCGGAAACCGAGACGACCCTCGGCGACCACGGCGTCGCCCTCCACCGGCTCTGCACCTGGTGGGACGTGCTCGGCGAGGCCAGGGCCCGCGGCGCCTTCGACGCCGCGACCCTCGCCGGCGTCGAGGATTTCCTCAACGATCCCCGCGCCTGGCAGGCCGCCCGCAGCGGCGCCTGAGCCCTCACTCGAGCTGCGCGCCCTCCTGCCAGGGCCGCACGATATTGCCGAACCGGGTGAAGCGGCCCTCGAACGAGAGCTCCACCGTTCCGATCGGCCCGTGGCGCTGCTTGCCGATGACCACCTCGGCGCGGCCGTGCAGCCGCTCCATCTCCTCCTGCCAGACGGCCATCTTGTCGAGCTCGTGGTCGCCGGGCTTCTCCCGCTCCTTGTAGTATTCCTCCCGGAACACGAACATCACCACGTCCGCATCCTGCTCGATGGACCCCGATTCCCTGAGGTCGGAGAGCTGCGGGCGCTTGTCCTCCCGCTGCTCGACCTGCCGGGAGAGCTGGCTCAGGGCCACCACGGGGATGTCGAGTTCCTTGGCGATCGCCTTCAAACCTTGCGTGATCTCCGAAATCTCGTTGACGCGGTTCTCGCCCCGGCCGGTGCCGCGGACGAGCTGCAGATAGTCCACGAAGAGCGCGTCGAGCCCCCATTCGCGCTTCAGCCGTCGGGCGCGGGCGGCGAGCTGGCTGATCGGCAAGGCGGGCGTGTCGTCGATGAAGATCGGGCAGGATTCGAGCGCCTTCGCCGCCTCCACGAAGCGGCGGAACTCGCCCTCGTTCATGTCGCCGCGCCGGATCTGTTCGGACGGCACCTCGGAGGCCTCCGAGAGAATCCGCGCCGCCAGCTGCTCGGCCGACATCTCGAGCGAGTAGAACCCCACCACCCCGCCGTTCACCGCGCCCTCCGAGCCGTCCGGCAGCCTGCCCTTGCGATACGCCTTGGCGATATTGAACGCGATGTTCGTCGCCAGCGACGTCTTGCCCATCGAGGGTCGCCCGGCGAGGATCAGCAGGTCGGACTTGTGCAGCCCGCCGAGCTTCTTGTCGAGATCGGCCAGCCCGGTGGAGATGCCGGCGAGCCCGCCTTCGCGCTGATAGGCGGCGTTGGCGACGTTCACCGCCTGCGTCACCGCGCTGACGAAGGACTGGAAGCCCTGGTTCACCTGCCCCGATTCCGCCAGCTTGTAGAGCTTCTGCTCGGCCGCGGCGATCTGCTCGCGCGGCTCCGAGGCCACGTCGACCTTCGCCGCTTCCGCGGCGATGCTCTGGCCGAGGTCGATGAGGTTCCGCCGGATCGCCAGGTCATAGATCATCTGCGCGTAGTCGCGCGCCGCGTAGGAGCTGATCGCCGATCCCGCGAGCCGCACGAGGTAGGCCGCCCCGCCGAGCTCGGCGAGACCCTGGTCGTCGGCAAGGAAGCTCTTCAGCGTCACGGGGGAGGCGAGCTGGTTCTTGGCGATGCGCGTCGCCGCCACCTCGTAGATCCGCTGGTGCACGGGATCGTAGAAATGGTGCTGGGTGATGATCGCCGCGACCCGGTCGTAGACGTCGTTGTTGGTGAGGATCGCGCCGAGCAGTTGCTGCTCGGCCTCGATCGAATGCGGCAGGAGATCGGCCGCGGCCGCGCCGCCCTCGGGAGAAAAGGTCGTCACCCGGTTCATGGTCTCTGCCCCTGCTCGCATCGCCGGTCTCGCGCCGGTGTCGCCCGGCTTAGGGCCGCACGCGGTGGCCGATCAAGGAGGATAACTCCGCCGGCCCCGCCGCAGCCACTTCAACATTTCGGGGGCAAGGCTGTCAAAGTCTCGCCATCTGGGCGCGCCCGCACCGGGCGGCCGGATGTTTTCCACAGGGAAATGTGGATATGTGGACAACTCTCCGTCCGGCGCCCGCCCGCAACCGGCAACTTTCCGCCGACCGCCTCCGGGCGCAACCTGAGCGCGAGGTTTGCCCGGCCATTCTCCACAGGAAACCGCCCCGACCCCGTGGACCCCGGCCCCCGCTCCGCGTATGGTCGCCGGCAATCGACGGGGCGGACATGTATTCGCTCCCGCAGGCGGACACCGGTAATCGGGGGCATCGGGCGTGCAGCAGCAAACGGCCTCGGGCGCGAAGGCGAAGGGCGTCTCCACGACCGTCGAACCCTTCCAGGTGAGGGGGCGGTTCCTGACCGCCGTGGCGCTGAAGGTCGCCGGCCGGCCCGACGCGGCCTTCTACGCCGCGCTCGACGAGCACCTGACGAAGACGCCGCAATTCTTCGACGACGCGCCGGTGGTCCTCGACCTGTCGCAGGTCGGCGCCGCGCTCGGCACCGCCGAACTCGCCGAGCTCGTGGAGGAGTTGAGGCGCCGCGAGCTTGCCGTCTTCGGCGTGCAGAACGCCACCCCGCAGCAGATCACCGCCGCCCAGTCCGCGGGCCTCATCGCGCTCTCGGGCGGCCGGGAGGCGCCGCTCCGCGGCACCTCGCGCCGCCGCACCGAGGCGCAGGCGGCGCCCCGGCAGGCCGAGGCCGCGCCCGCGGCAACGTCCGAGAAGCCCGCCGGTTCGAAGCTCGTCACCGAGCCCGTGCGCTCTGGCCAGACGGTCGTGGCCGAGCACGGCGACCTCGTCGTCGTCGGCCATGTGAGCTCCGGGGCCGAGCTCGTCGCCACCGGCAACGTCCACGTCTACGGCCGTCTCAAGGGCCGCGCCATGGCCGGCGCCAACGGCGACGAGCGGGCGCGCATCTTCTGCCGCAGCCTCGATGCCGAGCTCCTGGCCATCGCCGGGCTCTACCGCACGAACGAGAACCTCGATGCCGGCCTGCGCGACGGGCCGGTGCAGGTCTTCCTCCAGAACGGGCACCTCAAGATCGAGCCGTTCGGATGACGCACGCGACACAGCAGAGGAGCCGCAAGTGAGCAAAGTCATCGTCGTCACCTCGGGCAAGGGCGGTGTGGGCAAGACCACCTCGGCCGCGGCCCTGAGCGCCGGCCTCGCCCAGAGGGGCTACAAGACCTGCGTGATCGACTTCGACGTCGGCTTGCGCAACCTCGACATGATCATGGGCTGCGAGCGGCGCGTGGTGTTCGACTTCATCAACGTCATCCAGGGCGACGCCAAGCTGAAGCAGGCGCTGATCAAGGACCGCCGTCTCGACACGCTCTACGTCCTGCCGACCTCGCAGACGCGCGACAAGGACGCGCTGACCCAGGAGGGCGTGGAGAAGGTCCTGAACGAGCTGCGCGAGGACTTCGACTACATCGTCTGCGACAGCCCGGCAGGGATCGAGCGCGGCGCGCAGATGGCGATGTATTTCGCCGACGAGGCGGTCGTGGTCACCAATCCCGAGGTCTCCTCGGTCCGCGACAGCGACCGCATGCTCGGGTTGCTGAGTTCCAAGACCCGTCGCGCCGAGAAGATGGACGACGCCGAGCAGGTCAAGGCGCATCTCCTCCTCACCCGCTACGATCCGAAGCGGATCGAGGAGGGCGAGATGATGACCGTCGAGGACGTGCTCGAGATCCTCGCCATCCCGCTCCTCGGCGTCATCCCCGAGAGCCCCGCGGTCCTCAAGGCCTCGAACGAGGGCGTCCCGGTCACCCTCGGCAGCGAAAGGTCGCGGGCCTCGGTCGCCTATTCCGAGGCCGTGGCGCGGCTCACCGGCGAGCAGCTCGAGATGCGCATCCAGGGCGAAGAACGCCAAGGCTTCTTCCAGCGGCTCTTCAAGCGGACGGCCTGACCCATGTTCGAGTTCTTTCGCAAAAAGCCGAAGGCCGGATCGAGCGCCACCGCCAAGGAGCGCCTGCAGATCCTCCTCGCGCACGAGCGCGGCGACGGGCCGGCGCCCGACTACCTGCCGATGCTCCAGCGTGACATCCTCGAGGCGATCCGCCGCCACGTGAAGGTCGGCAACGACGCGGTGGACATCAAGATGGAGCGCGACGACGACCTCTCGAGCATCGAGATCAACATCGAGCTGCCGGGGCACGGCATCACCACCGTGCAGGCGGCGCGCTGAGGGTTTCGGCTTGACCGGTCCGGGCCGTTCGCCCACGAGGCGGGCATGTCCACCGCGCATCTGACCATCGATCTCGGCGCGCTCGCCGCCAACTGGCGGGCGCTCGACGCGGCCTCCGGCCCGCGGGTGGAAACCGGCGCCGTGGTCAAGGCCGACGGCTACGGTCTCGGTCTCGATCGCGTCGCCCGCACCCTGCGCGAGGCCGGCGCGCAGCGCTTCTTCGCCGCCGTCGCCGAGGAGGGGGCGGCGCTGCGCGACGCGCTCGGGCCGGAGCCCGAGATCTGCGTCTTCTCCGGCCACATGAAGGGCGATGCGGAGGCGATCGCCTCCCGGTCCCTGGTGCCGATGCTGAACTCCGTCGAACAGGCGATCCGCCATTTCGAGACCCTGCCCGACCATCCTTTCGGCATCCAGCTCGACACCGGCATGAACCGCCTCGGCATGGAGCGGCCCGAATGGGAGGCGGCGCGGGAGCTCGTCCTGCCCCGCAAGCCGCGCCTCGTGATGAGCCATCTCGCCTGCGCGGACGATCCCGAGGATCCCGCCAACGCCGCGCAGCTCGCCGCCTTCCGCGCCATGACCGACGGCATCGCCGCGCCGCTCTCGCTCGCCGCCACCGGCGGCATACTGCTCGGCCCCGACTACCATTTCGACGTCACCCGCCCCGGCATCGGCCTCTATGGCGGCGCCCCCTTCGGCGAGGCCAGTCCCGTCGTCCGCCTCTCGGTCCCGGTGATCCAGGTCCGCGACGTGGCGCCCGGCGAGATCGTCGGCTACGGCGCCACCTGGGCCGCGTCCCGCCCCGCCCGCGTCGCCACCCTCTCGGGCGGCTATGGCGACGGCATCCTCCGTGCCATGGGAAACCGGGCGAAGGTCTATGCCGGCGAGGTCCCCTGCCCGCTCGTCGGGCGCGTCTCCATGGATCTCCTGACCGTGGATGTCAGCCATCTCGACCCGGTCCCCGACGCGCTCGACCTGCTCTCCGACCATCAGGGCGTGGATGCCGTCGCCGACGCCGCCGGCACCATCGGTTACGAGATCCTGACCGCGCTCGGCTCCCGCTACCGCCGCACCTATCTCTGAGCGCATGGCGAAACAGCCCACCTTCGTCTGCCAGGCCTGCGGCGCGGCCCAGTCCAAGTGGTCGGGCCGCTGCGACGCCTGCGGCGCCTGGAACTCCATCGTCGAGGAGGCGCCGCTCTCCGCCGGCCCCGCCGCCAAGGGGCTCGGCGCCAGTCGCGGCCGCGGCATGGATCTCGCCCCCCTCGCCGGGATGGAGCCGCCGCCGCCACGCGCCTCCTCCGGCATCGACGAGCTCGACCGGGTGCTCGGCGGCGGCCTTGTGCCGGGCTCGGCCGTCCTGGTCGGCGGCGATCCCGGCATCGGCAAGTCCACCCTGCTGCTGCAGGCCGCCGCCCGCTTCGCCGCCTCCGGCACGGGATGCATCTACGTTTCCGGCGAGGAAGCCCGTGCCCAGGTCCGCCTCCGCGCCCAGCGCCTCGGTCTGGGCGACGCGCCGGTGAGGCTCGCCGCCGAGACCAATCTCCGCGACGTGCTGACCACGCTCGAGGCCGAGAAGCCCGCCCTCGCCATCATCGACTCGATCCAGACGATGTGGGTCGACAGCGTCGACAGCGCGCCGGGCTCGGTGGCCCAGGTCCGGGCCGCCGCCCACGAACTCACCACCTTCGCCAAGCGCCACGGCGTCTCGGTGATCCTCGTCGGCCACGTCACCAAGGACGGCCAGATCGCCGGCCCCCGCGTCGTCGAGCACATGGTCGACACCGTGCTCTACTTCGAGGGCGAGCGCAGCCTGCAGTTCCGCCTCCTGCGCGCGGTCAAGAACCGCTTCGGCCCGGCCGACGAGATCGGCGTCTTCGAGATGACCGGCGCCGGTCTCTCCGAGGTCGCGAACCCCTCCGCCCTGTTCCTCGGCGAGCGCGACAACCCCCAGCCCGGCGCCGCCGTCTTCGCCGGCATCGAGGGGTCGCGCCCCGTCCTCTGCGAGTTCCAGGCCCTCGTCGCCCCCACGCCGCAGGCGCAGCCGCGCCGCTCCGTCGTCGGCTGGGATACGGGCCGCCTCGCCATGGTCCTTGCCGTGCTGGAGGCGCGCTGCGCCATCCCCTTCTCCGGGCTCGACGTCTATCTCAACGTCGCCGGCGGGCTGCGCGTCCGCGAGCCGGCGGCCGATCTCGCTGTCGCCGCGGCGCTGCTCTCGGCGCGGGAGGACATCGCGCTCCCCGAGGGCAGCGTCGTCTTCGGCGAGATCAGTCTCTCCGGCGCGCTGAGGCCCGTGGGCCAGACCGAAAACCGGTTGAAAGAGGCGGCCAAACTTGGTTTTTCCACCGCCATCGCGCCTTCCCAGTCCCAGTCGCTCGGCACGGAGGGGATGGGCCTGCGCCCCTATCCCGACCTCGCCAGTCTCGTGGGCGATCTCTTCGGCGCCGGATAAGGACAGGCACATGGACGGCTTCACCATCATCGACGGCGTGGTCGCGCTGATCCTCGTGGTCTCGGCGATCCTCGCCTATTCGCGCGGCCTCGTGCGCGAGATCATGTCGATCGTCGGCTGGGTCGTCGCCGGCATCGCCGCCTTCGCCCTCGCCCCCGCCGCGCAACCGCTGGTGCAGGAGATCCCCTATATCGACCGCTACCTCGCGGCGAGCTGCGAGCTGTCGATCATCGTGGCCTTCGCCGCCGTCTTCGCGGTGATGCTGGTCGTGGTGTCGATCTTCACCCCGCTTCTGTCCGGCCTGGTGCGCGACAGCGCCCTCGGCCCGGTGGATCAGGTTCTGGGCTTCCTTTTCGGCGTCCTGCGCGGCGTCGTGCTCGTGGCGCTCGGCTTCCTCGTCTACGACCGGATGATGGTCAGCGACTCGATCGCCGCCGTGGACAACAGCCGCTCCGCCAACGTCTTCTCCCGCACCGAAGGCACGATCGACGAGAGCCTGCCGGAAGACGCGCCGGGCTGGATCGTCACCCGCTACGAGAGCCTCGTCTCGGTCTGCGCCGGCGAGACGCCCGTCGACTAGGCGCACTCACGGGGCCACCAGCATCAGCGCCAGCGCCCACATCGTCGCCCCCACCACGGCATCGAGCGCCCGCCAGGCCGCGGGCCGCGCGAAGAGCGGCGAGAGTGCCCGCGCCCCGTAGCCCAGGGCGAAGAAGAACACGAAGGAGGCCGTCACCGCGCCGAGGCCGAAAAGCGCCGGACGCGGATCGGTGCTGGCCACCGAGCCGAGCAGCACCACCGTGTCGAGATAGACATGCGGGTTGAGCCAGGTGAGCGCCAGACAGGTCAGGAGCGCCGCGCGCAATCCGCCGGTCCCGTCCTCCGCCGCCCGCAGCGCCGCGCCACCCCGGAGCGCGGCGCGAAAGCTGACCGCCCCGTAGAGAAACAGGAACGCCGCCCCGCCCCAGGTCATCGCCGGCACCGCCCGGGGCGCCGCCTCCACCAGCCAGCCGAACCCGGCCACGCCGGCGGCGATCAGCACCGCGTCCGACAGCGCGCAGGCCAGGCACACCGGCGCCACATGCGCGCGGCGCAGACCCTGCCGGAGGACGAAGGCGTTCTGCGCGCCGATGGCGAGGATGAGCGAGAGCCCGAGGGCGAAGCCCGGCAGCAGCGACGTCATGGCCCGCGGCATACGCGGCGGCCGGCGGAGGGTCCAGTCCGGCCGGATTTGAAACCGCGCCGCCGCGTGCCTAGATCCGTCGGGTGAAGGAGGACAGGCCATGGCAGGCGGATGGACCCGTGACGGCGCGGTGAACGAGCAGATCGAGGCGTCGGTCGCGGACGAACTCGCGCGGCTGAAGGCCAGCCGCGGCCCCGCCGCGCGCGCCTCGGCGGAGGAATGCGCCGAATGCGGCGAGCCGATCCCCGAAAAGCGCCGGCAGGCGATGCCCGGTGTCCAGCTCTGCATCGAGTGCCAGTCCGAGCGCGACGGCAGTTGGCGCCCAGCGGCCGGATTCAACCGCCGCGGATCCAAGGACAGTCAGCTCAAGTAACGCGGCGCACCCCGCCCGGCGACGGCGGCCCGGATTCCGACCGGACTCGGGGCTCCGACAGCCGGATCGGCCGTCTCAGAGCTGCGCCATCACCTCGTCGGAAGTCTCGAAATTGGCCGTCACGTTCTGCACGTCGTCGTCGTCATCGAGCGCCTCCATCAGCTTCATCAGCTTCTGCATGCCCTCGAGATCGAGCTCGGTGGTGTTCTGCGGCCGCCAGACGAGCTTCGTCGTCTCCGATTCCCCCAAAAGCTCCTCGAGCTTCGTCGACACGTCGCCCAGATCGGTATCCGCACACCAGATCACGTGCCACTCCTCGGAACTCTCCACGTCCTCCGCGCCGGCCTCGATCGCCGCCATCATCACGTCGTCGTAGCTGCCAGTTTCCGCCGGATAGACGATCTGCCCCTTGCGGTCGAACATGAACGACACCGATCCCGTCTCCCCGAGATTCCCGCCGTTCTTGGAGAAGGTCGAGCGCACGGTGGAGGCGGTGCGGTTGCGGTTGTCGGTCATCGCCTCGACGATCACCGCCACGCCGCCGGGCCCGTAGCCCTCGTAGCGGATCTCCTCGTAACTCTCCGAATCGCCTCCCTGGGACTTCTTGATCGCCCGGTCGATCACGTCCTTCGGGACCGATTGCGCCTTCGCCTCCTTCACCGCGAGGCGCAGGCGCGGGTTCTTCTCGGGGTCGGGGTCGCCCATCTTCGCGGCCACCGTGATCTCCTTGGAGAGCTTGGAGAACAGCTTCGAGCGCGCGGCGTCCTGCCGCCCCTTGCGGTGCTGGATGTTCGCCCACTTGGAATGGCCGGCCATGACGTCTCTCCCGATCTCTCTGGAACGGCCGGCATATACGCCGCCCGAGGCCCCGCCATCAAGCCCTCAGGGTGCCGATCCCCGCGGCGAGAAGCCCAGGGCCGGCCCCGCGGGCGGCTGCAGCGCGACCCAGGGCTCGGCCCGCGTCGGCGCGAGCGGCAGGCGCGGGCGCTGCGTCGTGCGGTTCACTTGCACCGGCCAGCCATGCGGACAGCCGGCGAGCCGCGTCGACCAGGGCCCCGCATCGGCCTCCCGCACCCCGGCGCAGAGCGTGCCGTCCGACATCGCGACCGTCACCGTGTCGCGGTAGAGCGTGACCTCGGCCGGCCGCGCATCCTGCGGCGATCTTGCCGGAAGGGTCGGCGCGGCACAGGCGGCGAGAAGCGGAAGTAGCAACACGAAACGCATCAGAGCGGCCAGATGAGCGGGATGGCGAGGCTCGCCGTGCAGGCGAGAAGCAGGTTCAGCGGCACGCCCACCTTGAGGTAGTCGGTGAACCGGTAGCCGCCCGGCCCGTAGACCAGCATGTTGGTCTGGTAGCCGATC
The DNA here is from genome assembly GCA_963829665.1 of uncultured Alphaproteobacteria bacterium. GTDB lineage: Bacteria > Pseudomonadota > Alphaproteobacteria > Rhodobacterales > Rhodobacteraceae > Palleronia. The sequence goes on along the minus strand of CAWHJL010000015.1, from coordinate 219,897 downwards.
GGCGTCGAGAACGCCGAGGAGGCGGCGAACATCACCGCCACGACGAGCGGGCGCGGGTCGAGGCCGAGGGAGATGCCGATCTGGATGGCGATCGGGGTCAGGATCACGCCGACGGCGTTGTTCGACACCATCTCCGTCAGCACCGAGGCCATCAGGTAGACGACGAAGATCACGAGCGGCGCCGGCAGCCCGGCGAGCCAGGGCGAGATCGCGCCGGCCAGGAGCTCCACCGCGCCCGATTCCTGAAGCCCCACGCCCACCGCCAGCATCGCGAAGATCAGCGCCAGGAGCCGCCCCTCCACGAACGAGAAGGCCTCGTCGGCGTCGATGCAGCGGCAGAGCAGGATTACCGCCACCGCCACCACCGCGAGGCCGAGGATCGGCGCCACTCCGAGCGCGGAGAGGACCACGACGCCGGCGAGCGCGCCGATGGCGATCGGCGCGCGCGACCGGCGATAGGCCTGCTCCGTGGGCCGGGTGATGTCGACGAGATCCATGTCGCTGGCGAGCCGCTGGATGTCCTCCGCCGCGCCCTCGAGCAGCAGCGTGTCGCCCACCCGCACCACCACGTCGTCGAGCTGGCGGCCGATATTCTGGTTCCGCCGGTGCACCGCCAGCGGATAGACGCCGTAGCGCCGCCTGAGCCGCATCGCCCCGAGCGACCGGCCGATCATCCGGCAGCCGGGGGAGATCAGCACCTCCACCGTCTCCGTTTCCACCGACGACAGCCGGTCGACCGCGTGCAGGTTCCGGTTGCGCTTCAGGCTCAAAAGCTCCGCCATCTCCGTGCGCAGCACGACCCGGTCGCCCTCCATGAGCTCCACCGATTGCAGGTCGCGGCGCAGCGAGGCATCGCCCCGCAGCACGTCGATGACCCGGCCGCCCTCGCGCTTGAAGATCTCCACGTCGAGCACCCGGTCGCCGACGAGGGAGGACCCCTCGGGAATGGCGACCTCGGTGAAGTACTTCATCCGCCGCCGGTCGCCCACCATGGTGCTGAGACTCGTGCGCGTGGGCAGGAGATGGCGCCCGACGAGCGCCAGATAGGTCCCGCCCACCGCGACCTGGACGAGGCCGAGCGGCAGGATCTCGAAGATGGTGAAGGCATCGAGCCCCCGCGAGCGCGCCACGCCGTCGACCAGCAGGTTGGTGGAGGTCCCGATCAGCGTCAGCGTGCCGCCGAGGATCGCCGCGTAGCTCAGCGGAATGAGGATCTTCGAGGGCGCCACGTCGAGCCGCTTCGCAAGCTGGGTGAAGACCGGGATCATCACCACCACCACCGGCGTGTTGTTCATGAAGGCCGAGCCCACCGAGACCGCGCCCAGCGCCTGCACCAGCGTCTTGCGGGGCTTCTTCGCCGCCCGTGCATCGGCAAGGTCGGTGAGGTATTGCAGCGCGCCGGTCCTGACCAGCCCGCCCATGATCAGGAACATCGCCGCGATCGTCCAGGGCGCGGGGTTCGACAGCACCGCCAGCGCGGCCTCGTAGGGCAGCAGACCGATCGCGAACAGGAACGCCGCCCCCGCGATCGCCACCACCTCGGTGGGAAAGCTCTCGCGGGCGAAGAGGACGAACATGACGAGGACGGTGCCAAAGGCGAGCACGGCGCTCATCGCGGGGTCGAGGGCGACGTCGATCATGTCTCTCCGGGGGCCGGGCGGCGATCCGGGCGACCATATCTGCCGCGAACCGCGGTGCAAGCGCGAAGCCGGCATCGGACCGGCCCGACCGCCGCATGGACGTGTTCCCGACGAAACACCGCCCCCCGGCGCGGCCCCGTCGTCACGCCGCGCTGAGCCGTCCCCCGCGCCGGATCATCCGCACCGACAGCGCCTTGCCGGTGCGGTCGCAGGTCTCCACGAACAGGCCCGACAGCGTCGCCTCGCCGCGCGCCGGCACGAAGCGCTCCCGCGGCATGCCGGTCAGGAAGCGGCGCAGGGGCTCGGCCTTCTCCATGCCGATCACGCTGTCGTAATCGCCGCACATTCCGGCATCGGTCTGGTAAGCGGTGCCGCCCGCCAGGATCGCGGCATCCGCCGTCGGCACATGGGTGTGCGTCCCGACCACGACCGAGGCCCGTCCGTCGCAGAAATGGCCCATCGCCATCTTCTCCGAGGTCGCCTCGCAATGCATGTCGACCAGCGCCGCCTGCACCGCTCCGCCGAGCGTCGCGTTCTTCAGAACCGGCTCGATGGCCGAGAACGGGTCGTCGAAGGGCCGCTTCATGAACACCTGCCCGAGGATCTGCGCCACCAGAACGCGCCGGCCGCCGGGCACCTCGAAGACGCGCGCGCCCCGTCCCGGCGCCACCTTGGAATAGTTCAGCGGCCGCACGATCCGCGTCTCCGTCTCGACGAATTGCAGCATCTCCTTCTGGTCGAAGGCATGGTCGCCGAGGGTCAGCGCATCGGCCCCGGCCTCGAGGAGGCCCCGTGCATGGTCGGGCGACAGCCCCGCGCCATGGGTCGCGTTCTCGCCGTTGACGACGCAGAACTCGACGCCAAGCTCGCTGCGGAGGGCGGGAAGACGCTCGGCGATCGCGGCACGGCCCGCGCGTCCCATCACGTCGCCGAGAAACAGAAGTCGCATGGGCCCTGCCTAGGCCCAGCGCGGCGCGGCGGCAAGTCGCTGTCGCCCCGCTTGAGCCGCCTCGCGCCCGGCGCTACTGCGATGCCGACCGCAACCGGAGACAGCCCATGCTGCGCGCCCTCGCCCTGCTCCTCGCCCTCGCCGCTCCCGCCGCCGCGCAGGACGCCGCGCCGCCGCTGACCGTCTCCGGCGCGACGATCCCCGAGACGACCCCCGTCGCCCGGACCGCGGCGGGCTATCTGCGGGTGACCAACGACAGCGGCGAGACCTATCGCCTGACAGGCATCGAGGCCGGGTTCCCGGCCGCCGAATTCCACGAGACGGTGACGGAAGGCGGCGTCGCGCGCATGGAGCCCCGCGAGGACGGGTTCGAGATCGCTCCCGGCCAGACCCTCGTGCTCGCGCCGGGCGGCAAGCATGTCATGTTCATGGGCCTCGACCGGCCGCTCGCCGCCGGAACGGAGGTGAAGGCGACGCTGCTCTTCGGCGACGCGCTGCGGCTCCCCGTCACCTTCGATGTCGCGCCCCGGAGCGGCTCGGGACACGATTCGGGCCACGGATCCGACCACACGTCCGGGCATGGCGGCGTGAAGACGGGCACGGCCAACTAGCGCGGCGCGATCACCTCGCGCTCGGTCACGATCAGGTCGAGCGTCTCGTCGGTGGGCTCCAGCGGCAGCGCCTCCGCCTCCTGCGCGGCATAGGCGAAGCCGATCGCGGTGACCGGCCCGGCGCGGCGCAGGCCGGCGATGGTGCGGTCGTAGAACCCGCCGCCGTATCCGAGCCGCCCGCCCCGCCGGTCGAAGGCGAGGAGCGGCACGATCAGCACCTCCGGCACCAGCCAGGCCCCGCCTTCCGGCACTGCCGCGCCGAAGGGTCCGGGCACCATCCCCACGCCGGGGCGCCATTCCCGGAACCGGAGCGGCATCCCCCCGCCCTCGATCACCGGCAGGCAGACCCGGCCCGCCGCCGCCATCTCCGCCATCGCCGGGGCGGGGTCGATCTCCGTCCGCATCGCGGCGTAGCCGGAGAGCGTGCGGCCCCGATGCCGGTCCAGAACCTGCCCGAGCAGCTCGGCCGTCCCCGGCCCCGCCGCCCGGTGCGCCTCGGCGCGGCGCGCGAAGGCTGCGCGGCGGGCGGCGTCTTTCTCCGTCACAGCAGGATCAGCCCGGTCAGCCCGAGAAAGGCGAAGAAGCCCACGACATCGGTGACCGTGGTGACGAAGGTTCCGGAGGCCAGCGCCGGGTCGATCCCGGCCTTGTCGAGCACGATCGGCACCATCACCCCGGCCAGCCCGGAGACGACGAGGTTGATGATCATCGCCAGGGCGATCACCAGCCCGAGCAGCATGTTGGAGAACCACAGCGCGCCGATGATGCCGATGATCACTGCGAAGCCGATCCCGTTCAGCAGCCCCGCCACCGTCTCCCGCCGGACCACCCGCCAGGCGTTCGAACCGGTGAGGTCACGCGTCGCGATGGCGCGGACCGCCACGGTCATCGACTGGGTGCCGGCATTGCCGCCCATAGAGGCGACGATGGGCATCAACACCGCCGCCGCCACCACCGCCGAGAGCACGTCCTCGAACTGCGCGATGACGAGGCTCGCCAGGATCGCGGTGGCGAGGTTCACCAGCAGCCAGGGGAAGCGCTGGCGGACGATCTGCAGCGTCCGGTCGGCGATCGACTCGTCGCCCACGCCGGCAAGGAGCAGCAGGTCCTCCTCGTTCTCGCGGCTGAGCACGATCATCGCGTCGTCGATAGTGATGACGCCGACGAGCCGGTTGTCCTCGTCCACCACCGGCGCCGAGATCAGGTGGTACTGGTTGAAGGCATAGGCCACGTCCTCCTCGTCCTGGGTCGCCGGGATGGTGCGGAACCCGTCCTCCTGCAGATCCCGCAGCCGCGTCACCCGGTCCGAGGACATGACCTTGCCCAGCGTCACGTGGCCGATGGGCCGGTAGCGCGGATCGACCAGAACGATATGGTAGAACTGGTCGGGCAGGTCGAGCGAGGCGCGCATGAAGTCGATCGCATCGCCCACCGTCCAGTGCTCGGGCGCCGCCACCACCTCGCGCTGCATCAGCCGCCCGGCGGAGCCTTCGGGGAAGCTGAGCGCGCGCTCGATGGCGATCCGGTCGGGCCGCTCCAGCGCGTCGAGGATCGCCTCCTGCTGCGGCTCCTCCAGCGCCTCGAGGAGATCCACCACGTCGTCCGATTCGAGCGTCCGGACGGCCTGGGTCAGCACCGCGGGCGACAGCGTCTCGATCACGTCCTCGCGGATCGACTCGTCCAGTTCCGAGAGGATCTCGCCCTCGAAATCGGCGCCGTAGATATGGATCAGCTTGTGCCGCGGCGCCTCGTCCATCTGCTCGAGCAGGTCGGCGATGTCGGCGGGGTGCAGCGGCTCCATGACCGCGAGCAGCGCGGCCCGGTCCTCGGCCTGCACCGCCTCGCGCACCTCGCGCATCGTCTCCGGCCCGAGCGCGTAGAAATCCTCGTCCTCGGTCTCGACCGTCTCGTCTGCGGGCTCGGCCATGGACGCGTCTCCGTCTCGCGGGGGCTCGGGGCCGGTTTAGGGCAAGGCCCCGCGCGGGGCCAGAGAGCGGCACGGCTTTTCACCGCCCGCCCTGCGCCCTAGAGGGGGCCCATCGCCGCAACGAGGGCATCATGACCGAGATCGTCACCGGACAGGTCCTGCGCTTCGCCGCCGATCCCTTCGAGGTCCCGGCCGAGGAGGCCGCGATCCACGACGTCCACGGCGCCGTGCTGATCGCGGACGGCCGCATCCTCGCCGCCGGCCCGGTGGACGAGGTCGCCGCTCGCGCGCCGGCGGCGCCCCGCACCGACATGGGCGCGGCGCTTCTCCTGCCCGGCCTCGTCGACGCCCACATGCACTATCCCCAGACCGGCATCGTCGCGAGCTGGGGCCGCCGCCTCGTGGACTGGCTCGACCACTACACCTTCCCCGAGGAGATGCGCCTCGCCGATCCGGCCTATGCCGCGGCCCAGGCCGACCTCACCCTCGCCCTCGCCCTCGCCCACGGCACGACGACGCTGGCGAGCTTCTGCACCAGCCACGCCCACAGCGTGGACGCGTTCTTCGAGGCCGCGGCGGCGCGCGGCATGGCGGTCGTCGCCGGCCGCACCTGCATGGACCGCAACGCCCCCGACGGCCTGCGCGACGACGCGACGACCGCCCACGACGAGAGCGCCGCCCTGATCGCCCGCTGGCACGGGCGGGGCCGGGCCCGCTACGCCGTCACCCCCCGCTTCACCCCCACCTCGACGCCCGACCAGCTCGCGGCCCTGGGCGCCCTCTGGGCCGCGAACCCGACCTGCCTGATGCAGACCCATCTCTCCGAGCAGACCGACGAAGTCGCCTGGGTCGCCGACCTTCACCCGCAGGCGCGGGACTATCTCGACACCTACGAGCGCCACGGGCTGATCGGCCCCGGCGCGCTCTTCGGCCACGCCATCCACCTCACCGACCGCGAGCGCGCCCGCCTCGCCGAGAGCGGATCGGCCGTCATCCACTGCCCGACCTCCAACACCTTCATCGGCTCGGGCCTCTTCGACTGCGCCCGCGCCAGGGCCGACGGCATTGCCGTCGGGCTGGCCACCGATACCGGCGGCGGCTCCTGCTTCTCGATGCTGCGCACGATGGGGGCCGCCTACGAGATCGGCCAGCTTTCGGGCACCGCGCTCCACCCCGCCCGGCTCCTCTGGCTCGCCACCGAAGGCGCCGCCCGCGCGCTCCGCATGGAGGCCGAGATCGGCACCCTCGCCCCCGGCAGCGCCGCCGATCTCGTCGCGATCGACCTCGCCTCCACGCCCGCCATCGCCCAGCGCGCGGTCCGGGCGGAAACCGTCTGGGAGGCGCTCTTCCCGACCCTGATGACAGGTGACGACCGCGCCGTCGCCGGCACCTGGATCGCCGGAAGCCGGCTGGTCTAGCACTCCGTCGCCAGCACCAGCACCCAGCGCTCGCCGGCCCGGGCGAGCCCGTAGACCTGCGCTTCGGGCCAGAGGATGTTCTGCCGGTGCCCGGGGGACCCCATCCAGGCGGCGAAGACCCGCTCGGTCGAGCCCATGTCCCAGGCGACGTTCTCCACGCCCGTCCGGCACCCGACCGCGTGCAGCCGCTGGTCATGGGTGGAGCCGTCCGACCCGGCATGGCCGGTGCCGCCGGTGCGGGCGAGATCGACGGCGTGCCGCCTTGCCGCGGCGATCGCCCTGGGCGATTCCCGCACCGCGCCGAGACCCGCGGCCCGGCGAAGGAGATTCACCTGCTCGCTCGGCAGGGCCTGCGCGGCGACCGCGCGGGAAGAGACCGTCTCGGTCTCGGCGATGCAGGCGGTCACGAGGAGAACGGGAAGCAGCTTGCGTATCACACCATGTCCATCAGATCGCGCGCCAGCCTCCGCTGGTCGCTCAGGAGCCGCGGCAGATCGACCGTGCCGATGCGCCCGTCCCGCACGATATGACGGCCATCGATGAAACTGTGCTTAACGCGCGCCGGGCCGGCGAGCAGGATCGCCGCCGCGTCCCAGCTTCCCGCCGCCTCGATGCCCGAGACGTCCCAGATCGCCACGTCGGCGCGCAATCCCGGCGCGAGCGCGCCGATATCGTCGCGTCCGAGAACCGCCGCGCCGCCGCGGGTCGCGATCTCCAGCGCCTCGCGCGCCGGCATCGCGCCGGCCCCCCGGCTCACCCGCTGCAGAAGCATCGCCTGCCGCGCCTCGCCCACCAGGTCGCCGCGGTCGTTCGAGGCCGAGCCGTCGACCCCGAGCCCCACCCGAAGCCCGGCGTCGCGCATCGCCCGGACCGGCGCGATGCCCGAGCCGAGGCGGCAATTCGAGCATCGTCTGGAACAGGAGGTGATGGGTGTTGACGGGCCCCGGCGTAACCAGGCAGCCCTTGGCCTCGACGATCTCCGCGCCGCCCGCCGGCAGGCCCGGTCCGATCTCGGCACCGCCCCGTCGCGGAGCCGCAGATCGGCGCCGGCGAGGTCCCGCCGGTCCCGATCCATCGTCACGATCAGCTCGGCGCCCCGGACGAGGACGTGGCTCATGGTCCGGCCAGCAGATCCAGCGCCGCGCGGTGGATTTCGGCATTTGCCGCCGCGATCACCTGCCCGCCCGGCTCGGCGGCGCCGCCGCGCCAGTCGGTGACGATCCCGCCCGCGGCCCGCACCACGGCGATCGGCCCGTGGATGTCGTAGGGTTCGAGCCCGGCCTCGATCACCAGGTCGATCTGCCCGAGCGCGAGGAGTCCGTAGGCGTAGCAGTCGAGCCCGTAGCGCGTCAGCCGCGCGCGCGCGGCGACCCGGGCGAAGGCCGCCGCCTCCTCGGGCGCGCCGAGCTCGGGAAAGGTCGTCATCAGGACCGCCTCGTCGAGCGGGCGCGGGCCGCGGCAGCGCATTTCCCGGCGCGATCCCGCCGCGATCAGCACCGCGCCCGCCGGGGTTCCGACGAAGCGTTCGCCCGTGTGGGGCTGGTCGATGAGGCCCAGGATCGGGCCCTCGGCATCGGACACGGCGACGAGGATGCCCCAGGTCGGCGCGCCGCAGAGATAGGCGCGCGTGCCGTCGATAGGGTCGAGCACCCAGGTCAGCCCGCTGGTCCCCTCCCGGCGTCCGAATTCCTCGCCCAGAACCGCGTCCTCGGGACGCCGCGCCGCAAGAATCGCCCGCATCGCGCGTTCCGCGGCCCGGTCGCCCTCGGTCACCGGGTCGAAGCCGTGCGTCGCCTTGTTGGCGGCCGCGGCCGCGACGCGGAAATGGCGCAGAGTCTCCGGTCCCGCCGCGTCCGCCAGCGCATGCGCCGTCGCCTCGAGGTCCGATAGGAGGTCTGGAGAGAGTTCCGGCATCGCCTGCCCGTCCAGTGCGGCTTCGGGCTAGGGCCTCGCCGCGCGCCGGTCAAGAGAAAGCCCTGCCGTCACGGGCAGGTCTCTCCGGCGCCGGCACCGGAGAGACCGGTCAGGTATCAGACAGCGACCGCGCGAGTTCGAAGAGCCGGCGGCGCTGGATCTCCGGGATCGCGTAATAGGAGCGGACGAGCTCCATCGCTTCCCGGTCGACCGTGAGATCCGGAGTGGCGGAGAGGGCGCGGGCCGCGGTCTCGCCGTCCAGACCCTCGAAGAAATACGACACCGCGACGTCGAGCGCCTCGGCGATGTCCCACAGGCGCGACGCGCTGACGCGGTTCATGCCCGTCTCGTATTTCTGGATCTGCTGGAATTTGATACCGACTCGCTCTGCCAGCTGCTGCTGCGTCATGCCGAGCATCCACCGGCGCTGCCGAACCCGCTGGCCGACATGCACATCTACGGGGTGTTTCATGAGCACTCCTTACCGTCTTGGTTGAGCCAAATCTCACTACTTGCCTCGGCAAAACAACCTGCCTGTTAAGACAGGTGCCCTGACGACGACTTGATCGCGCGGCCATCGACAGGCATGTGCATCCTAACCAGAAACAATCCAAACCTCAATATAGACAAGGAGTTAGCCAGATGCTTGCCTTTCAGGTCCAGGATCACGCGGCGCCCCCCACTCTCGCCACGGTAGATCGTCCCCAACCGGGAAACAATCAGGTGCTGGTCCGGATCGCCGCCTGCGGTCTGAATCATGCCGATCTGCTGATGGCGAAGGGCACCTATCAGGACATTCCGCCTCTTCCGGCGACATTGGGTCTGGAACTTGCCGGAACCGTGGCGGAAACCGGGCCGGGCGTGGAGCGCCTGGCGCCAGGCGACCGGGTCGCGGTCTATGCCGGGCATGGCGGGCTGGCCGAATACGGCGTGTTCGACGCCGCCGCCGCCCTCCCCCTGCCCGACACGATGCCGTTCGAGACCGCGGCCGCCTTCGTCATCGCCTACGGCACCTCCCATCTCGCCCTCACGCGCCGGGCGCGGCTCGCTCCGGGCGACCGGCTGGCGGTGCTCGGCGCCGCCGGCGGCGTCGGCCTGACCGCGGTGGAGATCGGCGCCGCGCTCGGTGCCGAGGTCGTCGCGGTCGCACGCGGGCCCGAGAAGCTTGAGGCGGCGCGGGCCGCCGGCGCCCATCACCTGATCGACAGCGAGGGCACCGACCTGCGGCAGGCGCTGGTCGATCTCGGCGGCGTCGACGTGGTCTACGATGCGGTCGGCGGCGATCTGACGGTGCCGGCTCTCCGCGCCTGCCGGCCCGAGGCGCGGCTCCTCGTCGTCGGTTTCGCCAGCGGCCGGGTGCCGGAGCTCAAGGCCAACCACCTGCTGGTCAAGAACATCGACGTGATCGGCTTCTACTGGGGCGCCTATCGCGGCTTCGCGCCCGAGGCCCTGACCGGCAGCCTCGGCCAGCTCCTCGCCATGTACAACACGGGCCTCCTGCGCCCCCATGTGAGCGAGACCTTCCCGCTCGCCCGCGCCGGCGAGGCGATGGACTTTCTGGCAAGCCGGCGCTCCACCGGCAAGGTCGTCGTCACCATGGAGGCGTGAGCGCTACTCCGCCGCCACCCGCGGCCGGGCGAGCCCCGCATAGCTGCCCCGCAGCAGCTCGGCGAGCGCGCCCGAGATCTCCGAAGGCAGCGCCGCCGAGCGGTAGAGGTTGATGCGCTGGTCGGGCAGCGCCGGCAGCCCCGCCTCCGGTCCGAGCGGCTGCATCCCCGGCGCGAGCTGGGCGTCGATGAGCGCGCAGATGCCCAGATCGGCGATCACCGCGGCTTCCAGCGCGCGGTCGGAATCGGAATCGATCACCGTCCCCCAGTCGATCCCGGCGGCGTCGAGATGGCGGCGGGCGACCGGCGCGAAGATGCAGTTGCGGCAGAAGACGAGCTTCAGCGGCCGCGCCCGGAACGCCACCCCCGCCGTCGCCCCGATCCACTTCAGCGGCACGGTGACGAGCGTCTCGCCGCCCTCGTCGAGACTGTCCTCGGTGGTCAGGATGACGTCGCATTCCCCCGCCCGGAAGAGCTCCTTTAGGTGGCGCGTATGGTCCGTCTGCAGCCGGAGCTGCATGCGCGGGAAGCGCTGCGCGAAGGCCGCGAGCACCGGCGGGATCGCCGGGTAGAGCACGTCGTGCGGCGCGCCGAGGGTCAGCACCCCCTCGAACACGTCGTCGGTCATCCGCGCGATCGCCTCGTCGTTCAGCACCAGCATCCGCCGCGCATAGCTCAGCAGCTGCTCGCCCGCGGGGGTGAGCTGCACGCTGCGCTGGGAGCGGTCGATGAGGTCGATCCCGAGCCCCTCCTCGAGCCGCTTGAGCTGCATCGACACCGCCGATTGCGTCAGGTGGAGCTGGCCCGCCGCGCGCGTCACCCCGCCAAGATCGGCGACGGTGGCGAGCGAGCGCAGCGCGGTCAGGTCGAGGTTCCGGGGCATATGAGCATCCGTGATAGGTTGCGTCAGAAACATTCGTTTTACCGATATACCATCCTGCGCGATACTCATCAACGGATGCGATGGAACGATCCCGATCCATCGCCAGCGACCGGAGGTTGCCATGCTTGCCGCCCTGCCATTCCACCTCCTCGCCCGCCTCCTCGGCCCGCGGCCGCGCGCCCGTGGCCGGCGCCGGGCCTGGGACCCGCCGCCCCACTGGCGGAGTTGAATTCGGCGTCATTACGCGTCGCGAGACTTGAACGCGGGCCCCGCGTTCCCGATATTCCTACGGAGCCGGCAGCGACCGGCGGGAAAAAAACCGTTAGGAGGCGATCAATGGCGGAGTATCAGACGATCCGGACAGGGGCGAGAACGCGCACCGCCGAGATCGATCAGGGCCTTCGGGCCCACATGAACAAGGTCTACGGCACGATGTCCGTGGGCACGTTCATCACGTTCGTCGCGGCCTGGGCGATCTCGGGTCTCGCGACCACGACCGACCCCTCGGGCGCCGTGGCGCAGATCGGGCAGGACCAGTATCTCACCGGTCTCGGCCAGGCGCTCTACGCCTCGCCGCTGAAATGGCTGGTGATGTTCGCTCCGCTGCTCTTCGTCTTCGGCTTCTCCGCCGGCATCAACCGCATGTCGGCCGCCACCGCGCAGACCGTGTTCTACGCCTTCGCGGCGGTGATGGGCATCTCGATCAGCTCGATCTTCCTGGTCTTCACCGGCGTCTCGATCGCGCAGACCTTCCTCGTGACGGCAATCGCCTTCGCCGGCCTGTCGCTCTGGGGCTACACCACCAAGAAGGACATCTCCGGCTGGGGGTCGTTCCTGATCATGGGCGTGATCGGCCTGATCGCCGCCTCGATCATCAACATCTTCCTCGGCTCACCGGCGATCGCCTTCGCGGTCTCGGTGCTGGGCGTTCTGATCTTCGCCGGCCTCACCGCCTACGATACCCAACGGATCAAGACCGAATACATCCAGCACTCCCAGTCGATGGACGAGGAATGGCTCGGCAAGGCGGCGATCATGGGGGCGCTGAGCCTCTATCTCAACTTCATCAACCTCTTCATGTTCCTGCTGCAGTTCATGGGCCAGCGGGAGTAGGCCGCTCCCGCCCCCGAGGCGCATCGAACCCCCCGGATCGCTCCGGGGGGTCTTTTTCTTTCCGGCCCCGATCCGGGCGGTCCGGGATGCGCGCGCCCCGCGGCGCCCGGGTCCGCGGCATTGTCCGTATTCTCTCCGGCAGATCCGCTGCGGCCCGCTCTTCGTGTTTACCTTTCCGGGTTCAGGGTGGCGCCAGATGCCGCACGAGGACCCGATGCCGGACCGTCGCACAGACCCCGTCGCAGACCCGTTCTTCGACACGCTCGACCGGATCGGCAGCCCGATCTTCGTCGTCGAGCGCGTCGGCGAGGCCGATTTCCGGCTGGTCCATCTCAACCGCTCCTTCCGGACCGTCGCGGATCTCGATCCGTGCGCGATGACGAGCGGCCCGGTGCGCGAGATCCTGCCGCGGCGCACGGCCGATGTGCTGACCGCCAACTGCCTTGACGTCCTCTCGCGCTCGGAGCCGCTCTGCTACGACGAGACGCAGAAATTCGGCGACCGGACCATCACCTGGCGCACGACGCTGTCGCGGATCTGCCCTGCCCCGTCGGGACGGGACCGGATCGTCGGCACCGCTGTCCCCGTCAGCGATCTGATCGAGCGCACCGAAGCGCTCGCCGCCGAGATCGCCGAGCTGCGGGCGCGCCACGAGGAACTGAGCACCCTCGCCCGCCTCGCGGCCCACGACATGCGTGCGCCTCTGGCCAACGTGCAGTCCCTGACCGAGATGGTCCTGGAGGGACACTGGGATCCGGACGACGGAAAAGCCGAGATGATCCGCGCCTGCCGGGACGTGGCCGAGACCGCCCTCGCCTCCATCGGGACGCTCATGGACCGGTTCCGCCCCGGCCCGCCGGCCCGCCGGCCGGAGGAGGCGCTGGACCTCGACCGCACCTGCTGCAGCATCGTCACCCTGGCCGATCCCGCGCAGCGGCTGGAGACCACCTGGCCCGCCGCACGGCTCGTCTGCGATTCCACCGTTCTCACCCTCGCGCTCCGCAACCTCGTGGACAATGCGGCGCGCTTCGCGTCGGCGCGCATCGACATCGCGCTCTCGACCGACCCCGCCACCGGCCACCTCGTCCTCGCCGTCGCCGATGACGGCCCGGGCCTGCCCGCGGGCGTGGATCCGCTGCGCCAGGCGCTGGCCGGCGAGACCCGTGAGGACGGGCGCGGCTACGGGCTCGGCGCGGTGATGTCGCTGCTCGGCAGCCGCGGCGGCGAGCTGCGCGTCGCGCCGTCCCGCCTCGGCGGCGGCGCCACGTTCGAGATCGTGCTGCCCGGCCGGATTCTCGGCGCGAGCGCGCTCGCCCGGGCCGGCTGACCGGTCAGGACGGGTCGCGCCAGCGGTTGACGATCGGGTAGCGGCGGTCGAGCCAGAATGCCCGGGGCGTCAGCCGCGCCCCCGGCGCGGACTGGAAGCGCTTGTATTCGCTGCCGTAGATCAGCGCCTCCACCTGTCTGACGCTGTCGCGGTCGTGGCCGGCATCCACGACCTCGGCGATGCTCTCCTCGCGGTCGATCAGCCGCTCGAGAATGTCGTCCAGCACGTTGTAGGGCGGCAGGCTGTCCTCGTCCTTCTGGTCGGCGCGCAGCTCCGCCGTCGGCGGCTTGTCGATGATCCGTTGCGGCATCACCGGCCCCTCGGGCCCCTTCATCCAGTCCCGGTGATGGGCGTTGCGCCAGCGGCAGGTCTCGCTCACCCGCGTCTTGTAGAGATCCTTGATCGGGTTGTAGCCGCCCGCCATGTCGCCGTAGATCGTGGCGTAGCCGACCGCGACCTCCGACTTGTTGCCGGTCGTCAGCAGCATCTCCCCGAACTTGTTCGACAGCGCCATCAGCGTCACGCCCCGCAGGCGGGACTGGATGTTCTCCTCGGTCACGTCCTCGCCCAGCCCCGCGAAGAGCGGCGCCAAGGCTTCGCTCATCGCCTGCCGCGGGCCCTCGATCGACACCTCGTCGAGCCGGCAGCCGAGCGAGCGCGCCACCGAGGCCGCGTCCTCGAGGCTCTCCGCGCTGGTATATTCCGATGGAAGCATGACGCAGCGCACGTTCCCGGGGCCCAGCGCATCCGCGGCGATCGCCGCCACGAGCGCACTGTCGATCCCGCCGGAGAGCCCGAGCACGACCTTCCCGAAGCCCGACTTGCCGCAATAGTCCCGCAGGGCCGTGACCATCACCCGGTAATCGGCCTCCCATTCGTCGGGGATCGGATCGCGCGCCCCCGTCTCGGCGCGCCAGCCCTCGTCGGTGGAGACGAAATCCACGTGCCGCACAGCCTCGGCGCAGAACGGAAGCTGCGCCGCCAGCGCGCCGCCGGGATTGAGCACGAAGGAGGCGCCGTCGAAGACCTGGTCGTCCTGCGCCCCCACCATGTTGAGATAGACGAGCGGCAGTCCGGTCTCGACGGTGCGCGCCACCATGTGCCCGAGGCGCAGGTCGTGCTTGTCGCGGTGATAGGGCGAGCCGTTCGGCACCAGCAGGATCTCCGCCCCGCTCTCCGCCTGCGCCTCGGACACGTCCCCGCCCCAGGCATCCTCGCAGATCGGCGAGCCGATCCGGAGCGGCCCTACCCGGTAGGGCCCCGAGATCGGCCCGGCATCGTAGATCCGCTTCTCGTCGAAGACCGCCTGGTTCGGCAGCACGTGCTTCAGCACCCGCGCCGCGACCTCGCCCCCCCTGCAGATCCAGTAGGCGTTGTAGAGGAATTCCCCGAAGGCGTAGGGTCCGCCCACGGCCAGCGCCGGCCCGTCCGCGCAGTCCCGCGCCAGCGCCTCGATCACCTCCATGGCACGGCCCGAGAAGGCCGGCTTCATCACCAGGTCCTGGATCTGGTAGCCGGTCACCACCATCTCCGGGAACGCCACCAGGTCGGCCCCCGCCGCGCGCCCCTCCTCCCAGGCCGCGCGGATGCGGGCCGCATTGCCGTCGAGATCGCCGACCACGGGGTTGATCTGCGCCAGGGTCAGGCGGAACCGTTCGCTCATCCGGGCCTCCTCTTCACCGGTGCGGGGGATAGCAGACCGTGCGGCGATGGAAAGGCGCGGGCCTCCGAAAACCGTTGCGGGGCGATGCCGCCGCCTCTACCTTCCGGGCATGCGGAGATTTCGGGCGTGAGAGGGACGATCGTGCGCAGCTGTCCGACGGGTCTTCCGGCCCTTCTGCTCGCCGCCACGCTCGCCCCGGCGGCCGCGGCGCAGCAGGCCGAGATCCGGACCAAGCAATACGCCGATGGCGGCGTCTACGAGGGCACCTTCGAGAACGGCCGCCAGGACGGGCGCGGCAGCTACCGCCTGCCCGGCGGCTACGAGTATTCCGGCGAATGGCAGCAGGGCGAGATCCGCGGACAGGGCACCGCCCGCTTCCCCGACGGCGCCATCTACGAGGGCGCCTTCGCCCACGGCCGCCCCGACGGCCAGGGCCGGATCGCCTATCCCTCCGGCGCCAGCTACGAGGGCGGCTGGGTCGCCGGCGAGATCGAGGGCCGCGGCATCGCCACCTATCCCGGCGGGCTCACCTACGAGGGCGGCTTCCGCAACGGCCGCCGCCACGGCACCGGCCGGCTGGAGGGGCCGGACGGCTACGTCTACGAGGGCGGCTGGGTGGCCGGCGAGAAGCAGGGCGAGGCGGCGATCACCTATCCCTCCGGCGCCACCTATCGCGGCGGCATGAAGGCCGGCGAGCGCGCGGGCCGGGGCACCCTCGACCTGCCCGATGGCGGCTCCTATTCCGGCGGCTGGGCGGCGGGCCGGATGCAGGGCGAAGGCACGCTGCGCTTCCCCGACGGCACCGTCTACGAGGGCGCCTTCAAGGACGGCAAGCGCGAGGGCGAGGGCATGCTCACCGCCCCCGACGGCGCGCATTACGAGGGCCACTGGGTCGCCGGCCGGCGCGAGGGAGAGGGCCGCGCCGTCTATCCCGACGGCGCCGTCTATCGCGGCCGCTTCGCCGGCGGCCGCCCCCACGGCGAGGGCGCGATCACCTATGCGGACGGCACCACCTACGAGGGGAGCTGGGTCGAGGGCGTCATCGAGGGGCGCGGCATCGCCACCTATTCAGACGGCACCGTCTACCAGGGCGGATTCGCCGGGGGTCGCCGCGACGGGCAGGGCACCCTCACCCTGCCCGACGGCACGGTCTACGAGGGCGGCTGGACGGCCGGCAAGCGCGCCGGCGAGGGCCGGGAGACCTATCCCGGCGGCGCCGTCTACGAGGGCGACTTCGCCGGCGACCGGCGCCACGGGGAGGGCACGATCACCTATCCCGACGGCAGCTCCTATTCCGGCGCCTGGGTGACGGGCCGGATCGAGGGCGAGGGCCGCGCCACCTATGCGAACGGCGACGTCTACGAGGGCCGGTTCGTGAACGGCGTGCGCGAGGGCCGGGGCACGATCACCTATGCGGGCGGCCAGACCCTCGAAGGCACGTGGACGGCCGGCGAGCTGACCGAACCGGGCGTCGCCGCGCGCGCTCCCGAGGAGGACGGTGCCGGGGACGGCACCGGCGGGAGCGCGGCGCAGGACGGCTGAGCCGCCCGCCGCGCCGCCCGCGCCCTATTCCGGCAGCGCGTAGGAGATCACCGCGTCGCTGACGCCGGTTCCCATGAAATGATGCCCGCCCGGCGCGATCATCACGTATTGCCGGCCATCCGCCTCGTAGGTGATCGGGTTGGCCTGTCCGCCAGCCGGCAGCTCGTCGGTCCACAGCGTCTCGCCGGTCTCGATGTCGATGGCGCGGAACAGGTTGTCGGTCGCCGCGCCGATGAAGACGAGGCCGCCCGCCGTTACGACGGACCCGCCGTTGTTCGGCGTCCCGATGGTCACCGGCAGGTGCGAGGGCACGCCGAAGGGGCCGTTGCGCCGGGCGGTGCCGAGCGGACGGTCCCAGAGCGTCTCGCCGGTCTCGAGGTCGATCGCCCGGATGCCGCCATAGGGCGGCTCGGTGCAGGGCATGCCGGTGATCGGCGAGCGCCAGCCGGCATTGATGCGGATCGAATAGGGCGCCCCGATCTGCGGCACGCCGCCGCCCTCGCCGCCCTCGCTGCCGGCCTCCTCCTCGTAGATCGGCTTCCAGTCGGTCTCCTCCTGCGGCACGAGCCGGTTGTAGTTCGGGATGTCGTTGTAGTTCGCCACGATGATGCCCCGGTCGGTGTCGACCGCGACCGATCCCCAGTCCGATCCGCCGTTATAGCCCGGATACTGGATATAGGGCCTGTCGGCGGTGGGCGGCTGGAAGAACCCCTGGTAATGCGCCCGCCGGAACTGGATGCGGCAATAGAGCTGGTCGAGGGGCGACATGCCGAACATGTCCTTCTCCTCCAGCCGATCGAAGCGCAGCGTGTGATAGGTGCTGGCGGGCTGCGTGTCCGACAGGTACTCGGGTTCGACATCGCCCTTGCCCGGCACCGGGTTCTCCTCCACCGGCTGCAGGCTCTCGCCGGTCTCGCGGTTCAGGATGTAGATGTCGCCCTGCTTCGAAGGCAGGATGATCGCCGGCACCGTGCCCTCGTCCTGCGGGAAATCGACCAGCGAGGGCTGCGAACCCAGATCGTAATCCCACACGTCGCGATGCACGGTCTGGAACTCCCAGGCGACCTCGCCCGTGGTCACGTCGATGGCGACGAGCGCGGTGGAATGCGCGTTCTCCGCCGCCGAGCGGTTCGACCCGTAATAATCCACCGAGCTGTTGCCGAGCGGCAGATAGACGTAGCCGAGCTCCTCGTCGGCCACCGCGGTCGTCCACATGTTCGGCGTGCCGCGGGTATAGATCCCGCCCTCGGGCGGCCCGTCGCGGTTCTGCTCCGGCGCGCCCAGATCCCAGGCCCAGGCCAGCTCGCCGCTGCGCGCGTCGTAGCCCCGGATGACACCCGAGGGCGCGTCCTCGGCCTGACCGTCCTTGACCTGCGCGCCGGTAACGATGACGCCCCGCACGATCGCCGGCGGCGCGGTCACGGCGTACCAGCCCGGGACCCGCTCGCCCACGTCCTGCCACAGATCGACCATGCCGTTCTCGCCGAATTCCTCGCACGGATCGCCGGTCTTGGCGTCGAGTGCGATGAGCTTGGCGTCGAGCGTCCCCTCGATCAGACGGGTGGCGCAGATATCGTCCGCCGCCGCCTCCGGGTCGGTCCATACGGAGACGCCGCGGCAGGTGGCGCCGTAGGGGATGGCCTCGTTCGGCACGCCGGGATCGTAGCGCCAGTTCTCCTGCCCGCTCGCCGCGTCCACCGAGATCAGCACGTTCATGGCCGAACACATCAGGATGTCGTCGCCCACTTTCAGCGGGGTGATCTCGGGCGAATACTTTCCCTCCGCCGTCCCCTCCGGCAGGTCGCCGGTATGATAGACGAAGGCGCGTTCCAGTCCGCCCACGTTCTGCGGCGTGATCTGGTCGAGCGGCGAGTAGCGCGTCGCCTCCGCGTCCCCGCCCCAGAAGGGCCAGTCGGCGCCGACCTTCGGCAGGTCCTGCGCCTGCAGCACCGGATCGACATCGGCGGTGCCGGTCTCGTCCCCGGTGGGCTCGTCCTCGGGCGGCGTCTGCGGCGCGGGGCTCAGGTCCGTCGGCCCGGACGGAGGCGCGCCCTCCAGTTCGGCGGCGGGCTCCGTGCCCTGCCCCGGGGCGGCGACGGGCGCGGCGAACAGGGCGGCGGCGAACAGGGTCGCGATCTGTTCTCGGGTCATGGCGGGCCTCATGCGGCTTGGGTCGCGGTCGCGCGGCGCGAGGTCAGCGCCGGCAGGCAGAGCAGGACGAGAACCAGAAGGATCGTGGGAGCCACCATCCGCGGGACCCATGCCCACCAGTCGAACTGCACCTCCCAGATCGTCCAGAGGAGGGTGAGGAGCCAGGTCGCGACATAGACCAGCGCCCCGGCCCTGTCGAAACGGAAGAGCAGAACGCCGGAGGCGACGAGCAGCAGCCCGGCCAGCGCGTAATACCAGCTCCCGCCGAGAACGACGAGATAGGCGCCGCCGCCGAGAAGGATCAGGCCGATCACGGCGAGGATCGCCGCAAGCGCCATCGCGGCCCAATGACCCGCATGGCGCGGGGACGACTTGTCGGGGAGGTTTGGCATGACTGCGCCCTTTCACTCGGAACGAAAACCGCGCGACACCACCGCGCCTTTCTGAGGCTAGCCTCCCGCCGCGCCGGGTCCACGGCCGGCCGCGGAAAAATCCCCCCTCCGCCGCGCCCCGGGGAGTCCGCCGCAACTCCGACGGGACTCCGACAGGAATCCGACAGGAATCCGACAGCCGTTTTCGCCCCGCCCCCAGGGTTCCCACGCCTCCCTCCCGGCCCCATATCGGGCCCGAAAAGGAGGGCCTTCCCCGATGCGCTATTCCCTGCTCGATCTCTCCCCCGTGCCCGAGGGCGCCGACGCCGCCACCGCCATCCGCAACACCGTCGATCTCGCCAGACACGCGGAATCGTGGGGTTTTCATCGATTCTGGATGGCCGAACACCACAACATGCCGGGCATCGCCAGCGCCGCCACCGCGGTCCTGATCGGCCATGTCGCCGACGCCACCACCCGCATCCGCGTCGGCGCCGGCGGCATCATGCTCCCCAACCACGCCCCCCTCACCATCGCCGAATCCTTCGGCACCCTCGCCACCATCCACCCCAACCGCATCGACCTCGGCCTCGGCCGCGCGCCCGGCGGCGACATGGCCGTGATGCGCGCCCTCCGGCGCACGGGGCACGAGGATTTTCCGAACGCAGTCAGAGAGTTGCAACGCCTTCTCGGTCCGGCCGAACCGGCCGCCGCGGTGCGTGCCCTGCCCGGCGAAGGCACCGAGGTGCCGCTCTGGATACTCGGCTCGTCGCTGTACGGCGCCGAACTCGCGGCCCATCTCGGTCTGCCCTACGCCTTCGCCTCGCACTTCGCCCCCGACGCGCTCGAGGAGGCCTTCCGGCTCTACCGCGAGACCTTCCGCCCCTCCGCGCAGCTCGCCCGTCCCCACGCGATGCTCGCCGTCAACGTCTTCGCCGCCGACACCGAAGCAGAGGCGCGGCGCCTGCGCACCTCCATGCAGCAGGCCTTCGCCCAGCTCCGCCTCGGCACGCCCGGCAAGCTGCCCCGGCCCGTGGACGACCTCGACGCGGCGATCGGCGCGCCCATCGCGCGCGCCGTCGACCATGCCCTGCGCGTCTCCGCGGTCGGCACCGAAGCCCAGATCCGCGACCAGCTCGCCGCTTTCATCTCCCGCCACGCGCCCGACGAGGTCATCCTCACCGGCACGATCCACGATCACGCCGCACGGCTGCGCTCCTTCGAGATCGCCGCCGCGGCGATGGACGGTCTGGATCGCGCCGCGGCGTGAGGCAGGCCTAGCCCAGCGCGTCCCGACGGAACCGCTCCTCCACGTAGGAGACCGGTATTCCGTCCAGGCTGACGACCCCGCGCAGGGTCAGAAGCGGCACCTCGGCGGAGGGTGAGGTCGCGACGGGCAGCGCGCCGGCGCCGTCCGGCACCAGAACCGCCGTCGAATGGCGTGTCTGCCTGCCCGGCTGCAGCGCCGTCCCGAACGGCGTGTCCGTCTCGAGGAGCGGCGCGATCGCCGTGGCCGGGAGGCGGTAGGGCAGGAACCAGTTGTCGGCGTCGAGAAGCGGCACGGCCCCGGCCATCAGGGTGATCTGCCGGAACCAGACCGCCTCCCCCCGTTCGAGCCGGATCGGAAACTCGGGCGGCACCGATTCGAGACCGGCCCGCCGATGCACGACGGAGCGGAGCGGCAGGTCGCCGATCCCGCGCTCGCGGCACCACTCGGACATCGCCAGGGTCACGCTGTCGGCCGCCGTCATGTAGCCCCGGAACGCGTCCGCCAAGCTCAAACCACGGCTCCCTGGGCCATCCGGTTCAGGAACGTCTCCGCCTCCGACAGGATCGTCTCGCGCTTGCTCTCGTCCATCCTGTCCCACGTACCGTACATCTGGGCCATCCGGGGGTTGGTCTCGAACCGGTCGCGGTGCCGTGCGAGGAACGCCCAGTAGAGAAGATTGAAGGGGCAGGCCCCCTCGCCGGTCTTGGTCTTCGCCGAATAGGCGCAGCCATCGCAGTAATCCGACATCCTGTCGATGTAATTGGCGGAGGACACGTAGGGTTTCGAGGCGACAATCCCGCCATCGGCGAACTGGGTCATGCCGATGACATTGGCGCTCATCACCCATTCGTAGGCGTCGGCATACATGCTCATGTACCACGCCTGCACCTCCTGCGGGTCGAGGCCGCAGAGCAGGGACAAATTCCCCGTCACCATCAACCGCTGGATATGGTGGGCATAGGCCTCCGTGCGGGACTGCTCCACCGTGCGCGCGATGCAGTTCATCCGGGTTTCGCCGCCCCAGAACATCGGCGGCAGCGAGCGATGGTGGCCGAGATCGTTGCGCTGCGCGTAATCGGGCCCCTCGCGGAAGTAGATACCGCGGACATATTCCCGCCAGCCGATGATCTGGCGGATGAACCCCTCCACCGCGTTGAGCGGCGCGTCTCCGTCGCGCCACGCCGCCTCGGCGGCGCGGGCGACCTCCATGGGGGTCAGCAGCCCGGCATTGAGGTAGATCGACAGGAAGGAATGGTAGAGGAACTTTTCCTCGCTCAGCATCGCATCCTGGTAGTCGCCGAATTTCGGCAGGGCGTGCTTGACGAAGCGGGTGAGCGCGCGGCGCGCCTGGGTCTGGTCCGTGGCGAACCAGAACGGGCGCAGGGCGCCGAAATTCTCTCCGTACCGTGTCTCCACGAGGTCAAGCACCGCCCCGACGGTCTCGTCCGGGCCGAATTCCATCGGTCCGCCGAAATCGACCGAATTGGGTGGTGGCGCGCGGTTGTCGTGGTCGTAGTTCCATTGCCCCCCGGCGGGTTTCCCGTTCTCCATCAGGAGACCGGTCTTCTCCCGCATCCGGCGATAGAACCACTCCATCCGCAGGTCCCTGCGCCCTACGCACCAGCTCTCGAACTCGGCGTGGCTGGCAAGGAAGCGGTCGTCCTGCACCTGGTGGATCTCGAGCGGGCACTCCTCGAGCGCCTCGATCAGCCGCCATTCGCCGGGCTCGGTGGCGATCACCTCCCCGGCGCCGTGTTCCGCCGCGCGGCGCAGCAGCTCTCCCGGGATCGAGCCTGCGTTGTCGGGGTCGTCGAGCGTGGTATAGGCGACCGTCAGGCCCTCCCCTCTCAGACGATCCGCGAATTTGCGCATCGCCGCGAAGGTGAAGGCGATCTTCTTCGGGTGGTGGCGCACATAGGTCGCCTCGCTCTCCACCTCGGCCATCACCACGACGTCGCCGTCCCGGTACGCCCGGAGCGCGGCGACATCGCGGGTGAGCTGGTCACCGAGCACAAGGATCAACCGGCTCACCACTCGATCCCCTTGCCGGCATAGTCGAGGAACGCGCCGGTATCGGCCGGCGTCAGCCCCTCGATCACGCCCACGAGCCGCTCCGCGGCACGCTCCGGCGAGACCTTCTCGTGGTCGTAATCTTCGGTGAAGGGCGTGGCGACCGTGCCGGGATGCAGACAGGCGACAACGGCATCCTTCCGCGAGCGCGCCAGTTCCACCGCCGCCCCCCTCATCAGCGCGTTCAGCGCCGCCTTCGAGGTGCGGTAGGAATACCAGCCGCCGAGCCTGTTGTCGCCGATGGAGCCGACCCGCGCCGAGAGCACCGCAAAGACCCAGCGGCCCGTGCGCGGCACACGGGCCTTGAGGTGCTTCAGGATCAGCGCCGGCCCCAGCGCGTTCAGCCGGACCTGCTCCAGCAGCTCGTCCGCGCCGAGATCCGACAGCGACTTCTCCGGCGCCTCGCGCGTGCAGGTCAGGGCGCCGGTGGCGACGATGACGAGGTCGAACGGGTGATCGAGCGCCGCGAGGGCCGGCTCCACGCTCGCCTCGTCGGTCACGTCGAGCCCGTCACCGGACCGCGAGAGCGTCGTGACCGCGGCGCCCCCGCGCTCCAGTTCGGTGACGATCGCGCGTCCGATCCCGCCCGACGCTCCGACGACCAGCGCCCGCTCAATGGGCATAGATCATCTTTCGCGTCATGCCACCGTCGATCGTCAGGATCTGGCCGGTGGTGAATTCCGCTTCCGCCAGATAGACCACCGCCCGCGCGATGTCCTCCGGCCGCCCGGCGCGCCCCACGGGGTGTTGGGCGTGGTCGATGTCGCGCAGATCGGAGGCGTCGCCGGCGACGATCCATCCCGGCGCGATACCGTTCACGCGGATCTGCGGCCCGAGGGAGAGGGCGAGCGCATGGGTCAGGGACTCGATCCCGCCCTTGCTCGCCGCGTAAGCCTCGCAATCGGGCTCCGACATCGCCGCGCGGATCGAGGAGATAGTAACGATGGCGCCCTTCGCCTCCCGCAGGAGCGGCACGGAATGCTTCGCCATCAGAAAGGTCCCGGTCAGGTTGGTGCCGATCCAGGCGTTCCAGTCCGCCAGCGCGAGATCCTCTACCGGCCCGCTCTCCGGCCCCGCCAGCCCCGCATTCGAGACCAGGAGGTCAAGGCGCCCGAGCCGGGCGAGCGCCGCGGCCACCGAGGCCTCGTCGGACACGTCCGCCTCGATCCGCGTGAGCGCGTCGTGCTCGGGCAGCCGGGTCAGGCCGCCGGTATCGCGATCGAATGCCGCGACATTCCAGCCCCGCTCCAGCAGGTGGTCAACGATGCCGCGGCCGATCCCGTTCGCGCCGCCGGTGACGAGTGCCTGTTTCATGGCTGCGGACCTAACCCACCCCGCCGGACGGTCAATCTGGGGGTTCCCTTTGCCGCATCGGGGATTATCATTCGCCCCATGCTGTCTCGTCTCCGCCTCGGCCTGCTTCTCCTTACCCGCCTCTGAGCGTGCCGCCCGGCGCACGCGCTCAGGGGAGGTGGGACGCGCCGACACAGGACAGACCAGACGACATCAAGGACATTTCCGATGAACCCCGACACCGACGCCGTCGCCCGCGAACCGAGCCGGGTGCTGATCTTCGACACGACGCTGCGCGATGGCGAGCAGTCGCCCGGCGCGACCATGTCCCACCAGGAGAAGCTCGAGATCGCCGACCTGCTCGACGGGATGGGAGTCGACATCATCGAGGCGGGTTTCCCGATCGCCTCGGAGGGCGATTTCCGCGCCGTGAAGGAGATCGCCGAACGATCGAAGCGGGCCACGATCTGCGGCCTCGCCCGCGCCAATCCCAAGGACATCGACCGCTGCTGGGAGGCGGTGCGGCACGCGAAATCCCCGCGCATCCACACCTTCATCGGCACCTCGCCTCTGCACCGGGCGATCCCGAACCTCACCCAGGACGAGATGGCCGACCGCATCCACGAAACGGTGACCCACGCCCGCAACCTCTGCGACAATGTGCAATGGTCGCCGATGGACGCGACGCGGACCGAGTGGGACTACCTGCGCCGCGTGGTGGAGATCGCGATCCGCGCCGGCGCCACCACGATCAACATCCCCGACACGGTGGGCTATACCGCTCCCGTCGAATCCGCGGATCTGATCCGCCGCCTGATCGCCGAGGTCGAGGGCGCCGAAGAGGTGATCTTCGCCACGCATTGCCACGACGATCTGGGCATGGCGACGGCCAACAGCCTCGCCGCCGTCGAGGGCGGCGCGCGGCAGATCGAGTGCACGATCAACGGCCTGGGCGAGCGCGCGGGCAACACCGCGCTCGAGGAGGTGGTGATGGCGCTGAAGGTGCGCGGCGACATCATGCCGTTCCACACCGAGATCGACTCGACGAAGATCATGACCATCTCGCGCCGCGTGGCGACGGTCTCCGGCTTCCCGGTGCAGTTCAACAAGGCGATCGTCGGCAAGAACGCCTTCGCCCATGAGAGCGGCATCCATCAGGACGGGATGCTGAAGAACGCCGAAACCTTCGAGATCATGCGCCCCGCCGATGTCGGCCTGAAGGAGACGAGCCTCGTCATGGGCAAGCATTCGGGCCGCGCCGCGCTTCGCGCCAAGCTGAAGGAGCTCGGCCACGACATCGGCGACAACCAGTTGCAGGACATCTTCGTGCGGTTCAAGGCGCTCGCCGACCGCAAGAAGGAGGTCTACGACGAGGATATCGACGCGCTGGTGCGCGCGCAGGGGGCGGCCGAGGATGCGCTTGAGCTGAAGTTCCTGCGCGTGATCTGCGGCACCGAGGCGCCGCAATCGGCCGACCTCACCCTGTCGGTGGACGGGGTGGACCGGCAGGTGACGGCGCAGGGCGACGGGCCGGTCGACGCGACCTTCAACGCGATCAAGGCGATCGTCGAGCATACCGCGCGGCTGCAGCTCTACCAGGTGCACGCCGTGACAGAGGGGACCGACGCCCAGGCGACCGTGACCGTCCGTCTCGAGGAGACCGGGCGGATCGTCACCGGCCAGTCGGCCGACACCGATACGGTCGTGGCAAGCGCGAAGGCCTATATCGCGGCCCTGAACCGTCTCCTCGTGAAGCGCCGCCTCGTGCCCGAGGGCACCGACACCCGCGAGATCAGCTACAGGGACGTGGTCTAGACGGACCGCGAATCACCCTCCGCGCGAGCGGGACGCCCGGATCGCTCACACGCAGGGGTTGACCGACCTCCCGGAGACCGATCCCGGTGCACGAGTGCCGCAGGTGCCGGCGGATGCGTCGAATCCGCGCCCTTCCACCGGCCACCCCCCTTTTCGGTCGGCCTGCGGCTGCTATAAGGCCCCGACCCGTGCCGCAAGGGCGCGCGGCCGGTCGCTTTAGGGGCAGTCAAATGAGCAGTTTCACCGGCATCTTCTCGTCGGACATGGCCATCGACCTCGGCACCGCGAATACCCTGATCTACATCAAGGGCCGCGGCATCGTCCTGAACGAGCCCTCGGTGGTCGCCTACCACGTCAAGGAGGGGCGCAAGCAAGTTCTCGCGGTGGGCGAGGACGCCAAGATGATGCTCGGCCGCACGCCCGGCTCGATCCAGGCGATCCGGCCCATGCGCGAGGGGGTGATCGCGGATTTCGACGTCGCCGAGGAGATGATCAAGCAGTTCATCCGCAAGGTGCATCGGCGCACCGGCTTCTCGAAACCCAAGATCATCGTCTGTGTCCCCCACGGCGCCACCCCGGTGGAGAAGCGCGCGATCCGGCAATCGGTGATCGCGGCCGGCGCCCGCAAGGCCGGGCTCATCTCCGAGCCGATCGCCGCGGCGATCGGCGCGGGCATGCCGATCACCGACCCGACGGGCTCGATGGTCGTCGATATCGGCGGCGGCACCACCGAGGTCGCGGTGCTCTCGCTCGGCGACATCGTCTATGCCCGCTCGGTGCGCGTCGGCGGCGACAGGATGGACGAGGCGATCGTGAGCTATCTCCGGCGCCAGCAGAACCTGCTCATCGGCGAGGCCACGGCCGAGCGGGTGAAGACCACGATCGGCGTCAGTCGCATGCCCGATGACGGACGCGGAGCGGTCATGCACATCCGCGGCCGCGATCTCGTCAACGGCGTGCCGAAGGAGATCGAGATCAACCAGGCGCAGGTGGCCGAGGCCCTGTCGGAACCCGTGGCGGCGATCTGCGAGGCGGTGATGACCGCCCTCGAGACCACGCCCCCGGACCTCGCCGCCGACATCGTCGACCGCGGCGTGATGCTCACCGGGGGCGGCGCGCTCCTCGGCGAACTGGATCTCGCGCTCCGCGAGCAGACCGGCCTCGCCGTCTCCATCGCCGACGAGCCGCTGAATTGCGTCGCCCTCGGCACCGGCAAGGCGCTGGAATACGAAAAACAGCTCCAGCATGTGATAGATTACGACAGTTGATACGGTTTCTTCGGTAAAGGCGCCCATGGCGACCCGGACCAACAGCGACGAATATGCCCGTCCCCTCCGGCGCATCCTGATCGGGACGCTCGTATTCGTCCTTCTGGCGATCTTCCTGTTCTGGCGGATCGATTCCCCGCGCGCCGAGAGCGTCCGCGCGGAGATCGTCGACCGGGTCGTGCCCCCGATGGACTGGGCGCTGCTGCCGGCGACGAAGCTCGCCGGCATGGTCGATGCCTTCCAGAGCTATGCCCGGATCTACGAGCAGAACCGCGAGCTCCGACGCGAACTCCAGCAGATGAAGGCCTGGAAGGAGGCCGCCCTGCAGCTCGAGCAGGAGAACGCCAAGCTGCTGGACCTGAACAAGGTGCGGCTCGACCCGAGCCTGACCTTCATCACCGGCGTGGTGCTGGCCGATTCCGGTTCGCCCTTCCGCAAGTCGGTGCTTCTCAACATCGGGGCGCGCGACGGAATCCTGGACGGCTGGGCGGCGACGGACGGACTCGGGCTCGTCGGCCGCATCTCCGGCGTCGGCCATGCTTCCAGCCGGGTCATCCTGCTCACCGATTCCAACAGCCGCGTGCCGGCGACGATCCATCCCTCGGGCCAGCACGTCGTCGTGGCCGGCGACAATTCCAACCTGCCGCCGCTCGAATTCCTCGAGGCTGCCGACCAGGTCCGACCGGGCGACCGGGTGACCAGTTCGGGCGACGGCGGCGTGCTGCCGGCGGGCCTCCTCGTCGGCCAGGTCGTCCTCGATTCCGAAGGCGCCCTGCGCGTTCGCCTCGCCGCCGATTACGAGCGGCTCGAATTCCTGCGCGTGCTGCGCTCCGCGCCCGCCGAGACGATCGGCAGCGCCGGCGCCCTCGTCGTCCCCCACGGCGAGCGGCAGACGGTGGTGCCCGCCGAGGGCCGGGCCGATGGTTGAGCCCCGCACGCTGCGCCGCGCGGGCTTCCGGGCGATGTTCCTCGCCATCGCGGGCCTGGTGATCTTCGTGCGCCTCCTGCCCGTCGATATCGGCGGCTCGCACATCCCGACCCCCGACATCGTGCTCCTGCTGATCTTCGCCTGGGTGGTCCGGCGGCCGGACTACGTGCCGGTCGCGATGCTGGCCGGGCTCGCGCTCTTCGCCGACGTGGTCTTCGTCCGTCCTCTCGGCCTCTGGGCGCTCCTGACCGTGCTCGGCTCCGAGGTGCTACGCCGCCGAAGCCGCGGGCCCGCCGTGCTATCCTTTCCCCTGGAATGGCTCCTCGTCGCCGCCACCCTCCTGGCGATGTGCCTGGCGCAGATCGTGATCCTCGGAATCGCGCTGGTGCCGCAGCCGCCGATCGGTGCCCAGGCCCTGCACTTCCTGGTCTCCGTGCTGGCCTACCCGCTCGTCGCGGCGGCCACGATCTACGGTTCCGGCGTCCGCCGCCCGGGCCGCACCGAACGGGAGGCAGCGCGATGGGCATGAAGCGCAGCCAGGAGGAGACCGATCTCTCCGTCGCACGGATCACCCGCCGCGGCCTCGTCCTCGGCGCGGCGCAGCTCGGCGTCGCCGGGGTGCTCGGCTGGCGGATGCGGCAGATGCAGGTCGAGCAGGCCGACGAGTTCCGCCTTCTGGCCGAGGAGAATCGCATCAACATGCGGCTGATCGCGCCCGGCCGCGGCCTGATCTTCGACCGCAACGGCATCCCCATCGCCGAGAACGCCCAGAACTACCGCATCGTCATCGTCCGCGAGGATGCCGGCGATGTGGACGCGGCTCTGGCCCGACTCAGGCAGCTCATCTACGTGGACGACGACGAACTGCAGCGGGCGCGGCGGGAGATCGATCGCCGCTCCTCGTTCGTGCCCGTCACCGTGACCGACCAGCGCAGCTGGGAGGATATCGCGACCGTTTCGGTCAACGCTCCCGCCCTGCCCGGCATCACGCCCGATGTCG
This sequence comes from uncultured Alphaproteobacteria bacterium, assembly GCA_963829665.1. Lineage (GTDB taxonomy): Bacteria > Pseudomonadota > Alphaproteobacteria > Rhodobacterales > Rhodobacteraceae > Palleronia. Next base: position 191,137 of record CAWHJL010000015.1, on the reverse strand, counting down.
GTCTGACCCGCAGCTATCCGCTGGGCCAGGACTACGCCCATGTGGTCGGCTATGTCGGGCCCGTCTCCGACTACGACCTGTCGAGGATCGACGACGACGATCCGCTGCTGCAGATCCCGAAATTCCAGATCGGCAAGACCGGCGTCGAGCAGAAGTACGAGCGCCGCCTGCGCGGCAAGGCCGGCGCCCGGCAGATCGAGGTGAACGCCGCCGGGCGGGTGATGCGCGAACTCGGCCGCGACGATGGCCAGAGGGGCGCCGCACTTCAGCTCACCGTGGAGAGCCGGCTGCAGAACTTCGTCGAGGCCCGGCTCGCGCTCGACAACTCGGCCTCCGCCGTGGTCATGGATGTCCGCACCGGCGACCTCCTCGCGGTCGGCAACGCGCCCTCCTTCGACCCCAACAAGTTCGTCCGCGGCATCTCGGTCGCCGAATACGGCCGGCTGACCGGCAACACCTACCGGCCGCTCGCCAACAAGGCGGTGCAGGGCGCCTACCCGCCGGGCTCCACCTTCAAGATGATGGTCGCCCTCGCCGCTCTCGAGGCGGACATGCTCTCGCCATCGGAGACCATCTGGTGCGGCGGCTACAAGACCCTCGGCAACCGCCGATTCCACTGCTGGAAGCGCGGCGGCCACGGCCATGTCGAATCTCGAGGAGAGCCTGCAGCAGAGCTGCGACGTCTTCTACTACGAGCTCGCCCAGCGCGCGGGCATCGACCGGATCGCGGCGATGTCGCGGCGCTTCGGCCACGGGCAGCGCTTCGACGTGCCGATGTCCGCCGTCACCGCCGGCGCGATGCCCGACAGAACCTGGATCCGCGAAACCTACGGGCAGGAATGGCGCCAGGGCGACAGCCTCAACGCCGCCATCGGCCAGGGCTACGTGCTTTCCTCGCCGCTGCAGCTGGCCGTCATGACGGCCCGGATCGCCAGCGGCACGCAGATCGCGCCGCGGCTCGTCAAGACCATCGACAGCGTCGAGACGCCGGTCGTCGGCACCGAGCCTCTCGGCGTGGACCCGGCCCATCTGGATCTCGTCCGCAACGGCATGTTCGCGGTCTCCAACTCGATCCGCGGCACCGCCTACCGCTCGCGCATCGACAACGAGGCGATCCGCCTCGCCGGCAAGACCGGCACGAGCCAGGTCCGCTCGGTCCTCGTCAGCAACAGCGACGTGCCGTGGGAGGAGCGCGACCACGCCCTCTTCGTCGCCTTCGCGCCCCACGAAAATCCCCGCTACGCGGTCAGCGTCGTGATCGAGCACGGCGGCGGCGGGTCGGCGGCCGCCGCGCCGGTCGCCCGCGACATCATGCTCTTCGCGCTCCACGGCGAACTGCCCCCGCTCGAGGACTACCCCGCAAGTGACCGGACGGAGATCGAGGAGCGCTTCGCCGCCCTCGACCTGCGCGAGGATTTCCGCCCCACCCGCATCGGCCGGAGCCGGGCATGAGCGCGTTCGAGAACGACTTCCGTCGAGGCCCGTCGGGCATCTCGAAGGTGCTCTACTTGAACTGGCCCCTGGTGCTCCTCGTCGCGGCCGTGGCCTCGGCTGGGTTCCTGATGCTCTATTCCGTGGCCGGCGGCTCGCTCGAGCCCTGGGCCGAGCCGCAGATGAAGCGTTTCGCGCTCGGGCTCGTGGGAATGTTCACGGTCGCCATGACGCCGATCTGGCTCTGGCGGAGCCTCGCGGCTCCGGCCTACCTGGTCTCGCTGGCCCTCCTCGTCGCCGTGGAGGTGGTGGGCACCACCGGCATGGGCGCCACCCGCTGGATCGATCTCGGCGTCGTGCGGCTGCAACCCTCCGAGCTCATGAAGGTGGCGCTGGTGATGATGCTGGCCGCCTATTACGACTGGCTCGACGTGCGGAAGGTCTCGCATCCGCTCTGGGTGATCGCGCCGCTCCTTCTCGTCGCCATGCCGACATTCCTCGTGCTGGAGCAGCCCGATCTCGGCACCGCCATCCTCCTCGTCACCGGCGGCGGGGTGATGATGTTCGCCGCCGGCGTCTCCTGGTGGTACTTCGCCGCGGTCGCGGCTGCCGGGGCGGGGCTGGTCTCGGCGGTCTTCTCCTCCCGCGGCACGCCCTGGCAGATCATCGAGGATTACCAGTTCCGCCGCATCGACACCTTCCTCGATCCGTCCTCCGACCCGCTGGGCGCCGGCTACCACATCACCCAGTCGAAGATCGCGCTCGGCTCCGGCGGCTGGACCGGACGCGGCTTCATGCAGGGCACCCAGTCGCGGCTGAACTTCCTGCCCGAGAAGCACACCGACTTCATCTTCACTACTCTGGCGGAGGAATTCGGCTTCATCGGCGCCGCATCTCTGCTGGCCGCCTACATGGCGATCGTCGCCTTCTGCCTCTTCTCCGCGATGCAGAACCGCGACCGCTTCGGGTCGCTTCTGTCGATCGGCATCGCCACGACCTTCTTCCTGTTCTTCTCCGTCAACATGGCGATGGTCATGGGACTGGCGCCGGTGGTCGGCGTTCCGCTGCCGCTGGTGAGCTACGGCGGCTCGGCCATGCTCGTCCTGCTTCTCGCCGTCGGACTGGTGCAGTCGGCCCATGTCCACCGGCCGCGCGGTCGATGATCCGCGTCCTCTATGCCGGTGGCGCCGAGCGCGCCGGGGACTGGACGGGCCCTCTCGCCCGCGCCTTTGAGGCGGCCGGACTCGAGGTCGACCTCTCCGCCCACCATCCCCCCGAGGCCGTGGACGTGATCGTCTATGCCCCCAACCCGAAGCTGTCCGACTTCACCCCCTACGTGAACGCCCGGGCCGTGCTGAGCCTCTGGGCCGGGGTCGAGACGATCGTCGCCAACGAGACGCTGACCCAGCCGCTTGCGCGCATGGTCGATCCCGGACTGACCGAGGGCATGGTGGAATATGTCTGCGGCCATGTCCTGCGCCACCATCTCGGCCTCGACGCCTATATCGGCGCGCGCGAGTGGCGGCCTGACCCGCCGCCGCTCGCCCGTTCGCGGCGCGTCGGCGTGCTCGGCCTCGGCGCGCTGGGATCCGCCTGCGCCTCGGCGCTCGCGGCGCTGAACTTCGAGGTGACCGGCTGGGCGCGCAGCCCCCGGGAGATCGCGCGCGTCCGCTGCCTCTCGGGCGAGGCCGGCTTCACCGAAACGCTCGCGGCGTCCGAGATCCTGGTCCTGCTCCTGCCGCACACCTCCGAGACGGCAGATCTGATCGACGCGACCGCGCTCGCCCGGCTCCCCAAGGGCGCGGTTCTTCTCAACCCGGCCCGCGGCGCGCTCGTCGTGGAGTCGGACCTCCTCGCCGCGCTGGAGAGCGGACGCCTTTCCCACGCCACCCTCGACACGTTCCGCACCGAACCGCTGCCGGCCGGTCACCCGTTCTGGACCCATCCCAAGGTGACGGCGACCCCGCACATCGCCTCCGCCACCCGGCCGGAGACGGCCGCAACGGTGATCGCCGAGAACACCCGCCGCGCCATGGCCGGCGAGCCGTTGCTGCATCTCGTGGATCGCGAGGCCGGATACTGAGATCCGGCGGCGCGTCGGACCTTCCCGTTCAGGCCGCGCTCTGCTTGTCGTGGAGCGACTTGCTGTCCGCCGGCGCCTCGTCGCGGTCGAACATGCCGTAGTCGCGGATCACGCTCGCCACCCTTAGCCGGTAATCCGCGAAAAGGCCGCCACGTCCCTTCGCCTGCATGCTCCGGTGCCTCGCGAGCCGACGCCACTCGTCGAGCGCCGCCTCGTCGCGGAAGACGGAGACCGACAGGAGCTTGCCGGGCGTCGTCAGGCTCTCGAACCGCTCGACGGACACGAAGCCGTCGATCTCCTCCACGAGCGGTCGCATCTCAGCGGCGAGGTCGAGATATTCCGCGCGGCATCCTTCCTTCGGCGTCACCTCGAAGATCACGGCGATCATGGCACCCTCCTTCAAACTCGTCCAAGGATCGCCGACCCCACCGCTCAGCGCAAGCGGGGCGGTTTTTCCGGGTCCGTTCCGGGCGCGGCCGGCTCCGCCACCGCGGCCTCGAATTTCGGCAGGTCGAAGCGCAGCCCCACGCGGGCGAGCCGCCCCGCCACCGTATCGTGCGCGGCGAAGAAGGCGACGTCGAGCGCCCCGGCCTCGAGTTCCGAGAAGACCAGCGCCTCGCGCACCGCCCGCGCCAGCGCCCCCTCGGCCCCCGGCGTCGCGTCCACGAAGGCCAGGAGGTGCCCCGCCGCCCCGCTCTCCCACGTCACGCCGGTCAGGTAGGCCATCCGCGCGAGGCCCCGTGCCGAGGCGAGCTTCCCGTCGAGCGCGGTCAGGAGCCTTTCGGGCAGGTCGCCGGGGGGCGAGAGTTCGGAGGGTCGCGCCTCCAGCTCGTCGGGCGCATCCGAGAGCGTCTCGGAGAGCCAGGACACCGCCTCCGGCGGCATCAGGTAGCTTGACGGCGCCACGCCCGGATTGAGCGCCAGGCCGACCCCGTTCCCCGCGAGCATCGCCGCGAGGATGCGCCCCGAGAGCGCCGCGTAGGGCGCCTCGCCTTCCGCGAACGCCGCCAGCCGCTCCACCCGGTCGAAGGCAAGGACGAACGTGCCCTGCGAGGTCTCGAAAAGACGCGGGTCGAGCGCGTCGCCGCGCTCGGGTTCCCGGGTCAGAAGCAGGTAGAGCTCGGCGGAGGCAAGCCGGTCGTGGAAGGCGAGTCGCGCCCCCTCGTCCTCCGGCGCGGCCTCCATCGCGCTGCGGGCGTCGTCAAGCGGCGTCGTCATCGAGCACCTCCCTCACCCGCGCCCGGAGCACCGGCACCAGCTCCGATTCGAACCACGGGTTCTTCTTCAGCCATGCGGTATTGCGCCAGGACGGGTGCGGCAGCGGAAAAATCTCCGGCGCATGGTCGCGCCAGGCCCGCACCCGGTCGGTCACCCGGCCCCGGCCGCCCAGGTGCCAGTCCTGGGCGTGGCCGCCGATCAGCACCGTCAGCCGGATCGTGTCGAGCCCCTCGAGCACCGCGCCCCGCCAGGTCTGCGCGCAGACCTTCGGCGGCGGCAGGTCGGACCCCTTGGAATCGTAGCCCGGAAAGCAGAACGCCATCGGCACGATCGCCACCCGGCCCCGGTCGTAGAATTCCTGTTCCGACGTCCCGAGCCAGTCCCGGAGACGCCGCCCCGACTGGTCCCAGAACGGCGTGTTCGCGGCATGCACGCGCATTCCGGGCGCCTGGCTCGCGATCAGGATGCGCGCGCCGGGGCGGAACCACACCACCGGATTCGGCCGGTGCGCCGTCGCCGTCGCCGCGAATCGCTCTGCGCAGATTTCGCATGCCCTCAGCCTGTCCATGAGTTCCCGCATGTCCCCGACCTAGGCCCCCGGACCGCCGGGGGGAAGGAGCAGCGACGCATCACCATAGCTGAAGAAGCGGTAGCGCCGGGCGATGGCATGGGCATAGACGGCACGGATCTCCTCCACCCCGAGGAAGGCCGAGACGAGCATCATCAGCGTCGATCTCGGCAGGTGGAAATTGGTCATCAGCGCGTCGGCGATGCGGAATCGGAAGCCCGGCGTGATGAAGATGTCGGTCTCCCCACGCCAAGGGGCGATCTCCCCCGGGCCGGTCGCCGCGCTCTCCAGAAGCCTGAGCGCCGTTGTCCCCACCGGAATCACCCGGCCGCCGGCCCGCCGCGTCGCGGTGATCCCGTCCACGGCTTCCGCCGTCACGTCCCCCCATTCGGCATGCATCCGGTGCTCCGAGATGTCGTCCACCTTCACCGGCAGGAAGGTGCCGGCGCCCACATGGAGCGTGACATGGGTGATCTCCACCCCCCGCGCCGCGAGCCCGGCCATGAGCGCCTCGTCGAAATGGAGCGACGCGGTGGGCGCCGCCACGGCGCCGGCGTGCCGCGCCCAGATCGTCTGGTAATCCTCCCGGTCGCGGTCGTCCGCGGCGCGCCTGGCAGCGATATAGGGCGGCAGCGGCATTGCCCCGGCCGCGTTCAGAGCCCTGTCGAACGCCTCGCCCTCGAGGTTGAAGTGCAAGGCCGCAGTGCCGTCCCGACGGCTCTCCACCACCGCCGAAAGGGCGTCCGAGAATTGCACCCTCTCGCCGTCGCGCACCTTCTTCAGCGGCTTCAGCAGCGCGGACCACGCCCCGTCCGACCGCGGCTCCAGCAGCGTCGCCTCGATGCGCGCTCCCGCGCCGCCATCCCGGCGGCGGATGCCGGAAAGCCGCGCCGGGATCACCCTGGTGTCGTTCAGCACCAGCCGGTCGCCGGGCCGGAGCCAGCCCGGCAGATCGATCGCGCGCGCGTCGCTGATCCGCGACCCTTGGGCCACCAGCATACGGGCGGAGGAGCGGGGTCGCGCGGGCCGGGTGGCGATCAGCTCCTCGGGCAGGTCGAAGTCGAACTCGGAGAGCTTCATGGCGCGGCCCGGGCCGGCGGCGGCCGGCGGAAGATCTCGCGGAACATCCCCGGCGTCAGGATCGAGAGCGGGTTCGCCGCCACCCGCGGGTCGGTCACCGGGCCGCGGAGCGTGAAATTCACGCCAAAAAGCCCCTCCCCCCGCCGGGTGAAGATCGCACCCACCCGGTTCAGCAGGTAGAGCGGCGAGACCACGCCCTGCATGTCCATCCGCTTCGAGACCATGTCGTAGGTGCCGTCCATCGACAGGCCGAGCGACGCGCCTACCGCCGAGGACCGGTAGAGCGCCACCTGCCGCGGCGAGACGCGGAACTCCGCGGAAACCTCCTCGAAGGGGATGCCGTCGGACTGGAGCTGCTCCAGAAGCCCCACGACCGAGATCGCGGAAAGAAGCTCCGCCATGGCCGGCGCGTCGCGCAGCACCGGGTTCGTCACCCGCACCTGACCGTCATAGGTGCCGTCCGCACCGGTGGGCTGGAGGCGGAGGTCGAGCTGGCCGCCCTGCACCCGGCTCACCAGCCCCGCATCGCGCAGGATGGCGCCCGCGTCGCGGCTCGTCACCCGTATCGCCATGCCGCGGGCGCCGCCCGCGAGCTGCCCCTCCACCGTCACGCCGCCATTCACCTGGCCCCGGAAGCTGCCCTTGAGCGCGGAGCCGGCGGCGATGTCCACCGCGACGGGGCGCAGCGCGATCGTGTCCGTCAGCGTCAGTTGGTCGAGCCGCAGGGTGACCGGCCCGCGGCTGCCGCCGCCGTCTCCGCCGCCGCCGAGCTCGGCCCGGCGCAGATCGGCCGACCCGTCGGTGACCGCGATCGCCGGCGGGCCCCCTCCCCCGTCCGAGATCGTCACGCCGGCGTCGAGCCAGCCGCCGAGCCGAACCCGGTCGAGCCGCAGCGCGCGGAACGAGGGGCCCGGTCCGAGCTCGACCCGGCCCCGCGCGTCGAGACCCGGCGCGGACATCTCCAGTCGATCCACCGCGGGCGTCTCCCCGAGCCGCCCGGCGACAATTAGCGAGCCGGTCGCCGCGGCGGGTTTCGACCAGTTCACCGCCGCGACGCGGAGACCGATCCCGTCCAGATCCGAGGTCAGCCGGAAGGCCGGTCCCGTCCCGGGTGCGAGATCGAGCGCGATCCGCCCGCTGCCGCGCCCGGAGACGAGCCCCTCGGGCAGCGCGATCCCGAACGCGTCGAGCCCCTCGGGGGTGAGCGCGACCCGGCCCTCGACCGTCCCCGTCCCGGCCGTCTCGCCGGAGAGCGCCTGCCGCCACGCCCCGTCGAAGGGGACCCCCGAGAGCGTCGCCCGGCCGGACACGCGGATCGATCGCTTGTCGGCGGCGACCACCAGCCGCTCAGCCGCGAGCGTCTTGCCCGGCACAACCCGCTCGGAGCGCAGATCCGTGACCACGCCCTCGCTTTCCACGTCGATGTCGTCGGCGGTGTTCCCCCGTCGCAGGACCAGGCCGATCCGCGTCGTCGCGCGGAGGGTTCCCTGCGCCAGGTCCGGCGTGCGCTTCGCCCGAGACAGGAGCCTGAGCGGCTCCCGGTCGAGAAGCGCGAGCGCCGCGGGAAGCGGCCCGTCGCTGACCAGTTCGATCTTCGCCGGGGCGGGCTTGATGCGCGTGTCGGGGATGACGAAGGTCGTGCCGGCGAGGCTGACCGGCCCGCGCCCCTCGGGCGTCACCTTCCCCGCATCGACGCGGACGGCGAAGCGGTTGCGGAACAGTTCCACGAAGCCCCGCCCCCCCGTCACCGGCGGCAGGAACGGCACCGCCTGCACCTCCGCCCCCTCGAAGGCGAGGGTCATCCTGAGGACCGGCTTCGGCCAGCCCGTGTGGTAGCGGATCGACAGCGCCGGCCCGATCGCCTCGCCCGCCGCGATCCGGTCGGTCACGAATTTCAACACCTTGGACGCGATGGGACGCGGCCAGAACCGGCGCACCCGGTCGATGCCGATGCGCCCCGCGGAAAGATCCATCGCCACCCGCCATCCCTTCGGCCCCGCCATGACGCGGCCCCGCCCCCGCACCGTCCGCTCGATCGCGCCGTCGGGGGACGGCAGGGCGATATCGCCGATCTCGAGCCGGAACGGGTCAAGCCGCAGCCGCGCATCCACGGTCCCTCCGATCACCGAGACCGGCGCGGGATAGAGCTCCGGCGCGGAGATCTCCAGCGTGTCGATGGCGAACTGGCCCAGCAGCGCGCCCGGGACGCCCCCAGGCCCCGGCTCGCGCAGGTAGAGATGCCCCGATAGCGAGGCGCTGCCATCCTCGGTGTCCACCGACAGTTCCGGGATTTCGAGCTTCGCCGCCTCGGGATCGTAGGTCACGTAAAGCCGCGCGCCGGCGAAGCGCACCGGCCGGGCGCCGGCATCCGGATTGAGCGCACCGGCACCGATCCGGAGCGTCCCGTCCAGCGCCTCGAGCGCGCCGGTGCCGTCGAGCACGGTCCGGATCGCGCCGGAGACCGGGGCGTCGATCACGTCGAGCACCTCCAGCGCGGAGGTCTGGGCCGCCACGTCGCGCGCTGCGATACCGTCGAACTCGGCCTTGAACTCGGCGCCGCTGTCGCGCGCGTCGCTGGCCGCCGAGACCTGAACCCGGCCCATATCGTCGCTGCCGTTGAAGATCTCGGCATCGAGGGTGAAGTCGAGGCCGGAGGCCGCCCGGTCCAGCGCCATGCGCCCGTCGGTCACCTGCCAGACCCGGCCGCTGCGCGCGTCCTCGAGGCTCACCACCGCGCCCTTCAGGGTGACCGACCGGACCCGGTCGAAAGGCGGCCGGTCGAGCGCCGCCTCCGCGGCGTCGAAGATCTCGCCCGCCCCGGAGACCCGCAGCCCACCGCCGCGTCCGAAGCTCAGTTCGAATCGCCCGTCCGCGTCGCGCCGCACGATCAGCCGCGCGCCGTTGATCCGCAGCGCCCGCGGAGCGATCCGCCCCCGGAGCGCCGCCTCGGGGTCGAAGGCGAGCCCGACCTCGCTGAGCGCCGCGATCTCCTCCCCCGCCGCCGAGAGATCGACATCCTCCAGAAAGAGCCGCGGCACCGCGCGCGCGTCGAGCATCAGCGAGATCCGCCCGAGATCGATCTGCAAGTCGCCGAGCCGGGCATCGATGCGCGCCTCGATCCGGTCGACGAGCGCTCCGGGCAGGACGATCCGCGTCTCCGTCAACGCGAGCCCGGCGACGAGCACCAGGACGGAGCCGAGGAACGCCGCCGCGATGCCCGCGATGCCGATCGTGGCGCGGCGCGCGCGCCGCATTCCGGTCCCTGCCCTGCCTGGCGTCGTCATGGCGCGCACCATGGCGCGGCGCGGCTCCGGGGGCCATGGGGCGCGGCGATCACATTCTCACGGGGTTGCCTTTCGGGCATTCTCCCGCACCTTGAACCCCGCCCTGCCCCGAGGAGAGAGACATGGACCTGACCGGCCAGCCCGCCCCCGACTTCACCCTGCCCCGCGACGGCGGCGGCGAGGTGACGCTCTCGGAGATCGACGGACCCGTCGTGCTCTACTTCTATCCCCGCGCCGACACGCCCGGCTGCACCAGGGAAGCCCTGGCCTTCACCGAGATGGCCGAGCAGTTCGCCGCCCACGGCACCACGATCCTCGGCGTCTCCAGGGACCCGGTGAAGAAGCAGGACAGGTTCCGCGACAAGCACGGGCTGAAGATCGCTCTGCTCTCGGACGAGGAGGGCGATGTCTGCGAGCGCTACGGCACCTGGGTCGAAAAGACGATGTACGGCAAGACCTCGATGGGCATCGAGCGGTCAACCTTCCTCATTGACCCCGAGGGCGTGGTGCGCACAGAATGGCGCAAGGTGAAGGTCGACGGCCATGCCGACACGGTCCTGAAGACGGTGCGGGAGGCGTTTCCGGGCGAACCGACCGCGGGCGACAAGCCGCAGTAACGCCCGGCGGGGCGATGCGCGAGACCGTCAGGGAACTCTACGAGGGCGGGGCGGTGAAGGCGCGGGTCTTCCGCTTCGGCCTCTTCGTCTTCGACCTCGCCACCATTGCCTATTTCCTCGCCACCGCGACGTCGCGGATCGGCGCCGGGCTTCTCGCCGCCGACGTGGCGATCGGCTTCGTCGTGCTCGCCGATCTCGCCGCCCGTTTCTGGATCGCCGACAACCGCTTGCGCTTCGCGCTGTCGCTGTCGACCCTCGCCGATCTCGTGGTGATCGCCTCCCTCGCCGCGCCGATCGTGGCGGGCTCCAATCTCGGCTTCCTGCGCATTCTCCGCGTCCTGCGGCTGGTGCGCACCTTCCGCCTAACCGAACAGTTCGACAGCTTCCTCGACCGCCTGGACGTGAACACCCGCATATCGGTCGCGGCGCTGAACCTCCTGGCCTTCATCTTCGTGGCGACCAGCATCGTCTGGGTGGTCGAGCACGACCGCAATCCGAACCTCAACACCCTCGTCGACGCCCTCTACTTCACCATCACCACCCTGACGACCACCGGCTACGGCGACATCACGCTCGAGGACCGGGCCGGAAGGCTGCTGACGATCTTCATGATGATCTTCGGCGTGGGCTTCTTCCTCCAGCTTTTGCAGGCGATCTACCGTCCCAGCAAGGCGAACGTGACCTGCCCGGAATGCGGCCTCCGCGCCCATGATCGCGACGCCACCCACTGCAAGCATTGCGGCCACACGATCTACATCGAGACCGAGGGCGACGCCTGAGCCCGCTGGCCGCGGTCCGGCGGACCACCGCACTCAGCCTTCACCCGGAATCGGCAGCATTCTGCCGAAAATCCCTCGGACGCGGCTTGGGCCGGAACGGGCGTCGATCCCCTGTTGCACCCGGATGGCGGGCTGGCTACCCGTGTGACACGTCCGGTGGGGGCCGGTCCAAGCTGCCAGAATGACAGCGCGGGGAGTAATTGCGTGCAGACCGGTCGAAAGAACTTCGTGAGCTCCGCCCTGGAGCGCGCCTTCCCCGAACGTCGCCTCTTCCTCCGATCAGATACCGAAACCCGCTTCGTCCGGCTGACACCGCTGACGCAGGCAGTGGCGATCACGGGATCGGCGCTGGTGGTCGGCTGGACGATCCTCGCCTCTGCCGTGGTCCTCATGGATTCGATCGGCGCGGGGCATCTCAAGGAGCAGACGGCCCGCGAGCAGCGTCTCTACGAGGCGCGGCTGAACGAAATCTCCACCGAGCGCGAACGCGCCCTCGCCGAGGCCGGCGCGGCCCAGAGCCGCTTCACCGCCGCCTTGTCCCGCGTCAGCGAGATGCAGACCGAACTGCTCGCCTCCGAGGCCCGGCGCGAGGAACTCGAGCTCGGCATGGACATCGCCCATGCCAGCCTCAAGAAGGCGATCCTCGACCGCGACGCCGCCCGCGCCGAGGCGACCCGGATCGCTCGCCGGCTCGAGGGCGACCCCGAGGCGCTGCGCGATGTCGCCCGGCTCGAGGACATGCAGGAGACGATCGAGCTTCTCAGCGCCACGCTCTCCTCGACCGCGGGGCAGCGCGACACGATGGCCTCCGACGCCGAGGAGGCGGAATCCTTCGCCGAGGAGCAGCTCCTCGAGGCGAAGCTCGTCCGCGACCGCAATGACCGCATCTTCGACAGGATCGAAGACGCGCTGACGATCTCGGTGAAGCCGCTCGACAAGATGTTCCGCGCCGCCGGGCTCGACACCGACAACCTCCTCGACTCGGTGCGCCGCGACTATTCCGGGCAGGGCGGGCCGACCGCCCCGATCACCTTCTCCACCAAGGGCGAGCCGGCCAGTTCCGAGAGCCTGCGCGCCAACGACATCCTCGACAAGCTCGACCGGATGAACCTCTACCGGCTCGCGGCGGAAAAGAGCCCCTTCGCGATGCCTGTATACGACTCGTTCCGCTACACGAGCGGCTTCGGCGCGCGCTGGGGGCGGATGCACGAGGGCGCCGACATGGCCGGCGCGCATGGCACGTCGATCTATGCCACGGCGGATGGAGTTGTCACCTTCGCGGGCCGGATGTCGGGCTACGGCAACCTCGTGAAGATCAAGCACGATTTCGGGCTGGAAACGCGCTACGCACATATGGCACGCCTCAGGGTTGCGGTCGGCCAAAGGGTCTCGCGTGGAGAGCAGATCGGTGATATGGGCAATACCGGGCGCTCCACGGGCACCCATCTCCATTACGAGGTCCGCGTCGGCGGCACGCCCGTCGATCCGATGACCTATATCAAGGCGGGCGAGGATGTTTTCTAAGTCGAAGATCAACGAGCCGGGTCCGGGGCAACCCGGCGGGTCCGCCCTCCGGCCCACTGCCGGGGATGGCCATGCCACCGTCCAGAGGCCTCAGGCCGCCGCCGAGACACCCTCCTCCGCCGCCCGTCCCCCGGCGAAAAGCCAGGCCTCGCTCTTGTCCTCGGATCTGACGATCCGGGGCAATATAAGGACCGAGGGCGACGTCCAGATCGAGGGCAATGTCGAGGGCGATATCCGCGCCCATTCCCTCACCATCGGCGAAAGCGCCCTGGTCAGGGGCGAGGTCCTTGCCGACGAGGTGGTGGTCAACGGCCGGATCGTCGGCCGCGTCCGCGGGCTGAAGGTGCGCCTCTCCTCCACCGCGCGGGTCGAGGGCGACATCGTCCACAAGACCATCGCCATCGAGTCCGGCGCCCATTTCGAGGGGTCGGTGGCGCGCCGGGACGACCCGCTGAACAATTCGGGCGGCGAGCCGGCCGGCCATGCCACCTCCGGGTCGGCCTCCTCGGCGGCGGCGTCCTCCTCCTCGGCATCCGCCAGCTCTGGCCAGTCCGCCTCTGGCCCGTCGCGTTCGGACAGCGATTCCTCCGCCGGGCCGTCCCGTCCGCGGACCGCTGACGAAGCGGCCGGCTGAGCCTCCCGCAGCGGCGCCGCGCCGTGGCCTGACCTGCGTGCCGCGCCCCGTCCTCCTCTCGACGATCGGATCGGCCGGCGATCTCGTCCCGGTCCTCGAACTCGCCCGCGCGCTCGAGGCGCGGGGCCGCCCCGCGCGCCTTGCCCTTTCCCCGTCTGACGCCGCGCGGGCCCGGTCCGAGGGGCTCGACGCCGTCGCCGCCGGTCCGTCCGAAGAGGAGGTCATGGACCGGCTCGGCCTCGACCGGGACGGTCTCGCGGCCCAGGTCTTCCGCGATCCCTCGCCGATCCTGTCGAAGGCGACCTACCCGATGCTGGCCGATCTGGCGCGCCGGCTCGAACCGGAGGCGAAGGCGGCCGCGATCGTCTGCGGCACATTCCTCGCCATGGCCGCCCCGCTCGCCGCCGAGCGCGCCGGCCGCCCCTTCGTGCCGCTTCTCCTGCAGCCGATGCTGCTGCGCTCCGGCCTCGACCCGCCGCGCCTCCGCGGCTTCAGCCCGCCGATGGCCGCCGCGCCGCGAGGCCTCCTCTCCCGCAGCTGGAACCGCGCTTGGCTCCGGGTGATCGATGCCGAGTTCCGCCGCCGCCACGGCCGCGAGCAGGCCGCCACCCGTCGCGCGCTCGGCCTGCCGCGCTCGACCCATGTGCCGCTCTTCGGCGAGGCGGTCGCGCCGCCGGTCCGCCTCGGCCTCTGGGACGCCGCCTTCGCGCCCCTGCCGGCCGACCGGGCGGCGGGGGCGGTTCTTGCCGGCTTCCCGCGACCCGCGCCGGCGCCGCTGCCGCCGCGCCTCGCGACCTTCCTCGATGCGGGCCCCCCGCCTCTCGTCGTCACCCTCGGCTCGGTCGCCCACGCCCTCGGCGGGCCGGGATTCTGGCAGGCGGCGATCGCTCTCGCCCGCCGTGCCGGGCTGCGCGCCGTCTGCCTTTCGGGCGGGGAGACCATCGCCTCGGGGCCGGACGTCTGCGCCGTCCCTTTCGCATCCCACGACACGCTCTTTCCCGGGGCAGCCGCGATCTTCCATCACGGCGGCATCGGCACCACCGGCGCCGCCTGCCTCTCGGGCCGTCCGCAGCTCGTCCATCCCCTGGGCGCCGACCAGCCCGACAACGCCGCGCGCATCGTCCGCGCCGGGATCGGGCGGCGCATCCGCCGGATCGACCATGCGGACCGCGACCTCGCCGCGCTTCTCCGCCCCGAGGCCGCCGCGCGGTCGCGCGCCTTTGCCGCGAGGCTCGAGCCGGCGGGCGCCGCGCGCGCCGCCGAAGCGCTCCTCGCCGCGCTCTAATCCTCCTCGGCGGCCTCCGCGCGGCTCTTGCCGGTCACGTCGAGCGCCAGGGTCGCGGCCATGAAGGCGTCGAGATCGCCGTTCAGCACCCCTTGGGTGTCGCTCGTCTCCACGTTCGTCCTCAGATCCTTCACCATCTGGTAGGGCTGCAGCACGTAGGAGCGGATCTGGTTGCCCCAGCCGGCCTCCCCCTTCTGCTCGTGCGCCTCGGTGATCGCCGCGTGGCGGCGGTCGAGCTCCTGCTGGTAGAGCCGGGATTTCAGCGCCTTCATGGCGATGTCGCGGTTCTGGTGCTGCGATTTTTCCGAACTCGTCACCACGATTCCCGTCGGCACGTGGGTCATCCGGACGGCGGAATCGGTGGTGTTCACGTGCTGCCCGCCGGCACCGGAAGAGCGATAGGTGTCGATGCGGATGTCGGCCGGGTTGACCTCGATCTCGATGTTGTCGTCGACCACCGGATAGACCCAGACCGAGGAGAAGGAGGTATGCCGCCGGGCGGCGCTGTCATAGGGCGAGATCCGGACCAGCCGGTGCACCCCCGATTCCGTCTTCAGCCAGCCATAGGCGTTGTGGCCGGAGATCTTGTAGGCGGCGGACTTGATGCCGGCCTCCTCCCCGGGGCTCTCCGATTGCAGCTCGACCTTGTAGCCCTTCTTCTCCGCCCAGCGCACATACATCCGCGCCAGCATGTTGGCCCAGTCGCAGCTCTCCGTGCCGCCGGCGCCGGCATTGATCTCCAGGAACGTGTCGTTGGAATCCGCCTCGCCGTCGAGCAGCGCCTCGATCTCCGCGGAGCCCGCCCGCGCCTTCAGCGCCTTCAGCGCGGCTTCCGCCTCGCGCACGACCTCCTCGTCACCCTCGGCCTCGCCCATCTCGATGAGCTCGCGGCTGTCGGACAGCTCCTGCGCCATGGAATCGTGCCGCTCCATCGCGTCGACGAGCGCCTGCCGGTCGCGCATCAGCTTCTGAGCGCTCGCGGGATCGTCCCAGAGGGTCGGATCCTCGACGCGGGCGTTGAATTCCTCCAGCCGGAAGGCGGCGGTCTCGTAGTCCATGCGCTGCCGCAGCAGATCGAGCGACTTCTCGATCGCCTCGGTTGTGGCTTGGGCTTCTGAGCGCATGGCGGGCTCCCGGAATGTGAAGGCCCGGGTCTAGCAACCCCGTCCGGGGACGACAAGCAGGGGCGGATCGCTCAGTAGAGCCCGCCCGAGCTCATCGAGCCGTAGCTCGCCTTGTTCTTCGGGATGGTCACGGTCTTCCCGGCGGCGTTCCTGACCTCCTGGCCCGACGATCCCGAATTCCCCGCCCCGTCGAAGAGCGGCAGGTTGGCGCCCATCGCGAAGCCGCCGTCGAAGGTCACCCCGAACATCGGCTCCTCGCCCAGCCGGAAATATTCCGCGATCACGTTGTCGCCCGAGGCCTCGTCGCCGAGACGCGCGCCGGTCATGCGGTCGATCTTGATGAAGCGGCCGCCCGGCGGCACCTCGAAGGGTCCGCCGCCATACTTCTCCGTCGCCTCCTTCATGAAGCGGTTGAAGACCGGCGCGCACATGCCGCCGCCGCTGGCATGGGAGCCGAGGCTGCGCGGCTGGTCGAAGCCGATATAGCAGCCCGCCGCGATGTTTGAGGTGAAGCCGACGAACCACACGTCCTTGGCGTCGTTCGTGGTCCCGGTCTTGCCGGCCACCGGCACGGAGAGGTTGACCGCGCTCCGGGCCGTGCCGCGATCCACCACGCCCTTCATCATCGAGGTGAGCTGGTAGGCCGTGATCGCGTCGATCACGCGGCTTCGGTTCGACACGATCCGCGGCGCCTCGCCCGGCGGCAGGGTCTCCTCGGCGCAGTCGAGGCAGTCGCGCCGGTCGTGCTTGTAGACCGTGTCGCCCCAGCGGTCCTGCACCCGGTCGACCAGCGTCGGCTCCACCCGCTCGCCGCCATTGGCGAACATCGAATAGGCCGCCACCATCTTGTAGAGCGTCGTCTCCTCGGAGCCGAGCGCGTTGGCGAGGAAGGTCGACATGTCGTCGTAGACGCCGAACCGCTCGGCATAGCGGGCGACCACGTCCATGCCGACCTCCTGGGCCAGGCGCACGGTCATCAGGTTGCGCGACTGCTCGATGCCGACCCGCATCGGCGCCGGTCCGTAGAACCTGTTGGAATAGTTCTTCGGCCGCCACAGGCCCTGCGGCGTGTTGATCTCGATCGGCGCATCCACGACGATCGTCGCCGGCGTGAAGCCCGAATCCAGCGCCGCGGCATAGACGAAGGGCTTGAAGCTCGATCCGGGCTGCCGCGTCGCCTGGGTCGCGCGGTTGAACACCGAATGCTGGTAGGAGAAGCCGCCCTGCATGGCGAGCACGCGGCCGGTCTCCACGTCCATCGCCATGAACGCCCCCTCGACCTCCGGGACCTGGCGCAGGCTCCAGTGATCTCCGTCGCGGCGCACGAAGACCACGTCGCCGCGCTCGAAATTGTCGAAGAAGTCGCCCCGGAGCCAGGAGATGTCGGACCGCGGCACGCTGCCTTCGCCCTCCCCCTCGACGCCCACGGCGAGGCTCTGCGCGGCCACTTCGAGCACCACCGCCGGCCGCCAGCGGCCGCCGAGGTCGATGTCGCGCGCCACGCTCGCGGCGCGGAGCGGCTCCTCCCAGGATCCGAGCTTCTCCTCGGCGATGCTCTCGCCGGTGCCGCGCCAGCGCCCGGTACCGCGGTCGTATTCCTCGAGCGCCCGCCGCAGCGACCGCGCCGCCGCCGCCTGAAGGTCGGGATCGATCGTCGCGCGCACCGATAGGCCGCCCTCGAAGAACTCGCCCTCCCCGTAATCTTGGCTGAGCTGGCGCCGGATCTCGTCGGTGAAGTAGTCGCGCGGCGGGATCTCCTCGCGGAAGCTCGGATAATCGCCGCCCTGCACCGACAGCAAGGGCGCGACCCGCGCCTCGCGATACGCCGCCTCGTCGAGGAATCCGTTCTCGAACATCTCCCTGAGCACGAAGTTGCGCCGCGCGATCGCCCGCTCCCGGTCGCGCACCGGATGGTAGTTCGACGGCGCCTTGGGCAGGGAGGCGAGATAGGCCGCCTCCTCGGGCGCGAGATCGGTGAGCGGCTTGTTGAAGTAGGTCTGCGCCGCCGCGGTGACACCATAGCTGTTCTGCCCGAGATATATCTCGTTCAGGTACAGTTCGAGGATGTCGTCCTTCGACAGCGTCCCCTCGATCCGGGAGGCGAGGATCAGCTCCTTCACCTTGCGCTCCGCCGAGCGCTCGCCGCCGAGCAGGAAGTTCTTCATCACCTGCTGGGTAATCGTGGAGGCGCCGCGCACCGCGCCGCCCTGAGCCATGTCGAGCGCCGCGGCGACCATGCCCCGCGGGTCGTAGCCGCGATGGTGGTAGAAGTTCTTGTCCTCGGCCGAGATGAAGGCCTGCTTGACGAGATCGGGGATCTCCTCGGCGGGCGTGAACAGCCGCCGCTCGCGCGCGAACTCGTCGATGATCCGCCCCTCGGAGGAATAGATCCGGCTGATCGTCGGCGGCTGGTACCGGGCGAGCTGGTCGGTGTCGGGCAGGTCGCGGCCGTAGATCCACAACACCGCGCCGATCGACAGCGCCGCGGCCAGGAGCCCCAGCGTGACGAGCGTGAAGAGGCCGCCGAAGACCGACAGGATGGCACGGGTCAAGGGGCGCGTCCCTCCGGGTTGCAGGATCGGGGCCTTCTAGCGCGGGCTCGGTCCGATTTCAAAAGCCCATCGGCGAAAATCGCCTCCCACACGCGGCTGTGACCGCGCTCAGCCGGCCCCGCCCGGCTCGCCCTCCCCGAAGACCACGCGGACCATCGCCCGGAAGAGTCCGCCGGGCTCCCGCGTCGCGTCGGGAACCGCCTCCGCCTTCGGCGCCGCCTCCGCGTCGGTCTGCGGCCCCTCCTCCGGCGGACCGGCCTTCTCGGTGAACTCTGCCGCGGTCGTCGGCGCGAGCTGCAGCTTCAGCACCGCCCCCGTCCGGCCCTTCGGGGCGAGACCCGCGGTCTCGATCCGGAGCGGATGGGCCAGATGGATCACGAGCTGGGTCCAGTCCGCCGCGTCGCGCCTCTCCTCGACCCAGGAGACCCCGTCGGAGGCCACGATCGCGCCCAGATCCGTTCCGTGGAAATCGACTTCGCTGAAATCGACCACCAGCCGCCGCGGCGCATCGAGGGTGAAGACCCGCCAGAGCACCGGCCGCGACAGGGCCAGCTCGACGTGCAGATTGGAGCCGAAATCCTCTATGCGGCTCGCGGCCGCGTCGATCCGCGCGATGCCGTGCTCCTGCGCCGCACCCGGCAGGGTCTGGCAAAGAACCACAACCAGGCAAAATGCCAGTTTTCGGATCACCATCCGTTCACGCCTCAAACTGCCCGAGGATCTTACCGTCCCTCGGGCGTGGAGGATAGCAGGAATCCGCCTAGTCCGAAACCTGGAATCGGAACCTTTCCGCCCATCGCGCGAGTTGCTCCATGCCTTCGGCGATTTCGCCCGTGGAGCTTGCATAGGAAAAGCGCATCATGCCCCGCCCGCGGCCGGCATCGAAGTCGATTCCGGGCGTCGCCGCCACCCCGGCCTCGTCGAGGAGCCGGGCTGAGAGGGCGAGGCTGTCGGCTCCCAGATGCGACGAGTCGGCATAGACGTAGAAGGCGCCGTCGGGCGGCGCGAAGCTGGGGAAGCCGGCCCGCGCCAGCCCCTCGACCACGATCTCCCGGTTCGCCCGGTAGGCCGACAGGTTCGCCTCGAGCTCCTCGCGGCATTCGAAGGCCGCCAGCGCCGCGACCTGGCTGGCATGGGAGGGACAGATGAAGAGGTTCTGCGCCAGCCGCTCGATCGTGCGCACGTGATCCTCGGGCACAACCATCCAGCCCACCCGCCAGCCGGTCATCGAGAAATACTTGGAGAACGAGTTCACCACGTAGACGTCGTCACCGAACTCGAGCGCGCTGACCGCCCGCTCCCCGTAGTCCAGCCCGTGGTAGATCTCGTCGGAGATCAGCGCCACGTCCCGTTCCCGGCAGGCCGCGACGAGGGCGCCCAGCTCCTGCCGGCCCAGCATGGTGCCGGCCGGGTTCGAGGGGGAGGCCAGGATCAGCCCGTCGAGATCGGCGCCCACCTGGTCGGGGCGCGGCTGGAACCGGTCCGCCATCGCCGTCTCGAACTCGACCGGGGCGAGATCGAGCGCGCTCAGGATGTGCCGATAGGAAGGGTAGCCCGGCAGCCCCAGCCCCACCCTGTCACCGGCCTCGAAAAGCGCCGTGAAGGCCAGCACGAACCCCGCCGAGGCGCCGGCCGTCACCACCACGCGGGCCGGGTCGAGGTCGATCCCGTACCAGTCGCGGTAGTGTCGCGCGATCCGCGCCCGGAGCTCCGGCAGCCCGAGCGCGACGGTGTAGCCCAGCGGCGTCTCCGCCATCGCAGCCGCGAGCGCCATCCGCGCGCCCTGTGGCGCCGCCGTTCCGGGCTGGCCCACCTCCATGTGGACCACGTGCCGCCCGGCCGCCTCTGCGGCGCGGGCGCGCTCCATCACGTCCATGACGATGAAGGCGCCGACCTGGCCCCGTCGCGAGTGCCGCATGGATCCTCCTGCGCTGCCGTCCGTGCCCCGATTGCCCGCTCGATCACGTACCCGCAAGGCCCCTTGCGCGGGCCGTTCCGATCCCGCAGGATCGCGCGCGTCCCCACCCCGGACGGAGCGCCCGATGCCGAACGCCCTCGCCGCCGCCCTCGTGACCGTCGCCGCGCTCGCCGCGCCGGCCGTGCAAGCGACCGAGATCGACGACTTGACCGGCCCCGAGCGCCAGGCCTTCCGCGACGAGGTCCGCGCCTATCTGCTCGACAACCCGGAGGTGCTGATGGAGGCGATCCAGGTTCTCGAGACCCGCGAATTGCAGGCCCAGTCGGAAAGCGACACCAACCTCGTCTCGCAGCACGAGACGGCCCTCTTCGAGGACGGCGAGTCTTGGGTCGGCGGCAATCCCGAGGGCGACGTCACGATCGTGGAGTTCATGGATTACCGCTGCGGCTATTGCCGCCGCGCCTTCCCCGAAGTGTCCGAGCTCGTCGAGAGCGACGGCAACATCCGCTTCGTCGTCAAGGAATTCCCGATCCTTGGCGAGCAGTCGGTGCTCGCCAGCCGCTTCGCCATCGCCACCCAGCGCCTCGCCGGAGAGGCTGCCTACGAGGCGGTGCACGACGCGCTCATGACCCAGCGCGCCGACGTGACGCCGGACAGCCTGCGCGACCTGGCCGAGGCGCAGGGGCTCGACTACGCCGCGATCGCCGCGGAGATGGAGGCGCCCGAGGTCGCCCGCCGCATCGCCGAGACGCGGGCGCTTGGATCGAGCCTCGGCATCCAGGGCACGCCCTCCTTCGTCATCGGCGACCGGATGGTGCGCGGCTATGCCCCGCTCGAGAAGATGCGCGAGATCGTCGAGGACACCCGCGGTTGAGTCTTCAGCGCCGCGCGTACTTGATGAAGTCGGTGATCCGGCCCACCCGGTCATAGAGCCGCCGCGCGCTCACGTTCCCGGTCTGGGTCAGCCAGTAGACGTCCGGCGCCCCGGCCGCGTCCGCCACGCCATAGACCGCCTCGACCAGCGCCCGCCCGAGCCCGGCGCCTCGCGCGCTCTCCTCGACGTAGAGATCCTGCAGGTAGCAGACCGGCCGCGTCTTCCAGCCGTGGGCGTGAAAGATTATGTGCACCAGCCCGACCGGCCGGCCGTCCTGCTCCGCCAGCAATCCGCGCATCGTGTCGGCCTCCATCAGCCGCGCCCATTGCGCATCGAAGACCTCCGCCGGCAGGTCCGCGCCGTAGAAGTCGAGATAGCTACGCCAGAGCTCCGTCCAGGCGACGCGGTCGTCGGATCGGATCGGTCGGATGGCGGGCATCGCCGTCTCGCATGTGGCCGAACGCCTTCTTGCCGCACCGGACACCGAAAGGGAAGCCCCTCGTCTCCCTGGACGTCCCCGCCGGCCCCTCTGCCGGCCGCAGCCGGTCCGGCGAGATCGGAGAGGACCGGCCTTGCGCAGCGTGGCAGTTTTCCGAATGCTTCTCGCGCAGGGGCGGGTCCCTGTCGCGGCGCGGAGGCAGGCGGATGAGCGGATCGGAATGCTCCATCGGGATCGTCGGAGGCACCGGCATGCTCGGCAGCGCCATCGCGGAGGCGCTCCTGGACCGCCAGGTCGTGCCGCCGGACCGGCTCCGGATCGCGAACAGGAGCGGGGCCGCCGGGGCCCTGGCCGATCGTCCCGGCGTGACCGTGACGACCTGCGCCGACGAACTTGCCACCGCCTGCGACGTGGTGCTGCTCGCCGTTCCTCCGGCGGCGGCGTCGCGCCTCGCGATCGGTGCGCCGGACCGCCTGGTGATCTCCGTCATGGCGGGCGTCCCCCTCGACGCGCTCGCCCGCGCCACCGGCTCGGGTCGGATCATCCGCGCAATGAGCAGCCCCGCCGCCCGTCAGGGCCTGGCCTATTCGCCGTGGTGCGCCGGCCCCGGCGTGACGGCGGAGGACAGGCGCCGCGCCGCGGCGATCTTCGCCGCCTGCGGCCTTGCCGACGAAGTCGAGACCGAGTCCCATCTCGACTGCTTCACCGCGCTGACCGGGCCGGTCCCCGGCTTCGTCGCCTTCTACGCCCGGGTGATGGTCGATTATGCCACGGAGAGGGGCATCCCGCCCGCGATCGCCGACCGGGCGGTCCGGCAGCTCTTCCTCGGCGCGGGCACGCTGATGTCGGCGGGCGCCATGACGCCTGCCGATCATGTCGAGCAGTTGATCGCCTATCGGGGAACCACCGCCGCCGGGCTCGAGGCGATGGCGCGCTCCCCGATCGCGTCCGACATCGCCGCGGGCCTCGACGCCGCCGTCGCCCGGACCCGCAGCATCGCCTGACCGCAGAGGCCAGGCGCGCGCCTAGCGCCGCGCCATGAAGGCCAGACGCTCGAAGAGATGCACGTCCTGCTCGTTCTTCAGCAGCGCGCCGTGCAGCTTCGGCAGCATCTCCGGGCCCGGCCGCTTCAGGTCGTCCGCCGTCAGGTCCTCGGCCAGAAGCAGCTTCAGCCAGTCGAGCACCTCGGAGGTCGAGGGTTTCTTCTTCAGCCCCTGCTGATCGCGAATCTCGTAGAACTGCGCTAGCGCCGCCGTCAACAATCCGTCCTTGATGCCCGGATGGTGCACGGCGACGATGCGTTTCAGCGTCTCCATGTCGGGGAAGCGGATATAGTGGAAAAAACACCGGCGGAGGAAGGCGTCGGGCAATTCCTTCTCGTTGTTGGAGGTGATGACCACGATCGGCCGGGCCTTCGCGCGCACCGTCTCCCCGGTCTCGTAGACATGGAACTCCATCCGGTCGAGCTCCTGCAGGAGGTCGTTCGGGAACTCGATATCGGCCTTGTCGATCTCGTCGATCAGGAGGACCACGCGGCGATCCGCCTCGAACGCCTCCCAGAGCTTGCCGCGGCGGATATAGTTCCGCACGTCGTTGACCCGCTCGTCGCCGAGCTGGCTGTCGCGCAGCCGGCTCACGGCGTCGTATTCGTAAAGGCCCTGCTGCGCCCGCGTCGTCGACTTCACGTGCCATTCGATGATCGGCAGCCCCAGGCTCTCGCTCACCTGGCGTGCCAGCTCGGTCTTGCCCGTCCCCGGCTCCCCCTTGACCAGGAGCGGCCGCTCCAGCGTGATCGCGGCATTGACCGCGACCTCCAGATCCCGGGTGGCGACATAGGTATCCGTGGAGGCGAAATGCATCGCGGGCGGTCCTCGGGTCGGGTGTTCGGGCGCGATCTTAGGGGCCGCGGCTCCGGCCCACAAGCCGCCCAAGTTGAGGCGTGACAAGTGAAAGTCGGTGAGCTATTGCGCCGGTGTGGACATGAGGATGAGCGGGATACACGCCCGCACCACAGGGGAGAGTGAGGATGAAGGTCGAAACCTTCTTGCCAGTTGATTACCGTCCCGCCGAAGACGAGCCGTTCATGAACGACCGCCAGCTGGAGTATTTCCGCCGCAAGCTCCTTGGCTGGCGCTGCGACCTCCTCAACGAGAGCCGGTCCACCATCGAGGGTCTCCAGGACGGCACCCGCAACATCCCCGACGTGGCCGACCGCGCCAGCGAGGAGACCGACCGCGCCCTCGAGCTGCGCACCCGCGACCGCCAGCGCAAGCTCGTCGCCAAGATCGACTCGGCGCTGCGCCGCATCGAGGAGGGCGAATACGGCTATTGCGAGGTCACCGGCGAGCCGATCTCTCTGAAACGCCTCGCCGCCCGCCCCATCGCCACCCTGAGCCTCGAGGCCCAGGAACGCCACGAACGCCGCGAGAAGGTCCATCGCGACGAGTGAGACCGGACAGAGTTCGGGAGGAGGGACGCGCCGGGGCCTCGCCCCGGCGTCGTCATGTCGGGAGGCTGCCCTGCGCGACGTGACCGTCATCGGCGCCGGCATCGGCGGGCTCGCCTGCGCCCTCGCCTGCGCCCGCCGCGGCATGGCCGTCCGCGTGCTCGAACGCGCCCCGGCCTTCGCCGAGGTGGGCGCCGGCATCCAGATCAGCCCCAACGGTGTCCGTGTCCTCGACGCGCTGGGCTGCGGCGAACCGCTGCGCGCCGCGAGCCGCGGCAGTCGCGCCGTCCTCCTCGCCGACGGGCCGACCGGGCGGGATGTGATCCGGATGCCCCTCGGCCCCGCCCCCTACCGCCTGATCGCCCGCCCCGATCTCGTTGCGCTGCTGGCCGGGGCCGCCCGCGCCGCGGGCGTCGAGATCGTCCTCGGCCGGGCGGTCGGCTCGGTCGAGGACGGGCCCCGCGCCCGGCTCGACGGCCGCGAGGCCCGCCTCGTCATCGGCGCGGACGGGCTGCGCTCCGTCGTCCGCCCGGTCCTGAACGACCCGTCCGCCCCGCGCTTCACCGGCCAGACCGCCTGGCGCGCCACGGTCCCGGGCAGCGCGCCGCCGGAGGCGCGGGTCGATATGGGGCCGGGCCGCCACCTGGTCCGCTACCCCCTCCCCGGCGATCGCGTGAACCTCGTCGGCGTCGTCGAACGATCCGGCTGGACCGGCGAGGGCTGGCATGTCGAAGGCGATCCGGAGGCCTTCCGCTCCGCCTTCGCCGGCTTCCCCGCCGCCCGCGACCACCTCCGCGCTGTCACGCAGGCGCATCTCTGGGGGCTTTTCCGCCACCCGGTCGCGGAATGCTGGCACGGCACCTCGCTGGCGATCCTCGGCGACGCCGCGCACCCGACCCTGCCCTTCCTCGCCCAGGGCGCCAATCTCGCCCTCGAGGACGCCTGGACCCTCGCCGCCGCGCTGGAGCGGAAAGATCTCGCAACCTGGCAGGCAATCCGCCGCCCGCGCGCCGTGCGCGCCATCGAGGCTGCCGGATCGAACGCCCGCAACTACCACCTGCGCGGGCCCGCCCGCCACGCCGCCCATGCCGTGCTCCGCACCCTCGGCGCCGTGTCCCCCGGCCTGCTCGCCCGTCGCTTCGACTGGCTCTACGGCCACGACGTCACCCGCGGCTGATCCCCGCCGCGGGACGGGGCCGCCCCTCCCGCCCGGGCGCCCGGGCTCAGCCGCCGTAGACCAGCCGCGGCAGCCAGATGATGATCTCGGGAAAGAGCATGCAGGCGGCGAGTCCGAGGACCTGCAGCGCGAGGAAGGGCAGCGCCGAGCGGAAGATGTCCGACATCGGGATCTCCGCCGGCGCCACGCCGCGCAGGTAGAACAGCGCATAGCCGAAGGGCGGCGACAGGAAGCTCATCTGCATGTTGACGAGGTAGAGCACGCCGAACCACAGCACCAGGTCGTCGGGCCCCTCGAGCCCGAAGCTCTCCGCCCCGAGCGCCCGGATGATGGGCACGAAGATCGGCACGCAGAGCAGCAGGATTCCGACCCAGTCGAGGAACATGCCGAGCACGACGAGCAGGATCTGCATCAGGATCAGGATGCCCCAGGGGCCGAGCCCGGTGGCCGCCAGCGCCTCCTCCACGAATTGCTGGCCGCCCTCGAGCACGTAGAGCCCGACGAAGATCGTCGCGCCGAACATGATCCAGATCACCATCGCGGAAGCCTTCAGCGTGGTCAGGCACGCCTCGCGCACGGTGGGCCAGTCGAGCTTGCGGTGGATCGCGGCGACGATGAAGGCCCCGAAGGTGCCGATGCCCGCCGCCTCCACAGGCGTCGCGACCCCGGAGAAGATCACCCCGAGCACCACCACGATGAGCGCGATCGGCGCCGCCATGTTTCCCAGAAGCTGCATCTTCTCGCGCGTCGAGACCCGCTCCTCCACCGGGATCGGCGGCCCCAGCGAGGGGTCGATGGTGGAGCGGATGACGCAATAGCCGATATAGAAGGTCGAGAGCATCAGCCCCGGGATCACCGCGCCGATGAACAGTTCGCCCACCGATTGCTCGGCGACCACCGCGTAGATGATCGCGAGGATCGAGGGCGGGATCAGGATGCCGAGCGTGCCGCCGGCCATGATCGAGCCCATGGCGATCTTCGGGTCGTAGCCGCGCGCCAGCATCGCCGGCAGCGCGATGATCCCCATCGTCACCACCGCCGCGCCGATCACCCCGACCATCGCCGCCAGGATCGTCGAGGCCAGCACCGTCGCCGCGGCGAGCCCGCCCTTCACGCCGCCGAGGATCTTGTAGATCACGTCGAACATGTCGTTGATGATGCCCGCCCGCTCCAGCATCGCCGCCATGAAGATGAAGAGCGGGATCGCCGAGAGCTGGTAGTTCGTCATCAGCGGAAAGATGCGCGAGGGCACGATGTTGAGCGCCTGCGCGTCGCCGAGGATCCACAGGAAGACGCAGGCGAGCCCGCCGGTGACGAAGGCCAGCGGCAGACCCGCGAGCAGCAGGCCCAGCAACGAGCCGAACATGATGAGGGTGAGCCACCCGATGCCGATATCGATGCCCATCAGGCGGGTCCCCTCATCTCGTCCGCCGCGCCATGGGTCGCGCCCGGCGGCGGGTCGCCGCCCCGCAGCGCGCGGATGTCCTTGGCGAACTTCGAGATCCCCTGCAGCACCAGCAGGAGCCCGCCCAGCACCATCACCCATTTCATCGGCCAGAGCGGCACTTCCCACTCGTTGAAGCTGATCTCGCCCCAGCGGATGTTGGGATCGCTCCACTGGTTGAGCCCCCAGCCGGACCAGACCTCCGCAAGGCCGATCTGGCCGCGCGCCCACTGGCTGACGAGCGCGTTGCCGGTGGGCACGGCGAGCGCGTCCATGGCGAAGATCCACGAGGTGACGAGCAGCGTGCCGGCGAAGATGAAGAAGAACACCGAGGTCAGCAGGTCCACCCAGGCCTTCCGCCTGCGCGACAGCGGCGCGTAGAAGATGTCCACCCGCACATGGCTCTCGGTCAGCATCGCGTAGGCGCCGGCGATCAGGTACTGCATGCCGAACATCAGGTACATCGCCTCGTGCGCCCAGTTCGTCGGGCTGTTGAACACGTAGCGGGCGATGACCTCATAATAGTAGACGAAGACGGCGATCACCGCCCAGTAGGCCGCGAACTCGCCGCAGAAGAGCGAGAGCCGGTCGATCCAGTTCTCCGCCCGGACGGCGTCCTCCTCGGGCGGATCCAGCCCGTCCCCGCCCACGGCCGGCCCCGCGGCGACGGGCTCGTCGGCGAGCCGCGCATTGGCCCGCCGGACCAGGAAGGGCAGCAGCGCCGCGTCGATCGCCACTCCCGCCATCAGCAGGTAGAAGGCCACCCCCGACACGTCCGACCAGAAGCCGCGCGCGCCCCGCGCCTCCTCCAGCGCCCGGGAATTCTCCTCGAGCCCGGCCCGCGCCTCGGCGAGGCGCTCCTCGCCTCCGGAGATGGTGCGCTCGGCGCGCTCCAGCCGCCGCTGGGCGAGCTTTTCGGTGATCGAGCCCGCTTCGGCCTCCTCCGCCTTGCGGCGCAGATCCTCGACCTCGGCCCTGGCCTCCTCGATCCGCGGCTCCTCGCGCGCCACCGTCCGCTCGGCGACGCGCACCGTGTTGGCGAGATTGCTCGCCGTGACCCGCGCGTCCTGGCCGTGGGAATTGGCGTAGAGGATGACGAGGAAGACCGGCAGGAACAGCAACCCCCAGAGATTCTTCAGGTAGAAGCGGTGGAGGCCGAGAATGCCCCCCGTCACCAGGATCATGTAGCCCAGGGGCAGCGAGTAGCGCCGCCGGCCGCTGCGACCGCGCCTGGCCATCACCATCGCGACGATCGGGAAGACGATCAGCCCGACCCAGTAGAGCCAGTGCGGCAGCGTGAAGTTCAGGGACGGCATCCGGGCGGGCCTCCGGTCAGGGCGGGACGAGCGGGCAGACGGCCGCCCGGAGCCTGGTCCGGGCGGTCTCGGTGGCGCTCGGGCGCGGGGATCACTCGAGCGACATGCCCTCGGTCAGGGCCGGATCGACATAGCCGAGCGAGCCCGACTGCATGTAGTCGAGCTGGATCTTGAAGACCCGCGCCGCGTCCGGATCCCGGCGGGCGTAGTCGAACCAGATCGGCACCGCGATCTCGGTCATCAGGTCCACGTCGTCCTGGCTGAGGCGGGTGACCTCGGTGCCGTCGGCCTCGAATTTCGGCCAGGCCTCCTGGTCGGCCTTCTGGATCGCGGCGTAGTGCATGTCGGAATAGACATGCACCTCCATCTCGACGAACTGCTTCATCTCGTCGGAGAGCGCGTCCCAGGCGCCCTGGCCCACGGTCAGGTCCATGATGTCCACCGGCTGGTAGAGCGACATGAAGCCCGGCGGACCCATGACGATGTACTTGGTCACCTGGCTGAAGCCGAGCGCGTAGTTCACCGCCGGGCCGACATAGTCGGCGACGTCGATGGTACCCTTCTCGAGCGCGGGGAAGATCTCCGAGCCCGGCAGCACCGTCGTCTCGGCGCCGATCTCGGAGAAGACATCGGCCACCATGCCGCCCGGCAGGCGCATCTTGCGGCCGGCGAAATCGTCGATCGAGCGGATCGGCACCTTCGAGTGGATGATGTTGGCATCGTGGTGGATCGGCCCGACGAAAACCATGCCCTGCTTGGCGTAGAGCTCGCGGGCGATGTCGAGCCCGCCGAGCCCGTAATAGAACGTGTCGAATTCCGAGGGCTGGCGCAGACCGAGCGGGATCGAGGTCAGGAAGGTCGCCGCCGGGATGATGCCCTGGGCATAGATGGTGAAGGGGTTGATCGCCTCGAGGACGCCGTTCTTCACCGCGTCGTAGAGCTGGAAGTCGCCGACCACGTCGTTGGCGCCGAACGGCGTGAAGCTGAGCTCGCCGCCGGTCTTCTCCTGGATCGAGCCGCACCAATCCTTGAAGATCTGCAGCCCCGCGCCCCCCGGCCACGAGGATTGCACCCGCCAGGTCGTGCCGTTGGCCTGGGCGCCGGCGATATGCGGTGCGGCGAGTCCGGCGGCGCCGGCGAGGCCGATCGTGCGGAGCGCCGCGCGGCGGTTCGGTGATGTCGTCATGGTCTTCCTCCCTCTGTCGTCGTGACGACGACCGGCCCGGCGCGCCCGGCCGCGAGGATCTGGGCCCCCTGCGGCGAGCGCGAAACCCGGTCGCGTCCGGCGGATTTTGGCCGCTGCCGCCGATGGAGGCAAGTCGCGAGATCTGTCGGGCGGAATCACGTGCAAAATGCGGCCTTTGCCGCCGCACCGGTGCCGCATTCGCGTCGCACCTGCCGCCGCCGCGTCCGGGGAGTTTCGCTCAGGAGGCGTCGA
The DNA here is from genome assembly GCA_963829665.1 of uncultured Alphaproteobacteria bacterium. Classification (GTDB taxonomy): domain Bacteria; phylum Pseudomonadota; class Alphaproteobacteria; order Rhodobacterales; family Rhodobacteraceae; genus Palleronia. The sequence continues at coordinate 161,906 of CAWHJL010000015.1, read as the reverse complement.
GCGCCGCCACGATGCCGCCGAAATCCGCGGCCTTCAGCGACGCGCCGCCCACCAGTGCGCCGTCGACGTTCTCCACCGCAAAGATCTCGGCGGCGTTGTCGGGCTTCACCGACCCGCCGTAGAGGAGCCGCACCGAGCGGCCGACGCCGGCGCCGAAGCGCTTCTCGAGCCGGCGGCGGATCTCGTCGTGCACCTCGCCGATCTGGTCGGTGGAGGGCACCTTTCCGGTGCCGATCGCCCAGACCGGCTCGTAGGCGACCACCAGGTTCAGCCCCGTCGGCTGATCGGGCAGCGACCCGGCGAGCTGTCCGCCGATGATGTCGATCGTGTTCGACGCCTCCCGCTCGCTGAGCGTCTCTCCCACGCAGACGATGGCCGCCAGTCCCGCATCCCAGGCGGCGCGGGTCTTCTTCCGCACCATTTCGTCGGTCTCGCCGTGATCGGCGCGGCGCTCCGAATGGCCGAGGATGACGTAGCTCGCGCCGGCATCCTTCAGCATCGGCGCGGAGACGTCGCCGGTATGGGCGCCGGTCTCCTCCCAGTGGCAATCCTGCCCGCCGACGGCGATCCTGGTGCCGTCGCAGGTCCGCGCCAGCCGCTCGATCAGGGTCGCGGGCGGGCAGATCAGCAGCTCCGACCGGGCCCCGTCCTGCTCCCGGGCCATCGTCTCGACCTCGGAGAGGGCGGCGGCTGTGCCGTTCATCTTCCAGTTGCCTGCGGCGAGCTTGCGTCTGTCGGCCATGGTGCCTCCTCTGCGTTTCCCCGGGGGTAGCCGCTTTCCGCCGCGGTCGAAAGGACATATCTCGGCTCCGAACGCCGCCGGAGGCTCCGATGATCCCCGCGATCGACGCCGCCAGCCTCGACGCCCCCGAGACGCGGCGCGCCCTCGCTTGCGCGGCGGCCGAGACCGGGTTCCTCACCCTGTCGAACACCGCCATCTCCGCCGCCGAGGTGACGGCGCTCCTCGCCGCCTACCGCGCCTTCTTCCTGCGCTCCGAAGCGGAGAAGGCGGCGATCGACATGGCCGCCACCGCCTCCAACCGCGGCTGGGGCCGGTCGGGCGCCGAGCGCGTCGATCCGGATGCCAATCCCGACTACAAGCAGGTCTTCGACATGGGCTACGAGCTGCCGGCCGGCGATCCGCTCGCCCGCCACGGCCTGAAATACTACGCGCCGAACCGCTGGCCCGCGGACATGCCTGCCTTCCGCACCGCGATCGAGCAATATTACGGACGCGCGCTCGGCGTGGCGATGGCGCTTCTCCGGGCGCTGGCCGCCGCCCTCGGCCATGCGCCCGCGCATTTCGACGGCGCCTTCGAAAGGCCGATGGCGCTCCTGCGCGGCAACTACTATCCCGCCCGTCCCGGCTGGGCGGGGGCGCGCGATTTCGGCATCGCGCCCCACACCGATTACGGCTGCCTCACGCTTCTGGCGACGGACGGCACCGCAGGTCTCGAGGTGCAGCGCCGCGCCGGCGACTGGGTCGCCGTCTCCGCCGCGCCCGGCACCTTCGTGGTCAATTTCGGCGAGATGCTGGAGATGTGGACCGGCGGCGCGGTCCGCGCCACGCCGCACCGGGTGATCGGCGCGCAGGCCGAGCGCCTCTCCGCGCCGCTCTTCTTCAATCCCCGCTACGACACCGACGTCGCGCCGCCCGGCTCGGCCCGCACGATCCTCGCCGGCGACCACCTCTCCCGCCGCTACGACGAAACCTATCTGCATCTGGGGCCGGAATGAGCCCGACCCGCGCCCCGAGCACCCCGGCGACGCCGTCGCGATCCGGGCCCTGACCGACGCCGCCTTCGCCGGTGCGCCCCATGCCGACGGCACCGAGGCCGCGATCGTCGATGCCTTGCGCGACACGGAGGCCCTCGCCCCCCTCGCTCGTCGCCCTGGAGGCGGAGGAGATCGTCTGCCATGTCGCCTTCTCCCCCGTCGCGATCGACGGGCGGATGACCGGCTGCCTCGGTCTCGGTCCGCCCCGCTCTGCAGCGCCGCGGCATCGGCTCCGCCCTCGTCCGCGCCGGTCTCGAGCGCTGCCGCGCCGCCGGCTGCGTGGTCCTCTGCGATCCGGGCTTCTGCGCCCGCTTCGGCTTCGCGCCTGACCTATCCCGGCGCCGGCGGCCCATTTCATGGCGCTGCCCCTCGCCGGACCCGTGCCGGCAGGCCGCGTCGCCTACCACCCGGCCTTCGGCGCTGCCTGAAGGCGCGCCCGGGACACGGGCGACATCACGTTTGCGGCGAGCCTCCGCCGCCCCGGTTCACATTCCCGGCCGGTTCCGAGACAGTGGCGCCGATGACGCTTCGCGCCCTTCTTCTTCCCGCGCTCGCCGCGCTGGGCGCCTGCGCCGCGCCCGTCGCGCCGGATGTGCCCTCCGACCGCCGCGCCGGCGATCCCGCCCGGCTGCCGGCGATGCGGGGCTTCGCCGAGCACCACGTCACCGCCCCGGCGCGCGCCAATGCCGACATCGCGCAGGACTTCCTCGATCTCACCTTCACCCTCGAATCGGGCCGCACCCTGCCGCGCTTCACCCGCTTCGAGGGGCCGGTCAGCCTGCGCGTCGCCGGTCCCGTGCCCGAGAGCCTCGAACAGGACCTCGCCGACCTTCTCGCCCGTCTCCGCGGCGAGGCGCAGATCGACATCGCCCGCGTCCCCGCGGACCGGGCCGCCAACGTCACCGTGGAGATGGTGCCCCGCTCCGAGCTGCAGCGCGCGGTGCCCGCCGCCGCCTGCTTCGTCGTGCCCCGCGTCGCCTCCTGGGACGACTTCCTCGCCAGCCGCCGCAGCGAGCGGCTCGACTGGGCGACGCTCGACACCCGCCGCGAGGTCGCCATCTTCATCCCCGGCGACGTGCCGCCCCAGGAGGTGCGCGACTGCCTCCACGAGGAACTCGCCCAGTCCCTCGCGCCGCTGAACGACCTCTACCGCCTGCCCGACAGCGTCTTCAACGACGACAACTTCCATACCGTCCTGACCGGATTCGACATGCTGATCCTGCGCGCCGCCTATTCGCCCGAGCTCCGCTCCGGCATGTCCCGCGAGGCAGTCGCCCGCGCCCTGCCGCCCCTCCTGCGGCGGCTGAATCCCGGCGGAGAGCGCGTGCCTTCCGATCCCGCCAGCCCCACGCCGCGCGACTGGATCGACGCCATCGAGACCGCCCTCGGCCCGAATACCTCGCCCGCCCGCCGCCGCGCCGCCGCCCGCCGCGCGGTGGAGATCGCCCGCGACGAGGGCTGGCAGGATACCCGTCTCGGATTCTCGCTCTTCGCCCTCGCCCGCCTGTCGCTCGGCGCGGACCCGGACACCGCCCTGGCCGCCTTCCTCCAGGCCGCGGCGATCTACGGGCGCAACCCGGCAACCAGCATCCACACCGCCCATATCGCCATGCAGCTCGCCGCCTTCGCCCTCTCCTCCGGCGAGCCGGAGGCCGCCCTCGCCATCGCCGAGGCCAACGAGGTCACCGTGCGCGACGCCGAGAACGCCGCCCTTCTCTCCACCTTTCTCTTCGTCGAGGCCGAGGCGCTCGACCTCGAGGGCCGACGCGGCGAGGCCGGGCGCATCCGCGCCGAAGCCTATGGCTGGGCGCGTTACGGCTACGGCAGCGACCGCGAGGTGATGGCCCGCGCCGCCGAGATCGCCGCCCTCGTCCCCGACACCCCGGAGCCCGCCGCATGATCGTCCTCGCCGGCATCGTCCTCGGCCTCGTCGGCGGCGCGCGCCTCGCCGCCCGCCACGGCGGAACCCGCGCCGACAAGGTGCAATACGCCCTCGCCTGCGCCATCGCCGGCGCGCTCGGGGGGGTCATCGTCTCGCTCGTCCTCGAGCGGCTGGCGGGCTGATGTTCCTGCCCTTCTTCGAGGAGCTGCGCCGTCACCGCGTCCCCGCCTCGCTGCGGGAGTTCCTGGACTTCCTGGGCGTGGTGAAGACCGGCCTCGTCACCTACGATCTCGACGGCTTCTACTACCTCGCCCGCACGGCGCTGGTGAAGGACGAGCGCCATGTCGACCGCTTCGACCGCGCCTTCGCGCGGGCCTTTTCGGGCCTCGAATTGATCCCCGAGGAGGCCGTCCTGGAGGCGATGGACCTGCCCGCGGACTGGCTGACGAAGATGGCCGAGAAGCACCTCACTCCCGAGGAGCGCGCCGAGATCGAGAGCCTCGGCGGGTTCGAGGCGCTGATGGACACGTTGCGCCGGCGCCTGAAGGAGCAGCAGGGCCGCCACCAGGGCGGCTCGAAATGGATCGGCACCGCCGGCACCTCGCCGTTCGGCGCCCATGGCTACAATCCCGAGGGCGTGCGCATCGGCCAGGACAAGAGCCGCCATCGCCGCGCCGTGAAGGTCTGGGACCGGCGCGAGTTCCGCGACCTCGACGACGAGGTCGAGATCGGCACCCGCTCGGTCAAGGTCGCGCTGAAGCGCCTGCGTCGCTGGGCGCGGGACGGCGCGGACGAGGAGCTCGACCTCGGCGCCACGATTCGCTCGACGGCGTCGAAGGGATACCTCGATGTCAAGACCCGACCGGAGCGGCGCAACGCCGTTCGCGTCCTGTTGTTTCTGGACAACGGCGGATCGATGGACGATCACGTCGGGGTTGTATCCGAGCTCTTCTCCGCCGCCCGCTCGGAGTTCCGCCATCTCGAGCAATTCTACTTCCACAATTGCCTCTACGAGGGCGTCTGGCGCGACAATCGCCGGCGCTGGACGGAACAGGTCCCGACCTGGGAGATACTGAATACCTACGGACCCGAATGGCGCTGCATCTTCGTGGGCGACGCCGCCATGAGCCCCTATGAGGTCGCACTCCCCGGCGGCGCCAACGAGCATTGGAACCCCGAGGCCGGCCATGTCTGGCTCGCCCGCGCCGCGCAGCACTGGCCCGCCCACCTCTGGATCAACCCGACCCCGGAGCGCTACTGGCAGTTCACCGAGTTGACGGCCATGATCCGCGAGATCCTGCGGCCCGGGGCTATGGTCCCGATGACTCTGGCGGGTCTCAACCAAGGGATGAAATCCCTAATTTGAAAGAGGAAATCCTCGCAGGTCGCCGAGGTTTCCCTTGTCACTGATGCGCGAGCGCATTAACGTTTTCTTCAGCAGTCTTGATGAACGGGCGTGTAAAAGACAGCGCGACTCGAAGCGGTGACCGGGTACGACGTTCCGGGAGCCGTGTCATGGCTGGAGTGAATATTGATGTCTGCCTTGGAGCTATCGACATGAGACTTAGAACTAGTGTTATCGCGGCGTCCACCGGCGCCCTCCTGGCGCTCTCCGCCGGCGCCGTCTCCGCAGCGTCCTTCTCCTTCGAGCAGGGCGATTCCAGCCTGAGCGCGGGCGAGAACGTTCTGCTCAACACCACGCTGACGCCGACCGACACCTCGGCGACGCAGGACTTCACCGCCGAATCCGACCTCCGCCTGAGCCGCTTTGCCTTCACCGGCAACGGGTTCTCCGGTGGCCGGGACCTGATCGACGTGTCCTTCGGCTACACGCAGGCCGGAAGCACCACGTCGAAGTTCTTCACCTTCACGCCCGAAGAACTCGCCGAGCTCGACATCAACGATCCGGTCGGCGCGCGCGACACCCTGCCCGGCTTCAACGTCGGCACGGGCGACATGTTCAGCGTGTTCGCCAATTACGGTGGCGGCCTCGACAGCGTCGACGTGGACGTCGCGTTCAGCTCGACCGCGGTCGAAACCCCGCCGAACCCGATCCCGGTCCCCGCGGCCGGCGGTCTGCTTCTCGGCGCGCTCGGCCTCGGCGGCATGATCGCTCGCAAGAAAAAGGCCGACGCCTGATCCATCCGGATCCTCGGCACGAGACAGGGCCCCGGCAGCAATGCCGGGGCCTTTTTCGTCTCTGCCGGCGCATCACGCGCTCCTAGATATTCCCGAAGGCCCGCCGCAGCCGTTCGAGTTCGCCCCTGAGCGATTCGATCTCGTCGCTCTCCATCCCCGTCGCTTCCTCGACGCAGGCGGGGATATGCGCCGCTTCCTCCTCCATGGCCAGGCCCCTCGGGCTCGGCGCCACCTCCACGCGCCGCTCGTCGAGCGCCGAGCGGCGCCGGGTCACCAGCCCTGCGGCCTCGAGCCGCTTCAGGAGCGGCGTGATCGTCGAGGTCTCGAGCCCCAGCCGCTCTCCGATCTCTCCCACGTTGCAGGGCCCTCCGCTCCACAGGATGCACATCACGAGGTATTGCGGATAGGTCAGGCCGAGCGGATTGAGCAACGGCTTATAGAGCCGCCCGAACGCCTGCCCGAGGGCATAGACATCGAAGCAGAGCATGTCCTCGGGCCGCAAAGGGGGGCGGTTTTTTTCCGTCATGGACGGACGTTAGGTCGCGGCCCATCCGGCGGCAAGATTGACCGGCGGCAATCCCGGCCTATCGTCCACGACCGGATCGCGCGAGACATGATCGCGCCCCCGCCCTGACGGGGGAACAGCCGCCGCCGGATCGCGTTTCAGGGCCGCACCGCACAGCACGAAGGAAGGTTCACCATGCCGAAACATTCCGGATCCGCCCATTGGGAAGGCAGCCTGCAGGAGGGCAAGGGCACGGTCTCCACCGAGACCAAGGCCCTCGATGCGCAGCCCTACGGCTTCAAGTCGCGCTTCGAGGACGGCCAGGAGACCAATCCCGAGGAGCTGATCGGCGCCGCCCACGCCGCCTGCTTCTCGATGGCCTTCTCGATGATTCTCGGTCAGCATGACCTGACGGCCGATGCGATCGACACCAAGGCCACCGTCAGCCTCGAGAAGGAGGGGGACGGATTTGCCATCAAGACCATCCATCTCGACATGACCGCCAGTGTCCCGAACGCCGACGAGGAGACGTTCCGCTCCGCCGCCGAGGCCGCGAAGTCCGGCTGTCCGGTCTCCAAGGCCCTGGCCGGTCCCGAAATCACTCTCGACGCCAAGTTGGTCTGAGCTCCGTTCCCGACCCGTCGCGCCGCGCCCGCTTGCGCCGGGTGCGGCGCGTCCGCGTCAGCTGAACGGATCGCTCGCGGTCACGAACGGGTCCGCCGGGTCCCGCCCCGGCGCCAGGATGCTGCTCCAGCAGGCCATCAGAGCCTCGATCCCCGCGCCGGAGCCGGCCAGCGAGAAGGTCGCCAGCCGCCGCCCCTCCGCGTTCATCACCGCGACCGCATGCGCCGCCTGCAGCTCCGACAGGAACGCAATGTTCTTCTTGGGCTCGTCGAGCCCGATCGAGACCGAAATCCCGTTGCCCGTCCCGGCCATCGTCCAGCGGCTGTAATCCACGTCCACCAGGAAATCGACCGGCCGGCGCGCGATCGACCAGCCGGGATCGAAGACGAAGAGCACCAGCCCCCCGCCCTCGTAGGCGGTGAGCGAAAAGGTCTGCCCGACGCGGTTCCGCGTCTCCGCGCTGCACCACAATGTGCCGTCCGCCGCGTCGTGGGTCAGATCGACCTGCCACTTCTTCTCGCGGAACAGGGTCTCGGTCTCGTAGATGTCCCGGGCGCCCGCCGTGCCGGCGAAAAGCAGCGCGGCGGCGAGCGTCGAAAGAATGACTTTCATCGAATGTCCCTCGAATTTTAATCGCCCCGCGCCCCGCACTGCCCGCGGAATCGGGCGCCGGTTTGACCCTCTCTGGGCAATCGGACGCGTTGCAGCGCGCCGCCCGGCCGCCCATCTTCGAGGCATGCTGAAGTTCACGCCGATCCTGCTCGCCATTCTCTACGCGCTCGCCATGTACCGCTTCTCGGTCTGGCGGACCGGCCGCGAGCTCGACGCGCGCTCCACCGAACTCGCCGATCCGCGCCTGCGCGCGCTTTGCGACCGCATGGCCGCGGCGCTCGACCTGCCGGTGATCCGCGTCCACATCTACGAGATCGCCCAGGTCAACGGGCTCGCCGCCCCCGATGGCCGCATCTTCCTCACCCGCGGCTTCTACGACCGCTACCGCGCCGGCGAGGTCACCGCCGAGGAGATGGCCAGCGTCGTCGCCCACGAGCTCGGCCATGTCGCGCTCGGCCATTCCCGCCGGCGGATGATCGACTTCTCCGGGCAGAACGCGCTCCGCACCGCCATGGCGATGATCCTCGGGCGCATCCTGCCGGGGCTCGGCGTGCTTCTCGCCAACGGGCTCGCCAGCCTTCTCGGCGCCCGCCTCTCGCGGCAGGACGAATACGAGGCCGACGCCTATGCCTCCGCGCTTCTCATCCGGTCGGGCATCGGCGCCGGGGCGCAGAAGAGCCTGCTGGCCAAGCTCGAGCGCCTCACCGGAGGCGCCGGCAGCGGCCCCCCCGCCTGGCTCCTGTCGCACCCGAAGACCGCCGAGCGCGTCGCCGCCATCGAGGCCAACGAGGCGCGCTGGCTCGAGAGTTGAGTCCGGCTGGCCAATCCCCCGCGCCTCGGTCATGGTCGCGCCCGAAAAGAGGAGGGACATCATGACATTCGCCAGTTCCGCGGCCGACCTGCCCGACATCGAGGAGATGCGGGCGCTGAGCGGGCTCGACTTCATGCGCAAGATGCTCGCCGGCGAGCTCTCCCAGCCGCCCATCGCCCAGGGCCTGAACTTCGAGCTCGAGGCGGTGGAGGAGGGCCGCGTCGCCTTCACCGGCGCGCCCCGCTTCGCGCATCTGAACCCGATGGGCGGCGTCCATGGCGGTTGGTACGGCGCCCTGCTCGACAGCGCCATGGGCTGCGCGGTGATGACGAAGGTGCCGCAGGGCTCGTCCTATTCGACGCTGGAATTCAAGGTCAATCTCTGTCTCGCCATCCCGCCCGACACCGGCATCCGCGCCACCGGCCGGGTGCTGCATTCCGGCCGCACCACCGGCGTCGCCGATGCCGAGATCCGCGGGATCGAGGACGACCGCCTGTACGCCACCGGCTCCACCACCTGCCTCATCCGCGCGCTTCCCGAGCACTAAAGCCGCCTCTTATCTTTCCTGCGGGACGTCTCTGCTGGCGGGGCGTCTCCCGGAGGAAATCCGGTAGGACCCTTTCGGACGGGATCGGGCCGTCGCCGCCTGGGCCTTCCAGGGCCGCGGGAAAGCAAGGCCGGTCCCGTTTCATGTTTGGCCTGAACAGATGGGGGGGGAGTTGTTCATGTCCCGGATAAGAGGAAAGGCACCCACCGTTCCACGTCAGAGCAGTGGGACGACCATGGGGATCGACGTCAGCAAGAGATGGCTCGATGCCGCTGTTCATCCCGCAGGAGACCAGATCCGGGTCAGGAACGATTCCTCGGGTTTTGAGCAAATTCAGAAGCTCGGTACTGCCGTAGGGGCCGACCTGGTCGTGATCGAAGCCACAGGCCGCTACCATCGCGAGGCTCATGCCTCTTTGCATGCGGCGGGCTTCCGTGTCGCCGTGGTCAATCCGTACCGGTCCCGCCGCTTCGCGGATGTCATGGGCCAGTCGGCGAAGTCCGACCGGATCGACGCCGTTACACTGGCGACCTTCGGCGCCACCATGAAGCCGGCGCCCAGCGAACAGCCGTCTGAGCTCATGGTAGAACTGGCCGAGATCTCCGTCGCGCGCCGGCAGATCGTCGACGAGCGCGTCGCTTTGGAGCAGCAGCACGGAGAAGCGATCCTCGGGACCGTGAAAGCGCAGATCGCGGACCGGATCGCGTTGTGCAAGCGTCAGTGCAAAGATCTGGAGGCCGCACTTCTAAATCGCGTCCGATCCGATCGACACGTCGCCCGGAGGTTCCGCGTTCTCACCTCGATCCCTGAGATCGGGCCTGTCACCGCCGCGACGTTGCTCGTCGAGATGAAAGAACTCGGCCACGCGAACGGGGCCCAGGTCGCGGCACTTGCAGGCGTGGCCCCGATGAACAGGGACTCCGGCAACCTTCGGGGCCGAATGACGATCAAGGCAGGTAGGGCCGCGGTACGCCGCAGCCTCTACATGGCAGCTGTCGTCGCGATCCGCTGGAACAAGGACTTCAAGAGCTTCTACGGGCCTATTCCGTTGAAAAACTCGGCTCGGCGGCCGCGTTGCTTCCGTCCCGATGTTTGCGACGCGTGCGCCTGACCTTCCTCAGCAGGCGATTTCCGGGACTGGAAGGAGCTTTGCGAGCTTCCGGAGGTTCTGGGCGGTGGCTCCGAGGTGGAATTCGTCTCGCGCGCCGTTCGGGCCCCGCAATCGAAGGCGGCTCAGGCCCAAAATGCGCTTCAAATGCGCGAACAGCATCTCCACCTTCTTACGCAGCCTGCATGATATCGCGTAATCGGGGGACTGGGCGATCGCACGTGCCCGGTCCCGTGATGGTTCGAAGATCGACCGGAGGATCTTGCGCGCGGGCTCCTTCGGGCAACAGCGTGTCTTCAACGCGCAGGTATCACAATCGGCCTTGCTGGCCCGGTAGCGGAGCATGCCGTCCTCGTCGGGTTTCTTCTCGCGGGGCTTCGTGAAGGCCCGGCGGCTTCGCTTCAGCTCCTTGCCGCCCGGACAAGTGTAGACGTCGGCCTTGGCTTCGTAGGTGAAGTCAGCGCGCTCGAATGTTCGTAAGCGGCGGCTGCGCCCCACGGCGTTTCAGCTTGTGGACTTGAAGTTCCAGGGCAGGAGGTCGTCGATTGCGGAGTGGGGGTGACCGCCTGCGATCGCCTCGAGGGTTGCCTTGAGGTAGGCAAAGGGCTCGACCCCGTTAATCTTCGCCGTTTCGATCAGCGACGCGATGCGGCCCCACGCTTTGCCGCCCTCATCGTGGCCCGCGAAGAGCGCATTCTTGCGGTTCAAGGCTATCGGCCGGATCAGGTTCTCCACGCTGTTGGAGTCGATCTCGACGCGGCCGTCATGGAGGAACGTCTGAAGGCCGTCCCAGTGACGGTGGATATAGGCGAGCTTCTCCCCCAGACGGGACTTGGCCGAGACACCGAAGCGCGTCGATCAGGATGAGAATCCGTGTTGCCTCACCGAAGAATGCTCCCGAGCGCGTCCGCGGTTGCCTCATCCAAATGTTCCCGAGTGACTTGCTCCCGTCGGTGAAGCGGCAGGCTGCTCCGCGTAGCCTCCAGCTACGCGGAGCGGAGCAGCCTGCCACCTCGTTCGATCTCGCCGTCATGGCACAAGAACCACCCCTTCTTTGCGATCGCCTGGGGCCCCGAAGTCTTCGAAGACAAGGCTCAACGCGCGCTCCGAACGCCATATCTTGAGCCGCCGCTGCACGGTCCGCAGAAGTCCGTCGGGATACTGGCCCGGATGCTCGCTCTGCAGCTTGTCGAGGAACTCCCGGCTGGTGCGCCATGGCTCCTCGTCGAACCATGCGCGTAGCTCCTCGGTCACTGCCGCGAGCGGGTCCGGTCGCCGGCGTCCGCGTTTCGGCCTGGGCTTCGGCTGTGCGGTTGGACGCACGTCTCCCGACCGCCATGCCGTCCGCAGCGCGGAGAGGAACGTGTCGAGCGACGGCGGCGGCTCGGAAGCCGCGCCGGGCATGTCGGCGATATCGACCAGCCGCTGCTGGGCCGCCCGTATGTCCCTCAGAAGGCGGAGCGGGTCCAACGTCGCGAAGACCGCCTCGAGCCGCTCACGGACCGCGTCGGGTGTTCGCGGGTCCGCCAGCAGCCGCTGGCAAGGCGTCGCCGGCGCGTGGTAGCGCTTGTGGACCCGAGCGCCATCGCGATGCTTCTCCGCCAGCTTGAACGACGGCTGGAAGAAGTTCACGTGGAGCCTGACCGCGGCATAAAGTTCGGCCAGCACGTGCGCGGCCGTGAAGCCCTCGAACCTCCGGTAGCCAACGATCCGCCGCACCACCGCGCCGTTCTTTTGCTCCACCCAAGCCTGGTCGTTCTTCCGGTAGGGCCGGCAGCGGGTGAACGTGATCGCCTCGGCGGAGCAGTAATCCCGCACCGTCTCGTTCATGAACACGGTGTCGTTGTCGGTGTCGAAGCCCAGCAGCTCGAAGGGCAAGTGACGGCGCAGTTCCTTCAGCACCGCGACCAGCAGCGTCTGCTCTCGGACGAGCAGCGGCGCGCATTCGGTCCAGCCGGTGGCGATATCGGTCAGCACCAGCGTCTGCACGAAGCTGCCGTCCGATCGCGGTCCGCTGTGCGCGACCAGGTCCGCCTCGACGAACCCAGGTGGCGGATCGTCCCAGTCGGAGAAGGTCCGGATCGGAACGCTCCGCCGGATCGTCGGTGGTGTGCGCCGCTGGTGCCTTCGCAGGCCATCGCCCTTCGCATCCCGCAAGGCGCGGTCGATCGTCGCCGCGCTCATCGCCAGCAGAAGCCGGCGCACCTCGGCATCGAGCGCAAGGTGTCCATGCCGCTCCATCGCCTCGACCAGCACCGGCAGGATCGCCCGAAGCCGCTTGCCGCAAACCCGGTCGGACGCCTCCCAGACCACCAGCAGCGCGGTCCGCACCGCTTCGCCGTAGATGCGGCGCCCCGGCCGCGGGCCCGCCCCCGCTGTCGGTCCGCCGCTGCGCAACAGCCGCATGGCGTGCTTGCGGTGGAACCCCGTCACCGCCACGAACTCGTCGAGTATGCGCGCCTTCTCATCGCGTCGGCTCCGCGCGTACCGGCCGCTGATCGCAGCCACCAACTCACTACGCGTCTCCATGCTCACCCACCCCATCCCGCTCTCCCCGCCAACCACGAGCACGGGAGCATTTCAGGTGAGGCAACGGCTCAACATCCGGGAGCATTCCTGGCGAGGCAATGCGCGGGACCCCATCATCGCCGTTCACCTCCGCCTGTTACAGCCAAACTGAATCAGCGGTCACCCCTTCGGGCAAGTCGAGTTTTTCAACGGAATAGGCGCCTTCGTGCCGCCGGGAAACCCTCGAAAGTCGCGACCACCGCCGCGATGCGGAAGCTGATCATTCTGGCCAACACGCCGTTGAAGGATAACCGGGACTGGTCGCCGACACCGCCCTGAACCGACCGTTCGCGGCGCCTTGTCCGAGCGTAAGCAATGCGGGACTTTCCGGCCGTTCGGCAATCATACGATGCCAGCGCAGAAAGACCGGCAGGAGGTTCGCAGCGGCAGCATCCACGGTTCCGCGCCGCAGCGCAGGTCGCCAGACCGGTCATTCGAGACAGCGCGAAGTGGGAAAACCCATACCGATCATTCGCCGCGCTCCGTTTCAGAGCCGCCGATGCGGGACGAAGCTGCCGTTCGTTTTTGGAGCATTCTGTTCGGATCGCATTTGGCGCCTCATGCAGATCGCCGCGGACGCTAGACTACCTGAGCATCAGCCAAAGGCCGACCCCGAAGGTGATCGGTCATAGAGCGATCACCGCAATCATTCTACCGCGGCTGACTGGTCGACCCTGGCGCCGCATGGCGGCCTCGTGAAATGCCTTCATCATAGACGCCGGGATGAGACGGATCGCAATCAGGATGCCGAGGGCCGCAGGATCGCGTGGTCGAGATGCCCTAGCACGGGAATAAAATCCGGGATCAGATCGATCGGCGAGAAGGCATAGGCAGCGACGGACGCTGCGACCATTTTCGCGACAAGGGGGGCCCTGGGATCCCGCGCGGCGATCCTGCAGCGCGATGGCATCCCGACGGACGGCTCGGGCCCACTCTCGGAGCCTGCATGCCAGTGAGGGTATCCTTCCCACGGGATCAGTCCAGGACCACGATCCCGGAGTGCTTCTGCTTGTGCTCCGGCTCGACATGGATGGTGACCTTGGCGCCGGGCACCGCCTCCATCAATCCCGCCTCGATTCGGTCGCAGATCTCGTGGGCGTCAAAAACCGGGGTGTCTCCCGGAACCACCAGGTGGAAATCGATGAAGGTCACGGTGCCGGCATGCCGGGTGCGCAGGTCATGGGCCTCCACCGCGCCACCGGCCTCCTTCGCGATGACGCTGCGCACGGTGTCGAGCGTGTCCTGGGGCACAGCTTTGTCCATAAGACCGCTCAGCGATTCCTTCACCACCTTCGATCCGGACCAGAGGATGTTGATTGCGACAGCGGCGGCCAGCAGGGGATCGAGGACCCACCAGCCGGTGACGGTCGCCAGCAGAACGCCGAGCGCCACGCCGGCCGAGGTCACGACATCGGTGAAGAGGTGCTTGCCGTCGGCGACGAGGGCCGGCGACTTTCCGGCACGGCCGCGCGTCACCAATATCCAGGCCCAGACCGCGTTGATGGCGGTCGCGCCGCCGTTAACGAGAAGGCCCTCGAGGGGTAAATCGAGCGCGACCGGATTCAGGAAGCCGTGATAGGCCTCACGCAGAATCAGAAGGGCGGCGATGATGATCATCACCCCCTCGAGCACCGCGCTGAAGAACTCGGCCTTGTCGTGACCGTAAGGATGCGACGCGTCGGCCGGGCGTGCGGCGACGCGAATTGCGATCAGCGCCGCTATAGCGGTCGCGACGTTGACCGTGCTTTCGAGGGCGTCCGAGAACAGGGCCACCGATCCGGTGAGCCACCAGGCGAGCGTCTTGATCGCGAGGACGATCACCCCGACGACGATGCTTCCGATCGCGAGCTTGACGGTTGTCGACATCGCAGGCCTCCGGCGGATGGTGCGACCCCCGCCTTGCGACGGTCCACGGTCTGATAAGCGGCGAAGGTGCCATGGCGCTACGCCCTTAATCTTTTCCAATGAAGATGTCCAATATACCAATACCCCCTATCCTATCAGAAGCCAACCTGGATGAGCCATCTGGCCGGAGACAAGAAGAAGCTCCTCGGACGCGTCCGGCGGCTGCGCGGGCCGATGGAAGCGATCGAGCGGGCCGTCGACGAGGAAAAGGATTGCGGCGAGATCCTCCACCTGGTCGCCTCGGTTCGTGGCGCCATCGTCGGGCTGACCAACGAGCTGCTCGAGGCGCATCTCCAGCATCACGTACTCGGCGTCGATGATGCCGAGACCCGGCGGCGCGGCGTCGAGGATCTGTCCTCAGTCCTGCGCAGCTACCTGAAATAAAAGGGGCATTCGCATGCACGATCACGCACCCCACTGCCATGGCTCACCGGCGGCTGGCGCCCAGGACGACGGCACCCACGACCATGTGTTTCTTGGCGCTCGACACGACCGGAACGCCCGGCGCACCTGGGCCGTCATCGCCATCACCGCCACGATGATGGTCATCGAGATCGCAGCCGGCAGCTATTACGGCTCGATGGCGCTGGTGGCCGACGGCTGGCACATGTCGACCCATGCCGCGGCGCTGATGATCACGGCGCTGTCCTATCGCTACGCGAAGCGCCACGCGCGCAATCCGCGCTTCACCTTCGGCACCGGCAAGCTGGGCGATCTCGCCGGCTTCGGCAGCGCGGTGGTGCTCGGCGTCGTCGCCCTCCTGATCGGCTGGGAGAGCTTCGTGCGGCTGGCCAGCCGCGTCGGGATCGATTTCGGGCAGGCCACGATCGTCGCGGTCATCGGTCTTCTCGTCAATCTCGGATGCGCTGCGCTCTTGCACGATGGGCACGGATATCATCACGGCCACGCGCACGATCACCCTCACGGGACCGACAACAACCTGCGCGACGCCTACCTCCATGTGCTTGCCGACGCGCTCACATCGGTACTCGCGATCGCGGCCCTGCTGACCGGTAGGGCCTATGGCTGGCTGTGGCTCGATCCGCTCATCGGGATCGTCGGTGCCTTGGTCATCGCCCGCTGGTCATGGGGGCTTCTCATCGGCGCAGGTGCCGTTCTGATTGACTACCTGCCCGAGGACGAGGATCTGCCCGGAGAAATCCGGCAGTCCATCGAGGCCGAGTGGGGTCGGGTGACGGACCTCCATGTCTGGCAACTCGGTCCCGGTCACCACGGGGCGATCATATCGGTCCGGGCCAAGGCACCGCGCCATCCGTCGGACTACCGGGAGCGACTGGCCCATCTCGGTGAGCTTTCCCACGTGACCATCGAAATCGAACCGGCCTGAGCGGCGGGCTTGGAGCAGATCCCGCGGCAGGAATTATAGGTACTTCCCAAGCGCACCTGCGCCAATCGCGCACCTCTGGAAGAAAGAGCGTCTTCCAAAGGTGTCGTGAAGGGCTCTTTGCCGTTGTTCGGGGGAGGCCCGGCGGGCGACCGCTCCGGTGAGGTGAACGGCAGGCGCCGTTCGCCTCGGCCTTCAGATATCGACGGATTCAGCGATGCTCAGCGCGTCCTCGAGCTCGACGCCCAGGTACCGGACCGTGCTGTCAACCTTCGTGAGGCCGAGCAGGAGCTGGACCGCACGCAGATTGCCGGTAGTGTCCCGAGGGATGGTGTAGGAACTGGCGTCCACCTGCTTCTTCATAGCTGGTGTCGCTCGTTCACTGAGCGGCGATCATGGCCGCATCAGGGTTATCGTCGCACAGGCCTGTCAGTTTTTCCACGGGCATGTAGCGGCGGCTGACGGCCCACTCATCGTTTTGCTCCAGCATGAGCGCGCCGACGAGGCGAACGACGGCCTCGCGGTTGGGGAAGATGCCGACGACGTTGGTGCGCCGCTTGATCTCCTTGTTGACGCGCTCCAGCGGGTTGGTGCTGTGCAACTTCGAGCGCAGGCTCTCGTCGAAGGCCATGTAGGCGAGGACGTCGTGCTCGGCCGCGTCCATCAGTTCGGCGACATCCCTGAACCGGTCACGCAGGCTGTCGGCGACCTCGCGCCACCGGGCGTGGGCCTGGTCCCGGTCCTTCTCGGCGAAGACGGTCTTCACCACGGCGCTGACCACCGGCTTGTTGGCTTTGCTCACGCGAGCCAGGAGATTGCGCTGAAAATGCACCCGGGGGCCGTTGAAAAAGGCGCGATCTGCTGATTCCATCTTCATGGCGGCATCATGTGGAGGGTGGCATGATCGGCAGTCGGACCCGAGATCAGTTGGAATTCTTTGTCTGCGGATCGGCTCGCGTGACCTCGTCCCCGACGATCACATCCTCGCCCGCGTCGACCGGGTTATCGACCTTGGCTGGCTTCGCGCGGAGGTGGCCGATCTCTACGCGCCAGGTGTTGGCCGACCGGGCATCGATCCGGAAGCCGCGGTCCGCCTGATGCTCGCGGGCTTCCTGCTCGGCATCGTCCATGACCGGCGCCTCCTGCGAGAAGCGCAAGTGAACCTGGCGATCCGCTGGTTCGCGGGCTTCGGCTTGAACGACAGGCTGCCGGATCATTCCTCGCTCACGCGCATCCGTCAGAGATGGGGCGCCGATCGGTTCCGGCGCATCTTCGAACGCACGGTGCGGGACTGCGTCGGCGCCGGGATCGCCAAGGGCGAGGTCGTGCATGTTGATGCGTCTCTGATCCGGGCCGACGTGTCCTGGGAGAGCCTCGTGGTGCGTCATGTCGATGCGGTGGCGACTGAGAACGGCGATCCTGTGCAGGAAGCGGAGACGGTTCGGGCCCGCAACTCGAAGAAGACCGGCAAGTTCAAGAAGGTCTGCCTCACCGATCCCGATGCGAGCATGGCGACGTCAGGGCGCAACCGTCGCCTGGAGCCCAGCTACAAGCAGCATGGCGTCGTGGACGATGTCTTCGGCGTGGTTCTCGACGTCGAGGTCACGACCGGGGAAGTGAACGAAGGCGAAGAGATCCTCGCCCGCCTCGATGCTGTCGAGAAGACGACCGGGACCAAAGTCGAGACGGTGACGGCGGATGCCGGCTATGCCTATGCCAAGATCTACGGCGGGCTCGAACGCCGGAAGATCGCCGCCGTCATTCCGGCCAAGGCCGAACCGATCCGCAGCCCGGTCCCGATGCGCCGGTTCCGCTACGACGCGAAGCACGACATCCTGAAATGCCCCCGGGGCAAAAAGCTCAAGGCCGGACGGGCCATCAAGCATGGGCGCTTCTTCACATCCCGGGCGCGCGACTGCCGCGGATGCGATCTCGCCCGTCTCTGCCTGTCGAAGGGGCGCGTGAACAAGGCCGTCGTGCTCGGGAATGATTACCCCGCCCTTCTGCGCGCGCGACGCCGTCGCGAGAGATGGTCGGAGGAAGACCGGGACCTCTACCAGCGCCACCGCTGGCGGTCGGAGGGCTACCATGGCGAGGCGAAGACCTGGCATGGGCTCGCCCGCGCGGTCCGGCGCGGTCTCCAGAACATGCGTATCCAGGCCTTCCTCACGGCGGCAGCGGTCAACCTCAAGAGGCTGGCGGCTGCGCTCTGCTCGGCGCTCGCACGCATTCTGTCGATTGCAGCTGGATGGGCCCGTTCGACGGCGCCGATGAACGCGAATGGCGAAAACCAGCCTGACGTTCAAGAAAGGGAACCGGCCATGGCAGCGTAGGCCGCAGCGGCCCGTTCTCGGCGCAATTCTTCAACGGCCCCACCCGGCAGCGCTGCCATCCGGCGCCCAGGACCTTGCTTGCAGCGGCCTTGAGGCCCTCGTGCGCATCGCTGATTACCATCTGCACGCCCCGCAGGCCGCGGCGGGTCAGCGAACGCAGGAAGTCCGCCCAGAACGTCTCGGCTTCGGAGGGCATGACCGTGATGCCGAGTATCTCGCGGCGGCCATCCGAGTTGACTGCGACGGCCACTATCACCGCCATCGAGACAACCCGACCGCCCTCGCGCAGCTTCACGTAGGTGGCGTCGAGCCACAGGAAGGGCCAATCGCCCTCCAGCGGTCGGTTCAGGAAGGCCTGGACGCGTTCGTCGATCTCTTCGCAGAGCCGCGAGACCTGGCTTTTGGAGGTGCCCGTCAGCCCCATGGCGCGCACCAGGTCGTCCACCGCTCGAGTGGAGACGCCGTGGATGTAGGCTTCCTGCACCACCGCCATCAGCGCCTTCTCCGCCGTCCGCCGCGGCTCGAGAAAGGTCGGGAAGTAGCTCCCCTTCCTCAGCTTGGGAATGTTCAGCCCGATCGTCCCGGCCCGCGTATCCCAGCGGCGCGGCCGGTAGCCGTTGCGCTGGTTCCCCCGGTCCGGCGTTCGCTCGCGCAGACCGGCCCCGCACACGGCGCCCACCTCGATCTCCATCAGCCGCTGCGCCGCATCCTGGATCAGCTCACGCAGAAAATCGGTGTCGTCGCTCTTGGAGATCGCCTCCGGAAGGTTGATCATAGCCTCGGTCATCGTGCTCTCCTTCGTTGTCTTCGGTCGTCGAACAACCTCAGACTACGAAGACGCGCGATGGCCGCCAGCCCGGCCACGCGCTGCGCTACGCCAAGGGCTTCGCGCGCGGCCTCCTACACCACGGAGTGGGGCACTACCAGATTGCCCGTCTTGCGATAGATCTGCGCCGCCTTGGTGCGCCTCAGTGAGTGCGTGCCGTATCCACCCGGCTCAAGACCGATCGCCGACACCCAGTCGTGAACGAGGCGCGCGTATTGCCGCGTCGAGACATGTTGTCTGTCGTGAAAACGGATCGGGAACAGGAATGTGCATCCGAGCATCTCAGGCCGGGCGACCCAGTTCCAGATCGAGGCTCGGGTGTTCTCGGTGACCTCGAACTGCACAGGTAAGTTGGTCTTGCTTTGGATGACCGAGACGCGCTCGCGTACCCGATCCCCCACGACGAGATCGGCGACCTTGAGCCGGACCAGATCACAGCCACGCAACTTGCTGTCGATCGCGAGATTGAAAAGCGTCAGATCACGGAGATTGCTCGAGACGGACGCGGATCGCCCAAACCTGCTTTGGGAGCAAGGGGCGTTTCTGGCCGACGAGCCGGCCGCGGTTCCAGGGTCCGCGCTTCGACTTGACGGCGGGGAGTTGGATTCAGGACATGAGGTTTCCTCCATCCGTCCCTCCCCACCCAAGCGTCGACACAGTGTGACCGCCTGATCATAGGCGACGGCGCGAATGACCGGTCACCAATCCTGGCTTTGGTATGAAGGTGCCGCGACTCAGCGGGCAGCTTCGAGCCCTCTTCGACCGATGCTGCGCTCGGCTCGAAGGGCGACTCTAGCGTCGCGTCCGCGCCATGGATTCACGCTTTACCGATCATCGAGCTAGTTCAACGAGCGGGATCAGCACGCCGAGCAGCAGGGGTTGATGGATGAGGTAGATCGGAAGGCTGTGCCGGCCGAGCCACCCCAGTGATCGGGCGACAGGTCCGGTCATCGGCCGCGCGCGATGCACCCAACCCCGTGCAAGGGCCAGCTGCGTTCCGGCCATGCCGAGCAGTGTCAGCCCGACC
Organism: uncultured Alphaproteobacteria bacterium; assembly: GCA_963829665.1. Lineage (GTDB taxonomy): Bacteria > Pseudomonadota > Alphaproteobacteria > Rhodobacterales > Rhodobacteraceae > Palleronia. The sequence goes on along the minus strand of CAWHJL010000015.1, from coordinate 141,898 downwards.
CACGGGAAAACAGGAACGAAGTCGTCGCTGGATGGGGGTGAGGCCGCAAAGCCGGTCCATGCAAGCCATCGAGGGTCGAAGTCAGCCGATGTCCATGAGAAGCCAAGAGCCCAAGCTGCAATGCCGAGCGCAGCGATGGCAGATGGTTGCAGACGCAGTACGAAAGCGCCGACGACGCTTGCCACCGCGATGGCGTGCAGAATGCCGAAATAGACGAAGGTCTGCGGAAAGGCGATGCAGGTAACGAGCGTGATGGCGAGCGCCGCTGCCATCCGAACGGCGAGGCGCCGTAGGAAGGCGGACACCTCCGGAAACCTCGCTCTGACCGGGGTTTTCTTGATTCAATTGCCTTGGGTGCAAGGTGAGGCGGGGTGATGACGGGTCAGATGGGGTTCTGGTCGATCACGGATCGGCTGGCGGAGATCGCAGGCCACAGGGCGATCCGCTGGAGACACTGGCCGCAACGGTGGATTTCGAGATGTTCCGGCCGGTGCTGGATAAGGCTCTTGGCCGACCGCCGCGCTGGAAGGGCGGCCGGCCGCCGTTCGACCCGGTGCTGAAGTTCCGGATGCTGGTGCTGCAATCGCTGCACGGGCTTTCGCTCGAGCAGACCGAGTATCTCGTCCGGGACCGGCTGTCGTGGATGCGGTTCTGCCAACTCGGTCCGGCAGACCGGGTGCCGGATGCGAATACCCTGTGGGACTTCCGCGAGGCCCTGATCGCGGCCGGAGCGCTGGACGATCTGTTCGGGAAACTCGACCACGCCATCACCGCGGCGGGCTACCTGCCGCGTGGCGGCCAGATCGTCGACGCGAGCCTGGTGGTGGCGCCGCGGCAGCGGAACATGGACGGGGAGAAGGCGGCGATCAAAGAGGGCAAGACAGCTGCCGAGATCTGGCCGGATAAACCCGCCAAGGCCCGTCAGAAGGATGTCGATGGCCGCTGGACGGTCAAGTATTCAAAGGCGAAAGCCCGTTCGGATGGATCGAAGCCGATCGACATCGCGATCCCGGTCTACGGCTACAAGAGCCACATCTCGATCGACCGGATGCATGGACTGATCCGCCGCCAGACCGTCACCGATGCCGCGCAACACGACGGGGCGCGGCTGCGCGAAGGGCTGATTGCCCGGACCAACACGTCACGCTCGGTCTGGGCCGACAGCGCCTACCGCTCGGTCGAGAACGAGGCCTGGCTGGAGGCGCAGGGCATGGTCAGCCGTATCCATCGGAAGAAGCCTCGCGGCCGTCCGATGCCGAAGCGGACCCGCCGCGCCAATGCCGCGAAGTCGGCGGTGCGCTCGAAGGTCGAGCACGTCTTCGCCCAGCAGAAGGCCCGCATGGGGATGACCATCCGCACCATCGGCCTGGCGCGGGCGCGAGCGGCGATCACGTTGGCCAACATGGCCTTCAACATGACCCGATGGCGGTGGCTCGACACCCGAGCTGCGCCCGCCTGACGCCGATCACCCTCCAATCGACCAGATCCGGGCTGAGATGGCCCAAGGGCTGCACATCAGGGCGGCGTCATACGCCGCGCCAAGCTCATAGCGCCGCTACGAGCCGGTAAGCGGAGGTGGCCAGGCTTGTTGCCGGAACCCATCCGCCGCGGCGAGAACGAGGCTCACGCCGACGAGCACCATGAAGGTGCTCGCAAGCAAGCGGCCGAATAGCAGCCACAGCGGGTGCGACGCGACTCCGGGCGGAATGGCGCGGAGAAAGGAAAGGTCCCACACCAAGTGGAAGAGCACCACACCCGCAATCGCAATCCCGCGCACAACGTCGACGATTTCGAGACGAGGAATCGCGGTCATCGGGGACGTCGGCTTTCGTACCGACACCGCGCGATTGGCGGTGTTTCCGTAGGATTGATTATTCATCTTGGAGTGACGTAGCCGCGCCGAAAGATTTGGCTCCCTTGGAGGTCATCCGCTCAGCATCACCATCCCCGGAGACACCTAGAGACTCCGCGAGAAAGGTCACAAAGTGGGAGAAGGCCGGCGTGTCCTGTCTTCCCTCCGGACCAGAATCGAACTTCGCTGGACGGTCTCGTTTCACCTACCCCGCGCCCACGAAATCGCGGCGTCCATCTCCGCCACATCGAACCATCGCATCTCGGCGCGGGTTAGGATTCCGGCGAGCTTGGTGCCCCACTCCATCCATTTGCCGTCGCCGATGAGGGCAATGCGGCAGAAATCCTGCGCATGAGCGGTGTCGATCTTGAGATCTTCGAGTATCGCGGCGGGCTCGTCATAGCCCTCGAACCGCTTCAGATCGAGGACGAGGCCGGGCTTGCCTGCGCCTTCGAGCCGCTCGTGTAGAAGCGCGTGCATCTGCTCCAGTTCGGTTTTTGTCAGCTTGCCCTCGCAGGCGATCCCAACGATGTCGTCATTCCGTGTCTGCGTTTCGGTAAACATCGCTTTCCTCCTTTTTTACCGATCCTCCGTGACCGTAGAGGTCGGCGTCTTCGTGGGCGTGGTCGGTGTGCTCGAATTCGAGGCTGGAATGGACGATGCCGAACCGCTCGTTCAGGCGCGTCTTGATGTCCGACTTGAGGCCTTCGATCCGGGTCCAGCCGTCCCCCGTGAGAACGACGTGGCAGTCGAGCGCCGCCTCGTGCTCCTGCATTTGCCAGAGATGGACGTGGTGGACGTCCTCGACCCCGTCGATCGTGCGCATCGCGTCGATGACGGCCTCGTTGTCCAGATCCGGCGGGCTGCCCAGCATCAGCGTCCGGATCGGGCCGCCTATCTCGGTCAGGGCGAGATACAGGATATAGAGCGCGATCCCGATCGTGATCGCCGGATCGACCCACCACATGCCGTAGAGCAGGATGAGCGTGCCGGCGAGGATCACGGCGAGCGAGGCCAGCGCGTCCGACACGTTGTGCACGAAGAGCGCGCGGATGTTCACGCTGCCCTTCTGCATCGAGTAGGTGAGCATCGCCGTCAGCGTGTCGACGACCAGCGCCACGCCGCCGAGGATCACGACGGTCCAGCCCTGCACCTCCGGCGGGTCGATCATCCGCATCCCGCCTTCGTAGATCAGGTAGAAGCCGATGAGGATCAGCGTGGTGTAGTTGATGAGCGCGGCCACGATCTCGATCCGGCCGTAGCCGAAGGTCATCCGCTCGTCCGCCGGCCGCCGGGCGATCTTGCGCGCCGCGAAGGCGATCACGAGCGAGGCCATGTCCGAGAAGTTGTGCAGCGCGTCGGCGATCAGCGCGAGGCTGCCCGAGAGAATGCCGCCGGCGATCTGCGCGACGGTCAGGATCCCGTTGGCCCAGATCGCGATCGACACGCGGCGGTCGCCGGATTCCGGATCAAGATGGGCATGGCTGTGATCGTGCGGCACGGAACTCTCCTCGAATTGCTCGAGGAGGGATGTAGTGGCTACAGTAGCTGTAGCTTCAAGCCCTGTTTCGTCATGTGCCGCGTGGCGCTATCAGGATGATCGCCGCGCCGGCGAGGCAGAATGCGGCGCCGATCACGTTCCATCTGTCCGGGCGCTGCCCCTCGGCCAGCCTCATCCAGAGCACCGACGCCGCAATATAGATGCCACCGTAGGCCGCGAAGGCGCGTCCCGCCGCATCGGTCTCGACCTGAGCGAGCAGCCACCCGAAGATCGCGAGCGCAAGGAGGCCGGGGGTCAGCCAGAACGGCGCGGCCCCGAGGCGCAACCATGCCCAGATTGCGAAGCAGCCGGCAATCTCGGCCAGCGCGGCCAGCGGATAAGCGATTGCGGCAGGCATGTCAGGAGCGGATCCCATTGAGATTTCGCGTGCTATCCAACCGGGTCATCGTGGACGGCCTTGTGGTGCTCGCCATGGGCATCCCGCAGGATTTCGACGCCGCCCCAGGCAGCGACCGCCGCGACCGCCACGCCGACGACGAGGTCGGGCCAGTTGCTGCCAAGCCAGGCCACCAGCCCGCCTGCGACGAGGATTCCGAGATTGGCCACGAAATCGTTCAGGCTGAACGTGTTGGCCGCGCGCACGTTGATGTCCGGGTCCTGGATACGGCGCAGCAGGATCACGCAGGCCAGGTTCACCGCTGCCGCGATCACCGCCATCACGATCATGATGGGACCAAGGGGATCCGATCCTTCCAGAAACCGTCTTCCCGCATCGAAGAGGATCCCCGAGGCGAAGAGGATGAGGAGGCTTCCTGAAACCGCCGCGGCGATGCGCTTCCAACGGTCGGACCGGGACATGGCAAAGAGGCTGAGGGCGTAGACGAAGGCATCGGACGTGTTGTCGAGGCCGTTGGCGATCAGGGCCGAGGAATCGCCGAAAGCACCCGTGCCGAAAAAGCCGATGGCGATGGCGACGTTCAGGACGAGCACGATCCCCAGGATGCGGCGCTGCCTGGCGTCTCGCGGTTCGATCTTCTCGCTCATACCGTGCGCCTCTTGCGTGACATGCGAACGGGCGGGCAAGACAAGCGGTCGCGGTTGCGAGACTTCACGTCCCGATCTGCTCGTGATCCGTCAGGCACTCGGAGTGGTCGCGCAATACTTCGAGCACCCGGCAATCTGCCGTTTTCCCGCCGCTGCATTCATGGACCATCCTTTGAAGCTCGGTGCGCAGCGCCTCGAGCCGTGCCATCCGCCGCTCCACCTGTTTCAGCTGTCGCCGGGCAATCCCGTCGGCCTCCTGGCAGGGCCGGTCGGGGTGGTCGCTCAGATCCAGCAGCTCGCGGATCACATCGAGCGAGAAGCCCAACTGACGCGAGTGCCGGATGAAGGACAACCGGTCGAGTTCGGCTTCGGCATAACGTCGCTGCCCGCCTTCCGTCCGGCCCGGCTCGGGCATCAGCCCGATCTGCTCGTAGTAACGGATGGTCTGTACCTTGGTGCCGGTCCTCTTGGCCAGATTGCCGATCGTCAACATCTGCGCCTCCACAAAACGTAAAGTCTTAGTAGGTTTTCCGGCGTGGATTGGCAAGGTCGACCCAGCTTTCACATGCACGTGACAGGACGTCGCAAACCCGGCGAAAGTGTTTGAACCTCCAGTGGCTAGAGGATGTATCCGCGTCGTTAACCAAAAACGGCAGGCAGGCGATTTACGTGACGCTGGCGTTTATTCGTAAAGCGCTCTGGGCGCTGGCAGGCGCCGCGTCTCTGGCATTGGTCTGGCTTCTTCTCTGGGCCGATTATCGAGCCGATCGTGCGCGAACCGAGACGGAACCCGCTTTTCGAGCGGATTTCGAGCTGACGGGTCACAGGGGGATGGTCCTCACCCAGGAGGATTTCGCGGGCCGGTGGATGTTGGTCTTCTTCGGCTTCGCCAATTGTCCGGATATCTGCCCGACTACGCTTTCCGAGGTCGCCGCGGTGATGGACGGTCTGGGGGAGGACGGGAAGCAGGTGCAGCCGCTCTTCATCTCGCTCGACTCGGAGCGCGACACCCCGGCGGCGTTGGCGGACTTCGCGCCGCGCTTCGACGCTGGGATCATCGGGTTGACCGGAACGCCCGACCAGATTGCGAAGACCGCGATGACATTCAAGATCTTCTACGAGAAGATCGAAGAAGCCTCCGCACCGGACGGCTACACGATGGGGCATTCGTCGCAGCTGTTCCTGTTCGGCCCGAAGGCGGGGTTCGTGACGTCGTGGGCGTACGACACGCCGGCAGAGGAGATCGTCGCCGATCTGCGGGAACGGATCAGTGGATGATGCAGAGGTTTTCCGCCGACACAGCGCTTGCCGGCGCATGGATCGTGGCGCTGACTGCCTCGCTTACCGTGCTGTTCATCGGTGAGGTGCTGGGGCAGATGCCGTGCCTCCTGTGCTGATATCAGCGCGCCTTCATGTTCCCGCTGGCCATCGTTCTCGGACTCGGGCTGTGGTGGCAGGACCGTCGCGTCGGGCGTTACGGCATGGCGCTCGCGCTCGCCGGCGGCGTCGTCGCGCTCTGGCATCTGGGTCTTGATGCCGGTCTCGTCCCCGAGCGCATCCAGCCCTGCACCGCGACAGGTCCGTCCTGCACCGACGCCGGCCAACTCATCCTCGGCGTGCCCATCCCGCTTCTGTCGTTTCTCGCCTTCGCACTCATCGCCGGCCTCTCGACCGCTTCGCTCACGGATACCAAGAGATGACCCGCAAATCCCTGATCCTTGGCGCGCTCGCGCTTGCTCTCGCCGCCTTTGCTGCCGCGGCTTGGCTCGTAACCTGCCCTGCGCCCGTCGCCGACGCCGCGCCCGTGGCACCCGAGATGGCCGAGGCTCTGCTGCGCCCCTATTCGCCGATCCTTGGCCCGGAAGAGGCGCGCGTCACCATCGTCGAGTTCTTCGATCGGGCCTGCGAGGCGTGCCGCGCCTTCTACCCTGTGGTGAAGGACATCATGGCCGAGCACGGCGATGCCGTCCGTGTCGCGATCCGCTACACCCCGTTCCACGGGGCGGCCTCGGAAGAGGCCATTCGGGTCCTGGAGGCGGCAAGAATGCAGGGCGTTTTCGAGCCGGTACTGGAGGCGCTCCTGCGCGATCAGCCCCGCTGGGCGACGCATGGCGCGCCGGAACCAGGGCTGATCCTCGAGGTCGCCGCGTCGGCCGGTCTCGACGCCGAAGCCGCCAAGACGCAGATGCTGGCCCCCGACGTCTTCGGCATTCTCAACCAGGACCGTGCGGATGTCGAAGCCGTGGGGGTCCGCGGAACGCCGACCTTTTTCGTCAACGGCAAGCCCCTTGATCCGTTCGGAGAGGCGGAACTCCGGGCGCTGGTCGCGGCGGAAGTCGCGGCGGCTGAAAGCTGATCTGGCGGGATGCACCACCGATAATCGAGAAGGAGCAGAAAATGAAGTCCATCCTCATTGCCATGCTCGTGGCCATGACCTTGTCCTTCGGCCTCGCGACGCCCGCACGCGCCGGATCCGGAGATGTCGTCGTCGAGAATGCATGGTCGCGTGCCTCCATCGGCACCTCCCGCCCCGGCGCGGCCTACATGGACATCCGCAATGCGGGCGATGAGGACGTCACGCTGACCGGGCTCCGGACAGACCTTGCCGGGATGCCCGAAATTCACCTGACCTCCACCAACGAGCAGGGCGTGAGCTCGATGAGCCCCGTGGGCGAGATCGCCATCGCACCCGGTGAGACTGTCGCACTCGCGCCCGGCGGTATGCACGCCATGCTGATGCAGCTGAGACGACCGATGGAAGAGGGCGAGACCTTCCCGCTCACGCTCCTGTTCTCCGACGGCGGTGAGGTGACGGTCGAAGTGCCGATCCGCGGCATCGCGGCGCGCGGACCAGACGACTGATGCGGCGGCGCACTATTCTGGGATACGGCGCCGCAGCTTTCGGCGTGATCGGGCTGACACTTTTCGCGGGCTGGTGGCGGGTCGACGGCCCCGGCGCGCCGCAAGCTGTTGGCGCGCGCCCGCTACCGCTCACCGAGATGGATTTCAGCCTTACGGATCATGAAGGCCGCACGGTCGGACCGGAGACGTTGATCGGATCGCCAACCATCGCCTTCTTCGGCTTCACCTATTGTCCTGACGTGTGCCCGACCACGCTTGCGGATATTTCCGATTGGCTGGACGCATTGGAAGGGGATGCGGAGAAACTGAATGTCGTCTTCATCACGGTCGATCCGGAGCGGGACACCGTGGAGGCGATGGCGGAGTACGTCGATTACTTCCACCCGGCGATCCGGGGCTGGACCGGTACGGAGCGGCAGATAGCCCGAGCGGTTGAAGGTTTTCGGGCGACCTACGAAAAGGTCCCGACCGACAATGGCGACTACACGATGAACCATACGGCGAGCGTCTTCCTGTTCGACGCGCAGGGGCGCTTCGTGACCACCATCGACTACCACGAACCGAGAGAATTCGCGGTGCCGAAGATTCGCCGCGCAATGAACGAAGAAGAAGAAGAAAAAGCAGAGGGGGCATGATGAGGTTGAGATACTGGGCGGCAGGATTGGCGATGGCCGGCAGTGCGATGGCGATGGCCACGGTACCGACCGGCACGGCCAAGAGCGAGCCGGCCGCGCCGGGGCCGGCCGAGACGGCTTTGGAGATGCCCGTGCCTGTCGCGTTTCCGAAGCAGCTGGACGCCGTTGCGCTCGATACCGCCCTCGCGGTGCCGGCCCGGGATCTCGACACCCTATCCCTGGCCTTTCCGGCAGAAGCACAGGTCGTGCCGATAGCCGGGAATCTTCCGCTCAAGGCCGACCCTCAGCCGATCATATGGTCGCGCGAAATTGCCTCCGGCGAGACACTCGACGCGCTTCTGACGCAAGCCGGCCTTGCCAAGGCGGATCGCGATGAAGCGGCGCTGGCACTTGGTGTCGAATACGATCTCCGGCGCCTGCAACCGGGCTTCGGGGTGACAGTCACGACGATGCCGGACGGCATCCTGCGCAGCGTCGTTCTGGACGTCGAGGACGGCATGCGGATCGAAGCGATCTTCGGCGCCCAGCCCGAGATCCGTGTCGTAACTCCCGACCCGGAAACCGCGACCTTGGCTGGAAAGGTTCGTATCGCGAGCTCACTCTTCGCGGCGCTCGACGAGGCGGGCATTCCGGAGCGTTTCGCCGTCGATCTGGCGCAAATCCTGGGGGGCACCGTGGATTTTCGCCGCGATCTCAATGGCGACGAAACGCTGCGCGTCCTCTGGCGCGAGGCGCGCCTGGAGGGTGAGATCATCGGGCAACCCGAGATCACCTTCGCCGCGCTCGATCTCGGGAACGCGCTTTACGAGATCGTCTGGCCCGAGGACGGCACGGGCCGGGCCACGGTCTATCTCGACGGGGAGGTGGTTCGCGTCTTTGCCCAGCCTGTGGAGGGGTCGCGGCTCAGTTCCGTATTCGGCCAGCGCAAGCATCCCATCTATGGCAACGTGCGCATGCATACGGGTGTCGATTTCGCGGCCTCACGCGGGACGCCGGTGCATGCGACGGCGCCGGGGCGCATCGCCTTCATCGGTCGCCGGGGCGGCTACGGGCGCGTCGTCGAGATCGCTCACGGCACGGAGACCATGACGCGGTATGCGCATCTGAGCGCCGTGCCCGAGGGCCTTGCCAAAGGCCAGCGTGTCTCGGCTGGCGACATGATCGGACGGGTCGGGGCGACCGGAACGGCGACGGGGCCGAACCTGCACTACGAGGTGCGCGTGGACGGGCGTCCGACCGATCCGCTTTCCGATGAGCGTCTTGCGGAGGCCATCGAGCACGAAGCACAGGACGGCGCGGGCCTGGGTCGGCTGACCGAGGCGCGTGCGCGCCTCGAGGACGCGCTCTCCCTGGATCTTGCATCGAGCACTCCCGAAAGGCTCTGAACCATGAGAGATCTGCTTGACGCGATGACGACCGTTGCCGGCGTCCAACCTGCCACCAATGCTCCGACCGAACCGGACCGGATCTACGATGGGGTCCTCAGTCGCGATGACGGATCGACGGTCGTCTTCGCGCGCGACGAAGGAAACGGCTCGGTGTCGCAAGAACGGGCTGCGGGCAAGACGATCATGCTTTTCGCAGGGTTGCTGGCGCTTGGGGGCTGTGCTGTTCCCTCCGGGGAGGTCGTGGACCCGCAGCCGACCATATCCCCCGAGGTGCTGATGCAACTGAGCGCCTTGGCCGCCCCCTACCAGGATCTGCAGTCGGTGCGCCTGCGGCCCGAGGACGGGTGCTATTGGTACCGGCATATCGGGCCGGTGGAGGCGACCATGCTGCCCCTTCGCACGCCTGAGGGACGCCCGATCTGCGCTCCGGCCATGGCGCAGGCTGCGGGCTCGTGAATGGGCCTGTTTCTACGTCGGAAACCGACCTATCGAGCCCAATCAGAGCCTCTCGTTGCCTGGAAGGCCGCAAGCAAGGAACGGGGGGATCGATACACCCCCGTTCCGGCTGGAAAGCGCGGTTTGCGGGGGCGCAGGAAACGATCAGCTATGCGCCGTGACCGGCCCGTCACCCTCGGCCGGATAGAGGAAGGCCGTCACCCCGGTTTCGACCTTCTCGTAGAGATCGTTGATGTGGGGCATGACCATGCGCACGCACCCCGAACTCGCCCTGCTGCCGATCGAGCGAGGGTAAGGTGTGCCGTGGATCCGAAGATACGTGTCGCGGTCGCCGACATAGAGATAGAGCGCGCGCGATCCGAGCGCGTTTCGAGGACCGGGCTCCATCCCTTCCTCGTACTGGGCGTAGGCGTCCGGCTCTCTCTCGATCATCGCCTGCGTCGGGGTCCAGTGCGGCCACTCCACCTTGCGCCGGATCGTGTAGGTGCCCGGCTCGTAAAGACCGCCCCGACCGATTGCCACGCCATAGCGCATAGCGGTTCCGCCCGCTTCGATATGGTAGAGATACCGCGCGGTCGCATCGACATGGATCTCTCCGGCCATCAATCCCGGCCGCGCCTCGACCCGTTGCGGCAGCAGACGCGGGTGCAGGCCCCAGGGATTCGTCGTGGCCGGAACGTAATTCGGCGGCGTCACCTGCGCGTCCCAGGCGCTCTTCTGAGCCTCCGTCGGCCAGGTGCTTGCGAGAACGGGCCCGGCGATCGGCGCGGAGACCATCGCGGCGGTCGTCGCGATAAAATGGCGTCTGGTCAGCATTCTGGAGATCCGCTCCCGGGAGTCTTTGGTGGTTCAGAGCTTCCTGCGAAGCATCCGTTCAGCCTAGGAAAGATGCCCGCGGATGTCTTGCCTCGTCACATGGGTGTGACCGAGCACCGCCTTGCGGGACGTTCCACCACGCAGGGTATGTGCGGTCGCGGGATGTTCATACCATCGCTGCCTTCGACCTCAGTGTCTCCTCGGGAGAGGCCATGAACGAGTTGTCCCCGATCGCTCTCGGCTTCTTCGGCAGCCTCGCCGCTGGATCTTTGACCGCCATCGGCGCCGTGCCGGTGCTTTTCGGCCGGGTGCCGTCCCGGGCCACACGCGATATGGCACTCGGCTTCGCGGCCGGCGTGATGTTGGCAGCGTCCTTCTTTTCGTTGATCATTCCCGCGCTGGATGCGGCCGAGCCGATGTTTGAGAACGGCGCGATGCCCGCCGCCATCGTGTGCGTCTCGATCCTGCTCGGGATGGGTGCGGTCGCACTGATGAATGAGCGCCTGCCGCACGAGCACTTCAGGACCGGGCGCGAGGGACCGGAAGCGGCATCGTTGCGGCGCGTCTGGCTCTTCATCATTGCGATCACCATCCACAATTTCCCCGAGGGTCTGGCGGTCGGCGTGGGCTTCGGCGCGGACGGATTGTCCGGCGGCCTGCCTCTCGCGATCGGCATCGGGCTCCAGAACGCGCCAGAGGGGCTGGCGGTCGCTGTGTCGCTCCTCGGCGAGGGTTATCCCAAGGCCCGCGCATGGGGCATCGCGGCCCTGACCGGCCTGGTGGAGCCGGTGGGCGGCCTGCTGGGCGCCGGGATCATCACGTGGTCCCAGCCGCTCCTGCCCTGGGGTCTCGCCTTTGCGGCCGGCGCGATGCTCTACGTCATCAGCCACGAGATCATTCCCGAGACCCATCGCAGCGGGCATCAGAACCGCGCGACGCTTGGCTTGGCCATCGGTCTGGTGCTGATGCTGTTCCTCGACGTCTGGCTGGGATGAGAGCATGACCTCTTCGATCCGACTGCCAGTTTTCGGAGCTTCGGTGGTCGTCGCGGCTTTCGTTCTCGACCAAGTGACGAAGGCGTTGGCCGCCGCGAACGCTAAAATCCTCACCTGCGGCCTTGCGGTCGTTACCGGCCGCGCCGGCGCGACGATGATCTCATGCGGAGCTGACATGGCTTCGGGGCTTCGTCGATGACGAATCCGCTCTCCTTCGACCCGCTCGGGGCACAGCTGTCCCCGATATCGCTCATCGTGATCGCCACGCTGGGCTGGCTCTACATGCGCGGTCTCGCGCGGCCAAGACCGCTGCGGCCGCAGCCTGCCCACTGGCAAGGCGGGCTTTTCTTCGCCGGTCTCCTCTGCCTGCTGCTGGCCTTCAATGGACCGCTTCCGCCGCTTGGTCGGTTGCTTTTTTCCATACATCAGATCAATCACCTTCTGATCCGGCTCCTCGGTCCTCTGCTGATCGTTGTCGCGCAGCCATGGGGCGTCTGGGCTGCGGGGCTACCGCGCAATCTGCGAAGGCCGATCGCTGCCACGGCACGCCAACCGTTCGTGCGTGTCTTGCGAAGCCCATGGGCCGCAACTGCTCTGCTCGTCGCTGCCCTCTACATGTGGCAGATACCGGCCCTCTTTGGATTCGCGCAGCGAAATCCGGCCATCGAGCTTGGTGCGCATCTCGGCATGGCCGCGGCGGGACTCTGGTTCTTTACGCTGCTCCTCGACCCGCGCGATCCGCCCGAGGGGATGCGGCGCGGTGCGCGACTCCTCAGCGGAATTATCGTCATCGTCTCGAACATCCTGCTGGGTTCGCTGACGACATTGAAAGAGATCGCGCTCTATAGCGCGACAGATAAAGGCGCTGGCCTCACACCGCTTACGGATGAAACAGTCGGCGGTTACACGATCTGGGTGCCGTCCTCGATGATCATGATCGTGGCCATCGTTCTGGTCTTCAACGGCTGGAACCGGGCCGAAGAGCGCCGCTGGAATGCCCGGCACACTCTGATGCGACAATCGAACTCGGCCGCTCTCGAATTTCCCGAAACGGCGGAAGAGCTTCGGCTCACGGTGACGCGGCCCAACCGGGATCTGGGCCGCACGCTGGCATTGGCGGCGTTTTCGATGTTCGCCATCGTCATGGTGACGGCCATCACCGTGGCATCGCTTTGATGAAGGCGATGGTCGATGGCATATCGCGTCTCGGGGACCTCTTTCGATCGATCTGAACGCCATGCGGATGTCGCTCCAGCGCCGGAGGACGGAAAAGCGAAGCTTCAACGTGGCACTCGAAATTGGCGCTCCAGCCGGTCTGTCCCACATTGGGTGTTTCGCTAGCCAGATCCAGATGGCTGTGCGGCGATGATCGATGTGTTACCACCCGGCCTGTCGCATCAGTGGCACCTCTTGAAGCTACAGTTGCTATAGGTCGTATATCGAGTTCCGATTGAGGACTCACCACGGAGGGCCGTCATGGCCGACGGGAGCGCGACACCACGCGAATGGCGCGTGACGGGCATGGATTGCGGCTCCTGCGCCGCGAAGGTGCGCGGCGCGGTCGAGCGCCTGCCCGGCGTCGAGGATGTCGATGTCGCACTCATGACCGAGCGGCTGCGGCTGACGCTCAACGAGACCCGCACCTCGCCCGAGCGGATTGAGAAGGCGGTGCGCGGCGTCGGGTTCGGCATCGCGCCCAAGGGGGCGAAGCCGGAAAAGCCCGAGGGCGGCTTCGTGCTGCCGGACGGGGCGTTCCCGGATGCGGCGGTGACCCCGGAGACCGACAGCCCGCCGGAGGAGGAAGCCGGGCCGGCCGAGGATGGGCCGACCTCGTGGATGAATACCTCCAAGGGCCGCCTTGTTCTCGGGACCGGCGCACTGCTCTCAGCGGCCTGGGCGTCCCGCCTCGTCCTTCCGGCCGAGATCGCGCATTGGGCCTTCGTTCTGGCAACCCTCGTCGGGATCGTGCCCGTCGCGTTGCGTGCCTTCGCCATGACGCGGGTCGGCATGCCCTTCACCATCGAGATGCTGATGACCATCGCCGCCGGTGGTGCGCTGGTAATCGGCGAGCCGGAAGAGGCCGCGCTGGTCGTCTTCCTCTTCGCGGTCGGCGAATTGCTGGAGGGCGTCTCGGCCGGCAAGGCGCGCGACAGCATCCGGGCCCTCACGAAGCTCGTGCCGAAGACCGCGCGGCTCGAGATGGGCGGAAAAACGCGGGAGGTTTCGGCCGGGAAGTTGCGCGTGGGCCAGGTGGTGCAGGTCCGCCCCGGCGACCGCGTGCCCTGCGACGGCGAAGTGATCGAAGGGACGTCGGGCGTCGACGAGAGCCCGGTGACCGGGGAGAGTGTCCCAAGCCTGAAGGAGCCCGGCGCGGAGGTCTTCGCCGGGTCGATCAACGCCGAGGCGCTGCTGCGCGTGCGGGTCACGAAGGCGGCCGAGGACAACACCATCGCCCGCATCGTCCGCCTCGTGGAAGAGGCCGAGAGCGCCCGCGCGCCCACCGAGCGCTTCATCGACCGGTTCAGCCGGGTTTACATGCCCGCCGTCGTCGGCGCCGCGGTCCTGGTGGCGGTCGTCCCGCCTCTCGCCTTCGGACTTGCCTGGGGCGAGTGGGTCTACCGGGCGCTGGCGCTGCTGCTGATCGGCTGCCCCTGCGCTCTGGTGATCTCGGTGCCGGCCTCGATCGCCTCGGCGCTGTCCACCGGAGCCCGCAACGGCCTCCTGATGAAGGGCGGCGCGGTGATCGAGGCGGCGGCCCGGACCACCCATGTCGCCTTCGACAAGACCGGCACGCTCACGCATGGCAAACCGCGCGTGACGGACGTCACTGTGCTGGGCGGGAGCGAGGACGACCTCATGGCCCTCGCGGCGGGTGTCGAGAGCGGCGCGAGCCATCCGCTCGGCCAGGCGATCTGCGCGGAGGCCGACCGGCGCGGCGTCAACGCGGCTGCGGCCACCGGCGGCCGCGCGCTGCCCGGCAAGGGCGCGGAGGCGTCCATCGACGGCGCGACGGTGGGCGTAGGCTCCCCGCGGCTGGCAGATGAGCGCGGCACGCTCACGGACGACCTGCGGAACCGCGTGGCGGCCCTCGAAGCCGAGGGCAAGACGGTGGTGATCGTGCTGCGCGAGGACGTGCCCCAGGGCCTCTTCGCGCTGCGGGACGAGCCGCGCGCCGACGCGGCGGACGCGGTCGCGCAACTCCGCGCCCTTGGCATCTCTTCGGTCATGCTGACCGGGGACAATCCGCGCACCGCCCAGGCGATCGCGGAGGGGCTCGGAATCGCGCATCGCTCCGGGCTCATGCCGGAAGACAAGGTCACGGCCATTCGTGAACTCGTCGCCGGGGGGCGGGTGATGATGATCGGCGACGGGATCAACGACGCGCCCGCGCTTGCCGCCGCGCATGTCGGCGTCGCCATGGGCTCGGGCACCGACGTGGCGCTGGAGACGGCCGATGCGGCGATCCTCCGCAACCGCGTGACCGATGCGGCGGCCAAGATCCGGCTGGCTCGTGCGACCATGGCCAACATCCGCCAGAACATCGCCATTGCGCTGGGGCTCAAGGCGGTCTTCCTCGTGACCACCGTGCTCGGGATCACCGGCCTCTGGATCGCGATCCTCGCCGATACCGGCGCCACCGTGCTCGTCACGATGAACGCCCTACGACTATTGTTCTTCCGACCCTCCGGAGAGTCGGGAGAGGCAGTGCAATCGGGCCGACACAGCGCGACGGCGAAGGCCGCACCCGCCTCCGCAGCCACCTGAAAGGAGACACCGATGACCCTCACCCGCCGCGCCATGCTGGCCTGCACCGCGAGCTTCGCCGTGTCCGTTCCTGTCGTGGGAACGGCCCAGGATGGGCCCGCAATCCACGTTCTCAAGGACCCTAATTGCGGATGCTGCGCCGCCTGGATCGAGATCCTGCGCGAGGATGGCTTCACCGTCACCACCGAGCGCAGCTTCGGCACCCTCCTGATCCGCCACAAGCTCGAGAACGGCATCCCACAGAAGATGACCTCCTGCCATACCGGCGAGATCGAGGGCTACATGATTGAAGGGCATGTTCCGGCGGCCGACATCCGCAGGCTACTTGCCGAGCGGCCCGATGCCGTCGGTCTCGCCGTTCCCGGCATGCCCTACGGCTCGCCCGGCATGGGCCCCGAGGATAAGCGCGAAGCCTACGAGGTCTTCCTGATCCGCAAGGACGGCAGCACGGAGATCTTCTCGCGCTACGAGGCTGCCTGAGAGACCAGTCATCGTCGTCAGCCCGCGGAGCTTTTCCCAAACCGTGCATTTGCAGCGAAGATCCGGAATGTCCCGCGCTCCTGTCGTTGCTCACTCGGAGTTCGCCGCGGCGAGTACGAACGGCCGGTCTTCTGGCTGCGCTGCGGCGCTGACACTTGCCGCGATGCAGCAGCATCTCTGCTGCGAGCGCGTGCAGCGAAAACTGGCCACTTCCGCAGTGGGCTCAGAGCCGCCGATCGCCGCGGCAAGGACGAACGGCAGTTCTAGCTTAGACGCCGCCCGACCGGACCTCCGATAGTCGGAGGTCTCCGGTCCGGGCAGGCTCATCGCGTCATTTCGCTCTTGCGCTCAAGACAGATGCTTTCCCTCGCGCCCCCGTTTGGCTATGCCCTCGCCCGACAGGGACGGAGGGGACGATGGCGATGGAAAAGACCTTCGAGGCGGGCGGCGCCCGCGAGACGGAGATCTACCGCGCCTGGGTGGCGGCGGGGTGCTTCCGCGCCGGCGCCAATGCGCGCGCCGACGCGCCCGCCTTCTCGGTGATGATCCCACCCCCGAACGTCACCGGCGCGCTGCATATGGGCCACGCCTTCAACAACACGCTGCAGGACATCCTCGTGCGCTGGCACCGGATGCGCGGCCACGACGTGCTCTGGCAGCCGGGCACCGACCATGCCGGCATCGCCACGCAGATGGTCGTCGAGCGCGATTTGCAGAATCAGGGCCGCCGCCGCACCGACATGGAGCGGAAAGACTTCCTCGATCTCGTCTGGGAGCAGAAGCGCAGGTCCCGCGGCAATATCCGCGCCCAGCTCGAGCGCCTCGGCGCCTCCTGCGACTGGGAGCGGGAGGCCTTCACCATGGCCGGCGCGCCCGGCGATCCCGGCGACACCCCGGGGGGGCAGGACTTCCACCGGGCCGTGATCCGCACCTTCGTCGATTTCCATTCCCGCGGCATCATCTACCGCGGCAAGCGGCTGGTGAACTGGGATCCGCATTTCGAGACCGCGATCTCCGATCTCGAGGTCGAGAATGTCGAGACCGACGGGCAGATGTGGCACTTCAGATATCCGCTCGCCGACGGCGCCACCTACACCTATGTCGAGAAGGGCGCGGAGGGGGCGACGCTCTTCGAGGAGGAGCGCGATTACATCTCCATCGCCACCACGCGCCCCGAGACGATGCTCGGCGACGGCGCCGTCGCGGTCCATCCCTCCGACGCGCGCTACGCCCCGATCGTCGGCCGGCTCTGCGAGATCCCCGTCGGCCCGAAGGAGAGCCGCCGCCAGATCCCGATCATCGCCGATCCCTACCCCGATCCCGAATTCGGCTCCGGCGCGGTGAAGATCACCGGCGCGCACGATTTCAACGACTACGCCGTCGCCACCCGGAACGGCATCCCGCTCTACCGCCTCATGGATACCCGCGCCGCGATGCGGACCGACGGGCTTTCCTATGCCGAGGCGGCCGATCTCGCCGGCCGCATCGCCCGCGGCGAGGAAGAGGCCCCGGACGATGTCGAGCAGGTCAATCTCGTCCCCGAGGCGTATCGCGGCCTCGACCGCTTCGCGGCCCGGGAGCGGATCGTGGCCGATATCACCGCCGAGGGGCTCGCCGTCATGGTGCCTCCCACCGACCCGCGCCTCGGCCGCGCGGCGACCAAACGCGCCGCCCCGGAGGAGGGCGGCGAGACCCGCCTCGACCAGCTCGTCCCCCTGGTGGAACGCCGGACGATGGTGCAGCCGTTCGGCGACCGCTCGAAGGTGGTCATCGAGCCGATGCTGACCGACCAGTGGTTCGTGGACGCCCAGCAGATCGTCCAGCCCGCCATCAACGCCGTGCGCACCGGCCGCTCCCGCGCCCCCGGCAGCACCGACGGCACCAAGATCCTGCCCGACCGCGACGCGAAGGTCTATTTTCACTGGCTGGAGAACATCGAGCCGTGGTGCATCTCCCGCCAGCTCTGGTGGGGGCACCGGGTGCCGGTCTGGTACGGGCTCGACCTGCACAGTTCGAGCTTCCACGACGAGGAGGGCGACGAGGCTCTGGACGAGGTCGAGCTGCTCGCCCTCCTGACCCGGGACCACCTCGTCCATTCCGGCGCCATCCACCGCGCGGCCGAAACTCTCGAAGGCGTCTCCGAGCAGTTCCACGACGCGCTCGCCGGTCTCCCCCACCCGCTCCACGCAGCCCGCGTGGTCGAGGTCGCCGATCGCGAGGCCGCCGTGCACGCCTTCGCCGCCTCGCTGGCGGAGTACAACCTCTCCCAGGACCCGACCTCGCTCGTCTATCCGGTCTGGCAGGACCCCGACGTGCTCGACACCTGGTTCTCCTCCGGCCTCTGGCCGCTCGGCACGCTCGGCTGGACGGGGGATCCGTTCCGCGACGAGCAGAACGAGGAGCTCGCGCGCTACTTCCCGAGCTCCGTGCTCGTCACCGGCTTCGACATCATCTTCTTCTGGGTCGCCCGGATGATGATGATGCAATACGCCATGGTCGGCGAGAAGCCGTTCCACACCGTCTACGTCCATGCCCTCGTCCGTGACGAGAAGGGCCGGAAGATGTCGAAGTCGCTCGGCAACGTCATCGACCCGCTGACCCTCATCGACGAATACGGCGCCGACGCGGTGCGCTTCACCCTCGCCTCGATGGCGGCGATGGGGCGCGACCTCAAATTGTCGAAGGATCGCGTCGCCGGGTACAGAAATTTCGGCACGAAGATCTGGAACGCCTTCCGCTTCGCCGAGATGAACGGGGTCGAATTCGGCTCCGACGGGACTCCGACGGGACTCCGACAGGACTCCGACAGCGGCCAGACCGCCAATCTCTGGATTCTGGGCGAGCTCGGCCGCACCGTGGAGGTGGTTGACGCCGCGCTGGAGGAGTATCGCTTCAACGACGCCGCGACCGCCCTCTACGGCTTCGTCTGGGGCCGCGTCTGCGACTGGTACCTGGAGCTCGCCAAGCCGCTCTTCGCCTCCGAAGACACCGAATCGCTGAGGAAACCCGCAGGACCCTGGCCTTCGTCCTCGACCAGTGCCTGATCCTGCTGCACCCGTTCATGCCCTTCGTGACCGAAGAGCTCTGGGGCTTGACCGACCGCCCGAAGATGCTCGTCCACGCCGACTGGCCCGCCAACGGCGCCTCCGAGCTCGTCCATCCCGCCGCCGACCGCGAAATGTCGTGGGTCATCAACCTCATAGAGCAGATCCGCTCGGTCCGCGGCGAGATGAACGTCCCCGCCGCCCTGAAGGCCCCGCTCCTCCTCCTCGAACTCGACGACGCGGGCAGGGAGGCGTGGAGGAACAACGACGTCCTGATCGAGCGCCTGGCCCGGATCGAGTCCCTGACCGAGGTCTCCGCCCCCCCGAGGGGCGCCATGACGATCGCCGTCCCGGGCGGCTCCTTCGCCCTGCCGCTCGCCGACATCATCGACGTTGAGGCCGAAAAGGCGAGGATCGACAAGGCCCTCGCCAAGATCGGCAAGGATATTTCCGGCCTCGAAGGGCGGCTCGGCAACGCCCGCTTCCGCGAGAGCGCGCCCCCGGACGTGATCGCCGAGACCGAGGCGCTGCTCGCCGAGAAGACCGAGGAGCACCAGCGGCTCGAGGCCGCCCGCTCCCGTCTGGCGGAGATCTGATGGCCGGGCCGCGGCTCACGGCGCTCGCCGATTCGCTCCCCGCCACGGTCCCCTTCGTCGGCCCGGAGGAGCACGAGCGCCGGCTGAACGACCCGTTGAAGGCCCGTCTCGGCGCCAACGAATCGGTCTTCGGCCCCTCCCCGGACGCCCTCGCCGCCATGCGCGAAGCTGCTGAAGACGCGTGGAAATATCCCGATTCGCAAAGCCACGAGCTGCGCCAGGCCCTGAGCCGTCATCTCGGCATCGGTCCGGACCACATCGTCGTCGGCGCCGGCATCGACGGCCTTCTCGGGTCCCTCGTCCGCATGACCGTGGCCCCCGGCGACCCCGTCACCACCTCCGCCGGCGCCTACCCCACCTTCAACTACCACGTCGCGGGCTATGGCGGCGTGCTCCATACCGTGCCCTACCAAGACGACCACGAGGACCCGCAAGCCCTTCTCGAGAAGGCGAAACACACCGGTGCGAAGCTCGTCTACCTGGCCAATCCCGACAACCCGATGGGAAGCTGGCACGCCTCCGTGCGGATTGCGGAAACGATCCGCGCGGTCCCCGAGGGCACGCTCCTGGTCCTCGACGAGGCCTACCTCGAGTGCGGCGGCGAGCACCTCGCGCCGCCCCTCGACCCCGGCGATCCGCGCGTCATCCGGATGCGCACCTTCTCCAAGGCCTACGGTCTCGCCGGCGCGCGGATCGGATACGCCATCGGCCATCCCCATCTGATCGCCGCCTTCCACAAGGTGCGCAACCATTTCGGCGTCTCGCGGATCAGCCAGGCCGGCGCGACCGCCGCCTTGAAGGACGCCACGTATCTCTCTGACATTAAACACAAGATTTCAGTGAGCCGCGACCGGATCGCCGCCATCGCCCGCGCCAGCGGGCTGCGCCCCCTGCCGAGTGCCACGAACTTCGTCGCCGTCGATCTCGGCGGCGACGGCGCCCTGACCCGCCGCGCGGTGGAGGCCCTCATGCGTCGCGGAATCTTCACCCGCATGCCCGGAGTGGCGCCCCTCGATCGCTGCCTCCGCATTTCCTGCGGCACGCCCCGGGAGCTCGATCTTCTGGAGACCGCCCTGCCCGAGGTTCTGTCCGAGATACGCTAGGCTTCCGCGCAGATTTCCGCCGCCGCCGCGACACCGCCCGGCCCGTGCGGAATGTCGAGCGCCCGGAGACCGGCCTCGATCACGCCGAGCGCGCCGAGAACCATATGCGCGTTCAGATGCCCCATATGGCCGATCCGGAAGAACCCGTCGGGCGCTTCCATGCCGAGACCGATGCCGAGGGTCAGGCCCGCCTTTTCCGCGCACCAGCGCCTGAGTCGCTCGCCCCGGTCGCCGCCGATGCGGAACGCCGTGACGGCGTGGCTGCGGTGGTTGGCCGGCGCGTTGATCTCCAGCGGCCCGTCCGCGCCCCAGGCCTCCGCCGCGGCCCAGATGGCGCGGGCGAGCGTCGCGTGCCGGCGCCAGACCGCCTCGAGCCCCTCCTCCCCGATCATGTCGAGTGCGGCGCGGAGCGCGAAGAGGTGGTGGGTCGGCGCCGTGCCGCAAAAGTGCTGGTAATAGCCGTCGGGCCGCAGCCGTGGCCGCCAGTCCCAGTAGGGCGTCACCCGCTGCACCCGCTCCCGCGCCGCTTCCGCTCTCGGCCCGACCCAGACGAAGCCGAGGCCGGGCGGCGTCATCAGACCCTTCTGGCTCGCCGCAAGCACCACGTCGAGGCCCCAGCCATCCATCTCCACCGGGTCGCAGGCCAGGCAGGCGATGCAATCGGCCATCAGGAGCGCCGGATGCCCGGTCCGGTCGATCGCCGCACGGAGCGCGGCCAGATCGTTGCGGATGCCGGTCGCCGTATCGACATGGACGGCGGCGACGGCCCGGATGCGGTGGTCCCGGTCCGCCGCCAGAACTTCCGCGACGCGCGCCGCATCGATCGGCGCGCGCAAGCCGAAATCGAGCACCTGCACCTCCGCTCCGAGCGCCCGCGCGACCTCGGCCCAGCCGTTGCCGAAGCGGCCCGTGGCGGGAACGAGGATTCCGTCCCCCGGCGCGATCACGTTGGCGAGCGCCGCTTCCCAGACGCCGTGCCCGTTGGCGATGTAGATCGCCGGGCGCGCGGCAGTGCGGGCCACGGCGGAGAGATCGCGCACCACGGTGGCCGTCATCTCGACCAGCTCGCCCTCGTAGATGTTGGGTGCCGGCCGCATCATCGCCCGGAGCACCCGGTCGGGTACGACCGAGGGGCCGGGGATGGCGAGATAGGGGCGACCGTTGGCGAGGCTCATGGCCCGGCCGTAGTCCCGGCCGGTGGGGCCGTCAATGCGCTCCCTTGACGGCCGGGCGACGGCAGCCCACGTCGCGCCTCAGACTCGAATGGAGACGATCATGGCGCGCAAGGTTCTGTCCCTCTCCGGTCCCGAGCGGGTGGACTTCCTGCAGGATCTGGTGACGAACGATATCCGCGACCCCGACCGGCTGACCTGGACCGCGCTGCTGACGCCGCAGGGCAAGTATCTCTTCGACTTCTTCGTCGCCCATGACGGCGACAGGCTGCTTCTCGACGTCGATGCGGAGATGGCGGAGGGGCTGCTGCAGCGGCTGACGATCTACCGCCTGCGCCGCAAGCTCGAGATCGCGGAGACCGATCTGAAGGTCTCCCGCGGCACCGGTCCCGTCCCCGAGGGCGCGCGTCCCGATCCCCGCCACCCCGATCTCGGCTGGCGGCGCATCGACCGGGAGGGAACCGACGACGGCACCGACTGGGAGGCCCTGCGCGTCGCGCTCTGCATCCCCGCCTCGGGGATCGAGCTCCGGCAGAACGAGAGCTACCCGCTGGAGATGGGCTTCGAGCGGTTGCACGGCGTCGACTTCCGCAAGGGGTGCTATGTCGGCCAGGAGGTGACCGCCCGGATGAAGCACAAGACCGAGCTGCAGAAGGGCCTCGTCACCGTGGAGGTCGAGGGCGCCGCCCCGGTGGGCACGCCGGTCGAGGCGGAGGGCAAGGTGGCCGGAACCCTCTTCACCCAGTCCGGCGGCCGCGGTCTGGCCTGGCTGCGCTTCGCCCGCACCGCGCCGGAGATGCGGGCGGGCGAGGCGCGGGTCCGTCTGCCCGGCTGACCCTCACCAGAACCAGACCAGGAAGATGACGGTACCGATGGCCAGCACCATCGACCAGAGCAGCGGGCTGAAATAGGCCGGCGAGCCGATATTGCCGAATGTCTCCTTGGTCTCCGCCCAGGACCAGACGAGCTTTCCCGTGGCCTCGGTGTCGGGCCGATCGGTCACGGCGGAGATGACGAGGTTGAGCGCGATGCCGAGGAAGAACAGGATCGTGCCCATCACCGTGTAGTGGATCGCCGGCAGGCCGACCGCCTCCCAGAGACCCAGGACTTCCTTGGAGATGAAGATCGGGATGCCGATGACGAGGCCGAGCACGATGGTCCAGAAGGCGCCGTTGCCATTGGCCCATTGCGTGGCGAGGCCGACCATGTAGGTCGCCACGATCGTCGGCACGATATAGCTGAGCGACGACTGGAAATAGCCGAAGAGCGATCCGAAGCTGCCGATGAAGGGCGCGTAGAGCGCGGCGAAGACGAGGAAGAACCCGGTGGCGACCTGGCCGATCAGCACCAGCCTCCGGTCGCTCCAGTCCGGCTTCGCGGGCTGGACGAAGTCCTTCACCACCAGCGAGGCAAGCGCGGTGGCGGCGGAATCGACCGACGACATGATCGCCGCGATCAGCGCCGCCATCACGATCCCGCGGATGCCGATCGGCATCAATTCGAAGGCGAGCTTCGGGAAGGCGAGGTCCGGCGTCTCCAGATCGGGGTAGAGCTGCAGGGCGATCAGGCCGGGGATGATCATGATGAAGATGTTGGGCAGCTTCAGGAAGCCGGCGAAGAGCGCGCCGATCTGACCCTGCCGGAGGTTCCTGGCCGCGAGGGTCCGCTGCGCGACGAACTGGTTCATGGTCCAGAGATAGAACGACAAAAGCGTCACCCCCCAGAGCCCGTGCCACGGCGTGAAGTCGTTCGACATCGGTTGGATCAAATGCGTCTTGGAATCCGGAACGTCCGCCCAGATGTTCGACCAGCCGCCGATCTCCTGCAACCCGAGCACGAAGATCAGCAGCCCCCCGAGGATCAGCAGGATCGACTGCACGGTGTCGGTGATGACGACCGCGGCGAGCCCGCCCATGACGGTGTAGAGCCCCGCGATCAGCGCCAGAACCGCGGTCGCCGTCCAGATGTTGAGGAAGGCGAAGGTGTTGGCGATCACCAGCCCGCCGGCATAAAGCGCGCCGGCCACGTCGATCAGCATCACCGCGAGGATCGTGAAGAGCGAATACGCCCTCCGCGACCGGACGTCGTAGCGCTTCTCGAGGAATTCGGGCGTGGTGGCGATGCGGGCGCGCAGATAGGAGGGCAGGATGAAGATCGCGAAGGCGATGAGAACGATCGCCGCCGTCCATTCGTAATTGTAAATCGCGATCCCGTTGGCATAGGCGCCGCCCATCAGCCCGACGAAGCTCGACCCGCTCATGTTCGAGGCGAAGAGCGAGAAGCCGATCACGAACCAGCCGAGATTTCGCCCCGCCAGGAAGTAGTCGTCGGCTTCCTCCCCGCGAATCTTGGAATGGTAGAGACCGAGCGCCAGGACCCCCACGAAATAAGCGGCGACGATCGCGTAATCGATCCACGCCAACTCGAACTGCGCCTCTCCCATTGAGACATTCTCCTTCCTGATGGTCCCGGCCAACGTAACGGTCTCGTGAACCGTTCCGTCCCGGTTGCGTTCCGCTCCCGTGAGCGACGAATCCGATATCGGCTCCCGGCTCGGCGCGGCTGTGGAGCGGAGCGCGCCGCTGGCCGGCGGCGACGTTTCGAGCGTGCGCGCCATCACCCTGGCCGACGGCCGGCGGCTGGTGGCCAAGCGGGGCGGCCCGGTCGAGGCCGAGGCCGGGATGCTCCGGGCCATCGCCGCGGCGGGCTGCCCGGCGCCGGAGATCGTTCTCGCCGAGCCCGGCCTCCTGGTGATGACGCGGCTGCCCGAGGGCCGGCCGGGGACGGAGAGCGGATATGCCGAGGCCGGGCGCGCCGTCGCCCGCCTCCATGCCTGCCGGGGTGCGGGCTTCGGATGGCGGGAGGATCACGCCTTCGGCCCGGTCCCCTGCCCCGCGGCGCCCACCACGGACTGGCCGGGCTTCTGGGCGGAGAGGCGGCTCCTCGCCTGGCCCGAGGCGCTGCCCGCCCCCCTTGTCCGGCGTCTGGAACGGCTCGCCGGGGATCTCGGCGGCCGCCTGCCGAAGCACCCGGCGCCGAGCCTTCTCCACGGCGATCTGTGGTCCGGCAACCTTCTCTTCGACGGAGACTTCTCAGGCCTCATCGACCCGGCCTGCTATTACGGCCATGCGGAGGTGGATCTGGCGATGCTGACGCTGTTCGGCCGCCCGCGAGAGAGCTTCTGGGAGGCCTACGGTCCGCTCGATCCCGGCTGGGAGGCACGACGCCCGCTCTACCAGCTCTGGCCGGCGCTGGTGCATCTGCGCCTCTTCGGCGGCGGCTATCGCGGCATGGTGGAAGGCTGTCTGGACCGGCTCGGCGCCTGAGGATCAGGCGCGCTCGGAATATTCCATGGACCCGGTATCGACGACGATCTCCTCGTCCTGGCCGACGAAGGGCGGCACCATCACCTTCACTCCGTTATCGAGCACCGCGGGCTTGAAGGAGTTCGCCGCCGTCTGCCCCTTCACCACCGGCTCGGTCTCGACCACGGTGCAGGTCACCTTCTGGGGCAGGGTCGCGTTCAGCGCCTCGGATTCGTAATACTCGATCTGGATCGTCATCCCGTCCTGCAGGAACGGCCGCCGCTCGCCGAGGATCTCCACCGGCAGCTCGATCTGCTCAAAGGTCTCGGCATCCATGAAGACGAGCATCCCGTCCGTCTCGTACAGGAACTGCTGGTCCTTCTGCTCGAGCCGCACGCGTTCCACCTTGTCGGCGGACCGGAAGCGCTCGTTCAGCTTCGAGCCGTTGCGCAGATTGCGGAGTTCGACCTGGGCGAAGGCGCCGCCCTTGCCGGGCTTCACGTGGTCGACCTTGACCGCCGCCCAGAGGCCGCCGTTGTGCTCGAGGACGTTCCCGGGCCGAATCTCGTTGCCGTTTATCTTGGCCATGTGTCGAAACCGTGACGAAATGCTTGATGGGCGACTGAGCGCGCCTATATCGGTCCTTCAGCGGTCGTGCAACATGCGTAACCGCTGCCCTCACGTCCTCCGCCATGCAGCATGCGCATAGGTGACATTCCGAGATTTCAGGCCACCCGGGCCGGCCCAACCCCCATAAGGGGCGGCACGTCCACCGCCAAGAGCAAGAACAGGAACGACGATGTCCGACTTCGTTGATGGAACCGCATTCAACCACGAGCAAGGCAACCGCGCGCGCAAGCTCTTCGCCGCCGTGGTCCTCGCCGCACTGGACGATGCGATCGCCGACGACAAGAAATACGGCAACGGCCCCGACCAGATCGCGCGCTGGGCGCGCTCGCGCGACGGGCGCGAGGTGCTGACATGCGCCGGCATCGATCCCAACGAGCGCGTCGTGACCGGCCTGATGGAATTCGTCAAGAAAGGGGTCCGGACCTCGGTCGCCCTCAGCCGCGAGGAAAGCGAGCGCCGCAACGCCGCGCAGGCCGAGGCCGCCTGAGACCGGCGCCACAGCCTCGCCACCTTTTACGATTCGCGCGCCGCGCCCCTTCCGGGCGCGGCGCGTTTCGTTTCGGGCAGCTCCTATTGCCGGCCGAGGGACTTCATCAGCTTATCGAGCTTCTGCCCCTGCGGCGAGATATAGCGGCTCGTCGGCGCGTTCTCGACCGCCTGATAATAGGCGCTTGGGTCGTAGGTGGTGATGCCGAGCCCGAGCTGCTCCACCGTCAGCAGACCCGCGGTATAGAGAATCTGCACGCCCGACCTGATGCGGGAGATCCGCGCCGAGATCAGGCCGGCGATCGCGTCCTCGAGATCCTGCTGGGCATCGAGCACGTCGAGCGTCGTCCGGGCGCCGAGACTAACCTCTTCCTTGAGCCCCTCGAACGCCACGCGCGCCGCCCGCACCTCGAGCTGGCCCGCGTCGATGCTCGCCTGGGCCACCTCGTAGGCCGACCAGGCCCCGCTGACCTGTTCCAGGACATCGTCCGTGGTGATGTGCAGGTCGGCCCGCGATTCGTCCCGGCGCGCGACGGCCTGGCGATAGGCGGCGCTCAGCTGTCCGCCCTGGTAGATCGGGCCGCTCATCTGCAGGCCGAGCCGCACCTCTTCTTGGAACTCCTTGTCGATGCCGGTGGAGGCGTTGAGACTGACGGCGGGCCGCCGCGCCGCCTCGGCGCGCAGCACGTTCAGTTCCGCAATGGTGATCCCGCGCATGTCCTGGCGGATCAGCGGATGGATCTGCCGGGCGACCCGCTGGGTGGCCTCCAGGCTCGGCGGCACGTCGGGCTCCCAGGTGACCTCCTCCAAGTCCCCCGGCTCCACGCCGACGGCGCGGACATATTGCGCCTTCGCCACCTCCAGGTCGCCGAGCGACGCGGCGAGCTGCGACCGCGCCGCTGCCTGCCGGCTTTCGGCGAGAGCCACGTCCGTGCGCGTCACCTCGCCCACATCGAAGCGTTCCCGAGACGCGCGAAGCTGCTCGTCGAGCAGACCGACATTCGAGCGGCGGAGATTGACGAAGGCGATGGCCTCCCGCACGGCGAGATAGGCCGAGGCGGCGTCGAACAGCACCTGCTGCTCCACCTGCGTCAGCGCTTCGCGGGTGGCGAGCACCGTCTCCTTCGCCACGTCGATGCCGAGCCGGGTCTGGCCGCCGTCGTAGAGCAGAAGATCCATGGTGATAGCGATATCCGCCGTCGTCTGGCTCTCGTCTTGCGTGTCCTGGAACTGCACCCCCCCGATGGTTCTGCCGGGCGCGTCGTTGGGAAAGGTCCAGAACTGCTGCGCCGACACCGTGTAATTGATGATCGGCCGGAGCTGCGCCAGCGCCGTCGCAACGTCCTCGTCGGCCGCCCGCAGCACGGCGCGGTTCTGCTCCAGAAGGCCCGAATGGCGGTAGGCCAGGATCAGGGCATCGGTCAGCGTTTCCGCTCGCGCGGGCAGCCCGCCAGTGAGAAACGCGACCACGGCCATTCCAAGAACGGCCGGACGACAGAAATTCATAACGTAAACTCCGGCTTGCGTTCGAATCCCGGCAGTACCGGGGCAGATGCGTTGAAGGCGTAGCGCCAGTTGACGTGCCCGTCCGCCTTGATGCCGAGCCGGCAGATGCCGAGCCGGTCCTCCACGAACAGGCAGGCGATCCGGCCCCCGTCGGCCAGTTGGTCCGTGATCGCCTCCGGGATGACCTCCGCCGCGCCCTGGACCGCGATCACGTCGTAGGGCCCGTGCTTCGGCATCCCGTCGACCAGCGCACCGCTCTGGATCGCGGCATTGTCGATCCCGACCTCCGCGAGCGCGGCCTCCGCCTCTGTGACGAGCGGCTCGTCCGGCTCCACCGCGACCACGGCCTCGGCGAGATGGGCGAGCACGGCCGTGGAATAGCCGTATCCCGGCCCCAGATCGAGCACCAGATCGCGGGGGCCCACGTCGAGCGCGTTCAGCATCTTCGCCAGCGTGCGGGGATCGAGGATCGTGCGGCCCGGCCCGATCGGCAGGTTGCCTCCGAGATAGGCGGCCTCCCTCAGCCGGTCCGGCACGAAGAGCTCCCGCGGGATCGTCAGCATGGCCTCGATGATCGGGAAGCGGGTGATGTCGGACGGGCGGACCTGCGTATCGACCATTATCCTGCGGCGCGCGGCGAAATCGGGCATCTGCGGATGGACCTGTGATTATGCGTCGTTACACCGCTTGCCACATCCGCTCCGGCCGGGCAACGTTCCTCCCCGCATCGGGGCCGGCCGATCCGCCGCACCTGTGCACGGACCACAGTCCAAACGCGAAGAGCCCGGCGGGATCGTCGCCGGGCTCTCGATGTCTCGGGTGGCCTGCTGCCCCGTCCGCCGGGACGGGTCGGGCCTCAGAGGTGCTTCTTCGCCGTCCGCATCGCGCCCTTCGCGAGCTGCGCCTTCGGCGAGGAATGGCCGCGGACCGGCCTGCGCCGGGGAGTGCGGGACTTGCGGCTCAGGATGCCGGTTGCGGCGCGAATGAGACGTTGCAGCATGATACCCTCCACATTCGGCCCGATCGGGCCCGGTACAGGGCGCCAACACAGTCCTGCCGCATCCGTTCCGCGGCGCAACGCGATGCACAATGCCGGTCCGTCGTCAATTCTTTACTTTGCAACGGGCGCCGGGCGTGTCTTACTGGCCGCAAAACACGGGAGGCGCCGCAAAAATGTCGATGATTCTGTTTGTCACCACCCTCGTGCTGGCCCTGCCGTTGGCGGTGGCCGCCTTCGTCCTGGGGAATTTCGCGGTCCTGACGGCGCTTTGCGCCTACACCGTGGCCGCCTGCTTCGCCGCCTCCGTCGCGGTGCTCCTGCCCCGCCGCTAGGCCCTCACCCCTCGAGCGCGGCCACGATCTCGTCGCGCAGGGTCTCCACCTCGCCGGTCCAGGCCCCGCGCCCCATCTCCAGCACGCCGCGGCCCTGGCCCAGAGCCTCGGCATAGACCACGCGGTTGCCGAGCACGGCCTCGGCCCGGTGCACCTGCCGCTCCTCCAGCAGCCTGCCGACCTCGCCCGAGACCCGCGTTCCGGCCTTGAACCGATTGAGGACCACCATCGCCGGCACGTCCACGCGCTCGGCCAAGTCGAGGATCGAGTCGAGCGCCCAGACATCGACCGCGCTGGTGGCCACCGGAACGAGCACCAAGTCGGATTCCCGCAGCGCCGGGCGCAGGTCGGAATCGACCTTCGGCGGCGTGTCCACGAGGATGAAGTCGTGCACTCGCGCCAGCTTCTTCATCTCGTAGCCCACGCCCCAGGCGGAGGCGGTGGAGAAATCCATGCCCGTCTCTCCCGCCTCGTCCCGCGCCATGAACCAGCGGCCGAGCGAGCCCTGCGGATCGGTATCGACGACGGCAACCGAATGCCCGGACCGCACCAGCGCGACGGCGAGATTCGCGGCGAGCGTCGTCTTGCCCGATCCCCCCTTCTGCTGCGCCACCGTGATGACCTTGCCCATCAATCCCTCCGGGTCCGGCTTTTCGCGACGGTAGAGGCAGAGCGGGGCCGCTGCAATCAGAGGGTTGCCACCAGACCCAGCGTGATCGCGACCGGGACCGACAAGGCCGCCGCCATCAGCACCAGGCCCGCCAGAACCAGAAGCCCGTCCGCCGCCAGCAGCCCGGTGCAGAAGCACAGGATGGCGAGTCCCAGGATCGACGAGGAGAAAGGCACGATCTCCAGGAACGGCATCGCCAGGCCACAGACCAGGCAGCCGCCGAGGACCGCCGTATGGGCGGCGGGACCGACAAGCACCATCAGCCGGTCGCGGGTGTGCCGGTCGATCCAGTCGGCGAGGCCGCGGAGCCGCCGCATGCCGCCATGCAGCCGCGCGCCGGAGATCTGGCGCTGGCGGATCACCGGCGGCAGCCAGAGATTTTGCCGACCGAAGATCATCTGCGCGGCGACGAGCGCGACGGTCAGGCCGCAGGCGCTGGAAAAGAGCGGGATGCCCGAGAGCGGCGAGACGACGAGCAGTGCGGGGACCATCATGATCGGCAGGAAGGCCGAGGCCCCGAAGGCGCGCACCAAGTCGTCCACCGTCACCCGCGTCCGGCCCGTCTCCCGGTCCAGACGCTCGACGATGTCGAGCACGGTATGCGGGCGTCCGCTCATGGCCTGCCAGATAGGCACCCTCCGGCACGAGGGAAATGGCCCCCTTGCCCCGGG
This sequence comes from uncultured Alphaproteobacteria bacterium, assembly GCA_963829665.1. GTDB lineage: Bacteria > Pseudomonadota > Alphaproteobacteria > Rhodobacterales > Rhodobacteraceae > Palleronia. Next base: position 111,589 of record CAWHJL010000015.1, on the reverse strand, counting down.
GGCCGGCGCGATTCAAGGTGCGGGAAAACAAGCGGAGGCAGAGCGATGCAGATCACCCGCCGGCAGGCCGGCCTGGGGCTCATGGCGGCGGGCATTTCTGCCTGCGCCGGCCCGCCGGGCCTCGCGCCCGCCCCCGAGGAGGAAGTCATGCCGGCGCTCGCGAACCCGGGCTGGGAGGCCTGGGTGGCGGATTTCCGCCCGCGCGCGATCTCCCGCGGCGTCTCCGCGCCCACCTACGACCACGCCTTCGCCCGCGCCGGCTACCTGCCCGGCGTGATCGAGCGGGACCGCAACCAGACCGAGTTCACCCGCACGCTCGAGGATTATCTCCAGATCGCGGCGAACGACGAGAAGGTGGCGCGCGGCCGCGCCGCCTTCGCCCGGCAGCAGGCCTCCCTCGGCGCCATCGAATCGCGCTACGGCGTCGATGCCGAGGTCGTCGCCGCGATCTGGGGCGTGGAGAGCAATTTCGGCGAGCGCCGCGGCGCGATCCCGGTGGTCTCCGCGCTCTCGACCCTCGCCTACGAGGGCCGGCGCGGCGACTTCTTCGAGAGCCAGCTCGTCGCTGCCCTCGAGATCCTGGAGCGGGGCGACACCACGCCCGACCGTCTGGTCGGAAGCTGGGCCGGCGCGATGGGACACACCCAGTTCATCCCCACCTCCTACCAGGCCTACGCGGTGGATTTCACCGGCGACGGGCGGCGCGACATCTGGTCGGAGGACCCGACCGACGCGCTCGCGTCCGCGGCCAACTACCTCGCCCGCTCGGGCTGGAGACAGGGCCAGCCCTGGTCGCTGGAGGCGACCCCCGGCACCTCGGGCGGCCGCCTCATCGCGCCGCAGCCGGGCGGGCCGTCCTTCCGCGTCTATCCGAATTTCGACGTCATCAAGCGCTACAACAATTCCACCAACTACGCGCTCGGCGTCGGCTATCTCGCCAACCGGCTCGCCGGCGGCGGCGGCATCGAGGGGCGCTTCCCGCCCGACCGCTACGGGCTCACGAAGGACCAGAGGATCGCCCTCCAGAGCCGCCTGAACCGCGCCGGCTACGATTCCGGCACGCCGGACGGCGTGATCGGCTCGGGCACCGAGGCGGCGATCGCCGCCTTCCAGCGCGCCCGCGGCCTCGTGGTGACAGGCGAGCCCTCCCCCGCCCTTCTGGCGATGCTCTAGGTCAGGAGCATCCAGAGCCCCATCGCCACCATCATCACGTTCTCGGTCAGCGAGACGAACCCCAGGGGCACGTTGGAGCCGCCGCCCACGCAGGCGCATTTCAGTTCGCGCCCATCCACATAGACGGCCTTGAACACCGACACCGCGCCCACCGTTCCGATGAAGAGCGACACCGGCGCGGCGATCCACACGAGCGCGCCGGCGACCATCAGGATGCCCGCCAGCGCCTCCCCGAACGGGTAGAGATAGCCGTAGGGCACCCAGCGGCGTGCCAGCAGGTCGTAGTTCAGGAACATCGTCGAGAAGCTCTCCACGTCCTGCAGCTTTTGCACCGCGAGGAAGCACATCGAGATCGAGATGAACCACTCCACGGCGCGCACGCTCAGGAGCGTCCCGAACATCGCCCAGGAAAGCCCGAGCGCCATCAGCGCCGCGACCGCGAAGATGGCGATCACCGGCGTGTAGGTGGTCCCGCCCTTTTCCCGCACGCGCTCGCCCAGATGCCGACGCAGCGCCTCGTAGCCGCCGATCCGCTCTCCGCCGATCACCGTCTGCGGCGTCGTCGACACGTCGAACTCGCGCTTCACCGCCTCGACGTCCTCGCGGTTCGTCAGGTGGCGGTCGTCGATCTCGTATCCGTGCCGCCGGAGCAGCCAGAGGGACTTGCGCCCCGAGGGACACAGATGCGTCTCCATGACCATGCGGTAGAGCGTTGCGGTCTTTTCCATCTCGGTCTCCGTCTCAGCTCGCGCCGTTCTCGCGCGCGAGGCTCGCCAGTATCGGACAATCGGGGCGTGTGTCGCCGGCGCAGGCGCCGACCAGGTTCGACAGCGTGTCGCGCATCTCCACGAGATCGGCGATCTTGGCCTCGATCTCGGCCAGATGCCCCTGCGCCAGCCGCCGCACGTCGGCCGAGGCCCGGCCCCGGTCCTCCCAGAGCGCCAGCAGGTCCCGGCATTGCCGGAGCGAGAAGCCCAGATCCCGCGCCCGCGCCAGGAAGCCGAGCTTCATCACGTCCTGCTCCGAGAAGGCGCGGTAGCCGTTCGCTCCGCGCGCCGGCGCGATCATCCCCGCCTCCTCGTAGTAGCGGATCGTCTTCGGCGGCAGGCCGGTGCGCTCCGCGACGGTGCCGATGTTCATGGCGCCCCTCCGATCATCCCGCCGGAGATAGGGATTCCAGCCGCTGGAAGGTCAAGAGGCGGTCAACGCCCGTCGCCGTCCGCGCCCCCGGCGTCCCCATCGGCGTCCAGCCCCTGCGGCCGGCCGCTCGAGCGGGTGAGCGGCGGCGGGCTCCGCTTGCCTTGGAGGCTTTGCGGGTTGCGCAGCCACAGATCGGTCTGCGCGAAGGGGATCTCGATCCCTTCTTCCCGGAATCGCCGGACGATGGCGTGGTTCATGTCGGTATGGACGTTCAGCACGAAGTTCACGTCCCGCAGGAAGGCCCGGATCTCGAAATCGAGACTGCTGGTGGAGAACCCCTTGAAATAGACGAAGGGCGGCGGATTCAGGAGCACCATCGGGTGGTCCCGGGCGATCCCGTCCAGAATCTCCTCGACCTTCTGGGTATCGCTGCCATGGGCGACCCCGACCGGCACGATGACGCGGCCGACATTGTTGCCGCGCGTCCAGTTCGTCACCGTCCCGGAGATCAGGTCGGCGTTGGGCACGATCACGTCGCTGCGGTCGAAGGTCTCGATCCGGGTCGAGCGCACCGAGATGTCGCGCACGTATCCGGTCTCGCCGTTCACTTCGATCCAGTCGCCCTCGCTGATCGGCCGTTCGATCAGCAGGATGATGCCCGAGACGAAGTTCGACACCACGTTCTGAAGGCCGAAACCAATGCCCACGGAGAGCGCGCCGGCGACGATGGCGAGGCTCGACAGGTCGATGCCCGCCGAGGTGACGGCGACGATCAGCGCGGCGAAGATGCCGATATAGCCGAGACCCGAGGCGATCGCGTTGCGTCCGCCGACATCGATCTTGGTCTTCGGCAGGACCGAGTTCCTGAGCGTCGCCTGCACGAACCGCGTGAGCGCGTAGCCGATGAAGAAGACCAGCAGGAACGTGACGAAATCCGCGGGCGAGACCCGCGTCTGCCCGAAGCTGAACCCGGCGCGGAACCTCGACCAGATCTCGGTCAGGTCGGCCACCCGCGCGCCCCAGATGAGCGCGTAGAGCGGCAGCGCCGCCAGCGTCAGCGCGAAGCCGATCAGCACCGGGGCGAGCGCGTCGATCGACCCCTCCTGGCTGTCGGTCACCAGCGCGTAGAGATCGTGGACGAGCCGCTGGAGCGTCAGCACGAGCGCCGTCAGCGCCAGCGTCTCGATCGCCGGGATGAGCAGGAACTCGGTGGCGTTGGCGAAGCCCGCCGTGGTCAGCAGCGCCGCGCCGATCGCGGTCAGCGCGATCAGCCGGCCGAACAGCCGGGTGAAGGAGCCGGAGAGCGTCCGCCCCTCGTCCTCGCCCTGTTCCCCTTTCCGCCGCGCCTGCGTCAGCAGGCGCCCGATCCGGAAGAGCAGGAAGGCGAGGACGAGCCGCGGCAGGTAGAGCACGATCGAGATCCCGACCCCCGACCGGTCGGTGAGCTCGGCGCCCACCCGGAGCGCGATCACCACCGTGGTCGCGACCGCCAGCAGCCGGCCGTAGCGGCGCAGCTTCGCGGAAAGCTGGTCCTCGAACTCGAGCGGCCCGGCCCGGTCGGCAGGAAACAGCGCCTTGGTCAGCCAGAAACCGGCGACGACCGGGACCACCACGATGATCAGCGCCCCGGCAAGCTCCGTCAGGACCGGCCCGGCGAAGCCCGTGACCTCCACGGCGGCGGCGATCAGGAACGCGCCGGCGAGCGGGAAGGTGATCTGCCCGAGCGAGAGGATGAAGCCGAGCACGCCCCGGCCCCGCCGCGTATGCCCGACCGCCCAGAACTGCAGCAGCTGCACCCACCACGAGGAGCGGAACAGCAGCAGCAGCCCGATGATCAGGATCGGCAGCGCCAGCGGCAGCGTCTCGACGGCATGCGCGCGACGGGTCTCGTCGCGCCAGCTGGCCTGCACCTCGTTCCACAGGGTCCGCCCGGTATCGAGGGTCGCCGAGACCGCCCGCGGCCAGTTCGTCGGCATCAGGGGCGAGGGCTCCCGGACGAACAGCTCGGCCACGTACCGGTCGCGGATCTGGCGGTCGATGGCGGCGATGAGCCCGTCGGCCGCGGTATAGGCCTGTTCCGCCTGCCTGACCGGAGCACGCAGCTTCTCGAGCTGCGCGTTCAGCGACTGGCGCCGGTCGGCGATCTCCGGGCTTTCGGCCGGCTCGCCCTCGGCGGGGGCCGGACCGAGAGCGTTGAGCTGGCCCTCGACGGTATCGATCTGCGCGGCGTGCAGGTCCTGGGCCGACAGGAAGACGGAGCGCCGCTCCGCCAGCTGCCCGCGCAACTCCTCGAGGCGACCGATCCCCGCATCGGCCTCGAGGGCCTCCTGGGCGCGATCGGAGAGCTCCTGCCAGGATTGGTAGTCGGGCTGGGGCGCCTCCTGAGCCGCCAGGGGCGACGCCAGCGCCAGGAAGATCCACAGCGCCAGCGAAGCCGCACGACGGATCATGTCTCCTCGAACACCGTTGGCAGGGCGGCTGTCCGGTCGTCGACGAGCCATTGCGGCACGGGAAGCCCCTTCTCGCGCAGGAAGCCGGGGTTGAAGACCTTCGACTGGTAGCGGGTGCCGTAATCGCACAGGACGGTGACGATCGTGTGGCCGGGGCCGAGCTCCCGGGCCAGCCGGATCGCCCCGGCGACGTTGGTGCCGGTGGACCCGCCCATGCAGAGCCCCTCCTCCTGCAGCAGGTCGAAGACGATCGGCAGCGCCTCGGCATCGGGGATCGCGTAGCAGAAATCGGGAGTGAATCCCTCCAGATTGCCGGTCACCCGCCCCTGGCCGATGCCTTCGGTGATCGAATCGCCCTCGTTCGCCTCGCCGGTATAGATCTTGTACATGCCGGACCCCTCGGGGTCGGCGAGGCCGATCTTCACGCCTTTCGGCTGGAGCGCCTCCGCCACGCCGGCGAGCGTGCCGCCGGTGCCGATGGCGCAGATGAAGCCGTCGACCTTGCCCTCCGTCTGCTCCCAGATCTCGGGGCCCGTCGTCTCCACATGCGCGCGGCGGTTGGCGGTGTTGTCGAACTGGTTGGCCCAGATCGCGCCGTGCTCCTCGGTCCGGGCCAGCGCCTCGGCCAGGCGGCCGGAATACCTCACGTAATTGTTGGGGTTCTTGTAGGGGACGGCCGGCACCTCGACGAGCTTGGCGCCGGCGAGCCGGATCATGTCCTTCTTCTCCTGGCTCTGCGTCTCGGGGATCACCACCACCGAGCGGAAGCCCATCGACGCGCCGACGAGGCTGAGCCCGATCCCGGTATTGCCGGCCGTGCCCTCCACGATCGTGCCGCCGGGTTCGAGCAGCCCGCGCTCCACTGCGTCCTTGATGATGTAGAGCGCCGCGCGGTCCTTCACCGACTGGCCCGGATTCATGAACTCGGCCTTGCCGAGAATCTCGCAGCCCGTCGCGTCCGAGGGGCCCTTCAGCCGGATCAGCGGCGTATTCCCGACGGCGGCGGCCAGATCGCTGTGAATGGTCATGTCGCGCGCTCCTCCTCGGTCCTCGTGCCGGCCATCCCTAGGCCGGGGTCGGGGCGAACTCAAGCGAAGGCGCCGCGGTTCCGGGCGGCGTCCAGCCACAGCAGCGAGAGCAGGAGCGGCGCGGTGTCCACCTCCCCGGTGCCGGCGAGCTCCATCGCCCGCGCGAAGGGGACGACATGGGCGCGGATGTCCTCGTTCTCCGCGTCGAGCCCGCCGAACCTCTCCTCGCGCTCGGGCAGGTCGGCGAGGCCGACGAAGCTCTCGATGTATTCGCTGACCCCGCCGGGGCTCGGATAATAGCTGCCCACCCGGTGCAGCGCCCCGATCTCCACGCCCGCCTCCTCCCGCGCCTCGCGCCGGGCGGTGGTCTCGGCCGCCTCGCCGGGATCGACGCGTCCGGCCACCGGCTCGAGCACCCAGGGATAGGGGTCGCCGCGGAGCCAGGGGCCGTAGCGGAACTGCTCCACCACCAGCACCCGGTCGCGTCCCGGATCGTAGGGCAGGACGGTGACGGCATCGGTCATCTGCAGACCCGCACGCTCCACCAGCGCGCTCGTCCCGCCGCCGTAGAGCGGATGGCGCAACCGCGTCTCGCCGACGGCGAAGTAGTGGCAATAGGGCTGCCGGTTCCCCACCACCTCCACCCTGTCGCGGTGCAGGTCCGACCTGAGCTCGGTGGGCATCGGCGTCCGCGCCGCGCGGAGCGCCGCATCCGCCCGCGCCCGGATCATCGGCACCCGGAAGCGCAGCTCGCGGCGGCCGATGCGGCCGACCATCGCCATGATGTCGGCCGCCGTGCGCCGGGCCAGCGCGCCCCGCTCCGCCTGCCAGCCGGAAAGATCCCAGGGGCGTCCCGCGCCTTCCGCTCCGGGCCGGCGATAGAGCGTCGCCGTCACCGGCCCGCCTTCGGCTCGGATCTCCGCAGGTTCCGGGCATTGCCCGAGCCCGTCCTCGTAGAAGTCGAGCCGCTCCGCCGCCACCGCGTCGAGCCGCACCAGCCACCCCGACACGCTCTCGCCCGGTGCGGCACACAGGACCGCGCCCGCTCCCCCGGCCGCGACCTCGACGCGCCGGTCGGACAGGGTCGCCGCCCGCCCCGCCGGCTCGCAGCCGAGGACGATGCGGCGAAGCTCGGGATCGAGCAGCGGACCATGGAGGAACACCTCGCCCACGGGATCAGGCCGGCCGCGTCACGGTGATCTGCGCGACGTCGCAATTGCCGCTCTCGAAGCTCGCCGCGCAGGAGGTGAGATAGAACGTCCACATCCGCCGGAACCGCTCGTCGAACCCCATCCGCTGCACCTCGTCCCAGCGCGCGTCGAACGCCGCGTGCCAGCGCCGGAGCGTCCGGCTGTAGCTCTCGCCGAACTCCACCGAGCGCACGAGCCCGAGCCGGGCGCGCCGGATCTCCGAGATCAGCGCCCCGCGCGAGGGCAGCATGCCGCCCGGAAAGATGTATTTCTGGATGAAGTCCGGCGCCCGCCGATACACTTCCCAGCGCGCCTCCTGCACGGTGATGACCTGCAGCGTCGCGTTGCGCCCCGGCCGCAGCCGGTTGCGCAGCGCGTCGAAATAGACCGGCCAGTAGCGCTCCCCGACCGCCTCGAACATCTCGATGGAGGCGACGCCGTCATAGGTCCCGGCCTCGTCGCGATAGTCGCGGAGCACGATCTCCACCCGGTCGCCGAGCCCGGCATCCGCGATCCGGCGCCGCGCGTACTCGTGCTGCGCCCGGCTGATCGTCAGGCCGGTGACCCTGAGCCCCCGCTCCTTCGCCGCGTATTCCGCGAACCCGCCCCAGCCGCAGCCGATCTCGAGCACGTGGTCGCCGGGCCTGGCGCCCATCTCGTCCACCATGGAGGCGTATTTCGCCCGCTGCGCCGCCTCCAGGCTCTCCTGCCCGGTCTCGAACCGGGCGGAGGAATAGGTCATCGTGTCGTCGAGCCAGAGCGCGTAGAAGGCGTTGCCGAGGTCGTAATGCGCCGCGATGTTGCGCCGGGCCTGCCGCTTCGAGTTGCGGTTGAGCCAGAAGCGCAGCCGCTCGAAGGCGCGCACCAGCCCCATCGCCGGAAAGCCGTCATACATGTCGTCGCCGGCGACATGGACGAGATCCATCAACGCCTGCAGGTCCGGGGTCGACCAGGCACCGTCGACATAGCCCTCGCAGAAGCCCATGTCGCCCTCCCGGACCATCCGCGCGAAAAGGTCGGGGTCGTGGAGGCGGAGCTCGGCCTCCGGTCCGGGCGCGCGCCCCTCGGCGCGGAAGCGCCGCCCGTCCGGCAACACCATGTCGAGCCGCCCAGCCGCCATGTCCTGCGCCACCGCGAACACCCGGCTGAAATAGCGCGGCAGGTTCTCCTGCCCCTCGATCGTCGTCAGAATGGTCATCGACACCCCCTGTTCGGGGGAACCTAGACGCCCGCCGGGCGGGGTGCCACGGCGAATTTGCCGCGGCATCCGGGCACTGTCAGTAGATCATCACGAACTTCGCCGGCCGGACCGAGCGCAGCACGCGCACCGGCGCGCCGTTCTCCACCCGCTCGTAGAGGTCGATCGCGTCCTGGTCGAGCATCCGGATGCAGCCAGAGGAGACCGCCTTGCCCAGATAGGCCGGCTCGCAGCCGCCATGGATGCGGTAGAGCGTGTCCTCTCCGTTCTGGAAGAGATAGATCGCCCGGGCGCCGAGCGGGTTCTCCGGCCCCGGAGCCATGCCGCCGTTCGACACCGTGTAGGGTGCCAGTTCCGGCTGCCGCTCGGCCATCTCCTCGGGCACCTTCCAGCGCGGCCATTTCTGCTTCCACTGCGCCACGGCGTCGCCGTGCCAGCCGAATCCCGCCCGGCCGACGCTGATCCCGTAGCGCAGCGCCCGCCCGTCCGGCTGCACGAAATGGAGATAGGCATCGTCGGGATCGACCACGACGCCGCCGACGGCCATGTCGGGATAGGGATTGGCGACATCCTGCCGCCAGAGTTCCGGCGGCACGATCCCGCCGGGGATCGCCGGCACCGGATAAGGCTCGCTCGGGATCGCGCCGTAGCGGGCCGGCATCGGCGGCGGCGGGGGCGGCGGCGCCGGCGGGAGGATCGGCGGCGGCGGCGGAGCCGGCGGTCGCGCACAGGCGCCGAGGGCTGCAAGGGCGCCGGTGCCGAGGAAGCTGCGTCTGGTCAGGAGCCGCGAATGTCGCATGGCCGTCACGTTCCAGAGCCCGCCTGGCTTGTCGAGCAGGTTCCCGTAACGATTGCGAAAGCGTGGCTCAAAAATCGCGATTGTTGTAGGCTTCGAGCGCCCGTTCCCGCCCCTCCCTGGGTCCGACGACGGGCGTTTCGGGATAGGCGTCGTCCGGCGACATCGACCAGCGCCGCGGGATCGCCGCGTAGAAGTTCAGCGCGTCCTGGGGCGGATCGTCGGAGAGCTCCGCCAGGAACCGGATGACATAGGCGCGATCGCGGTCGAACTTGTCGAGCTGGGTCACCGGGTTGAAGATGCGGAAATAGGGCGCGGCATCCGGCCCCGGACCGCTCGCCCATTGCCAGCCGAGCGAGTTCGACGCCGGATCCCAGTCCACCAGCTTGTCCTCGAACCACCGGCAGCCGATCTTCCAGTGGCTCATCAGGTTCTTCGTGAGGTAGTTGGCCACGATCATCCGCGCCCGGTTGTGCATCCGGCCGGTGGTGTAGAGCTCGCGCATCGCCGCGTCGACGAAGCGGATGCCGGTGCGCCCTTGCTTCCAGGCCATCACCTCGGCGACGCGCTCGTCCTCGTTCCAGGGGAAGGAATCCCATTCGCTGCGCCAGTTGTCGGTCATCAGCCGCGGCGTGTGATAGAGCAGGTGATAGGCGAAGTCGCGCCAGACCAGTTCCTTCAGCCAGGTCGCCGCGCCGTCCTTGCCCTCGTCGAGCGCCCGCTGCCCCGCATGCCAGCACGACCTGACCGAGATCTCGCCGTAGGTCAGGTTCTCGGAGAGCTGCGAAGTGCCGTCCACGCCGGGATGGTCGCGCCGCTTCTCGTAGCCGGCCACCCGGTCGCGCATGAACAGCCCCAGTCGGGTCTGCGCCGCCGCCTCGCCCACGTTGAGATAGCGCCCGACGACCGCCGCGCCGCGGTCCATCTCCCGGCCCATCTCCCACTCCGCCCGATCCGCGCTCGCCGGCCAGCTCTCCGGCGCGCGCAGCTCCGAGGGCGCCGAGAGCGGCATCCCCACATCGCGATCCTTCACCGCCCGCCAGTACGGCGTATAGACCTTGTAGTATTCCCCCTGCTGCGTCTCGACGCTCCAGGGCTCGAAGAGCACATGACCGCGATGGCTCCGCGCCTCGCAGCCCCTTTCCTCCAGCGCCGCCTTCACCCCCCGGTCGCGCGTGATCGAGGGCGGGTCGTAGGCGCGCGTCCACCAGACCGTGCCGGCCCCCGTCTCGCCGACCAGCGCGTCGAGCACTTCCCTCGCCCGGCCGCGCCGCAGGATCAGCCGCGAGCCGATCTCCTCCAGCCGCTCCGCGAAAGCGGCAACGCCGAGGCCCAGCCGCCATTTCGGCGCCGCGCCGTATCCCTCCACCACCTCGTCATGGACGAAGACCGGGATCACCGGCCGGCCGCTCGAGGCGGCGGCGTCGAGCGCCGGATGGTCGGTCAGCCGCAGGTCGCGGCGGAACCACAGAAGGATGGGAGAGCTGTCGTCGGCCATGCCGCGCGAGCTAGGGCCCGAGCCGGCGACGGAAAGCGCCGGCCGGGTCGCTCCCGGCCGGCGCGGCGTCATGTCACCCGATCAGCCGAAGCTGGCCTTGGTCCGCGGCTCGGTCCTCAGACCCTCGAAGGTCGCCCAGCACAGGAACAGCAGCACTACGGTGAAGAAGATCCCGGTGAAGTTCACCATCGCCTGCAGCGCCTCGAGGCCGCCGCCGATCAGCAGCACGATGGCCACGATCCCTTCCGTCGTCGCCCAGAACACGCGCTGCGCGGTCGGCGCCTCGGTCTTGCCGCCGGCGGTGATCGTGTCGATCACGAGCGAGCCGGAATCCGACGAGGTGATGAAGAACACCAGCACCAGAATGATCGCCAGCGTCGAGGCGATGGAGGTCAGCGGCAGTTCGCCCAGCATCGCGAACATAGCGATCGAGGCGTCGTAGTTCTCGATCACGTTCTGGTAGACGCCGGATTGCGTTGTCTCGGTCAGGACCTGGTTGATCGCGGTGCCGCCGAACACGGCCATCCAGAAGACCGCCACGAGGGTCGGGATCAGGACCACGCAGGTGACGAATTCACGCACCGTCCGGCCACGGCTAACGCGGGCGATGAACATGCCGACGAAGGGCGACCAGGAGATCCACCAGGCCCAGTAGAACGAGGTCCAGCTCTCGCGGAAGCTGGCGTCGCTCCGCCCGATCGGGTTGGAGAGCGGGACCACGTCCCGCAGATAGGTCACCAGGCCGATACCGAAATCCGACAGGATGCGCAGCGTCGGCCCGACCAGGAAGACGAAGAGCAGAAGGCACACCGCGAAGAGCATGTTGATGTTCGACAGCACCTTCACCCCGCCGTCGAGCCCCCGCACCACCGAGATGAGCGCCACGGCGGTCACACAGATGATGACAATGATCTGCATGTTGAGCGTGTCGGGCGTGCCGTATACGTAATGCATCCCCGCAGTCGCCTGCTGCGCCCCGAGCCCGAGCGACGTGGTCAGGCCGAAGAGCGTCGAGAAGACCGCCACGATGTCGATGCAGTGCCCGGGCCAGCCCCAGACCCTGTCGCCCAGGAGCGGATAGAAGGCCGAGCGCAGCGACAGCGGCAGCTGCTTGTTGTAGGTGAACAGGGACAGCGCCAGCGCCACGACGGCATAGACCGCCCAGGGATGCAGCCCGTAATGGAAGATCGACGCGGCGAGCCCGTGGGCGCGGGCATTGGCCATCAGGCTCTCGTCGAGCGTGCCGTCGGTGAACGGGCCCTGGAGCCCGAGCGGTTGCGAGACCTGCATGTGATAGACGGGTTCGAGCACGCCGAAGAACATCAGCCCGATCCCCATGCCGGCGGCGAAGAGCATCGCGAACCAGCTCATGTAGGTATAGTCGGGCGTTGCGTCCGACCCGCCCAGCCGCACCCGACCGAGCGGCGAGATGGCGATGGCGAGGCAGAAGATGATGAAGATGTTCGCCGCGCTGAGGAAGAACCAGTCGAAGGTGGTCGTGACGAAGGTAAAGAGCCAGGTGAAGACCACGCTCGCCTGCTCCTCGAAGATCAGCGTCACCAGCACGAAGGCCACCACGGTCAACGACGAGATCAGGAAGACCGGGTTGTGGACGTCGAAGATGAGCGGACCGAGCCGCCCCTGGTAGTTGTCCTGACCTACCTCGTAGGAGGTGTCGATCATGTTGACCTCACCGTCTGGCGACGGGATGTCCAGTCCCGGGCTCGTGTCTGACATGGGTGTCCCCTTGTTGGATGCGTTTCGCGGGCTCGGCGTCGCTTAACCGACCTTACTCCGTTTTGTCGAGGTGACCATAGGTCACTTTCGGACCAGGAAGATCGATGCGTTGGTAGAGCGCGCCAGCGCGGTGCCGTGGGCGGACCAGATGCGGTCGATCAGGTTCGGCGTATGAGTTGCCATGACGATGAGATCGGGGTCGAGCTCTTTCGCCGCCTCCGACAGCAGATGATCCACCGCCGCGGTCGGGTCCGTCGCCGTCCTCACATCCGTCGAGGTGGTCACGCCGTAGGTCTCGCCCTCCGATGTCGCCAGCTTCCTCAGCTTCGCCTCGTATTCCTTGGGATTGTGGGCCGCGCTGCCCGGAACGGTCGGCGCGATGCCGACATAGACCAGATCGCTGTCGAAGGTCCGCGCCAGATTGCCCGCGACCTCGAGCGCCTTGCCCAGCTCGTCGATATGCGACAGGTCCACCGGGCACATGATCTTCGAGAACATCGCTTAACTCCATGGTTGGCATGGCCGGGCCGTGCGGCACCGGCCGGTTGGGACGGGGCGCCGGGCCCCTAGGCGGCCACCTCCACGACGACCCGGCCCTTGACGCGCCCCTTCAGGATGTCGGCGCCGAGCCGCGGCAGATCCTCGAGCGTGGCGGTCTCCACCATCGACTCGAGCTTCTCCATCGGCAGGTCGCCGGCGATGCGCCGCCAGGCCCGAAGCCGGTTGTCGTAGGGCTGGGTGACGCTGTTGATCCCGAGGAGGTTCACGCCCCGGAGCAGGAACGGGGTGACCTTCGCGGGAAGGTCCGCTCCCCCGGCGAGCCCCACCGAGGCGACCGATCCCCCCTGGACGATCTGGCCCAGCACCCGCGCCAGCATGGCACCGCCGACCGCATCGACGCAACCCGCCCAGCGCTCCGCTTCGAGCGGTTTCCTGACCGTCTCGGCCAGCTCCGCCCGCGGCACGATCTCGGCCGCGCCCAGATCGGTCAGATAGGCCTCGTTCTCCGGCCGTCCGGTCACCGCCGCGACCTCGTAGCCGAGCTGCGCCAGGATCGCGACGGCCACCGAGCCGACGCCTCCCGAGGCCCCGGTGACGAGGACCGGCTTCCCCGTGCCGGGCGCCAGCCCGTGATCCTCGAGCGCTTGCACGGCCAGCATCGCGGTGAACCCGGCGGTCCCGACCGCCATCGCCTGCCGCGTGTTCAGCCCCTCGGGCAACGGCACCAGCCAGTCGGCCTTCACCCGCGCCTTCTCGGCATAGCCGCCCCAGTGCCGCTCGCCGACGCCCCAGCCGGTCAGCACCACCTTGTCGCCGGGCGCGTAGCGGTCGTCGTCGGAGCTCTCCACGGTGCCGGCGAAGTCGATGCCCGGCACGTGCGGATAGGTCCTGACCAGCCCGCCGCCCGGCCCGATGCAGAGCCCGTCCTTGTAGTTCAGCGTCGAATACTCCACCGCGACGGTCACGTCGCCCTCCGGCAGACGGTCCTCCTCGAGCTCCCGGACACCCGCATGGGTCTTGCCCTCGTCGTCCTTCTCGACAAGCAGTGCCTTGAACATTCTCTGTCTCCCTCGCGGCCGAATTTGCCTGTCACACTAGGTCGCAGGCCGCCCGCGTCCATCGCGGCCGCGCCGCGGGAACCTCCCCGCCGCGGCCCGGTTGGCGCACGACACGCGCAACCGACAGGAGCGATCATGGATTTCGAGGGCAAGACGATCATCGTGACCGGCGCCTCCTCCGGCATCGGCGCCGCCACCGCCCGGCGGCTCGGAGAGCTCGGCGCGAACGTGGTCCTCGCCGCGCGCCGCGCCGAGCGGCTCGATGAGGTCGCCGCCGACATGCCGGCGGACCGCACCCTCGCCCATCCCGCCGACATCTCCGATCCCGCCGCCTGCGAGGCGCTCGTCGCCGCGACGCTCGATCGCTTCGGCGCCCTCGACGGGCTCTTCGCCAATGCCGGCATCGCCGAGATGGGCCGCCTGGAGGATGTCGACCAGGAGGCGTTCCGCCGCGTGATCGACATCAACGTCACCGGCACCCAGAACACCATCCGCGCCGCCTGGGAGGCCCTGAAGGCGTCGCGGGGCGAGATCGTCGTCACCTCCTCGGTCTCGGGGATGCGCGGCGATTTCGGCGGCTGGGCCTACAACGCCTCCAAGGGCGCGCTCACGCTCATGGTGCAGGGCCTCGCCCTCGATGCCGGCAGCTCGGGCGTGCGCGTCAACGCCGTGGCCCCCTCCTTCACCCGGACCGAGATGGCGAAGGGTCTCGAGGATAACGCCGACGCCTATGCCGCGATGACCGCGCGCATCCCGATGGGCCGGCCGGGCGAGCCCGAGGAGGTCGCCGACGCCGTGGCCTTCCTTTTCTCTCCGTATTCCCGTTTCGTGAACGGCGTCGTCCTGCCCGTCGATGGCGGGCTCTCGGCGTCGAACGGCCAGGCGCCGGTCGCCTGACCATCCCCGGAGGATTCCATGGTCGATTTTCTCAACATCTTCCTCGCTCTCGTCTCCATCGGCTTCGGCCTGATCGGCTGGATCGCGCCGCGCTACACGATGGACCAGCTCGACCTCGCGCCGAAGGAGGGCTCGACGATGGGTCCGGGCGAGATGCGCGCCGCCTCCGGTGCGCTCTTCGTCGGCCTCGGCGCCGGCGCGCTCCTGATCGGCAACCCGACGGCCTACGCCATGATCGGCTGCGCCTGGGGCGGCGCGGCCATCGGCCGGCTGACCTCGATCCTTCTCGACGGGTCCTCGCGCCCGAAATGGACCTTCTTCGCCGTCGAGATCGCTGTCGGAATCGTCGCGATCGTCATCAACCACGTCTGAGAGCTTGAAACCCGCTCCCGTCCGGCGCATATTCAGAGCGTTCCCGCAAGGGAACTATGGACATAAACGCGCACGTAATAAGCGGATCGGACCCGGGGGCGGTACCCGGCGGCTCCACCAAACATCCGATTGTTGGCGGATCATGGGGCCGAAACAGGATCGACGGACGTCTAAAGGTGTGGCTTTGTCCCGGTGAGGTACCACCGTCATCGGTCCGTAAAGCATAATTGCCAACAACAATCATGCTCCGGTTGCGGTTGCCGCTTAAGCGGTAATCAAGACCGAAATCTGAAGCCCTTGCCTCTAGCAAGGTAAGGCGGGGTTCGCAGGCACCTGGCAACAGAAGCCTGCACTTTCCCCTCCCGATCGGTGCTGCCCGCCAGCGAAGCTGCGGCAAAATTCAACCTTACGGTGAATGGCAACCTTTCCTTCATCTTGATGTGGCTTTCTACGCGCGTAATGGACCGAGCGAGGCCGAGCACATGTCTCATGTTTCCATAGTGCAGGAGTTTTTCGATACCGTCTGGCGCCGCGGCGACGAGGTCGCGGCTCAAGAGTTCTTTCATGCCGATGCGAGCGCGACCGGGCTCGGCAGCGACATGGCGTTCGACCCGAACGATTTCGTCACCTTCGTCCAGTCCACGCTGATGCTGATCAGCGTGCCGAAGATGGAGATCATGCACGTGGTCGAAAGCGGCGACTGGCTGTCGCTGCATCTGCGCTGCAAGGCGCTGTCGCGGCTTTCGGGCGCCAAGATCGACTTCACCGGCCAGCTCATGGTGCGGGTGAAGGAAGGCAAGATCGCCGAGGCCTACAACCATTTCGACATGGTCGCCTTCTTCGTCCAGATGGGATTCGTGCCCGAGAACGTGGTCGAGAAGGTGCTCGCCGGATACGCGCCCGCCTGAACCTCAGGTCGCGTCCGCGGCGCGGCCGGCCGGCAGGCCGCGCGCCGGCCCCGCGAGATGCAGCCGCATGGCGGGGATTTCCTCCGCCGCGGCACCGGTGCCGAGCTTGAACCGCGTCAGCCCCGGCAGCCGGTCCGGGTCCAGGAGGCCCAGATCGGCGGCCGCCGCGCCCTGTTCCGCCGCCGCCTCGATCGCCCGCGTGAGCAGCAGGTGATGCGCCGAGGCGCGCCGCCCCGCCTCCCCCGACCAGCCCAGATGATAGGTCAGGACCGCGCCGTGCCGGATCGTGGTGATTCCGGCCACGGGCGCCCCCTCCCGGTAGGCGCCCCAGGTCTCCACGCTGCCGGGACAGGCCCGCCCCAGCGCACCGAGCCACCGCGCCGGAAGCGCGCCGTAGCGCCGCTGCCGGCGCGCCGCTGCCTCCGCCCGAAGGAGCCAGTCCGGGCAGCCGCGCTCGCGGAGCACGAACAATCCCTGCCGCTCGGCGCGGTTCAGCCGGTTGCGCCATTTCTGCACCATCGCCGGGCGGATCGGACGGTCGAGCGCCAGCCGCGCCATCGCCCGGCGCCCCGACAGGGCGATCCCCGCCTCCCCCGCGATCACCAGCGCGCCCCGGCCGAGAGCCCCGGCCAGCGCCGCCTCCGCGCCCGCGAGGGGCGCCTCCCGCCAGTGGATGCCGCGCGCCGCGCAGCCGAGTCCGATCCCGGCGAACCGCCGTCCCACGACCTGCGCCGCGCCCGCCACCCGGCCGCCTGAGACCAGTCGCGCCCGCACCACCCGCGCGCCGAAGTACGCCGCGGCGGCGCCGTATCCCCAGGATTGCTCCAGCGGCGCCGTCGCGGTCCAGTGCTCCCAGTCCAGCCGTCCGGGCGGGTCGGTCTCGATCTGCATGGGCGGAGCCTCCCCGCCCCGCCTTAACGCCCCGTTAACGGTAGAGCAGCGACATGCCGTCGCGGAAGACATGCACCCGTGACGGGTCCGCGCCGAGCTTCACCCGCTTTCCGCGCAGGTCCTTGTGGATACCCTGCAACTTGGCGATCACCGCCGCATCGCCCTTCTCCATGTCCTCCATCGAAGCCTGCCCGGTCTCGAAATAGAGCAGCGTCACCTCGCCCAGCGCCTCGGTGATGTCGACGCTGCCCTCGAAGATGAACTCGTCGCCCTGCGCCTCGACGAAATCCTCCGGCCGGATTCCCACCTTCACCGTCGCGCCGCGGTCGGCCTCGGTGGTCGGATAGGTCGAGACCGCCGTGCCGCCGCCCCGCGTCTTCACCACCGTGCGCGCGCCGGTCTCCACCACCTCGCCCTCGAGCAGGTTCATCGCCGGCGAGCCGATGAACTGCGCCACGAACTCGTTCTGCGGCTTCTCGTAGAGTTCGAGCGGCGTGCCCACCTGGCTGATCCCGCCCCCCGCCAGCACCACGATGCGGGAGGCCAGCGTCATCGCCTCGATCTGGTCGTGGGTGACGTAGATCATCGTCGCGTCGGGCATCCGCTCCTTCAGCTGCGCGATCTCGATCCGCGTCGCCACCCTGAGCGCCGCGTCGAGATTCGACAGCGGCTCGTCGAAGAGATAGACTTGCGGATCGCGCACGATCGCCCGGCCGATCGCCACCCGCTGCCGCTGGCCGCCCGACAGCGCCTTCGGCAGCCGGTCGAGATAGGGATCGAGCTGGAGGATCTGCGCGGCATTGCCGACGCGCTCCCGGATCTCGTCCTTCGACTTCCTGGCGATCTTCAGCGCGAAGGCCATGTTGTCGCGCACCGTCATGTGCGGGTAGAGCGCGTAGGACTGGAACACCATGGCAATGCCGCGCTGGCTGGGCGGCACGTCGTTGACCACCCGCCCGTCGATCTCCAGCGTGCCGCCGGTGATCCGCTCGAGCCCGGCGATCATCCGCAGGAGCGTGGACTTCCCGCATCCCGAGGGGCCGACGAAGACGACGAGCTCGCCCTTCTCGATCTCGAGGTCGATATGGTCGAGCACCTTGACGCTGCCATAGGCCTTGGCCACGTCCTTCAGCTTCAGATCAGCCATCCTCTCGCCTCCCTATCGGTCTCGTTGCGTCGCGAACGCCCCCTGATGGGGCGGCAGGTGCAACTCCCGACCCTCCAGCCGGGCCTCGAAGGGCGCCGCCGTCTCGAGAAGCCACTCGCCCTCGGGAAGCTCGACCACCTGGTCCACCGTGGAGAGGTTGAAGGCCACGTAGACCCGGGTCCCGCCGTCGTCGCGGATCATGCACAACTTGTCGTCGTCCGCCTCGCGGATCTCCAGCCCGCCCTTGGCCAGCGCCGGCAGGGTGCGGCGGAAGGCGATGAAGTCGCGGTAGAAGTTCAGCAGCGATCCGGGCTCGGGATCCTGCACGTTCACCGCCCGCTCCACGTGCTCCACCGCTATCGGCAGCCAGGGCCGCGCATCGGTGAAGCCGCCATTGTGGTCCTGGCTCCAGGGCATCGGCGTGCGCGCCCCGTCGCGGCCCTTGAACTTCGGCCAGAAGCGCTTGCCGTAGGGGTCCTGCAGGTCCTCGTAGGGCACGTAGGCCTCCACCAGCCCCAGCTCCTCGCCCTGGTAGAGGCAGACCGTCCCCTTCATCGTCATCAGGATCGCCGCGTAGAGCCGCTTCTGGCTCTCCGTCAGATCCCAGCGGCTGGCATAGCGCACCGTGTCGTGGTTCGAGAACGCCCAGCAGGCCCAGCCCTCGGTGACGATGCGCTCGAAGCGCTCGAGCACGTGGCGGATGCGGCTGCCCGAGGGAAAGGCGTTGGCCAGGAAGTCGAAATCGTAGGCCATGTGCAGCCGGCCGTTGGAGGTGTAGTCGCGCTGCGTCTCCATGCCCCGCTGGCTCTCGCCGATCTCGCCGACGCTGGTGATCGACGGGTAGGTGTCCATGACCGCGCGCAGATCGGCCAGGAAGTCCAGGTTCTCCGGCTGCGTCTTGTCGAACAGATGGTCCTGGAAGTTGTAGGGGTTGACCGAGGGCGCGGTGTTGTCGTTGCGGTGCTCGGGCGCCAGCGCCGGATTGTCCCGCAATTCCTTGTCGTGGAAGTAGAAGTTCACCACGTCGAGGCGGAACCCGTCGACCCCCTTGTCGAGCCAGAACCGCGCCACGTTCAGCAGCTCGGCCCGGACCTCCTTGTTGTGGAAATTGAGATCCGGCTGCTCGATCAGGAAGTTGTGCAGGTAATACTGCATCCGCTCCGATTCCCACTCCCAGGCCGAGCCGCCGAAGATCGACAGCCAGTTGTTCGGCGGCGAGCCGTCGGGCTTGGGGTCGGCCCAGACATACCAGTCGGCCTTGGGATTGTCGCGCGAGGTACGGCTCTCCTTGAACCAGCGATGGTCCGAGGAGGTGTGGCTCATCACCAGGTCGATCAGCACCCGGATGCCCGCGGAATGGGCGCGATGGATCAGCGCGTCGAAATCGCCCATCGAGCCGAACAGCGGGTCCACGTCCCGGAACGACGAGATGTCGTAGCCGAAATCGCGCATCGGCGAACGGAAGAAGGGCGAGATCCAGATCGCGTCCACGCCGAGGCGGCGCAGGTAGTCCATCCGGTGGATGATCCCGGAGAGGTCGCCCACCCCGTCATTGTTCGAATCCTGGAAGGAGCGCGGATAGATCTGGTAGATCACCGCCCCCCGCCACCAGTCCGGGTCCGGGGGACCGGCTTCGATCGGCCGGTCCGTCGTCGGGTCGAGAAATGCCATGTTACTTGACCGATCCTGCGAGCAGGCCGCGCACGAGGAAGCGCTGCATCGAGAAGAAGACCACGATCGGCACGGCGATCGAGACGAAGGCGGCGGTTGCGAGAATGCCCCAGTCGCCGCCGCGGGAGCCGAGCAGGTCGTCGGCGATCTTCACCGTCATCACCTTGCTGGCGTCGTCGGAGGGCAGGAACACCTTGGCCACCAGCAGGTCGTTCCAGGTCCAGAGGAACTGGAAGATCGAGAACGCCGCCAGCGCCGGCAGGCTGAGCGGCAGCACGATGCGGACGAACAGCTCGAAATCGGTCGCCCCGTCCACCCTGGCGCTCTCGATGATGTCGCGCGGCAGCCCGGCCATGTAGTTGCGGATCAGATAGACCGCGAGCGGCATGCCGAAGGCGGTGTGCGCGAACCAGATGCCGAGGAAGCTCTGCCCGATCCCGATCCGGTTGTGCAGGTTCAGCATCGGCACCAGCGCGAGCTGCAACGGCACCACCAGCAGGCCGACCACCGCCGCGATCAGCAGCCCGCGGCCGGGAAACTCCATCCAGGCCAGCGCATAGGCGGCGAAGGCCGCAACCAGGATCGGGATGATCGTCGCCGGGATCGTCACCGTCAGCGTGTTGACGAAGGCGCGGTCCATGTTGTCCGCCGTCAGCACCTGCTCGTAATTGGCGAGCGTGAAGTCCGGCGGCGATTGCGCGGCGAAATAGACCCGCTGGCCGCGATCGCCCGGATCCTCCGGCGTGCGCCATTCGTAGCTGCCGTCGGTGTTCACCGTCAGGCTCTCGCCGTCGCCCAGATCGGCGGTGCTGCCGGCCTCGAACTCGGTCGGGTTCACGCCCCGTGTGCCGAAGGCCACGACGTCGCCGCCGCCGTCGGGGAAGTAGCTCGCCGCCTCCTCGTCGTCGTAGATGTTGCCGGTGACGACGAAGACGTCGCCCTCCTTCACGGCCTCCGCGCCGGTGCGTCCGCGCGCGGTCAGCTCCACCGGGAACGGCGCCTTCCACCAGCCCGATTCCGAAATCTGGTCGCGCTCCCGGAAGGAGGAGACGAAGAGCCCGATCGTCGGCACCAGCCAGACCAGCACCAGGATCAGCACCGACAGATGGGTGGCCCAGGAGAGCGCCGATTTCTGCCCGGCGATGTTGTCCATTACCTGCTCCTTCCCTCGCGGCCCATCTCAGCGCATCTCCCTGCGGGCCTGCACGATATTCCAGATCATCACCGGCAGCACCACGATCATGATGACGAAGGCGATCGAGGTGGCGCGCCCGTCGTCGCGGAACATGAAGTCCATCATGTAGCTGGGAAGGATCTCGGTGTCGAAATTTCCGCCCGTCATCGTGTAGACGATGTCGAAGACCTTCAGCACCAGCACCGTGATCGTCGTCCACACCACGACGATCGTCGGCATGATCTGCGGCACCTTGATCCTGAAGAACAGCTGGAACGGGTTCGCCCCGTCGAGGATCGCCGCCTCGATCGTCTCCTCGGGGATGCCCCTGAGCGCCGCCGACAGGATCACCATGGCGAAGCCGGTCTGGATCCAGACCAGGATCACCATCAGGAAGAAGTTGTTCCAGAACGGGATCTGCAGCACGTCGATCGGGTTCTCGAAGCCCAGCGTGGCGCGGATCGCGTTGATCAGCCCGATCTCGGGTCGTTGGCATAGACGAACTTCCAGATCAGCGAGGCGCCCACGAAGCTGATCGCCATCGGCATGAAGATCAGCGACTTGGCGAGGTTGCCCCAGGAAAGCTTGTCGGTGAGCTGCGCCGCGACCAGCCCGATGAAGGTGGAGGCGGCGGGCACGAAGATCACCCACAGCATGTTGTTGAGGAAGGCGGTGGAGAAGTCGCCGCCCTGGAACAGCAGGGAGTAATTGTCCAGACCCACGAAATTGTCCGGGTCGCGCCCGTAGAGCGAGCGGAAGAACGAGCCGACCACCGGATAGACCAGATAGAGCCCGAGGACGAAGATCGCCGGGAACATGAACAGCCACGGCCGGACCGCATTGGCGCGGCTGATGTTGCGGCCGATATTCTCGCCCCTCGCGGGAAAGATCACCCGGTCGAGAAGCAGGTTCGAGAGGTAGAAATACCCCACGCAGCCCCCGACCCCGATGAGGATCGTGACGATTCCCTGCAAGACGACAGGCATTCTCGCTCCTCTCGTTCCGGCCGGCCCCGGCGGACCCTGCGCTATCCTCTACGGGCCACGGCGGGCAAATCAAGCCGCGCCGCACCCCGCGCCCCCGAATTCGCCCGCCGCCCGGCGGGCGCCGCCGGACGGGGCGGGGCCGCCCGGCGGGACCCGGCGCCTCAGTTCTTCAGCGTGTCCCAGCGGCTCTGGATCGCCGCCGCGGCGGCCTCGGCATCCTCGTTCCGGTGGTGAACCCCACCATCTCCGTCCAGAACGCGCCGGCGCCGATCTCGCCCGGCATCAGGTCGGAGGCGTCGAAGCGGAAGGTCGTCGCGTCGAGCAGGATCTCGTTCAGCGCCCGGTTTGCATCGGTGGCGAAGACCTCCGGGTTGATGCCCGTATGCGGCGTCAGGAGCCCGCCCTGCGCGGCCCAGATCTCGTGCGCCAGCGGGGTCTTCAGGAACTCGATGAAGCCCTGCGCCGTCTCGCTGTCCCTGGTGATCGCGAACATCGTGCCGGCCCCGAGCACCGGCTGGCCGAGATCGCCCGCCTCGGGCGCGGGGAAGTAGAAGAAGTCCACGTCCTCGCCGACCACCGTGCCCTCAGGGAAGAAGGTCGGGATGAAGGTCGCCGCCTTGTGCAGGAAGCATTCCGGCGGGAACTCGAAAAGCCCGCTCGGGCTGTCGCGGAAATCGGTCGTCGCCGCCGCCTCGCGGCCGCCGTTGACGAAGCCGTCCTGCAGGAACCAGCCGTATTCCTCGATCGCCGCGACCACCTTCGGATCGTCGAAGGGGATCTCGTTGGCCACCCACTGGTCGTAGACCGACGGGTCGTTGACCCTGAGCATCATGTCCTCGACCCAGTCGGTCGCCGGCCATCCGGTCGCCGCGCCGGCGCCCAGCCCGATGCACCAGGGCGTCACCCCGTCATCGGCCATCTGCCGGGTCAGCTCCTTCAGCGCCTCGTAGGTCTCGGGGACCTCGTATCCCCCCTCCTCGAACTGCTCGGGCACGTACCAGACGAGGCTCTTCACGTCGATCTTGTAGGGGAAGGCGTAGAGCTGCGACGTGCCTTCCGGCCCCTCGAAGGAGGCCAGATCCACCCAGCTCTCGCCGGCCGCGTAGGTCTCCGCGATCCAGTCGGCCGTCTCCTGCGGCAGCGGCGTGACCGCGCCCCGCGCCGCCAGGTCGCGCAGCAATCCGGGCTGCGGGAAGACGGCGATGTTCGGCGCCGAATTCGCCTCGGTGGAGATCACGATGTCCTGCTCGAAGCTGTCGGAGCCGGAATAGTTCACCGTCGCGCCCGTCGCCTCCTCGAAATAGGCGATCACCGATTCCACCAGCGCCGCGTCCTGCCCCGTCCAGGGCCCCGTCATGTCGATCGTCTCCCCCGAGAAGTCGTGCGCGTCGGCGTAGTCGGTGTAGCTGTCCCAGCTGAACGGCCCCTCGCCGACGGGGAATTCCAGGTCCTGCGCCTCGGCCAGGCCGGCGCCCAGCGCCAGGATCGCGGCGCCAGCCCAGAGCGAACGGGTCGGTCTCGTGGTCATGGTCTCTCTCCCTCCGCAGCGGCCCGGTCGGCGGCCGCCCCCTTGAATTGCCGTCCTGTCTCCGCGCCGCGTTACCGCAACCGGCAGACAGTGCCGCTCCACGGTTCACAAACGCGGGGCGTAAGTCAAACCTTGCCGCGGCCGCGCGGGGGCTCCGGGCCGCCGCGCCCCGGGCGTTTTGACGCGCCCCGGGCCGCGCCTATGTTCGCCCCGAGGAGTGCCACGGGGGACCCATGCTGAAGAACACGCGCGCGGATTTCCCCGAAGGCTTCCTCTTCGGGGCCTCCACCTCCGCCTACCAGATCGAGGGCCACGCGGATGGCGCCGCCGGGCGCACCCAATGGGACGATTTCGCCGCCACGCCGGGCAACGTCGAGGGCGCGCAGGACGGCGCCGTGGCCTGCGACCACCTGAACCGCTGGGAGGCCGACCTCGATCTCCTGCGGGACGGCAATTTCGATGTCTACCGCTTCTCCACCTCCTGGGCGCGGGTGCTGCCCGAGGGCCGCGGCGCGCCCGACCCGCAGGGGCTCGACTTCTACGACCGGCTGGTGGACGGGCTGCTGGAGCGCGGCCTGAAGCCCGCCGCCACGCTCTACCACTGGGAACTGCCCTCGCCGCTCGCCGATCTCGGCGGCTGGCGCAACCGCGACGTGGCCTCCTGGTTCGCCGATTTCGCCGGGGTGGTCGCCGACCGGATCGGCGACCGCCTGTGGTCGGTGGCGCCGATCAACGAACCCTGGTGCGTCGCCTGGATGAGCCACTTCCTCGGCCATCACGCGCCCGGCCTGCGCGACATCCGCGCCACCGCCCGCGCCATGCACCACGTCCTTCTCGCCCATGGCCGTGCCGTCGAGGTGCTGCGCGACCGCGAGGTGTCGAACGTGGGCGCGGTCTGCAACTTCGAATACGCGGTCCCCGCCGATGACAGCCCCGGCGCGCGCCGCGCCGCGCAGACCTATGACGGCTACTACAACCGCTTCTTCCTCGGCGGGCTGATGAACCGCGCCTATCCGCAGGACCTCATGGAGGGGCTCGGGCCCCACCTGCCCCCGAACTGGCCCGACGACATGGACCTGATCGGGGCGAAGCTCGACTGGCTCGGCCTCAACTACTACACTCGCAAGCTCCTCGCCCCGGCGCCCGGTCCCTGGCCAGCGCTGCAGGAGGTTCCGGGTCCGCTGCCGAAGACCCAGCTCGACTGGGAGATCTACCCCGAGGGGCTGCACGCCTTCCTCGTCCGCGTCCACGAGGGCTATACCCGCGGCCTGCCGCTCTACGTCACCGAGAACGGCATGGCCTGGGACGACCGGCTCGTCGACGGCACGGTGACCGACCGGAAGCGCATCGCCTATCTCGACGCCCACCTGGCGCAGGTCCGCCGCGCCATCGACGACGGCGTGCCGGTCCACGGCTACTTCACCTGGTCGCTTCTCGACAATTACGAGTGGAACCTCGGCTACGGCCCGCGCTTCGGCCTCGTCCACGTGGACTACGCCACGCAGGCGCGCACCCCCAAGGCCAGCTACCACGCCCTGGCCGAGGCGCTGGCGTGACCCGCCTCTGCCTCGTCTCCGACGTCGGCGGCACCAATACCCGCGTCGGACTGGCCGAGGGCGGGCGCGTCGACACGTCGAGCATCGCCCGCTTCCGCAACGCCGACCATGACGGGCTCGGCGCCATCTACGCCCGCTATCTCGAGGAGATGGGCAGGCCCGTCTGCGCCGGCGCCTGCATCGCCATGGCCGGCCCGGTGATGAACGGCACCGGCCGGCTCACCAATGTCGGCTGGACCTTCGACCGCGACGCGCTCGCGGCGAGCACCGGCGCCGCGATCACCTCGATCCTGAACGACCTCCAGGCCCAGGGCCACGCGGTCTCCGTCCTGCCGCCCGAGAGCCTGCACCGAATCCTCCCCGGCCCGGCGGGGGAGGAGCTCGATGCCCAGCTGGTCATCGGCCTCGGCACCGGCTTCAACGCCGTGCCGGTCTTCCGCACCGAGACGGGGCGCTACGTCCCCCCCTGCGAAAGCGGCCACACCACCTTTCCCGTCCTCTCGGCCGAGGACATGGAGCTGTCGCGCTTCGTCGCGCGCCATCACGGCTTCCCCGGCGTCGAGGACGTGCTTTCGGGCCGCGGTCTCGAGCGCGTCCATGCCTGGGCCAGCGGCGCCGCGGAGGCGGATCTGACCTCGGCGGAGATCGTCGCCCGGATCGCCGAAGGGGCCGACCCCGCCGCCCGCCGCACGGCCGATGCGTTCTGCCGGGCCTTCGGCCGCGTCGCCGGCGACCTCGCTTTGACCCACCTGCCCTTCGGCGGCATCTACATCGTCGGCGGCATGGCCAATGCCGTGCGCCCGCATCTGGAGCGCCACGGCTTTGCCGAGGCGTTCCGCGCCAAGGGCCGCTTCTCGGAGTTCATGGAACGCTTCGCCGTCTGGATGGTCGAGGACGACTACGCCGCCCTCACCGGCTGCGCCCGCCACGTGGACCGGCTGATCGCCACCTGACCCGTCCCGCCCGCCGGAGCGGCGTCCCGCCGGCCGGGGCCTGCGCGCCGGCGCCCCTTGAAGCGCATCGCGGCGTGCCCATGTCGATGGGGCGGACCGGGCCCCTCTGGCGGCGCCTTCTGGCGACGTGATGTCGGGCCGCATCGAACTCGAAATTCGATGCCAGCCCGGTCCTTTTCCCGCCATCGGACCGCGCTCGGCATCCCGCACAGGAGACCGGTCTTGGACGCCTTCCTCATCGCCGAATTCCTCGGCCAGCCGCTCTGGCTCTGGGCGACCTTCCTCGCTCTCGTCGTTGCCCTCCTCGCCTTCGATCTCGGCGTCCTCAATCGCGAGGATCACGAGATCGGCGTCGCCGAGAGCCTGAAACTCTCGGCGCTCTATATCGCCATCGGCCTCGGCTTCGCCGGCCTCGTCTGGTTCTCGATCGGCGCCGGTCCGGCCACCGAATACCTCACCGCCTTCGTGGTGGAGAAGTCGCTGGCGCTCGACAACGTCTTCGTCATCGCCCTCATCTTCGGCTTCTTCGCGGTGCCGCGGATGTACCAGCACCGGGTTCTCTTCTGGGGCATCCTCGGCGTCATCGTGCTGCGCGGCATCATGATCGGCCTCGGCGCGACGCTCGTCTCACAGTACCACTGGGTGCTCTACATCTTCGCCGCCTTCCTGATCTTCACCGGCATCAGGATGCTGGTGACGACCGACAAGGAGATGGATCTCCACCGCAACCCGGTCGTGCGCTTCATGCGCGGTCGCTTCCGCGTCACCGACGAGATCGAGAGCCACGACTTCTTCGTCAAGAAGCCCGATCCCGAAACCGGCAAGCTCGTGCGATACATGACGCCGCTGTTTCTCGCCCTCGTGGCGGTGGAGTTCGCCGACGTGGTCTTCGCGGTGGATTCGGTACCGGCCGTGTTCGCGATCACCACCGATCCCTACATCGTCTACACCTCGAACATCTTCGCCATCCTGGGCCTGCGCGCGCTCTACTTCGCGCTCGCCGCGATCCTGCACCGGTTCGAGTATCTCAAGCAGGCCCTGGCCGTGCTCCTGGTCTTCATCGGATCGAAGATCTTCGTGGCCGACCTGATGGGATGGGAGAAGTTCCCCGCCGCCTGGTCGCTCGGCGTCACCTTCGCCATCCTCGGCGCCGGCATCGGCTATTCGCTGTGGCGGACCCGCGGCGGCGAGGCCGTGACCGAGTGATCCGCGCCGCCGGAAGGAAGCCGGGGGACCCGGATGGCGGGTCCCCCGGCCCCATAGGTTAAGGAAATTAACCCGACAGGAATCCGACGGGACTCCGACGGGATTCCGACAGCGCTTTTGCGGCTATTCGGCAGCCTGGGCGGGGCTGTCAACGTCCGCCTTGGTCTGGTGGCGCCCCTGCGGATCGGGCGGCTTGAACGTCTCCGCGCTCGCCCTGTCCCAGCGCCGCCTGTAGACGTCGTCGTCGAAGCCCACGTCCCGGACCAAGAAGCCGGTCGGCATGTACATCCAGACATCGGAGGCTTCCACCATGTCCCCGTCCGCCTCGCGCTTCATGAAGTGATAGGGCAGGAAGTCGCGCGGATCGTCGAGCCCCGCCGCCCCGGTCATCTCCGCCAGCGCCCGCATCGTGTTGCGGTGGAAGCTCGCCACCCGCTCGGCCTTGTCCGGCACGACGAGCGCCCGCTGCCTGAGCGGATCCTGCGTCGTCACCCCCGTCGGACAATGGTTCGTGTGGCAGGCCTGCGCCTGTATGCACCCGACCGAGAACATGAATCCGCGCGCCGAGTTGCACCAGTCGGCCCCGAGCGCGAAGGCCCGCGCGATGTCGAAGGCATGGATCAGCTTCCCGCTCGCGCCGATTCGGATGCGGTCGCGCAGATCGGCCCCCCGGAGCGAATTGTGCACGAAGGTCAGCCCTTCGGTCAGCGGCATGCCGACATGGTTGGCGAATTCCATCGGCGCCGCCCCGGTGCCGCCCTCCTTGCCGTCCACGACGATGAAGTCCGGCAGGATGCCGGTCTCGATCATCGCCTTGAGGATGCACATGAATTCCCGGCGGTGCCCGATGCAGAGCTTGAAGCCCACCGGCTTGCCGCCGGAGAGATCGCGCAGCCGGCCGATGAAGTGGCAGAGCTCCTTCGGCGTCGAGAAGGCGGAATGGCCCGCCGGCGAGATGCAGTCCTGGCCCATCGGCACGCCCCGCGCCTCGGCGATCTCCGCGGTGATCTTCGCCGCCGGCAGCATGCCGCCATGGCCGGGCTTCGCGCCCTGGCTGAGCTTGATCTCGATCATCTTCACCTGGCAGTCGGCGGCCTGGCGAGCGAAGATGTCGGGATCGAATCCTCCGGTCTCGTTCCGGCAGCCGAAATAGCCCGACCCGATCTCCCAGATGATGTCGCCGCCCTGGCGGTGGTATTTCGAGATGCCCCCCTCGCCGGTGTCATGGGCGAAGCCGCCCATCTTCGCGCCCTTGTTCATCGCCTCGATCGCAGCCCCCGAGAGCGAGCCGAAGGACATCGCCGAGATGTTGTAGAGCGAGCAATCGTAGGGCTGCCTGCATTGCGGCCCGCCGACCCGCACGCGGAACTCGTGCCGGTCGATATGGGTGGGATGGATGGAATGGGTCATCCAGGCATAGCCGCCGTCATAGACCGATTTCTTTGTGCCGAAGGGCCGCGCGCCCTCCTGCCCCTTCGCCCGCTGGTAGACGATCGACCGGTCTTCCCGGCTGAACGGCTCCTCGTCCTGATCGCTCTCGAGCAGGTACTGGCGGATCTCGGGCCGGATCTTCTCGAAGAAGAACCGGATATGCCCGATGACGGGATAGTTCCGCAGGATCGAATGGGTCTTCTGCAGCAGATCGTGGACCCCCACCGCGACGAGCGCCGCGAGCAGCGCCGCGACCCCCCACCACCAGCCGCCGTCGAGCATCGCCGCGACCACGGCCAGCAGCGCCAGGACGAGGGCGGCGGCCAAGCCCCCGTAGCGATACAGCGGTCCGACCCTGTTCGACATCTCAACTCCTTTCGAAGACGAGCCCCATGGAATCGTGCAGCACGATCGGCCCGGAAACGTAATCGTCCCCAATCCCCGGCGTGCGCAGGGCGCAGCGCCAGCCCGCTCCGGCAAGACCGGGGATCTTGAGACGCAGCGGGTCGAAGTCGTCGGTCGCGCCGCCCTCCATATGCGTGATCGTGTACACTTCCGTCTCCGGTCCCTTCCGGTAGCTCGTGAACACCGTGCGTCCGTCCACGGGCTGCATGTAGTCGAAATGATCCTCCGGTCCGAGATTATCACGCAGCCAGGGGTTCCGCCTGCGGAAATTCCGCAGATCGAGCATGAACCGGGTCTGGATCGGATTGAGCGCGGAGGTGGAATTGGCGACGTTGCAGTATTCGTGCATGTCGTCCATCCAGGCGCGCGCGATCCGCTTCAGCTCCTGCACGGTGAAGTGGCCCGGCCCGGCCAGCGGCGGCTCCACGCCGTTCAACAGTCGCACGATGTGGTCGAGATCGTATTCGGTGACATCGACGAGCGCCGGCAGGAACTCGAAGAATCGCGCCAGCTCTTCGCGCGTCTCGAAGCCGAGCTCCTTGAGCCGGGTGAAATTGCCCGGCACCGAGTAGCGGTAGGCATCGACCTGCCATTTGAGGCTGATTGCCTCCTCCGCCACCACCTTCACGCCGTAGATGTCGTCCTGATTGCGGATGAACCCCCAGTTGGCGCGCGCCGTCGCGTTCAGGAAGTCCATCGGCACGCCCGGGAAGGCGGCATAGGTCAGCATCGAGACCGCCGGGTTGTCGTAGGCCTTCTCGAGGATCTCCATCCGCGTCTCGCCGAGCCGCGTGTTGATGTTGAGCTTCGGGTTCACCTGGGTGCCGCGGCGAAGCGTGTCGTGGTTCGCGGTGCCCGAGATCCAGTTCGCCCCCCGCGCCAGCATCTCCTTGATGCGCCACCATTTCGACAGCCAGTACCCGTAGATGAACGGCGTGTTGTGGGCGAAGGTCAGCGGTCCCCACTGGAACACGTCGGCGTCGCTGTGCTGCTCGATCACCGCGCGATAGGTGGAGGAGAGCTCCCAGTCCTCCTGTGGCCAGGGGCGCCCGTCCTCGAAGACGAACCAGGGCCGGTACTCGGTGCCGGCCACCTGCTGCACGAGGCCCGACATGAGGTTCAGGTATTCGTCGTCGTGCTTGAGGTCCTGGGACTGGGGATCCCACCACTTGAAGTCCTGCGCCCCGTCGACCCGAACCCCGTCGGCGCCGAAATCGACCTTGCGCCGCTGCATCTCCAGCAGGATCGCGCGCACGGCGGGGTTCTTGTAGTCCAGATTCTGGCCGTACATGTTCGGCCCGGCGAAGAAGTGGCTGTTCAGCGCCGCGAGCCCCTGATTGTCGGAATGGCCGTAGACCACGTCGAAGATCAGCATCTTCGGCTTGCCGGGGAAGGTGTGCAGCACGGCCGCGAAATCAGCGAGCTCGTCCGGCCGCCCGCTCTCCAGCAGCACCGGGTTCACCGTCGCCATCCCCGAGATGACCACGTCGTAGCCCCAGTTCGTCGTGTCCGGGCGGACCAGCTCGATCTCCACCACGCCTTCCTGCATCGGCGTCTCCGACCAGAAGTCGTGGCCGGCCTCGTAGACCGTGGTCGGCTCCACCGGCAGCAGCTGAACCGCGTCGTAGCCGAGGAAGATCTCGTCCATCGCGTCCTCGGGCAGGTCGTTCCTGAGCCGCTCGGCCAGCCGCTCGAACTGCCGCGTGAGCGAGGCGAGCGTGCCTCCCGCCGTCGCCGTGGGCACGTGAATCTGCAGGATGTTCGTCGGGGTGCCGAACTTGTGGGGGGTGTCGCCCTTCAGGTCCGCCCAGTAGGCCTTGTCGCGCCGTGCCGCCTGCATCCGGTGCAGGTCGTAGAGCTCTGCCGGCGCGAAGGCGCCGAAGGGCAGCGAGGAGGCCAGCGGGTCGAGAATGCGGTGCCACGCGTCGTTCTGGTCGCGCCAGACGAGGGCGTAGAAGTCGCCCCCCTCCTCCCGCGTGCCGGCGCGCATGCCCCGGACGGCGGCGAAGGTATGGGCCTCGTAGCGCGCCACCGGCAGGTACACCCGCTCGAAGGGCACCGTCTGGTGCGCCCGCGTGAGATCGAGCGTCCCGGTTGGCGAGAGCACCTCGAGGAACACGTCTCCGTCCGGGATGCGGTTGTCCAGCAGCTCCGGGGTCCAGAAGCCGAACCTCGCGATCCCCTCCTCGACCTGGCCCCCGAGCGAGCGGGCGATCCTCTGATGCGCGTCGAACGCGGTCTCGGACGTGGTCAGCGCCCGGCGGCAGAATTGCGCGAGGCCTTCCGCCGTGTCGGTGTCGGCGGAGACGCGGTCCTTCAACGTCATGGATGTCCTTTCGGGAGGCAGGGAAGGGCGTAGCGGATCAGGCCCGCACGTCGGGGTCGGTGCGGCCCGTATGGTGCTCGAGCCGGGCGATCTCGTGCGCCGCGGCGACGATCTCGCCGAGCGCCTCCTGCGTGTCCGTCTCGAAGCCCGCCGGATCCTCCGTCCGGTCCTCGAGATAGACGCGCAACGTCGCGCCGGTCGTTCCCGTGCCCGAGAGCCTGAACACGATCCGGCCTCCCCCCTTCAGATAGATCCGCAGGCCTTGCTGCGCCGCCGTCGAGCCGTCCACCGGATCGGTATAGGAGAACTCGTCCGCCGCCTCCACCTCGCGACCGGCGAAGCTCTGCCCCGGCAGCTCGCCGAGACGGCCCCGCAGATCGTCGATCAGCGCCTCCGCCTTCGCCGTCTCGATGCCCTCGAAATCGTGGCGGCTGTAGATGTTGCGCCCGTATTCGCGCCAATGGTCGTGGACCAGCTCCCCCACGCCCTTGCCGGAGGCGGCGAGCACGTTCAGCCACAGCAGGACCGCCCAGAGACCGTCCTTCTCGCGCACATGGTCGGCTCCGGTGCCGGCGCTCTCCTCTCCGCAGAGCCGCACCCGGCCCTCGTCGAGCAGGTTGCCGAAGAACTTCCAGCCCGTCGGCGTCTCGTAGCAGTCGAGCCCCTTCTTCTCGGCCACGCGATCGACGGCGCGGGAGGTCGGCATCGACCGCGCGACGCCCCTGATCCCGTCCGCATAGGCCGGCGCCAGCTCCGCGTTCGCGGCGAGGATCGCGAGGCTGTCCGAGGGCGCCACGTACATCCCCGGACCCATGATCATGTTGCGGTCCCCGTCGCCGTCCGAGGCGGCGCCGAAATCGGGCGCGTCCGGCCCGTGCATGACATCCATCAGCTCCTTCGCCCAGATCGGGTTCGGGTCGGGATGGCCGCCGCCGAAATCGGGCTGCGGCTCGGCATTGCGCACGCTGCCCGCCGCCGCGCCGAGGCGGCGTTCGAGTATCTCCCGCGCATAGGGGCCGGTCACCGCATGCATCGCGTCGAAGCAGACGCGGAACCCGCCCGAGATCAGCCCGCGGATCGCCTCGAAGTCGAACAGGCTCTCCATCAGCTCGGCGTAGTCGGCCACCGGATCGACGACCTCGATCTCCATCCCCCCGAGCGTCGTGGTGCCGATCCGCGACAGGTCCAAGTCCTGGGTCTCGAGGATGCGGTAGCTCTCGATCTCCTTCGTCGCCGCGAAGATCCGCGCCGTCACCTCCTCGGGCGCCGGGCCGCCGTTCGCGGTGTTGAACTTGACCCCGAAATCCTCGTCCGGCCCGCCCGGATTGTGGCTCGCCGACAGGATGATGCCGCCGTCGGTCTCCCGCTTGCGGATGAGGTTCGAGGCCGCCGGCGTGGACATCAGCGCGTTCTGCCCGACGATCACCTTCCTCGCGCCGCTCGCCGCCGCCATCCTGAGGATCACCTGCGCGGCGCGGTCGCCGAAATACCGCCCGTCGCCGCCGAGGACGAGCGTCTTGCCCGCGACACCGCCGATGCCGCGCCAGATGCTTTCGACGAAGTTCTCCAGATAATGCGGCTCCATGAAGACCCGCGTCTTCTTCCTGAGGCCGCTCGTCCCCGGCTTCTGGCCCTCGATGGGCCGCGTCTCGATGATCTCGGGTTCCATTCTCGGTCCTATCTTCCGGCCTCGGTCATGATTGTGGCGGTGCACGCCATGGCGTCAAGCTGGCCCAGCGTGTCCGGCCCGACCCCGAGCCGGCGGCGCCAGTTCGGGTGGTCATGGACCGTGCCCGGCAGGTTCGGCTGCTCGACGCGATTGAGCAGGTCCTCGATCTGGCAGGCGACCACCCGGGAGGGCGTGTCCGCGAGGAAGCAATGGAGATCCTCCACGCCGTCGCCGCCGACGAGCGCGCAGAAGGCCGCGACGATCTCCCGCCGCTCCGCCATCGCCGCGGCGTGGCCTTCCGCATCGAGATCGCCCAGGTGCCGGCGCCAGTCGATGTCGCGCCCGGCCTTCCACCCCTCCCAGGTCGGCAGGTCGTGGGTGCCGAAGGAGGTGAGCGCGCCGCGGGCGTATTCCTCCGCCCGCTTGAAGGTGATCTCCGGCGCCTCCCAGTGGCGCTCGAACTGGGCCACCCGGCAGCCGAGCACGCCGCTGGCTGCCAGCGCCTCGCGCAGCCCCTCGGGGATGTTGCCCAGATCCTCGCCGACCACCGTGGCGCCCGCCCGCGCCGCCTCGATCCGTGCGACCGCCAGCAGCGCCTCGCGCGGCATGGCGACATAGGCGCCCGGCGCCGCGCCGTCTCCCTGCGGCACCCAGAACGCCCGCTCGAATCCGAGGATGTGGTCGATGCGCAGCAGTTTCGAATGGGCCAGCGCCCGGCGCAGGATCGCCGCGAGCGGCCGGAACCCCTCCACCGCCAGCGTGTCGGGGCGCAGCGGCGCGAGCCCCCAGCTCTGCCCCGCCGCAGTGAAGGCGTCGGGCGGCGCGCCGAGGGAGACGCCGCGGGCGAAGAGATCGGGCTGCCCCCAGGTCTCCGCGCCGGCCGGATGGGTGCCGACCGCGAGGTCGAGATAGAGTCCGAAGCGCATGCCCGATTCGAGCGCCGCCTCCTGCGCCGCGGCGAGCTGCGTCTCGGCCCGCCATTGCAGCCAGGCATGGAAGGCGAGCGCCGCGGCGTTCTCCGCCGCGAAGCGCCCTGCCGCCGCGCCCGCGGGGTCGCGATACGCCTCGGGCCAGTCGGGCCAGTAGGCTCCGAACCGCTCCGACAGCGCCTGGTGCAGGGCGAAGCGCTCGAGCTCCGGGTCCTGCCCGGCGCGCCACGCCCCGAATTCCGGCGCCACGCCGGCATCGAATTCCTCGCGAAGCGCCGCCATCCGCGCCGGCAGGGCCACCCGGTAATCGAGCAGCTCCTCCACCGGCAGCGAGGGTTCAGCCTTCGGCGCCACATGCATCGCCGCCAGCCGGCCCCGGTGGGTCGGGGCATAGGGCGAGATCGCCGTGGGATCGGTCGGAAAGCCGGCATGGGTCGGGTTCAGCCCCACGAATTCCGCCCCCGACGCGCCGAGCGATCGGGCCGCCTGCGCGAGATCGGCATAGGTTCCGATCCGCCCGTCCGGCGACAATCCGTAGAGCGGCAGGGTGATGCCCCAGGCGCGCGGCGGCTCCGGCAGGGTGACGGGCGCGGAGAGCAGCCAGTGGCGCCCGCCCTCCGCCATCAGCGCGTGGATGCCGAGCGGCACCGCGCCGAGATCGGGGCCGTCGCCCGTCCGCTCCGTGCCGTCCTCGAGCGCCAGCCGCCAGCCGCGCCCTGCAAGCGCGTCGAGCCGCAGCTCCGTCTCCGCCTCCACCACCTGCCAGCGCGGCAGCGGCGCGTCCTCCGCCAGCTCCTCGAGCCGCCGGCGTGCCGCCTCGTCGCCCGGCGGCACCTCCATCGCGGCGAGCAGCGCGTCCCGTGTCTCGCCGGAAAGCGCGTGGTCGGTCCCGGTCGCGTCGCGATAGGTCTCGACGATGCCGAGCCGCCGGGCGAGCTCGTCCCGCGCGCTCATGGCCGCTCCTCCAGCACGAAGACGGAGACGGATTCGGCCGGGATCGCCACGCTGCCCGAGGCCGGCCGCGGTCCCCGGTCCGGGTCGGCGGTCTCGACGCGCCATTCCCAGCCGGCGCCCGCCGGCGGATCGGGCAGCACCCAGTGCCGCGCCGGGCCGGTGTTGAAGACGGCGAAGATCGCGGTCTCCGTCTCGGCGTAGCAGGGCGTTCCGCTGGCCATTCTGAGCTCCATCGAGAGGGCGTCGAGCGTGCTGTCCGTCCAGTCGGCCTCGGTCATTCCGGTTCCGTCGGACCGCCACCAGAACAGGTCCTCGCGGCCGTCCACCGTCCGCTCCCGCGCATGCAGGAAGCGCTTCTGGCGCAGGAGGGGATGCTCTTTGCGGAACCGGATCATAGCGCGCGTGAAGGCGTGGAAGGCAGCATCGCCCGCCGACCAGTCGATCCAGCCGGTCTCGTTGTCCTGGGCATAGGCGTTGTTGTTGCCGGCCTGGCTGTTGCCGATCTCGTCTCCCGCGAGGATCATCGGTGTGCCCTGGCTCAGCATCAGCGTCGCCATCATGTTGCGCTTGCGCCGGTCGCGGGCGGCGCGCACGGCCGCGTCTTCGGTCGGCCCCTCGACGCCCAGATTGTCGGAATAGTTCTCCCCGTGGCCGTCCCGGTTGTCCTCGCCGTTGGCCTCGTTGCGCCGGCGGATATGGCTGACCACGTCCTCGAGGGTGAACCCGTCATGGGCGGTGAGGAGGTTCACGCTCGATGTCGCCGGCCGCCCCGAATGGTCGAATTGCAGCGCCGAGCCGGTGAGCCTGTCCGCGAGCCCCGGCACCGAGCCCGCGTCGCCGCGCCAGAACATCCGCACCCGGTCGCGGTACTTGTCGTTCCATTCGAGGAAGGGCGGCGGGAAGCTCCCGAGCTGATAGCCGCCGGGGCCGATGTCCCAGGGCTCGGCGACGAGCTTCACCGAGGCGAGGACCGGGTCCTGCCGGATCGCGTCGAAGAAGGCCGCGCCGCGGTCGAAGCCGCCCTCCCCGACCCGCCCGAGCGTCGCGCAGAGATCGAAGCGGAACCCGTCCACATGCATGACCTCGACCCAGTAGCGCAGGGAATCCATGATCATCCTGAGCACCATCGGATGCTCCACGTTGAGCGTGTTGCCGCAGCCGGTATCGTTCACGTAGTAGCGCGGATCCGGCTCCAGCCGGTAATAGGAGGCGTTGTCGAGCCCCCGGAAGGCGAGCGTCGGCCCCAGCTCGTCGCCTTCGCAGGTATGGTTGTAGACCACGTCCATCAGCACCTCGATCCCCGCCGAATGGAACCGCGCGACCATCTGCTGGAACTCGGCGATCCGCCCGCGGGTCAGGTAGCGCGGCTCCGGCGCGAAGAAGCCGAGCGTCTGGTAGCCCCAGTAATTCGTCAGCCCCTTGCGGTGCAGGAACAGGTCCGTGAGGAAGGCCTGCGCCGGCAGCAGCTCCACCGCGGTGACGCCCAGATCGACGAGATGGTCGAGCATCGGGTCGGAGGCGAGGCCGAGGAACGTCCCCGGCTCGGGCACGCGCGGGTGGAGCCGGGTGGCCCCCTTCACATGCGCTTCGTAGATGACCGACTGGTCGACCGGCACCATCGGGGCGCGGTCGCGTCCCCAGCAGAAGGCCGGGTCCTCCACCACCGAGCGCGGCACGAAGGCGGCGCTGTCGCGCGGATCGCGGCTGAGATCCGCCGCCGGATCGCCGACCGTGTAGCCCATCAGCGCGTCGTCCCAGCTCGGATGGCCGGTCAGCCGCTTGGCATAGGGGTCGATCAGCAGCTTGGCGGGATTGAACCGGTGCCCCTTCTCGGGCGCGTAGGGGCCGTGCGCCCGGTAGCCGTAGCGGGTGCCGGGGGTCAGCCCGGAGATGCGGCCGTGCCAGACGTCGCCCTCGCGCTCCGGCAGGTCGAGGCGCACCTCGCCGCCCGACTCCGGGAACAGGCACAGCTCCATCCGCAGCGCATGCTCGGAAAAGACGGCGAAGTTCACGCCGTCGCCGTCGAAGGTCGCGCCGAGGGGCGCGTTCCGGCCGGCACCGATCGGGTAGCGGGTGGTCATGCGGCGGGCACCAGCTCCCGGTAGAGATCGGCATAGTCCCGCGCCGAGGCGTCCCAGCCGACGGGATGGCGCATCCCGTTCCGCACCATCCGCGTCCAGGCCTCTGGATCGGCATGGAGATCGCAGAGCCGCTCCAGCGCGGTCTCCAGGTCGCCCGGCGAATCCGGCGCATGCACGATCCCCGTCGCCACGCCGGCCTTCATCGCGGCATCGTTGGCGTCGATCACCGTGTCGGCGAGGCCGCCCACCCGCGCCACCACCGGCACCGCGCCGTAGCGCAGCCCGTAGAGCTGCGTCAGTCCGCAGGGCTCGAATCGCGAGGGCACCAGCACCGC
Source organism: uncultured Alphaproteobacteria bacterium (assembly GCA_963829665.1). GTDB lineage: Bacteria > Pseudomonadota > Alphaproteobacteria > Rhodobacterales > Rhodobacteraceae > Palleronia. Next base: position 74,401 of record CAWHJL010000015.1, on the reverse strand, counting down.
CTCGCCGCCGGCCATCATCCGGTGGCTCAGGTTCTCGTCGTAGCCGGTGCGGACCGCGAGCCCCTCGTGGCGCTCGGCGGCCGCGTGCCACTCCGCCTCCAGCCCGCGGTCGCCGGAGCCGAGCAGCGCCAGCCGCCCGCCCCGCGCCAGAAATCCCGGCACCGCCTCGAGGAGCAGGTCGAGCCCCTTCTGCTCGGTCAGCCGCGAGACCACCACGGCGAGCGGGCCGGCGCCCTCGGGCAGGCCCATCTCCGCCTCCAGCGCCCGCACGGCAGGCCGCTTGCCCCGGTAGCTGCGGAACCGCCGGATGGCGGGGTCCCGGGCCGGATTCCACAGCTCCAGGTCGATGCCGTTCAGAATGCCGCGCATCGCCTCGCGGCGCTCGGAGATCAGCCCGTCGAATCCCATCCCGAATTCCGGCGTCGTCAGCTCCCGCGCATAGCGGGGCGACACGGTGGTGATCCGGTCCGACCAGACGAGGCCCGCCTTCAGCGCAGAGACCTTGCCCCAGTATTCGAATCCCCCGGCATGGAAATCGGCCTCGTCGAGACCGAGCCGTCCGATCCCGTCCGCGCCCAGAAGCCCGGCGAAGGCGATGTTGTGGATCGTCAGGATCGAGGGCACCCGAGACCCCGAACGCGCGATGTAATAGGGCAGCAGACCCGCCTGCCAGTCATGCCCATGGACCAGGTGGGGCCGCCATTCCGCGGCGCCGCCGGCGATCTCCGCCCCCGCCCGGCAGAGCGCGGCGAAGCGCTCCGGGTTGTCGGACCAGTCGCGATTGTCGTCGTCGAGATAGATCGTCCCGCCCCGGTCGAAGAGATGCGGCGCCTCGAGCACGAAAAGCGGCTGTCCGCCGGCTTCGGCCTCGATCACCCGCGCCGGACCGCCGAAGAGGTCGGGGAGGGAGAGGATCTCGCCACCCTCTCCGATGGCGCGCATCACCGCCGGGTAGCCCGGCAGCAGCACCCGCATCTCGACTTCCTCGGCCGCCAGCGCGCCCGGCAGGGCTCCCACCACGTCGGCAAGCCCCCCCGTCTTGACGAGGGGCGCGCATTCCGACGCGACGGAGAGGACGCGGATCACTGCGCGGCGCTCCAGGCATCGACCATCGGCTTGGTGATCAGCGTCACGCCGCCCTTCGACACCTCGAAGAACCTCGCATCCGCCTCAGGGTCCTCCCCGGCGACCAGGCCTTCGGGAATCGTCACGCCGCGATCGACCACGCATTTCGTCAGCCGCGCATGCCGTCCCACCGTCACCCGCGGCAGCAGCACGGCATGGTCGAGCATGGCGTAGCTGTTGGTGTGCACCTGCGTGAAGAGGAGCGAATTGCGGATCTCGGTTCCGGAGACGATGCAGCCTCCCGCCACCATCGAGGAGATGGCATGGCCGCGCCGCTTCTCCTCGTCGTGGATGAACTTCGCCGGAGGCGCGAGCTCGGAATAGGTCCAGATCGGCCAGTTCTGGTCCCAGAGATCGAGCTCGGGGTCGAAATCGGTCAGGTCGATATTGGCCCGCCAATAGGCGTCCACGGTGCCCACGTCCCGCCAGTAGGCGGCCGCGTCCGGCCGGTGGCGGACGCAGCTGTCGGTGAAGCGGTGCGCCTGCGCGTGCCCGGTCTTCACGATATGGGGGATGATGTCGCCGCCGAAATCGTGCTTCGAGCCTTCGAGGTCTTGGTCGTCGAGCAGCAGCTCGCGCAGATAGGACCACTTGAAGACATAGATGCCCATCGAGGCCAGGGTCTTGGTGTCGTCGCCGGGCATGCCCGGCGGATCGGCGGGCTTCTCGAGGAAGGAGGTGATCCGCAGGCTGTCGTCGACCGCCAGCACCCCGAAGGCCGACGCCTCCTCCCGCGGCACGGTGAGACAGCCGACGGTCACGTCGGCATCGGTCTCCACGTGTTCGGCGAGCATCAGCTCGTAATCCATCTTGTAGATGTGATCGCCGGCCAGGATGAGGATGAACTCGATGCCGTAGCTGTCGATGATGTCGATGTTCTGCGTCACCGCGTCGGCGGTTCCGACATACCACTTGTCCTCGCTGACGCGCTGCGAGGCCGGCAGGATGTCGAGATATTCGTTGCGCTCGGCGCGGAAAAACGACCAGCCCCGCTGGCAGTGCCGGATCAGCGAATGCGCCTTGTATTGCGTTGCGATCGCCATCTTGCGGATGCCGGAATTCAGCGCGTTCGACAGCGCGAAATCCACGATCCGGGTCTTGCCGCCGAAATAGACCGCCGGTTTCGCGCGGTGGTCGGTCAGCTGCTTCAGCCGGCTGCCGCGACCGCCCGCCAGGACGAAGGCCATGGTCCTCGATGCGAGCCGCTTCGGTACGTTCTCCATCACTTCCCCCCGGGCCATCAGCCCTCCTTGACGAAAATTACCGTTGAAAGCGGCGGAAGCACGATTGCGGCGCGGGCCGGCTGGCCGGCGAGCGCCACCTCCTCCGCGTCGATGCCGCCGAGGTTGCCGGCGCCGGTTCCGCCATAGATCGGCGCGTCGGTGTTCAGCGCCTCGCGCCAGCGTCCCGCCTGCGGCATGCCGAGCGTATAGCTGCGCTCCACCGGCGTGAAGTTGCAGGCCACGACCGCTTCCGGGTCCGGCCCGCCGGACCGCCGGATCCAGGCATAGACCGAGGCCTCGGAATCGTCCGCCTCGATCCACTGGAAACCGTCGGGATCGCAATCGAGCGCATGCAGCGCCGGCTCCGCCCGGTAGAGCGTGTTGAGATCGCGCACCAGCCGGCGAATCCCGTTATGCGATTTCTCCTCGAGAAGGCCCCAGGAGAGCTGCGCGTTGTGGTTCCACTCGGAGGGCTGGGCGAATTCCTGGCCCATGAACAGCAGCTTCTTGCCCGGGTGCCCCCACATGAAGCCGTAATATGCGCGCAGGTTGGCGAACTTCTCCCGCTGCGTGCCCGGCATCTTGCCGAGCATCGAGCCCTTGCCGTGCACCACCTCGTCGTGGCTGATCGGCAGCACGAAGTTCTCCGAGAAGGCGTAATGCAGGCCGAAGGTCATCAGGTGGTGGTCGTAGCGGCGATAGATCGGATCCTTCGCCATGTATCGCAGGGTGTCGTTCATCCACCCCATGTTCCACTTGTAGCCGAAGCCGAGGCCGCCCTCGTCCACGGGACGCGACACCATCGGATAGGAGGTCGATTCCTCGGCCACGGTCATGATCCCCGGCGCCTCGCCATAGGCGCTGATATTGGCCTTCTTGAGGAAGTCGATCGCCTCGTAGTTCTCCCGGCCGCCATCCTTGTTCGGCACCCATTCGCCGTCCTTGCGGGAATAGTCGCGGTAGAGCATCGAGGCGACGGCATCCACGCGAAGTCCGTCCACGTGATACTCGTCGAGCCAGTAGAGCGCGTTCGAGGTGAGGAAGTTCGACACCTCGACCCGCCCGTAATTGTAGATCAGCGTGTTCCAGTCCTGGTGGAACCCCTCGCGCGGATCGGCATGTTCGTAGAGATGGGTGCCGTCGAAATACCCCAGCCCGTGCGGATCGCTCGGGAAGTGCCCCGGCACCCAATCGAGGAGCAGCCCCAGCCCCTTGCGGTGCGCGGCGTTCACCAGGTCGCGGAACTCGTGCGGCGGCCCGAAGCGGATCGTCGGCGCGAACAGGCCGACCGGCTGGTAGCCCCAGGACCCGTCGAAGGGATATTCGCTGATCGGCAGCAGCTCGAGATGGGTGAAGCCCATGTCGTGGGCGTAGTCCACCAGCTCCTCGGCCGCCTCCTTGTAGGAAAGCGGGCGGTTGCCCTCCGCGGCCACCCGCTTCCACGATCCCAGATGCACCTCGTAGACCGAGATCGGCGCGGTGCGCGAATTGCGCCCCTCGCGCGCCCGCATCCAGTCTTCGTCGCTCCAGCCATAGCCCTGGATGTGGCGCACCACGGAGGCGTTCTGCGGCGCATGCTGGGAGCCGAAGCCCACCGGATCGGACTTCAGCGGCTGGAGCTCGCCGCCCTTCCCGAGGATCTCGTACTTGTAGACATCGCCCTCGCCGATATTGGGCAGGAATATCTCCCATACCCCGGTCGCGCCGCGGAGCCGCATCGGATTGCGCCGCCCGTCCCACTGGTTGAACGGCCCGACGACGCTGACCCGCTCCGCATTGGGCGCCCAGACCGCGAAATGAGTGCCGTGCTGCCCCTCGTGCTCCAGGACATGGGCGCCGAGTACGGTCCAGATCTTCTGGTGCGTCCCCTCGCCGAGGAGGTACTCGTCCATGTCCCCGATCACCGGGCCGAACCTGTAGGGGTCCTCGTAGTCCCAGCTTGCCTCGCCGGCGCGCCCGCGCAGCCAGTAATGCCCCTCCCCCGGAACCGGCCCGGAAAACACGCACATGCCCTCGACGAGCCGCGCGAGATCGTGCTCTGCGCCGTCCTCGGTGACGGCGGCCAGCCGTTCGGCCCCGGGATCGACCGCACGGACCTCGCGGCCCTCCTCTCCGCTCCGCGGCCCGAGGACCGAGAACGGGTCGCCGTGACGGCCCTGATGCAGGGCCTGGATGGTCTTGGCATCGGGCGACGAGGCGGGGTGGTGGCTGTGTCGGGTCATGGTGCAAGCCTATGTCGTTCGGTCACCGGGGCAAGCGCCTTCGGGCGATCCCCGGGCTGCCCGCGGGGAGGCAATGCGGGGGTCCGGGTGCGCGTTCCCGGCGCTTAACGCTTTGGCAATCCTCCTCGCGCTACCGTGTTCCCCGAACTCCCTCCGAATGCCGCTCCGGAAACGCCGACCCCATGCGCAGAGCTCTCCTCCTCCCGGTCGTGCTCGCGGCCCTTCCCCTCGGGATGCCGGCCGCCCGCGGCGAGCCCGACCCGGTGCCCCGCGCCCTCGACGGCTGCGCCGTCAGCGCCGGCGCGGATGTCTGCGCGCGATTCCTCGATCTCGGCCGCCGCGGCGTTCCCGATCCGCGATTCGACCGCGGCGCGGCTGCCGGGCGCTCCGCCGCGGCCGGTTCCGTCCTCGCCCTGCCCGCGCGTCCCGGCGGCACGCTCGGATCGGCCTTCCCCGAAGCCGGCACCGCCGCCGCCGGGCCGACGGAGGCGACAGGTCCGGTGCTGCGGACCGCCGCCCGTCCCGAGCCGCCGCGGCCGGGCCCGCGCGCCGCGCCCGTCGAGCCGCCGCGCGGGCTCGCGGCCGCGATCCTGCTGCTGGCCTTCGCCGCCGCCGCGGGCGTGGCGCTCTCGCGGCGCGGCCGGCGGGCCTGACGCGCCGCTCAGGCGCTCAGGCTCTCCGCCCCCCAGATGTCGCTCATGTAGCCGCGGATCGTCCGGTCGGAGCTGAACCAGCCCGACCGGGCGGTGTTCAGCACCGCCTTCCGCGTCCAGGCGTCGCGGTCGCGATAGGCCGCCGCGACCTCCCGGCTGGCGCGCCAGTAGTCGGTGAAGTCGGAGGCGACGAGGAAGTAGTCGGGGCCGGAGATGTTGTCGGCGATCCCCCCGAAGCCGGGCCCGAACGTGCCCGACCGGACCGCGTCGAGCGCCCGCCTCAGGCGCGGATCGGCGGCGATCGCCTCCGCGGCATGGCCTTCGACCTCGCGGCGCGCGACCACCTCCTTGGCGGTCATGCCGAAGAGGAAGAAGTTCTCCGCGCCGACAAGCTCGCGGATTTCCACGTTGGCCCCGTCGAGCGTGCCGATGGTCAGCGCCCCGTTCAGCGCGAACTTCATGTTGCCGGTCCCCGACGCCTCCTTGCCCGCGGTGGAGATCTGTTCGCTGACCTCCGCCGCCGGGATCAGCCGCTCGGCGAGCGTGACGTTGTAATTCGCCGGATAGGCCACCTTCAGCACGTCGCGGGTTTTCGGGTCGGCGTTGACCACCTCCGCCACGGCATTGATCAGGTGGATGATCTCCTTGGCGAAGACATAGCCGGGCGCCGCCTTGCCGCCGAAGATCTTCACCCGCGGCGTCCAGTCGCCGTTGGGCGCGTCGTGGATCTCCTGCCAGGCGGCGATCGCCTCCAGGATGTTGAGGTGCTGGCGCTTGTATTCGTGGATGCGCTTGATCTGCACGTCGAACACCGCATCGGGATCGACCGGCGTGCCGCGCTCGCCGAGATAGCGCGCGAGGTCGGACTTGTTGTCCCGCTTCGCCCGCGCGAAGGCGTCGCGGAAGGCGGCATCCTCGGCCAGCGGCTCGATCCGCGCGAGCTGTTCCAGGTCGTCGATCCAGCCCTCGCCGATTGCCTCGCTGACGAGGGCGGAGAGCCGCGGATTGGCCGCCAGCACCCAGCGGCGCGGCGTCACCCCGTTCGTCTGGTTCACGATCCGCCCCGGATGGAGCCGGTTCAGCTCCGCGAAGACGGTGCCCTTCATCAGCTCGGTATGCAGGCCGGAAACGCCGTTGACCCGGTGCGCCATGGAGAAGGCCACCGGCCCCATCTGCACGTCGCCGTCGCCGATCATCGCCACCTCGCGGTCGGGATGGGCCTCGGCATGGGCCGCGTCCATCCGCTCGATGATCTGCAGATGGCGCGGCAGCAGGTCGCCCATCAGCCCCACCGACCAGCGCTCCAGCGCCTCGGGCAGAAGCGTGTGGTTGGTGTAGCCGAGGCAGCCGCGGGCGATCTCCACCGCCTGCTCGAAATCCAGCCCCTTCTCGTCCACCAGAAGCCGCACGAGCTCGGGTCCGGCGATCGCCGGGTGGGTGTCGTTGAGCTGGATCGCCACCTTGTCGGGAAGCCTCGCGAAATCGTCGTACTCCTCCTCGAAGCGGCGCAGGATGTCGCGCAGCGAGGCCGCGGTGAAGAAGAATTCCTGCTTCAGCCGCAGCCGCTTGCCCTCCTCGGTCGTGTCGTCGGGATAGAGCACGCGGGAGATCGTCCGCGCCAGGTTCTCCGGCTCCGCGGCGCCGTAATAGTCGCCCGCGTTGAAGCGGCCGAGGTCGAAGACCTGCTCGGGCTTCGCCGACCACAGCCTCAGCGTGTTCGCCCAGCGCCCCTTCCAGCCGATCATCGGCGTGTCGTAGGCCTGCGCGACGACCGTCTCGTCGGGCTGCCACACCGCGCGGTCGCCGAGCGTCTTCACCACCCCGCCGAAGCCGATGCGGTATTTCGCCTCCAGCCGCTCGTATTCCCAGGCGTGGCTCTGGCCGAGCCAGTCCTCCGGCGATTCGATCTGCCGCCCGTCCTCGAAACTCTGCCGGAACAGCCCGTGCTCGTAGCGGATGCCGTAGCCGTAGGCCGGGCAGCCCAGCGTCGACATCGATTCCATGAAACAGGCCGCGAGCCGTCCGAGACCGCCATTGCCCAGCGCCGCGTCCGGCTCGTCGGCGATGATCTTGCGCGCATCCATGTTGCGGGAGGCGAAGTAGTCCGTCACCTCGTCCATCAGCCCGAGATTGACTGCCGCATCCTCGAGGAGCCGGCCGATCAGGAATTCCATCGACAGGTAGTAGACGCGCTTTCCCTGCCGGGCATAGGTCGCCCGCGTGGAGGCGAACCACGGATCCACGATCCGGTCGCGGACCGCGAGGCTCAGGGCGAGGCGCCAGTCGGTCGTGGTGGCGTGCCCGGCATCCTTGCCGAGGCTGAACTTCAGGTGCTGCCCGATCGATTCGGACAGGGTCTCGCCTGGGCGCTGGACGTCTTTCATGCAATTCTCCTCCGGGCCGATCCCCGGTCAGGGTCCCGGGGCCGGGTTGCCCTCTTCGGTCCCCATGTGCAAGCACGCTTGTCTAAAGACATCGAAAAGATCGCGCCATTGGGGCGGCCTGCCGCTTTGGCGGGCGCCGGGCCGGATCAGCTCTCGAGACCGAGCCGCTCCCGGATGAAGGCGAGCGCCACGCTGAGCCCGTCCGGCGCGATGCCGTGTCCGGTCCCCTTCATCACGTGGGCGAAGACGTCGAGCCCCGCAGCCTGCAGCGCCCCCGCCGCCTCGGGCAGCGAGGCCGGCGGCACCACCTCGTCCTTGTCCCCGTGGAGAAGCAGGACCGGTGGGCGCGACCGGATCTCCTCCTCCAGCGTCTCGGGCCACATCAGCCGGCCCGAGAAGCCGACGATCCCGGCCACCGGCTCGGCCCGCCTCAGCCCGACATGCAGCGCCATCATCGTTCCCTGACTGAAGGCGAAGAGCACCATGCGGTCGGGCGCGACCCCCTCCTCCTCCAGCACGCTGTCGAGATAGGCGTCGAGATCCCCGGCGGCGCGCTGGAACCCGGCCTCCGCCTCGGCGGGGTCGGAGCCGTCGAGCCAGGGCAGCGGAAACCACTGGTGCCCCATCGGATTCGCCGTCGACCGCTCCGGCGCGTCCGGCGCCACGAACACCGTGTCCGGCAGATGTTCCGACAGCACATCGGCGAGCCCCAGCAGATCCGCCCCGTCCGCGCCGTAGCCGTGCAGGAACACCACGACCGATCCGGCCCGCCCCGATGCCGCGGGCCGGCGCCCGCTCTCCAATGCCCGTGTCATCGCACCCCTCGTCCCGTTGCCGCCCCGCCCCCTCTACGGAGCCGCGCCCCCTCAGTCGACCCCCTCGCGCGCCCTGGCCACCCCGTACCACGCCCAGAGGCCCCGTGCCGCGACCCCCCGCCAGGGCCGCCAGGGCTCGGCCAACTCCCGCAGGGCCGCGTCCCGTGGCCGCTCCGGCAGGTCGAAGAGAAGCCGCGCCGCCTCCTGCAGCGCCAGGTCTCCGGCCGGGAACACGTCCGCCCGCCCGAGCGCGAAGAGCGCGTAGATCTCCGCCGTCCAGCGCCCGATCCCGGGCACCGCGACGAGCCGCGCCACCACCTCGTCGGAGGGCAGCGCGGCCAGCCCCTCGAAGTCGATCCCGGCCCCGGCGAGCGCCCGCAGGTAGCGCGCCTTCGGCCGCGACAGCCCGCAGGCCCGGAGCGCCTCCTCGCCCGCCGCGCGCACCATAGCCGGGTCGTGGAACCCGGCCGCCTCCACCCGCGCCCCGATGGCGCGCGCGGAGGCGACGCTCACCTGCTGGCTGACGATCGCCTGCGCCAGCGCCGGGAAGCCCCCGGGCCTCAGCCGGTCGGGCCAGGGGCCGGTGGAGGCGGGCGCGGCGGCGAAGCGCGGCTCCCGCGCGGCGAGCCAGGCCTCGCCCTCGGCGATGCAGGCCGCGCCGCGCAGCACCCGCTCGTCCATCACGTCATCTTCCGCACCCAGGCGAGCGCCGCGGCGACGCTCTCGAGCCGGATCGCCTCGGGCTGCAGCGGGCGCCGGATCATCGCCACCTCGATCCCGAGCTCCCGCGCCGCGTCGAGCTTCGAGCGGCTCGAGGAGCCGCCGGCGTTGCGCACGATCAGCCAGTCGAGCGCCAGCCCGCGGAACAGCGCCTTCTCGTCGGCCACCGAAAAGGGCGGCTGTCCCACCAGCCAGTGCCCGTCCGCGAAGGGTGGCCGCGCCGCCGGTGCCGCCTCGATCTGGCGCACATAGACCCGCCGCCCGGGCATCGTCCCGAAGGCGGCGAGCCGCTGCTGACCGGTCGCGACCAGGACCCGCGCGCCCTCGGGGATGCGCCCCGCCGCGCTGGCCTCGTCCTGCGCGAAGAACCACCGGTCCCCCTCCCCCGGCCGCCAGCTCGGCCGCAGGATCTGGGCATAGGGCAGGCCCTGTTCGGCGCAGATCCGGGCCGTGCGGTGGGAGATGCCGGCCGAGAACGGATGCGTCGCGTCGAGCACCGCGCCGATCTTCTCCCGCTGCAGATAGCTCGCAAAGCCGCTGTCGCCGCCGAAGCCGCCGATCCGCGTCGCCGTGCCGAGGGAGAGGGGCGCCCGGGCGCCGCCGGCCACCGAGGCCATGAGCGTCAGGCCGCGCACATGGTGCAGCGCCGCCGCGAGCTGGCGCGCCTCGGTCGTGCCCGCCAGGAGCAACAGCCGCATCCGGTCAGGTCCCGCGCAACGGCGTGTCGCAGTGCTCTGGCATCTCCGCTTCCCTGACGAGGGCGGCCCGTCCCCGCGGGCCGCCCGTTCCAGCATGGTGCCCCGCCGGCCGCGGTCAACCGTCTCTTTTCAATCGCCGCCCGCCGCTCTACCGACGCGGCCATGACCGCGCGCTCCCGCACCCGCCGCAACGTCGCCCTGCTCGTCGCCGCCCAGGCGACGCTCGGGTCGCAGCTGCCGATGCTCTTCGTCGTCGGCGGACTCGCCGGCCAGATGCTGAGCCCGGTCGCCTGCCTCGCGACGCTGCCCATCTCGCTCATCGTGCTCGGCTCGATGCTCGCCGCGGCGCCGCTCTCCGGCTTGATGCAGCGTCACGGCCGCCGCGCCGGGTTCTGGACCGGCACCGCCGCCGGCGCCCTCGGCGCGGGCGTCTCGGCCGCCGGGCTCTGGCTCGCGAGCTTCCCGCTCTTTCTCCTGGGCTCGCTCGTTTCCGGCGTCTTCATGTCGTCGCTCGGATTCTACCGCTTCGCCGCCGCCGACACCGCCTCCGAGGCGTTCCGCCCCAAGGCGATCTCCTTCGTCCTCGCCGGCGGGCTCGTCTCCGCCATCCTCGGCCCGCAGCTCGTCAAGCTCACCGCGGACGCCGCCGCCGTGCCCTTCCTCGGCGTCTACGCCGCGATCGTCGCAGTCAATCTCGCCGGCGCCCTGCTGTTCCTCGCGCTCCGCATCCCGCCGCCGCCCCGCCCGGCGCCGGGCGCGGCCAAGGGCCGCAGCCGCCGCGAGCTCCTCGCCAGCCCCCGCATCGCGGTGGCCGTCACCTGCGCCATGGTCTCCTACGCGCTGATGAACCTGGTCATGACCTCGACGCCGCTGGCCGTGGTCGGCTGCGGCTTCGACCGCGACGCGGCGGCCGACATCGTCTCGGCCCATGTCCTGGCCATGTACGCGCCCTCCTTCGTCACCGGCCACCTGATCGCCCGGTTCGGGGTCGAGCGGATCATGGGCACCGGCCTCGTCCTGCTCGCCGCGGCCGGGGCGGTGGCGCTCGTCGGCGTCGATCTCGCGAACTTCTTCGCCGCCCTCGTGCTGCTGGGCCTCGGCTGGAACTTCGGCTTCATCGGCGCCACCACGATGCTCGCCGGCTCCCATGACGCGACGGAGCGCGGCCGCGTCCAGGGGATGAACGACCTCATCGTCTTCGGCTTCGTCACCCTCGCCTCGCTCTCCTCGGGGGGACTCATGAACTGCGCCGGCGGCGACGCCGAACAGGGCTGGGCTGCGGTCAACATCGCCATGCTGCCGCTGCTGGCGCTGGCCGGCGGAGCGCTGCTCTGGCTGCGCCTGCGCCGCCGCCTGCCGGCGTGATCGGGGCTCCGCCCCCGGCCGCGCCAGGCGCGGCCTCCCCCGGGGTATTTTCGAAGACAAGGAAGGGTCAACCGCCGAAGGCTCCGCGCAGAAGCCGCAGGCGGCGGGCGAAGGGGCTGCGGGCAAGCGTGCCCTCGCGCACCCGCGCCGGATCCCGCCGCGCCCGCGCGAGCACCGGACCCGCCTCCCAGGCCGCCAGCGCCGCCGGCCGCGCGGCGCGGCTGACCGGCCCGAGCCGCGCCAGCCCGGCCTCGGCCAGGGCGCGGATGCCGGCATCGCTGTCGTCAGGCAGCGGCGCCAGGCCGCGGGCCCGGAGCGCCGGAACCGCCACCAGCCAGCCGGCGAGCCCGCCGGCATAGCCGGTGCCGCGCACCGCCGCCTCGTCCTCCGCCCCGAGCGCCCGCGCCGCGGCCCACATCAGCCCGCCGGCCAGGTCCCACAGATGGCCCTCGAACTGCGCAGCGCCCGTGAAGGGCTCCCGCGCGATCTCCCAGCGCCGCGCCGCCACGGCGAGGTCGAGGAGGCGCGCGCCCTCCGCGTCGAGGACCGCCGCCAGCGGCTCCACCACCTCGTGCCGCTTAGGCTGCCTGCCCGCCGCGATCTCGTCGAGCGCATCGCGCCAGAATTGCAGCCGCATCTCGGCGATCATCGGCTCCTGCGTCACCCAGGGCGCCCGCGCCGCCTCCACGTTCAGCGCATAGATCGGGAACAGCACCTGCCGCGCCCCCGGCGGGGCGGCCATGGCGGCGAGGAAACGGTCGGGATCGCCCGATTGCACGATCCCGGCGCAGGCATTGACGGACATGGGCTGGCTCCGGTGCTGGCTCGGGCCGAGACCTAGGGCGATTTCGGCCGGATCGACACGATCGAGCGGCGTGGATCGGCACGAGGCCGGCCGCCCTGCGACGCCCTGCGCCCCGCCCGGATCAGGCGCGAGATCGGGCGGGACCGGGTCAGGCGGCGCCCGCGTCGCGGATCAGCTTCCAGTTGATCGCGTCCAAGAGCGCCTCGAAGCTCGCATCGACGATGTTGGCCGAGACGCCCACGGTCGCCCAGCGCCGGCCCTGCCCGTCCTCGCTGTCGATGATCACGCGTGTGACGGCCTCGGTGCCGCCCTGGGTGATCCGGACCTTGAAGTCCACGAGCCGCATGTCGTCGATCGCCGCCTGCCAGGGGCCCAGATCCTTGCCCAGCGCCTTCGACAGCGCATTCACCGGCCCGCGGTCGGATCCGGTCTCGTCCATGCTCTCGCTGACCGAGAGCCGCTTCTCGTCGCCGATCTTCACCACCACCACGGCCTCCGACAGCGACACCATGCGGTCGTACTTGTTCTTGCGCCGCTCCACCGTCACCCGGTAGCGCTTCACCTCGAAGAAGCGCGGCAGCCGGTTCAGCACCTCCCGCGCCACCAGCTCGAAGCTCGCCTGCGCGGTGTCGTAGGAATAGCCGCGATCCTCCCGCGCCTTGATCTCGTCGAGGATGCGGGCGAGGCGCGGATCGCCCTTCTCCACCTCCACGCCCATGCCCGCCAGGCGCGCGCGCAGGTTCGACTGCCCCGCCTGGTTCGACATCGGCACGATGCGCTGGTTGCCGACCGATTCCGGCTCGACATGCTCGTAGAGCGCCGGCTCCTTGGCGATGGCGGAGGCGTGGAGCCCCGCCTTGTGCGCGAAGGCGGAGGCGCCGACATACGGCGCGTTCGAGCGCGGCACGCGGTTCAGGATGTCGTCGAGCCGCCGCGAGACGCGGGTCAGTCCCGCCATCGCCTTGGCGCTGACCCCGATCTCGAACCGCTCGGCATAGGCGGGCTTGAGGATCAGGGTCGGGATCAGGCTCACGAGATTGGCGTTGCCGCAGCGCTCGCCCAACCCGTTCAGGGTGCCCTGCACCTGCCGCGCGCCGGCATCGATTGCGGCGAGCGAGCAGGCGATGGCCATGCCGGTATCGTCATGGGCGTGGATGCCGAGCCGGTCCCCCGGAATGCCCGCAGCGATCACCTCGCCCACGATCTCGCCCACCCGCACGGGCAGCGTGCCCCCGTTGGTGTCGCAGAGCACGATCCAGCGTGCGCCGCCGTCGCGGGCCGCGCGCAGGCAGTCGAGCGCGTAGCCCGGATCCGAGGCGTATCCGTCAAAGAAATGCTCGGCGTCGAAGAGCGTCTCCCGCCCCTCCGCCACGCAATGGGCGATCGAGGCGCGGATGTTCTCCAGGTTCTCCTCGCGGCCGATTCCCAGCGCCGCCTCGACGTGCCAGGGATGGGTCTTGCCGACGAGGCACACCGCCTTCGTCCGCGCGTTCAGCACGCCGGCCAGCACCTCGTCGTTCGCCGCCGACCGCCCCGCCCGCTTCGTCATCCCGAAGGCGGTCATCACCGCCCGCGTCGCCGGCGCGTCGTCGAAGAAGGCGCTGTCGGTCGGATTCGCCCCCGGCCAGCCGCCCTCGATCTGGTCGATCCCGAGCCCGTCAAGCATCTCCGCGATCGCCCGCTTCTCCGCCACCGAGAACTGCACCCCCTGACTCTGCTGTCCGTCCCTGAGCGTGGTATCGTAGAGGTGGAGCCGCTCCCTCACCGCCCGATCTCCTCGAGCGCCGCGGGGTCGAACCCGGCCGCCGGCGCCAGCGCCACGCCCTCCCGCGACATGCGGACCTCGACCCCCGCCGCGGCGAGCCGCGCCTTCAGGCGGTCCAGCTCGGTGAAATCGCGGCTCTCCATCGCCGCCGCGCGCAGCTCCGCGAGCCGCCGCTCGAGCCCGGAGAGGTCCACCGGCCGCGCCCACGCGCCGAGCCGCTCCTCCAGCAGCCCCATCGACCGCGCCGAGGACAGCAGCACCCCCGCCCCGATCTCCCCCGCCTCCACGCCGGCGGCCAGCGCGTGCAACCGCGCCAGCGCGCCCGCCGTGTTCAGGTCGTCGCGGAGCGCCGCCAGAACGTCGCCGTCCGCCTCCGCCGGCGGCATGCCTGCGACCAGCCCGCGCCAGCGCCTGAGCGCGGCCTCCGCCTCCCGCACCTTCTCCTCCGTCCAGTCCATCGGCTTGCGGTAATGCGCCGACAGCAGCACCATCCGCATCACCTCGCCCGGCACGCCGGCGTCGAGCTTGTCGCGCACGGTGAAGAAGTTGCCGAGCGACTTCGACATCTTCCGCCCCTCGACCTGCAGCATCTCGTTGTGCAGCCACATCCGCGCCATCTGCGCCCCGCCATGGGCGCAGGCCGATTGCGCGATCTCGTTCTCGTGGTGGGGAAACATCAGGTCGCCGCCGCCGGCATGGATGTCGAAAGTCTCGCCCAGAAGCGCCTCCGACATCGCCGAGCACTCGATATGCCAGCCCGGCCGCCCCCGTCCCCAGGGGCTCTCCCAGCCCGGCGTTCCCGGCTCGGCGGGCTTCCACAGAACGAAATCCATCGGGTCGCGCTTGTAGGGCGCGACCTCCACTCGCGCGCCGGCCACCATGTCCTCAACCGAGCGCCCGGAGAGCGCGCCGTAGGCTTCGTAGCTCGCCACCGAGAACAGCACGTGGCCCTGCGCCTCGTAGGCATGTCCCGCCGCCGCCAGCCGCGCGATCATCTCGATCATCTGCGGCACGAAGGCCGTGGCCCGAGGGCTCTCGGTGGGCGCGAGGCAGCCGAGCGCGGCCATGTCCTCCACATACCAGCGCCCGGTCTCGGCGGTGATCTCGGCGATGTCGCGCCCGGTCTCGGCCGCCCGCGCGTTGATCTTGTCGTCCACGTCGGTGACGTTGCGCACATAGGTCACGTGCGCGTCCCCGTAGACCTGCCGCAGCAGCCGGAAGAGCGTGTCGAAGACCACCGCCGAGCGGGCATTGCCCATATGCGCGCGGTCGTAGACGGTGGGGCCGCAGACATACATGCGCACATCGCCCGGATCGAGGGGGACGAACTCCTCCTTCCGCCGCGTCGCGCTGTTGGTCAGCCGGATCGTGGTCATGCGGGGCCCCTGATGATGGGCCCTTCCTGTCGCAAGATCGCCCGGCGCTGGCAAGGGTCCAGAAACGAGGAAGGGGCCGGCCTCTCGGCCGACCCCTTTGTCAGGACTGATCCCGGAAGATCAGAAGCTGTAGCCGACGCGCGCCGCGACGGTCGTCGCGTCGAGGTCGATGCCGGTGTCGTCGAAGTCGTCCCAGCTGTGGTACAGGACTTCGCCGCCGATCGTCATGTTCGTGTTGAACTTGTAGTCGACGCCGGCACCGACGAGCCAGCCGTTGTCGCTGTAATCCTGGCCGAAGATCTCGGCATCGGCATAGGCCCAGCCGCCCACGGCGTAGATCAGCGTCTGGCCGGCATCGTAGCCAGCGCGCATCTTCAGACGGTAGATGTTGTCGATCGAGGCACCCCCGTCTTCGTCGAGCGAGTCGAGGCCGGAATCCACCAGATCGAACGGGCTGTCGTCGTCGAAGTCGATATTCGCCGCGTTCAGGTCGGCTTCGGCGCCGAGCACGAACGAGCCGAAATCGTACTGGTAGCCGCCGTAGACGCCGCCGACGAAGCCGTCGCCGTCGATGTCGATGTCGAGGCCGCCGAAGTCGATCTCGTCGTCTTCGAGGAAGTTGTTGCCGTCGGCATTGACGGTACCGTAGCCCAGCGACAGACCGGCATAGCCGCCGGTCCAGTCTTCACTGGTCATCACCGGCGCGGGCGCCATCACCATGGGCTCGGAGGGGGCCGGGGCGATGCCGCCGGCATTCGCGACACCGGCGACGAGCGCGCCGATTGCGGTCATGGATACAAATTTCATCATTCTGCTCCTTTGCGGTAAGGTTTCTCTCGGCAATGCGACTTGCCCGGGTTGCCGATACCGGGTCGGGCAGCGGCCGCAGGACGCGAGAACGCCTGCTGCTCTTCCATCATATAGCGGCAGGGAGCGCGATGCCTCAGCCGTTAATTTTTGAGAGGACGGCAAACCGTTGCCGATCTGGCACAATCACAGGGACACACGGCCACGTGATCATCCGCCGGCCTTCTCCTCCAGCCGCAGCCACTCGTCCTCCGCTGCTGCAAGGCTCTCCTGCCGCGAGGCGAGCGCGTCGGTCGCCTTGCGGAACTTGATCGGCTCGCGGGAATAGAGATCAGGATCGCCAAGGAGTTGTTCGAGCTTGGTTATCTCCGCGGTCAGCCGGCCGATCTCCTGGGGCAGCGCGCGCAGCCGGTGCGCCTCGGTGAACGACAGCGCCGGGCCCGGCTCCGCGTCCTCCTGCTCCGGGGGGGGCGGCCGGGACGGTTTCCGACCGGCCGCCCGTGCGTCCTCCGCCCCCTGCGACGGGCGTTGCGCAAGGTAGTCGCTCCAGCCGCCGGCATAGACGGTGGCGTGGCCCTGCCCCTCGAAGGCCACGGTCTGAGTCGCGATTCGGTCCAGAAAGTCGCGGTCGTGGCTCACCAGCAACACCGTGCCGTCATACTCGCCGAGGAGGTCTTGAAGCAGGTCCAGCGTCTCGATGTCGAGATCGTTCGTGGGCTCGTCGAGCACCAGCAGGTTGGACTGCCGCGCCATGATCCGCGCCAGCAGGAGCCGCGCCGTCTCGCCGCCCGAGAGCGAGCGGACCGGCGCCCGCGCCTGGGCCTCGGAGAACAGGAAATCCTTCAGGTAGCCGACGACATGGCGCGGCGTGCCCCGGACCATGACCTGATCGGCATTGCCGGAGACGCGCATCTCCGGCGTGCCGGTCAGGTTCTCCCACAGGCTCAGATCCGGGGCGAGCTGCGCACGCGCCTGGTCGAAGACGGCGATCTCCAGGTTCGTGCCGTGCCGCAGCCTGCCCGAATCCGGCGCCACCTCGCCCGTGAGCATCTTCAGCAGCGTGGTCTTGCCGACCCCGTTCGGCCCCACCACCGCCACCCGGTCGCCCCGCGCGATGCGGATCGAGAACGGCCGCAGCAGGACGCGATCGTCGTAGGATTTCGTGATCTCCTCCGCCTCGATCACGCGCTTGCCGCTCTTCGGGCCCGAATCGAGTTCGAGCGCCGCGGTGCCGGGGCGGCCGATCATCTCCGACCGGTCCTGCCGAAGCTGCTGCAGCGCCCGCACCCGGCCCTGGTTGCGCTTGCGTCGGGCGCTGATTCCCTCGACCGCCCAGCGCCCCTCCGCCCTGATCTTGCGGTCGAGCTTGTGGCGCTGGATGTCCTCCTCCTCCCAGGCGGCGTCGCGCCAATCCTCGAAATGTTCGAATCCCCGCTCCTGGCGCCGCACGGCGCCGCGATCGATCCACAGCGTCGCGCGGGTCAGGGTCCGGAGGAAGGCGCGGTCGTGGCTGATCAGCACGAAGCCGGCGCGAGTCGCGCGAAGCTGGTCCTCGAGCCAGGCGATGGCGGCGATGTCGAGATGGTTGGTCGGCTCGTCGAGCAGCATCAGCTCCGGCGCCTCGGCAAGGAGCTTGGCGAGCGCGGCCCGGCGCCGCTCGCCGCCCGAGGCGGTGGCCGGGTCGCCGGCCGGGTCGAAGGTCAGGCCCTCGGCGACCATCTCGACCTTGTAGTGCTCGCCCGGATCGAGTTCCGAGGCGGCATAGTCGCCGAGCGTCGCGAAGCCCGCCATCGAGGGCTCCTGCTCCATGTAGCCGACGGTGGTGCCGGGCGACAGCGTGCGCGCGCCGCGGTCGGGCTCCACCAGCCCCGCCATTACCTTCATCAGCGTCGACTTGCCGGAGCCGTTCCGGCCCACGAGCGCCACCCGGTCGCCGGGCTGAACCACGAGGTCGAGCCCGTCGAAGACCGGATCGCCGCCATAGGTCAAGGAGACGTCGGAGAGCTGGAGAAGGGGTGCGCGCGCCATGGCCGCGACGTAGAGGGGCGTTCGGTCGGCATCAAGTCGAAGCGGCGCGCCCGCCACCGACTCCGACGGGACTCCGACAGGACTCCGACAGGAATCCGACAGCCGTTTCCGGCCCTAGCCGGCCACCGCGCGCAGCAGCCGCTGCCGCGCGGGCGGGATCGCGCCGACCTCCACGCCGGTGAAGACATGCAGCGTGTCCATCTCCTCGTCGACCACCGCATGGTCGGAAACCCGTCCGCCCATAGCCAGGTAAGTCCTTAGAAGCGGAGGCATTTTCTCCATCGCGCGCCTCAGGTCCACCGCCCGTCCCGCGGCCCGCGCGAGGCTCACCACCCGCGGCGCCTTCACCCGCGGCCGCCACCGCGCCGGCGCCAGGTGACGCGCCTCGAGAAGCGCGAACGCCTCCCCGTACACCCCCGCATCCGTCCCCCGAAACGACGCGCACCCGAACAACATCTCGACCCCATGACGCTCGACCATACAAGTTATGGCACCCCAGGCGAGTCTCAGGATGTCTGGATCGCGCCCGCGTGGCGCGATGCAGAAGCGCCCCACCTCCATCATCGGCGCCCGCGAGGCACCGAGCGCGTCCAGGCCGTAATGCCGGGCGGAATAGCTCGCCTGAATGCGGGATCCGTCGACGAGCGGCAGCGCCCGGAAGGTCCCCACCGCCCGCGACGTCGCCACCTCCTCGATGAGGACATGCCGGCACGCGGCATCATGTCCGTCGCCGCCCTCCCGGTCCGCGGGAAAGGCGTCCGCACGAAGCCGCAGGGCAGCGCGCAGATCCTCGGCGCCTTGGGCCTCGAAGGCTCGGTATCTTCCCCGTGCGAGAATGGTCCTCGCGGGGCTCCGGGGCTTTATGCGCACGACTTGGACCCTACATCTTGCGGTGAACCCAATATCGGAAACTCGATGGCAGTTCCGTGACACGATAGCCGAGGGAACCATGGAGAAAATCGAAAAGTCGGACGCCGAATGGCGCGAACAGCTTTCCGACCTGGCCTACAAGGTCACGCGCAAGCACGGCACCGAGAGAGCCGGCACGCATGAGGACTTTCCCGACACGCCGGGAACCTACAACTGCGTCTGCTGCGGTCTTCCGGTCTTTGAGCAGGAACACAAGTTCGACAGCGGCACTGGCTGGCCCTCCTTCTACAAGCCCGTTACCGCGGAAAACGTGGGCACCTCCGAGGATCGCAAGCTGTTCATGAAGCGCACGGAGGTCCATTGCGCCCGCTGCGAGGCGCATCTGGGACACGTCTTCCCCGACGGACCGGAACCCACCGGGCTCAGATACTGCATCAACGGCGTCGCGCTGGACTTCGAGGCGACGGACTAGTCGCTGAAAAGCCCCGCCGGATTGAAGTTGCCGAGATTCCCCAGAAGCTGGCGGAAGAAGCCGACGCCCCGGGCATTGGACTCGGTCGTCTCGCGTGCGATCGGCACGTCGCGGCCCTGTTCGAGGCCGAACCGCTCGATCTGCGACACGGTACCGGATTCGCCGAAGGTGATGGCGACGACGTCGCGATCGATCTCGCGCGGAGGGAGATAGCCGTAATGACGGAACCGACTCTGGACGAAATACCAGGAATCCTCCCCGAAGACCCCCTCCGTCGTCGGGCGGCCGACAGCGCTTGCGACCTCGTCCCGCGTGTCTCGCCCCACCTCGATCTCCGACAGGAGATCGTCTGGCGGCGCGTATCCGTGATTGCGGTAGACGGGCGAGCAGCCGGCCAGCAGGAGGCCGAGACCGGCCACCGAGAGGAGCCGCTGTGGTCTGTTCATGCCAGTCGTCCCGTTATCTCGCCCTGGGGGCCGTCCTCAGGATGCCTATATCAAAGCGCAATCGGCGTTCAAGAATGGAGCGATCATGCCTGATCAGAGCGCGGCTTCGCGGATACGCCTCACCGGAGCGCGCGACCGCGAAGCGATCCCCTTCGATCTCCGGGCCGGGCCCGAGACCTGCGCTGCGCTCTCGCGGGAACTCGGCCTCGAGACCGTGAAAAAGCTGCGCTTCGCCGGCGAGTTGACGCCCTTCGGGCGGGAAGACTGGAAGCTCGAGGGGATGCTTGGAGCGACCGTCGTGCAGACCTGCGGGGTCACGCTCGCCCCCGTCACCACGCGGATCGACGAGCGGGTGCGCCGGCGATACCTCGCCGAACTCGATGGCGCCGCCGCCGCGGAGGAGCAGGAGATGCCTGACGAGGAGAACGAGCCCCTGCCGCCCTCCCTCGACCTCGAAACGGTGATGACAGAGGCGCTGAGCCTGGCGATTCCCGCCTTCCCTCGCGCGGAGGGGGCCGACATGGGGGCAATCCGTGCCGCCGAGCCGGGCGTGACGCCCCTGGACGACGATGCGGTGAAACCCTTTGCCGGGCTTGCGGAGAAGCTGAAGTCGACAAAGACCTAGCCGGCATCCTGGCGGCCTATGCCCAAGGAAGAAAGCCAGATCCCGCACTCCGGTGGCGGTCGATCCGGCCGCAGATCCTATCTCCGATAGCCCTGCGGATTGTTAGATTGCCAGGCCCACGCGCTCGCGCACATCTCGGCAAGACCGTGACGGGCCCGCCAGCCGAGAAGCTCCACGGCACGGTCGACCTTCGCGACGCTCGAGGCGATGTCACCGGCCCGCCGGTTCGCGACGACATAGGGAATCTCGCGGCCGGACGCCTCTGCGAAGGCTTTGACCATCTCCAGCACGGTGACGCCCCGGCCCGTTCCCACATTCACCGCCTCGCAGCCCTCCAGCGCATCGAGCCGGTCCATCGCGCTCAGATGCGCGTCGGCAAGGTCGCTCACGTGGATGTAGTCACGCTCGCCGGTCCCGTCCCGCGTCTCCCAGTCGCCTCCGAAGACCTTCAGCTCCTCGCGACGGCCGATCGCAACCTGCGTGATGAACGGCATCAGGTTGTTCGGAAGCCCGTTCGGATCCTCGCCGATCCGACCGGACTCGTCGGCACCGACAGGATTGAAGTAGCGCAGGAGGATCGCGCGCGCCGCCGGTTCGACCCGCGTCCAGTCCCGGATGATCTCCTCGTTGAACTGCTTCGTCCGGCCATAGGGATTGAGCGCGCCGGTGGGATGCGCCTCGTCCAGAGGCAGGTAGCGGGGGACCCCGTAGACCGTGGCGGAGGACGAGAACACGATCCGGTGGCAGCCGACCCGTGACATCGCCTTCAGCAGGGCGATCGTGCCGCCCACGTTCTGGTCGTAATACTCGAGCGGAAGCTCCTCGGACTCTCCCAC
This sequence comes from uncultured Alphaproteobacteria bacterium, assembly GCA_963829665.1. Lineage (GTDB taxonomy): Bacteria > Pseudomonadota > Alphaproteobacteria > Rhodobacterales > Rhodobacteraceae > Palleronia. The sequence continues at coordinate 53,166 of CAWHJL010000015.1, read as the reverse complement.
GGCCTTCAGGCCGGCGAAATGGATCACCGCGTGGGGCCTTGCCGCCTCCAGCGCGGCGCCGAGCGCGCCGGCGTCGAGGATGTTGCCCACGCTCAACACACAGTTGCGCCCCGCCAACTCCGACACGCGCCCGAGCGACCGGTCCGAGGCGTTCGAGAGGTTGTCGTAGACATGAACGTCGTGCCCGGCCCGAAGAAGGGCCAGAACCGTGTGGCTGCCGATGAAACCGGCCCCGCCGGTGACGAAGACTCTCATGGCTCGCTCCGATCTTCCGCACATCCTTCAACCAGATGCGGCGCGTCCGCGCCAATGAGAATCGGCCGGGAGGCCCGGCCGGCCCGCTTGACACGCTCCCGGGCCTCGGCCATCCCGCCCCGCATATACTTGCAACCGGGCGTTCCGTGGGCGCCGGACCGACGAGGAGGGAGCGACACATGCCCCAGATTTCCCTGACCTTTCCCGACGGCAATGCGCGTGGCTTCGACGCGGGAGTGACCCCCGCCGAAGTGGCGGCGTCGATTTCCAAATCGCTGTCGAAGAAGGCGATCTCGGCCCGGGTGGATGGTCGCCACTGGGATCTGCAATGGCCCATCGACTCCGACGCGACGATCGCGATCAACACCATGGACGACGACGCGCCCGCCTACGAGCTGATCCGTCACGACCTCGCCCATATCATGGCCCGCGCCGTGCAGGAGATCTGGCCCGACGTGAAGGTCACGATCGGACCCGTGATCGCCAGCGGCTGGTATTACGATTTTGATCGCGCGGAGCCCTTCACGCCGGAGGATCTCGGCCGGATCGAGAAGAAGATGAAGGAGATCATCGCCCGGAAGGACGCGGTCCGGACGGAGGTCTGGGAGCGGCCGAAGGCGATCGCCCATTACGAGGCGCGGGGCGAGCCCTACAAGATCGAGCTGATCGAGGCGATCCCGGGCGACGAGCCGCTCAGGATGTACTGGCATGGCGAGTGGCAGGATCTGTGCCGCGGCCCGCATCTGCAGCATACCGGTCAGGTGCCCGCGGAGGCGTTCAAGTTGACCTCTGTTGCCGGTGCGTACTGGCGGGGGGATTCGTCCCGGCCCATGCTGCAGCGCATCTACGGCGTCGGCTTCAGGTCGAAAACCGAACTCGACGCGCACCTGACCATGCTGGAGGAGGCCGCGCGCCGCGACCACAGGCGGCTGGCGCGCGAGATGGACCTCTTCCACATGCAGGAAGAGGCGCCGGGGCAGATCTTCTGGCACCCGAACGGCTGGACCATCTACACGACGCTGCAGGATTACATGCGCCGCCGCCAGCGCGCGGGCGGCTATGTAGAAGTCAACACGCCACAGGTGGTGAACCGGAAGCTCTGGGAGGAGTCGGGGCACTGGGAAAGCTATCAGGAGCACATGTTCATCGTCGAGGTGGATGAGGAGCATGCGCGGGAGAAGACCGTGAATGCTCTCAAGCCGATGAACTGTCCGTGCCATGTGCAAGTGTTCAATCAAGGATTGAAGTCCTATCGTGACCTGCCGCTGCGGATGGCGGAGTTCGGCTCCTGCAGTCGGTACGAGCCCTCCGGCGCGCTGCACGGGATCATGCGGGTACGAGGCTTCACGCAGGACGATGCGCATATCTTCTGCAGCGAGGACCAGATCGAGGAGGAGACCAAGCGCTTCATCGCCTTTCTCGCGGAGATCTACGAGGCGCTCGGCTTCACGGATTGGAGAATCAAGTTCGCCGACCGCCCCGAGAAGCGAATCGGAGAGGACGAGAGCTGGGACCGGGTGGAGGCGGCGCTGAGGAACGCCTGCGCCGCGGCCGGCTACGCCTTCGAGCTCAACCCCGGCGAGGGCGCCTTCTACGGCCCGAAGCTGGAATTCGTTCTGACGGACGCGATCGGGCGGGACTGGCAATGCGGGACGCTGCAGGTGGATCCGAACCTGCCCGAACGGCTCGACGCGAGCTTCATAGGGCGGGACGGCGCCAAGCACCGGCCCTTCATGCTGCACCGGGCGGTGCTCGGATCCTTCGAGCGGTTCATCGGCATCCTGATCGAGAACCATGCCGGCCGCCTGCCCCTCTGGCTCGCGCCGAACCAGGTCGTGGTCGCGACGATCGTCAGCGAAGCCGACAGCTATGCCGCTGAGGTCGTTGAAAAACTCCGCGCGGCAGGCATCCGGACCGAGGCCGATACGCGCAACGAGAAGATCAACTACAAGGTCCGGGAGCATTCGCTGGCGAAGGTGCCGGCGATTCTGGCGGTGGGGGCGCGGGAGGTCGAGGACGGGACCGTCGCGGTCCGCCGGCTGGGCGCGAAGGGGCAGAACGTGATGGATCTGGAGGAAACGGTGCGGACGCTTCAGGCGGAAGCCCTCCCCCCGGATCTGCGCTAGGTCAGGAGCGCCGCCCGGACCTCCGGGCCCCAGCCGAGATGGAAGCGTCCGCCCGCCTCGATCACCGGCCGCTTCATCAGCGCGGGATGGTCGGAGAGGAGCGCGACCGGGTCGCGGGCCCGCTCTTCGTCCGGAAGGTCGCGCCAGGTCTTCGACCGGCGGTTGACGAGATCGGGACCGAGCGCCGCATTCATGCGGTCCAGTTCGGACCTGGCGAGGGGATCGGCGCGGATGTCGCGGAAGGTGACCTGCCGACCTGAGTTGCGCAAGGATTTCAGTGCCTTGCGACAGGTATCGCAGGTTTTGAGGCCGAACAATGTCACGATTTTCCTCGAATCGTTTGTTAACCTTTGCTTGCAAACGGCGACGACATCGCCACAGACTTAGGTGTCATTCTTTCTACGGCGCCCGTTTTGCAACAACTGCCGGACCTGGAAGACCCTGACCCCGCCACCCGCCATTGGCGGCACGACACGACGACTTGGAGAACAGGTAATGCCCACCGGCACTGTGAAATGGTTCAACACGACAAAAGGCTATGGCTTCATCGCGCCCGACACTGGGGGTAAGGACGTTTTCGTCCATATCTCCGCCGTCGAGCGGGCCGGATTGACCGGCCTCGCCGACAACCAGAAGATCAGCTACGAGTTGATCTCGGGACGCGACGGACGGGAATCGGCTGGAGACTTGCAGCCGCTCTGACCGAACCGATTGAGATCTTCCGAACGGCCCGCCCGACGCGGGCCGTTCGCGTTTCCGGCCCCGCCCGGACCGTCAGGATTCGGCCCGTTTCGGCCGAATGGGGGTGTCGGATTCCTGTCGGAGTCCTGTCGGAGTCCCGTCGGAGGGCGATCAGGTTAATTTCAGAACCACCCAGACGCCGGCCCAGGCGGAAAAGCCGGTGAGGAATGTCCCCCAGATCGTGTCGGCCGCGACCATCTGCCACGACCAGTTCCGCATCACCGACATCGAGGTGAACTCGTAGGTGCCGTAGGCCATCGCCCCGATCACCGCGCCGCGGAGCGCGGCGGAGAGGTGGTTGCCGGTGAGCAGCGCCGGCATGGAGACGAGCCAGACCAGCCCCGCGACATAGGCGAGGTAGAACACCGCCGCCGGCGCGACCATCGGCGCGTCGCGCATGGTGTCGCCCAGATGGCGCTGGAACAGGGGCTGCATGACGAGCTTCAGCACGACCGCGTCGAGCAGGAGGAAGATGAGGGCGGTGACGAGGTAGAGGGGGAACATGGGCGGGGCCTCCGGGGATGGGGTTGGTCCCGGAGGTAGGGCGGGGGTGCAGTGCGCCAATCGGGGCGGGAGCGGCGGGATTGCCGGGTGAATGAAGCGGCGGGGTGAACCCCGCCCTACACTCCATCCCTTCGATCTGCGCGACGCGCGCGTGGACCACGCGCTGGACGTGACCAACTACCCGAGCAGCTTGATGATCAGGACGTCGTCGGCGTCACCTAGCCGTTGATCAATTTCAAGGGGGTATGAAATGTTTGTGCCGGGGCGGAAAGGCCCGGCACGATCACGTAACGGAAGGCAATCATTTAAGTATCATCTCGCGAACCGATCTTTGGCTCGCACAAGATAGAGCAATTCCGCATCTTGAACATTTGCTTCGAAATCAAGCACCTTTTGGCGTCGGCCTCGAACCTCAATCAGGCTTTCAGCGGCGCCAAGAAAATCGCCTTGAGCAAGGCTATTCAATAAGCCGAGTCCTGAACTGACAACTGACGTCATGGTGCCCCGGTTTAATTCAAGTTTATGCGCTTTCGCTCTCTTTTCGAGCTGGTGCAGCTTCCAATCAAGTTCTTGTTCAATCTCGTATATCGGCCTCTGCCCCCCGTTCTTCTGCTCTTGGACCCAGTATCGTAAACCTTTTAGTAGACCTCTCTTATACTCCACAGCCTTCAGAGCCAGTATCGACCGAAATCGTTATGCTTCCGCCATGCGGTTTGCATATTCAGCTGCCGACGCCTATCTGATCACGAAGATAAGAGGCGACGATACGAGCTACAAAGTTGTGAAAATTCTGAAATCTGATCTGAGATTCTATAAAAAGGCAGAAATACTTTCTCTTCTTCGTTGAAGCTGGTAGATTTTTTCAGGGAGCGCAGCGCTTTCGTATAATCTATCGAAACCAAACTGCAATCCTCCGAAGAATTTTCGAGTGTTTCGATAACGGCTTTCTGCGAGCGCCTTCTGCGAACTCGTGTAAACCCGGAAATCTATCGTTGATCGAACAAGAGCGAAAGTCTTCTGTCAACAATTCCGATATCCTCATAGTCAATATAACTATCCTTAGAGCGTTTGTCTCACCTTGAATAAGAGCCAATTGTCTGGCGTAGCAATCATAAAAATCTGTCGAAAAACAACAAGTCATGCCGTAGGTCCGGCGCAAAAATGGCCCCTCCTACAACGAGTTGACTAGCGGCCATCTGACCTCTCAATCACCCCCATAACCTCCCCCCATTCCCGCTTGCTCAACCCGCTCTCCTCCTGGCTGACCTCCTCGCCCTTGAGCATCCGGCGCACCACCTCCAGCGCGCCACGCGACAGGTGCACGCCGCCCATGCGGTAGTCCTCGAAGGCGGCGTGGGCCAAGGGCACCCAGTCCTTCACCATCCCGGCGATGGCGTCGGCATAGGCGCGGATCTCGTATTGCGCGTGGGGGTCGGCGCGGAGGCGCAGGAAGTGGAAGAGGTTGTGCAGGTCGGTCTTCCAGTACCATTGGGTGTAGATGTTGGCGGGCAGGTTCATGCGGGCGAGTTCGCGGGCGAGGCCCTGCTGGCCGTCCTGCGAGAGCATCGCCTCGTAATGGTCGTAGGCGGTCTCGGCGTCGCTGCGCAGGATGTCGAGGACGCGGGCGGCCTCCTCGCCTTCGAGCACCTCCCCCCTGCCCTGCCGGTTGGTGGCTGACTGGGCGGAGAGGTGGTCGGGCGCGGGGATGTAGAATTCGCGGTCGAGGACGGAATAGCGGGCGGAATACTCGTTCACGTTGGCGGTGCGGTGGCGAATCCATTGCCGGGCGACGAAAACGGGAAGCTTCACGTGGAGCTTGATCTCGCACATCTCGAAGGGGGTCGAGTGCCAGTGGCGCATGAGATAGCGGATCAGCCCCTCGTCGGTGGAGACGGCCCGCGTGCCGCGGCCGTAGGAGACGCGGGCGGCCTGCACGATGGCCGAATCGTCGCCCATGTAGTCGATGACGCGGACGAGCCCGTGGTCGAGGACGGGCCGGGCGCGGTAGAGATGCGCCTCCAGCCCGGGCGCGGTGGCGCGCAGGGTCTCGTGCGTCTCCGCCCTATGGGCGTCGATCTCGGCCTGTTGCTCCGGGGTCAGCGGCATGGGGAAGGGTCCTGTCCTGTCGAGTCGGGCACACCATATCCGGGGCCGCCCTGCGGTGGAACCACGAGATGAGGGGCGGCCTCGACGGGGGGCGGGGCGCGCCTAGATGGCGGCGAAACCGAAACGGAGGAATGACGGATGGGGATCGAATACCTGCACACGATGGTGCGCTCGAAGGATCTCGAGAAGACGATGGCGTTCTGGGAGATGCTGGGTCTCAAGGAGCGGCGGCGCTCGGAGAGCGAGAAGGGGCGCTTCACGCTGGTCTTCATGGCGCCGCCCGAGCAGATGGACGGGCACAACGACGTGGAGATCACCTATAACTGGGACGGCGACGACCAGCTTCCCGATGACGGCCGCCATTTCGGCCACCTGGCCTACCGCGTGGACGACCTCTACGGGCTCTGCCAGACGCTGATGGACAACGGCGTGACGATCAACCGCCCGCCCCGCGACGGGCACATGGCCTTCGTGCGCTCGCCGGACAACATCTCGGTGGAGCTTCTGCAGAAGGGCGATGCGCTGGAGCCGAAGGAGCCCTGGGCCTCGATGGAGAATACCGGGCATTGGTGAGGATTCCCCGGTGAGGCTGGCCGCCGCGCTCGTCCTGGGGCTCGCCGCCCCGGCGGATGCGGCGTGCCGGCTGGCGCTGCTCGTCGGCATCGACGTCTCCTCCTCCGTCGATGCGGCGGAGGACGCGCTCCAGCGGCGGGGGCTCGCGGCGGCGCTCGTCGCGCCGGAGGTGATGGCGGCGGCGCTGGCGGTGCCGGGCGAGTGGGTGGCGCTCTCGGTCTTCGAATGGTCGGGGCGCTGGCGGCAGACCGACCTGCTCGACTGGACGCTGCTGCGCGACGCGGCGACGATCGGGCGGGCGGCGGAGGCGATCGCGGGATCGGCGCGGGGCACGAGCGACTTCCCCACCGCGATGGGCTCGGCGCTGGGCTACAGTGCGGTGCGGCTCCGCGAGGGGCCGGACTGCCTGTTCCGCACCCTCGACCTCTCGGGGGACGGCGTGAACAATGACGGCTTCCCCCCGGCGGCGGCCTACCGGCATTTCGACTTCGACGAGGTGACCGTGAACGGCCTGCCGATCCAGGGCGACGGCCTGGTCGCGATGTATTACCGCAGGCAAGTGCTGCACGGGCCCGGCGCGTTCCTGGAGGTCGCGCGGGGATTTGCGGATTTCGAGCGGGCGATGCGCCGCAAGCTCGAGCGGGAGATGCAGCTGCGCACGCTCGGGGGCGCGGAGGGGGCAGCCGGCGCGGACGGGGCGGGCTAGCTCCGCGACAGGCGGAGGAGCGCGACACCGGCGATGGTGACCAGCGTCGCGGCGACCTTGGCGAGGTTCAGCCGCTCGCCGAGGATGCCGACGCCGATCAGCAGGGCGAAGATGATGGATGTCTCGCGGAGCGAGGTGACGAGCGCGATGGGCGCCTGGGTGAAGGCCCAGATGACGAGCGCATAGGCGAGGAAGGACGCGGTGCCGCCGATGAGCCCAACGCGCATCACGGCCCGGTCACGGGGCAGCCGCCGGAGAAGGCCCGGCCGCGTCACGGCAGTCCAGAGCGCGAAGGCGGTCGCGTTGACGATCGCCGCCCAGCACCAGTACCCGAGCGCCGTGCCGGCCGCGCGCGCGCCGGTCCCGTCGACCAGCGAATAGCCGGCGATGAAGCAACCGGTGACCAGCGCCGTCGCGACCGCGCGCGGGTTGCGAGCGCCATCCGCGCGCCGGACGAGCGAGATCGAGAGAATCCCCGCGGCGATCAGGAAGACCGCGAGAAGTTCGCCCCGATGCAGCACGACGCCGAGAAGGCCCACCGAGACGGCGGCGACAATGAGCGGCGCGGAGCCGCGGGCGATCGGGTAGACCTGCGTGAGATCGCCGAGCCGGTAGCCGGCCGCGAGGAAAAGCTGGTAGCCGAGATGCAGCCCCACGCTGCCCAGGAGCCATGGCAGGCAGGCGGGATCCGGCGCCGGCACGAGGGGCAGGAGGAGCGCCGCGGGAGGGACATGGCCGAGGACGATGCCGACCATCCCCGCCTGCTTGTCCGCCCCGCCCTTCACCATCGCGTTCCAGACCGCGTGCAGGAGGGCGGCGAGAAGGACGACGAGGAACACGGAGAGAGGCATGCGGGCTCCGGCGGGACGAACTCCCGATCCGTAGCCGATCCGGTCGGGATTGCCACCTTTCTGGGGGACGCGGTCGAAAGGCCCGAGCAGGTCAGGAGGACAGGGTCGCTCCGGTCAGGGGCAGGCCCCGGAAGAACGGGCGCCCTTCCGAGCCTTCGTCGCGGGCACCGGGCCTCTCCGCGGCCGAGGATGCCGCGAGGCGCGAGGGAGCGAGGGAGCGACGCCGAAGGCTCCTGCCTGTCAGTAGATATAGCGGATCTGGTCGGTCCAGTAGCGTTCCACGCGCTTCAGGATGCCGTTGATGTGGTTGATCTGGTCGAAATCCAGAACGCCGCGCTCCTGCAGCCCCTCGGCATGGCGGGCGAAGAGGTCGGCGACCTGCTTGTGCACCGCCTGCCCCTTCTCGGTCAGCCGCACCCGCACGGCGCGACGGTCGACCGCGCAGCGGTTGTGGTGCATGTAGCCCATCTCCACCAGCTTCTTCAGGTTGTAGGAGACGTTGGAGCCCTGGTAGTAGCCGCGGCTCTTCAGTTCGCCGGCCGTCACCTCGTTGTCGCCGACATTGAACAGAAGCAACGCCTGCACGGGATTGATCTCGATCACGCCGACCCGCTCGAACTCGTCCTTCAGAACGTCGAGCAGGAGGCGGTGCAGACGTTCGACGAGAGCGAGGCTGTCCAGATACTCGGTGGCGAAGCCCCGCTCGGCGGCCGGATCCGCCTTCATTTGGATGGTCATTGGTCACTCCGCCAGCAGTCTTTGCAGACGTGGATGACCGAAATGTCCTAATAATCCGTCAAACGCCCCCGGGCGCCCGCGCCCGGGACATCTCCGATGCGATCTCGGCGACGAGGCGGCGGAACCGGTCCGGCGCCGGGTGCTGGCCGCTTACCCAGCGGAACAGGTCGTGATCGTTTTCCGACAGCAGCGCCTCGTAGAGCGCGAGGTCGTCCGCGTCGAGCGTGGCGAGCCGGCGCTCCGCGAAGGTCGACAGGATCACGTCCATCTCCTTGATGCCGCGGCGCATGGAGCGCATGCGGAGCCGGCGCAGGGTGATCTCGTCGGTCCCGCTCACGTCCCGCTCGCCACCTGGCGCAGCCGCTTCTCCAGCCGGCCGAGACGATCCGAGCACCGCGCGACCTCGGCCTGGAGCTGGCGCATGTCGGTCAGGATGTCGGTCACCTCGACGGGGATCTCCGGCCCCGGCGGCGCGATTCCCTCGCCCTCTCCGGTCAGCAGCCAGCGCAGCGAGACGTTGAGGAGCCCGGCCACCATCTGCAGCTTGTTGGCCCGCGGCTCGGAGATGTCGTTCTCCCACGATTGCAGGGTGGTCAGCTTCACGCCGAGCTTGCGGGACAGATCCTCCTGGCTGAGACCATGGGCCTGGCGCGCATCGGCGAGCCGGTCGCCGAAAGTTGCGGTCTCGTTGGAGTACCAGTCGTGCGGGGCATTCTCCGCGCTTGGATCCATCCTCTCACCTCCCTCGGCCTTCCGCATGGCGGGAGATTAACGCAGCCGCGGCCGATCCGCCACTCCGCTGCGACGATCCGTGGCGCGAATCGACGGATCGGCCCGGCATGCCGGCGCCGGGCCGGTCAAGGGACGCTCCCGGACGGGCACGCGCTGGCGGCCGGCAGGGACGCGGCGGGCCGCTGCATGCGGGTCGGGGCCGATCCGGGCTCGATCCCGACCGCGCCTGCCGGTGCCGGGCGGTGGCCGCTGTGAGGCGCCACCGGGGCCGCGACCCTTGGAACGCCGGGCGCGAGGCTACATAAGCGGGGAGAACAACCCCGATGCAGGATCGACCGGCCGATGAGCCCCAGCATGACCGAAGCGCGCGCGGTCGCCGCCGCAGCGGAGCCCTTTGGCCGGATCGCCATCGTCGGAAGCGGATCCTGGGGCACGGCGCTCGCCACGGTCGCGCGCCGCGCCGGCCGGGAGGTGGTGATCTGGGGCCGGGACGCGGAGACGGTGACGGCGATCCGCGAGCGCCACGAGAACCCGAAATACCTCCCCGGCGTCGCCCTGCCCGAAGGGATCGAGGCGACGACCGACATGAAAGAGGCGCTCGGCCGCGCCGAGGCGGTACTGATCGTGACGCCGTCGAAGACGCTGCGCGACGTCTGCGCGCGGATGCGCCCGCATCTGCCGGCGGGCGTGCCGGTCGCGCTCTGCGCGAAGGGGATCGAGGCCAGGACCGGGCTGCTGCTCGGCGAGGTCGCGGCAAGCGAGCTTCCGGGCCACGCGATCGGGGCGCTCTCGGGGCCGACCTTCGCCAGGGAGACGGTGCTCGGGCACCCGACCGCGGCGACCATCGCCTTCGAGTTCACCTATCGCGACCGGCTCGACCCGCAGAAGAGCCCGGCCGCGCGGCTGGCGCTGTCGATGAGCTCGGAGAGCTTCCGCCCCTACATCTCCGACGACCTCGTGGGCGTGGAGATCGGCGGCGCGGTGAAGAACGTGATCGCCATTGCCTGCGGAATGATGTCGGGCGCCGGCTTCGCGGAGAACACCCGCGCGGCGCTGATCACCCGCGGCATGGACGAGATGAAGACGCTTGCGGAGAATCTGGGCGGCCGGCGGGAGACGGTGACCGGCCTTTCGGGCGCCGGCGACCTGACGCTGACCTGCTCTTCCACCACCTCGCGGAACATGAGCCTCGGCACCCAGCTCGGGCAGGGGCTGAAGCGCGAGGAATGCTTCGACGGGCAGGACGTGGTGGTCGAGGGCGAGGTGAACTCCGTCTCCGTGATCGACCTCGCGCGCAAGATCGGCGTGACCCTGCCCATCTGCCAGTCGGTCTACGACGTGCTGCACGACGGCGCGGACATCACCCGGACCTTCCGGGAGCTCTGGGCGCGACCGATCGAGGCCGAGCCGAAGGGCATGGGCTACCTCTTCAAACATCCATTCGGAGAACCGGCATGACCGAAACCCCCCGACCGGCCCGCGAGATCGGGAGCTGCAGGTTCGTTCTCGCCACCGATCTCGACGGCACCTTCCTCGGCGGCAGCGAGGCGGACCGGCGGCGGCTCTACGACTGGATCGAGGAGAACCGCGAGACCATCGGGCTGATCTTCGTCACCGGGCGCGACCCGCGCTTCATCGTCGATCTCTGCGACGGCGGCGTGCCCTGGCCGGAATACGTGGTCGGCGACGTGGGCACCACGATCGCGCGCGTGGAAGACCGCGAGATCTGGCCCATCGACCCGCTGGAGGAGGAGATCGCGACCCGCTGGAACGATTCCGGCGACCGGGTGCGCGAGGCGCTCGCGGAGGCGCCCGGCCTGACCCTGCAGCCGACCGAGTTCCGCTACCGGGTCAGCTACGACCTCGACCCCGACCGCTGCGAGCGCTCCGCGCCGAAGACGGTGGAGGAGCTGGGGCTGGACTGGCTGGTCTCGGACAACAGGTATTTCGACGTGCTGCCGAAGGGCGTCTCCAAGGGTCCCTCGATCAAGCGGCTGGTCCACCATCTCGGCATCGCGCCGACCTACGTGCTCTGCGCCGGCGACACGCTGAACGATCTCTCGATGCTCGAATGCGGCCTGCCGGCGGTCGCCGTGGGGGGCGCCGAGCGGGCGCTCGTCGAGCGGGTCGAGCCGCTCTCCCACGTCTACGTGGCCGAGGCCGTCGGCGCGGCCGGCATCCTAGAGGCGGTGCGCGCACTCGACATGCACGCCACCCCCTCGGACGCCGACGGGACCGACGCCTGAATCGAAACCGCATCCGGAGGAGGTGCCATGCCGTCCGACCTCGTGATCGTCTACCACCGCCAGCCCTACGAGGAGGTGGAAGTCGACGGAAAGATCGAGTTCCGCGAGAACAAGAGCCCCAACGGCATCGTGCCGACGCTGAAGGGATTCTTCGGCCGGGTGGACAAGGGCGCCTGGGTCGCCTGGAAACACGCCGACGACCCCTCGAACCCCGATTTCGAGCGGGTGGTGGAGATCGAGGACAGCTACGGGAAGTATTCCGTCTCCCGCCTGGCCCTGACCGAGGCGCAGGTGAAGAGCTTCTACCACGTGACCTCGAAGGAGGCGTTCTGGCCGATCCTTCACTCCTTCAAGGAGAAGTACAACTACGACCCGGTGGACTGGCCGACCTTCCGCGAGGTGAACTGGGCCTTCGCCGAGGCGGCCGCCGCGGAGGCCGCCGAGAACGCGGTGGTCTGGGTGCACGACTACAATCTGTGGCTCGTGCCCGGTTATCTGCGAAAGCTCAGGCCCGATGTCAGGATCAGCTTCTTCCACCACACGCCCTTCCCCTCGGCCGACATGTTCAACGTGCTGCCCTGGCGGCGCGAGATCGTCGAATCGCTGCTGTCCTGCGATGTGGTGGGCTTCCATATCCCCCGCTACGCGGCGAACTTCGTCGGCGTCGCGGAGAGCCTCTTCGAGGTGGAGACCGGGCCGAGGGAGGAGGTGAACCCCGATTTCGTCAAGGAATACGTCGCCCTGAGCGAGCGGCGGACGGCGCGCTGGGTGAAGTACATGGGCCGCAAGGTGCATGTGCAGGCTTCCCCCGTGGGCGTCGACATCGACTACATCGAGTCGAAGGCGCGGACCGAGGAGACGAATGCCACCGCGCGCCAGATCCGCGAGGACCTGGGCGACGTGGCGATGATCCTGTCGGTCGGGCGGACGGATTACACCAAGGGCGGAACCGACCAGCTCCTGAGCTTCGAGCGCATCCTCGACCAGAACCCCGAGCTCCACGGCAAGGTGCGGCTGATGCACGTCTCGGTTTCGGCCAACCGCAACATGACGGTCTATGAGGGCATCCAGAACGACATCGAGCGCACGGTGGGGCGGATCAACGGCCGCTTCGGCACCTTCGACTGGACGCCGGTGACGCTGATGAGCCGGGCGATCCCCTTCGACGAGCTGGTGGCCTATTACCGCGCCGCGGATGTCGCCTGGATCACCCCGCTCGCCGACGGGATGAACCTCGTGGCGAAGGAGTTCGCCGCCTGCCGCGAGGATCTCCGGGGCGCGCTCGTCCTGTCGGAATTCGCCGGCGCCGCGGTGGAGATGGGATCGGCCATCGTCGCCAACCCGTTCAGCCACAAGTCGATGGACAAGGCCATCCTGCAGGCGCTCGACATGGGCGAGACCGAGCAGGAGGACCGGATGCGGCACATGCGCGGGACGATCAAGAAATACGACATCAAGGCCTGGGCGGAGGATCAGATGGCGGGCTTCGCCGGCGTGAAGGGGCCCGACTGAGGCGCCCGCTGCCGGTCAGCCGCGGGCGGCGATGTCGAAGTCGATCTCGTGTTCCGCGCCGGCGGCGTGATCTTCGCCTTCTTCGACGTAGCGGATCGCCACCCGCTCGAAGCTCAGGGCGACCCGTTCCGGGATCAGGCGGATCGGTTCGCTGATATCGTTGTATTCGTCGAGCATCTCGTAACCCGCGACGGCCACGTCCGTCAGCGTGATCACGAGATAGTCGACCTCCGCTTCCGGGGTCGCCTTGCGGACCGACACCACGGCGGTGTCGAAGCGCCTGCCCTGCATCGCCGCAAGCGCGAGGTGGGGCGAGGCGGCGTCGTAGAACTTGTCGAGGACGACGGGGCCGATCTCGGCCCGCGACCGCCTCGGACCGGCCCCATGCGATGCGCCGCCGGTGCGGGCCACCCGCCACTGGAGGCGATGGATCGCGATCTCGTCCTCGTGGTCGAGGCGGCGGGATTCGCCCCGGATGTCGGGAAGGCTAAGATAGGCGTCGAGCAGGATGGGCGTGATCGCGGCCACGTGCTGGACCTCTCACGGCGGGCGCGAAATGCGGCCCGAATGGCGAAGACTACCACGTTCCTGCTGCGCGCGGCCGGAAATCTGCGCGGTGCATGTTCGCTTTGTCGCACCCCCTTGGCGCGGGGACGGCTGGAACGTAAAGTGAACGAATGGCCCGGCTCTCGCTCCAGGACAAGCTCGCGATCCTCTCGGACGCCGCCAAGTACGACGCCTCCTGCGCGTCGTCGGGGACGGCGAAGCGGTCGTCGCGGAAGGGCGACGGGCTCGGCTCGACGGAAGGATCGGGCATCTGCCACGCCTATGCGCCGGACGGGCGCTGCATCAGCCTGCTGAAGATCCTGCTGACGAATTTCTGCATCTACGATTGCGCCTATTGCGTGAACCGGGTGAGCTCGAACGTGGCGCGGGCACGGTTCAGCGTCGACGAGGTGGTGACGCTGACGCTGGAATTCTACCGGCGGAACTACATCGAGGGGCTGTTCCTGTCCTCGGGCGTCGTGCGCTCGCCCGACGAGACGATGGGCGAGATGGTGGAGATCGCGCGTCGCCTGCGCGTGGAGCACCGCTTCCGCGGCTACATCCACCTGAAGACCATCCCGGACGCCGATCAAGGGCTGATCGAGCAGGCCGGGCTCCATGCCGACCGGCTGTCGATCAACGTGGAACTGCCGACCGACGCCAGCGTCAGGGCCCATGCCCCGGAGAAGAATCCGGCCACGATCCGCAAGGCGATGGCCGATGTGCGGCTCAGGAAGGAGGCGGCCGAGGAGCGAAGCCATACCGGCAGGCGGCCGCCGAGATTCGCCCCCGCCGGCCAGTCGACGCAGATGATCGTTGGCGCGGACGGGGCCACCGACGCGACCATCCTGGGGCAATCGACCCGGCTCTACGCCTCCTACGGGCTGAAGCGGGTCTATTACTCCGCCTTCTCGCCGATCCCCGACGCGACGGCGAAGCTGCCCCTCGTCCGGCCGCCGCTGGAGCGCGAGCACCGGCTCTACCAGGCCGACTGGCTGCTGCGCTTCTACGGCTTCGGGCTCGAGGAGATCACCGGCGCGACGGCGGACGGCAATCTCGACCTGCACGTCGACCCCAAGCTCGCCTGGGCGCTGGCGAACCGGCACCGTTTCCCGGTCGAGGTGAACCGGGCGCCGCGGGAGATGCTCCTGCGGGTGCCGGGGATCGGGACCAGGACGGTGGGCCGCATCCTGTCCACGCGGCGTCACCGTTTCCTGCGCTACGACGACCTCGCCCGGATGGGCGCGGCGATGCGGAAGGCGCGGGCATTCGTGTGCCTTGGCGACTGGACGCCGGGGCCGCTCACCGACAGCGCCGATCTGCGCGCGCGGTTCGCGCTGCCGCCCGAGCAACTGGCGCTGTTCTGATGGCGACGGTGACCCTGCCCGCTCTCGGGACCGCGGCGGCGTGGCGGGACGCGGCGCGCGGACTACTGGCATCGGGCGCGCCGCCCGAGGACGTGATCTGGCAGTACGGGGAGGCGGCGCCCGATCTCTTCGCGGGACCGGCCGGCCCCCCCTCCTCCGGCGCGGCGACCGTGCCCCGGAGCTTCGTCGGGCTGGCGGATGTGGTCTGCTGGCATGCCGATCCGGAGCGCTTCGCGCGGCTCTACGCGCTGCTCTGGCGGCTCCGGGAGCGGCCGGGGCTGATGCAGGACCGGGGCGACCGGGGCCTCGCGCGGCTCCGGGAGATGGAGAAGTCGGTGCGCCGGGACCGGCACAAGATGACCGCCTTCCTGCGCTTCCGGGAGATCGACCCGGTCGGCGAACGGCGCCGCTTCGCCGCCTGGTTCGAGCCCGCGCACCATATCGTCGAGCCGGTCGCGCCATTCTTCGCGCGGCGATTCGGGGACATGGACTGGGTGATCGCGACGCCCGGCCGGACCGCGACCTTCACCGATGGAGAGGTGTCGTTTTCGGAAGGGCGGCCGAAGCCGCCGCTGCCGGAGGATGCGACCGAAGCGCTCTGGTCCACCTATTTCCGGAACATCTTCAATCCCGCCCGCCTGAAGATGGGGGCGATGCAGGCGGAGATGCCGAAGAAATACTGGAAGAACCTGCCCGAGGCGCGCGCGATCCCGGAAATGATCGCCAGGGCGGAGGCACGGGCGCGAGAGATGCGGGCGGCGGCGCCAACATTGGCGCCGGCGCGGGCCGCGAAGATCGCAGAGAGGCTGAGGATGACCGAGGAGACACTGCCGGTGGACGATCTGGACGCGCTGCGTCGCGAGGCGGCGGGATGCACGCGCTGCCCGCTGCACCGCCACGCGACGCAGGTCGTCGTGGGAGAGGGACCGCGCGACGCCGCGCTCATGGTCGTGGGCGAGCAGCCGGGCGATCAGGAGGACCTGGCCGGGCGGCCCTTCGTCGGGCCGGCGGGGCAGCTCTTCGACAGGATGGCGGCGGAGGCGGGGCTCGACCGCTCGAAGGCGTTCGTCACCAATGCGGTGAAGCATTTCAAGTTCGAAGCCAGAGGCAAGCGGCGCATTCACCAGAAGCCCGATGCCGGCGAGGTGGAGGCCTGCCGGTTCTGGCTCGGGCTCGAACGGGACCTCGTGCGCCCGAAGCTCATCCTCGCCATGGGCGCCACCGCGGCGGCGAGCCTGACGGGGCGCGGCCAGGGCATCATGAAGCGGCGCGGCACGTTCGAGGCGGCGGAAGACGGCACGCCGGTGCTGCTGACGCTGCATCCCTCCTACCTCCTGCGGGTGCCGAACGCCCGGGCGAAGGCCGAGGCCGAGCGGGATTTCCGCGCCGACCTCGAGGCGGCTGCGGGATGGCTGGGGGAAAACGCCGCCTGAGCCTCAGACCTTGCCGCTTGCGGAGAGCATCACCGCGACCGGCCGGGTGGTGCGGATCTCGGCGAGGATCAGGACGAGGCTCGCCGTCATCGGCACGGCGAGGATCGCGCCGGCGAGGCCCCAGAGCGCGCTCCAGGCGGAGAGGGCGAGAAGCACGACGAAGGGGCTGAGATTGAAGGCGCGCCCCATGAGGCGCGGCTCGAGCCAGCCGCCGACGGCGATCTGCGCGGCGCTGAGCGAGACCATTACCAGCCCGGCGATGGCGAGGGAGCCGAACTGCGCAAGGCTGAGGAGCACCGGGAAGAGCACGCCCGCGACCGAGCCGATATAGGGGATGTAGTTGAAGAAGCCGATGAGCACCGCCCAGAACAGCGCGAACTCGATGCCGATCAGCAGCATGATCGCGTAGGAAATGACGGCGAGGATCACGTTCACCACCGTCTTGACGAAGAGGTACTCGCCGATCCGGTCGTTGATCCGGCCGAGAAGCTCCAGCGCCCGCTCGCCGTCGGATTCGTCGCCCATGGCCAGCACGACCTTGCGCGCCAGCAGGCCGCGCTCGGCAAGGAAGAAGGAGGCATAGAGGACGACGAGGAACAGCGTCGATCCGATGCCGCGGAGCGACAGCAGGAGCGGCGTCGCCACGGAGCGGATGTCGAGCTGGTCGAAGGTGGCGCGGCGCAGGTTCTGCCAGTTCGGCTCGTTCTCGATCCCGAGCATGTTCGCGACCTGGGTGACGAGGGCGTCGAGATTGGATTCGTATCCGGGCAGCGCGGTGACGACGCGGGCGATATTCGAGATGACGAGGGAGAAGAGAATCACGACGGCGCAGGCGAAGCCGAGGAGCACGATTCCGTGGCGCGCCCAGGCGGGAAACCGGCCGAGCACGGGCAGGCGGACGAGGCTCTCGGAGGCGGCGGAAAGGACGTAGACCGCGATCACGGCCGCGATCACCGGAATCAGCACCGGCCGGCCGACCCAGAGGATCCAGCCGATCATCAGCAGGAGCCCGGTTGAATAGGTCAGGTTCCGCACGCCCAGTCTGTCCAGCATCGCGCTCGACTCCCGTTCCGGTCGTTCGGCAATACAAGACTGGTCGGGTTCCGACCAGACGGGGCGCTTGCGCCGGCACCGTATTGATGATCCGCTCCGCGCGCTCGAGAGAGGAAGGCCGCCGCCCCCGTGTCCGACCCGCCCGCCAGAGACCGATCCCGGGCGGCCGCGGGCGCCGCGATGATGTGCGTGGGCGTCGGCTGCCTGAGCGTCAACGACGCGATCGGCAAGGTGCTGACGGACGACTACCCGCCGGTACAGATCCTGTTCCTGAGGAACGCGCTGGCGCTTCCGGGGGCCGCGATCCTCGCTTGGTGGGCGGGGGGGAGGGCGGCGCTGCTCTCGACCCGGCCGGGGGCGCATCTGCTGCGCGGGCTGCTCTGGCTCAGTGCCGCGACCCTGTTCTTCACCGGGCTGAGCCGCATGGGCCTCGCGGAGGCGACGGCGCTCATCTTCATGGCGCCGATCTTCATCACCGCGATCTCGGGCCTCCTCCTCGGGGAGGAGGTGGGGCCGAAGCGCTGGAGCGCGGTGCTCCTGGGCTTCGCGGGGGTGCTGGTCGTAGTCCGACCGGGAAGCGCGGCGTTCCAGCCCGCCGCGCTGTTCCCGCTGGGGACGGCCGTGTTCTACGCCGCGCTGATGCTGAGCGCGCGGCTGGTCGATCCGCGGGAGAGCATGTGGACGATGATGCTCTATCTCGTGGGCGGAGGCGCGCTCTTCAGCGGTCTTGCGAGCGCACTTTTCTGGGTGCCGGTCCGCGGCGGAGACCTGTGGCTCTTCGCCGGGATCGCGTTCTTCGGCACGCTCGGCATGACGCTGATGACCCAGGCCTTCCGTCTCGCGCCCGCGGTGCTGGTGGCGCCGCTCGACTACACCGCGCTGATCTGGGCGACGGGGCTCGGCTGGGCGATCTGGCACGAGGCACCGGACGCGACGACCTATCTCGGCGCGGCGATCATCGCGTTGAGCGGAGCGTTCATCGTCTGGCGGGAACGGCGGCGGGAGGTCTGACGGACGGCGAGCTCAGGCGTTGAAGAGGAAGTGCATCACGTCGCCCTCCTGCACGACGTAGGACTTTCCCTCGACGCGCATCTTGCCCGCATCCTTGGCGCCCGCTTCGCCGCCGAGGGCGACGTAATCGTCGTAGGCGGTCGTCTCGGCACGGATGAAGCCGCGCTCGAAATCGCCGTGGATGACGCCGGCGGCCTGGGGGGCGAAGGTGCCGCGGGGGATCGTCCAGGCGCGAGCCTCCTTGGGGCCGACGGTGAAGTAGGTCTGCAGGCCGAGAAGGTCGTAGCCGGCCTTGATGAGCCGGTCGAGCCCGGCCTCCTCGAGCCCGAGCTCGGTCAGGAACTCGGCCGCTTCCTCCGCGTCGAGCTGGGCGATCTCCTCCTCGATCCGGGCGGAGATGACGACCGCCCCGGCCCCCTCCTCCGCCGCCATCCCGGCCACCTGCGCGGAGAGCGCGTTGCCGGTGGCGGCCTCGTCCTCAGGGACGTTGCAGACATAGAGGACGGGCTTGGTGGTCAGGAGCTGGAGCATGCGCCAGGCCTTGAGGTCGTCCGCGGCGACCTCGACGCTGCGTGCCGGCTGACCCTCCTCCAGCGCCGCCTGGGCGTCCTTCAGCAGGCGCTCCTGCTGCACGGCGTCCTTGTCGCCGCCGCGGACCTTGCGCGACAGCCCCTGCAGGCGGCGTTCGATCGAGTCGAGATCGGCGAGCATCAGCTCGGTCTCGATCGTCCGGGCGTCGGAGACGGGATCGACGCGGCCCTCCACATGGGTCACGTCGTCGTCCTCGAAGCAGCGCAGGACATGGGCCACGGCGTCGCATTCGCGGATATTGGCGAGGAACTGGTTGCCCAGGCCCTCCCCCTGCGCGGCGCCCTTCACGAGCCCGGCGATGTCCACGAAGGTCATCCGCGTCGGCACGATCTGCTTCGACCTGGCGATGCCGGCGAGCGTGTCGAGCCGGCGGTCCGGCACGGCGACTTCGCCCACGTTCGGCTCGATCGTGCAGAAGGGGAAGTTCGCCGCCTGAGCGGCGGCGGTCTTGGTGAGCGCGTTGAAGAGGGTCGACTTGCCGACATTCGGCAGACCCACGATTCCCATCCTGAAGCCCATCCGGGTCTCCGTCCTGCCGAAAAAAGACGGCGACCTTCTAGGCCGATCGCCGGGAAGGAGCAATGGCGCTTCCCGTCATCGAGGAAGGCTGCCAGAATGGACCGATCAGAGCCATCGCGGAGACCGGGATGCAGCCGATACCCTACATCTTCTTCGCCGGAACCTGCCGCGAGGCCTTCGAGACCTACGGGCGCATCTTCGGCAGCGACCCGCAGATCCTGAGCTTCGGCTCGCTGTCCGAAGAGGCCCGGGCGGGCCTTGGCGGCATCCAGAAGGATCTGGTGATGCATGCAGCGCTGTCGATCGGCGAGGGCCGAATTTACGGCAGCGACGATGCGGCGGCAACGGCGCCGGCGATGGCCGGGTGCAACATCTCCGTCGCGTTTCCCGACGAGGCGGAGACGCGGCGGGTCTGGTCCGCGCTCGCCGAGGGCGCGGAGGTGCGGCAGGATCTCGGCGCCGTCTTCTGGACCGCCCTGTTCGGCACGATGACCGACCGCTTCGGCACCCGATGGATGATCCAGACCGAGGCGGCGGCGCCGGTCTGAGCGATCAGAAGCGGCGCTCGCGCCGGTCCGCGTGATCCTGGTAGATCAGGATCCAGGCGAGGATGACGAACATCGGATGGGTCAGCCCGCCGGAGATCAGGATCGCGGGAACCCAGATCACGAAGACGACGGTCGACAGGACGAGCCGCCCCAGAAGCAGGATCGAGAGCGGCGGAAGGAGGAGGGCAAGCACGTAGTTCATGACCGGAAGATAGGCAGCGCGTCGCCATTGCACAATATCGCCGCGTCCGTCACAGATCGCCCGACGCAGCCTCGAGTGGAGGAGAGATGGGCCGGATCGCAGACCGCTTCGCCGCACTGAAGGCGGAGGACCGCAAGGCCTTCGTCGCCTACATCATGGCCGGCGACCCGGATTTCGACGGCTCGCTCGCGCTGATGAAGGGGTTGCCCGAGGCCGGGGTCGACATCGTCGAACTGGGCATGCCCTTCACCGATCCGATGGCCGACGGGCACACCATCCAGCTCGCCGGGCAACGCGCGCTCGCCGGCGGACAGACGATGGAGCGGACGCTCGCCATGGTCCGCGCCTTCCGCGAGACGGACGGCGAGACCCCGATCGTGGCGATGGGCTACTACAACCCGATCTATTCCCGCGGCGTCGAGCGGTTCCTCGGCGAGGCGGCGGCGGCCGGGATCGACGGGCTGATCGTGGTGGACCTGCCGCCGGAGGAAGACGACGAGCTCTGCCTGCCCGCCCGGGGCCACGGGATCGACTTCATCCGCCTGGCGACGCCGACGACCGACGACGCGCGCCTGCCCCGGGTGCTCGAGAACACGTCGGGGTTCGTCTATTACGTCTCGATCACCGGGATCACCGGGGCGGCCCGCGCCGAGGCCGCCGAGGTCGGGCCGGAAGTGGCGCGGATCCAGGCGGCGTCCGGGCTGCCGGTGGTGGTGGGGTTCGGCATCCGAACGCCCGAGGCGGCGGAGGAGATCGCGGCGGTGGCGGATGGCTGCGTCGTCGGCTCGGCGATCGTCGGCGAGCACGCCGCGGGCAAGCCGCTCGAGCAGGTGCTGGCCTTCGTCCGCGGGCTGGCCGAGGGCGCGCACCGGGCGTGAGGCGCCGGGCCTGACACGCCGACCGCCCGCGCTATCTTGCCCGCAAGGCGCCAGCCGGGGACAAGGGAGCCGATCCATGGCCAAGCAGAAGACCCAGATCGTCGTGGTCGGCGGCGGCGCCGCCGGACTGGGACTGGCGCGCAAGCTCGGGGCCAAATACCCGCGCGAGACCCATGACATCATCCTGATCGACCGCAACCGGACCCACGTCTGGAAGCCGCTCCTGCACGAGATCGCCGCCGGATCGCTCGACCCCAATCTCGACGAGATCGGCTATGGCGGGCATGCGGTGCGCTGGGGCTACCGCTTCTTCAACGGGACGCTCGAGAAGATCGACCGGGAGCGGCGGAAGGTGATCACCGCGCCGCTCTACGACGAGGACGGCAAGATCATCGTCGACCGACACGAGATCCGCTACGACTGGCTCGTTCTCGCCATCGGCGGGGTCGCGAACGATTTCGGCATTCCGGGCGTGCGCGAGCACGCGCTCTTCCTCGAGGACCGGCGGCAGGCGGACCGCTTCCGCCAGAAGCTGCTGAACGCCTGCCTGCGGATCAACGACAAGCGGGAGCTGACGGGGGAGGAGGCGATCCTGCCGATCTGCATCGTCGGCGGCGGCGCGACGGGGGTGGAGCTCTCCGCCGAACTCGTCAATTCGGCGAAGGCGCTGCGCTCCTACGGTCTCGAGGTCTTCGACGACAGCACCATCCGCATCACGCTTCTGGAGGCCGGGCCGCGGCTCCTGCCGGCCCTGCCCGAGGAGGTCTCCGACAAGGTGGCGACAGAGCTGCGCAATCTCGGGGTCGACGTGCGCACCGACACGATGGTGACGGAGGTGAAGCCGGGTCGCGTGGAGACCGGGGGCGGCGGGTCCATCGACGCGGAGATGATCCTCTGGGCGGCGGGGGTGCGGGGCGATCACGGGCTCGCCGAGATCACCGATCTCGAATTGTCGCGCCAGAACCGCATCGTGGTGGAGCCGACGCTCCGGACGCCGCAAGACGACCGGATCTTCGCCATCGGCGACTGCGCGAGCTGCATCCTCCCCGGCACGGAGAGCCCGGTCCCGCCCCGCGCGCAATCGGCCCAGCAGATGGCCGACCACATGGTCGGCCAGCTCGACCGGGCGATGGCGGGCCGGGAACTCACGAATTTCGTCTATCGCGACAAGGGGGCCCTGGTGTCCCTCGCGCGATTCGACACGCTGGGCTCGCTGATGGGCAATCTCGTCGGCGGTCAGATGGCGATCCAGGGTCGCCTCGCCCGGCTGGCCTACATGTCGCTCTACCGGATGCATCTGATGTCGGTGCACGGCTGGGTCCGGGGGCCGATCCACATTCTCGTCTCGGAGATTTCGAAGGTGACCCGCCCGGCCCTGAAGCTGCACTAACCCAGCGTCACGTCGAGTAGCATCATCAGGATCAGCCCGACCATGAGACCCCTGGTGGCGGCGTCGGCGTGCTCGCCCCGGTGGGTATCGGGGATGATCTCGTGGCTGATGATGTAGAGCATCGCCCCGGCGGCGAAGGTCAGGCCCCAGGGCAGGAGCGCCCGGCTGACCGACACCGCCCAGATGCCGAGCGCGCCGCCGAGGGGTTCGACGAGTCCGGTGAGGGTGGCGATGCCCACGGAGGCCAGCCGCCCGTACCCCAGGCCGAGAAGCGCGACGGCGACCGCGAGCCCCTCGGGCGCGTTCTGCAGCCCGATGCCGGTGGCGAGCGCGACGGCCGCCTCCCGGTTTTCGCCACCGAAGCCGACGCCGACGGCGAGCCCCTCGGGCAGGTTGTGGATGGTGATCGCGAGGATGAAGAGCCAGATCCGCGCCAGCCGTTCGGCGGGCACGCCCTCGCGGCGGCCCTCGAAATGCTCGTGCGGCAGGATCGCATTGAGACTGGCCACGAAGCCCGAGCCGGCGGCGAGGCCGCCGGCCGCCACCAGGGCCGCCGCCGTGGCCGACCCGTAGGCGGCCTCGCCGGCCTCGATCCCCGGAACGATCAGCGAGAAGAAGGAGGCCGAGAGCATCACGCCCGCGGCGAAGCCGAGGAGGATGTCGTTGACGCGCTGCGAGGGCGCACGGCCGACCAGCACCGGCAGCGCGCCGACGCCGGTCATCAGCCCGGCCGTCAGGCTCGCCAGGATTCCGAGTGCCACGATGTTCATGTGGCGGCGATGTGGAGCGTCCGACGGGACCGGCAAGACGCCGCCCGCGCTATCGGCGGCCGAGCCGGGACTCGTAATCGCTGACGAGGAGACGGGTCGGGGCGACATCTTCCTCCACATCCGAGAAGCGACCGACCGGATCGCGGAAGACGTTGTCGGTCTCGTCGTCGTTGACGGTGGAGACCTCGCCCACGAGCACGTCGCCCCCCTCGCCCCAGAAGGCGTGCCAGTCGCCGGGCATGAGGGTGACGGATTCGCCCGGCGCGAGGCGCAGCACCTCGCCGGCGCGGTAGTCCCGCGCGATGCCGTCGCACCAGACCACGCCGCCGGCATCTTCGGCGAAGCCCCCCGCGGCATCGGAGCCGTGCAGCTCCACCGCCAGGGTGGCGCCGCCGCGATTGATGATGTCCTCTGCCTTTATCGCGTGGGTGTGATGGGGGGTGAGCTGCTCCTGCCGGGAGACCAGCAGCTTCTCGGCATAGCACATCCCCTGCCCTGCGCGCAGGTCGGCGAGCGAGCCGTTCCTGAGGGTGAAGAGCGCCAGCCCGGTCCCGGCGAAGTCGCCCAGACCGAAATCGGTGACGTCCCATCCCATCCGGGCCGAGACGATGCGATCCGCATCCATCCGGTCGCGGAACTCCTCCGGGCTCCACGCGCCGAAGGGTGGCAGGGCGAAGCCGTGGCGGCGGATCATCTCCCCGGCCTCGGCGATGACATCGTTGATCTCGGAGCGTTTCATGGCTGACCTCGCTGTGTGCCGCAGATTGCCGTCGGGAGGAACGGCGCAATGCGGTTCTCCGCCTCGCGACCGCCGGGGCGGGCGGTCTCAGGCGATGCGGCGCACCGGGACGGGGCTTCGCGCCCGGCGCCAGTCGCGCGCCGCGTCGCCGAAGGCGGTGAAGAGCCGGCGCGAGACCGGGTCGATCCCGGCATTGTATTCCGGGTGCCACTGCACGGAGAGGGTGAAACCCCGCGCGCCCTCGACATAGGAGGCCTCGGGCGTGCCGTCGGGCGCGCGACCGTCGATCACGAAGCGCGGCGCGGCCGTTTCCACCCCCTGGCCGTGCAGCGTGTTGGTCATCACGGTGGTGGCGCCCATCAGCCGATGGAACGGGCCGCCCTCGGTGAAGGCGACCTCGTGGCGCAGGGCGAACTTCTCCTCGATCGTGCCGTCGGGCGGCATCCGGTGGTTCAGCCGACCGGGCAGGTCGCGGATCTCGGGATGGAGGGTGCCGCCGAGCGCCACGTTCACCTCCTGGTAGCCCCGGCAGATGGCGAAGAAGGGCTGGCCGCGCTCGACCAGCGCCCGCACCAGCGGCAGGGCGATCCGGTCGCGCGGACGGTCGAAGGCGCCGTGGGCCTCGGTCGGGTCGTGGCCGTATTCCTCGGGATGGACGTTCGGGCGGCCGCCGGGCAGCAGGAATCCGTCGAAATTCTCGAGCAGGTCGCCGACATCCACGAGCTCGGGATCGGCGGGCACGATCACCGGCATCGCGTCCGAGACCTGCGCGAGGCTCTCCGAGATCATCTTGCCGCCGCCATGGATCTCGTAGGTGTCGTTGATCAGGTGGTGGTTGCCGATGATGCCGATGACGGGGCGCGCCATGGGAGACTCCTGAAGCGGGATGGGAAAGATATAGGCCGCACCCCCCCGGACCGGCAACCGCGGGATCGCCGATCGCGCGCCTCCGCATCCTCGGCGGCGCGCGAAACGGCGGTCCGGTCCGTTCAGGCGGCGCCGGTGAGACCGGCGGCCTCCAGCCCCTTCAGGCCCGCCGCGGCGTCGTTGTCGGAGACATCGCCGGTGACGCCGAGAGCGCCGATGACTCGCTCGCCCTCCTGGATCAGCACGCCGCCCGGAACCGGGACCACCGCGCCGGCGAAGGCGCCGTTCATCGCGGTCATGAAGTAGTGCTGATCCTCGGCACGCTTCATCTGCGCCGAGCCCGGCATGCCGAGCATCACCGCGCCGTAGGCCTTGCCGTAGGCGATGGCGAAGCGGCCGGGCGAGGCGCCGTCCTGCCGCTCGAAGGCGAGGACATGGCCACCCGCGTCGAGGACCACGGCGGAAAGCGGCTTCAGCCCCGCCTCCTTGCCGGCGTCGAATGTGGCGCGGATGGCCGTGCGGGCCTGGTCGAGCGTGAGGCTCATGAAAAGGTCTCCTCTTGATGATGGGATGTGTGGTCCGGGGCCGCGAAGGTCCGCGGCCCCCCGGGGGCCGGCCTCAGGCGTGCCGGGCCTTCTTCTCCTGGCGCCGGGCATGAAGGACCGGCTCGGTGTAGCCCGAGGGCTGCTCGCGGCCCTTGAAGACCAGATCGCAGGCGGCCTTGAAGGCGGGGCCGTCATAGGACGGCGCCATCGGCCGGTAGTTCGGATCGCCCTCGTTCTGGCGATCCACCACCTTGGCCATCTTCTTCATCGTCTCCATCACCCGGTCCTCGGTGACGACGCCGTGATGCAGCCAGTTGGCGAGCGCCTGGGAGGAGATCCGGCAGGTGGCGCGGTCCTCCATCTTGCCGATGTCGTGGATGTCGGGGACCGTCGAGCAGCCGATGCCCTGATCGACCCAGCGCACGACATAGCCGAGGATGCCTTGCGCGTTGTTCTCGATCTCGGCGGTGATCTCGTCATCGGAATAGTTCTTCCCAGAGGCGAGCGGCAGGGTCAGCAGGTCGTCGAGTGCGGCGCGCGGGCCGCCGCTGGCGATCTCCTCCTGCACCTCGGCGACGTCGACGCGGTGGTAGTGGATCGCGTGCAGCGTCGCGGCGGTGGGGGACGGAACCCAGGCGCAGTTCGCACCCGCCTTCGGGTGGCCGATCTTCTTCTCCAGCATGTCGGCCATCAGCGCGGGCTCGGCCCACATCCCCTTGCCGATCTGCGCCTTGCCGCGGAAGCCGCAGGCGAGGCCGACATCGACGTTCATGTCCTCGTACGCGGCGATCCACGTGGAGTTCTTCATCTCTCCCTTGCGGATCATCGGACCGGCCTCCATCGAGGTGTGGATCTCGTCGCCGGTCCGGTCGAGAAAGCCGGTATTGATGAAGGCGACGCGGGATTTCGCGGCGCGGATGCACTCCTTGAGATTGGCGGAGGTGCGGCGCTCCTCGTCCATGATGCCGATCTTCACCGTGTTGGGCGAGAGGCCCAGCATGTCCTCGATCCGGGCGAAGAGCCGGTCGGTGAATGCGACCTCCTCGGGGCCGTGCATCTTGGGCTTGACCACGTAGATCGAGCCGGTCGTCGAATTGCCGCCCTCGCGGCGAAGATCGTGGATGCCGATGAGCGTGGTCATCACGGCGTCGAGGAGGCCCTCGTGGATCTCGGCCCCGTCGCGGTCGAGGATGGCCGGGGTGGTCATCAGGTGGCCCACGTTGCGGATCAGCATGAGCGCCCGGGCCTTGAGGCGGAGCGTGCCGCCGCCGGCAGCGGTGTAGCTGCGATCCTCCGCAAGGCGGCGGGTGAAGGTCTTGCCGCCCTTGCTGACCTCCTCGGTCAGGTCGCCCGTCATCAGGCCGAGCCAGTTGCGGTAGGCGAGGACCTTGTCCTCGGCATCCACGGCGGCGACGGAATCCTCGCAATCCATGATCGCGGACGTGGCGCTCTCGAGTTCCACCTCGGCGATGCCGGCCTCGTCCTGCGAGCCGATGCGATGCTCGCGGTCGATGTGGAGAACGACGT
The DNA here is from genome assembly GCA_963829665.1 of uncultured Alphaproteobacteria bacterium. Classification (GTDB taxonomy): domain Bacteria; phylum Pseudomonadota; class Alphaproteobacteria; order Rhodobacterales; family Rhodobacteraceae; genus Palleronia. The sequence goes on along the minus strand of CAWHJL010000015.1, from coordinate 26,090 downwards.
GCAGACCGTTGTTCTTCAGCACGATCTCGGTCGGCTCGGAGGCCTCCCCGGCATAGCCGACGAACGCCTCCGGCGCGGCGAGCCGGCGGTCCCCGTCTCCGGTGCGGATCGCGAGCCCGGCCTCGTCGACGAGATAGGCCGCAGCCTCCCGGTGCGAGCCGGCGGCGAGGGGGAACAGCTCGTCCAGCAGGCCCTTCGACCAGGCGATGACCCGGTCGCCGCGCGCAGGGTCGTAACCGCCGCCACTCGGCGCATCGCCCATCGCGTCGGTGCCGTAGAGCGCGTCGTAGAGCGAGCCCCAGCGCGCATTGGCCGCGTTCAGGGCGTAGCGGGCGTTCATGATCGGAACGACGAGCTGCGGCCCGGCCACGGTCGCGATCTCCGGGTCGGTCTGCGGCGTGTCGATCCGGAAATCCTCTCCGCTCTCCACGAGATAGCCGATCTCGGTCAGGAAGGACCTGTAGGCGTCGCGGTCGGCGACCTCGCCGGGATGGTCGCGGTGCCAGGCGTCGATCCGTCCCTGCATCTCGGCGCGCGTCTCCAGAAGCGCGCGGTTCTCGGGTCCCATCTCGTGCACGAGCTCGGAAAAGCCGGTCCAGAAGCCCAGCGCCGACACGTCGAGCCCGGCAAGGGCCTCCTCGTCGACGAAGGCCGCGAGCTCTTCGGCTACCTGCAATCCGTGTCTGTCGACCCGATCCGTCATTCCGGTTCCTCCATGTGCGTCATCCATTCCGAACGGTGCCGCGCAACCCGCGGCACCGTTCGGAGCAGTATTTCACGTCGTCCCAGACCGCCCGCCATTTCCGTCGCCAGGTGAAGGGGCGTCCGCAGACGGCGCAGGTCTTCGTCGGCAGATCGCATGTTCGACGCCGAAGCGCCATCAGCCTGCGGATTGTTCTGCGTTGTCTTCCTCGATCGGTTGGTCGTTGCCGGGCTCGTTGCCGCTGAAGGACAGCACCGCGACGAGCAGGACGAGAAGGACGATGGCGAAGACCACCACCCATTTCATCCCCAGGAGCGGAGCCTTGTGCTCCTTCTCCTGCTTCTTCACATTCGTTTCCGGGGCGGACATCGGTATTCCCTTCCGTCTTGGCAGATCCGTCGTTGCAGACACGTTCGGTCGGCAACGTAGGAGACGGCCGAATGTTCGCCACGATTTCGAGAGGTCCCCATGAAGGACGCCGCGCCGCGCACCGTCGAACTCGCCGATTACCGTCCGCCGGCCTTCCTGGTCGAGGCGGTCGCGCTTACCTTCCGGCTCGATCCGAAGGCGACGCGGGTCCGCTCGAGGATCGAGATGCGGCGCAACCCGGCGGGCGACGGCGGGCCGCTCAGGCTCGACGGCGAGAACCTGACCCTGATCTCCGCCCGGATCGACGGCGCGGAGGTGACGCCCCGGGTGCTCCCCGACGGGCTGGTGATCGAGGCGCCGGATGCCTTCACCTGGGAGGCGGAGGTGGAGATCGCACCCGAGTCCAACACCGCTCTCGAGGGGCTCTACATGAGCCGCGGGATGTACTGCACCCAGTGCGAGCCCGAGGGGTTCCGCAAGATCACCTATTATCCCGACCGGCCGGACGTGATGGCGCCTTTCGAGGTCCGGATCGAGAGCGATCTGCCCGTGCTGCTGTCGAACGGCGATCCGGTGGAGCGGGGCGAGGGCCACGCGGTCTGGCGCGACCCGTGGAAGAAGCCCGCCTATCTCTTCGCTCTCGTCGCCGGCGACCTCGTGGCCCATGCGGACCGATTCACGACCATGGAGGGCCGCGAGGTCGCGCTGAACATCTGGGTCCGGAAGGGCGACGAGGATCGCTGCGCCTACGCGATGGATGCGCTCAAGCGCGCGATGCGGTGGGACGAGGAGACCTACGGGCGGGCCTACGATCTGGACGTGTTCAACATCGTGGCGGTGGACGATTTCAACATGGGGGCGATGGAGAACAAGGGGCTGAACATCTTCAACGCCCGCTATGTCCTCGCTTCGCCGCAGACGGCCACCGACGCCGATTACGCCCGGATCGAGGCGATCATCGCGCACGAATACTTCCACAACTGGACCGGCAACCGGATCACCTGCCGCGACTGGTTCCAGCTCTGCCTCAAGGAGGGGCTGACGGTCTTCCGCGACCAGTCCTTCTCCGGGGACACCCGCGGCCACGGGGTAAAGCGGATCGAGGACGTGCAGATGCTGCGCGCTCGGCAGTTCCGGGAGGATGCGGGCCCCCTCGCCCACCCGGTCCGGCCCGAGAGCTATGTCGAGATCAACAACTTCTACACCGCGACCGTCTACGAGAAGGGCGCGGAGATCATCGGGATGCTGAAGCGTCTCGTGGGGGAGGACGGCTACCGGGCGGGCTGCGACATCTATTTCGAGCGGCATGACGGCGAGGCCTGCACGATCGAGGACTGGCTGCGGGTCTTCGAGGAGGCGACCGGGCGGGATCTGTCGCAATTCGGGCTCTGGTATCGCCAGGCCGGCACGCCGAAGGTGGAGGTCGAGTGGCGCCGGGAGGGCGACGATCTGGTCCTGACGCTTGCCCAGGAGGTGCCGCCCACCCCGGGTCAGCCGGTGAAGGCGCCGCAGGTCATCCCCGTGGCCGTCGGCGCCATCGCCCGCGACGGAACCGAAGCGCTGGCGACCCAGGTCATCGAGCTTTCGCAGACGCGGCAGGAGGCCCGGTTCCGGATCGGGTCGGGCGAGGTCGTGCCCTCGGTCGGGAGAGGGTTCTCGGCGCCGGTGAGCCTGCGCCAGAGCCTCGACGCCGCCGACCGGGCGCTGCTCCTCGCCCACGATACCGACCCGTTCAACAAGTGGGAGGCGGGCCGCAGCCTCGCCAAGGAGGCGCTGGCGAGGATGGTGGTGGACCGGGCGGAGCCGGACCCGGCCTTTCTCGATGCGCTGGCCCCGGTGCTGACGGATGCCGGCCACGATCCCGCCTTCCGCGCCATGGTGCTGGGCCTGCCGGCGGATGACGACATGGCGCAGACCCTGGCGGAGTCCGGCACCACGCCCGATCCGGTGGCGATCGCCGGCGCACGGCGCGAGATGGCCGAGGCGATGGCCTCTCGCCTCGAGGGTGATCTCGTCGCCGTGCGCGATGCGATGGCGGTCGAGGGGGCCTACAGCCCGGATGCCGCGAGCGCCGGAAGGCGGTCGCTCCGCAACGCGGCGCTTTCCCTGCTCACGCGGCGCGACGGGGGGGAGCGGGCGCGCGCCCAGTTCTCCACGGCCGACAACATGACCGACGAGATCGCGGCCCTCACCGCGCTGCAGCGGATCGGCGCGGCGCAGGCGGAAACCCGCCGTTTCCACGACCGGTGGCAGAGCGACCGGCTGGTGATGGACAAGTGGTTCACCCTGCAGGTCGTCAACGCGCCGGGGGAGAGCGGCGCGGCCATCGCCCGCGACCTGACGGAACATCCGGCTTTCGACTGGCGCAATCCCAACCGCTTCCGGGCGGTGATCGGCGCGGTCGGCGCCAATCATGCGGCGTTCCATGCGTCGGACGGCGCCGGCTATGCGCTGGTGGCCGACTGGCTGATCCGGCTCGATCCGCTGAACCCGCAGACCGCGGCGCGGATGGCGACGATGTTCGAGACCTGGCACCGCTACGACGCCGACCGGCAGGCGATGATGCGCACGGCGCTCGAGCGCATCGGGGCGGCGGAGGGGGTGTCGCGCGACACCGGCGAGATCGTCTCGCGCCTTCTCGGCGGATGACCGACGGCCCAAGGGGAACCGACCTCCGGTCATTCCCGTTAACCGCCAAATCACAGAATTGACGGAGATCATCATGGCCAGCATAGCCGGCGCCAAGATCATCATCATCGCCTCCGACGGCTTCGAACAGGTCGAACTCACCACTCCGCTGAACGACCTGCGCGAGGCCGGAGCGGAGGTCCACGTGGCGAGCCCCGACGGACAGGCGATCAAGGGATGGTATTTCGACCGGTGGGGCGACGACACCCCCGCCGATCTGAAGATCGCCGATGTGGACGTGGGGAGCTACGACGCGATGGTCCTGCCCGGCGGGCAGATCAACCCGGACGTCCTGCGGACCGACGCGGACGCGGTGCAGAAGATCAAGGACTTCGCCGCGACCGGCAAGCCGCTCGCCGCGATCTGTCACGCGCCCTGGCTCCTGATCGAGGCCGGTCTGGTGGAAGGCAAGCGCCTGACCTCCTTCACCTCCATCCGCACGGACCTGAAGAACGCGGGGGCCGAACCGGTGGAAGAGGAGGTCGCCAAGGACGGCAATCTCATCACAAGCCGCAATCCCGACGACCTGCCCGCCTTCGTCAAGGCGATCGTGGACGCGGTGGCGAGCGACCGGGACGCCCGTGACGCCGCCTGACGCGCCGCAGGGCCGCGGATCCGCCGCGATGGCGGGTCCGCACCTTCCCCGCCTTGCCTTTCGCGCGCCGCCGGGCGAAAAGTATTCTGATGGTCCGGCGGGTGATTGTGCCATGGGGATGAAAGATCGTATCGACGACCAGATCGTCGAGCGGGCCGCATGGCTCGAGCGACCGAATACGGGCATCCGTGCGATCCGCTCGGTGCTGAACCGCATCCTCAGCTACGACCGGACCGTCGCCCTTGCCGACGAGATGGAGACGTGGTCCGGCCATGACCTCATGTCGCGCATGGGCGACATGCTCGCCAAGGACGTGCGGATCAGGGGACGCAGCCGCATTCCGCGGCACGGAGGCGCGCTCATCGTCTGCAACCATCCGACGGGAATCGCGGACGGGATCATCCTCTACCATCTCCTCTCGGGTATCCGGCCCGATCTCTACTTCTACGCCAATTCGGACATCCTGCGGGTGGTGCCGCAACTCGAGGACATGATCGCCCCCGTCGAGTGGCGGCAGGACAAGCGCAGCCATTCGAAGACGCGCGAGACCATGGCCTTCACGCGAAAGGCGATGGATGCGGGGCGGCTGGGGATCATATTCCCCTCCGGCCGGCTGGCCAAGCGCCGCGGCCTGCGGCTGCACGAGCGGCCGTGGATGACATCGGCCGCGATGATCGCGCGGAAATTCGACGTTCCGGTCATTCCGGTGAACATCCGCTCCCGCAACTCGGCGCTGTTCTATCTCTTCGACTTCATCCATCCGAGCTTGCGCGACATCACGCTGTTCCACGAGACGCTCAACAAGTCCCGCCAGCCGTTCCGGCTCACGGTGGGCGAGCCGATCTCTCCGAACGCGCTTCTCGGCAGCGCCGAGGATTCGATCGAGGTCATGCGCCGGGCCACGCTGGCCCTCGGCGGCCGGCACGCGCCGGAAGTCTCGCTCGTCGACGTGACGCGCCGCCCGACCTGGGCCGCACGCCTGCCCTGATCAGTCGAAATCGTCGGCAGGGTCGGCGCGCGTCGCGACCTCGCGGCGGGGTCCGGCGCTTCCGCCGTCGCGCGGCGAGTCGGAGCGGGTCAGCCGCTCGGGACGCGGCTTCGGCCGGCGCACCTCGTCGAACTGGCAGTAATCCCGTGCGCTGAGCCAGCCGCGTATCTCCGCGCGCTTCGGATCGGATTTGAGTGGAGCCCAATCCGCGGAGACCCCCTCCGATCCGTCGCCGTGGATGGCGTTGTCCCGCGGGACCGTCTCCGCCATGATCCGGATCGCGCAGGAGAGATTTGCCGCGCCGTCGAGCAGGGCGCTGCCGGAGCGGGCCCGACAGCCGAATTCCCGGGCGGTCGCCGGCAGGATCTGCAGAAGCCCGTACCATTGGCCGCCGCCGCCGACGGCGCGCGGCTTCCAGGTGCTCTCGTATTTCGCCAGGGCCGACAGGAAGCCGACCCAGAACGCCCGGCGCTCGGCTTCGTCGGCGGCGCCGTATCCGGGACAGAAGCGCCCCACATCCCGCGGCGTGGATTCGACGAGCTCCTCGCCGTGATCCCTCAAGGCGTCGATCGCGGCTCGGCTCCACTCATCGCTCTCCGCGCGATGATCCCAGAGCGCCTGTGGCACCGGCTTCGAGGTCTTGGCGCCGCCGGCCTCGTCCGCGGCGGCGGGAAGGACGAGGAGAAACCAGAGGACGGGGACGACAAGACGCATACCCGAAGGTTAACGACGTACCCCCTGCCCGGCAAGGTCGCCGCTCTTCAGCCTTCGATCGGTCGGCAATAGGGCTGGGCGCGGGTCCAGGCCGCCATCTCGGCGCGCTTCGAGGCCGAATGGAACGGCCCCCAATCGAGCATGCCGCGGGACACCGTGCCACGCCTGGAGACCTGCGCGGCGGCGATGCGGACACCGCATCGCAGGTTCGCGACCGGGTCCTTCAGCTCCGAACCGGTCTGCGCGTCGCAGCCGTAGAGGCGTGCGGTCGACGGCAGGATCTGCACCAGCCCGTACCACAACCCGCCGCCGCCCACCGCGTCGGGCCGCCAGGTGCTCTCGTGCTTGGCGAGCGCGGAGAACAGGCCGGACCAGAAGGCGGCGCGGTTCTCCTCCGTCTGCGTGGGATAGCCGGGGCACCATTCGGCATAGTCGCCCGGGACCATCGCCGGCAGCACCGCGCCGTGTGTCTCGAGCGCGTCGAGCGTGCCTTCGGTCCAGCTCGCCGCGTCGGGACGGAAGTCCCAGCGCATCGCCGGCACGTCGGAGCCGGGCGACTCGGAGCCTTCGGTCGAGACGCAGGCGGACAGGCCGCAGATCGCGAGGATGGAAAGAAGGCGGAGCATGGGCGGTCTCTTCTGGCTTGTCCCGACCCTCTGTCCGGCCGGCGCCGGCGAGGTAGACCGATTCCCTTGACGAGGACGAGACCCCGGGCACGGGATCGGCAACGTTGCGCTCATCGGCGGGCGGATTTAACACCCGGCGAGGTTCGCCCACGGAGGTTCCGCCATGCTTGATCTGACCTACGATTCCCCGGCCCCGAAGGTGATCCAAGGCGCGCGGGAGGATTGGGAACTGGTGATCGGGCTCGAGGTCCATGCCCAGGTGGCGTCCAGGGCCAAGCTCTTCTCCGGCGCCTCGACCCGGTTCGGCGCCGAGCCCAATTCCAACGTCTCCTTCGTCGATGCCGGCATGCCCGGCATGCTGCCGGTGGTGAACGAGGGCTGCATCGCGCTCGCGGTGAAGACCGGGCTGGGGCTCAGGGCCGCGATCAACCTGCGCTCCGCTTTCGACCGCAAGAACTATTTCTATCCCGACCTGCCGCAGGGCTACCAGATCAGCCAGCTCTACCACCCCCTCGTCGGCGAGGGCGAGGTGATCGTGGACATGGCCCCCGGCATCGCGCGGCGCGTCCGGATCGAGCGCATCCACGTGGAACAGGACGCGGGCAAGTCGATCCACGACATGGACCCGACCATGTCCTTCGTGGATCTCAACCGCACCGGCGTCGCGCTGATGGAGATCGTCTCCCGCCCCGACATCCGCGGCCCGGAGGAGGCGGCGGCCTATGTGCTGAAGCTGCGCCAGATCATGCGCTATCTCGGCACCTGCAACGGCGACATGCAGAACGGCAACCTGCGCGCCGACGTGAACGTCTCCGTCTGCCGCCCCGGCGATTACGAGCGCTATCGGGAAACCGGCGATTTCTCCCATCTCGGCACCCGGTGCGAGATCAAGAACATGAACTCCACCCGGTTCATCCAGCAGGCAATCGAGGTGGAGGCCCGGCGCCAGATCGCGCTCCTCGAGGACGGCAAGGCGGTCGTTCAGGAGACCCGCCTCTTCGACCCCGACCGCGGCGAGACCCGCTCCATGCGCTCGAAGGAAGAGGCGCACGATTACCGCTATTTCCCCGACCCCGACCTCCTGCCCCTGGAGATCGAGCAGGCCTGGGTGGACGAGATCGCCGCCTCCCTGCCCGAGCTTCCCGACGAGAAGAAGGCGCGCTTCGTCACCGAATTCGGGCTGACGGAATACGATGCCAGCGTGCTGACCGCCGAGGTGGAGAACGCCGCCTATTTCGAGGAGGTCGTGGCCTCGGGCGCGGACGGCAAGCTGGCCGCCAACTGGGTCATCAACGAGCTCTTCGGCCGGATGAAGAAGGACGATCGCGGCATCGTCGACAGCCCGGTCACCGCCGCGCAGCTGGGCCGGATCACGGCGCTGATCAAATCCGGCGACATCTCCGGCAAGATCGCCAAGGACCTGTTCGAGATCGTCTATACCGAGGGCGGCGACCCCGAGGCGATCGTCGAGTCGCGGGGGATGAAGCAGGTCACGGATACGGGCGCCATCGAGGCCGAGGTCGACAAGGTCATCGCCGACAATCCCGCGCAGGTGGAAAAGGCGCAGTCGAACCCCAAGCTCGCCGGCTGGTTCGTGGGTCAGGTGATGAAGGCGACGGGGGGAAAGGCGAATCCGGCCGCCGTCAATCAACTCGTCCAGAAGAAGCTGCGACTCTGAAGTGAAAAGGCGCATCCGAATGGATGCGCCTGTGAGGGTCGGAGCCAAAGAAAATTGGCCGAACCGCCTGTTCGAGACTCGATGATCCCGAACTGTGCGGTCCCGGCCCTTTTGCGATCTCTGACTCAGTTGTCGATTCCGGCGGTGGTCTCGTTCTGGAGGCCGTCGGTGGGCTGGGAAATCGATTCCCCCATCACCGGCTGGCGTTCGTCGCTCGTGGTCGAACCGCTCGACATGCAGGCGGAGGCAAAACCGGTCGCTGCGAGAAGAAGGAATACTCTGGTCATGACTTTCTCCTTTTTGATGTTCGGGCTGTTAACCAAGGCAAAAGTTGTCGGTTCCCGGAAAACCGGGTCGGTCCCGGAAGCGTTGCCTTGCTGCGACACCGGCACGAGCCGGGATCGCCGAGCAGGAATGGGGGAGAATGACATGTCGTACTACGAGTATCGCGTCGTGCCTGCGCCGAGGTCGCTGGCGAAGGTGCAGGGGGCGAAGGATCCCGAGGAGCGGTACGGCCGGACTCTCGAACTGGCCCTGAACGCCCATGGCCGGGACGGATGGGAGTTCCAGCGGATCGAGACGGTGACGACCGTCATCAAGCGCGGCTTTTTCGCCCGCGGCCAGCCGGAAACGATGACGGTCCTCGTCTTCCGACGCCTTGTGGAGACATCCGTCGCCGCCGGATGGGACCTGACCGATGCGCCCGACGCCGCACCGGCCCGCCGCACCACGGGGCCCGTTGCCCGCCATGAGGTCGATCCGCCGCTCAGGCCGGTCCGAGGCGACGAGAGAAGCTGAACCGGGCTCAACCGTCCGCGTCTATGGCGAGGGCATGGATTCGGCCGACGAGGTCCGGCCCGAGCGCCGCATGGATGGCGCGGTGGCGGGCGATGCGGCTGAGACCCGCCAGTTCCGCGGCCCGGATGCGGACGGCGAAATGGCTCTGGCCGCCCTCGGGAGCGCTGGCATGGCCCGCATGGAGCGCCGATTCATCCTCGACCGACAATTCGCGGGGAGCGAACCGCTGATCCAGCCGTGATTTGATTTCGTCTTCCACGCGCATTAGCACCTTCCCTCTTCACCTCTCGGGCCTGATCTCTAAACTCTCGCCGCAGACTCGGAAAGGAGCCCCCCATGTCGAAGAACGATCCATTCGGTTTCGATATGCGCGTGTCCTCAGCCAAGAAGAGGAATCCTCGCGGCAAGCGCGGCATGTCGGGGGCATTCGAGACATCGACGAAGGTGTGCGAGCATCCCGGCTGCACCGAGAAGGGGGTCTATCGCGCACCGCGTTCGCCCGATCACCTCGACGAGTATCTTTGGTTCTGCAAGGAGCATGTCCGCGAATACAACTTGAAGTGGAATTTCTTCAACGGCACCACGGAGGAGGAATTCGACGACCAGATCGCCAAGGACAAGGTCTGGGGCCGGGAGACGAAACCCTGGCGATCGGAGGAGCAGCGGGCCTGGGCCCGGCTCGGCGTGGACGACCCGCACCAGGTTCTCGGCAAGAACGCGACGCGCAATCCCGGCCGATCCGAGACCGGAGGGACGACCCGTCGCCTGCCGCCCACCGAGCGCCGCGCGGTCGAGATCCTGGACGCGAAGGATCACTGGACGAAGACGGAGATCCGGAAGGCCTACAAGGCGTTGATCAAGGTGCTGCACCCCGACATGAACGGCGGCGACAGAGGCCACGAGGAGCAACTCGCCGAGGTGGTCTGGGCCTGGGACCAGATCAAGGACAGCCGCAACTTCACCGGCTGACGGCCGGGGACCGACGCGAAAGCCGGCAGCGGCCGGCCGCGGGCCGGCGCGGGTCAGCCGAAGACCGGTTCGCCGCCACTCGCCGGGCGGAACACCATCGCCACGCCGTTCATGCAGTAGCGCTTGCCGGTTGGCTCCGGCCCGTCGTCGAACACGTGACCGAGATGGCTGCCGCAGCGGTCGCAATGGACTTCCGTGCGGGAGCCGAAGAAACCCGGATCGGGCCTAGTGGCAACGGCGTTCTCCAGCGGCGCCCAGAAGGACGGCCAGCCGGTCCCCGATTCGAACTTGGTGTCGGAGGCGTAGAGCGCCTGTTCGCACCCCTTGCAGTGATAGATCCCCTTTGCCTTCTGGCCGTTCAGGGGAGAGGTGAAGGCGCGCTCGGTGCCCTCCTCCCGCATGACGTGGAATTCCGCGTCGCTCAGCATCTCGTGCCATTCGGCGGTGCTGCGCGTGACCTCGAAATTGCCGTCCGCCGCCGCGATGGTCGGCGTGGCAAGACAGGCGGCGGCACTCGTGGCCAGAAAGCTGCGTCGGTTCATGGGCATGGATCCCTCCCGGAAAGACGATGATCTGGACGGAAGATATCCGCTCGCTCCCGTGGCCGCGCCCCACCTGTCGAGGATGTGAAGACTAGACGGTCCCGACCTGCCCCACGGCGAGCACCTCGCCCGTCGGACCGCCGGTGGGAGAGCCGCCCGCAGGTTCCTCGGAAATCTCCAGCAGGCCCCCCGGTATTCCTTCGGCCACATCCGACGGAAGGGTCACGCGCGAGACCGGATCGTCCGGCAGGACGCCGAGGGAGGTCGGCGCCTCGGCGCCTTCCGGCAACAGCCACAGCTCCAGAACGCGGCCCGGCGGCGCCGCCCCGGAGCGGCGCTCGATCACGAGCGTGCCGTCGCGGGGATCGAACCGGGCCTGGGCGACGAGCGTCGATCCGTCCTCCTCCAGCGTCGCCTCGTAGAACGGCCCGCTATAGGGCGGCTCGATCCGGGGCAGCGCGACGGACAGGATGACGAGGGAGGCGACAGCGGCGACAAGTCCTCCGAGCAGCCAGCCGAACGCACCCGCCACGGCACCGCCGCGACCGCGCCGGGCTCGCGGCTTCACCGTCTCCGCCGAGACGATGCGGTCGAGCGCGGCGCGCAGCCGCGGCGGCGGCGAAACGGGAGACACCTCGGCGGCGAGGGAGGCGAAGTGCTCCGCCCAGCGCACGACCTGGCGGCGGAAGCCGCCGTCCACGTCGAGCCGCGCCTCCGCCCGCGCGCGCTCCTCCCGGGGAAGGAGGTAAAGCACGTACTCGGCTGCCAGCACGCTGTCGTCGTCGCTGCCGTCGCCGGCTCGGACTCCTCCGCCGATTCTCATGCGTGCAGACACTCTCTCAGCTTGATAAGGCTCCGCCGCAGCCAGGTCCGCATCGTGTTTAACGGGACGCCGAACCGCTCGGCCAGAGATTGGTAGGTCTGGCCGTCGAGATAGGCGCCCCGAACCGCGGCCGCGCGGTCGGCTTCCAGTTCGTCCAGGCACCGGGCGATCTCGCGCGACTGGGAGGCCGCCATTGCCTGCGCCTCGGGTCCGGGCGACACATCCTGCAGTCGCTCGAGCGCATCCCCACCCTCCACCGGCGCGCCCCGGCTCCGCAGCCGGTCGATCGCCGTGTTGCGGGCCACCGTGATCAGCCAAGTCATCGGGCTGAGGCCGTTCGAGCGGTAGCGATCCGCGTGGCGCCACACCTTCACGAAGACCTCCTGGAGCACATCCTCCGCGTCGGCGCGATCCTTCAGTACACGCAGGCAGATGCCGAAAAGTTTTGCCGAGGTCGCGTCATAGAGGTCGAGGAAGGCGTCGCGGTCCTTCCTGGCGATCTGATCGATCATCGCCTCGATATCTTCGCGAGTCGTGGCCAAGTCAGCGAACTCCGGTGGATTTTTACGTCCGCTTAGAGCAAAGCCCGCGTCGCCTGACCAGAGGCGATGGGGTTTCCCTTGCGGGCCCCGAGCATATGTAGCAGGACGCGCTCCACTACAGAGGCCCTTCGAGGGGTAGCGAGGACCGAGACCATGGCCGACGGCAGCATCGACATCAACGCGACGCCGAGCGAGAAAATCTCCGTACGCGAGGTTTTCGGGATCGACAGCGACATGATTGTCCACGGGTTCGCGCACGGCTCCGAACGGGTGCCGAGCGTCGACGAGAGCTACCGCTTCGACCCCGATACCACGCTCGCGATCCTTGCCGGGTTCGAGCACAATCGCCGCGTCATGATCCAGGGCTATCACGGCACCGGCAAGTCCACCCATATCGAACAGGTCGCCGCGCGGCTGAACTGGCCCTGCGTGCGGGTGAACCTCGACAGCCACATCTCCCGCATCGACCTGATCGGCAAGGACGCGATCAAGCTCAAGGGCGGGGTGCAGGTCACCGAGTTCCAAGAAGGGATTCTGCCTTGGGCCCTGCGCAACCCCACCGCGATCGTGTTCGACGAATACGATGCCGGCCGCGCCGACGTGATGTTCGTGATCCAGCGCATCCTGGAGGTGGACGGCAAGCTGACCCTGCTCGACCAGAACGAGGTGATCCATCCGCACCCGTTCTTCCGTCTCTTCGCTACATCGAACACCGTGGGGCTCGGCGATACGACCGGACTCTATCACGGCACCCAGCAGATCAACCAGGGCCAGATGGATCGCTGGAGCCTGGTGGCGACGCTCAACTATCTCGAGCACGACGCCGAAGTCCGGATCGTCCTGTCGAGGCTGCCCGGTTACGACACCGACGAAGGGCGGCGCAGGATCAGCCAGATGGTGACCGTCGCCGACCTCACGCGGACCGCCTTCATGAACGGTGAACTTTCCACGGTGATGAGTCCGCGAACGGTCATCGCCTGGGCGCAGAATACCGAGATCTTCGGCCATATCGGCTATGCGTTCCGCTTGTCGTTTCTCAACAAGTGCGACGAACTCGAACGCGAGACGGTGGCCGAATTATATCAGCGGTGCTTCGACGAGGAACTTCCCGAGAGCGCGGCGAGCGTTTCACTCGGCTGAGCGCGATTCCGCGCCAAGCGACGATTGCGCCCGCTGCCGGGGCGACTAGATTGATCTCATGGCGAACAGCAGCGACAACCCAGCGGACCCGTTCAAGAAGGCGCTCGCCGAAGCGACCCGGACGCTCGCCAACGATTCCGAGATGGGGGTGACCTATTCGGTCGACCCGCCGGGTATGTCGAACGACGGGCTTCGGCTGCCCCAGGTCAGCCGACGGATGACGCGCGAGGAAGTGATGCTCGCCCGCGGCACCGCCGACAGCTACGCGCTGCGCCGGCGCTTCCACGATCTGAAGACCTATGCCCGCTATGCGCCCCCCGGGGATCTCGCGCGCGAGATTTACGATTCGATGGAGCATGCCCGCTGCGAGGCGATTGGCGCGCGCGCGATGCCCGGCACGGCCGGGAACATCGACACGAAGATCGAGGCCGAGGCCGCGCGCAGGGGCTACAAGTCGCTCGTTGCCAAGGAAGAGGCGCCGCTCTCGGTGGCCGCCGGGTACATCATCCGCCAGATGGCGACGGGCCGCGACCTGCCGGAGGGCGCGGAGAACGTCGCCCGGCTCTGGCGGGAGCATTTCGACGGTCAGGCCGGCACCACGCTCGAGGATTTGCAGGAGGCCCTGTCGGACCAGAGCCGCTTCGCCCGCATGACCCGGCAGGTCATCAAGGATCTGGGATACGGCGACCAGCTCGGCGACGATCCCGACGGCGGCGAGGAAGACGACGAGGGCGACGACGCGGACCCGGAGGATCAGGACCAGCCCGAGCAGGGCCGCGGCGAAGAGGAGAGCGGCGAAGACCAAGAGGCCGCACCGGACCAGAATCAGGACGAGACCCAGGATGCGGCCGAGGCTCAGGTCTCCACGGAGGAGATGGCGGAGGGTGCCGAGGGGGAGGAGACGGACCTGCCCGAGGGCGACGCCGCGATGGAGCCCCCTGCCCCGCCGCCGGTGAGCGATGCGGACATCAATTACCGCGTCTTCAGCCAGCTATTCGACGAGATCGTCCGCGCCGAGGATCTGGCCGAACCGGCGGAGCTGGAACGCCTTCGCGCCTATCTCGACAAGCAGCTCGATCCTCTGAAAGGGGCCGTCTCCCGATTGGCCAACAAGCTCCAGCGCCGGTTGCAGGCGAAGCAGAGCCGCTCGTGGGAGTTCGACCGGGAGGAGGGCATCCTCGATGCCGGGCGTCTCGCGCGTGTCGTCGCCTCCCCGACGACGCCGCTCAGCTACAAGGTCGAGAAGGATACCGAGTTCCGCGACACCGTAGTGACGCTGCTTCTGGACAATTCGGGTTCGATGCGGGGGCGGCCGATCTCCATCGCCGCGATCAGTGCCGACATCCTCAGCCAGACGCTGGAACGCTGCGACGTGAAGACGGAGATCCTGGGATTCACCACGCGTGCCTGGAAGGGCGGGCAGGCACGCGAGCGCTGGCTCGCCGAGGGCCGCCCGCAGGTGCCCGGGCGACTGAACGACCTGCGCCACATCATCTACAAGTCCGCCGACGCGCCCTACCGTCGCGCGCGCCCCAATCTCGGGCTGATGATGAAGGAGGGGCTGCTGAAGGAGAACATCGACGGCGAGGCGCTGGAATGGGCGCATCGGCGGATCGCCGGCCGTCCCGAGCAGCGCAAGATCCTGATGGTGATCTCCGACGGCGCTCCGGTGGACGATTCGACGCTGTCGGTGAACCCCGCGAGCTACCTCGAGAAGCACCTTCGCGACGTGATCGCGATGGTCGAGCGGCGCCGGGTCGTGGAGCTCTGCGCCATCGGCATCGGCCACGACGTGACCCGCTACTACGGTCGCGCGGTGACGATAACCGATGCCGAGCAGCTCGCCGGCGCGATCACCGACCAGCTCGCGGCATTGTTCGATGTGGACAAGCGCAAGAGGGACCGCTGGCTCGGCCGGCGGCGCGTGGCCTGAGGGCCGATCCAGCGGAACGCTTGAGCAGGACAGGGGAGCGCACGACGCCCCCGGAAAGGGCGAGCCCATGTTCCAGAGCTTCGAGACGGAGGGCGACCGGGCGGCCGGTCCGGGCCGGCTGGCGCGTCTTCGCGAGGCGATGGCCGAGGCCGGGATCGACGCCTTTCTCATTCCCCGCGCCGATGCCCACCAGGGGGAATACGTGGCCCCGCGGGACGCTCGGCTGCAATGGCTGACGGGCTTCACCGGCTCGGCCGGTTTCGCGGTCGCGACGGCCGACGAAGCCGCAATCTTCGTCGACGGGCGCTACCGCGTGCAGGTCAAGGAGCAGGTCGATCCCTGCTTCGCGCCGGTGGACTGGCCGAAGACCGGGGCCGGCGACTGGCTGAAGGAACGGCTCGCCGACGCCAGCCGGGTGGGATTCGACCCGTGGCTGCATACGAGGGCGGAAATCGACGCACTCGTCAAGGCGCTGGGCCCCGGCGTCGCCGTGCTCCCGGTCGAACCCAACCCGCTCGATGCGACATGGACCGATCAGCCCGCCCCGCCGTCGGGACCGGCGCGGGCCTTTCCCGCGGAGATCGCCGGACGGACGCGGGAGGATAAGATCGAGGACATCTGCAGGTGTCTTGCCGAGGACGGGCAGGCCTGTGCCGTGCTGAGCCTCGGGGATTCGGTGTCCTGGCTCCTCAACATCCGCGGCAGTGACATTCCGCGGAACCCGGTCGTCCACGCCTTCGCCATCCTCGAGGCGGCGACGCGCGACGTTCGGCTCTTCGTCGACCGGGAGAAGCTCGCGAATCTGGATCTCGGCCTGCCGGTCCTGCCCTCCGCCGCCATCGTGCAGGCGCTGTCGCAGATCTCCGGTCCCGTCCGGCTCGACCGCGACACGGCACCCTACATCTTCGGGCATTGCCTGGAGGAAGCCGGCATCGAGATCGCCTGGGCCCCCGACCCATGCCTCCTGCCGAAGGCGCGCAAGACCAAGGCCGAAATCGACGCGACGCGGGAGGCCCATCTCAGGGACGGGGCGGCGATCTGCGGCTTCCTCCACTGGATCGAGCAGGTCCGCGAACGGGTCGCGGCGGGCCAGAGAATCACCGAGATCGACGTCGTGACCGAGCTCGAGGCCCGGCGCACGGCGACGGGGCAGCTCCTCGACATATCCTTCGACACCATCGCCGGCAGCGGCCCCCACGCCGCCCTTCCCCATTACCGGGTGACCGAGCGCACCGACCGCGCGCTCGCGACAGAGGAACTCCTGCTGGTCGATTCCGGCGGCCAATACCCCGATGGCACCACCGACATCACCCGTACCATCGCCGTCGGCGCGCCGGGCGAGGAGGAAATCGCCGCCTATACGCGCGTGTTGAAGGGCATGATCGCGATCTCGCGGGCGCGATGGCCGGAGGGGCTGGCGGGGCGCGACCTGGACGCCCTGGCGCGGGCGTCGCTCTGGCATGCGGGGCAGGACTACGACCACGGGACCGGGCACGGCGTCGGCGTCGCACTGTCGGTCCACGAGGGACCGCAGCGGCTGAGCCGGCGCTCCGAGGTGCCGCTGGAACCGGGCATGATCCTCTCCGACGAGCCCGGTTATTACCGCGAGGGAGCCTTCGGCATCCGCATCGAGAACCTCCTCGTCGTGACCCGGGCCGCCGACCTGCCCGCCGCCGATCCGGACCGGGCCATGCTCGCCTTCGAGACCCTGACCTGGGCGCCGCTCGACCGGCGCCTCATCGACACGGATGCGCTGTCGCGCGGCGAACGGGCCTGGATCGACGCCTATCATTCCGGTGTCGTCCAGCGGATGACCGGGCGCGTTTCGGCGGAGGTGGCAGACTGGCTCGGCCGGGTCTGCGAACCGCTCGGAAATAGCGTTGAATGACATTGGACTGTCGCAACCTAGCTACTAGTGTCGAATGGACGCGCAACCGGGGGTAAGAATGGCCGGCAAGATAGATATCGAGAGGGCGGAGAAGACCTGGGTCGTCCGCGCCGGCGGCGCCGTCCTTGGCGAATCCGCGAATGCGGTGATTCTGCGCGAGGACGGATACGGCGACGTCGTCTACTTTCCGCGGACGGATATCGCCATGGCCTTTCTCGACGCCTCCGAGAAGTCGACGACCTGCCCGCACAAGGGCGATGCGACCTATTTCTCGATCCAGACGAAGTCCGTCACCATCGAGGATGCCGCCTGGAGCTACGAGAGCCCCAAGGATGACCTGTCCGAGATCGCGGGCCATCTGGCCTTCGACAACGAGCGGGTCGCGGTCGAGGAACTCTGAGCTCAGGAATGTTCCTCGGCGGCGGTCGCGGCGAGGGCCTTGTTGTAACGTTGGAGCGCATCCACGTGGTGGAGCGTGCCGAGGATCTGCGGCGCTTCTCCCGCCTCTCCGATCCGCGCCACGGGCAGCCACATCCGGGCAGTCTCGCCGAAGATCGGCATCGCCTGTTCGAGCGTCGCGTTCGGATCGATGTAGATGCCCGCCTCAAGCGCCTCCCAGACGTCGTCGGGCGGCACGGCCCGGTCGTGGTCGGGCCTGCGCATCACGTTCGCCACCCGGAACATGCCAAGAAGATAGGCCTGCGGTCCCTTCGAGAGTTGCACGCCGCGCCGTTCGAGCTGGGTCAGGAAGAAGCTGCGATGCACCAGCCGGGAGGCGAGCGCCGTCGATGTCGAGACCGCGACCATCACGGCGAGGCCGGTCTGCCAGTCGCCGGTCAGCTCGAAGACGATGAGCGTGGTGGAGATCGGCGCGCCGAGCACGGCGGCGGCGACGGCGCCCATGCCCGCCAGAGCGTAGAGCGTCTCGGTGCCGGAAACCTCGGGGAAGATTGCCGTGGCGATCAGCCCGTAGGACAGGCCCACGAGCGAGCCCAGCATGAGCGACGGCGAGAAGACACCGCCCCCCATCCGGCCGCCCATCGTGATCGCGACCGCGGCGGTCTTCACGACGGCGATCAGGATCGCCTGATAGAGAAGCAGCTCGCCGGTGAGCGCCAGGGAGGTGGTCTCGTATCCCACTCCGATGATCTGCGGAAAGCCGATGGCGATGACGCCGAGGATCATGCCCGCGACCGCCGGCTTCAGATAGGGAGCGATGCCGAGGCGGGACCGCCAGCGCTCGGCCAGATCCTCGGTGAAGAAGATCGACCGCATGAGGATCACGGCCATCAATCCGCAGACCAGCCCCAGCAGCAGGAAGGCGGGCAGTTCGACATAGAGGGCGAGCGGGCTTTCGCGTCCGAGGTCGAATTCCGTCACGCCACCGAACCGCCACCGGTTGATGACGGTGCCGACGGCGGAGGCGATGACGATGGGCGCGAAGGCGTGCACGGCGAAGTGCCGCAGCACGACTTCGAGCGCGAAGAGCGCCCCGGCGATCGGCGCGTTGAAGGAGGCCGAGACCGCGGCCGCCACCGCGCAGCCCAGAAGATCGCGCGCGGTGATCCCGCTGGCCGCGATGCGGTTGTTGACCCAGCTCGCGATGACCGCCGCGAGGTGCACGACCGGCCCTTCCCGCCCCGACGACCCGCCCGAGCCGAGGGTGATGAGCGAGGCCGCGGCGGAGGCGAGCCCGGCGCGTATCTCGACCCGGCCGTCGCGGAGCGCCGCCCCCTCGATCACCTCGGCAACGGATCGCACATGGCCGCCGGGCGACAGGCGGAAGAGGATCAGCCCCACGACCAGGCCGCCGACCGTCGGCCAGAGTATGAAGAGGTACCAGGGCAGGTCGCGGAGCGACGAGGCCAGATGGGTGACATCGTCAGTGCGGTAGAGCGCCGTCTGCAGCCAGTCGATGCCGATGCGGAAGAACAGCGCCGCGAAACCCGAGGTCACCCCGATCAGCAGCGCGATGAACCAGAACAGGATCTTGCCCGGTCCGCGCTCGCGCAGCACCGACCATCCGGAACTGCACCGCGCCAGCGCGGCGTCGATGATCGTCCAGTCGCGGGCGGCCTTCGGCGCGGCCATCGTCTCCTCCGTCGGGTGCCGCCTCTCTAGGACGTTTGCGAGGGGGAGGCAAAGAGCCGGACCCGTCCCCCTGCCCCGCATGGCCCGGAGGGTGCCGGATGGACACCCTGTGTCCGGCTCATCCGCGACCGATATAGGGCATGACGGTCGCCATCACGGTCGTGAACAGAACGTTCGCGTCGAGCGGAACCGAGGCCATGTGCAGGACCGAGGCGGCCACGTGGCGCGCCTCCATCACGGGCTCGGACCGGATCGCCCCGTCTGCCTGCGGGATGCCATCGGTCATCTTCTCCGGCATGTCGGTCAGGGCGTTGCCGATATCGATCTGGCCGCAGGCGATGCCGAAGGCCGCTTCCACGGCGTCCTCGTCGGTGACATCGCAGGGAAGCGGAAGGGCACGACTATGGGCATCGGCCAGATCGTGCAGCGGATCCGGCATGCGGCCGATCAGGCGCACCTGCCACCCCGCCTCGAGGAACGCCTCCGCCGTTGCCCGGCCGATCCCCCGCCCCGCCCCGGTGACGATGATCGCGGGCATCAATGGTTGTCGCGGGGAAGCGTGCGGGAAGTCCTGTGGTAGGCCGTAGCGAGTTCGAGGCAGCCGCCGGTGCCCAGTTGGCCGACATGGGTGCGGTAGATCTCCTGCCACGGCGTCTCGCTGACGATGTCGGGCGGGATCCAGTCCGCCTTCCGCGCCTCCCATTCCGCCTCGTCCACCATCGCGTCCATGCGCGAGGCGTTGAGATCGAGCCGAACGGTATCGCCGGTCCGGAGATAGGCGAGACCGCCTCCGACCGCCGATTCGGGCGAGGCGTTGAGGATCGACGGGCTCTCCGACGTGCCCGATTGCCGTCCGTCGCCGACGGTCGGAAGATGCGTCACGCCGGCCTTCAGGAGCGCGTCCGGCGGCTGCATGTTCACCACCTCGGCCGAACCGGGATAGCCCACGCAGCCGACGCCGCGGATGAAGAGGACCGAATGCTCGTCGATCCCGAGAGCGGGGTCGTTGATCCGGTCGTGATAATCCTCCGGCCCCTCGAAGACGACCGCCCGCCCCTCGAAGATGCCGTCCTTCAGGAACCGCGCCCGGAAATCCTCCGAGATGACCGAGGATTTCATCAGTGCCGACTCGAAGAGGTTTCCCGAGATCACCTTGAACCCCGCCCTTTCGCGGAGCGGCGCGTCGTGCGTGGTGATCACCTCGAGATCGCGGCTGGCCCAGCCCTCGAGATTTTCTCCGACGCTCCGGCCGGTCGCGGTCACCGGCCCTTCGTGGAGGCGCCCCGCCTTCCTCAGTTCCGCCATCACCGCCGGAACGCCGCCGGCCCGGTAGAAGCTTTCCCCCAGATAGCTGCCGGCCGGCTGCATGTTCACCATGAGCGGCACATCGAAGCCGATCGTCTCCCATTCACGCGTCTCGAGCGGCACCCCTGCATGGCGGGCGATGGCGACGAGATGCGGCGGCGCGTTGGTGGAGCCGCCGATCGCCGAATTCACGACGATCGCGTTCTCGAACGCTTCGCGCGACAGGATCGCGCTCGGGCGCAGATCCTCGTGCACCATGCCGACGATCCGCTTTCCGGTCTCAAAGGCGGCGTGCATCCGCTCCCGGAAGGGCGCCGGGATCGCCGCCGCCCCGGTCAGCGTCATGCCGAGCGCCTCGGCCAGCGCGTTCATCGTCGAGGCCGTGCCCATCGTGTTGCAATGCCCGAGCGACGGTGCCGAATGGCAGGCCCGCTCCATGAATTCGTCATAGTCGATCTTGCCCTCCGCGAGGAGCCGCCGGCCTTCCCAGATGACCGTGCCCGAGCCCGCGCGCTTGCCCTTCCACCAGCCGTCGAGCATCGGCCCGCCATTGAGCGCGATGGCCGGCAGATCGGTCGTCGCCGCGCCCATCAGCATGGCGGGCGTGGTCTTGTCGCAGCCGGTGGTCAGCACGACCCCGTCGATCGGATAGCCGTGGAGCACCTCGACGAGACCCAGATAGGTCAGGTTGCGGTCGAGCGCCGCGGTGGGCCGCTTGCCGGTTTCCTGGATCGGATGCACAGGGAATTCCATCGGCACGCCGCCGGCCTCGCGAATGCCGGCCTTGATCCGGTCCATGAGGAAGACGTGGATCTTGTTGCACGGTGCCAGATCCGAGCCGGAATTGGCGATGCCGATGATCGGGCGGTCCCCCTGCAATTCCTCGCGGCTGAACACCGAATTCTGGTAGCGTTCGAGATAGAGTGCGGTCATGCCCGGGTTGTTCGGATTGTCGAACCACTCCTGGGAGCGGAAGCGGCGGTTCGCGCGGGTATCGCTCATGATGTCCTTCCTCGGGCCGATCCGGTCCGACTGTTCGCACTCCTCGGCCGGGATGCAAGGCGTTTCCCGCCCTTGGCAAGCCCGCGCGGGTGCGCGATGTCGGGAGCAGGAGGACAGGACCCATGACCGAACCCAGCACCGGAGCCGAAGCGGAATGTCCCGCATGAGCGCGTTCCTTTCCGTCGGAGAATGCATGGTCGAGATGGCGCCGGCCGCGGACGGCCTCTACCGGCTGGGCTTCGCGGGCGACACGTTCAACACGGCTTGGTACGCCCGGCGCTGCCTGCCGCGCAGCTGGAGCGTCGGCTTCGCGAGCGCGATCGGATCGGACGGCATGTCCGACGACATGGCCGCCTTCATCGAGCGGGAGGGTGTCGAGACGTCGGCCCTGCGCCGGATCGAGGACCGGACCGTGGGTCTCTACCTCATCCGCCTCACCGACGGCGAGCGCAGTTTCTCCTACTGGCGCGGTCAGGCCGCGGCCCGGAGCCTCGCGGACGACCCCGACTGGCTCGCAGCGACGTTCCGGGGGCGGGACATCGTGCATTTCTCCGGCATCACGCTGGCGATCCTGCCTCCGTCCGGGCGCGAGGCCCTGTGCCACGCGCTTGCGACCGCCCGCGGAGCCGGGACCCGGATCGCCTTCGACACCAATATCCGCCCCCGTCTGTGGGAAAGCCGCGAGGCGCTGGAATCGGCCCTTCTCGACGGCGCGGCGGTCTCTGACGTGATCCTGCCCTCCTTCGACGAGGAAAGGGACGCCTTCGGCGACGCGTCGCCAGAGGAGACGATCGAGAGATACCGCGCGCGCGGTGCCTCGACGGTAGTGGTGAAGAACGGCGCCGAGCCGATCGTCGCCCGCTCCGGCGACCGGAACGTCACCGTCGCGCCGCCGCGCGAGGCGGAGGTCGTGGACACGACCGCCGCCGGCGACAGCTTCGCCGCCGCCTTCCTGTCCGCCGAGGCGCAGGGCGCGGCCCTCGAGACGGCCGTCGAGCGTGCCGCAGCACTCTCCGCCCGGGTCATCGAACGGCGCGGCGCGCTCGCCCCTGACCTCTTCGACTGACGGAGCCTGTCAGGATGGCCCCACCGATTGATCGTCCCCAGGTCTGGAAATTGCGCGAGGCACCGATCACGCCTCCTGGCATTCCCGTTTGAAGTAGGCCTTGCCGGCGGCGGCCCGTTTGTCGTCGATCTCGACCGGCACGGCGCTGACGAGGCGCTCGATCGACTCCTCGTTCGGAAGAATCCTCACCCCGGCCGTGCGGCGTTTGAGCTCCTGCTGGACGGTGGGCCGCCCCGGCTGTGTCCCTGGTGATGGTGTAGGAGGCCGCGCGCGGAGCCCCCGGCGTAGCGCGAGCCGCGCGGCCGGGAGTGACGCTGGCGGCCATCGCCGGTCTTCGGAGAAGGTTCGGGTTGCGAGACCTGGAACCGGAACGGAGATCGACGATGACCGATGGAAGAATGGCGCTGATCGAGCTGGTTGAGAAGCAGGCCGACGGCGACCTTGTGCGCGAGATGCTGGCCTTCGCGGCCGAGCGGATCATGGAGCTGGAGGTCGAGGCGCGCACGGGCGCCGCGAAGGGCGCGCGTTCGCCTCTGCGCGAGGTGCAGCGGAACGGATACCGCGACCGCGATTGGGACACCCGCGCCGGACGCATCGCGCTGGAGATCCCGAAGCTGAGGAAGGGCAGCTACTTCCCCAGCTTCCTCGAGCCGCGCCGAACGGCCGAGAAGGCGCTCGTCGCGTTCGCCATTGTCTCTCGGATCAATGGCGTTCCAATGGCTCACTCCAGGAGGCCTACGTCCATGGCGTCTCGACCCGGTCCGTGGACGACCTGGTCAAGGCCATGGGCGCGGGCGGCATGTCGAAGTCCCAGGTGAGCCGCCTCTGCGTGGAGATCGACGAGCGCGTGAACGCCTTCCTCTCCCGACCGCTCGAAGGCGCCTGGCCCTACCTCTGGCTCGATGCGACCTACCTCAAGGTCCGCGAGGGCGGGCGCATCGTCAGCCGTGCCGTGATAATCGCTGTCGCGGTCAACGAGGACGGCAAGCGCGAGGTGCTGGGTGTCGCCACGGGCCCTTCGGAAGCGTTCGGCTCCGCCTCAACCCTTCTGGACGGACTTCCTGCGCGGCCTCGCCGACCGCGGCCTGCGGGGCGTGACGCCGGTGATCGCCGACGATCACAAGGGCCTGCGCGCGGCAGCTCGCCGGGTGTTCGATGCCACGCACCAGAGGTGCCGGATTCACTGGATGCGCAATGCGCTGGCCCATGCCCCGGCCAAGCAGCGCACGGCGGTCGCGGCGATGCTGAAGACGATCTTCGCGCAGGAGAACAAGGCCGATGCCGAGGCTCAGTGGGACGCCGTCGCCGATGCGCTGCGCGAGAAGAACGAGAAGCTCGGGGCTTTCATGGACGCCTCCCGGGACGACGTCCTGGCCTACATGTCCTTCCCTCGCGAGCACTCGACCCAGACCGCCAGCACAAACCCCCTCGAGCGGGTAAACCGCGAGATCGAGCGACGCGCCGATGTCATCGGCATCTTCCCGAACGATGCGGCCATCGTTCGGCTCGTCGGTGCGCCGATGCTCGAGACCAACGACGAGCGGGCCGTGGCACGACGCTACATGTCGCTCGAAAGCCTCGCCCGCCTCACCGACACTTCCAACGTCAGGCTGCCCGCCGTGGCGTCCTGATCAGCTCGGACCTTCCGAGGACCGGCGCTCCCTCGGAGGCTACTGCGTCGCGACGGTTTCCGCCGCGCCGTCCGCCGGCCGACAGAACCGTTCGCAGGAGAGCACGTCGCGCTCAGTCCCGTGCCAGATCACGATCTGCCAGCCGCGCGGAGGAATACTGAGGACGATCCGGTCCATCTCGTCTCCCGCTTCGTCGAGCACGATCACATTCGTCTCCCCAGCGCCGATCCCGGTCAGGACGAGGGAATCGGACTGGGCGACGGAGGCCGCGGCCACTGCCGGATCGCCAACGATCACCGTTCCTATCGTGCTGTCGTAGCGCAGCACCTCCGCCCGGCCCGCCGTCAGCGCCAGGACCGCGCCCGGACCGGTGGATGACTGGGTCGGCTCCTGGGCGCCTGCCGCGCCGGCACACAGCGCCGCGGCGAGGCCGGCCGCCGCGACGAGCCCGACGATCCGGTTTCCACTCCGAGCAATGCCCATTCCTCGACCCTCTCGCCCGGCGATTCAGAATCCGGTCCTCGTAGAAACCCCTTTCGATTTCGTGAGCGCCACAGGAGGCGACGGGCGAGGGAGATACTGATCAATCGTCTCTACGGAACGGCCCGCACGATCATTCCCGACTCCAGCGGCAGCTTGCCGGCATGCCTGTACCTCGCCGACGGGGCCTGCTTTCCTCATCGGCACTGTCCGCGCCGAAGTACGAACCCATGTGCATGTCGACGGCGACTGCCTCGCCGTCAGCAAATTCCAGATGCGCGGACGCTTTGCGATGCGGCTCGCCGACTACAAGGATGTAGGATGGCGCCGTCGCACGCCTCGGAGGCGTCCGCGAAGCGTTCAACTCACCGTTTCGGCCGTTCGTTCTTGCCACTACGTCGGTCGGTCAGGAGGGGTTGGATTTTCATCCCTATTGCTATCGTGTCTACCATCGGAACTTGCCGGGCAACCCGGTGGACCTCGAACAGCGTGAAGGCCGCGTCCACCGCTTCAAGAGCCACGCAGTACGCCTCAACCTTGCCGAGCGGCAGGCGGTCGCCATCAGGGGCGGCGGGCAGTCTCCCGACGATCCGTGGAGACTGATGTTCGAAAGCGCCCGATCCGAGGCGGCAGTAGACACCGATCTCATCCCCTATTGGATCTATGAGGGCTCAGTGATGGTCGAACGGCGCGTGCCGATGTTGCCGTTCAGCCGGGAGGTCACCCGCTTGGCTTGGCTTGGCTCAAGCGCAGCCTCACGGTGTATCGCCTGGCCTTTGGCCAGCCCCGCCAGGATGATTTTCTAGAGTATCTGCAGAATCTCGGTAAGCGCCGGTTCACCCCCATAGCCCATGCTTTGATTGGCCGCTCGTTCGCAGTTTAGGCTGCGGCTTTGACTTCGGCCTTGGGGAAAGCCCACGGCAGAAGGTCGTCGATGTCGGCGGGGGGATGGCCGGCGGCGATCACCTCGCGGGTGGCCTTCAGGTATACGAACAGGCGCGTCTCCCGGCTGAACCCGAGGGACAAGTGGATCACCCAGGACGACCCGAACATGCGGATCGTGGACGATGCTCTCTGGGAGGCCGTGAAGGCGCAACAGGACAGCCTCGCCTGCCGCAAGGGGCCGAGAAGGCAGATGGGGACCTGAAGGGCCTCTCCGCTTCGCAGGGCGTCCGTCGCCGCAAGTATCTCCTCTCGGGCCTCCTGGAATGCCGCCAGTGCGGAGGTAACCTGACGGTCGCGGGCAGTGGCTCCGGCCGCCGCTATTACTTCGCCAACGCCAAGGAGAAGGGCCCCACCGTCTGTGCGGGCATGAAGGGCCTGAAGGAGGAAGATGCGGCCGGGCCGCTGCTTGGCGTCCTGAAGACCGGCCTGATGCAGGACGAGGCCTACGCCGAGTTCGCGCGCCGTTACCGGGCGCATATGCGGAACGAGTCGAAGGACACGGTCGAAGTGCTGCGCCTCCACGACCGGAAAGTCCGGGAGCTCGAGAAGACGCATGCCAGCCTCATGCGGGCCG
>CAWHJL010000014.1:0-396023 GCA_963829665.1 uncultured Alphaproteobacteria bacterium | reverse complement strand
TGAGACAGCGATTTGGGTGAAAGCGGCTCCATCGAGGAGGAGCCATGACGGACGATCGAGGGAAGAAGGCGGGCTTGCCGGAGCGCGCCCATCACGCTGGCGAGGACAAGCCCGCCGTGCCGCGTCAGCGGCGCATGTCGGCGAAGAAGAAGCAGGAAGCGGTGCTGCGGATCTTGCGCGGCGAGGATCTGGAAGTGGTCAGCCGCGAGGTCGGCACCACCGCCGCGGATCTCAGTGCATGGCGTGACGGCTTTCTGGAGGCCGGCGGGGCGTCGCTGAAGAGCCGTCCGGAGACCGACCAGGGTCGAGAGCTGAAGGCGATGCGGGAAAAGATCGGCGAGATGACGATGGCCAACGAGCTGCTCGA
Source organism: uncultured Alphaproteobacteria bacterium (assembly GCA_963829665.1). GTDB lineage: Bacteria > Pseudomonadota > Alphaproteobacteria > Rhodobacterales > Rhodobacteraceae > Palleronia. Next base: position 395,656 of record CAWHJL010000014.1, on the reverse strand, counting down.
GGCCAAGATCGATCGCCTGGAGGCCGGCGTCCCTTTTCGGCTGCGGAGATCGAAGCGATGAGCCAGACCTTCTCGATCTCCGTGAGGCGCCGCTACGGTCTGGCCCGGCTCTGCCTGTACTGGCGCGTCAGCCGCGCGACGCTGCACCGGCATCTGAACGCCGCGAACCGGCCTGACGCGCCGCGACGTGGCAGGGGGCCGCAGGGGGCGATGTCTGACGCCGCTCTGGCGGAGCGCATCCGTTCGCTGCTCGCCGGCAGCCCCTTCCACGGCGAAGGGTATCGCAAGGTTTGGGCGCGGCTGCGCTATGCGGGCCTGCGCACCAGCCCCCGCCGGGTGCTGCGCGTCATGCGCGAGCACAATCTGCTGGCGCATCAGCGGGCGGGATCGCCAAGGGGGCCGCGGGCCCATGACGGAACCATCACCACGTTGCACGTAGATACGATGTGGGGGACCGATATGACCGCCGTGGCCACCGGCGAAGGCCAGGCCGCCGTGTTCATCGCTGTCGATCATTGCTCGGCGGAGTGCATGGGCATCCACGCCAGCGCCTCGGCCAGTCGCCACGAGGCGCTGGAGCCGATCCGGCAGGGTGTTCGCCGCAGCTTCGGCGCGTTCGGCAGGACGTCGCGACGGGGCTGAAGACCGCCACGATCACGGCAGCCAGTACATGAGCCGGGACTTCCAGCGCGATATCCGTTTCCTCGGCGCCGCGAGCTCCCCGGCCTTCGTACGTGCGCCCGAGGGAAACGGGCTGGCCCGAGCGGTTCATCCGGACCCTGAAGGAAAACCTGCTCTGGGCGCGCTGGTTCGAGACGATCGAGGAGCTGCGACAGGCGCTGCTCGTCTTCCAGCGCACCTACAACGAGGGCTGGCTGATCGAACGACACGGCCACCGTCCACCCGCCGCCATCAGAGAAGAGCAGACCGTGATCAACAGAGAGGCCGCCTAAGCCCAGTTTGCTGTCTCAAAACCGTGGAACTGGAAAGCCACAGAGCGTCGCCAAGCCGCCTGACCGCGGCCCGCGCCGGATGCTTACAGAGCAGCAAGCCAAGGCAGTGATGTTCCGAAGCCGGGAACGGCTGGTCCGCCAGCGCACTGAACTGGTGAATGCGCTGCGGGCCGTGCTCTACGAGTATGGCCATGTGTTTCCTGCCGGCCGTGTTCATCTGAAGCGGATCGAGGCTCTGTTAGAGGGTCCGGCCTGCGACCTTCCCGCGCTGATCACTGCCGAATGCCAGGAACTGTTGATACAGATTGCCCAGAAGACGGCCAGGATCGACGAGAAGACCAGGGGACTGAAGCTGCTCGCAGCTGAGACGGACACGGCACGTCGATTACAGACTATGCCCGGGGTGGGGCCCATGACCGCGTTGGCGGTCGAGTTTTTTGCGCCCGACATGGCGCAGTTCAAATGTGGTCGAGACTTTGCGGCCTGGCTGGGCTTGGTGCCGCGTCAGCATTCCACCGGCGGCAAGGCGCGGCTTGGTCGCATCTCGAAGGCAGGCCAGGCCGACATCAGGCGGCTTTTGATCATCGGGGCGATGTCACGCGTTATCGGTCGCGCGCGTCACAAGATCCACGCAGAAAGCTGGATCGGGCGGATACTGAGCCGAAAGCCGAAGCTGGTGGTGGCGATCGCGCTGGCAAACAAGATGGCTCGGCAGATTTGGGCCATGATAACGAGACACGAGGATTATCGGGATCCGGCGATGGCGGCAGCGGCATAAACTACGCTACGGTCCGTCAGCGTCGGTGCAAGGGGGTGTGAGAAGACGACAGCCTGAATGGGAAACGATCGAACAGATCCGGATCGGGAAACTCTGCACTAAGACGTGAGCGAAAGAGCTCGTGTTTCAGATTAGAACCCGGCCCGCTGATCACCATACCGGCCTGCGACTTCTGGAAATGTCGCACGATAAGGCCTGAAAGAAGTTCGCATTCGATCACCCTCCGGCAGGTCAGAAGCTTCTTGCGTAACGGGCGGCAACCAAAGAAGACCTCGGCCGCCCGGAGCCCCGCGCCGTAGGAGATGCTGAGCGCGGCACGATACTTGAGCCCGGGCCCCGGCGCCGCCATCAAGATGTCGGACACCTCCTCGACGCTGAACACGACCGGCAGTTTCCGCGGTTCGGTACGGAATTGCATGTAACGCTTCATCTCCTCCCGCCCGCAGGTCATGCCGAAGAAGAACCGCAGTGCCACGATCCGCACGTTGAACGTCGATGGCGTGACCCCGGTGTCGGTCATGTGGAGCTGATAGGCGCGCAGATCCTCCGGCGTCGCCGTGTCGGGTGATCGCCCGAGAAAGGCCGCGAAATCCTTGATCGCCCGGATGTGCGACTTCTGTGCCTTGTCGCCCATCCCGCGGATACGCATGTCTTCGATCATCCGCTGACGAAGCGGGCTTACTCTCTCCTCTGGCATGGGAACCTCCTGTCTGATGATTGAGAAGGTCCCAATCGTCAGCCAGGTCGGTCAGATCGCATAATGCGCGCCGCTATGGGCGGCTCACTCCATCAGCCAAATGCGCCAATGCCGCGGAGCGGCTTCGTCCCTGGGCCGATCTTGTTGCCTTCCTCACCCCTCAGTCATCCACGATGGTAGTCTTCTTCGACCATCTTGATCTTCCAGCGTAGACGCAGGGTCATGGGGTCGGTCAGGCCGTCGTGGTACGCCAGCCGCCGCAGTTCGACGACGGCCCAGGCGGTCCGATCGATCCGGCGGCTCGCGGTCATGAGATGATCGACTGCCTCGTCGATCTCGAGGGGAGTAGTGTCATAGCCGCGGCCGGCGAGCAGATGCCTTACAGCGTACAGCGCCACCTGGCTGGCAAAGGCCGGGTTCTTGGAGGTGAGATCCCGCGCCGCGCGGATCAATGTTGCGGGGGCGGCTTCCGCGTCTGCCGCGCATTCCAGCGCGAGGTCGAAATAGCCCGCTGTCTTGGCCGCCGCAAACCATTTCCCCTTGCGGCCATGAAGCGCGATCAGGTCTTCCAGTAGCGCGCGGGCATCTCGGTCGGGATAGCGCCTCGTCAGATCGCGCCACATTGCAAGCCAGGTATTGCCGGTCGCGGCCGGCAGACCGAAACGGCGAAAGGCTTCATCGGCCTTGCCCTGCCGCACGAGGATCGCTTCGCAAAACCGCGCGATGTCGTGCCGGCCCCAAGGCCGGCGGTCCTCCTCCAGCAGCGCCGTGGCCCGAGCGAGAGCCGCGTCCTCGCGTCCCTGGCGGAGCAGCGCCTCGGCGGCGAACTTCTCGTCGAACCACAGCCGCGTCCTTTTCACCGCCAGGAGCGCCAGGAGCTCTTCATGGCGTCCTGCCTCGAGCAGGCAGGAAAGGCTGAGGGTCGCCGTGGCGATGTGAGTGAAGCTTGCGTGATCCGCCCACGCTGAACGGATCAGATCGAGATCGCGGTCGGCGTGCAGGTTCATGAGCGACGGAAAGGCCGCGATCTCCCCAAACCGATCGGAAATCGGGGCGAGGTAATCAACGCCGTCGTCGAGGATCGCCTCGCGCAGCCTTTCGAGCCAGGTCGCCCGTGTCCGCTCGTCGGCTGGGGCCTCGATCAGGATCGGCACCAGATCCTCGAGCGTCCGGCGGACCGCGCTGCCGAGGGTTCCAGACGACGTATCGATCTGCTCGAAGGCAGGCCAGATCCGCTCGGCAAGCACGACCACGCCTTCGGCCGCTGTGACGGGGTCGGCGCGGTTGGCCGCCCGGATCTCTGAACGGGCCGATCTCAGCCGGTCGATGGCTTTCGACGAGCCGCGCCAACCGAACGTGCCGGCGCGCATGCCAGGCTTGAATGCCCACTTGCGCGATGGCTTGCGCACCATGCCCTGTTCTCCTCTCTCCCGACCCGGTCTGCCCGGGAACGAGCCAGTCGAGATTGGCAGAGGGTGCGGTCTGGATGAAGGTCTCGATCCTCCTTGCGGAGAGGATTCAACAACCTCCGCCACCGTCTTCCTTACGCCGATCGCGAAGGTGATCGCGAAAGCGAAGGCGGCCATCGCGTCAGCTTTCTGGCAATCCCGCTGATCAGCGCGTCTGCAAGCCCTTCTGGCGGGCAAGATCCGCGATGGCCGAACCGAAGAGATGCCGTGACAGGCTGACCAGTGCGAAGCGCCTGCGTTCTTCCGGTCTGTCCTCCCCATCTGCCTCCATGAAGATCTCGACGACTTCGTCGCTGGCGTGGATCGAAACGGAGACCGGGTCCTCCCCGAAATCGACTTCGTGCCGGCGCAGGTTGGCGCCCCGGACGATCACATGGCTCATGCCTTGGTCCTCTCGCAGCAGTTCGATCCGAAGTTATCAGTCGGCGGACTCAGCGACCACGGCGTCGTCCCATGGTGGATCGACCTCACAGTCGTCCGCGCGTCGCAAGATGGCGAGGCGCCGTCACCGCTGCCGGTTGACGCTTACTGCACCTTCGGATTGATGGCCCCAGGAAGGCGGAGGCACACTCATGGCCGGGGACAACGACATCCGGGACAAGCTGGCAAAGCTCGAGGCGCTGTTCGCGCGCGGTGCGACCGAAGGCGAGCGGGCGGCGGCCGGAGCTGCGCACGACCGGTTGCAGGCGAAACTCGGCCTTCAACCGGACGGCCGCGAGGAGCCCAAGACCGAGATGCAGTATTCCCTGCCGGATGTCTGGTCGGTTCGCATCTTCGTCGCGCTCTGCCGCAAGCACGGCATCCGCCCCTACCGTTATCCTCGGCAAAGGCGCACGACCGTGATGGTACGGGCGCGCCAGTCGAGCTTCGAGCACACCGTCGGCGAGGAGTTCAGGACGCTGCATCGGGAACTCACCGCCTATTTCAGCGAAATGGTCGACCACCTGATTGCGGATGCCATGAAATCGGACGGAGACGACGAAGCCCTCGAGCAGCGCCGTCTGCCCAGCTGAGAGACAGACTGCCGTATGTCCCGCAAGCTGGCATGTTCGAACGGCGGTATGCGTTGGTGGCCTCAGCGGACGAGAAAGTCCATCTCGACCAACTCGTCGCATGCGTGCCGCGCGAGCGCGAGGTTGCTTTGCCGCAAGCGTAGCAAGGATCAGGCTCCAGTAGACCCAGGACGGTTCAGGAGGCCATTGTCTGTGCGGGAGCAGGTTAGACGGGCAAGGAATGGATCATGGCCCGGGGGCAGCCGACCTCTTCCCATAGGAACGCCAGCGTGATCGGCAGACGGAAGCGGCGGGGGCCCGCGGCGCCCGGATTCAGCCAGAGGGTGCCCCTGGTTTCATCGATGCCGGGCTTGTGAGAGTGGCCCGAGATCACGACGTCCCACCCTTTAGCTCTCGGATCGACCTGCAAGGCCTTGCGGTCATGGATCATGTGAATTTCCAGGCCGAGAGCCGTGAGGGTTACCATTTCGGGCAGGGCCTCGGCCCAGTCGCCGCGGTCGATATTGCCGCGGATCGCCGTCACCGGGGCGATGCGCGCCAGCGCCTCGAGATGGCCGGGATCGCCGATATCGCCCGCGTGCAGGATGCGGCCGACCCCTGCGAGAGCTTCCATCGCCTCGGGGCGGAGCAGACCGTGGGTGTCGGAGATGACGCCGATACGTCCTCCAGGAGATGACTGGTCGAGTGGTTGAATGGGCTCAGGTCCTGTTCTGTGAGAAGATGGGCGGTTTCGACGCTTCTTCTCGCCAAGAGAAGATCGAGCCGAGGCAGCTTCGTCGATCGTCGCCGTGGTGACTTGAGTAAATTACCGTCTCGAACTCGATGCAACGTTTTGCGGTGCTCGGAGCGCAGTAGGTGCTTTAGAGCGCGACGTCGCGGTGAATGGCGGTTTGGCCCACTGATCCGAGCTTGAATAGCGGATTCAGGCTCCCCGCTGACGCCAACGGCTGGTTCGGGGACGCCGTGTCGCGGCAACTGGCATCCACGCGAACGGCGGGATAGGACGGATCATGAAGCGGACGAATCTGCGCTCCAGGGAGAGAGGGCAGTGCGACTGTTCGGAAGGACCCGCGAATTTCCGATTACCTGTCCTCCGGCTTCTTCGGAAACGTTCCCAGCTCGGCGGTGCGATAGCTAACCGGATAGGTCGGCCGCCGGCGGGCTGTGATCAGGCGGGGATGACGGCGGGCGGGCAGTCGGCGCAGGAGCGCCGAGCGGACCTTGAGCCCCGCGAGCACACCGCGCTCCAGCCATCGCGGCGGGGCTCTGAACCCCATGGCGGCGCGCAACGGCGGATCGCAGAGGGCATGGACGATCGGTCGGCCCACTGGGACGAGGCGCCGGGGCAGGTAGAAGGAGAGCAGAAGATCGCGCGTCAAGCCGGCGATCTCGGCGTTGCTGTCCGCGTAACGGAACTGCGCTGCCTCGTAGGCGCGGCCATAGGCCTCGAAGGCGTGGTAATCTTCCGGGATCTCGACGATGCCCATCTTCCCTCCGAGAGCGCGGTGGTAGGTCGTCCAGGCGGCGCGCTCCTTCTCTGTCATCGGCCGGCGCCCGAAGCGGTCGAGCCAGCGCACCGGTTCGACTACGAAGGTGGTCAGCGCGTAGACCATGTCGACGTTGGAAATCCGGTAGTGCCCGTGCATTTCGTTGATGCGTGCGATGGCGGCGCGGTCCCGCGCGCTGTCCTGTCCGTTCTCGCTGATCTCGGACAGCAGAAGCTCGGTGTCGTCGTAACGTTTTCGCGGGTCGGTCCGGAAGGCCCCGGTGCGCGCGAGGAGCCCCGATATCGACGGCACGGCATAGGTCCGGAACAGCGCGAACTCCAACGCCTTCTCGATATCCCACGCGAACTCGCAGGACCCCAGGAGATACACGATCCGCTTATGGTCCTCGGACGGATCAAGCCGGTCGATCTCGTCGGACCAGCGCGACATGGGAACCTCCGGGACGGTTGCGGGCCTGCCGGAGGGTGCCGCGGAAGGCCCGTGGTGATCAACGGCCCATCTGGCCTCCGGTCTTCCGGCCGATATCTTCGCCCGGCGCGCGTCGACTTGGGGCGCGGACGTGGTGGCTCTGCCTGACGCGCGCGATCCGCCGAGACCACAATGTCCGAGTTCTGGCCGCGCGAGCGGGCGTCCTGTTGCCAGTTCGAACTGTATCTCCATCAGCCGCACGGCCGCGAAGGCCAACATGCTGCGGGCTTCTCTACCGTCCCCGGACGGGTCGGCATGGTGGGCGCGGGCGCTGAGCTTGATCGGAAGACCCTGGCGAGGGTCGAGATGCCAAAAGCGGATGGTGTCGTCTCCGACCCCCGGCCGAACGTGGAATAAACGGGCGCGCTCGGGCCAGGTCCGGCCCGGGCGTAATACTCTGCCCGCCCCCATGATTGAAGGCGGACTTCAACCCGAGATCGCTCTGAGGTGAGATATTGCCCGTACGTACCGGCCCCCCTCGAGGGGCCGGTAGGGTTACCTCAGAAGTGGTAGGAGACCCGCAGGGAGGTGGTGGAGAACTCGCCGTCCACGCCGTCGAGATCGCCGATGTCATTGAAGCGGTGGCGCACATGCTCGGCCCCGATCGAGACGACCTCGGTGAGCCGGTAGTCCATGCCGATGCCGTACGCATAGCCGGTCTCGTCGTAGGTCTCGTCCGATACATCCCCCGCGGTGCCGAACTCGGCATAGGCGACACCGGCGGTGCCGTAGAACAGCGCCTCGGCGAACTGGTAGCCGACCTTGCCCATCAACCCGGCGGCGTAATCCAGCTCGGCGCCGACGCACATGCCCTCGCCCGCGACGTCGAGTTCCGCCTGGCTGCCGAGGACGGCCGCCTCCACGCCGAACACGGTGCGGCCGTTCTGCCAGTTGTAGCCAAGATGAGCGCCGTAAGCGACGCCCCCGTCGCTCAGGCAGAGCGTAGGCAGTTCGTCGATATCGAATCCCGGAAGAAAGTCCTCGGCGAATTCCTCCAGATCGGCGTCCAGCACGAGGTCGCCTTAGCCGAGCGAGGCACCGGCATAGCCGCCGGCCCAGTTGACGGCGGGGACCTCGGCCACGGCGGAGGCCGCGATCGGTGCAGCAGAGGGCGCGACACTGCCTCCGGCCAAGGCCGGTGAGGACAGGGCTGGAAGAAGGCCGGCGGCAATCAGTTTATTTACGGTAAGCTCCAATACAAACGCTGCGACATCAGCGGGTTGTATGGACCATGCCGTAGCTTAACGATGGCTGAACGCACCTCGAAGCGGCGTTCGAATAGCGTCTTCAATTTGTTCCGCATTTGGCGCAGCCGCGACTTCAGGGTCCCCGCCCGGGGTGGAGCGCAGCCCGGAGCCGCCGCCGCTTTCCGGATGGAGCAGGGGGCTGTAGCCTGCCGCCACCACGGTCGGGAGGACGACAGCGATGCGCATGGCGTGGCCAATCGGGGCGGTCGCTGCCGTGGCGGCGGGATGGGTGGCCTATGACTGGTACGGCACCCGGGACCGGGTCCTGTCGACCCCGCCCGAAAGATCTTCCAGCGACTACGTGCCGGACGCGCGCGACAGCACCGTGCTCGCCAACCTCCTGCTCCCCTACCCCGTCCTCGAGGAGGCGATCAACGACCTCGGCGCCGCGCTGAACGACACCACCACCGGCCGGGAGAAGGTAGCCGAGATCGTCGGCGTTGATCTCGTCGCGCGCTGGTCCATCGACCACGCCGTCGATGGCCGCATCGGCGTCTCCGCCGAGGACGGCCGGCTGCGAATCTCGCTGCCGGGACGGTTCGCCGGCACCGTCGGCCTGACCGGCGATGTCGCGCGGACCCTCGGGCTCGATGCCAAACAGGTCGATGGCAGCTTCGTGGTCGCGGCCACCGCGGGGGTGGAGATCGGCGAGGACTTCTGCCCTGCGCTCGTGCCCGGGGAGGTGGCATTCCGCTGGCAGCGCGAGGCCCGGGTCGAGCTCGTCGGGCGGACGCGCGTGTTCGGCATGCGCCTGGGCCCGATCCACTACGCCTTCGGCAGCGAGATCGAGGACCAGATCCGCGACGCCCTTCGCAAGGCCCTGCGCTACCAGCGCGACGCGATCCCCTGCGCGCCCGTGCGCGCCGAGCTCGCGGAGATCTGGCGGCCGCACAGCTTTCCCGTCGAGATCCCCGGCATGGCGCGGCTGCACGTCAATCTCGAGCCCCGCGCGCTCGGCGTCTCCGACCTTCTGGTCGAGGAGGACGGGCTGCGGATGGTCGCCCGGCTGGACGCCCGGGCGGAGGTCTCCGACAGCCCCGCCGGCGACGCGGACTCCATCGACCTACCCTCCAACAGCGGCGCCAGCGCCGAAGCGGGGCGGATCGACCTCGCCGTGCCCCTCTCGCTCGGCTACGACACGATCCGGTCGGCCGCCATGGCCGCGCTCGGGGGCCAACCTCTCGTCCTGGAGACCGAAGCTGGCGAGATCGTGGTCGAGGTGGCGGATCTCGACATCTACCCGAGCGGCGACCGTCTCGCGATCGGGGTCGACTTCTCCGCCGAGATGCCGCGGCGCCTCTTCGACACCGGCGGGACCCTCTGGCTGACGGCCCGGCCGGTGATCTCGGAGGATGGGACCGGGGTCGCGTTCCGCGACATCGAGGTCACCCGGCAGCTCGACAGCACCCTCTGGAGCCTCGCGACCGCCGCCTTCGAGGCACAGATCCGCGCCGCGCTCGCGCAGGCCGCCGTGATCGACCTCGGTGACCAGCGCGCGGCGGTGATCGAGGCGATCGAGGCGGCGGCCGCCGAGGCCGGAAGCCGCGGCGGCGTCGATCTCGACCTGCGGACCCGGGACCTCGCGCTGGAAGAGATCACCATCGCGGCGGACCGACTCGTGGTCGAGGCGGTCTACGCCGCAGATCTCGAGGCGACGGCGCGACGGATCGATTTCTGACCTGTCCGGTCACGGACGCCTGAACAGCCGAGGCCGCGTATTGTGGCTCGAGGGGGCGAGGGTCGCCGCCCCGATCAGTCGGTCGAACTGGTCTCCGCCACGGTCGCCTCCCGGCGCTGCGCCCGGCCTCCACCGGCGTGCTCACACCATGTCATGTTCCGGGCGCGGTCAGCCGGTCGTTGCGGACGAGGAAGCGCCCGTCGATGGTGAGGCCGAGGGGCTCGCCCCCGACCGGTGCGCCCTCGGGTATGCCGCGCTGCGCGTGGATGTGCAGGTGCGGCTCCGAGCTGTTGCCGGAGTTGCCGACCTCGCCGAGCGGATCGCCCGACGGCGACCGTCTGCCCGGCTGTCACGAGCACACTGCCGCGGCGCAGATGCGCGAGGAAGACCGCGAACGCACCGCAGTCGATCGCGACGAAGTTGCCGAGCTTGTTGTCGCTGTCCATGACCGGAACCGGCATGTCGGGCAGGCCGTTCTGCGCCAGCGCGACGGTCCCGGCGCAGGGAGCGACGACCTTCGCGCCGAAGGTCTCGTAGCGCGCGGGATCGACCGGCCGCCAGCCCTCCGCGCGAGAGCCGAGCGGCGTGATCTTGAGGACGTCGAGCGCCCGGCTCTGGCCCCGCCAGGGGCGGAACCGCTCCACCGACGGGTCGAGCGTGTGGAGATGCGCGTTGACCATCTCGGTCGAGCCGCCATGCGCGACGATGTAGGTGCCCGGCCCGAACGGGGCGGCGATGTCCACCGTTTCGACGTGTAGCGACTGGCTCCCCTGCACCGCACGGGTCGCGGCGTAGCCACCATAGACGGCGAGCGCCGCAAGGACGATCAGCACCGCCGAGCCCGGCCATGCCGTGGACCAGAGCACCGACGCCTCCACCCGTCCGGTCACCACCTGCCAAGCGACGATCGCGACGAGGCCGAGCGCATAGGCCCACGGCAACCACCAGGGCGGCATTGCCCACATCGCGACGAGCCGGAGCGCCAACAGGACGACGGCCGTCGCGCCGACGTGGAGGGCGTAGGCGGCCCAGCCTGTCGCAGGGGCCGTGGCCAGCCAGGCGAGCAGAGCCAGGGGCAGGAGGATCTGGAGGGCGACGATCCCGGTCGTCATCGCCGAGATCCCTCCGGCATCGGGAAGCGGACTCCGTGGACCTCCGCGATGAAGAACGGGAAGTACTCCTCCGTGCCGAAGTTGTTGCCGGCCTCGACATGAGTCGGCAGCGTGAAGCCGTCGAAGGTCCTGAACTCGGACGGGTACCCGCCGAAGGGCTGGAGGCGATAGACCTTCTCGGGGTTCGCGTTGGTCCAGCGCGGAAACGCGACCCGAGTGGGCCGGCCGTCTTCTTCGACGGTGACGTCGACGGACTGGCTCAGGTCACCATGCGTGACGGTCACCCGAGCCGTGCCGTCGTCGAGGGCCTCCCAGCGGATGCCCGGCCCGGGCAGCAGCGCGGCCGGAGTCCAGAACACCGCCTCGGCGACAGAGCGGCCGAAGGCGGAGCGGGCGTGGTCGGGGTTCCCGCCGATCCGGGCGACGGGGACAAGACCCATCGCCCAGAACCGCGTCCAGCGGCCGCTGTCGGAGCCCGAGACCCGCAGGCCTCCCCGCGCGGCGCGCATGCTCCAGACAAAGCCGTGCGGCACGGCCAGCGTCTGCTCCGCCGTCATCGCCATGTATCCGGGCGCGTGCCGGTCGCCGAGGCTGAACCGGCCGGTCATCGAAATCTGCGCCACGGTCCGGAGTGGCGTCCTCGGCGCTATGGCGTACCGGAAGTAGCGCCGCGCGGGATCGGGCAGGTTGGCGACGAGCGCGGGGGCGAAACGCCCGGGGTTTGACGGCTGGAACCCGGCGAGGCGTCGGGCCTCCGACCGGTCGGCCCGGTGGTCGGCCGCGCGCCAGGCCGCCGCCCCGCCGAGCAGTGCCGTGGCTGAAAGTGCCCCGCCGATGATTGCAGTCCGCATGTGTTCAAGCCTCCCGCGTTCGAGGCCGGGTAACGTGCACAGAGTCGCCGCGCGTTGAGCAAGATCAATCTGCGCGCTCCTCCCTCCGGCGCCGCAGGTCCGAGAACCCTCGTCGGAGGCCGCAGATCGTCATTGTCGACGCGTCAGGCTGCGCTCCCGGACTGGTCCCGCCGCATCGCCCTCGGCTACGCCGCCGCCTTGATCGGCGCGCAGCGTCTCGTTGCGGACAATTGCAGCGAGACAGTGTTCCTTCCACGGCCAATCGTTCTTTCGGATCGGAATGATCGGAGAGGCCTGACGCGCGAGAATGGCGCTGTGGCAGCGGCGGGCGTCATACGCGCCGTCGGTAGTCACGGTGCCGATCGGCTTGCTCTTTGGGATCTGCCACAGGAGGTCCGGGGCAGCACCGGGCTGCCGCCTTCGCGGCTGGAGATAAATTCGACAGCGCCGGCGACGGCTGACGAGCGCCGCTGCGACGCCGGCATGGGCTCGAGAACGCTTATCGGCTCCGTCCTCACGGACGGAGCCGGCATCTCGTGCTCAACCATGGGCCCATGGCCCCGCAGGGTCTTCCCCGTCAGGCCGCGCGCTTGCGCCGCGCCATCCCGGTCAGCAGAAGCAGGCCGCCGGCGAGCAGCGGCGCCCCGGCCGGCAATGGGATCGGGGCGATGCCGGGGTCAGGGTTGAAGGCCTGGTCGATCACGGTAAGCGATGATGTCAGCGTATCGGTATCAACCGAGATCCGGTAGCTGCCGGTGATCCCCGAACGCGAGCAGAGCCGCGTCGAAGAGTTCATGGACCAGATCGACCAGCGCCAGAAGACGCTGGTCTTCTGCGCCACGCAGGAGCACGCGGCACGAGTCCGCGACATCATCAACCAGGTGAAGGACAATCCCGACCCGCACTACTGCCAGCGCGTCACCGCCGACGACGGGAAGCTGGGCGAGCAGCACCTGCGGGAATTCCAGGATAACGAGAAATCTCTGCCGACGATCCTGACGACCTCGCACAAGCTGTCGACCGGCGTAGACGCGCGGAACATCCGCAACATCGTCCTGATGCGCCCGATCAAGTCGATGATCGAGTTCAAGCAGATCATCGGTCGCGGCACGCGCACCTTCGACGGGAAGGACTTCTTCACGGTCTTCGACTTCGTGAAGGCCTACGAGCACTTCAACGACCCCGAATGGGACGGAGAACCGCTACCGCCCGATCCACCGTCGCCCGGCCCTAACCCGACGCCGGGTCCGCCCCCCGACCCTCCGGAACCCGGCCCCGAAGATCCGCCGCTTGGCGAGAAGGTCGTGGTGAAGCTCGGCGACGGCAAGGAGCGTCAGATCCGGTACATATCGGCGACGACCTACTGGTCCCATGACGGCCGCCTGATCACCGCTCAAGAGTTCGTGGAGCAGCTCTTCGGGGATCTCGGCACCCTCGTCGCCTCCGAGGACGAGCTGCGCGCCGTCTGGAGCGATCCGGAACGACGCGAAGGCTTCATCCAGCGCCTCTCGGAGCTCGGCTACGACACCGCCCGCATGGAAGACATGCGTCGACTCATCGACGCGCCGAACAGCGACGTCTTCGATGTACTGGCCTATGTCCGCTTCACCCTCGCGCCTCTCGCTCGTGCCGAGCGGGTCGAAGCCGCCCGGTCGGCCGGCCTCGGCGGCTACGAAGTTGAGATGCGCCAGTTCCTTGACTGCGTCCTACAGGCTTACGCAGACCACGGCGTCGAAGAGCTGTCCTTGGGCAAGAATCGGGACTTCCTGCGTATCCGGTACGGCGGGACGAACGACGCGAAGGCGGTTCTCGGCTCCGTCACGGAGATCAGGAAGGCCTTCGTCGACATTCAGGCGCATTTGTTCCGCTGAATTGGCCTAAGCGGCCAATTTCCCGTCGAAAGCGCCCAGTGGCCAGCTTTTGGTTGTCATAATGGTACAAATGACCTCGAAAATGGTCAATAATTGGTGGTCCTTTCAAAGTCTCAACTTCTACATCAGCTGCATTTCGAATGGCCGCAGGCGAGGCGGGTCATGCAGCCCTCGACCGTTGTCATGCGTCCAGCCGGCGCGACGGCGAAGCCGATAAAAGAAACTCGGTATAGCCATCTGTCGTATCCCGATCGATCGTGGTTCCGAAACCAATGGTTCCTTCCTCACGCCGCTGACCGGTCCCGCTCCTCCAACGCCTCGCGAAGCATCGTGAGCATCTGCGCCCGGAGATCGCCCTCGCTTCTGAACGCGGCGATCTCATCGCGAAGGGCCGCGATTTCCTTCTCGGCGGTCCTGAGCTGGCCGCGCAGGTCGGCCTTCTCGTCGTCCGATTGCGCCAGCTGGGCCTGGTTGTCTTCGAGACGCGCCTCGAGTTCGCGACAGCGTGTGCGGTAGCAGGCCAGATCCTCTCTCACGGCATTCAGACGTTCGTCCGTCGCCATCTCGAGATCGTGGAAGCTCTGTGCGAGATGCGCGACGACGCGATCCGTCACGATCTTGCCGATATCGGCCGCAGCCGTCTTCGAAGACCGGGGCAGAGAATCAATCAGTCGCCCCGTGCGCTCTTCGGCACGATCAGCGAGCGCTCGGTCGACGGCAGCCCCCAGGCTCTGAGCGTTGATACCCTGCGAGAGCCCGTATCGATCGCAGAGCGCCTGCCTGACGGCCTCCGGTGTTGGTTCCCGGCCGTCAGCCTCGATCATGTCGAGCGCACCCGACAGCTGCGCTTCCGTGTACCGGGGCGGCCGCCCCTTCCTCGCCTCGGCCATGGCATGATCTCCTCGGTTTGTTTCGCAAATGATTTGCGAAATGGGGTTCCACAAACTCGCGGCCCCAGGGCCGCTACCGAGGAGATCGGTCGCTTCTCCCGCCGCGGAAGAAAAAGGACCCATATCCGTCAACATAGTCCCGCGCCGGCCTACCGGAACGATGCTCCCGGAGCGCTTTCGGTTGAACCTCGGGCCTCCTCCATCAATCCCCGACGGCGGCGGCATACCGGCGCGTCCTTTTCAGGGGGTTCCGTGGTTTCCCCATATTCCAAGTCTTCCGAGGAGGAATGATGCCGGTTTCTCAACCGGTTGATCGAGCGCAACGGCATTTCTGCGGGTTCTCCGACCGCTTCGGCGGGTCCGAACCCTCGGCCTGCGGGCTCGGGCGGCATTGCGCGGAGGAGGCAGCATCCGATCGGACCTCTCGACGCCCGCGATCGGCGCCGCGACCGATCACCGTTCCGCCGCCGATCATGCGATCCGATCTTGCGAGAAGACAGAAACGGAGATCGGGATGACCGACAAGACCTTGCAGGACGATCGCACGACCGCTACCCCCGCAACACCAGAGACCGGGATTGCCGCTCACAACATGTATCGCATGTCGGGAGCGTTCGTCGCAGAACTGGCCCTTTATCGGCTGTCCGTCGATGGGTACCGAGTCGTCCATGCCCTGATGCATGCGATCTGCCGCATGCTTCCCGAGTGGCACCCGGATATCCGGCTCGATGCGGCTCCCATCCGATCGAGGTCACTCGATCTCCGCCGCGTTCTCGGCCTCGAGAAGGTAAACGGGAACCGGAATCTTGCAGGCGGGATGGAGGAACTGGCCAAGACGGACCTGTTCGACACCCTCCACTTCGCCCACGGCAACGAATGGATCGTATGGCGGTTCGCGGACGAAACCCTGTCCAAAGCGCTCGACGAGGCAAGCTACGGCCTCCTTGACGCCAGCGCGCTGCCGTCGCTTTCCTCCCCGCTCGACTACGAGGTCTATGCCAGAACCGCGGTGGTGCGCAGAATGCGCGCGCCGGAAACCCATCTCCCCCTTCCGCTGATCCTGGGGCTGCACGGCCTGACCGGCAGCGAATGGAGCCATGTCGCGCGCCCGCTCAAGAACGCCCTCCGGAAAACCTGTCGCCACTTCTCCCTCCTCGCCGTCGTGAACTGCGACAGGAGCGGTGAACTGCGGGGCATCGATCACCTCGATATCCGATTCAAACGGCACGATCAGCCCTGGCGGCCAAAGTTCCTTGGGAAGGTCAGCGCGGCAACGCGAAAGTGCCTGGTCATCGAGGGCACAGGCTGCGTCTCCGTCGACCCGCCTGACTTGCCCGGTCACCTCGAGTCCAAGCGGCAGGCGGGTGCCCGCCGGTCGCCGTAGAGGGGGCCGCCGGCTCCAGGCCCATGATCGGACCAGGCAGGTGGGATCGTCTTTCGGCCTGGACCCACGGACAGCGCGGTTTCTCGTGGCGGGTCCGACCGCGAACTTTTCCGAGAATTCCATCGCTGGCGCTTTGATTCGGCCTGCGCGCTTTCCCTACCTCCCCGTTGCACAAGCGAGGTGGCAGGACATGCACAGACCGAAATACTACTCGGCAAAAGAGGTCGGAGAGATGTTCGACCGGGATCCGCACACGATCCGGGACTGGATCCGGTTCGGCTGCCCGACGCCGGACGGGAAGGTGAAACTGCAGGGCGTCAAGCTCGGCAAGTCGTGGGTGGTGAAGGAGGAATGGCTCGCGGTCTTCGAGATCCAGGCCCGGCCCCTCGATGGAGGGCCGGACCTCGACCTCGAGTGACCCGGTCGCCCCGCGACGGAGCCAGACATGACCCTGAAAGAAACGATCGAGAAGTATCTCGCCGAGACCGGCGAGTCGAAGCGGGCCTTGTCCTTGCGGGCAGGACAGCACGAAGCGATGGTTCGCGATATCTGCCGGCTTCCAGGTCTCACCCCGCAGGCCGGGACCGTGAAAGCACTGTCCGACGCCACCGGTCTGGACCTTGCGGCCTGTCTCGCAGAGCAGCCGATCACCTATGCCGAACTGATCTTGCGGCTGAAGGCCAAAGGCGAGATGCGTGCGGCTCGGCGGATAACCTGGCTGATGAAAGTGACGGGCTGGGTGCCGTCCACGGAGAAGGTCTGCCGCCGCGCGGTCGTCGAGTTTCTCGAGCGCCACAACGGGGCCGCGTTCAATCTTAGCCCGGGCAGCTACGCGACATACAAGAGCGAGTGCCTGGCCGTCGTCACGCCGGTCGCAGCCCGCCAACGGCCGAGAGGCGTCGCCGATCTCGTTGGGCGCTACGAGGAGATTGATCGCGCGCTCAAGGATAGCGATCTCCCCGACTGGCGCCTGCTCCCCGTCGGGACGTTCCTGCTTTACCTGCAGGATCACGCCATCACGCCGGAGAACGTCACAACCGAGACTCTGTCCGCGTACTACGCGGACCGCCTCGCCCGCTCGCCGAAGTCCGAGCAGAAATGCCGCGACCACGTCCGCGAGATCGCCATCCTTCTGACGATCACCGCCGGCCATCCCGACCTCTCCGGGTTCGGCTTCAATGCCGTCGACCACCCGTTCGAGGAGCCGACCGGCAAGTACGGCATCGGAAACGATGTGATCGCCCCTCTCATGGCCGAGTTCGATTCGACGGTTGCGCCTTGGGCGCTTGGCGAACTCTCGCGAGACGGGCAGTCTCGCAAGGCGTTCATCGAGGCGCTTGATCACAAGACCAAACCGGTTTCCGAGAAGAAGGCGAAGCTCCTCGCGGCGAAGAAGAGAAACGCGACGACAAACTCGTCCAAGCCCTCGGATGCGTCGTGCCACGACGAGCAACTCGCCGCCGGAGGATTCCTGACCACGAAGCAACGATGGTCGGAGAAGACCTTGGAGACGCGGCGCGGCTACGTCGTCAGCCTTGCCAAAGCAATCATTGCCACGAGTGACGTGGTGCCCGAGACGATGGAGGAGCTCCTCGACCCAGACTACCTTGAGGTCGCGGTGAAAACGATCCGTAATGCGAACGAGGGCGAGTATCCGACGGGGTATCTGCGCGGCATCCTGTCCGCGGTCTCGAAGATCGCGAGCAGCTTCCAGCGGCGCCCGGCTGACGATCTCGACCGGATCGCGGATTTCAAGAAGACCTATCGTGGGCCCCAGAAGAAGGGGATTGCGCCCCGTAACCGTGCCAAGCTGCAGAAATTCGATGAGCCGCGCATTCAGGGTGTCATCGATCTCGGCGACACAATCATCAACGACGTCAACGCCGAGCTTTCCCGAAGACGCCGGGCGTTCCGCAAGAAGCACGGTCGGAAACCGGAAACCTCGGACATCATCGACGCCCGGCTCGCACGCGACGTCATGGCAGCCCTGGCGCACGAGATCCTGCTGCGCCGCGCCCCGCGCAGCGACAACCTCATCCGGGCGCGGCTCGACTGGATTGCATGGCAGGGCGATCGCGCGCGGATCGTCATTCCGGCGTCCGAGATCAAGATGCGCGGCGCCGATGACGAGCCTCTCACGATCTGGCTCAACGAACGGCTGAGCGGTCTCCTGCGGAAATACCTCGACCATTTCCGCCCCCAGGCGCTGGTCGAGGGCGATGCCGAGAATCCGTACCTTTTCCCGGCCCAGATCCGGCGGGAGACGAACGGGGAGCCGTTCTTTAGCCTCCTGAAAAGGGTGACGAAACTCCTGCATCACCAAGTCGGCGTCCCGATCAACCCGCACCTCTATCGGCATCTCCTGGGATGGATCTGGCTCAAAGACAGCCTCGATCACCTGCCGAAAGTCAGCCGGCTGCTCGGGCACAAGAGCCTTCAGACCACCCTCGACTACTACGCGGAGCTCGACGAGAGCCTGGTCTTCGACGAGTGGAACGATCACCTCGAGGGTCGACGAAGCGCGGGCCGCAAGAACCAACGTCGGCACAACAGGTAGACACCATGAAAAATCGGCATCTCGCGCTCATCGACCGAATCCGGTCGGCGGAGCCGCACGACCCCATCCCTTCCGAGACCGAACTCGTCGCGCATCTCGCCGCGCGGAGAGAGCTCGTGTGCGACACCGCGCTGGCGGAGTTCGCCTATCTGCAGGCGGTCGCCGCAGAACGCTGGGACGCGGCGGCGACGTCCCGTTTCGGGCGCGTCCTGCGGCAGGCCCGCGCCAGAGCGGCGACCCCGCGCGGGTCCGAATGGGACGTCGCGACACGGCAGGCCGGTTTTCTGCCCGAGGACTGGCGCGCGCCCATGCTGCGTCAGATCGACCTCTCGCGCGCGGGCCTGCAACTACCGCATGTCACGCTCTGGTCGTTCTCCTACACCACCTCGGTCCTCGCCGCGCTGCTGCGGTGGCTGGCCCATTGCGCGATGACGGGCGTGTCGCGTCTCGCGACGGGGCTCGATCTGGACCGGTATGCCGAGGGGCTCGTCTGCGATACCGACTCTCAGGTGTCCATTCGCACCGCGGCGGACTACGTCGCGCGCATCGCCGCCGGTCTCGCCCTGGTCGAACCGACCGCGCTCTCCTCCGGCCGCGATTTCGTTGTCCGCGACTGGCGCGAGCGGGCCGACCGCAGCCCCCGCCACACGAAGACCGGCGCCCAGATCGTCGGCGCCGCGGCGATCTACGCGCTCGGCTTCGAGCACATGGCCGCCGCCCGCGCGGCGGACATGCGGGGCGTCAGGGCGGCAACGCGGTTCCGTGACGGCCTGATACTGGCGCTTGGCGCGGCGCTGCCCCAGCGCGCTCGTGCCCTGTCGGCGCTCGCCTTCGGTTCGACCCTGAGCCTCGATGCGCCCGGGCGGATACACGTTCGAATTCCCGCGACGTTCCAGAAGATGCCCGAGGCCGAGAAGGCAAGCGCGCCTCATTTCAAGAAGACCTTCCGGAACGCCGGTCTCGCCGCGGCGCTCGAGGAGTACCGGCAGGACTTTCGGCCGATCTTCGATGACGGGAACGCCCTCTTTCCGTCGGTCAAGTCGCGCGGGGAGGCGATTACTCGACAACAGATCGGCCGTCTCACCGGCGATCTGACTCTGGCCGCCTTCGGCACCCGGATCCCGATTCACCGCGTGCGGGACAACGTCGCGACAGAGGCGAGCGAGGAACTGTCCGGTGGCCGTCTCGCGGCGAGCGGTCTTCTCGATCACCGAGATGTCGATGTCACCGGACGGCATTACGATCATTCCGATGCCTTTAAGGCAGGAACGGAGTTCGACGGATACATCGACGGCCGACGGCAGAACCCTGTCGACCTCGCCGTGTGAGCGTCCGACACCTGACCCGCGGCCCGCCTCATGCCGCTGATATTTCCGCATTTTCCGCAGGCGGTTGAGAGCGGGTGGTGACCATCCGCACGGAATGGCTGCAGCCCTTTCTCAACTTTTTCCGACCGTCGCCGTAACTTCCGCCAACCGCTCCACCAGATCGCCGTCGGGGTCAACTGCGAGCTCGATCCGGTGCCGAGGCGAGGAAAATCGCGCATGTCCAAGGAGGAAAGGATCGCGACGTCGGCAGTTCCAGCGTCGGCCCCTCTTCCCGAGGGCCGCCGCAAGAACCGCCGACAAAGCCGCGATCAGGTCGATCAGGAAAGTGGACTGGATGTTCCGGCGATAAGCCGAAGGATCGGCCAGTCTTGGCGATGTTTCCAAGGCAGGCCGGATAGCAACCTCAAGCCAATCTCTTGAGCTCACGGGTCCGTCCGATGCGGATCGCGCCCCTCCCGACGAGGGCGCGACCCGCAACCGCGACGGGCCGCCCGAAGGGCTCCGCAAGACCTTACTCCCCCGGCTGCTACCGGACAGAGCGGGCCCCAACATCCACCGCGACGAAAGGAGGTTTTCGCGGTCTGAACCGTCCCGAGAGACGGATCACCACCTACGGAGATCGATTATGTCGACCACGACCTTTCACTACAACCGCAATACCGCAGACACCGCGCTGGCCCTCGTCCGGGCTTTCGCGGCGGAGCATGGCGAGGCCCTCTGCAACGCGAGCCTGCTCCTCGGCGGTCCTGCTGCCGAACGCCGGTGCCTCCGGCTCCTTGCCCGGCTCCGGGCCTCCGACGCGCTCGCCCCCCCGGACGTTCCCGACCTGATCGGGATGCACCGCCTCCTCATGCTGGAGCATGTCGGCGATCCCGATCGCGAGGAAACCGCGCGCTTCGCCGAGATCGATCCGGAGGACCCCCGGGTTCACGATCTCTGCCTGCTTGCGGATCGGCTTCGCGATCTGCTCGAGGCCCTCGCCGAGCAAGACGACAAGACCGGCGCGGCAATGAGATCGGCGGTGGCCGGCCTTGCGGCCTGACCACCGGGACGCCGGCCACTGGCCGGCGGACCTTGAAGGCGACGCGAGCGTGCGGCGCCAACTCCCGGAGATGGGACATGATACCTAAACAGAACCCATACGAAATGCCGCTCGAGGAGCTCGTCGCGAGAACGATCAACGAGATCCGGCATATCGCCACGGACCTGCCGGTCAACGAGATCGCGGTGGACGCGCTCGAGGCGGGCGCGATCCGCCGGATCCTGGACCGGCTCCGCGCCGACGGGGGATTGCGGGATCGCGCCGAGGCCGATCTCGACACCCTGTTCGGCATTCTCGGGCGTGAACTCGATCGCGAGACCCTTGGATGGCACGAGGAGTTCGACGGTCGCAACGATCCCGAGATTGGTGCCGTAGGCCCGGTCCGGCAGGTCCGCACGCTCACCGAGCGCGGCGAGACGATCCACGGGATAGAGCGGAGGTTGCGGTCCTACCGACAACTCCATGACATCTGCACGGCACGGCTCGATGCCGAGCGGATGGTCTTCCGGCGGATGGCAGGGTGAGCGACGGTCCGGGCCGCCATGGTGCGGCCCGGTGGCCAGTTCGGGTCGGGGGAAATCCGCTCCTGTCGACGCCAGATCCCTGCGCGGAGCAAGGAGTCCCCAGGGCGGTTGAGCGTCTTGATCAGGTGTAGACCTCCGCTGACACGGAACGGGTCGGCATCCGCGCATGCCCGCCTTCAGGCGCACCCCCCTGAAGTCTTGACCGAGTGGGCAATCACCGGTGAGATTTCGGGGTGCGCACGGATACCCTGCCTCAGTTCCCGCAGCACTCGATAAACTTTTCCGCGCCTCACACCCTGTGGATAACTTTTTCGGACGGACATCCTGACCTCAAGACGAGAGGTCCCGAAGAGATGTCATTCACGCCAGAGCAAATCATCAAAGCCCGCGATTACGCGGCGCTCGTCGTCGCGAAACATGGCAAAGCATACTTGCCTCTCTTCGAGCGGATGGAACGCGAGGTCGCGGACCTTCAGAATAAAGAAGATGCCTTGGTTCGCGCTCTCCGCCTCGCGGAACGACAGCTCGCAGCTTAGGCCGCCATAAATTCGTTGAGCAGGACCTGCTTCGCCTGTCGTCGTTGTTCCAATGTAACATCGAGTCGGATAACGTTCATCAAGGCGCGACGCTGCTCGAGCGTAAGGTCATCGCCATAGCTCTCCCGCTTGATTGCTGTCTTCGCGCTGTGCCCCATCATCCGCGCCTGAAAGAACTGGTCGATCCCGCCGGCGCGCCGCATCCGCCCTTGAAAGGAGTGGCGGATCGAATAGATGGTATGCTCTGCTTCCGGAAGCAAACCGTTTTCGCGCAGATAGCCGTTCGCGGCGTCAGAAAACCCAGGCTTGTTTCGATAGCGTGAGAAGCCCTCTGGGTGCCGGCGGGCTGCTTCCAGTGCTGGACCGACTAAGACAAGATCCCGGACCCGGAACTTGTTCTTCAGCTTACGTCCCTCTTCCTTGATCTGAATGTGGGGAATTTCGTCGTAGACACGGAAGTGATGCGGCAGTGCTCCTGTTATCTCCGATGGCCCAGCGCCGGTCTCAGCCATGATTATTAGGACGTCCCGGATCTCTTCATTCGTTCCGGGTAGCGGATTTTCGCCGAGTAAGGTCGTCGAGAGCCACTCCTCGCTGAATTCTTTCCGCTTCTTAGAATCTCGTCCCCCGGAAACAGTCAACTCGGCGAACGCCAGGTTGTCATCAAGCTGATATCTCTTGCAATGAGCTCGGAGCAAAGTGCGCAAAAAACCAAGGCTCTTGTTTGCCGTAGCCGCCAAGATTTCTTCCTCGGCAACGCGGTCAAGATAAACTGCCTCGAGAGAGAGGGCATCTTGCCTTGTGATCTCTGCGGCTGGCTTGTCCGGTATCACCGTATGCGCCGCCTCACGCCCCATTGATTTTCGCGGGTTCCAGCGTTGGCTGTCGAGCGGCGAGTCTCCTTCTGTGTTTCGGAAGGAGAGTGACGATGGCGGACGGTGGGGATGGGTTTGGTGGCTGCATCGAGGTGGTGCGGCGGACGCGGGGGTATCGGCGCTGGCCTGCGGCGGTGAAGGCGCGGATCGTGGCGGAGAGTTTTCAGCCCGGCGTCCGGGTGGTGGATGTCGCGCGGCGTCATGATCTTGCGCCGCATCAGCTTTCGGATTGGCGGCGTCATGCGCGACAGGGGCTTCTGGCGCTGCCGGCTGAGGCCATGGACGGGATGGCGGAGGAGCGCTCTGCCGGCCTTCGTTCCGGTGACGGTGGAATCCGAAGCAGTCGGCTCGTCAGCGGAGGCGCGAACGGGACCGGTGGCGTCATCAGGATCGAGCTCGGCGACGACCTGGTGCTGCGGGTGCCGGGCGATGTTCCGGCGGAGCGGGCGGCGGCCCTGGTGCGCGCGCTGCGCGGCGCGGCTGATCGTCGCGGGTCAGCGCCTGCCGATCCTGTCGCGACGAGGCCGGTGGACTTCCGCTGCGGCCATCAGGCGCTGGCGCTGAACGTGCAGAACGCGCTGCAGCTCGATCCGCATTCCGGCGTGACGGTGATCTTCCGCTCGAAGCGCGGGGACAGGTTGAAGATCCTGGTTTGGGACGGGACCGGGATGGTGCTGATCTACAAGGTCCTCGAGACAGGGCAGCTTCGCCTGGCCGAAGGTTCAGGACGGGGTGATGCGGCTGTCGCGGGCGCAGTACGAGGCCTTGTTCGAAGGGCTGGACTGGCGCCGGGTGATGGCGCAGCGGGTGCTGGCGCCGGCTGCGGCGGGATGACTCCGAAAAGGCGCGTTTTGGCGTTGTTTTGTTGGGCTTTCCTGCCGCGATCTTGGGTAGGAAGGCCCATGTCGCAGCCCTTCGATCTCAGCCATTTTCCGGACCTTCCGCCCGAGGTGGTGAAGGCCTTTGCCGCGCAGCAGACGGCGCTGGAAGCTGCCCGGTTCGAGCTCTCGGTCGAGCGCGCGGCGCGGCAGCACGAGCAGGCGGTGGTGGCCGAGGGACTCACGGAACTGATCGCGAAGCTGGAGGGCCAGGTTCAGCACTACCGGCGCACGAAGTTCGGGCCGAAGTCCGAGAAGCTGGACCCGGCCCAGCTGGAACTGGCGCTGGAGGATCTCGAGACCGCCATCGCCGAGACGGAGGCACAGATCGCCGCCGTCGAGGAGAAGATCGCCGCCAGCGCGCCTGATCCGGACGAGAAGGCCCCACGCAAACCGCGCAAGGCCCGGGCCCTGCCGGACATCCTGCCGCGCGTCGAGCGTGTGATCGAGCCGGACAGCATCGCCTGCCCCTGCGGCTGCGGCGACATGGTCCGGATCGGCGAGGACCGCACCGAGCGGCTCGACGTCATCCCGGCGCGCTATCAGGTGATCGTCACGATCCGCCCCAGATACGCCTGCCCCAAGGGGCGGGCGGGCGTGGTGCAGGCCAAGGCGCCGGCGCATCTGCTGGAAGGCAGCTGGCCGACCGAGGCGCTGCTCGCCCAGATCGCGGTAGCCAAGCATTCCGAGCACATGCCACTGAACCGGCAGGCGGTGGTCATGGCGCGCCACGGGGTGCCGATCGACCGCTCGGTGCTGGCCGACTGGATGGGCCGGACCGGCGCGCTGATCGCGCCCGTGGTCGAGCGCATGGCGGTGCTGCTGAAGACCGGCAGCACCCGGCTCTATGTGGACGAGACCACGGCCCCGGTGCTGGACCCGGGGCGGGGCAAGACGAAGACCGGGTATCTCTGGGCCGTGCTGCGCGACGATCGGGGCTGGAACGGTCCGGCGCCGCCGGGCGTGGTGTTCCACTATCGCCCCGGCCGCAGCGGCGAGCATGCCGAGGAGATCCTCGACCGGCTTCGACGGCACCATTCAGGTCGATGCCTATGGCGGCTATGACCCATTGGCGCGGAATGCGCGCACGGGAGGCGAGCCGCTGAAGCTGGCCTTCTGCTGGGCCCACGGAGGAGGAAGCTGATCGCGGCCAAGCCCAAGGCCGGCTCGCCCATCGTCGACGAGGCGCTGCGTGCGCATCGCCGCGCTCTACAAGATCGAGGATGCCATCCGCGGCAAGGACCCCGATCACCGCCGCGCAGTCCGCCAGGAGCAGTCCCGGCCGCTGGTGGACGACTTCTTCGCCTGGCTCGCCGCCCAGGCCGCCCGGGTCTCGCGCAAGTCCGATCTCGGCAAGGCCCTGGCCTACATGCTCCAGCGCCAGGACGGCTTCCGGCTGTTCCTCGAGGACGGCCGCGTCGACATGGACTCCAACCTGGTCGAGAACGCCATCCGCAGCCCGGCCATGAACCGCCGCAACGCACTCTTCGCCGGCCACGACGAGGGCGGCCGGACCTGGGCCCGCTTCGCCAGCCTGATCGGCACCTGCAAGATGAACGGCGTCGAGCCCTACGCCTACCTTCTCGATCTCTTCACCAAGCTCGCCGACGGCCACCTCGACAAGGACATCGACGCGCTGATGCCCTGGGCATACGCCGCGGCCACCAAGCCCTCACAATGAGCTCATCCGGGACTTCCCGGTGAGCTCATTGTGAGCCTTCACAAGCCGCGCCGTCCAGCTTGGCCGCGGCAGAAAACCCGCCGCAATCGAAACCTAAATGGGGCGGAGACGGCGCATACGTATCACCTTTAGCAACTCATTTACTGCTCGAGTGAATGGGTTTCGCCAGCGTCGCCGTTGGTCATCAGTTTTCCCGGCGAGTCGTGAGCGGCTCGCCTCTTCATACTCGGCGACGAGATCAGAAACCTTCGCCGCCGGTCGATCTACGCCCCCCAGTTCAGCGGATATTGCCTCGGATTCGTTCGCGCTCGGATCTTCTTTTATAAGGCGATCGAAACGCTCCATCAGGTCAGAGAGCGATCCTCCTGCCAGTTCGGGGGCGGTTCGATATGCGGTGCCCCGAGCCTTGGCGAGGGCCACGATGTTCTCGAACGCACCGTCCATCCTTGCCTGCTCACCCGCGAGGCGGCGGTCGAGGTCTGCAATGAGGTCTCTCCGAAGCGACGCCGCAAAGGTCTTCGCCTCCGTTTTGCTGTCGGTGTGCAGGCTCTGCTTGATGACCTTCCGGCTCTCAACGGACCGATATCTTGCCGGTACTCGCATGCGCAGATGCCAGACGCCATTTCGGAGATCGAGATACTGATCCTTTTCTTTCGCCATGCTGGTCCCCTTTTCGAGACCCGCTATACCCCCTTGTTCCTTGGGGCACAATATGGGACACACATTGGGATACGACCAAGCGGGACTCATATTTTTTACTGTTTTAAATCAACGCCTTTTGAGCTCGCCACGACATGAGTCCGAATCCCTGTCTCTCCGCCATTTAATCAACCTAAGCTATTGAATTTACTGGGTGGCAAGGATCTACGTCCCCCATTTTGTCCCCCAGCAGGTTATCGTATCAGCTTCCGGTCGCCGCCGGCGTGGCGACGGCACTCTCGTTGATGAAACGCACCTTCCCAACGAACTTCTCGACCTGGGCATCCTCGAAGACTCCTTCCGGCCCGTCAGGCGACCGGTCACTGAAAGGCGTCTCGTAGAGAAGACCGGGGTCCATGACGCCATTCTTGGTCACGTGTTCGACAACCATCGCCACGAACTCGATCTGATCGGCCGTCGCTCCATCGGCGATGAACTCGGCAAAGTGCTCTTGGGCGGCCGCCCGGTCCAGGCCGACTAGAGAACGGAGAAATACTCCCAACCCGCGGACCTGGGCGGCTTCGGTATTGCGGGCGGCCTGCAAATGTTCGGTCGATCCGACACCGGCCTCGATCAGCATCTTTTCCAGCTCGGAGATGTCGAGGTCGGTCAGCGGTTTCCCTGATCTCAGCTTGCGGAGGGCGAGCTGATTCTCGTGCTGCGCCAAGAAAGCGCGAGCGTTCCTTTTGAACGCGGCGAAATCCGCCGTGGGGCTCAGCACCACGCCCGTAGCGGTACCGATCTCATCCTCAAAGTTGGTGTAGAGGATCTTCCGCGAAGTCTGATCAATCAAATGAACGACGTCCCGCAGCCGGAGCCTCGCGCGTTCCACGATCGGAACCGTCAGACCCTTCCACCACCCATCCGTCAACACCTCCTCGATGAGGGCTCCGTGCCGGGCGATTGCGGGGATTTCGAGCTTCGCAGACAGAGCCGTGACGATCTCCAGGACCTTCCGCCGGCAACTCTCCAGCTTGGTGGAGCGCCCCAGCAGGCAGAGCTGCAGCTCGAACATGAGGAGGTCGAAGCGCTTCGCCTCTTCGCCGCCCAGCGCGGCATCACTCGGCAGCCTGGCGATCTCCGAGAAGTCCTCGAGGGCGGCGTCCGTAAGCTGCCCCCAAGGCGCATCGCCGGATTGCCAGGTCTCCACCGTTCGCAGATGGCTGCGCACAATGAAGGAGGAGACGTCCAATCCCATCACGAACCGTTGCAGCTCCCGAACCAGCCCGCCCCTTACGTCACGAAGATCGGCAGCCGAGCCGATACTGTTGTTCTCGTCTCCTTCATCGGACGGGAGAGACTGCAGCTCATTGGTCTCTGGCGACGTTACCTGATCGATGCCTTGGGCGATCTTCAGTCGCGCTTCGATCAGGCGCTCGGTGAGGGACTTCGGGACCGCGGGCGTCGAGAGCTGCGGGTTGGAGCCGAAGAACTCCAGGTTGCCGCACACGTCGAATATTCTGAACTCGGTCTTCCGCGTGCCCGGCCCGAACAGGTCGTCGCAAAGGCGCGTCCCCCGGCCCACCATCTGCCAGAACTTCGTCTTGGAGCGGACAAGCTTGAAGAAGACGAGGTTCACGACCTCCGGCACGTCCACGCCCGTGTCGAGCATGTCGACGGAGATCGCGATCTGAGGCTCCTTTCTGACTTGGGAGAAGTCGTCGATCAGGCTCTGGGCATAATTGTCGCCGTGAACAATCCGGCGAGCGAAGGTGCCGCCATAGTTCGGCCACCCGACATCGAATTGCTTTTCGATGAACGCGGCGTGGTCCTTGTTCGCCGCGAATACGATCGTCTTGCCGATCCTGTCGCCACCGTCCACGTGGATGCCGTGGGTCATGACGTGCGCGAGCACCTTGTCGACTGTGTCCGAGTTGAAGAGGTAGGTGTTGATCTCACCGGCGGTGATCTCGTCGCGACGTCCGGCGTCCCCCCATTCGAGCTCGTCCCACGCATCCTTTTCGTCGTCGGAGAGATCGTCGTATCGGATGCCCTCCCTCATGAACCGGGTCGGGAGGGAGACGGGATCGAAGGGGACGAGAAAATCATCCTCGATCGCTTCCTCAAGGCCGTAGAAGTCGGTTGGATGGCCGGGATCGAGGTCGAACATCCGGTAGGTGTCGCGGTCGACCTCGTCCCTCGGCGTGGCTGTCAGCCCGACGAGGTGGGAGTCGAACCACTCGAAGATTGCGCTGTAGCGCTTGTAGATCGAGCGGTGGGCCTCGTCGATGATGA
Source organism: uncultured Alphaproteobacteria bacterium (assembly GCA_963829665.1). Classification (GTDB taxonomy): domain Bacteria; phylum Pseudomonadota; class Alphaproteobacteria; order Rhodobacterales; family Rhodobacteraceae; genus Palleronia. Next base: position 367,382 of record CAWHJL010000014.1, on the reverse strand, counting down.
CCAGATCGAAGTGCCCCGGGCCGAAGCGCCGGCCCCCGCGATCCGCCCGGTCGATCAGATTCATCATGGTCGGGTAGGTCGAGACGTAGACAGGTAATTTCTTCAAATCGCCCAAATTTATACCTTTGACCGCAACGCCCTTGGTTCTTTGCGCCATCCAATGCTGGACCGAGGCGTGGCGGTATCAGGCAGGGCGAGGTGCGCTTCGACAAGGCTGTCGATGACGTCTTCGATGTCGACCGGCTGAACTGCCACTTACGGAAGAGCGAGCACGCCCGTAGACCGGTCGGCTCGTCATGCCGAGCCTCCATCGCGCGCTCCCGGCAATGGATCTTCTACGGGACGCCGCTCGGGGAGAAGTGCGATGACCCAACCGCCGGCCTCCGGCGCTCGAAGCCTCACAGAACCAAGGCAGCCGCGTGAGGAAAGGCACTCCCCCGAGAGCGGAAGTGCCTTGAATACCAACGACTTTCTCCATGGCCCCAGGGACGGAATGTGCCGGGTCCTTCCGCAGCGCTTCTCTTTCCGACCTATCGTTCCGTCAGCTTCAGTTCGATGCGCCTGTTGCGCGCTCGCGCTTCCGGCGTGTCGGCCGGGTCCACGGGCCGGAACTCGCCGAAGCCGGTCGGCGCAAGGCGATCCTCCGGAAAGCCGAGATCGTCTGCCATGAAGCGCACGACCGACAATGCGCGCGCCTGGCTTAGCTCCCAATTGTCCGCAAATCGGCTGGTATTGGAGATCGGAACATCGTCGGTATGGCCGTCCACGCGGATCACCCAGTCGATACCGTCAGGTATCTCGTCCGACACGTCGTCAAGAAGCGCGGCCACCCGGGCCACTTGTTCCCTACCCTCCTCGGAGAGTTGCGCGGAGCCGGAGGGGAACAGGACTTCGCTGTCGAAGACGAACCGGTCGCCGACGATTTCCACCTGCTCGCGGTTGCCGAGGATTTCGCGCATGCGGCCGAAGAATTCCGACTGATAGCTTTCGAGCCGTTCCCGTTCCGCCGCCTCCAGCTCGGCGCGGCGCTTCTGCTCCTCCGCTTCGCGCATAAGCGCTGCGTTCAACCGTCTCCCGAGCGTCTCGATCTCGATATCGCTATCCTCCGCGTCGGTCTCTGCTACGTCGAGGAGCGACTGCAATGTCGAGACGTCGCGCCGGAGCGCCCCGAGCTGCGCGTTGAGCGAGGCGATTTCTCGCTGCGCATCCAGATTGGCCTTCTCCTCGCCGGAAAGTTCCGAACGGGCCTGTTCGAGGAGCGCGGCCTGCCGATCCCGTTCGTTCCCCATTTCGGCGGCCCGGTTCTCGGCGGCGAGTTTCAGGGACAGCGCCTCTTCGAGCTGTTCGCGGAGATCGGCTTGCGTGTCCCGCGCTCCATCCAGCGCTGCGGCCTCGGCGCGCGCCTCCTCTAGCGCGGCGGCCAGACGATCGCGCTCGTCCGCTTCACGCCCAGCTTCAGCGCGCAGGCGCGCGACTTCCGTCTCGGCAGCATCGAGTTCGGACCGCGCGTCTTCCAGGTCCCCCTGAAAGGCAATCTTGGCCGCGCGCGCTGCCTCGAGCGCTTCGGAAATTTGCGCCAACTCGCTCGTGAGCTCCGCATTCGTGGCGAGTGCGGCCTCGAGGAGTGTCTCGGTGGAGTCCTGCGCCTCGTTGACCGCCTCCACATCCGCAAGAGCCTCGGCCAGTCGATTGGTCAGATCGGCTTTCGCGGCGTCGGCGGCGGCAAGAAGCGTCAGCGTTTCTTCGGCGCGACGCCGCTCCTCCTCCATCGCCAGAGACAGGGTCGTGAGCTCCGCCTCGGAGTTCTGCAACTTCCGGCTCAGTTCCTCCGCCGCGGCCGCGTCCACGGCGCGCGCCTTCTCCATCTCCGTCAGGTCTGATCGCAGGGCGGCGATCTGTTGCTCGCGATCCTCGGATTCTCCCCGCAGACGCGCAGTCAGGGCCTCGAGGGCCTCGCGCCGGGCGGCCGCCAGCCGTGCCTCCTCCGCCTGGGCATCGATCTCGTCGCGTGCAGAGGCAAGCGCGCGGGACAGGGCTGCCTGTTCGGCCTTGAGGTCGGCGGCCGTTGCCGTCGCCTCGTCGCGCCGCGCCGTCAGGGTCTCGACCTCCGCCTCCCGCTCGGCGATCCGGTCGCGCTGCGCGTCGAGTTCCGTCTCGAGTTCGGCGATCTGGGCGGATTGCGCCTGCGTCTCGTTCGAAAGCGAATTGCGCTGGCGCTCCAGTTCGGCGGCACGACGCTCGGCCGAGCCGAGGCTGCGTTCGAGCCCCGCGACCTCCATCGACAGGTCGTCGAGTTCGGATTGCTGACCCGAAATCTCTTCTCGAAGGACGTATTGCACCACGATGAAGATCGTCAGGAGAAATGTCATCACCATCAGTAGGGAGGTGACCGCGTCAACGAAGCCGGGCCAGATATTGGCACTCATGCGGGTCGCGGCGCGACGGGACAGGGCCATGACTCTTACCTCAGGTCGATGCCATCCGGCTCAGGGCGCGCCCGATCTGCCGCAACTCCTGGCGCATTTCCGCGGTCGCCTCCTGGCGCCCGGCAGCGATCTCTTCGAGCAGACGCAGAAGCTGCACGTCGATCGAGCGAAGGCGCATCCGGCTCTCTGCATCGAGCCCGCCAGCCTGGCCGCCCTCCTCGAGCGTCTGAGCGAGGCGCTCCTGCCCCGCGGCCATGCGTTCCAGGACCAATTCGAGCCGCCCGGGGTCGGGATCGGCCCGGTCGGTGCCTTCCATCGCCTCGATCAGCCGTGAGATGCGGCGGTCGTTTTCCGCCCGGGCCGCTTCGCCTCGGGCGAAAATGTCCTCGAGGCGGTCGAGCTGGCCGGCCATGTGTTCGAGAACGGCGACCGCCCCGCCTTGATCGACGATCCCGTCCTGCCCGTCATGGTCACTTCCGGCAAAACCGAGACGGGTAATGGAGCTCAGCCATTCCTCCAGCTCCCGGTAGAACCGGTTCTGGCCGTGGCTGGCAAAGAGTTCGAGAAGACCCACCACGAGCGATCCGGCCAGTCCGAGCAGCGAGGACGCGAAGGCGACGCCCATGCCCCCGAGCTGTGCCTCGAGGCCGTCCATGAGCCGGCCGAAGATCGCCATGCCGTCCTCGCCCTCCTGAGGCGCGAGCGCGCGGATTGTCTCCACGATCGCCGGCACGGTCGTCGCAAGCCCGTAGAAGGTTCCGAGAAGCCCGAGAAAGATCAGAAGGTTGACGAGATAGCGGGTGATATCGCGCGCTTCGTCGATCCGGGTGGCGACGGAATCCAGGATCGAGCGGGAAGATGGCGCGCTGATCTGCATCTGCCGGCCCCTGGAGCGAAGGAGCGTGGCCAGTGGCGCGAGCAGCCGCGGCGCCGCGGACAAGCGGTGATCGGGTGCCTCGCTGACGAAGCCGTCGAGCCATCCGATCGACTGGCTCAGCTGCCACACCTGCCAGAAACAGGCGAGGACACCGATCAGGAAGACGAAGAAGATGAACCCGTTCAGCAGCGGATTGGCGAGAAAGACCGGCGCGACGCTCGGCCAGGCGAGAAACGTCCCGATCCCGGTCAGCACGAGCACCAGACACATCGAGACGATCTGTCGGATCGGTTGGGTAAAAGTCGGCCGCATGCCACGGCCGGCACTCCAATACATCTGGCCTGTCCTGCCGTTACGGGTGCTGCGGAGCGTAGGAAAAACAGAGCGATCCGCCAAGACCGTCAACCTCCATCGGCTCGAAGTGCCCGCACCCGTGTTGCCAACCAGTCGAGATCCGGATCGGAAATGCCGAGTTCGCTCAGATGCGTGCTCGTATTGTAGAGGTATTCGTCGTTCGAACCCCGCCCGCCCGTGGCGCCGGCGATGATGCGCGCCTGATCCTCGAGGGCGAGGCTGCCGCGATACTGGTCGTGTTCCTGGTCCACCACGTAGGCGACCGCCTCCACCTGCCGGCCATCCGCGAGATCGAGCGGGAGACGGCGTTCGAGATAGGCCGAAGAGATGAGCTCGCGCTCTCGCAAAGCCTCCAGCGTGGTTGCTTCGTGCCCCGGCTCGACGCGGAGTCCGAGGCCGGTACAACTCGCTCCACGCCGCGCATCGAGCGCCAGCACCAGTCCGGGCAGATCCGGCGTACCACGGTGATGGATCGAACTCATGCAGAAGGAACGCGCGAAACCGTGAAGTCGCGCCACGAGCCGCTCGGCTACGGGAAATTCCGGGTTCCAGACCAGCGAGCCGTAGCCGAAAACCCACATCGAAGTCGTTGTGTCTGGCCGTTCCATGCCGCAGCCTATATCCCCCTGACACGACTTCGGAAAGGTCGCGCCGCATGCGAATTCTGATCGCGCTCGTCCTGATCGCGGCGGTCGGCTGGTCTGGATACTGGTTCTACGGGGCTCGCTCCCTGCACCGCGCTATCCGGGCGGAAATCGCCGAACTGCGCTCGGACGGCATCTCGGTGGAGACCGACGATATCTCCGTCACCGGGTTTCCGAACCGATTCGACACCACGTTCACGACGCCGCGGCTCGCCTGGCCCTCGGGGGTTGTGTGGTCCGCGCCGTTTCTGCAGATCTTTGCTCTGAGCTACCGGCCGAACCAGATCATCGTGGCGTTGCCGCCGCGACAGTCGCTTTCCGGTCCCTTCGGCGAGGCGGTGATCGAAAACGGTCGCGCGCGGGCCTCGGGCCTGTTTCGGACCGACGGCCAACTGACGCTCGACCACGCGAATCTCGTGGCCGACGACGTGCGGGTCACGATCGAAAACCGGGTCGTCGAGGTCGTGAAGCTGCTGGCGGCCGCGCGCGTCCCGGACGGCGCGAAACCGACCCGGCAGAACATCGGTCTGACGGTCGATGATCTCGACCTTCCGCAGCCTCTTGCCGCGCGGCTCGGCGGCGCTGCGACGGCCCGAATCGACGGCGCGACTCTCGACGCGACGCTCGACCTGTCCAACCCTGTCTCCAGGGTCGCGATCGAATTGGGCGATGTCGACATCGAACGGATCGAGATCTCCCGGTTCGATCTGGACTGGAGCGGCATGACGCTCGGCGCTGACGGCGCGTTCGACATCGCGGCGGACGGGTCCTTGACCGGCAGCCTCGACATCACCCTGACCAACTGGGAGCGCGCCCTCGAGATCGCGGACGCGGCGGGGCTGCTCGCTCCCGGACAGCGCGGGATGATCGAACAGGGTGTCCGGGCCCTCGCCGGCATGACCGGCCGGGAGGATCGGCTCAAGGCGCCGCTCGCGATCCGGGCCGGCCGCATATGGCTGGGTCCTCTGCCGATCGGACCGGCGCCAGAGCTCTAGACGAACTGCTCGCGGATCAGCCGCTCTTGCAGCCCGTGCCCTGGATCGAAGAGGATCGAGTGGGAGATCTTCGGCTCGCTGCGAACCTCGACGATCGCGACATCGCGCACGGAGCGCCCGTCCGCATCGGCCATCACGGGGCGCTTCTCCGCCTCGAGAACCTCGAAGCGCACCAGCGAGGTCTCCGGCAGCAGCGCGCCGCGCCAGCGGCGGGGGCGGAAGGCCGCCATCGCCGTCAGCGCGAGCACGTCCGCTCCGATCGGCAGGATCGGCCCGTGGGCCGAGTAGTTGTAGGCTGTCGAGCCGGCCGGCGTCGCGACCAGCGCGCCGTCGCAGACGAGCTCCTGCATCCGGGTACGACCATCGACCCTGATCGACAGTTTCGCCGCCTGCGGACCCTGCCTGAGGAGAGAGACCTCGTTGATCGCGAGATGCCTTTCGACGCTGCCGTCGACACGGGTGGCCGACATCGACAGCGGATTGATCGTCTCCATCTCCGCCGCCTCGAGCCGCTCGAGCAGCCCGTCCTCGGCATATTCGTTCATCAGAAAGCCGATGGTCCCGCAATTCATCCCGTAAACCGGGGCGGGGAGCTCCTGGGTGTCGTGCATCGTCCGCAGCATGTGACCGTCGCCGCCGAGCGCCACGATAACGCCAGCATCGTCGAGCGGCACTTCCCCGTAGCGGCGGGTCAGCGCGGCAAGCGCCTCCCGAGCGACCTCGCTGCGGCTGGCGACGAAGGCGATCTTTCGGTACATCGGCACCTCCTCGCGCCGACGATTGCCTCCGCTCGCCGCGAATGACAAGGTGCGTGTCGGTCACGGACCTTTTCGCGCGTCCCGCGCTGCGGTAAGCAAGATGCACCGCTCCGCCCCGGCTGCGAAAGGATCTCTCATGAACGCGCCCCACCGCGACGAAGGTTTCTTCACCAGGACGCTCTCGCAGATCGATCCCGAAATTGCCGGGGCCGTGTCCGACGAACTCGAACGCCAGCGGGACGAAATCGAGCTCATCGCGTCGGAGAACATCGTTTCGCGTGCCGTACTCGAGGCGCAGGGATCAGTGCTGACCAACAAGTACGCGGAAGGTTATCCGGGTCGGCGCTACTACGGCGGCTGCCAGTACGTGGACGTGGCCGAGAACCTGGCGATCGAGCGCGCAAAGGAGCTTTTCGGCTGCGGCTTCGCGAACGTCCAGCCGAATTCCGGAAGCCAGGCGAACCAGGGCGTCTTCACCGCACTTCTCAAGCCCGGCGACACCATTCTCGGCATGAGCCTCGACGCCGGCGGCCACCTCACCCACGGCGCCAAGCCGAACCAGTCCGGCAAGTGGTTCAACGCCGTCCAGTACGGAGTCACCCGGCAGGACCTGCTGCCCGATTACGATCAGGTCGCCGACCTCGCGCGGGAGCACCGGCCGAAGATGATCATCGGCGGTGGCTCGGCCATCCCGCGCGTGCTCGATTTCGCGCGCCTGCGCGAGATCGCGGACGAGGTGGGCGCCTGGCTGCTCGTCGACATGGCCCATTTCGCCGGACTCGTCGCGGCGGGCGAGTATCCCTCGCCGTTTCCCCACGCCCATGTCGCCACGACGACCACGCACAAGACGCTCCGCGGCCCACGCGGCGGCATGATCCTCACCAATGACGGCGACATCGCCAAGAAGTTCAATTCGGCGATCTTTCCCGGCATACAGGGCGGCCCGCTCATGCACGTCATCGCCGCCAAGGCCGTGGCGTTCCGGGAGGCTCTGGAGCCCGGCTTCAAGACCTACCAGCAGCGAGTGATCGCCAATGCCCGCGCGCTGGCGGACGAGCTGGTGAAGGGCGGGCTCGATATCGTCACCAACGGCACCGACAGCCACCTGCTGCTCGTGGATCTGCGCCCGAAGGGTGTGAAGGGCAACGCCACGGAGACGGCGCTGGGTCGTGCCCGCATTACCTGCAACAAGAACGGCATCCCCTTCGACGACGAGAAACCGACGATCACCAGCGGCATCCGCCTCGGCACGCCCGCGGGAACGACCCGCGGCTTCGGCGAGCCCGAGTTCCGACAGATCGCCGACTGGATTGTCCGGGTCGTCGATGGTCTCGCTGCGAACGGCTCCGACGGCAACGCCGAAGTGGAAGCGGCAGTGCGCGGCGAAGTCGCTGAAATGTGCCAGCGTTTCCCGATCTATCCGGAGCTCTGATTGGTCGATCTAGCGTTCACGGATCACGGCGGCGGCGACGCGCCGCCACTGCTGATCGCGCACGGGCTCTTCGGCTCGGGGCGGAACTGGGGGGCGGTCGCGAAACGGCTGTCCTCTGACCGAATGGTGCGCGTCGTCGACATGCGCAACCACGGCGGGTCACCGCAGACGGCCGGCCACCGCTACGAGGATCTTGCCGCGGACCTCGCAGCCGCGATCGACGAGGACTGGGACATCCTCGGCCATTCGATGGGCGGAAAGGCGGCGATGACGCTGGCCCTTAATTATCCGGGAAAGGTGCGGCGCCTCGTCGTGGCGGATATCGCTCCCGTCCGGTACACCCACACCCAGGCGCACCTGATCGACGCGATGAAATCCCTGGATCTCGAGGGGCTCGCCACCCGCAAGGACGCCGACCGGGCACTCGCGGAGTTTATAGACTCGCGCGAGGTCCGGGCCTTCCTGCTCCAGAGCCTGGATATCCGGGAAAAGCGGTGGGCCCTCAACCTCGACACGCTCGAGCGGGAGGTGGAGGGAATCGTGGGCTGGCCCGATACCGATGCGACCTTTGACGGGCCGGCCCTGTTTCTTTCCGGAGCGGAAAGCGGCTACCTGACCGAAGACGGGAAGGAAGCGGCGCGCGACCTCTTTGCGAAAGCCCGCTTCGCGGCGATTCCCGGCGCGGGTCACTGGTTGCATGCGGAGAAGCCGCGCGAGGTCGAGGCCGCGGTCCGGACGTTCCTGGGGGCCTGACGATCCGGCCAAGTCGCGCTCGACAAGTCTGAACCTCAGAAGGGTTACCTCATGTTCTCTCGACGCAACGTCCTGGTCGCCTGTCTCGCCGGCGTGATGGGCTGTATCGCGAATTCGCTGGCGCTCGCGGTGATGGCGCCGGACGCTTCCTTCCTCCACCTCATCTTCAGCGCCGGGCGGGAATTCTTCTCGGTCGTCTTCGCGATGGCATTGATCCCGATCTTCTCGCTCACGGCGGGCGCCACGTCCTACCTTGTCGCCTTCGTCGCGCTGAACGCCTTGGCGTCCCTCTCGGCGAAACTGGTCTGGGGCGCCGGCGCTCCCTGGAGCTTCGTGTTGTTCGTCAACGGGATATACGCCATTGTCGCGATTGCCGTCTATGCAACGGGACGGCGGAACGATCGGGCCCCGTCCGGGTTGTGACAACTGCCGAAACAGGAGTGACACATGACACCTACCGTTAAGATCCTCGCCCTTCTCGGGCTCGTCGCTCTCGCGGGATGCGAGACCGTCGCCGGCGCCGGCGAGGATATGCAGAGCGCAGGACAGGCGATCGAGAACGAAAGCAATCAGGCGCAATACTGACGGCGGCCCATCGCGAGTATCGGTCAGGAGGCCCTTCCATCGAGCAGTGGAGGGGCCTTTTGCATGTTCGACGGTACGGCTGCGAGCGCGGCCCAAGCCAAGCGGCCGGGCTCGGAGGGTGATAGGGTCCATCAGGGGGCGACCGATCCTCGATCGGATGCAGAACGCCTCTCCGAGATGCGTTAGCCCCATAATATAGGCCGATTACCGCCGACCACTCCCGCACGAGCGCAAGTTCCGATGAAGACCGCGACACAATCCGGATTCCGTGGCAGCGTGGCAAGCGCGCCGCCCTGGCGGTGCCAACAATCGGAACGGGGACGGTAAATCGTGAGACAGGGAGTGAAAGATGACCAATCCGATGATGACGGCGTGGCTGCGCGCAGTGAACGAGAGAGCTTCGGAAGATCGGGTTACCTTGACGTCGGAAATGGGACGTCAGCAGGCCGACCTTGTGAAGGTGTGGCTCGACGCCTGGATGGACATGATGTTCCCCTGGTTTCCGAAAGAGGTATCCGGAGCCAAGCGCAAGGCCTGACCTCCCGCCGGGGCAGCCGGAGCGCTTCGGGATCGTTCGACTGACGACGCCGTCGTCCGTGAGCGCGTATCCCTGTGCTACGAGGTCGGATCCGGCGAGAAGCGCGAGCAGACCCGGCAGGGGCATCGCGATCAGGACGACATGGAACGGCGCGCGGTTCGCCCGTGAAAGCCGTTGGATTCATTGGCTTTCTGTTTGCGGTAGCAGCGGCGCGCCATGCCTGCGACGGGTCACGGCCCGGACGATCATGCGACCTGGATCGACGTTCCGGTGATGCCGTGGATGAGGACGGTGGCGGTGGCGTGGACGGCGCGAGCCATGCCCTCTCCGGTGTCGATGTCCCTGCGGGCCTCCTGCGATGCGCTGACCCCCGACGCGGCCCGGCGTGTTCGCGTTCACCTTGCGGCGGGCGGGCGCGGGGGCCGGAAACGGCTGTCGGATTCCTGTCGGTTTTCTGTCGGAGTTCCGTCGGAGTCCCGGCGGGGGATGCGCCGTTGCCACGCCCGGCCAACACGGCGCGCGGACGGCGTTGAACGCCCCCGAAGAGCGGTCTATCACCGCCCCGACCGCATCCCGGAGAGAGCCCCATGAAACGCGCCAGCCTCGTCATCCTGTGCCTCCTCGCGCTGACCGCCTGCGAGACGATGGGCGGCGCCGGACGCGACCTGCAGAGCGCGGGACGGGCGATCGAGCGGGAAAGCTACGAGGCGCGGCAGTAGAGACCGCCGAGCGGGAACCGCGCGTCGGTCGGACACGTTTGACGACATTCGACGGCCGGGATCCCCTCGCGCCGTCCCAGACATTGAGGCCGGACATGAAATTCCCCCTGATCGCCCTTCTCTCCCTGACGCTCTTCGCCTGCGCGCAGGAGCGCGAGGTCCGCTCCACCACCATCGTGTCGAGCGTGACGCCGGAGCAGCAGCAGGCCTGTGCCCGCGCCGCGGCGAGCGCGCGCAACGTGGAGCCGGAATTCGCCACGCCGACTTCCGCCTCGGCCACGGCGACAGGGCCCATCGTGCTGGTCGACGTCAACGGAGAGGTGGCGAGCTGCAAGATCAACGAGCTCGGCACGGTCGAGAACGTGACCTTCGGCGGCAGCGCCATGGCGGACGATGCGGAGGGGTAAGGCCCGCTCGCGCAGCGATGGGGTCGCTCCGGCGGAGCGATCCGGGGGCCGAACGCCCGGTCCGCACGGACCGGGCCGGCCTGGGCCACCCGAGCCCACGCCCGGGACCGCCCTGCCCTCCCGCGAGGCGGCGCGCGGGGACCGCGCACCCCGCTTTTCCCGGAAACATCGCGATCGACGGCCCGGCGGGGTTATACCCGGCCTCCGGGGGCCTATATGCGTGTCACCATGACCCCCGGAGAGTAAAGATGAAGAACCCGTTCATGAGCGCGTGGCTTTCGGCCGCGAACACGATGACCAACACCGCCCGCGGCCAGATGTCGGGCGAGATGAAGAAGCAGCAGACCTACATGATGCAGGAATGGCAGCGCGCCTGGATGGACATGTGGATGGGGATGATGATGCCCTGGGCGCAGCAGGGCAAGTCGCGCCGGAAATAGGCGTCACCGGAGCGGTGCGCGGTAACCGCGCACCCTTCCGGTGTACCACCGTGCCCGACGGGTGGCCGATGGTGCCGCGGTGTAGCGGCAGTTCACGCAGGCGCGGAAGTGAGGAGCGGGCTGGGCGCCGACTTGGATGAATTACTACGGTGAAGCAATCCAAGCAGTGAATAGTCGATTCGTAATAATCACGGCTGCAGCTAACCGCTCCTGCGGTACACCCGACGACAGAACGAATAACAACTCGTAATTTTTTACTCGCTTCATACTACAATTAAAGAACGATATAATATATAAGACCGAGTGTTTACTAAAAATCTTTCTGTAAATAGGCCTCTACACTCGCGAAATCCACACTTCGAGTGCCGATCTTTTGCTTGACATCGTGTGCTTCTTCAGAAATTTGACCGAGGCACTTATTAATCCTCTGTTCGTCGGAAAGATCTAATCGCAAAGAGACTATCGTTCCCTCTATCGAGCATTGTAAGTCTCTTGCTCCCGCGCCGTTTTCTATCAATACGGCTCTCGTACCAGACGCCATAAAAAAGTGCCCCAATTTTCCGAAGAGACGGTGAGCAAAATACAACCCGAATCCGAAATTATCCCAAGGTGATTTTTGATTAGACTTCTTTTTCTTGTGTCGCCAGGCCTTTGCAGAAAGGCCCGGCATCAAAGCCAAATATAACGACTCTCTTTCATCTTGGGATTCAAGATATTTGTTTTCGGCTAGCGATGAGTGCACACCCATTCCACGGTCGGATATACATATCTCGACGATCTGCGGCCCTGGCCAATATTGAGCACTGTATCCAGCGACTTTGACGCCAGAGTGCTCAAAGACGTTACGAAAAATTTCTGTAAATGAACGCGCTACTATAAAGTCCAGTTCTTCGGAGAGACGTCTAGATACTACATGAGATATTTCTACACACTCCCGTGTGATTGCGTCGCCTAAATGATCTGCTTTGAGCATAGCGTCTCGCTCAATGTCTTCTAACCTCATAGCAGATAAAGGAATGTAATTGTGGCCGCCAAACGCTCTCTGGGGAAACGGATTGCCTACAATCTTGAGGGCCTCAGAAAATCCGAGATTATTTGCATATGTATGGCGCCCCAATCCGTACAGGGTAATATTCTCTGCACCAATACGCCGAACACATTGCCTAATCCCTTTCGTTAGCCAAATAATCGCGGTAGGCGACATGTGGCGCTTAGGACCAGTCTCGATATCTAATCGAGAGCTCTCCGGTGCTAGGGCAATATCACGAGAAATCGCACATAGGTTGTATGGCGATAGATCATAAGGCAGGTGCAGCAAATATCATCTGTCCATTTTGAGTAGGAGGCCCGCAAGGACGTTCTACTCTTGGCTTTATCCATCCATCTTCAGCGCGTTGATGAACGCCTCCTGCGGGATCTCGACCTTCCCGAACTGGCGCATCTTCTTCTTGCCGGCCTTCTGCTTGTCGAGGAGCTTGCGCTTCCGCGTCGCGTCGCCGCCGTAGCATTTCGCGGTCACGTCCTTGCGCATCGCGGAGAGGGTCTCCCGCGCGATGACGCGGCCGCCGATGGCGGCCTGGATCGGGATCTTGAACATGTGGCGGGGGATCAGCTCCTTGAGCTTCTCGCACATCGCGCGGCCGCGCATCTCCGCCCGGTCGCGGTGGACCATCATGGCGAGCGCGTCCACCGGCTCGTCGTTGACCAGCACCTGCATCTTGACCAGCGCGTCCTCGCGGTAGCCAATCATCTGGTAGTCGAAGCTGGCATAGCCCTTGGTCACCGATTTCAGCCGGTCGTAGAAGTCGAACACCACCTCGTTCAGCGGCAGGTCGTAGACCACCATGGCGCGGGTGCCGGCATAGGTGAGGTCGAGCTGGATGCCCCGCCGCTCCTGGCAGAGCTTGAGGACGTCGCCGAGATAGTCGTCGGGGACGAGGATGGTCGCCTTGATGCGCGGCTCCTCGATATGGTCGACATGGGTCATGTCGGGCATGTCGGCGGGGTTGTGCAGGTCGGACCGCTCGCCGCCCCTGGTATAGACGTGGTAGACGACGGAGGGCGCGGTGGTGATGAGCTCGATGTTGTATTCGCGTTCCAGCCGGTCGCGGATCACCTCGAGGTGCAGCAGGCCGAGGAAGCCGCAGCGGAAGCCGAAGCCCAGCGCCGCCGAGGTCTCCATCTCGTAGGTGAAGGAGGCGTCGTTCAGGGCGAGCTTCTCGATGGCGTCGCGCATGTCGTCGAAATCGTTGGTGTCGACGGGGAAGAGGCCGCAGAAGACCACCGGGACGCTCGGCTTGAAGCCCGGCAATGCCTGGGCGCAGGGGCGCTTCTCGTGGGTGATCGTGTCGCCGACGCGGGTGTCGCGGACCTGCTTGATGGAGGCGTTGAGGTAGCCGATCTCGCCCGGCCCGAGGCTTTCGACGGCGGTCATCGCGGGGCGGTAGACGCCCACGTCGTCGACGTCGTAGGTGCCGCCGGTCTTCATCATGCGGATGCGGTCGCCCTTCCTCAGGGTGCCGTCGATGATGCGGACGATGACGATGACGCCGAGATACTGGTCGTATTTCGAATCGACCAGCATGGCCTTCAGGGGCGCCTCAGCGTCGCCGCCATGGGGGGACGGCAGGCGGCGGACGATGGCCTCCAGCACGTCGGGGATGCCCTGCCCGGTCTTGGCCGAGATCTGCACCGCGTCGCCGGCCTCGATGCCGATGACGTCCTCGATCTGCTCCTTGACGCGGGGCACGTCGGCGGCGGGGAGGTCGACCTTGTTCAGGACCGGGACGATCTCGTGGTCGGCCTCGAGGGCGGTATAGACGTTGGCCAGCGTCTGCGCCTCGACCCCCTGGGAGGCGTCCACGACGAGGAGCGAGCCCTCGACGGCCTGCATGGAGCGGGAGACCTCGTAGGCGAAATCCACGTGGCCGGGCGTGTCGATGAGGTTCAGCACGTAGGTCACGCCGTCCTGCGCGGGATATTCGATGCGGACGGTGTTGGCCTTGATGGTGATGCCGCGCTCGCGCTCGATGTCCATGGAATCGAGCAGCTGGTCCTGCATGTCGCGCTCGGCCACGGTGCCGGTGAGCTGGATCAGCCGGTCGGCCAGCGTCGACTTCCCGTGGTCGATATGGGCGACGATGGAGAAGTTGCGGATATGGGAGAGCTCGGTCATGTCCGGGGTATGGGGCGGTTTGGGCGTGTTGTCCACGGATTGCGTAGGGGGTGGGGCGGGTGGCGGATCAGGAGGAGATCGACCGGCTTCAGGAAGAGTACAAGACAAAGCTTCTTGAGCAGCCGCCTGAGATCATTTGCGCACTCGCAGTCAGGACGGGCCTTAGAGAAGTCCCGGCCCTTTTCGAGATTTCCGACAGAGATCCGGCGGCGGTTCTGGACGCCATGGGCTCAATAATCTTGGCAGCTGTGTGGACAATAAGGTCCCAAACCGGCGTATCTGGTAAACTGTTTCAGGCCGTGAGAGATGCCGCCAAAAGCGCCCGCTCCTATTTCGATGCCACCGAGACGGGAACGATCTCGAATTTCTTCGGATTTCAGACCGCATGCATAGCAATTGAACTTGCGGAGATGATGACTGTTGAGTCACGGCACTCCATCACGCCTTTTGCCGAAACCGCGTCGAAGCTCGAATTAATAGACATCGAACTAAAGGAGGTTCCCGGATCAGAATTCGCCTTACGTTCCGCGATCAATGATGTTTCTTCAGAAAAGAACGAGCTTGATATTTTTACAATCGAACTCGGTCGCGGCGCGGCGGACCCGGCACGCTACAATCTGAAGACAATGAAAGCCTCCGCAGACCGCGATCCGAAATGGGTCTTCTGGATAAAATGGTATGAGGGCTTTGTTGAAGGAAAGCCTCTCGACTGGGACTTGCAGGAGCGGATCGCACTCGACCCCAACCCAAATGAAATAATTAGCGAGTTGCTAATTCAACTGCTCTCGGATGAACTTCCGTTGGCTGAGCGGATTACGTATGATCCTATCGCAGCTGTCTTTCGCCAAGAGCCGATAGCTCTCGAAAATCCTCGCTTGGTAGCGGCCACTCTTTCAAGACTTGAAGACGCTTGGGACGATGTGGTTGCGCGGCCATCGAACGGTCTGTCTGAAGCGTCTAGGGAAGCTCGCTTAGTTCGCCGCACAATAGTCAAATACGCCCACGATCCACAACAAATCGAACTGAACCTGACCGACCTCCACCAGTCTCTAGTTCGGCAAATAGCAGTAACGGAGGAATTACCTTCTAGTGAAGAGAATTTAGCACTTCAGAGGGCAGCGGGGGAATGAAGGGATGCGATTCGAGCCACCCACCCGGAAGTGGCAAAAAATAGAAATTTACTTCAACACGTTGCATGGAAAAATTTACCCGCGTCAGCGAAAGACAATCTTTGCGCCGCTCTACCGCATCTCCAAGCTATTTCTGAGCCCCAGTTTGCCGACGACTGGGCGGAAGATATTCCACAACTTCTTAATGATGCTATTGAACCACCGCCCATGAACGCGCCTCCGCTCGCTGGTGTGGAGGTACGTGTATTCAGCCGTATTGCTAAGATGGCCGCTATTATTAAGTCCGTCGAAGGAGTCGCTGATAAAATCGCAGAAAACCGCGGCCTTTCGAGAGGCGAGGTTTATGGGCTATTTATAGGGTTAGTAAGCATAGGACTGTATTTTCTATGAATTTCTGGAAATGACACCGCACCCTACCGGAACACCGACCGCGTGCCGCCCTGGTCGCCGAGGCTTTCGAGCACCTCGCGGCCATCCTGCATCACGTTGCCGTCGGCGTCGATCCGGCCGCGCTTTCTCGCGGTCTTCTCGGGGGGCGTGGCTGAGCCGCCGACCTGGGGGGGGCGACGCTCAGGGTGCGGGCGCTCTCGGTCTCGTCGTCTGCCATGGGGGCCTCCGTTCGGTCGTGATGCGAGCCGGGACGGGACCGGGCGCCTTCATCCCTGCCTGGCGTCATCCCGATCGCGTGACGTCGCCTCAACGCCGCTTCTTGGTGCGCAGCGTCGGGTCGGCGACGGTCGGGTCCTCGGGCCAGGGATGCTTGGGGTAGCGGGCGCGCATGTCCTTGGCGACATCGGCATAGGAGCCGGACCAGAAGCCCGGCAGGTCCATCGTCACCTGAACGGGGCGGTGGGCGGGCGAAAGGAGCGTGAGTTTCAGGGGGCGGCCGGCGACCTGCGGGTGGGTGGTCATGCCGTAGAGCTCCTGAACGCGGATCGCCACTTCGGGCACCTCGCCGGAATAGTCGATGGGGACGCGGCGGCCGAGGGGCGTCACGAGATGGCCGGGGGTCTCGCGGTCGAGCCGGGTGCGGGCCTCGTGGTCGAGACGCGCCGCGAGGGCGGGCACGAGGTCGAACGCCTTCCAGTCGGCGGCGCTGCGGAGACCGCCGAGGAACGGCAGGAGCCAGTCCCCGGCGGAGTCGAGGAGCGCCGCCTCGGACGTGTCGAAGAGGCCCGCCAGCGCGACGCGAGCGAGGAAGCGGCGCGCGGGGGGCGCGGGTTTCAGGCCGAGGTCGCGGATGCCGTCCAGCATGGCGCGGGCGACGGCGTCGGCGGGCGCGTCGGGCCAGGGACGGTCGTCGAGCACGATGGCGCCGAAGCGCTCCTGGCGCCGTGCGAGGACGCGGGACTGCGCGGCGGGACCATTCGCAGATCTCCGTCCAGGCGATGCTTGGCCCGTGGACCTCGCGGAGCGCGGCCTCGGTGAGGGCGACGGCCTGGCGGATCATGGCATCGCGCGGGCGGCCGTCGGTGTCGGTGACGACGATGAGGTGCTGGCCGGCGAGCGGGTCGTCCTCCGCCATGCGCACCCCGCTGCCGCCGGAGAGGAGCCAGCGGGCCGCCCCGCCGGGGCGGCGCAGGCCGACGCGGTCGGGATAGGCCAGCGCGGCCTGCTGGGCGAGGGACAGGCCGCTCCCCGTCCCTGCCCGGCGGCGGAGTCGTTTCGTCTCCTGCCGGATGCGCGCGATGGCGCCCCGTGCGACGCCGTATTCCTGCGGGCTGGCGAGAGCGCGGAGCCGCAGCGCGAGATCGGCGCCGCGGCCTCGCAGGATGTCGCGGTCCGACAGCAGAGCGGCGAGCTCGGCGGCCTCCGGCCCGGCCAGTTCCAGCATGTGGGCGAGACGGGGATGGAGCGGCAGCGCGGCGAGGCGGCGGCCGTGATCTGTGATCCCGCCGTTCTCGAGCGCACCGAGGCCCGCAAGGAGCGCCTGCGCCTCGGCGAGCGCACCCTCGGGCGGCGGGGTCAGGAACGGCAGGCCGGCCCCGTCGGGCGCGCCCCAGAGGGCGAGCTCGAGGGCGAGGCCGGTGAGGTCGGCGGCCTCGATCTCCGCCGGCGGCCGGGCGGGAAGCGCGCCGTCCTCGCCCCGCGACCAGAGCTTCCAGGCGGTGCCGGGAGCGACGCGGCCGGCGCGGCCGGCGCGCTGGGTGGCCTCGGCGCGGGAGACGCGTTCGGTGATCAGCCGGGTCATGCCGGAGCCGGGATCGAAGCGGGCGCGGCGGGCGCGGCCGCCGTCGACGACGATCCTCACGTCCTCGATGGTGAGCGAGGTCTCGGCGATGGCGGTGGCGAGGACGAGCTTGCGCCGCGGGCCGGGGCGGATCGCCGCCTGCTGCGCGGCGAAGGGCATGGCGCCGTAGAGCGGGCGGATGTCGAGACCGGGCAGGTCGAGACGGGACGCGACGCGCCGGATCTCGCCCTCGCCGGGGAGGAAGGCCAGAAGGCCGCCCTCCTCCGCGGCGGCGGCGCGGGCGATCAGTTCGGCCATCGCGTCGTCGAAGCGGCGGCCCGCGGCGAGCGGACGGTCGAGCCAGCGCGGCTCGACCGGATGGGCGCGGCCTTCGCTGGTGACGACGGGCGCACCGCCGAGCAGCGCCGCGACCGGCTCCGCGTCGAGGGTGGCGGACATGACGACGAGGGCGAGGTCGGGACGCAGCGCGGCGCGGATCTCGAGCGTCAGCGCGAGGCCCAGATCGGCGTTGAGCGAGCGCTCGTGGAACTCGTCGAAGATCACGCAGCCGATGCCGTCGAGCTCGGGGTCGGATTGCAGGCGGCGGGTGAGGATGCCTTCGGTGACGACCTCGATGCGGGTCTCCGCTGAGGCGACGCGCTCGCCGCGGATGGCATAGCCGACGGTGCGCCCCACGGGTTCGTCCAGGGTCTCGGCCATGCGCGCCGCGGCGGCGCGGGCGGCGAGGCGGCGCGGCTCGAGCATGAGGATGCGGCCCTCGATACGGGGCAGGAGTGCGAGCGGGACGCGGGTGGTCTTGCCGGCGCCGGGGGGCGCCTGCAGGACGGCGCGGCCATGGGCGGCGAGCGCGGCGGTCAGGTCGGGAAGGACGTCGTCGATGGGCAGGTCCATGGGCCGTCGCTTACGCGGGGGGCGGCGCTCTGGACAAGGGCGCGGCGGCGTCGGATGAGGGGGCATGGATGTGGACGACCTCGCCCGGCGCCTGAAGGACGGCGACCGCCGCGCGCTCTCGCGCGCGATCACGCTGGTGGAATCGCGCCGGGCCGATCACCGACGCGACGCGGTGGCGCTGCTGGAGCGGGTGGCGGATCCGGACCGGCAGGCGATGCGGATCGGGCTCTCGGGAACGCCCGGCGTGGGCAAGTCGACCTTCGTGGAGAGCTTCGGGCAGCGGCTGACGGGCGGGGGCCTGCGGCTGGCGGTTCTGGCCGTCGATCCCTCCTCTGCGCGGTCGGGGGGCTCGATCCTCGGCGACAAGACGCGGATGGAGCGTCTGGCGCGGGACCCCGCCGCCTTCATCCGGCCCTCGCCCGCGCAGAGCGAGCTCGGTGGCGTGGCGCGGCGGACGCGGGAGGCGGTGGCGCTCTGCGAGGCGGCCGGGTTCGACGTGGTGATCGTGGAGACGGTGGGGGTCGGCCAGTCGGAGACCATGGTGGCGCGGATGACCGACCTGTTCGTGCTGCTGCTGGCGCCCGGCGGCGGCGACGAGCTGCAGGGGGTGAAGCGGGGGATCATGGAGATCGCCGACCTGATCCTGATCAACAAGGCCGACGGCGAGATGGCGCGGCAGGCGGAGGCGACGCGGGCCGACTACCAGGGCGCGCTGCGGCTGCTGCGCAAGCGGGAGGGCGATCCGGAGGGGTTCCCGAAGGCGCTCGCCGTGTCGGCGGTGACGGAAGACGGGCTCGACCGCGCCTGGCAGGAGATCCGGGCGCTGGCCGGTTTCCGCCGCGAGACGGGGCACTGGGAGCGGGTGCGGGCGGCGCAGAACCGGCACTGGTTCGAGGAGGCGGTGCGGCAGGGGGTAATGCGCCACCTCGCGACCGACGCCGCGACCCGCGAGCGGATGGAGACCCTGGGCCGGGCGGTGGCGGAGGGACGCACCGCGCCGGCGGCGGCGGCCGACGAGATGCTGGCGACGCTGTTTCCCGGGGACGGATCGGCTTGACGCGCCGCGGCCGATCCCTTAGAGGGCGCCAATTCAACCCATTCCGTCCGCTGGCCCAGGGGCCCCGGACCGCAATACGAGGACAGATCCCATGTCGCGCGTCTGCGAACTGACCGGCAAGGGCCCCGCCGTGGGCAACAACGTGAGCCACGCCAACAACCGGACCCGGCGCCGCTTCCTGCCCAACCTCAACGACGTGACGCTCATGTCGGAGACGCTCGGGCGCACGGTGAAGCTGAAGATCTGCGCCGCGGCGCTGCGGACCGTGGATCATCGCGGCGGGCTCGACAACTTCCTCGACAAGGCACGGGACGGCGAGCTGTCGCCGCGCGCGCTGAAGGTCAAGAAGGACATCGCCAAGGCCCGCGCCGCGGCCTGATCCTCGGCGCCGGTCCGACGACGGAAGGCCCCGCGCGCGGGGCCTTCGGCGTTTCGGAGCGGCCGGTTCAGCGCCGGCGGCGCCGGATCAGGCCGAGGAGACCGACCGCGCCGGCAAGAAGCGGCAGGCCGGCGGGCAGAGGAACCGCTTCGGGCGCCGCCGGCGCCAGGACCAGCACCTCGCCGTCGGTCGGCGACAGACCGTTGCTCGAGACGTAGAACAGCCCCTCCCGCGAGACCGCGAGACCGGTCGGCGTGTTCAGCCCCTCGTAGAGAAGGCTCCGCGTGCCGTCCTCGGCCACCGCGTAGAGCGCGCCGGTCGTGCCCGGCCCGAGAAGCCCGTCGCTGTCGATCTCCAGCGCGTAGAGCGCACCGTCCGGGCCGAAGGCCACGTCGATGAGGTTGGTGAAGCCGCTCGCCACCGTCTCCAGCACGCTGCCGGAGACCAGCTCGCGGATCGTCGCGGCACCGGGCAGGAACGGGAAGCCGGTGAGCTGGCCGGTGACGATGCGCCCCTCCGGCGCGACGGCGAGGCCGGTGGGCACCGCCTGGTAGGTCGGGCCGCCGAGATCGGGGAAGGACGGGTTCGGCAGGGCCGGAAGAATGCCCGCCGTCGAGATCGCGCCGTCCTCGGCCACCGTCAGAAGGGCGTTGCCGCCGGCATCGGAGACGATGAAGCCGCCGCCCGGCAGCGCCGCGATTCCGAACGGGTTGGTGTTGATCTCGTCCGCCGCGGGGTTGGCCTCCGTCTCGTTCAGCCCGATATCGGCGAAGGGAACGGCGCCGCCGTCGAGCTTCACGATCTGCCCGAGCAGCTCGCCGCCGGCCGGGAGGCCGGCGCGGACGGCCGGATCGGCGCCGAGGCCCATGGTGACATAGGCCATGCCCGCCGCGTCGAAGGCAACCTCGTGCGCCCCTTCGGCGGCGAATCCGCCGGTGGGCGCGACCGAGGGCAGGTTGCCGATCAGACGCTCCTGCACGCCGCCGAGCGACCGGCTGACGCCCGCGCTGGTCCCGAAGAAGACCGTCTCGCCGCTGCCGGAGACGTAGGACGGGCCCTCGCCGCCGCTGCCCGCCTCGGCGACGTAGAGGCCGCCATCCGGGCCGAAGGTGAGGCCGCGCGGATTGGCGAGCCCGGTCATCGCGACGCTGTCGATGAAGAGCGGGGCGGCGGAGGCCGCGCCGGCAAAGAGCATCAGGCCGCCGAGCGCCGCAGCCGACGCAAGAGCGGCGCGCCCCGCCGGCGCCGGGGTCATTCCGAAGTCCATTTTCATTTCCTCCGAGAACGGGCGGCGGTTCGCCTGTCGCGGCGCCGTCCGGAGCGAAGCGTCGCGCCGTTTCCAGGTCGCGTCAATTTGTCTGATTGGAGAGGATTGGGCGGTAGGCGGAAACGCTTCCTGCCGTCGCCCCGGACCGGCGGGCGCCTCGGCCGACCGTGCCGGGCAGCGCCGCTCCTGTAGGCCCACGGCCGCGTGACCAGGCTCCGGGGGCCGCCGGAGCCGGGAACGGCGCAGGATCGGGTTGGCCAGCTCCCGCGCCGCGCTTCTCGACGCAGGCAGGGAGCGGACCGGCCTTTCCCGCCGGCCGGGCACGGGGGCGGTCCCGCAACGAGTCGATGTTTCGTTTTCCGACCGAAAGTGTCAGTCATGCGTTTCGAGGCGGGCGGACCAGACCCGGATTCTTTCGGTGAAAACGAAAGACGATACACAACATGGCGACGTCGAGACCGGACGGTGGCGGCCCGGACCGCTACACGCAGATCGTGGAGGAGCTCTACGCGCTTCTCGAGGCGCTTCTTCCGGAGCGGCGCGCGCGCCTGACCGAGAGCCACCGCGAGGGGCTCCTGCGGCGCTACGACACGCTGATCGCGGAGCTCGATGCGCTGCACGAGGAGGACGACTGGTGATCGCCGGACGATGGCCGGCGGCGCGGGCGCGTCAGTCCATGATCTCCGCGATCCAGGCCGGAACCACCTCGCTCGCCGGACCGTAGCGGCCGACGTCGAAGCGGCCGCCCGAGGGTTCGAGGTTCAGCTCGAGGGTCGGGATGCCGGCCTCCCGCGCCGCCTCGACGAAGCCCGCCGCCGGATAGACCGTGCCGCTGGTGCCGATCGCGACGAAGAGCTCGGCGGCGAAGAGCCCCTTCTCGATCTCGTGGAGATGGTAGGGCATCTCGCCGAACCACACCACGTCCGGCCGGACCTTCTGGGCGCCGCATTCGGCGCAGGTGTCGAAGGGATCCATGAGAGCGGGGGCCGGCCATGTGGCCGCGCATTTGTCGCATTTCGCGCGGTCGAGGCGGCCATGCATGTGCAGGACCTCGCCGGCGCCGGCGGTTTCGAGAAGCGTGTCGACGTTCTGGGTGACAAGGCGCGCGCGACCCTCCCGCGCCAGCCGCGCCAGGGCATGATGGGCCGCGTTCGGCCGCGCGCTGGCGGCGTTGGCGCGGCGGGCGTTGTAGAAATCCAGCACCTTGGTGGGATTGGCCACGAAGCCCCGCGGCGTCGCGACCTCCTGGAGGTCGTGGCGCGTCCAGATCCCGCCGGCATCGCGGAAGGTGCCGAGACCGCTTTCGGCGCTGAGACCGGCCCCGGTCAGGACAAAGATCATCGCATCGCCCTCCCCGCTTCCGGACTAGGAGCGCGGCCCGGCGGGGACAAGGGGTGAAACGCGCGGCCCCGCGCCTATCTTCGGCCCATGACCTGCCGCATCCTCGTCGTCTGCCTGGGAAACATCTGCCGCTCGCCCACGGCCGAGGCCGTGTTGCGGAAGAAGGCGGCGGAGGCCGGACTCGACCTGGAGATCGACAGTGCCGGGACCGGCGACTGGCATCTAGGCGAGCCGCCGCATCCGCCCATGGTGGAGGCCGCGGGGCGGGCCGGCTACGACCTGACGGCGCTCCGCGCGCGGCAGATCGGGCCGGCGGATTTCGGGCGGTTCGACCTGATCCTCGCCGCCGACGAGGACAACCTGGCCGAGATCGAGGCGATGCGGCCGGCGGATGACGCGACGCCGGTGCGGCTTTTCGCGCCGCATGCGGGCGACGGGGCGCGGTCGATCCCGGACCCCTATTACACGAAGGATTTCGCCGGCGCGCTGCAGCAGATCGAGCGCGCCGCCGAGGGGCTCGTGGCTCAGCTGCAGTAGCTCTCCGCCGCAGAGCCGAAGGCGCGGTAGCGGCTCCAGAAGGTCTCGTCGCTGCGGCGGTCGGATTGCCGCACCTCCTGGGCCATGTTCGGGTCGCGGAAGAACCGCGCCGCAAGCCGCTGGTCGCGGCCGTCGAGGGTCACGTTCGCGACCTGCTGGATGCAGGTGCACAACGCGACGTTGCGGGCGCCGCGCTCCGAGCGCGTGCAGGCCGATTCGATGGGCCCGGCCGCGGCGCTGCCGCAGATCACCACGCCCGCGAGGGCGATGCTCGTCAATCTCACCATGAAATGCCTCCTTGCCTGTCTGCCGGTGCCGGTTGTCCCGATCTGTCCGGTCTCTGCCGTGGCGCGAGGCTAGCAGGGCGCCCGTCGGCGGACAACCGCCGAGAGGCGCGGGTCCGTCAGGACCGTAGCTCGAAATCCACGGCGCCCTCGGGTTCGGCGGCGTCGGCCTTCAGGTCGTCGACCCGGCCCGCGGGCGGTCCCTCGTTCATGCGGTCGATCATCTCCGCGATGGCGGTGCCGGAGCCTTCGAGATGAGCCTCGACCGTGCCGTCGGGCAGGTTGCGCACCCAGCCCGAGACGCCCGTGTCCCGGGCCAGGCTCCGCGTCCAGTCGCGGAAGCCCACTCCCTGCACGTCGCCGGTGATCCTGATCCGCCGCGCCTCGTCCATGTCTCTCTCCTCGTGACCGTGTCCTTCCCGTCACGATAGGGCGGAGACCGGCCGGGTCACCGGCCGAGGCAGTGCCGCATGATCGCCTTCTGGGCGTGGAGGCGGTTCTCGGCCTCGTCCCAGATCACCGAGTGCGGCCCGTCCATGATCTCGCTGGTCACCTCGTCGTCCCGGTGGGCGGGCAGGCAATGCATGAAGAGCGCGTCGGGCTTCGCGCGGGCCATGAGCGCGGCGTTGACCTGGTAGCCGCGGAGCTGGTTGTGGCGCCGCTCGCGGGCCGATTGCGGGTCGTGCATCGAGACCCAGGTATCGGTGACGACGAGATCGGCGCCGTCGACGGCCTTCATCGGGTCGCGCTCGATGGTGACGAGGTCGTGCAGCGCCGGGCTCCGGGTCGAGGGGCTCCGGTCCGGTGAAGGTGAGGTCGAAGTCGAACTGCTTCGCGGCGTGGGCGAAGGAGGCGAAGACGTTGTTGCCGTCGCCCGACCAGACCACCTTGCGCCCGGCGATCGGGCCGCGATGCTCCTCGTAGGTCATCACGTCGGCCATGACCTGGCAGGGATGGGTGCGGTTCGTCAGCCCGTTGATCACCGGAACGTCCGCGTATTCGGCCATTTCCAGCAGCGTCGCCTCCTCGAAGGTGCGGATCATGATGAGATCGACGTAGCGCGACAGCACGCGGGCGGTGTCGGCGATGGTCTCGCCGTGGCCGAGCTGCATGTCGGCGCCGGAAAGCACCATGGTCTGCCCGCCCATCTGGCGCACGCCGACGTCGAAGGAGACGCGGGTGCGGGTCGAGGGCTTCTCGAAGATCAGCGCGACCATCATGCCGGCGAGCGGCTGATCGTCGTCGGGCGCGGCCTTGGGGCGGCCGGGGCGCGCATCCTTCATCGCCCGCGCGCTGTCGACGATGCGGCGGAGGGCGGCGGGGTCGGTCTTGTGGATGTCGAGGAAATGGGTCATCGGCGGATCCGGTTCGACGGTCGGACCGGGGGTGTCACACCCCCGGACCCCCGTGAAGTATTTCGCAAAGGGTGAAGCGCATCACGCGGCCTGCGCCAGCGCGGCGGCGGCGGCGTCGAGCCGGGCCAGCGCCTCGGCGACCTCCTCCGTGCCGATGGTGAGCGGCGGGAGCAGGCGCACGACGTTGTCGGCGGCCGGCACCGTGAGCACGCGCTGGGCATATCCCTGCGCCACGATCTCGGTATTCGGCACGCGGGCCTTGAGGCCCAGCATCAGGCCCTGGCCGCGCACCTCGCCGAAGATCTGCGGATGTGCGGCGACGAGGCCTTCAAGACCCTGGCGGAACCGGCCCGCGACGGCGTTCACATGAGCGAGGAATCCGTCCTGCGTCATCACCTCCATCACCGTCGCGCCGACCGCGCAGGCGAGCGGGTTGCCGCCGAAGGTCGAGCCATGGGTGCCCGCGGTCATCGCCTCGGCGGCATGTTCCGTGGCCAGCACCGCGCCCAGGGGAAAGCCGCCGCCCAACCCCTTGGCGACCATCACGATGTCGGGCGTGACGCCGGCCCGTTCATGGGCGAAAATCCGGCCGGTCCGGCCCATGCCGCATTGCACCTCGTCGAGGATCAGGAGCGCGCCGTGGCGGTCGCAGAGCGCGCGCAGCCCCTTCAGGCACTCGTCCGGCAGGACGCGGATGCCGCCCTCTCCCTGGATCGGCTCCACGAGGATCGCCGCGACGTCGTCGCCCATCGTCGCCTCGAGCGCGTCGTGGTCGCCCCAGCGGACCTGGGTGAAGCCCGGCAGGAGCGGGCCGAACCCGTCCGTCATCTTCGCCGAGCCGGCGGCGGAGATCGCGGCCATGGAGCGGCCGTGGAAGGCGCCCTCCACGGTGACGATGCGGTGCCGGTCCCCGCCCCGGGCGGCGAAGTGCCTGCGCGCCATCTTGACCGCGAGTTCGCAGGATTCGGTGCCGGAATTGGTGAAGAAGCAGGTCTCCGCGAAGGTATGTTCCACCAGCAGGTCGGCGAGCCGGCGCTGGTTGGGAATGTCGTAGAGGTTGGAGACGTGCCAGAGCCGTTCCGCCTGCGCCGCGAGCGCCGCCACCAGCGCCGGATGGGCGTGGCCCAGGGCGTTGACGCCGATGCCCGCGCCGAGATCGAGATACCGCTCGCCCTGCTCCGTCCAGAGCCAGGCGCCCTCGCCCCTCGCGAAGGAGAGCGGCGCGCGATTGTAGGTCGGAAGGATCGCGGGGATCATCGGGATGTCCTGCGGTGAACCGGAAGCGCGGGTGGTGCCAAAGGTCCGCCGGACTGTCAATGCGGGAGGGCCCGCGAGGCCCTCCGCCGGGGGTCAGTCGCGGGGTTTCGGTTTCTCGTCAGCGGGCGAGACCACCGCGCGGCGGTAGAGGTGCCAGGTGGCGTGGCCGAGGATCGGAAAGATCACCACGAGGCCGAGGAGCGCCGGCACGGAGGCCATCGCCAGCGCCGCCGAGACCAGCAGTCCCCAGACGGCGACCGGGCCGGGGCTCTTGGCGGCGGCGCGGACGGAGGTGACGAGGGCGGGCAGGAAGCCCACGTCGCGGTCGACGAGGAGCGGCAGGCCGACGAAGCTGATCGAGAGCGCGACGGCGGCGAAGACGGCGCCGACCGCGAAGCCCACGACACCCATCGCCCAGCCCTGCGCCGTGGTGACCCCCTTGACCACGAAATCGACGGGGCCGGCGGGGTGCAGCGGCGCCAGGGTCGCCTGGTAGATGAGCGCGGCGGCGCCGATCCAGAGCAAGAACAGCACGAACAGGGTGATGCCGAGCAGGATGATCGGTCCGATGGAGGGCGAGGAGAAGAGCTTGAAGAGGTCCGACCAGTTCGCCTCCAGCCCGGCGGCGCGGCGGCGGCTCATCTCGTAGAGACCGATCCCGGCGATGGGACCGAGGAGCGTGAAGCCGGCGACCAGCGGGAAGATCAGCGGCAGCAGCTCGCGCTGGAACGCGACCGCCGCGAGCAGGATGCCGACGATCGGGTAGAGGAAGCAGACGAAGATCGCGTCGCTGCGGAAGGCGCGAAGATCGTCCAACCCGGCGGCGAGCGCGCCGGAGATGTCGTCGAGCGTGATGGCGCGGACCTCCGGCGCCTCGGTCTCCTCGCCGGCGACGCGCCGCAACAGGCGGGGCACGATGCCGAAGATCTCCCCGAGAGTGGCGATGGCGTAGGTCGCGGGGTCGCGAATGGTCTTGGCCATGGGCCCGTCCTCCCCTTTGAATTCTAAGGATGCCACCGCGACCGGGACGACGCAACGTCTGCCTTCGACCCGCGAGGCGGGGCCGCGCTTCACGACTTCAGGCGGTAGCCGCGGCGCAACCAGCGCAGCGCCAGCGCGCCGAGGGCGAGCGTCACCGCGAGGCAGACGGCGAAGCCCAGGAGCGGCGAGGAATCGGAGACGCCGAGCACGCCGTAGCGCGCCCCGTCGATGAGGTAGAAGAACGGGTTGAAATGGGAGGCGAAGGTGAGCGCGGGCGGAAGCGCCTCGATCGAGTAGAAGGTGCCCGAGAGGAAGGACAGCGGCGTGATGATGAAGTTGGTGATCGCCGACATCTGGTCGAACTTGGTGGCGTAGATGCCCGCGAGGATGCCGAGCGCCCCCATCATCGACGCGCCGAGCAGGACGAAGACGAGCAGGGCGAGCGGATGGGCGAGGCCGGTCCGCAGGACGACCACCATCACGGCGCCGATGACGATGGCGACGAGGCCGCCGCGGGCGACGCCGCCGGCGAGGTAGCCCATCAGCATCTCGGAGGGGCTGAGCGGCGGCATGAGCGTGTCGACGATATTGCCCTGCACCTTCGCGGCGAGCAGCGACGAGGAGGTGTTGGCGAAGCTGTTCTGGATCACCGTCATCATCAGCAGGCCCGGCGCCATGAAGGCGACGTAGCGCACCCCCATCACGTCGCCGCGGGTGGGACCGATGGCGATGGCAAAGACGGCGAGGAACAAGCCGGCATTGATGAGCGGACCCATCACCGTCTGCGCCCAGATCGACATGAAGCGGCGGCATTCGCGCTCGGCCAGGGTGTAGAGGCCCATCCAGTTCCAGCGGCCGAAGCGGCGCACGCCCATCTCATGCGATGTGGTCTCGGTCATCGGCGGCTCCTTCTGGCGGGTGCCCGTGCCTTGTGTCACGGCGACGGGTGACTAGAATAGGAAGCTGACGCAATTCTCAAGCCGCCCTGCCCGAAAGCGAGTATCCGATGTCCTGGACCGACGAACGAGTCGAGCTTCTCACCAAGATGTGGAACGAGGGCCAGTCGGCCAGCGCCATCGCCAAGGAACTCGGCGGGGTGACGCGGAACGCGGTGATCGGCAAGGTGCACCGGCTCGGCCTGTCGAACCGCACCGGCGGCGTTCCGGTGGAGGCCGAGGCCGAGGCGAATGCGGCTCCCGAGAGCGTCGCGGCCGAGCGCCCCGTCGTCGAAGAGGCGTCGGCAGTGCCGGAGGAGGCCGAGCCGGAGCCGCAAGAGCGGCCCGCCCCCTCCCTCGCGCGGCAGATCGTGCCGGCCGGACAGCCGCTGCCGCCGCAGCCATCGGCCAACGAGATCAGCCCCGAGGCGCTCGAATCGGTGCGCGAGGTGGAGAAGAAGTCGAAGCGGCTGTCGCTGATGGAACTGACCGAGCGGACCTGCAAATGGCCCATCGGCGATCCGGCGACGGAGAACTTCTGGTTCTGCGGCCTGCCGTCCCAGGCCGGCAAGCCCTATTGCGAGGCGCATGTCGGCGTCGCCTTCCAGCCGATGTCCTCCCGGCGCGACCGCCGGAGGTAGGTCGCGCGCCGCAGGAAGAGAAGGACAGACGTTTCGGGTGACGGGCGGAGGCGGATTGTTTTCCCTGCCCGCCGAGGATGCGCGAACCGGGGACGGCGCCGATCGCGGGGCCGGCGAACGGACGGTCGCCAGGGGGCGCGCGGCCCGGTCTTGCGCCCGCGGCCGCCGGGGCCAGATCAGGCCCGACGAATTGAACAGGAGCCGATCATGACGACTTTCATGCGTGCCACCGCTCCGCTGCTCGCCGGTCTCCTGATCGGGGGCGGCGCCCATGCCCAGCAGGCCGATCTCGGACCGCTGGTCTCTCCCGAGGAGCTGAAGCCGGTACTAGACCAGGTCGAGGTGCTCGACATCCGCCTCGGCGACGAGAGCGGCTATGGCGGGGGACATATCGAGGGGGCGGTGAACGCGCCCTATGCGCTCTTCCGCGGGCCGGAGGAGAACCCGGGCAAGGTGCCGGGCGTCGAGGCGCTGAGCGACGCGCTGGGCAAGATCGGGGTCGAGCCCTCCGAGCGGGTGGTGATCGCCTATCAGGGCGAGGACGTGAGCGATTTCGGCGGCGCGGCGCGGGTGTACTGGACGCTGAAATCGAGCGGCTACCAGAACCTCTCGATCCTGAACGGCGGGCTGAACGCCTGGACCGAGGCGGGCTACGAGACCTCGACCGAGGCGGTGGAGCCGGAGCCGGTCGATCTGGCGCTCGACTGGACCGACCGCTGGACCGCAACCGCCGAGGAGGTGCAGAAGGTCGTCGATGGCGGCGAGGAGGCGCTGCTGCTCGACGCGCGGCCGGAGAGCTTCTGGAACGGCGAGGAATCCCACCCCGCGTCCGCGAAGCCCGGGACGATCCCGCAATCGGAATATTTCGAGCATGCCGGCTGGTTCTCCGACGGGCCCGCGATCGTCGATGCCGATGCCGCCCGGACGCTGGCCGAGAAGCAAGGCTTCACCGGCAATGCCGAGATCATCTCCTTCTGCAATACCGGTCATTGGGCGGCGACCAACTGGTTCGCCCTGTCGGAGCTTGCCGGGATCGACAACGTGAAGCTCTATCCCGAGAGCGTGGTCGGCTGGTCGAATGCCGGCTACGTGATGGCGAACGTGCCGGGGCCGGTGAAGACGCTCTGGTTCCAGATCAAGTCGGCCTTCTGAGCGGGAGCGAAAGATGGTGAACGCCTCGGCCAGCGCGGACGCCCCCTCCGCGGCGCCCTCCCCCCTGACCCGCGGGATGCTCGTCGCGGCGGCGCTGGCCTGCGCCGCCGCGGTGGGGATGTTCGTGGGCGCGCGCTACGGCCTCCTGGTGCTGATCGGACTCGGCTTCGGCATCACGCTCGAAGGGTTCCGCTTCGGCTTCGCCGGGCCGTGGCGGCGGATGATCACGGAGCGCGATCCCGGCGGGCTGCTGGGCCATCTCCTGGCCATCGGACTGGTGGCCATCGTCGCCATCCCGCTGATCGCCGCATCGGGCGGCGAGCTGATCGGCGCGCGGGCGCCGGTCGGGCTCGCGATGGTGGCCGGCGCCTTCGTCTTCGGCCTGTCGATGCAGCTGGTGATGGGCTGCGGCTCGGGCTCGCTCGTCAATGCCGGCTCGGGCAATCCGGTGGGCGTGCTGGCCCTGCCCTTCTTCGCCATCGGATCCTTCCTCGGCGCCTACAATCTCGTCTGGTGGAGTTCGTTCGGGGCGCTGCCGCTCGTCGTGTTCGACGGGCTGGGCGGCCTTGCCGTCACCCTCCTCGGCCTCGCGGCGGTGGCGGGACTCGTGCTCCGGCTGGCGCCCGCGGAGAGCCGCCGGATTCCGCGTCGCTACGTCTATGCGTCGCTCTTTCTCGCGCTCTTCGCGATCCTCAACATCGTCGTCGCGGGCCAGCCCTGGGGCGTGGTCTACGGGCTCGGGCTCTGGGCGGCCAAGGGAGCCACGGCTCTCGGCGTGCCGACCGAACCCTCGGCCTTCTGGTCCCTGCCGGCGAACCAGGACCGGATCGCCCAGACCCTGCTGACCGACGTGACCTCGCTCACCAATCTGGGCCTGATCGGCGGGGCGCTTCTCGTCACCATCTGGCGCGGCGGGCTGGCGCAGGAGCTGCCGAAGCTGCCGGCGCGGGCTTGGGCTGCGACGGTCGTTGCGGGCTTCCTGCTCGGCTACTCGTCCCGGATCGCCTTCGGCTGCAATGTCGGCGCCTTCTTCTCCGGCATCTCCACCGGCTCGCTGCACGGCTGGGCCTGGTTCGCCGCCGGGTTCGCGGGCTCGGCGGTGGGCGTCAGGCTGCGGCCGCGACTGGGACTGGGAGGCTAGGCGCGACCCATGACACGCACGCTCACCGCATCCATCGTCGCGCTGTTCGTGGTCGGGCTTCTGGCCATCGACCTGTCGGCTTCAGAGCCGCCCGACATCTATGCCCAGCCGCCGCTGATCGCGCTCGGATCCGGCTCGGCGGCCTCGGGCGCCCATTGCGCCTCCCTGCCCACCGAATAGGCGGCGGGCGCTTTCTGCCGCTCCGGGCCGGCACGGCCGCCCGGCCTCACATCATGCGCTGGTAGAGATCTGCCATGATCCAGAGCGTGCCGAGCGCCATGATGGAGAGGAGCAGGAACGAGAACAGCAGGAGCTGGAGATCCTCCCGGCGCTGCCTCTGCAGGTTGATGTGCAGGAAGATGACGAAGTGGACGACGATCTGCGCCACGGCGAGAATCATGATGGTGACGATTGCCCAGTAGCGGGGCACGAGGCCGGAGATAACCGTGCCGAAGGACAGGATCGTGAGGCCGACCGAGAGGACGAGACCGATCGTGTAATGCCGGCGTTCGTCGCGCTCTTCCTTCGATGCCGAGGACTTCATGCGATACCCGTGAGATAGACGATGGAGAAGATGCCCACCCAGACCACGTCGAGGAAGTGCCAGTAGAGACCCATGCGGGTGACGCGGCTCTTCACGTCGTCGGTCAGGCCGAAGAGCAGGATCTGGCCGGTGATCGCGCCCATCCAGACGAGGCCCGAGGCGACGTGCAGACCGTGCAGCCCGACGAGCGCCCAGAGGGCGGAAAGATAACCCGACCGGTCCGGCGTGGCGCCGATCTCGATCAGGTGATGGAAGTCGATCAGCTCGAAGATGAGGAAGAACAGCGCCGATGTCGCGGCGCCGGCGAGCCACAGCAGGGTGCGCCAGACGCCGCGATCGTATTTCATCGACAGGCTGGCCCAGCTGAAGAAGAACGACGAGCCGAGGAGCAGCCCGGTCTGGAGCGCGATGCTCCACAGTTCGGTCACCTCCTCCGGCCCCGGACCGCCCGCCGTGGCGCCGGTCATCGTGCCGAAGATCGCGAAGACGATGCCGAAGGTCACGAGATCGGACATCAGGAAGGTCCAGAAGCCGAAGACGGTGACCTCTGCGTGATGCTCGCCCTCGCCGTAGCCGAGGTTCATCCCCGGATGGATGTTCACGTCCTGGGAGCTCATGAGGCGATCACCATGTCGGTCGTGGCGTAGCCGCGGTTGTCCGTCGTCGCCTCGTGGTCGCGGGTGACGCCGTCAGAGAGCTGGATCGCCTCGATCCAGGCGTTGTTGACGCGCTCGACCTCGACCGCCGGGATCACCACCTCCTCGTGCTCCCGGTAGGAATGGACGATCACCCAGCCGACGATGACCGCGAAGGACAGAATCGCGAGCCACCAGATCCACCAGGTCAGGGCGAAGCCCAGCGCCGTGGTGCCGATAAAGACGACCATCCCCGCCACCGTGTTCGGCGGCATGTGGATGTCGCGGTAGGTCTCGGGCAGGACGAAGGGACGGCCCTCCGCCTTCTCCTTGGCGAAGGCGTCGCGCGTCTCGATCCGGGGGATGACGGGGAAGTTCCAAGGCGGCGGCGGCGCCGGCGTGGCCCATTCGAGGGTGCGCCCGTCCCACGGGTCGCCGAGCGGCACGGCGAGTTCGCGGCGCTTCCAGATGGAGACGATCAGGGTGACGAGGAGGCCGGCGAAGGCGAGGCCGAGAAGCAGGGCGCCGAACACGGTGACATACATGTAGGGCTGGTAGGTCGGATCGTCGAAGGATGCCGAGCGGCGCGGATAGCCGAGAAGGCCCAGCACGTAGAGCGGCAGGAAGGTGAAGCTGAAGCCGACGATCCAGAGCCAGGCGGTGGCCTGCCCGACGCGTTCGTCGAGGCGGAAGCCGAAGGCCTTCGGGAACCAGATATGGACCCCGGCGAACATGGCGAAGATCGTCCCCGGCAGCAGCACGTTGTGGAAATGCGCGACGATGAACTGGGTGTTGTGCACCTGCCAGTTGATCGCCGGATTGGCCAGGATGATGCCCGAGAGGCCGCCGATGACGAACATGATGAAGAAGCCGAGCATGTAGACCATCGGCGTGGTGAAGCGGATCCGGCCGCGCCAGAGGGTCGCCATCCAGACATAGACTTTCACGCCGGTGGGCACGGCGATCAGCATGGTGGCGATGCCGAAGGCGGCGTTTACCGTCGCCGAGTTGCCCATGGTGAAGAAGTGGTGCAGCCAGACGCAGAAGCTGATCACCGCAATCGCCATGGTGGCGAGGACGAGGCTCTCGTAGCCGTAGAGTTTCTTCGCCGCGAAGGTCGCTGTCAGTTCGGAATAGATGCCGAAAGCGGGCAGGATCAGGATGTAGACCTCGGGATGGCCGAACATCCAGAAGAGGTTGGCGTAGTTCATCATGTTGCCGCCGAGGTCGTTGGTGAAGAAGTGGAACCCCAGATAGCGGTCGAGCGCCTGCATCAGGCAGGCGATGGTCAGCGGCGGCAGCGCGAAGACCAGCAGGATCGAGGTGCAGAGCGCGGTCCAGCAGAAGACCGGCATGCGCATGTAGGTCATGCCGGGCGCGCGCATCTTGTAGATCGTCACGGCGAAGTTCAGGCCCGACAGCATCGAGCCGATCCCGGAGATCGCGATTGCCCATATCCAGTAGTCCGGCCCCGGCCCCGGATCGAAATCGGCGCCGGTGAAGGGGGGATAGGCGGTCCAGCCGCCCATCTCGAACATGCCGACGACGAGGGAGATCATGGTCAGCGCCGCGCCGGTGGCGGTGAGGCCGAGGCTCACTTGGTTCATCATCGGGAAGGCCATGTCCCGCGTGCCGATCTGCAGCGGGATGAGGTAGTTCATGAAGCCGGTGATGAAGGGCATGGCGACGAAGAAGATCATGATCGTGCCATGGGTGGAGAAGAGCTCCGCCCAGTGCTCCTCCGACAGGACGCCGCCCTGATAGGCGGTGACCTGGTGGCCCCGCATGACCACCCCCTCGGCGACGCCGCGGGCCATCATCACGAAGCCGATGATGATGTACATGATGCCGATCTTCTTGTGATCGACGGTGGTCAGCCAGTCGCGCCAGAGCCAACCCCAGGCGCGCGCGACGGTGATCCAGACGGCGACCGCGAGACCGCCGATCACGACCATCCACGCCGCCCCCGAGCCGACCCAGGTGTTCAGGCTCTGGTCGTGGAAGATCTCGAGGGGTTTGAGGTCGGCCAGGGTCAGGCGGCCGAAGAGGTCGAACATGTCAGTTCTCCGGAGACGCGGTGTCGGAGCACGCGGCGTCCGCGCACGGGGTCTCTTCCATGTGGGGGCGGCTCCCGGCCAGGACCGGCAGGACCGATGCGACGGGATCGTAGGTCGGGCTGCCGGGCTGCGCGGCGGGCGGCACCGGATCGGCCCCCATGTAGCGGCCGACCACCCGGTCGAAGAGACCGAGCCCCTCGAGCCGGAACAGGATCGGCCCCTCGCCGGGGATGTCGAGATCGGCATGGGCGCGGGCAAGGTCGCCGCTCTGCGCCAGAAGGGCGTATCCGCGGTCGTCGAGCACCGGCCCGTCGCCGTCCATCGCCTCGGCAAGCCAGTCCTCGTATTCCCCCGAGGAGACGGCGCGGACGGGGGCGCGCTGGTCCGGGAAACCGGGGCCGTTGTACTGGGTGTTCTGCAGGTACGCCTCGCCCGGCCTGTCGGCGACCATGTTCATCTGCGTGACCATGCCGGCCATGGCGTAGATCTGGCCCGCGAGCCCCGGCACCATGAAGCTCTGCATCACCGTGTCGGTCGTCAGGCGCATGGTCACGGGCCGGCCGACCGGCAGGACCAGCTCGCCCACGCTCGCCACGCCCTCGTCGGGGTAGATGAAGAGCCATTTCCAGTCGAGACCGATCACTTCCACCTTGAGCGGCGGGCCGGTCAGATCGATTTCGAGCCCCTCGGCCATCTCGGCGTCGATGCTGCGATAGGGATCGATGCGGAAGGTCGCCTGGGCGAGCCAGACCGACAGGGCCGCGACGATCAGGGCCGGGCCGGCCCACATCAGGATTTCGAGCCTGGTGTTGAACTCCCATTGCGGGCGGTAGGTGGCGGTGGTGTTGGTGCGGCGATAGCGCCACATAATGATCGGGACGCCGACCAGCACCGGCAGGATGGCGATCAGGACCAGCACCACCGCCCAGATGAGCTCCAGCCGCTGGAACTCCGCGATCGGCCCCAAGGGACTGAGGATGTTGCCGGGGCCGGCCGCCGCCGGGCAGGCGGACAGCGCGAGGGCCACGACGATCGCTCCGCATACCGCTCCGTTCGATCGTCTCACCCGCACCTCGACCCTCGTCCCCGGTCCCTTCCGCGCCTCTTAGGTTAGCCGGCTCGTCGCCGTCTGCCAGTCGGAAATCGGAAAATCGGCGACCGGCGGCGGGTCGGCGACGATCAGACGCGGTAGTAGTCGCGGTACCACGCCACGAAGCGGGCGACGCCCTCGGTCACCGAGGTGGAGGGGGCATAGCCCGTCAGGTGCCGCAGGAGCCCGGCATCCGCCCAGGTCGCGCGCACGTCGCCGGGCTGCATGGGCATGAGGTTGCGCTGCGCCGCGCGTCCGGTCGCGGCCTCGATCGCGGCGATGAAGTCCGTGAGCGGCACGGCGTCGGAATTGCCGATATTGACCACCCGCCAGGGTGCGACCGGCGACAGGCTGTCGCCCTCAGCCACCTCGCCCCCCGCCGGCCGCACCGGAACGGCGTCGATCAGCAGGCGGATCGCGGTGACCAGATCGTCGATATAGGTGAAGTCGCGCTGCATCTCGCCGCGGTTGTAGACGTCGATGGGTTTGCCCTCGAGGATCGCACGGGTGAACTTGAACGGCGCCATGTCGGGCCGCCCCCACGGGCCGTAGACGGTGAAGAAGCGGAACATGGTGGTAGGCAGGTCGTAGAGATGGGCGTAGCTGTGCGCCATGCTCTCGTTGGCCTTCTTCGTGGCGGCGTAGAAGGAGACCTGATGGTCGGCCCGCGCGGTCTCCACGTAGGGCATCGCGCTGCTTGCGCCGTAGGCCGAGGAGGTCGAGGCGAGCAGCATGTGCCGCGGCGGATGGGCGCGCGCCGCCTCGAGGAGCTCGAAGGTGCCGACGAGGTTGCTCTCGAGATAGGCGCGGGGATTCTCGATCGAGTAGCGCACGCCCGCCTGCGCGGCGAGATGCACGACGATGTCGGGGCGCTCCTCGGCGAAGAGGTCCATGAGCACGCCGGGGCTCTCGACCAGATCGTGGACGGCGCGGAAGCGCTCGCATGGCAGCAGCGTCGCCTCGCGCCCGCGCTTCAGCTCGGGATCGTAGTAGTCGCTCATGGCATCGAGCCCGACGACCCGAAACCCCTCCCCGAGGAGGCGGCGGCTAAGCGCGGCACCGATGAAGCCGGCCGAGCCGGTGACGAGGGCGGTGGGGGGGGTGTCCGGCATGGGTGTCCCGATCCTGTTCGGGGGCCTCCTACACCGAACTTCCGGGAGTGTCAGCGCCGCCGATATCCTCCCGCGCGATGGCGAGCGACTTTACCACGGCATGGCAGGAGACGCCGACCCCGAGCTCGAGCCGCGCCGCCGACCGGCGGGTGATGCGCGCCAGGACCCGGCCGGCCGGTGTCTCCAGGGTGACGAGGACGCCGGGCCCCTCCCCCTCCCGGATCGCCGCGACGCGGCCGGGAAGGACGTTCAGCGCCGAGAGGCCGCGCGGCGGCTCGCGGCTCAGGATCACCTCCTGGGCGGGCACGCGCAGCCGGATCGACCGCCCGACGGCCTGCGGCAGGCGGGGCACGAAGAGCCGCACGCCGCCGGAATCGAGTTCGCTCAGCCCGTCCGCATGCTGGGCGACGAGGCGCGCCGAGAGAACCGCGCCGGCGCCGCGGATGCCGGCCGGCACGACCTCGGGATCGGCGAGAATCTCGGCCGCCGGCCCCTGCGCGACGACGCGGCCGCCGTCGAGGGCGACGATCGTCGTCGCGAGGCGCGCCACCTCGGCGGGAGCGTGGCTCACATAGAGGATCGGCACCATGGCCTCGTCCCTCAGGCGCTCGAAATAGGGCAGGATCTCGGCCTTCCGTGGCTCGTCGAGCGCCGCCAGCGGCTCGTCGGCGAGGATCATGCGCGGCCCGGCGAGGAGCGCGCGACCGAGAGCGACGCGGCTCGTCTCGCCGCCGGAGAGGTCGGCGGGACGACGGTGGAGGAGCGGGCCGATGCCCAGCATCTCGATCACGCGCGCCTCCTCCCGGAGATCGCGGATGCCGGCGAACCAGCGCCCGTAGCGCAGGTTCTGCCGCACCGAGAGGTGGGGAAAGAGCCGCCCGTCCTGGAAGACGCAGCCGAGCCGGCGGCGATGGGCGGGACGCCAGATGCGCCGGGCGGTATCGCAGAGCACATCGCCGTCGAGGGCGATGCGGCCGGCCTCGATCCTGAGCAGGCCGGCGACGGCCTTCACGATCGTGGTCTTGCCCGATCCCGACCGGCCGAAGAGGACGGTCACGCCGGGCGGTGCCTCGAAGGCGGCGTCGAGCCGGAAGGCGCCGAGCCGGTGCCCGATCCGCACCGAGAGGCTCACCGGCCCGCCACGCGGCGCGCGATGCGCACGCTCAGCATCTCCGACAGAAGGAGTGCGCCCATCGCCACCCCGACCGAGACGAGGACGAGGCGCAGGGCGTCGGCTTCGCCGCCCGGCACCTGCAGGAAGGCGTAGATGGCGGTGGGCAGGGTCTGGGTCTGGCCGGGGATGTTGGAGACGAAGGTGATGGTGGCACCGAATTCCCCCATCGCCTTGGCGAAGGACAGCACCGCGCCGGCGAGGATGCCGGGCAGGATCAGCGGCAGGGTGACGGTGGCGAAGACCCAGGGCGGAGAGGCGCCGAGCGTGCCCGCGGCCTGTTCGAGCCGGTCGTCGACGGCCTCGACCGACAGCCGGATCGCGCGGACCATGAGCGGGAAGGCCATGATCGCGGCGGCGAGCGCGGCGCCGGTCCAGCGGAAGGCGAAGACGATGCCGAGCTCGGCAAGGGCCGATCCCAGCGGGCCGCGGGGCCCGAAGGCGAGAAGCAGCAGGTATCCGGTCACCACCGGCGGCAGGACGAGGGGCAGGTGGACCAGGACGTTCAACACTTGCCGACCCGGGAAGGACCAGCGCGCCAGCGCGTAGGCGGTCAGCAGGCCGGGCGGCAGGCTCGCGAGCATCGCCCAGAGCGAGACCTTGAGGGAAAGGGCGAGCGCCTGCCAGGCTTCCGGCCCGAGCCAGCTCATCCGTCCGGCGGCTCGGCGAATCCCTGTTCCGCGAAGATCGCCCGGGCCTCGGCGCCGGCGAGCCAGTCGAGGAAGGCGCGCGCCGCGTCTTCGTCGCCGCCGGCGATCACTGCCGCGGGATAGACGATCGGGGGATGGGTGTCGGCCGGGAAGGTGCCGACGACCGAGACCCGCGGCTCGACGGCCGCATCCGTGGCATAGACGATGCCGAGCCGGGCGGCGCCGGTGGCGACGAGGGCGAGTGCGGCGCGCACGTTGTCGGTCTGCGCCACGCGCGGCGCCACGTCCTGCCACTGGCCCAGCGCCTCGAGCGCGGCGCGCCCGTAGATGCCTGCCGGCACGGCATCGACCAGCGCCATCGCCAGCCGGCCCTCGCCCAGCGCGTGGGCGAGCTGCATGTCCGGCCCGATCCGCAGGAGCGGCGCCTCGGGGCCCGGCGCGATCAGGACGAGGGAATTGCCGAGCAGGTCGATCCGGCTTTCCGGGCGGATCAGCCCCTCCTCTTCCAGCGCGTCCATCCAGCCCTCGTTGGCGGAGACGAACAGGTCTGCCGGCGCCCCGGCCTCGATCTGCCGGGCGAGCGCGGAGGATCCGGCGAGCGCCACGGTGACCTCCTCGCCCGTCTCCGCCTCGTAGAGCGGCGCGAGTTCGTCCATCGCCGATTTGAGGCTGGCGGCCGCGAAGACGGTGACCTCGGCGGCGGCCCCGTGGGGAAGCAGCCCGACGGCCGCGAGAAGGATGATCCGAAGGGACATGGGGACCCGTTGCCTGGCGCCGCGATCATGGATCGGGCGCCCGGCGGGATGCAAGCGATATATTCCGGCGGACATAACGCCTCTCAGGACGCTCCGGGATCGCCGGGACCGACGAGGCCGGCGATCCGGGCGGTCTCCTCGACCGTGGCGCGCTCCGCCCTGGCCTGCATCCGGCGATAGGCGTCGAGGACGGTCCGGCCGGTGGGCGTGAGGCTCGCGCCGCCGCCACCCGGTCCGCCGCGCACGCTCTCCACCACGGGCGCCCGGAACAGGGTGTTCAGCGTCTCCACCAGCTGCCAGGCCCGGCGGTAGCTCATCCCCATGTCGCGGCCGGCGGCGGCGATGGAGCCGGTGCGCGCGATCCCCTCCAGCAGATCGGCCTTGCCGGGACCGATCATGCCCCCGCCCTCGAAGACGAGACGCAGCCGGAGGCGGGGCGGCGGAGGATCGGAGACCATGGCCGGAGGGTGGCACCGGCAGGGGGCGCCGACAAGCGGGCCCGGCCCGCAAGGCGATCTGCGGGGCGCGACGGGCTGCACTTGGCCGTCCGGCACCCTATGTGAGCGCCAATGCCAGAGGAGCCGTTCATGGTCAAAGCCGTCACCCGTTACTTCATCTGGTCGTTCGCGGCGACCGCGCTCGGCCTCGCGCTCGCGCTCTGGGTGGGTTGGACCTATACCGGCACGGTCGAGGGAATGGCGGGCATCTTCTTCATCACGCTGGTGCTCGCGGCGCTGGAGATCTCGCTCAGCTTCGACAACGCCATCGTGAACGCCAACGTGCTGAAGCGGATGGACCACAAGTGGCAGCGGCGCTTCCTGACCTGGGGCATCCTGATCGCCGTCTTCGGGATGCGGATCATCTTTCCGCTCGCCATCGTCGCCATCGCCGCGAAGACCGGCCCGATCTCGGCGCTCCTGCTCGCGGCGAACGATCCGGGGGAATACGCCGCGATCATGGAGGAGGCGCATGCCGACATCGCCGCCTTCGGCGGCACGTTCCTGCTGATGGTGGCGCTGTCGTTCTTCTTCGACCCCGACAAGGACGTGCACTGGGTCTGGGGCCCGGAGAAGTGGGTCTCGAACCACGCCCACCACCGGGGCACCAACGTCGCGGTCATGGCGATCGCACTCCTCGGGGTCTCGCAGCTCTTCCCCCCGGAAGAGGCCGGACGGTTCGTGACCATGGGGCTCTGGGGCCTTCTGACCTATCTTTTCGTCCACATCCTCGGGGAAGTTCTCGACAGCGGCGGGCAGGCGCAGGCGGCGGCGAGAGGCGGGCTCGGCGCCTTCCTCTATCTCGAGATGCTCGATGCCAGCTTCTCCTTCGACGGGGTGATCGGGGCCTTCGCGCTGACGCAGAACCTGTTCGTCATCGCCATCGGGCTGGGGATCGGGGCGATGTATGTGCGCTCGATGACCATCATGCTCGTCGATAACGGCACGCTCGGGCGCTATGCCTATCTCGAGCACGGCGCCTTCTACGCCATCCTCGTCCTGTCGATCATCATGTATCTGCAGCCCGTCATGCACATCCCCGAGGTCGTGACCGGACTGATCGGGGTGGCGCTGATCGGATTGGCGCTCGGGTCCTCGATGCGGGAGAACCGGCGCGAGGCCGTGCCTGAGGCGGCCGAGTGATCCTCTACGACGCGGCGCGCGACGGGGCGGGAGACTGGGAGCCCGTCTCGGACCGGGTGATGGGCGGCCGGAGCGACGCAACGCTCCGCCTGGAGCAGGTGAGCGGACGGGCGGCCCTGCGCCTCACCGGCGAGGTGTCGCTCGAGAACGGCGGCGGCTTCCTGCAGATGGCGCGGGACATGGCACCGGCGCCCGGCTGGGACGGGATCGAGATTCTCGTGCAGGGCAACGGCGAGACCTACAACCTCCATCTGCGCACCGATGCGGTCGAGAAACCCTGGCAGAGCTTCCGGTGCAGCTTTCGCGCCCTGCCCGAATGGCGGGCACTCCGCCTTCAGTTTGACGCTCTCGCGCCGCACCGGATCGATGCCCGGTTCGACCCCACAGGGCTGCGACGGGCCGGTCTGGTCGCGATCGGGCGCCGATTCCGCGCCGATCTGGCGCTGGCGCGCCTGGCGCTCTTCCGGGGGGTTTGACGCTTCCCCCTCGTCTTCCTGCGTCATTTCCTTAGGGTTGGACGGATCAGGGGTGCGAATCAGCGAGGGACCACAATGCAGAAATGGGCCGACAGACTGGGGCTGAAGACCGACCCGACGATCTTCTTCGTCTCCGCCATCTTCATGATCCTGTTCGTGATCGCGCTGGCCGTGGCGCCGGTGACGATCGGCGACGCCTTCGCCGTGGCGCGCGCCTGGATCGTGACGAAGCTCGGCTGGTTCTTCATCTTCGGCGTCAATGTCTGGCTCGGATTCCTGCTTTTCGCGGCGTTCTCGAGCTACGGTCATATCCGCCTCGGCGGGCCGGACGCCCGACCCGAATACACGTCGCTCAGCTGGTTCACGATGCTCTTCGCCGGCGGCATCGGCACGGTTCTGATGTTCTGGGGCGTGGCGGAGCCGATCTCGCATTTCTCCACGCCGCCGCTACCGGGCGTCGAGCCGTTCTCGGCGCAGGCTGCCGACGACGCCATCTCCATCGCCATCTACCATCTGGGGCTGCACACCTGGACGATCTTCGCCCTGCCCGGTCTCGCCTTCGCCTACTTCATCTACCGCTACAAGCTGCCCGTGCGCGTGAGTTCGGTGTTCTGGCCGCTCCTCGGAAAGCGTATCTACGGACCGATCGGCAAGACGATCGACGTCTTCGGCATTCTCGGAACGCTGTTCGGGGTCGCCGTGTCGCTCGGCCTCGGCACCAGCCAGGTCGGCGCCGGGCTCGAGGCGCTGTTCGGCTGGCCCGACGGTGTGCCGCTCAGGCTCGCGATCCTGGCCTGCCTGACCGCGGTGGCGGTCAGCTCGATCGTCGCGGGCCTCGACGCGGGCGTGAAGCTGCTGTCAAACATCAATATCGGCATGGCCGTCCTCCTGATGATCTTCGTCCTCGCCACCGGATCGACGCTGTTCCTGCTGCGCGGCATCGTCGAGACGTTCGGGCTCTACCTGAGCAACCTGCCGCATCTGGCGTTCTGGAACGACATGCTCGCGGGGTACATGCCCGCGCAGGAATGGGGATGGCAGGGGTCGTGGACGGTGTTCTACTGGGCCTGGACGGTGACCTGGTCGCCCTTCATCGGCCTCTTCGTCGCGCGCATCTCCTATGGCCGGACGATCCGGGAATTCGTCCTCGGCGTGCTCTTCGCGCCGTCGCTCTTTACCCTCGTCTGGTTCGCGATCTTCGGCTGGTCGGCGATGGCGATCGACGGAATCGGGCCGGACATGCGCCAGCAGCTCGGCGACCAGGCCGGGCAGATCTCCGAGGCGGTGGCGAACTCGGTGCCGCTGGCGATGTTCGCCTTCTTCGAGCATTTCCCCTTCACCCCGTTCCTGCAGGGCTTCGGCATCCTGATCGTGGCGATCTTCTTCGCCACCTCGTCGGACTCGGCCTCGCTCGTCGTCGACATGCTCTGCTCGGGCGAGCCCGATGCCGGGCCCGTCCACCAGCGGGTGTTCTGGGGCGTCTCGGAAGGGCTGGTCGCGGCGATCCTGATGATCATGGCCGGCGACGAGGCGCTGAACGCGCTGCAGCAGGTGATCACCGTGATCGGACTGCCGATCTTCATCATGGTCTTCATGATGGTGGTCTCGCTGATCGTCGCGTTCCGGAACGAGTTGATCGGCCGTGTCGATATCGCGGAACCGGACGTGCCGGACCACGCGCGTGGGACGCACGACGACACGCGCGGCACGTCGGAAACTCCGAGCGGCAAGCCGGCGGAATAGGGGAGACGATCAGGCCCGGAGCGCGGCGAGCACCTGCCGCGTTGCCTCCGGGATCGGCGTCTTGGCGCGCGTCTCCCGGTCCACGCTGACATGGACGAAGAACCCTTCCGCGGCGGCCTCGTCGCCCTCCCCGGCGAAGAGGCCGATCTCGTAGCGCACGGCGCTCGTGCCGAGTTCGGCGACGCGCAGCCCGGCGGTCACCGGGTCGGGGAAGGCGATGGGGG
The DNA here is from genome assembly GCA_963829665.1 of uncultured Alphaproteobacteria bacterium. GTDB lineage: Bacteria > Pseudomonadota > Alphaproteobacteria > Rhodobacterales > Rhodobacteraceae > Palleronia. The sequence continues at coordinate 324,643 of CAWHJL010000014.1, read as the reverse complement.
CGTGATAGCGGCAGCCCGATTCGATCACCAGGAAGACCGTCCCGCCGGCATGGAGATCGAGCACCCCGGCCTCGATGAGGTGGGCGTTCACCGCCGTGTCGAAAAGCGCGTAATGAACGGTGTTGTTGAGGCGGCCGTAGAGGTCGTTGTCGAACCAGCGCGTCGTCAGCCGCGTCAGGTGCCGGTACTCGGCGCGGCGGGCCGGCATCAGAAGAACGCCTGCGACCCGGTCTGCGCGCGCCCGAGGATCAGGGCGTGGACGTCGTGGGTGCCCTCGTAGGTGTTCACCGTCTCAAGGTTGATCATGTGGCGCATGACCCCGTATTCCTCGCTGATCCCGTTGCCGCCATGCATGTCGCGGGCGAGACGCGCGACGTCGAGCGCCTTGCCGCAATTGTTGCGCTTCATCAGCGAGATCAGCTCCGGCGCGGCCAGCCCCTCGTCCATCATCCGGCCGAGACGGAGGGCCCCCTGAAGGCCCAGCGCGATCTCGGTCTGCATGTCGGCCAGCTTCTTCTGGAAGAGCTGCGTCGCCGCGATCGGGCGGCCGAACTGCCTGCGTTCGAGCCCGTAGCTCCGCGCCGCGTGCCAGCAGGCCTCCGCCGCGCCCATCGCGCCCCAGCAGATACCGTAGCGGGCGCGGTTCAGGCAGCCGAACGGCCCCTTCAGGCCCTCGACGCCCGGCAGGAGGGCTTCCTCCCCGACCTCGACATCCTGCATCACGATCTCGCCCGTGGTGGAGGCGCGCAGGCTGAGCTTGCCGCCGATCTTCGGTGCCGAGAGCCCCTCGGCGCCCTTCTCCAGGACGAAACCGCGGATCTTGCCGCCATGGGCCTCGGACTTCGCCCACACGACGAAGACATCCGCGAAGGGGGAGTTGGAGATCCACGTCTTCGCGCCGTTCAGGACGTAGCCGCCCTCCGTTTTCCGCGCGACGGTCTTCATGCCGGAGGGATCGGAGCCGGCATCGGGCTCGGTGAGGCCGAAACAGCCGACGAGCTCGCCCGCCGCGAGTTTCGGCAGGTACCTCTCGCGCTGCTCCTCCGACCCGTAGGCCTCGATAGGATACATGACGAGGGAGGACTGGACCGACATCATCGAGCGGTAGCCGGAATCGATCCGCTCGACCTCGCGCGCGACGAGGCCGTAGGTGACGTAGGACGCGCCGAGGCCCCCCCATCGCTCCGCGGTGGTGACACCGAGCAGCCCCGCCTCGCCCATGAGGCCGAAGAGGTCCGGGTCCGTCTTTTCCTCGGAGAAGGCCGATGTGACGCGCGGCGCCAGCACCTCCCCGGCGAATTGCCGCGCCGCGTCGCGCAGCATCCGTTCGTCTTCGGTCAGCTGGCGGTCGAGACGCATCGGATCGCTCCAGTCGAACGCGCCGAGCTCCGGTCCGTGGCCCTGGTTGTCTTTCGGCATCGCTGTCTCTCCTCCCGTGGGTCGTGCACATCGGCGGACCGCGCGGGCCGCCCGATGCCCCTCTATCTAGCGTCCGCGCGGATGGGCTTGAAGGTGCCGGTCGCGGTGGCGACGATCTCCCCGTCCTGGCGGCTCAGCACGCCGTCGACGAACAGGATGCTGCGACCGCCGCCGGTCACCCGCCCGACGGCGACGAGCGCATCGCCCAGCCGGCCGGAGGCGACGAAGTTCGTCGTCATCGACAGGGTGAGGACCGGCCGCAGACCTTCCGCGTCGACGGCGAGCGAGGCGGTGACGCCCATGGCGGTGTCGAGAAGCGAGGCGGCGATGCCGCCGTGCAGGCGGCCGTGCCGGTTGGTGTGCCGCTCGTCGACGACCAGCGTGCAGCGCACCCGGCCGTCGCCCCCCGAGACGTCGACCACGTAGCCGAGAAGGCGCTGCACCCCGGTCTCGTCCCGGATGATGCCGGGCTCATCCACGGCCGGCATCCCGGCGCGGCGGCTGGACCGCAGGAGACCGATCGGCCGGCATCTCAGGATCCCCGGTAGGTCGTGTAGCCGTAGGGCGAGAGGAGCAGCGGCACGTGATAGTGGCGCTCCTCCGTCATGGCGAAGCGGACGGGAATGTCGGACAGGAAGCCGGCACCGCCATCATCCGGCATGGAGGCGAGGTAGTCTCCGGCCGAGAAGACCAGCTCGTAGGTGCCGGGCGCGAACTCCGATTCGGGCAGGATCGGCGCATCCGTCCGGCCGTCGGAATTGGTGACAGCCGCGGCTATCTCGCGCCGCTCCGCGCCGACGAGGCGGCAGAGCGCGATCCGCAGACCGGCAGCCGGGCGCCCCCGGGCGGTGTCGAGCACATGCGTCGTCAGGTATCCGGCCATCGGCGCCCCTTGCCGCGCCAGTGCGGCTTGCGCCATGAAGGGTAGAGGCCGCGCAGACGGGGGCAAGATGGAGACGAGATATCCGCGCGACATGATCGGACACGGGCCGAGACCGCCCGATCCCGCCTGGCCGGACGGGGCGCGGATCGCGGTACAGGTCGTGCTGAACTACGAGGAAGGCGGAGAGAACAACGTCCTGCACGGCGATGCGGCGTCGGAGGCGTTCCTGTCCGAGATCGGCGGCGCCGAGCCCTGGCCGGGCCAGCGTCACTGGAACATGGAATCGATCTACGAATACGGGGCGCGGGCCGGGTTCTGGCGGCTGCACCGCCTTCTCCGCGATCTGCCGGTGACGGTTTACGGGGTGGCGACGGCGCTGGCCCGCGGCCCCGAGCAGGTCGGCGCCATGCGGGAGGCCGGCTGGGAGATCGCCAGCCACGGGCTGAAATGGATCGAATACAAGGACATGCCCGAGGCCGAGGAGCGCGCCCAGATGGCCGAGGCGATCCGGCTGCACGGGGAGGTGACGGGAGAGCGGCCGCGCGGCTGGTACACCGGCCGGTGCAGCGACAACACCCTGCGCCTCGCAGCCGAGGAGGGCGGTTTCGCCTATGTCGCCGACAGCTACGCCGACGACCTGCCCTACTGGGTGCGGATCGGGGATCGCGACCAGCTCGTGGTGCCCTACACGCTCGACGCCAACGACATGAACTTCGCCGCCGGCAAGTTCGGCGCGCCGGACGCGTTCGAGCGCTACCTGACGGACACGTTCGACATGCTCTATGCCGAGGGCGGGCGGATGATGTCCGTCGGGCTGCATTGCCGCCTCGCCGGGCGGCCGGGTCGCGCGATGGCCTTGAAGCGCTGGATCGACCATGTCCGCGGCTACGACGACGTCTGGTTCGCGAGCCGCCTCGAGATCGCCGAGCACTGGGCCGCCGCCCATCCGCCGCCGCGGCGGGAGCGCCCGTCGGAGATGGATCGGGCCGGTTTCGTCGCGGCCTTCGGCGGCGTCTTCGAGCATTCGCCCTGGATCGCCGAGCGCGCCTTCGAGCTGGAGCTCGGACCCGCCCACGACCGCGCGGAGGGGCTCTGGAACGCGCTCGCCCGCGTCTTCCGCAGCGCGACGGAGGCCGAGCGGCTGGGCGTGCTGAGCGCCCATCCCGATCTGGCGGGCCGGCTCGACGCGGCCGAGCGGCTGACCGCGGACAGCGCGGCGGAGCAATCCTCCGCCGGGCTCGACGCGCTGACGGACGAGGAGCGGGCACGGTTCTCCGGGCTCAACGAGAGGTATCGCGCTACCTTCGGCTTCCCCTTCCTCATCGCGGTCCGCGATCACGACAAGGCCGGACTCCTCGCGGCCTTCGAGCGCCGCCTCGCCAACGATCGGACGAGCGAAATCGCCGAGGCCTGCGGCCAGGTGGAGCGGATCGCCCGCCTCCGGCTGGGCGACCGGCTGCCGTGATCGTCGCCCGACCCCTCTCGGCCGGGGCCTTCGAGCCGTTCGGCGACGTGATCGATGCAAGCGGGGAGCCGGAGCGGATCATCAACGCCGGTCTCTGCGGCCGATTCCACGACCGCGCGCGGCTCGATTTCGGCGAGGGTCGGGCGGGGATCAGCCTCTTCGACGCGGTGCCGCGCGATCTTCCCTACACGCTCGACCTGCTGGAGCGGCATCCCGAGGGGAGCCAGACCTTCGTGCCGATGAGCCTGTCGCCCTTTCTGGTCGTCGTGGCGGAGGATCTCGGCGACCGGCCCGGCACCGTTCACGCCTTCGTCACCGCGCCGGGGCAGGCGGTCAACCTGCTCAGGGGCACCTGGCACGGGGTGCTGACGCCGCTCTTCGCCCCGGGTCTCTTCGCGGTGATCGACAGAATCGGGCCGGGGGCGAATCTCGACGAACATCGCCTTTCCGCACCGATGCTGGTGACCCTGCCCCGAACCTGCCGATAATCCGGGCGAAACCGCCCCGATCCGGCGTTTGGTGAGCGACAGGCGCCCCGGCGACCCGGTATTCTCCCCCGGACAGGAGGCGGGCAGAGACCCGTCGCGGAGGAGCAGAGAGGACCGATACGTCGCTCGGGACACCGGATGAACTGAGGGATCCCGACTACACGCCGCCGCTCATCAAGGCGATCCCGCTCGGCGTGCAGCACGTGATGGCGATGTTCGTCTCGAACGTGACCCCGGCGATCATCGTCGCCGGGGCCGCGGGGTTCGGATTCGGGTCGGATTCCGCGGACTTCCCGGAACTGCTGTACCTCATCCAGATGTCGATGCTCTTCGCCGGGGTGGCGACGCTCCTGCAGACGGTGACCGTCGGCCCGGTCGGCGCGGCGCTGCCGATCGTGCAGGGCACCAGCTTCGCCTTCCTGCCGGTGATGATAGCCCTCGTCGCCGGCAAGGGGGTGGACGCGCTCGCCGCGCTGTTCACCGGGGCGCTGGTCGGCGGGCTCTTCCATGCCTGCCTCGGCTTCGTCATCGGGCGCATCCGCTTCGCGCTGCCGCCGCTCGTGACCGGGCTCGTCGTGACCCTGATCGGCCTGGCGCTCATTCCGGTCGGCATCCAGTACGCCGCCGGCGGCGTGCCGGCGCAGGGGACGCCGGAATACGGCTCCGCGCTGAACTGGGCGGCGGCGCCGGTGGTGATCGTCGTGACCCTGGCGCTGAAGTTCTTCGCCCGCGGGCTGCTGTCGGTCTCGGCGGTGCTCGTGGGACTCGCGGCGGGCTACGTCTTCGCGCTGGCCACGGGTATGCTGACGCCGGGCGACATCGCCTCCTCCTGGGCGGGGGCGGCGCCCTTCGCCCTGCCCGATCCGTTCCGCTACGGGGTGGCGTTCTCGGCGGCGGCGATCCTCGGCTTCTGCCTGATGGCGGTGGTCTCGGCCCTCGAGACGGTCGGCGACGTGTCGGGCATCGCCAAGGGCGGCGCCGGCCGCGAGGCGACCGAGGAGGAGATCACGGGCGCGACCTTCGCCGACGGGCTCGGCACCGCCCTCGCGGGGATGTTCGGCGGCTTCCCCAACACCTCGTTCAGCCAGAATGTCGGGCTGATCGCCATGACCGGGGTGATGAGCCGCCACGTGGTGACCATCGGCGCCGTCTTCCTGATCCTCTGCGGCCTTGTGCCGAAGATCGGGGGCGTGATCCGCTCCGTGCCGATCGAGGTGCTGGGCGGCGGCGTGATCGTCATGTTCGGCATGGTGGTCTCGGCGGGCATCTCGATGCTGTCGGACGTGGCCTGGAACCGGCGCAACATGGTGATCTTCGCCGTGTCGCTGTCGCTCGGCCTCGGATTGCAGCTCGAGCCGGACGCGGTGGCCGGCCTGCCGGAGACGATCCGGGTGCTGATGGTGTCGGGTCTCCTGCCGGCCGCGTTCCTGGCGGTCGTGCTGAACCTCGCGCTGCCGCAGGAGCTCGACGCCGAAGCCGCGGATCTCGCCGACGGGCAACACGAACCGGAGGGCGTGCCGGCGGAGACCGCACGACACTGAGGCCTCAGCGGCCGAGCCTCAGCGGCGCGTGACGGTTGACGTCCTTGTAGAGCAGGTAGCGGAAGGGACCGGGCCCGCCGGCATAGCAGGCCTGCGGGCAGAAGGCGCGCAACCAGATGTAATCCCCCGCCTCCACCTCGACCCAGTCCTGGTTCAGCCGGTAGACCGCCTTTCCCTCGAGCACGTAGAGCCCGTGCTCCATGACATGGGTTTCCATGAACGGGATCGTGGCGCCGGGGTCGAAACTCACGATGTTCACATGCATGTCGTGGCGCAGGTCGTCCGGGTCTACGAAGCGGGTCGTGGTCCAGCGGCCGTCCGTCTTCGGCATCGGCTCCGGGGTGACCGCGTCGTCGCTGGTGACGAGCGGGTCGGGGCGGTCGATCCCCTCCACGGTCTGGTAGCGCTTCCGAATCCAGTGGAAGCCGAAGGGCGTGTCGCCGGTGGCGCGAAGCCGCCAGGGCAGACCGGGCGGGATGTAGATCCAGGCGCCCTCCCCGACCGCGTGGGTCTGCTCTCCGAGCACGAGGCGTCCGCTGCCGCCGGTGACGAAGATCACCGCCTCCGCCTCCGGGTCCTCTTCCGGCCGGTCCGAGCCGCCCCCGGGCGCGACGCGCATGACGTAGTGGGAGAAGGTCTCGGCGAAGCCGGTCATCGGGCGGGCGATCACCCAGAGCCTCGTGTCGTGCCAATGCGGCAGCAGGCTCGTCGTGATGTCCTGCAACACGGCGTGGGGGGTGACGGCGTAGCTTCCGGTGAAGACCGCCCGGCCCGAGAGCAGCTCGGTCTGGCCGGGATGTCCGCCCTGGGGGGTGAAGTAGGTTCTCATGGCGTCGCCGCGCGGTACCACCGGACAATCCGGGCGCGCTCCTCCTCCGTGACATGGGTCAGGTTTCCCGGCGGCATGGCGTGGCTGACGCCCGCCTGCAAGTAGATCCGCTCCGCCTCGCGCGCGATGTCCGCCGGCGTCTCCAGCACGACAGCCTTCGGCGGCCAGCGGATGCCCTCCCAGGCGGGCTCGCGCCCGTGGCACATGGAGCAGCGGCCGGCGACGATCGAGGCGACCTCGTCGAAGCCCTCGGCCGCCGCGAACCGCCCGGAGCCGGGCGCCGGCACCGCCGCCTCGGCCGCGGGCAGCCTGAGCGGCGCGGTCGAGAGCCAGGCGAGGACGAGGAAGATCACGGCCGCCGCGCCCCAGGTCCAGAGCGGCCCCGACCCGGTGGCGTGGAGCGTGTTGAAATAGTGGCGCACGACGACCCCGATCAGGAAGACGAGGACGGCGATGATCCAGGCGTTCCCGGTGCCGAAGGCCAGCGGGTAGTGGTTCGACAGCATCAGGAACAGGACCGGCAGGGTCAGGTAGTTGTTGTGGGTCGAGCGCAGCTTGGCGATGCGGCCGTATTCCGGATCGGGCGTCCGGCCCGCCTTCAGATCCGCCACCACGATGCGCTGGTTCGGCATGATCACCATGAAGACGTTCGCGGTCATGATCGTGGCGGTCATCGCGCCGAGATGCAGAAGAGCCGCACGACCGGTGAAGACCTGGTTCAGGAGCCACGAGGCGGCGACGATGCCGGCGAAGAGTACGAGAATCACAGCATTCGGGCGGGTTTTCAGGGGCGAGCGGCAGAGCGCGTCGTACCCCGCCCAGCCCGCCGCCAGGAACAGCACCGAGAGCGCGATGGCCTGCCAGACCGCGAGGTCGAGCTTCGCGGGATCGATGAGGTAGAGTTCCGCCCCCGCCCAATAGACGACCATGAGGAGCGCCGCGCCCGACAGCCAGGTCGAATAGCTCTCCCATTTGAACCAGGTCAGGTGCTCGGGCATCCGCTCCGGCGCCACGAGGAACTTGCGGATGTGATAGAACCCGCCGCCATGGACCTGCCATTCCTCTCCGCCGACACCCGGCGGCAGGTCGGCCGCCTTCCGCAGGCCGAGATCCAGGGCGATGAAATAGAAGGAGGAGCCGATCCAGGCGATGGCCGTGACGACGTGAATCCAGCGGACGGCGAAACCCAGCCAGTCCCACATGATGGCGAAATCCTGCATTGCGCGCTCCGACGATCGGTCCCGCGCCCATCTGCCCCGGAGGCGCCGCAGGCGGCAAGCCCCGTCCCGCCGCCACCGGGGCGCAGGCCCGGCCTCGGCGCGCAGCGCGGCGGATTTGCAGGATCATTCGGCGGCGTCGAGATCGATCATCGCCTTCGGCAGCCTGATCTCGAACACCGTGCCGCCGGGACCGGTCGAGACGAGCCTCAGCTCGCCGCCATGGCCTCGGACCAGTTCGCTGGCGATGGTGAGACCAAGCCCGGTTCCGCTTTTCGAGGCGGAGTGGAACGGCTGGAACAGGTGCTCCTGCGCCTTCTTCGGCAGGCCCGGGCCGGAATCCGAGATGAGGATGCGCCAGTCGGAGCCGGTTTCCTCCCCCAGGATCGCGATTTCTCCCGCGCCGCCGCCCGACAGCATCGCCTGCCTGGCGTTGCGCACGAGATTGCCGAGGACCCGGTAGAGCTGCTCGGGATCGGCGCGCACCACCATCCCGCCGGGCACGTCCTCGACGAAGGCGATCGCCGCCTCGCCGGCCGCCAGCCGCTCGCCTTCCATCACGTCGCTCACGAGGTCGGCCAGCATGATCCGGGCGAGCTGCGGCGGCGGTTCCTCGGCCCTTCCGAAGGCCAGCGTCGATTCGCAGATGGAGATCGCGCGCGAGATCGAGCCGAGCAGCTTCGGAGCCAGACGGGCCACGGTCGGGTCGGTCGAGCCCTCGATGCGGTCGGCGAAGAGCTGCGCCGTGGTCAGGACGTTGCGCAGGTCGTGGCTGATCTTGGCCACGGCGCTGCCGAGCTGCGCCATGCGCTCCTTCTGCCTGAGCGCGCCGGTGAGCTGGGTCTGCAGCCCCTGGAGCGCGGCCTCGGCGGCCCGCAGCTCGGTCACCCTGGCGGAGGGGGCGATGATGCGGCGCGAATCCTCGGGAGCGGAGGCGTAGCTCTGCATCGCGCCCACCACCCGGCGGATCGGCCGCACCATCAGCCGCCGCACGGCGAGGAACAGCATGAACCCGGTGACGAGGGAGAGGACGGCCGACAGCAGCAGGATGCGCAGCCCGTATTCGATCATCGCCTCCCGGAGCGGCGCCGTGGCCAGGGTGATCTCGATGAGCTGCCCGCCTTCCTGCACCGGCTGGCCGATCACCCGGATGATCCGCTCGCCGGGACGGAAGAGGGCCAGCGCGGCTCCCGAGATCAGGTCCCAGGGTCCGGCATCGCGCAGATCGTAGGTCGCCGAGATCGGCTGCGGGATCGGCGAGGACAGCGCGAGCTGGCGGACCTCGTCCCGCGCCAGGACGACGTTGTAGACCTCGGCGTTCTGCAACAGCTCGCGCTCCAGATCCGGGTCGATCATGTCGTCGGCGAGGAGCGCGAGGGAGGCGATCTGGGCGCGTTCCAGCCGCGAGACGAGGTAGTCCTCCCGGAAGCGGGCCACGGACGGAACGAAGATCAGGACTTCGGCGAGCATGACGAAGCCGATCGTCAGGATCAGGAACCGTCCTGTCAGACTGTTGACCATGTCGCCCCGTCGCCTTCCCTCAGGGGAGATACTTTTGCACGAGCCGGACCACCTGCCTAACGATACCGCTTTCGAACAATCTAGGCGAGAAGTACGCGCCGGCCGCGCGCTTGTTGATCTCCGAGAGCGTCGGATAGGGCAAGACCGTGTCGGACAGGGCCTTCATCCTGAGGCGGTTGGCAATCGCCATGGACCACGTGGCGATGAGTTCTCCCGCCTCCGCGCCGACGATCGTGGCGCCGACCGGTCTGCCGCCGACGACGGAGACCTTGACGAACCCCTCCGTCCGGCCCGTCGTCTGGGCCCTGTCGTTGTCGGCGTAGTCGACGCGGACGGTCTCGACACGCGATCCGTGGATCTCGCGCGCCCTTGCCTCCGTCAAGCCCACCTGGGCGAGTTCCGGGTCGGTGTAGGTGCACCAGGGCATGTGCGCCGTCGCGGCCTTCGCCGGCAAGCCGAACAGGATCGAGCGGACGACCACCCCGGCATGGTACCCCGCGACATGGGTGAACTGCATGCCGCCCGCTGCGTCACCGATGGCGTAGACGCGGCGGTTGCTGGTCGAGCGCAGATCCTCGCCGACCGTCACCGCCCGGTCATGGGCGACCTTCGCGCGGTCGAGGTCGAGTTGGTCGAGAGCCACCTTGCGGCCGACGGCGACCAGGAGATGGCTTCCGGCATGGGTCGCGTCCCCTGTCTCGACGGCGACACCTTCCTCGGTCCGGCGGATCCGGCGCGCCTGCCGGTTCTGGACGAGGACCACGCCTTCGGCCGCGAGCTGCGACAGAACGACCTCCGCCGCCTCGGGATCGTCCCGGGCGAGCGCCCGGTCGGCCTCGATCACCGTGACCTCGCAGCCGAGCCGCCGATGGGCCTGCGCCATCTCCAGTCCGATCGGGCCGCCGCCGATGATCAGCAGGTGCCGCGGCCGCTCGCGCAGGTCGAAGATCGTCTCGTTGGTCAGGTAGGGCACCTCGTCCAGCCCCTCGATCGGCGGAACGAAGGGTGTCGATCCGGTCGCGATCACGAAGCGGCGGGCGGTGATCCTGTGCTCCCCCGCGATCACGGTCTTCTCGTCCACGAAGCGCGCCCAGTCGCGAAGGACGCGGACGCCCAGGCCCTCGAACCGCTCCTGGCTGTCGATCGGCGCGATCGTCGAGATCACACCGGCCACGTGATCCTTCGCGGCGGCGTAGTCGATGCGCGGCTCGGCGGGGGCGATGCCCAGCGCGCCGGGATGGGCCATGCCGTAGGCGGCCCGGGCGCTGGCGATGAGGGATTTCGAGGGCACGCAGCCGAAGTTCAGGCAGTCGCCGCCCATCCTGTTCGCCTCGATCAGTACGACGCTGGCGCCGAGCTGCGCCGCGCCGGCCGCAACCGAGAGGCCCCCGGACCCGGCGCCGATGATGCAGACGTCGCAGGCGATCCGCTCCATCGCTCAGATCCCCTTCCGGCCGCGCATCGCCTTCAGACCCATCGGCAGCGCCGCCAGCAGACAGAGGCCGAGAAGCGGAAGAAGAATCCGGGGCGCGAAGATGATTCCCAGATCCGGCCGGTCGCCGCGCGCGAAGACCTCGCCGAGACCCGCCCCGACCGAGGTATAGACGAGCGCGCCGGGAATGATGCCGAGGAAGGTGGTCACGACGTAGCGCCAGAGCGGAACGCCGACGATGGCCGGGACGAGATTGGCGACGAAGAACGGGACCGCGGGGATCAGCCGGATCAGGAACAGCATCGACCACTGGTTCTCGTCCAGCCCCTGCTTGATGCGTTTCACCATGCCCTCGCCCGCGTTCATCCGGCCTGCCAGCCGCTGCCCGAAGCCCCATGTCGCGGCGAGGAAGATGACGACCGCCCCGATCGTGGCCCCGGTGACGTTGTAGACCACGCCGGGAAAGGTGGCGAAGAGAAAGCCGCCCGTGAGGGTCGCGATGGCCGCCCCGGGCAGGGAGAAGGCGACGATCAGCGCATAGGCGACGACGAAGACGGCCACCGCGGCGAGATAGTGCGCGTCCCGGAATGCCAGCAGACGCTCGCGGTTCTGCGCCAGGGTCTCGAAGGACAGGTAGTCGCGGAGGGTGAACGCGCCGATGGCGGCCCCGAGCGCGATCAGGAGGATGGGAACCCGCCTGAGCCATGGCGAGGAGCGGGTATCGGGTGTCTGGGTCAAGGGCCTCTCTCCGGCATCCGCGGGCTGGGCGAGGGTGGCCGATTTCGGACCCAGCCACGAGGGCCCTCACGGGCGATTGACCGGCGGGGCGCAAATCGTGGTCCGCTGAAACACGGACGGCCCCCTCCGGGGCTGTTGACAGGCCGCGCCCTGCGGCGTATCGGACCGGCCTTGTTCGACCTGACCGCGCCTGGCCACGATGTCCCGGCGCCGCCCGCGATCCGACGGAGACACCGATGACCAAGCGCACGTTCCAGCCCTCGAACCTCGTTCGCAAGCGGCGGCATGGATTCCGCGCCCGGATGGCGACCAAGGCCGGGCGCAAGATCCTGAACGCCCGCCGCCTGCGTGGCCGCAAGACCCTCAGCGCCTGAGACCGGGCGCGTGCCGGGCGGCACGCACGGCGCCTGCGCCGACCGTCGCTCCCCCGAGGGGCTCCGCAAGCGCGCCGATTTTCTGCGCGCGGCCCGGGCCCGCTCCGTGCGGATGCCCGGCTTCATGATTCAGGGCCGGGACCGGCGCGACGGCGCCGGGATGCGGGTCGGATTCACCTGTTCGAAGAAGGTCGGCAACGCCGTGGCGCGCAACCGCGCCAAACGGCGGCTGCGGGAGATCGCGCGGCTCGATCTGCCGGGGGGCGGGCGACCCGGCTGGGACTACGTCCTGATCGGCCGGCGCGAGGTCACCGCGGGCCGCGACTTCCTGCGCCTGCGCGCCGAGTTCCGGGCCGCGCTCGACCGGCTGCACGGATGAGCCCCGCGGCCCGCACCCTCGCGCTTCCCGTGCACGCCTATCGCGCGATCTTCTCGCCCTGGGTCGGCTACAATTGCCGGTACCATCCCACCTGTTCCGCCTATGCGCTCGAAGCGCTGGCGGTGCATGGCGGGGTCAGGGGCGCATGGCTCGCGCTTCGTCGGATCGCGCGCTGCCATCCGCTCGGAGGATCGGGAATCGACAACGTTCCGGAGCGCCGAGGCGGGAGAGCCGTCAGACGGAGGGAATGACGAGAGGGGTGGCGAAAGCGCGGCGCTCGAGTTCGGCGAAGACCGTCTCGCGGCGGCGGAAGGCTCTCCCCCCGAACAGCCGCACCGCCAGGTAGATCACGTAGCGGCGCGGCCATCCGACCCGGGCCGCCTCCATCGCGATCAGCATCGCCCGGTCGGCAAAGGCGCGGTCGCGTTCGGTCGGCACCTTTCCGGGGATGACCTGCCAGGCGCGATAGAGCCAGTCGTGCAGGATCGCCGCTTCGAGCCAGGGCCCGACGCGGCCGATGATGCTGCGGAAGAGCGGCGGCACGGAGGTCAGGTCGGTGATGAGCCCGCGCGGCGCGGTGATCGAATGGCCCTGCCCGTCGATCGACAGGCAGACGTCGAAATCGCGGTTCAGGATGTAATTCCCGTCCTCCCCCATCCGGTCCTGCACGGTGTTGACGGGCCGGATGAGGCTCAGGGCAGATCTGTACTCGAAATCCGAGAGATCCGTCCACGTATCCGGGTAGGGATTGGCGATCGGCCTCATTCTCTCCTCCCTTTGCTCCTGACCGACAGATGACCTATCCCGGCGCCATGCTCGACGAACCCGACGAAATCCTTCCGCTGTTGCACGGCGCTCCCCGGAGCACCGAGTTCCGCAAGCTGCGCAAGCGCATCCTGCGGCAGACCCGCGAGGCGGTCGAGACGTATGGCATGGTCCGGGAGGGCGATCGCTGGCTCGTCTGCCTGTCTGGCGGCAAGGACAGCTACACTCTGCTCGCCGCGCTCACCGAGCTGCGGTGGCGCGGCTTCCTGCCCGTCGACATCCTGGCCTGCAATCTCGACCAGGGCCAGCCGGGCTTCCCGGCGACGGTGCTGCCTGACTTCCTGGAGCGGATGGGGATGCCGCACCGGATCGAGTTCCAGGACACCTATTCTGTGGTCGTCGACAAGGTGCCGCAGCACCGGACCTATTGCGCGCTCTGTTCCCGGCTACGACGCGGCATCCTCTACCGGATCGCGCGCGAGGAGAGGTGTTCCGCGGTGGTTCTCGGTCATCATCGGGACGATATCCTCGAAACCTTCTTCATGAACCTTTTCCACAGCGGACGGCTCGCCACGATGCCGCCGAAACTCGTGAACGACGAGGGCGATCTGTTGCTGCTGCGGCCCCTCGCCCATGTCGCGGAGGCCGATTGTGCCCGGTTCGCCCGTGCGATGGGTTATCCGATCATCCCCTGCGACCTCTGCGGTTCCCAGGACGGCCTGCAACGTCAGCAGGTGAAGCGGATCCTCGATGACTGGGAGCGCAACAGCCCCGGACGCCGCCAGATCATGTTCCGAGCGCTCATGAATGCGCGGCCCTCGCATCTTCTCGACCCGGATCTCTTCGATTTCGCCGCGTTGCGGGCCGGGCCGCCCGGCGCCAGCGCCGGCGCCGGCGCCGGAATTTAACGCGCGGCTAAGCCCCTGTGGTCTATCCCGCGCTGGTAATTCCTGGCTGGACCTTTCGCCATGGCGCGGTTGCCGATCGGAGGATGGACGCTTCTTGCCGCAGGATCGGTGCTGGCGATCCTGTCCGCGCCGGTCGCCGTGACGGCGCTGCTGCTTGCGGCGCGCATCGGCGCGTCGCGCGGGCCCGGTGCGGTCGAACCGGGTCCGCGCGACGCCCTTCTCGACGCCCTTGAAACGCCTGCCGAGGGACCGGGCGGCGCCTGCATCCTGTTCGCGGCGGATGGGACTGGAATCGACAGCGGACGGGTCGCCGGGATCATCGGGACGGTGGCACGGGGCACGGATCTCGTTCTCGAACGGTCGCGCAGTCAGATCGCACTCGTCGCCCGCGGCGTGGCGCGGGAGGTGGATCTCGCCGCACTCGTCTGCCGCTGCCAGGCGGCGGTGGAGGACAGGACGGGCGCGAAGCTCTCCGCCGGCCTCTCCCTCTCCTCGCGTGGCATCGCCGCGGACGCGGTTCTGCGCACCGCCGAACGGGCGCTCGACATCGCTCTTGCCCGCGGGCCGGGGGAGATGGAGATGGTTGCGCTCGCCCCGGCCCCCGGGCCCCTTGTAGAGGCGCCGGAGACGAGCCCGTTGCTGGAAACCTGGATCGAACCCCGCATCCGTGCCGGAACGAATCGGGTCTGCACGGTCGCTCCGGTCCCGCGCTGGCGACACCCGGCGCTGGGGCTGCTCGATGCGGGCGATATTTTCGACCGGGAAACCTCACCCGAGGCCGCGGCGACGCTGTTGCTGCGATTGCTCGTCGACGGGCTCGCCGCGCTCGATCGTCTCGACGCCGCCGGCCTCGACGTTGAAATCCTGTCGATGGCCCTGGCGCCGGGCGTGGGCGGCGTCTCCGGCCTGGCGGCGCGGCTGGCCTTCGCGATCGACCGAGCGGACATCGCGCCCGAACGCATCGAACTGCGTCTTTCCGAACCGCTGGAGGAACCGGAACTGGCCGGTCTCGCGCGGATCGGCTGCAGGATCGCGGCGCCTCCCGAGATTGCCGGGTTGCTGCCCGAGCGCTTCGGCGGGGACGCGCCGGCCGTGCTCCTCGAGGCGGCCAGCCTCCCACCTGACATGCATGCTCTGCCCCGGACGGCGCCGGAGATCATCGTGCTCGGCGTCTCGGACATCGCGGCGATCGCCGATCTCGCCGCGGCCGGCGCCACGCAACTGCACGGCCCGGCCATCTCCGACCCGCAGCGGATCTCCGAGCTCGCGAACTGGCTCGCGGCGAGGCAGGCGGACATTCCGGCCCGGCGATCCTCCCGTCGCTAGATGCCGCCCGACCGGCGGGAAGGGATCACTTCGGGGGGAAACGCCTTGACCTCCGACCGGGCCGCCTGTTCAAGACGCCCGGACGCGAGGCAGGGCGCGGAGGCGGCGCAGGACAATGGACGACCAGAACAAGAACCTGATCATCGCGACGGTTCTGAGCTTTCTCGTCATCCTCGGCTGGATGTGGTTCTTCCCGCCCGAGCAGCAGGCGCCGACCGGCCCTGCGACCGAGGAGACCGGGCAACGACAGGCGACGGATCGGCAGGCGGCGACGCAGACACCCGCCGCCCCGGCGGGAAATACCCCGACGCCCGGCGAACCCGAGGCGACGACGACGGAGACGCCGCGGCTGACGATCGACACGCCGGCCCTCTCGGGATCCATCGCGCTCGAAGGCGGCCGGATCGACGAACTGGCGCTGAAACGGTATCACACGGAACTCGATCCCAGCTCGCCGACCGTCAAGCTGCTGAATCCCGTGGGCAGCGACACGCCCTACTACGCGCTCTTCGGCTGGGCGCCGGGCGGCTCGCTCGATTACGGAGACGTGCCGGGCGCGGACACACCCTGGCGGGTCGAGGGCAACGACACGCTGACCGTCGACACGCCGGTCACCCTGGCATGGGAGAACGACAGCGGGCTGACCTTCCGGCGGACGCTGTCGGTGGACGACGATTACATGTTCACCATCGACCAGACGGTGGAGAACAGCGGCGACGAGGCCGTGCGCCTGGCGCCTTACGGCACCGTGGCCCGTCAGGGCGAACTCGATCTGGCCGGATTCTTCATCCTGCACGAAGGGGTGGTGAGGATGTCGGATGCCGAGCTCCAGGAGCTCGACTACGACGATCTGCCGGATCTCGAGCAGGTGGCCCGGGAAGGCGCACCGGCGGACGTGATCGAAGTTCAGCAGAACGGCTGGATCGGCTTCACCGACAAGTACTGGATGACGACCCTGATCCCGACGCCGGGCACCAGCTTCACGTCGGTGGCGAAATACGTCCCCTCGGCCGGCATCTACCAGACCGAGGCGCGGTTGCCGACGATGGAGGTCGCGGCGGGCGAGACGGCCTCGACCCAGATGAAGCTCTTCGCCGGGGCCAAGGAATGGGAGACCATTCTCGCCTATCAGAAAAACGGCGTCGAGAGATTCGTCGATTCCATCGACTGGGGCTGGTTCTTCTTCCTGACCAAGCCGATCTTCGTCGTCCTGCACTGGCTGCACGGCATCATCGGCAACATGGGCTGGTCGATTATCGTGCTGACGCTGTGCATCAAGGCGCTGGTCCTGCCCCTGGCCTACAAGTCCTATGTCTCGATGGCGAAGATGAAGGAGCTTCAGCCCGAGATGGAGAAACTGAAGGAGCAGGCGGGCGACGACCGCCAGAAGCTCCAGCAGGGCATGATGGAGCTCTACAAGAAGAACAAGGTGAACCCGGCCTCCGGGTGTCTGCCGATCCTTCTGCAGATCCCGATCTTCTTCTCGCTCTACAAGGTGATCTTCGTCACCATCGAGCTGCGCCACGCGCCCTGGATCGGCTGGATTCAGGACCTGTCGGCGCCCGATCCGACCTCGATCCTGAACCTGTTCGGTCTGCTGCCCTTTGCCGCGCCGGAACACGGCACGGCGTTGGGGATCTTCTCGCTCGGCGTGCTGCCGATCCTGCTCGGCATCTCCATGTGGCTGCAACAGAAGCTGAACCCGGCCCCGACCGATGCCACCCAGGCCACGATCTTCGCCTGGATGCCCTGGGTCTTCATGTTCATGCTCGGGCGCTTCGCCTCCGGACTGGTGCTCTACTGGATCGCGAACAACACCATCACCTTCAGCCAGCAATACGCGATCATGCGCAGCCAGGGGTTCAGGCCGGATGTTCTGGGCAATATCGCGCGATCGTTCAGACGCAAGAAATCGGACGTGAGTTGAGGCCCGCCGCGCTCGACGAAGGCGCCTGCAAGGCCCCCCCGCGCGGCGCCGGCCCGACGCCGCCGTGACGGCCTCGCTGCCCTTTCCCGAATCCGACCCCGACGCCGAGGCGCTTGATCGCGGGCGGACGCTCTTCCGCCACGAGGCCGCGTTCCTGAAAGGCGTCGTGGCGATGACCGGCCTCCCCGCGGCCGACCGGACGGAAATCTGCTTCGCCGGTCGCTCCAATGTCGGAAAGTCCAGCCTCATCAACGCGCTCGTCGGCCGAAAGGGACTGGCCCGCGCCTCGAACACGCCGGGACGGACGCAGGAAATCAACTTCTTCACGCTCGGCGCCCTCTACCTCGTGGACCTGCCGGGATACGGCTACGCCAACGCCCCGGTACAAATCGTCGCGGAGTGGCAGGCGCTCATGCGCTCCTATCTCGGTGGTCGCGCGACCTTGCGTCGCGCCTTTCTGCTGATCGACCATCGCCACGGTCCGAAACCCGTGGACGAGGAGATCATGGGCCTTCTCGACCGGTCCGCGGTACCGTTCCAGGCGGTGCTGACGAAGGCGGACAAGGTCAGGCAGACAGACCGCATCGCCGTGCTGGAACGCCTTCGCGCGACGCTGGCGAGACATCCCGCCGCCTATCCCGAGCTTATCGTCACCTCCGCCGAGAAGGGAACGGGCCTCGAGACCTTGCGCGCCGAGATCGCGGGCCTGCCCTGACCCGGATCGTGGGAGGCGACTTGTCTTTCGGAGCGCAGGCTTACCTATCGGAAATCATTTGTAGCCCGAGCGGGGAGCGCAATTAATGCGATTTTTCGGCTATTCCTTGAGAAATCTTGTTCCCGGATTCGTCGCCGCAATATGCGTCGCCGTCGTCGGCGGACTGGCGGTCTTCTGCTTCGTCATATTCGGCGGCCTGAATCTCGGCGCCTACTGGTCGGATCCGAAGCCCGTCTACTGGACGCTTCATCACACGTTCAAGAATTCGGTCTGGTGGCGCGCGACGGAGGAGGTTCCCGCGGACCTGGACGAGAAAGGCCGGATCCGGCTCGGTGCGCAGCACTACGCCAATGCCTGCGCCAAGTGCCATGGCGGTCCGGGTCTGGGCCAGAATCCGCAGGCCCTGGCGATGCGGCCGCGGCCGCAGCACCTGGCCGAGGTCGTCAACCAGTTCACCGACGGCGAGCTTCACTACATTCTCGATTCGGGCGTGCGGATGTCGGCAATGCCGGCCTGGCCGACGATCGGACGCGAAGACGAAATCTGGAACGTCGTCGCCTTCATCCGGCAATTGCCCGGAATGACCGCGGAGGAATATACCGGCCTGCTCGAGCATCAGGAACTGCCGGGCAACCCGAGCATCCCCTACGGCGAGCCGGGTCCGCGCGTCGATAACGGTATCGACGACGGCCCGCGCGAACGCTGGCCTGAAGAGGAATACGCCTATTTCTCGCCGGCGACCGAGTGGCGCGACTTCGCCATCGAGGGCGACGTGGTCCAGCGCTGCGCGGCCTGTCACGGCGCCAACGGCGATGGCGCGGCGACCGAGGGACGGGCGCCGAACCTGACGATCCTGAGCGGGGACTACATCACCGAGTCCCTGGAGGAATTCGCGTCCGGCGAGCGTCGATCGGGGATCATGCAGATCGTCGCCGCGAACCTGTCCGCCGGTCAGCGGGAGCAGCTCGGGCAGTACTACGATTCGCTGCCCGACGCCCCCCCGGCGGGCACCGTCGAGGCGGACATGGCCCGCGGCGAGGAGATCGCCACGGAGGGCAAGATCACCGCGGCGGTTCCCGCCTGCGTCACCTGCCACAACAATTCCGGTGTCGAGAGCGAGCGGATCGGGCTGCTCGATCCGCCCGATCTGGCCGGGCAGAGCCCGCATTACATCAAGGCCCAGCTTGAACTCTTCGCCAGAGGCGTCCGCGAGGGCGGCGCGGTCTGGAAACCCATGGGCTACATCGCGTCGAATCTCGATCCCGAAGAGATGGATGCGGTGGCCGCCTGGTTCAGCGCGCAGGAGCCCGGGGCGCAGATCGGCCGCCACGACCTTCTCGCGAGCGCCGATCCGGCCGCCGGCGAAGCCGTCGTCCAGAACGTCTGCAAGAAGTGTCACACGGTGCGGGGCATCGGGAGCCAGTCGGGCGACACGCCGAACCTCACCCTGCAATATCCGCACTACATCCAGCAGCAGCTCTGGAAATTCCGTGAGGATATCCGGCCGAATTCGCAGATGGGACAGACCGCCCGGCAGATCAGCGAGGCCGATATCGCCAATGTCGCCGCCTATTTCGGCGGCCAGGAGCCGCTCGCGGTGACACGTGAGGTCGATCCGCAGCTGGTGGCGTCCGGCCGGTCCATCGCCCAGGACGGGCTGCCGGGCGCCGACGTGCCGGCCTGCCTGACCTGCCACGGCGAGAGGCTGACCTCGGCCATCAACATCGTGCCGCGCCTGCTGGGGCAGAATCGGGCCTATCTCGAGAAGCGGCTGGACCAGTTCGCCGGCGATACCGGCAACGACATCTACGCGCTCAGCCCGATGCCGCGGATCGCAAGCCGCATGTCGGAGGAGCAACGCGAAGCCGTCGCCGCCTGGTTCTCGGCGCAGGCGCCTCTGGCGAAGCGGTAGGCCCGCAGGTATGAAAAGGCACGCGGTCCGAGGACCGCGTGCCTCTCTTTGCCGCCACCGGAGCACCATGACCCAGACCCATCCCGCCGCCGAGGATTGGGCGTCGACCGCTCACACGCTGAGTCAGGCGCTTCCGTTCTTCCAGCGCTATGCGGGCGCCACGGTCGTCATCAAACTCGGCGGGCACGCCATGGGGTCCGACGAGGCGATGCGCAGCTTCGCCCGCGATATCGTGCTCATGAGCTATGTCGGCGTGAATCCCGTCATCGTCCACGGCGGTGGCCCCGCGATCAACGCCATGCTCGAGGCCCAGGGCGTCGAGAGCGAATTCGTCCGCGGCAAGCGGGTGACGGATGCCGCGACGATCGAGGTGGTCGAGATGGTCCTGTCCGGGCTGATCGGCAAGCGCATCGTGCAGGCGATCCAGTCAGAGGGCGGAGAGGCCGTCGGCATCTCGGGAAAGGACGCACGCCTGATGGTCTGCGAGCAGACCGACCCGGCGCTGGGCTTCGTCGGAACGCCCGTCGAATGCAATCCCGGTTTCATCCAGCGGCTGAAGGACAGCAAGACGATCCCGGTCATCGCGCCGATCGGCATGGGCCGCCACGGCGAGACCTTCAACGTCAACGGCGACATCGCGGCCGGAGCCATCGCGGGATCGCTGAAGGCCGACCGCCTGCTCCTCCTCACCGATGTCGCGGGGGTGAAGGGATCGGACGGCGAAGTGATCTCGGAAATCACGCCCGATGCGATCCGCGAATTGACGCAGAGCGGGGTCATAGCCGGCGGCATGATCCCCAAGACCGAGACCGCTCTCGCGGCGATGGCGGAGGGCGTTCGCGCCGTGGTCATCCTCGACGGGCGGGCGCCCCATGCGTGCCTTCTGGAACTCTACACGCAAGCCGGTGCGGGAACCCTGATCCGGGGCAAGCGGTGACGGTCCGGCTCATCCTCACCCGGCACGCCAAGTCGGAATGGGCGCAGCCGGGCATCGCCGACCACGATCGGCCGTTGAACACCAGGGGGCGGCAGTCGGCCCGCGCGATCGGGCGGTGGCTGGTCGAGCGCGGCCATGTCCCGCACGCGGCGCTGTTGTCGACCGCGCTCCGCGTCGGCGAAACGTGGGAGGCGCTGCTTTCGGCCTTCGACCGCCACATCCCCGCGACCAGGAACGAGGGCCTCTATCTCTCGTCGCCGGAGCAGATGCTGGAGGCCCTGCCCTCCCAGACGGCCTCGAGCGTGATCCTCATCGCGCACAATCCCGGCATGGCCTCTCTCGCCCAATGGCTTGCAGAGGACCCGCCGCAACGCGTGGAGTTCGACCGGTTTCCGACCTGCGCGACCCTGATCCTCGATTTCGACGCGCAGGACTGGAGCGGAATCGCACCTCTTTCCGGGCGGCTCGTCGATTTCGTGGTTCCGCGCGATCTCGCGAGTTGAGAGCGCGGTAGCCCCCCGGACGAGGCCGGAGCCGTCAACGCGAGGGGTCGATCCCGAGGTTCACCTCTTAGGCGCGAACCGCGCAGGGTCCGAACGGCGCCGACAGGCCCGGTGCAGCGGTTTGAGGTCAGAGGTCAGAGGTCAGCGGAACGGCGGGGCGTAGAGCAGACCGCCATCGGTCCATTGCGCGTTCAGCCCGCGGGCGAGTCCGACCGGGGTATTCTCCCCGATGTTCCTGGCGAAGATCTCGCCGTAATTCCCGCCGGCGCCGATCGCCTTCACCGCCCAATCGGCGGGGAGGCCCATCTTCTCGCCCAGATTGCCCTCGGTGCCGAGGAGGCGGTTGATCTCCGGGCTGTCCGTCGGCGCGGAGGCCATGTCCTGCACATTGGCCGAACTCACGCCGTATTCCTCCGCGGCGATCAGGGCGTTCAGGGTCCAGCGCACGACATCGCCCCAGTCATCGTCCCCCTGGCGCACGACGGGTCCGAACGGCTCCTTCGAGATGATTTCCGGCAGGATCACGTGATCCGTCGGCGTCTCGAACGTGGCGCGGCTCGCCGCCAGCCCCGAGGCGTCGGTCGTGTAGGCGTCGCAGGCGCCGGCACCGTAGTGCTGCAAGGCATCCGCGCTGGTCTCGATCGGCACCGGCTCGTAGCTGAGATTGTTCTTGCGGAAGTAGTCCGACAGATTCAGTTCCGTCGTCGTTCCGGTCTGGACGCAGATCGTCTTGCCGTCGAGTTCCTTGGCGGAAGTCACGCCGAGTTCCTTCGGAACGATGAATCCCTGCCCGTCGTAGTAATCCACGCCCGCGAACTCGAACTTCCGCCCGACATCGTGCCCGAAGGTCCAGGTCGTGTTGCGGACCAGGAGATCGATCTCTCCCGAAGCGAGCGCCGTGAAGCGCGACTTGCCGGTCGTCTGGACGAACTCGACGGCGGAGGGGTCACCAAGGACGGCGGCGGCCACCGCGCGGCATATTGCCACGTCGAAACCCTTCCATGTCCCGCTCGCATCCGGCGCGGCGAAGCCGACGAGTTCGGTATTCACGCCGCATTTGAGGATCCCGCGACCCCGCACGTCGTCCAGCGTTCCCGCCGACACGAGTCCTGCGGACAGCGCAATGGCGATCAAAGCGCCGGGGATAACGGTCGGTGTCATGTGTACCTCTTCCTGAAGCGATTCCACCCTCTCGGGTCGGCTAGTTCCCGCCGGATCCGGCCAGCGATGGGCGGATCACGGCCGGACAACCGGTGCGCGTGCGACTCTGTGTCAAAATCCCTTGACCCGTCAAGGCGGGGGCCCTGCGATCCGCAGCTTCGTGAATTCGCCTCGTCGGGTGCCTCAAGCTCGCCGTCACGACCGCCCCGTCACGCGGATAGCGCCCAGAACCGCTCCGCGTCGAGGAGGTCGCGGCGCTTGGCCTCGGCGGCGATCTCGGCTTCGTGATCCAGGCCCCATTCCGCGGCCTGCCACTCCTCGTCGAGCCGGGAAAGAGCCCATGCCTCACCGCCATCGAGGCGGTCAGAGGCGATGGCATGGGCCAGCACGATCGACCCGGTCAGGACGACCATGTCGTGGAAGGCGGCGAGCGGAAAGGACGGCATTTCGTGGAGAGGGGCGGCGAGCCCCGCCACGGCGTCGTCGGGCTGCGCCACCGGCATGACGCCCTGTGTGACCCGCAGCCGCCCCCCGAACCGCTCCGACGCCCATTCGAGAACCGGGTCCCAGAACTCGGCTTGCCGCGCCGCGAGCTCGACGGGCGTGTCGGCGCGATAGCTCAGGAGGTCCGTCTCCCCGTATCCGCCGAGCATGCGGCGGACCGCGTCGCGTTGCGGTGCGACCTTGTCGAGCGCCGAATTGGCCATCCGGGTGAACGGCATTGTGGTGGGATCGACTGCCGTCTCCTGCGCTTCCCATTCTTCTGCAACGACGCCCGCGAGGGCCCTCGTCGGCAGGACGAGCGGACGGCCGGCGGGCGTGCGGATGCCGCGTCCGTCGAGCAGGACGCGGCATCCCTCCCCGACGGGCTCCGTGCGGACCTGCTTCCAGAATCGCTTCCGCACCCATTCAGTCACCCGCATTCTCCCAAATCTCGTCGAGCCCGCGAACCAGCTCCGCCGGCTTCTCCACGAGCCCGTCCGCACCGGCCGCCAGAAGCTCGTCTGCGGTCTGGTAGCCCCAGCCCACGCCGAGCGCAAAGACCCCCGCGGCGCGCGCCATCCGCATGTCGTAGGCGCTGTCGCCGATCATGACGGCAGATGCGGGCGGGATTCCGGTCTCGGCCAGAGCCGCCAGGACCATGGCCGGATCGGGCTTCGAGGGGTGGTCGTCCGCGCATTGGGCGGTCGCCGGTCGGAGGCCGTGCGCCTCGATCACGGCGCGCATCCCCCGCCGCGACGCCCCGGTGGCGAGGCCCACCCGCATATCGGCGCGGCCTTGGAGCGCATCGAGCGCGGCGCGAATTCCGGGGTAGAGCGGCGCCGGCATGCGCGCCCGCTCGCGGAAATAGGTGGCGCGATACGCATCGAGCATCCGCTCCCGCTCCCGCTCCGCCTCCGGGGCCCCGCCGGAGAGACGGTCGAGAACCAGCGGCAGAGAGAGGCCGACCTGAGCCAGGATCGTCTCGCGGCACGGCGGTCTCCGTCCGACGGCGCAGAAGGCGGCGTGCATCGCGGCGACGATCAGTCGCTGGCTGTCGACGAGCGTGCCGTCGACATCGAAGATCGCCAGCCGCGGCATCATGCACCGGCAGAAAACGGATCGTCGGGCGCGTCACCGGACCGCCATTCCAGCGCCGCCCAGGTCCGCGCCATGTGCTCGGGCAGCGGGGCGGTCAGCCACATCGCCGCGCCGGTGACCGGATGCTCGAAAGCGAGTGAGCGGGCGTGCAGATGCAGCTTGCGGCTGAGCTCCCCGCCGAGTTGCGCGCCCCATCCGTCGCCCGGGTTCTCCTGCCCCGAGCCGCCGTACTTGCCGTCTCCGACGATCGGGTGGCCGAGTTCGGCCATGTGGGCGCGGAGCTGGTGCGTCCGGCCGGTGATCGGCTCGAGTGCACACCAGGAGACGCGACCACCGAGGCCGGAAAGGACGACGAAATCCGTTTCCGCCCGCTTGGCGCCCGGTGTGTCGCGCAGGGCCTCAGGGTGGAGGCAGACCATCTTCTCGCCCTCCCCGCCGCGGCCATGGCCGGGCGCCTTCACGAGGCCATACTTGATCGTGCCTTTCCATGGCGAGGGCACCCCCGCCACCGCGGCCCAGTAGATCTTGCGTGTTGCCTTGTGCCGAAGCGCGGCCGAGAGACCCTTCGCCGCCTCCCGCGTCCGCGCCAGAAGGAGAAGACCGGACGTGTCCTTGTCGAGCCGATGGACGAGCTTCGGCCGCTCCTCCATGCCGAAGCGCAGCGCCTCGGCAAGCCCGTCGACGTGACGCGTCTGGCCGCTTCCCCCCTGGCTCGCCAGGCCCGGCGGCTTGTCGAGGGCGATCAGGTGATCGTCCCGGTAGATCACCGCCCGGCGGATCATCTCCGCATCGGCGTCACTGATCCGCGTTGCGCCCCGCCGGGGGGCCGGGGCGCTGGAGTCGGGCAATGGCGGAATTCGGATCTCCTGCCCCTCCTCGACCCGGGTCGCCCCCTTCGCCCGCGCCCCGTCGATCCGGATCTCGCCCTTGCGGCACATCTTCTCGATCCGCCCCTGGGACACCTGCGGGTAGTGCCGCCGGATCCAGCGGTCGAGCCGCTGGTCGCCCTCCCCGGTCTCGACGCGCCTGAGATGGACCCCGCTCACCACAGGAGCCGCGAGAGATGCAGTCCGAGATAGAGCGCACCGAGCCCGGCGCCGACCGAGAGCACCATGTAGAACAGCGCCGTCTGGCCCTCTCCTTCGAGCATGAGATTCATCGCCTCGAGCGAGAAGGAGGAGAAGGTGGTGAACCCGCCGAGGAGCCCGGTGGCGACGAACGGGTTCAGCCAGGTCAGGCCCTTCGACGCCGCCAGCCCGATGAAGAGCCCCATGAAGAGGCAGCCGAGCACGTTCGCCGTCAGGACACCGAGCGGCATTCCGGGACCCGCGATGCGGGCGACCCCGACGCCGACGAGATAGCGCGCCGAGGCGCCGAGGGCGCCGCCCGCCGCGACCTGGAAGAGATGTGCGATCATGGCGCCCTCTTTCCCGCCCGGCCCGGTCGCCGTCAATCCCCCCGGCGCCGGGCGCGGAGCCCCGCGAACCAGTCGAGGCGCTTTTTCAGCTCGCGCTCGAACCCGCGCTCCTGCGGCAGGTAGTAGGCGCCGCGGGTCATCCCGTCCGGGAAGTAGTTCTGACCGGAGAAGCCGTCTTCGGCGTCGTGGTCGTATTCGTAGCCCGCGCCGTAGCCTTCATCCTTCATGAGCTTCGTGGGCGCGTTGCGGATGATCTTCGGTGGCGGTTCGGAGCCTGTCGTCCTCGCCGCCTTTGCCGCCGCCTTGAAGGCGACGTATCCGGCGTTCGACTTCGGCGCGAGGGCGAGATAGGTCACGGCCTGCCCGAGCGCGAGTTCGCCTTCCGGACTGCCAAGGCGCTCGTAGGTCTCCCAGGCATCGAGGCAGACACGCTGCGCCTGCGGCTCGGCGAGGCCTATATCCTCCACGGCCATGCGGGTGATGCGCCGGGCGAGGTAGCGGGGATCCTCCCCGCCCTCGAGCATCCGCGCCAGCCAGTAGAGCGCGGCATCCGGATCGGACCCGCGGACCGATTTGTGCAAGGCCGAGATCAGGTTGTAGTGGGCATCACCGGACTTGTCGTACTGCGCCGCCCGACGCTGGAGCCGCGCCGACATTTCGCTCCGGTCCAGCGGGGTCTCCACGCTCCAGGACGACACCTGTTCCACGAGATTGAGGAGCGCCCGGCCGTCCCCGTCGGCCATGGCCCGAAGCGCTTCGCGCGCGCCTTCGTCGAGGGGCAGGCTCCGTCCCAGATCCGCCTCCGCGCGGACGAGCAGCAGTTCCAGATCCTCGTCGGAGAGGCGCTCCAGAACCAGGACCTGCGCACGGGACAGCAGCGCGGCGTTCAGCTCGAAGGAGGGGTTCTCGGTCGTGGCCCCGACGAGGAGGATCGTCCCGTCCTCCATATGCGGCAGGAAGCTGTCCTGCTGCGCCTTGTTGAACCGGTGAATCTCGTCGACGAAAAGCAGCGTGCCTTGGCCGTTCGCCCGCCGGTGCTTCGCCGCTTCGAAAACCTTCCGCAGATCCGGCACGCCGGTAAAGATCGCACTGATCTGCACGAAGTTCAGATCCGTGTCCCGGGCAAGCAGCCGAGCGATCGTCGTCTTGCCGACGCCGGGCGGACCCCAGAAGACGACCGAGGAGAGCGCCCCGCTGGCGAGCATCACGCCGAGTGGGCCGTCAGGTCCCAGCACGCCGCGCTGGCCGATCACCTCGGCGAGCGAACCGGGTCGGAGGCGGTCCGCCAGGGGACGGTGAACCGGCGTCTCCTGTCGGGATGGCGAGAGGGCCTCACCCGCCCCCGTATCGAAAAGGTCTGGCATGGGTTCGATCTAGGCCCGCGATCCGTCCGGCGCAATCGCGGGCCCGGGGGTGAATCATTTCAGTTCGCGGGACCGGAGGTGTTGATCTGGATCGCCTGGGTCTTCTCCCCGTCGATCTCCATGATCGGGCCAATACCCACGATGTCCATACCGATTCGCGGTGCCCAGCGCGGCCAGTTGGCGTTCAGGATGCCGATGAAGGCCGTGGCGCCGAGATCCCGTGCGGCGCAGGAGACCTGCGCCCAGAGCTGAGCGTGGACCCTGGCACGCATGGCTGCGGAAACCTTGTGCGACACGAAGATGCGGCTGCTCTCCCAGATATCGGGAGAAACGGGCGCCTCCTCCTGGAGAATGTCGGTGGGGATCGTGTCGAGCAGGCCGCGTTGCGCATCCCGGATCATATAGCTGTAGATCCCGCAGGTCGCGGTGGTCGGCGTCAGACGGTTGCCGGCCAGCACCCGTCCCTCCTCGTCGTGGACCACGATCCAGCGGCTCGCAGGTGTGTCGTACTGATCGTACTCCATGCCAAGCGCTTCCGGCAGCTGCCAGCGGTTGTGCTGAATGAACATTTCATGCCGAGCGCGCAGCATGTTGGCAAAGAGCTCTCCGTGCCTGTGAATGTTCTCGAAGGAGAGAGTGGTCGCGTGCATGGGTCACCTTTGGTGCTAATAATAAAATCTCCCACGCCAAATCTACTTAAAGGCGACGCTCATGCGAGTGTTTGCCGTTCATGTCCGGAAATTTCAGAGGATATTAGTATCTTTTGCGCGCTGAATTGCTTCCGCCGTGGTCCGTGCCATCAATTTCTCCCGGGCGGAAGAGAGCCGCAGTTTGAGCGCACTTTCACTGATACCGAGCCGGTTCGCGGCTGCAGCGTGCCTCATACCGTCTGCGATGCAACGCAAAGCTTCCAATTGCGCGGACGTCAGCTCCGTTCGCGGCTCGGACATCTTGTGCAGATCGGCAATGATACCCGACAGCAGAGAGATTTCGCTATCCGTGAACTCTCGATCCGACCGGGCAAGATTGGCGACTGTTCTCGAAACGAGCGGACCGTGCGAGACGGTGATTCCATAACGCAGCCCATAGGTTCTAGCCTCGGCGAAGATGCCGAACGGGTCGGGGATCTTCTGGTCCGACCAGCGCGTGGCGCCGCTCGTGGCGAAAGCCCAGGCGACCGCCGGATCGCGCAACACGTAGCCGCGCTCGGTATAGCGCCGCACCCAAGCCGGGTGATAGGTATGGAAAAACAGCAGGGGCGAACTGAACCTGATATGGAACGCGAGATAATATCCAGCCTCCGCATAGCGGTCGAGCTTCCTCAATTCCCTATCAAATTCCGTCCGGTCGAACATGGCGCCCTTTAGCCCAAGCGGGGTGCGGTTCGGGAGTTTTTACCGGAGATCGGCTTGGTTTAAAGGATGACCCGGGGGAAACCCGAATGACCCCGCGAAAGCGGAACATTCAGGTTTCATTCAGGTTCTTCGCCTCTCAGCCGAGGTCTTCCTCTTCCGCGAGGCGGGCGCGGTCGGCGGCGCCCTTGGCGTCGGGGTCACGGTCGACGAATTCGATGATCGCCATCGGGGCCATGTCGCCGTAGCGGAAGCCGGCCTTCAGGACGCGGAGATAGCCCCCCTGCCGCTCGGCGTAACGCGGGCCGATGACCTCGAAAAGTTTGGAAACATGGCCTTCCTGCTTGAGCTGGGCGGCCGCCTGACGGCGGGCGTGAAGGTCGCCTCGCTTGCCCAGTGTCACCAGCTTCTCGACGATCCGCCTCAGTTCCTTGGCCTTCGGCAGGGTGGTCTTGATCTGCTCGTGCTCGATCAGGGAGCCGGCCATGTTGGCGAAGAGCGCCTTGCGGTGCTCGTGGGTGCGGTTGAGTTTGCGGTATCCGCTTCCGTGACGCATGTGTCTCACTCCGTTAGATGTTTTGCTTTGTCCGGCCGGAATTGCGCGTTTCCGGCTCACCTTGGGGCGTATCGCCCTGTCGGATTCCTGTCGGAGTCCCGTCGGAATCCTGTCGGAGTCCGCGGAGGGGCCGTTTCCCTCCGCGAAACAATCAGAAGTTGTCCTCGAACCTCTTCGCGAGATCCTCGATGTTCTCCGGCGGCCATTCCTCGACATCCATGCCGAGATGCAGGCCCATGCCCGAAAGCACCTCCTTGATCTCGTTCAGCGACTTGCGGCCGAAGTTCGGCGTCCGCAGCATCTCGGCTTCGGTCTTCTGGATCAGGTCGCCGATATAGACGATGTTGTCGTTCTTCAGGCAGTTCGCCGAGCGGACCGAAAGCTCGAGCTCGTCCACCTTCTTCAGCAGCAGCGGGTTGAACTCGAGCCCCTCGTCGTCGTCGGAGCGGCCGCCGTGATCGGGCTCGTCGAAGTTGACGAAGACCTGGAGCTGGTCCTGCAGGATGCGCGCGGCATAGGCCACCGCGTCCTCGGCGGAGACCGAGCCGTCGGTTTCGAGCTTCAGGGTCAGCTTGTCGTAGTCGAGCACCTGGCCCTCGCGGGTCGGCTGCACGTCGTAGCTGACCCTGCGGACCGGCGAATAGATGGCGTCGATCGGGATCAGGCCGATCGGCGCGTCCTCGGGACGGTTCTTGTCGGCCGAGACATAGCCCTTGCCCTGGTTCACCGTCATCTCGATGAACAGGTCGGCGCCGTCATCCAGATGGCAGATGACGTGATCGCGGTTCAGGACCTCGATCCCCTGGCTGACCTGGATGTCGCCGGCGGTGACGACCATCGGCCCCTTGGCCTGGATCGAGACCCGCTTCGGCCCGTCGACCTCCATCTTCAGCGCGATGCCCTTGAGGTTCAGCACCACGTCGGTCACGTCCTCGCGGACGCCGGCGATGGAGCTGAACTCGTGCAGCACGTTGTCGATCTGCACCGAGGTGATCGCCGCGCCCTGCAGCGAGGACATCAGCACCCGGCGCAGCGCATTGCCGAGGGTAAGGCCGAACCCGCGCTCGAGCGGTTCGGCGACCACCGTCGCCTGGCGCCGCGCATCGTTGCCCGGCTTGATCTCCAGCTGCTGCGGCTTGATCAGTTCCTGCCAATTTCTGTGAAGCATTTGCGTCTCCTCAATTCTCGTCGCGGCCCATGCTCTAAAGACGCGACACCCGAGGTAAAAAACGACGAAGACAGGCCGCGCCGGCGGCGCGACCTGCAACCGATTCAGCGGCGGATCAGACCCGGCGGCGCTTGGGCGGGCGGCAGCCGTTATGGGCCATCGGCGTCACGTCGCGGATCGACGTGATGTTGAAGCCCACCGTGGCCAGCGCCCGGAGCGCGCTCTCCCGGCCCGAGCCCGGCCCCTGCACCTCGACCTCGAGGGTGCGGACACCGTGCTCCTGCGCCTTCCGGCCGGCATCCTCGGCGGCCATCTGCGCGGCGTAGGGGGTGGATTTGCGCGAGCCCTTGAAGCCCATCGTGCCGGCCGACGACCAGGAGATCGCGTTGCCCTGCACGTCGGAGATCAGGATCCGGGTGTTGTTGAACGAAGAGTTCACGTGAGCAACGCCGGCGGCGATGTTCTTCGAGACTTTCTTCTTCGCGGTTGCGCGACGATCGCGTGCCATATCGCTTGCCCTCCCTTACTTCTTCTTGCCGGCGATCGGCTTCGCGGGACCCTTGCGGGTGCGCGCGTTGGTGTGCGTGCGCTGGCCGCGCACGGGGAGGTTGCGGCGGTGGCGCAGGCCGCGATAGCAGCCCAGATCCATCAGCCGCTTGATGTTCATCTGCGTTTCGCGGCGCAGGTCGCCCTCGACGGTATAGTTCTCGTCGATGTGCTCGCGCAGCTTCAGCACGTCCGAATCGGAGAGCTCGTTCACGCGGCGCGCGGTGTCGATGCCCACCGCCTCGCAGATCTGCTCCGCGGCGGAGCGGCCGATCCCGGTGACGTAGGTGAGCGCGACGGGCACCCGTTTTGCGGTGGGGATGTTCACCCCGGCGATTCGTGCCAAGTGTATTCTTCCTCTCGTTGCGAGCCCGTAGCACCAGGCCCTTTTTTCACAACGCGACGCCCGCGGCGACGCCACGGGCTCGACTCATGATTGCTGCGGGCCACGCGGCGCGCGCGCTCCCCGCACGGTTCGATCCGTTAAGGATGGTGGGCCATAGTCGGGATTCGGGGTGGCGTCAAGGCCGCCATCCCGCGCCCCGTGCGCGAAGAACCGGGGCGGGGCGCGATGCCGCCGCCCGGCCCGCCGCCGCGAGGGCGCCGCCCTAGTCCTCGTCGCGGTTCTCGGACCGGTTGATCGCCAGGAGAAGCCCGATTCCGCAGACGCCGAATGCGACGCTGGTGATGGCGATCAGGATCGCCGCCGATGTCAGATGGTCCATGCCTATGCCTCTGCCGTTCTGGTCTTGCTTTTTTCGCAAGGACTAGCAGAGGCGGAGCCGCGGCGGCACCCGGTTTCAGCGCCGGGCGGCCGCCGGGACCGGATCAAGTATCTAGAATTTTCTTGATTCCGTCGGAGACGTCGTCGATCTCGCCGAGCGCGTCGACGCGCTCCAGATCGCCCTTGGCGTAGTAGTAGCCGATCAGCGGGGAGGTCTTCTTGTAGTATTCCAGCAGGCGCTGCTTGAAACTCGCCTCGTTGTCGTCCTCGCGGCGCTTGAACTCGGTCGAACCGCAATTCTCGCACTTTCCGTCGGCCGGGATCGGCCGGGTCTCGTCGTTGTAGACGGCGCCGCACTTCGCGCAGGTGGCGCGCTGGGTGATGCGGGTGACGAGGGCGTCGTCGTCGACCTGCATCTCGATCACCGCGGCGAGGCGCTCGCCGTGCTTCTCCAGAAGCCTGCCCAGCGCCTCCGCCTGTGCGAGCGTGCGCGGGAAGCCGTCGAAGATGAAGCCGTTGGTGCGGTCCTTCTCCATGTGCTCCTCGATGAGCCCGATGACGATCTCGTCGGTGACGAGCTCGCCGCGGTCCATCACCTCGGCGACGCGATGGCCGATCTCGGTGTCGGAATTGCGCGCGTCGCGCAGCATGTCGCCGGTGGAGAGCTGGGTCATGCCCCGTTCGTCCACGAGCTTGCGCGCCTGCGTGCCCTTCCCCGCTCCGGGCGGCCCCAGCAGAATGATGTTGGTCGTCACTTTCGAGATCCCCCCCGGGCCTTGCCCTGTCCCTTGCTCTGTCCCTTGCCGCTGCGTTTCTTGCCGCGGAGCTGGGATTTTTCAATCAATCCTTCGTATTGATGCGCCAGCATGTGGCTCTGGACCTGCTGGATCGTGTCCATCGTCACCGAGACCACGATCAGCACGCTGGTGCCGCCGAAGTAGAACGGCACCGCCGCCTGCGCCCGGATGAACTCCGGCAGGAGGCACACCGCCGCCAGATAGGCCGACCCGAGAACCAGGACCCGGGCCACCACGTAGTCGAGATATTCCTCGGTCCGCTTGCCCGGTCGGATGCCGGGGATGAAGCCCGACTGGTTCTTGAGGTTCTCGGCCACGTCCTCCGACTTGAAGGCCACGTTGGCGGTATAGAAATAGGTGAAGAAGACGATCATGGCGCCGAAGAACAGCAGGTAGAGCGGCTGTCCGGGGCCGAAATACGCCAGGATCGTGGACATGACCGGGCCGGTCTGCGCGCCCGAGAAGGTCGCCAGCGTGGTCGGCAGCAGCAGCAGCGAGGAGGCGAAGATCGCCGGGATCACGCCGGCCGGGTTCACCTTGATCGGCAGGTGCGAGGAACCGCCGTCATAGACCTTCATCCCCACCTGGCGGCGCGGGTACTGGATGTGGATCTTGCGCAGGGACCGCTCCATGAACACCACGAAGGCGATCGTCGCGACCACCATGACGAGGATGCCGACGATGAGCGCGGGGCTGATCGCGCCGGAGCGGCCCGAGGCCAGGAACTGCGCCAGCGCCGCCGGGACCTGGGCGATGATACCGGTGAAGATGATCAGGCTGATGCCGTTGCCGATGCCGCGATTGGTGATCTGCTCGCCGAGCCACATCAGGAACATGGTGCCGCCGACCAGGGTGATCACGCAGGAGATGCGGAAGAACCAGCCCGGATCATGCACCAGCCCGCCCGATTCGAGGCTGACGGCGAGGCCGTAGGCCTGGAAGGTGGCGAGGAACACGGTGCCGTAGCGGGTATACTGGTTGATCTTCTTGCGGCCCTGCTCGCCCTCCTTCTTGAGCTGCTCGAGCTGGGGGACCATGGCGGTCATGAGCTGCACGATGATCGAGGCGGAGATGTAGGGCATGATGCCGAGCGCGAAGATGCCCATCCGCCCGATGGCGCCGCCGGTGAACATGTTGAGGATGCCGCCGAGGCCGGCCGAGGCGCGGTCGATGAATTCCTGCAGCGCCAGGCCGTCGATTCCGGGCACCGGGATGTAGGTGCCGAGGCGGTAGACGCAGAGAAGCGCCAGCGCGTAGAGGATGCGGGCGCGCAGTTCGGTCGCCTTGCCGAAGGCGGACCAGCTCATGTTGGCGGCCATCTGTTCGGCTGCTGATGCCATGGGGGCCTCTCGATGGGACGGGCGGGCCGCGCCGGCGGCAGGCGGCCGAAAATCCCGGCCGGTTTACTGGCGCCGGGCGATCTCCGCAACCTCGTTCCGGCCGCGCCGGTCGGCACCGCGCGGCCCGGCGCGAAAACGGCCGCGCCCCGGGGGAGCGCGGCCGTCGCGAAGCCGGGCTGTGGCGGGGCCGCTCAGGCGGCGTCGCCCTCGCCGGGGCGGGTGCCGCCGGTGACGGTCACGGAGCCGCCGGCCTTCTCCACCGCCTCGACCGCGCCCTTCGAGGCGCCGGAAACGGTGATCTGGACGCCGGTGGTGATCTCGCCCTTGGAGAGCAGGCGCACGCCGTCCTTGCGGCGGCGGACGAGCCCCGAATCGACGAGCTCGGTCTCGGTGATCTCCGCGCCGAGCTTGCCCGCGTCGATGAACTTCTGGATCAGCCCGAGATTGACGATGGCGTAGGTCTTGCGGTTGGGCTTGTTGAAGCCGCGCTTCGGCAGGCGCTGGTAGAGCGGCATCTGGCCGCCCTCGTAGCCGTTGATCGCCACGCCGGAGCGGGATTTCTGGCCCTTGATGCCGCGCCCGGCGGTCTTGCCCTTGCCCGATCCGGGGCCGCGGCCGACGCGCTTGGCGCGCTTGGTGGCGCCGTCGTTGTCTCTCAGCTCGTTGAGCTTCATGTCGCGCTTCTCCTGTCTTGCCGGACGACCTCCCAGGGAAGCGGATGGGAGGGACACGGCCTTGCGATTGAAGGCCGGCCCGTAGCGCGGCCGTGCGCCGGAATCAAGGGCGAAGATGCCCTCCGCTCCCGGCGCGCCGCCTCAGAACCCCAGGGCGATCTTGCCGAAATGCGTGCCCGATTCCTCGTGACGGAAGGCGTCGGCGATCTCGTCCAGCGCGAAAGTGCGGTCGATCACCGGCCGGATGCCGGTGACCTCCAGCGCGCGGACGAACTCCTGCTGCATCCGCCGGCTGCCGACGATCAGGCCCTGGAGACGCTGGTGCTTCGCCATCAGCGCCGCGGTGGGAACCTCGCCGCCGCGCCCCGTGAGCACGCCGATCAGCGCCATGTGGCCGCCGATGCGGCAGGCGGCGATGGACTGGGCGAGCGTCGCCGGGCCGCCGACCTCGACCACGTGGTCGACGCCGCGGCCGCCGGTCATCCGCGCCACGCTCTCGCCCCAGGTCCCGTCGTCGCGGTAGTTGACGAGGCCCTCCGCGCCCATCTCATCGAGCCGCGCGAGCTTGTCGTCCGAGGAGGAGGTGGCGAAGACCCGCGCGCCCATGGCCCGCGCGATCTGCAGCGCGTAGATCGACACGCCGCCGGTGCCGAGGACGAGCACGTCGTCGCCGGCCTTCAGCCCGCCATCGACCACGAGGGCGCGCCAGGCGGTGAGCCCCGCGGTGGTGATCGTCGCCGCCTCCTCGTGGCTCCAGCCGGCGGGCGCGGCCGTGAAGAAGCGTGCCGGCCGGGTGACGGTTTCGCGGGCATAGCCGTCGACGCCGTCGCCGGGCGTGGTGGTGAAGTCGGCGATCGGCGGCGGGCCGTCCAGCCATTCGGGGAAGAAGGTAGAGACGACCGCGTCACCCTCGGCGAAGTCGGTGACGCCCTCGCCCACCGCCTCGACCGTGCCGGCGCCGTCCGACATCGGAATGCGGCCGTCCTCGGTCGGCATGGCGCCGGAGACGATGCCGTAATCGTGGTAATTGAGCGAGCTCGCCCGGATCCGCACCCGGATCTCGCCCGGACCGGGGGCGGGCGCGTCCGCCATCTCCACGACCGAGAGGCGGTCGAGACCGCCGGGCTTTTCGAGCCGGATCGCTTTCATCGCGCGTCTCCTCATCTGCGGTCGGCGACGCGGGACCGCGCTGCCGTTCGCCGCGAACTATGGGGCGGGCGCGCACCTTCAAGCCCCCTGACGCGAAGGGCCCCGCGCGAGCGGATCGCGCGGGGCCCTGCAGGGGTCGCTGCCCGAACGGGATCGCGGCTTTCAGCCGCGCTCCTCGACGATCTGCACCAGATGCGGGATCTTGGCGACCATGCCGCGGATGGAGGGCGTGTCCTCCAACTCGCGGGTGCGGTGCATCTTGTTGAGCCCGAGGCCGATGAGCGTCTTGCGCTGCCCGGCGGGACGGCGGATCGGGGAACCGATCTGCTTCACGACGATGGTCTTGGCCATGTGGTCCTCCTTACACCGTCGCCTTGGAGTCGGTGGCGTTGTGGGCGACGTCGCTCTGCTCGGTCACCGTGCTCTCGTCGCGCTTCGGCAGGATGTCGGCCACCTTCTTGCCGCGTCGCTGGGCGACGGAGCGGGGGGAGGTCTGGTTCCTGAGCCCGTCGAGCGTGGCACGGATCATGTTGTAGGGGTTCTGTGACCCGTTCGACTTGGCGACCACGTCCTGAACGCCCAGCATCTCGAATACCGCGCGCATCGGGCCGCCGGCGATGATGCCGGTGCCGTTGGGCGCCGTGCGCATGATCACCCGGCCGGCACCGTGGCGGCCGTTGACGTCGTGGTGCAGCGTCCGCCCGTCGCGCAGGGGCACGCGGAACATGCCGCGCTTGGCGCTCTCGGTGGCCTTGCGGATGGCCTCGGGGACCTCCTTGGCCTTGCCCTTGCCGAAGCCCACGCGGCCGCGCTGGTCGCCGACGACGACGAGCGCCGCGAAGCCGAAGCGCTTGCCGCCCTTCACCGTCTTCGAGACGCGGTTGATCGCCACCAGGCGATCGGCGAATTCGGGATTCTCGTCGCGGTCGCGGCGGCCCCTTCGGTCTTCTCTGGCCATGCGGCCTCCTTCTGTCACGGGCGGCAGGCGCCCTGTTCGTCCAATCCTGGTGAGCGCGGGCGCTCCCGGATCATCGAGGCGGCACGGGGCCGCCTACCCTTCGTTCCCGCGGCTTTCCAGACGGGTCACGCGGCGAGAGAGCGGAGTGATGGCGTTCAATGCCTGTTCACCCGCCTCGAGCGCCTGGCGAATCGCCAAGCCGAGGCGGTCCACCTTTTCGTTCAGACGGTCGTAGGCGGAATCCTGTTCCTCGAGGCGCGACACGATCGCGTCGAGCCGGTGGTCGAGATGCCGCTGCTCCGTCTCCATGTCCTGACGGATATCGTCGATTTTCGAATCGAGGGACCCGAGGGCACCGATCACGGCGTTCTTGAACTCCTCGTCATCCATCCCGCGGAAACTCCTATAGCTTCAGCCCGCCCTCCCGGGCGGCGTCGGCGAGGGCCCGGATCGTGCCGTGGTAGCGGAAGCCGCCGCGGTCGAAATAGGCCTCTTCCACGCCCTTGGCCTTCGCGCGCTCGGCAATCGTGGTGCCGACCTTGCTCGCCGCCTCGACATTGTTCTTGCCGGCGAGGCCGAGTGCCGGCTCGAGCGACGAGGCGTGGGCCAGGGTGTGGCCCTCCGCATCGTCGATGAGCTGGACGTGGATGTTCTTGTTGGAGCGGTGGACGCAGAGCCTCAGCTTGCCGTCGTTCACCTTGCGGAGCTTGTTCCGGACGCGCAGGCGGCGCTTCTGGAACAGCTTGAGCTTGCTATTCGCCATGTCTCGCGTCCCTTACTTCTTCTTGCCTTCCTTGCGGAAGATGAACTCGCCCTTGTAGCGGATGCCCTTGCCCTTGTAGGGCTCGGGGCGCCGCCAGTCGCGGATGTCGGAGGCAACCTGCCCCACATGCTGCTCGTCGATGCCCTCGACGATGATGTCGGTGGGCTTCGGGACGGAAATCGTCACGCCCTCTGGCACCTCGAAATCGACGTCGTGGGAGAGGCCGAGATTGAGCCTCAGCACCTCGCCCTGCATCTGCGCGCGGTAGCCCACGCCCGAGATCTCCAGCTCCTTGCGGAACCCCGTGGTGACGCCCTGCACGCAGTTGGCGATCTGGGTGCGCGACATGCCCCATTGCTGGCGGGCGCGCTTCGAGGGGCCGCGCGGGGTGACCGACACCCGCCCGTCCTCGACCGCGATCGACACGTCCTCGGTGGCGGTGAAGCTGCGGGTGCCCTTGGGGCCCTTCACCTCGAGTTTCCGGCCCGACAGCGTCGCCTCGACACCCGAGGGCAGCTCGACGGGTCTCTTTCCGATACGAGACATCTCTCCCTCCTGATCAGAATACGGTGCAGAGCACTTCGCCGCCGACATTGGCGGAGCGCGCCGCCTGGTCGGACATGACGCCGTGCGAGGTGGACACGATGGAGACGCCGAGGCCCTGGCGGACCGACGGCAGGTCGCCGACGCCCATGTAGACGCGGCGCCCGGGCGTGGAGACCCGCTTCAGCTCCTTGATGACCGGCTGGCCCTCGTAATACTTGAGCGAGATCTCGAGCTGCTCGTGGCCGCGATCGTCCTGGACCTTGTCGTAGCCGCGGATGTAGCCCTCCTCCATCAGCACGTCGAGCACCCAGGAGCGGAGCTTCGAGGCCGGCGTGCGGACGGTGGACTTGTGGCGCATCCCCGCGTTGCGGATCCGGGTCAGCATATCGCCGAGAGGATCGTTCATGGTGTAATCCTCCTTACCAGCTCGACTTGACCATGCCGGGGATCTGGCCCGAGGAGCCGAGATCCCGGAGCGCGATCCGGTTCATCTTCACCTTGCGGTAATAGCCGTGCGGGCGGCCCGTCAGCTGGCACCGGTTGTGGAGACGGGTGGCCGAGGAATTGCGCGGCAGCTTGGCGAGCTTCAGCTGCGCCTTGAACCGCTCTTCCATCGGCTTCGACTCGTCCCGCGCGACCTCCTTCAGCGCGGCCCGCCTGGCGGCATATTGCTCCACCATCCGCTGCCGCTTCTTCTCGCGCTCGATCATTGCTTTCTTAGCCATGATTGAAATCCTTTCAGCTGCTGAACGGCATGTTGAAATGCTTCAACAGCGCCTTGGCTTCCGCGTCGGTCGCGGCGGTGGTGGTGATGATCACGTCCATGCCCCAAACCTCGTCGACCTGGTCGAAGTTGATCTCCGGGAAGACGATGTGTTCCTTGATTCCCATGGCGAAGTTGCCGCGGCCGTCGAAGCTGGGCTTCACGCCGCGGAAGTCGCGGATGCGGGGCATCGCCACGGTGACCAGACGGTCGAGGAAGTCGTACATCCGGTTGCCGCGCAGCGTCACCTTGGCGCCGAGCGGCATGTCCTCGCGGACGCGGAAGCCGGCGATCGACTTCTTGGCCTTGGTGATCACGGCCTTCTGCCCGGCGATGCGGGTAAGGTCGTCGGCGGCGGATTTCGCCTTCTTGGAATCGCGCACCGCTTCGGCGCCGGCGCCGATGTTCAGCACCATCTTGTCGAGCCGCGGAATCTCCATGTCGTTGCCGTAGGAGAATTCCTCCTTCAGCGCGGGCCGGATCCGGTCGCGGTAATCCTGACGGAGGCGCGGGGTATAAGTCGTCGCGTCGAGCATCAGATCGCGTCTCCCGTGGTCTTGGCGAAGCGCACCTTCTTGCCGGCATCGTCCATGCGGAAGCCGACGCGGGTGGCCTTGCCGTTCTTGTCGAGAAGGGCGAGGTTCGAGAGGTCGATCGGCATCGCCTGAGGCGTGCGGCCGCCCTGGCTCGTCTGGCTCTGGC
Source organism: uncultured Alphaproteobacteria bacterium (assembly GCA_963829665.1). Classification (GTDB taxonomy): domain Bacteria; phylum Pseudomonadota; class Alphaproteobacteria; order Rhodobacterales; family Rhodobacteraceae; genus Palleronia. The sequence continues at coordinate 285,803 of CAWHJL010000014.1, read as the reverse complement.
GCTGGTGGCGGATTGCGATGTTCACGCCGTCCACGACCGCCTTGTTCGCCTTCGGCAGCACGGTGGTGATCTCGCCCTGCTTGCCCTTGTCCTTGCCGGCGAGCACGACGACCTTGTCGCCCTTGCGGAGTTTCGCGGCCATCACAGCACCTCCGGAGCGAGCGAGATGATCTTCATGTAGTTCTTGGCGCGCAGCTCGCGCACAACCGGGCCGAAGATGCGGGTGCCGATGGGCTCGCCCGCATTGTTGAGGATCACGGCGGCATTCCGGTCGAAGCGGATCGCGGTGCCGTCCTCGCGACGCACTTCCTTGGCGGTGCGGACGACGACGGCCTTGCGCACGTCGCCCTTCTTGACGCGGCCGCGCGGAATGGCCTCCTTCACGGAGACGACGATCACGTCGCCGACCGAGGCGTATTTCCGCTTCGACCCGCCGAGTACCTTGATGCACTGAACCTTCCGGGCCCCGGAATTGTCAGCGACATCCAGATTGGTCTGCATCTGGATCATGGGGTTTCTCCCGACCTTTGGGGGGTGTTCTGGTTGTCGCCCCCAGGGTTTCGCTCAAACCGGGCTGTCAGCCGGTCGCGTTCGTGGGCTCGGCGTCCTGCCGGACGACGATCTCCCACCGCTTCGTCTTCGATTTCGGGGCGCATTCCTGGATGCGCACGCTGTCGCCGACGGCGAACTGGTTGTTCGCGTCGTGGGCGCGGTACTTCTTCGATTTCCGGATCGTCTTCTTCAGGATCGGATGGGTGAAGCGGCGCTCGACCGAGACGGTCACGGTCTGGTCGTTCTGGCTCGAGGTGACGACGCCTCTGAGGATACGCTTGGGCATGATCAGGCCTCCGCTTCGCTGGTGGCGCCGGCGGCCGCGGCCGCCTTCTCGTTCATCACGGTCTTCACACGCGCCACGTCGCGGCGGACGAGCCGCATGCGGGCGGTGTTCTCGAGCTGGTTCGTCGCCTGCTGGAAGCGCAGGTTGAACTGCTCCTTCTTGAGCGAGACGAGCTGGTCGCGCAGCTCGTCGGGCGTCTTGTCACGCAGATCCTTGGCGTCGAGCGCCATCATGTCTCTCCTTCGTCAACGTCACCGGAGGGCCCCTCGTCGTCGGAGAGCGGGGTCACCCTGATTCCCGGTGGAGATGGATGAGGGGCGCGTATAGGGTCGTTGCGCGGGGATGGCAACCCCCGTCCGGCCGCCCGCCTAGCGCACCTCGACGGCGAGCGGGGCGCGGCCGAGAGAGAGATGGTGGAGCAGCGCATGGATCAGCAGGATGATCCCCGCCATCTCCAGCAGTTCCTCCACCATCAATTCGAGTCCCCATGCGAGCCGGCCCTCGATGAAGTCGATTGCGCCGGCGCGGGCGGCGCCGCCCAGCATCTCCGCGCCGATGGCGCCGGAGAGGAAGACCGCGGCGGCGAGGGCGATGCGCAGCGTGGTGCCGCGGGGCAGCGCCAGGAGGAAGGGCACGAAGAGGAGCCCGACGACCGCGACCGCGCCGATGCCGTAGAGGAGCCAGTTGTAGAACAGGTAATCCCCGGCGGAGACGGTGCCGCCCAGAAGACTGCCGAAACGCTCGTGGAACATCGACGCCTCGTCGAGGGAGAGGAAGATGCAGAGCGCGACAAGCGCCCCCCAGTAGCCGGCGAGGCCGCGCGGATGCGCGGACCGGGAAAGGGCGATGGCCGCGGCGAGTCCGGCGGCGATGATCCAGAGCGTGGAGGAGAACCAGGAGGGAAGGTTCGCCTCCCCGTCGAGATGGACAAAGACCTCGAACTCGGCGCAGCCCGCGCAGCCGGTCGCGAGCTTCGAGACGGCGTAGAGGACCACCTGAAGGAGGGCGGCCGCGCCGAGGAGAAGCGGCAGACCGCGGGTCGAGAGCGCGACCGGCCGGGCGGCGAAATCCGCGGTGGCGTGGGTGCGCTCCCGAATGGCACGGGCCGCATGCGTGCCGAAGACGTCGGTCATGGCCGCCTGCCCTCCTCCGGTTCGGCCGCGGAGAGGCCGCCCCGCAGCACGGGCAACGGTAAAATCGATGGGACCTCGCACGGGGCGGAAGAGACGGCCGCAATCCGGATGAGGGACAGGAAATGGATTTCGTAGAACATGTTTCGTCGCGCCGCCGGTAAATCCGTGTGTCACAAAAGCGTTTCAGAACTTTTACGGTTTCCTTACGAACGTCAATTCGGGGCGCGAAGAAGTCCCCTGATATTGCAGGGACTTGGAACGTCGAAGGTCAATCGGCTGCATTGTTTCGGGACTCGTCACCTCGACGGCGAGCCTGCCGACGAAAGCGTCACGTCCACTTGTAGTTGAAGCTGACGCTTATCCTGTCCTCCTCGCTGGTATTGAGCGGCACCTCGTGGCGCAGCCAGCTCTCCCAGAGCAGGACGTCGCCGACGGCGGGTTTCACATAGGCGAAGGTGCGGAGGTCCGGGGCGGCGTCGGCGCGGCGCGGCGGCGCGGCCATGAGCAGGCCGGAGCGCGGATCCTCGAAGCGGATCGCCGAGGCGCCCTCGGGCATGGCGACATAGGTGGTGCCGGAAATCACAGAATGGGGGTGGATGTGGCCGGAATGGCTGCCGCCCTCGGGCAGGATGTTGATCCAGATGTCCTCCAGCACGAGGCGCCCCTCCCCGAGGTCGAAGGCGAGATCCTCCGCGAAGGCGGCGACATGGGCGTCGAGAATGCCGACGAGCGCCGCGAAGACCGGGAAGCGCCAGCCGAGATCGGTCAGGGAGGCATAGCTCGTGTAGCCGGGGAAGTCGTTGGCGGCGCACCATTCCTGCCCCGCCGCGTCGTCCTCCGCGATGGACAGGCAGGAGGCTTCGAGCTCGCCCGCATCGAGCGCGCCGAAATCCGAAAGCGGCGCATGGTAGAGGCGGGTGACGAAGAGGGAGGAGATGTCGGCCATCGGCGCCTCTCGGCTGAACGGAAAGAGGCGACGCCGGAGCGCCGCCTCGAAGGTCGTGTCGCGGGTGGGGCGCGGCGCGCCCTACCAGTCCTCGCGGGCGACGATGCGGGACTTGATCGGCAGCTTCATGGCGGCGAGGCGCAGGGCCTCGCGGGCGATGTCGTCGCCGACGCCGTCGAGCTCGAACATCACCCGGCCGGGGGCGACCTTGGCGACCCAGCGGTCGACCGAGCCCTTGCCCTTGCCCATCCGCACCTCGATCGGCTTCGCCGTCACCGGGATGTCGGGGAAGATGCGTATCCACACCCGGCCCTGGCGCTTCATGTGGCGCGTCATGGCGCGGCGCGCCGCCTCGATCTGGCGGGCGGTGATGCGCTCGGGCTGGATCGCCTTCAGTCCCCAGGTGCCGAAGTTCAGCTCCGTGCCGCCCTTGGCGTCGCCGTGGATGCGGCCCTTGTGGAACTTGCGGAATTTCGTGCGCTTCGGTTGCAGCATGGATCCGTCTCCTTAGCGGCGGCCGGCGCCGCGGGGCGTCGGGCCGTCCTGCAGTTCCTGGGCGCGGCGGTCGCGGGCTGAAGGATCGTGTTCGAGGATCTCGCCCTTGAAGATCCAGACCTTGATGCCGATCACGCCGTAGGCGGTCTTCGCCTCCACGTTGGCGAAGTCGATATCGGCGCGGAGCGTGTGCAGCGGCACCCGGCCCTCGCGATACCATTCGGTCCGCGCGATCTCGGCGCCGCCCAGGCGGCCCGAGAGGTTGACCCGGATGCCGAGCGCGCCCATCCGCATGGCGTTCTGCACCGAGCGTTTCATGGCGCGGCGGAACGAGACCCGGCGCTCGAGCTGCTGGGCGATGCTCTCGCCCACCAGCGCGGCATCGAGCTCGGGCTTGCGGACCTCGACCACGTTGAGGTGCAGCTCGCTGTCGGTCATCGCGCCGAGCTTCCTGCGCAGCGTCTCGATGTCGGCGCCCTTCTTGCCGATGATGACGCCCGGACGTGCGGTGTGGATCGTCACGCGGCACTTCTTGTGCGGACGCTCGATGATCACCCGGCTGACGCCGGCGGCCTTGCACTCGGTCTTGATGAACTCGCGGATCGCGATGTCCTCCAGAAGGAGATCGCCGTACTCTTTCGTGTCGGCATACCAGCGGCTGTCCCAGGTCCGGTTGACCTGGAGCCGCATGCCGACGGGATTGACCTTGTTACCCATCAGGCTTGCTCCTCGACTTGGCGGACCTTGATCGTGATTTCCGAGAACGGCTTCATGATGCGGCCGAACCGGCCGCGGGCGCGCGGGCGACCGCGCTTCATGACCAGGTTCTTGCCCACATAGGCCTCGGCGACGATCAGCTCGTCGACGTCGAGATTGTGGTTGTTCTCGGCGTTCGCGATCGCGGATTGCAGCGTCTTGCGGACGTCCTGCGCGATGCGCTTCTTGGAGAAGGTCAGGTCGGCGAGCGCCTTCTCGACCTTCTTGCCGCGGATGAGACCGGCGACGAGGTTCAGCTTCTGCGGCGAGGTCCGGAGCATCCGGGTCTTCGCCATCGCCTCGTTCTCGGCCACGCGGCGGGGATTCTTCTCCTGGCCCATGACCTATCTCCTCTTGGCTTTGCGGTCGGCGGTATGGCCGTAATAGGTCCGTGTGGGCGCGTATTCGCCGAATTTCTGGCCGATCATCTCCTCGCTGACATTCACCGGCACGTGCTTCTTGCCGTTGTAGACACCGAACGTGAGGCCGACGAATTGCGGCAGGATGGTGGAGCGGCGCGACCAGATCTTGATCACCTCGTTGCGCCCCGATTCCCGGGACTTCTCGGCCTTCTTGAGGACGTATGAGTCCACGAAAGGCCCTTTCCAGACGGAACGTGCCATGGCTTACCGGCCTTTCTTGCGGGCGTGACGCGAGCGGAGGATCAGCTTCTGCGACGCCTTGTTCGTGTTGCGGGTGCGCGTGCCCTTGGTGTCCTTGCCCCAGGGGGTGACAGGCGTGCGGCCGCCCGAGGTGCGGCCCTCGCCGCCGCCCAGGGGGTGGTCGATCGGGTTCATCGCGACGCCGCGGACCGCGGGGCGCTTGCCCTGGAGCCGGGACCGGCCGGCCTTGCCGAAGTTCTGGTTCGCGTTGTCGGGATTCGACACCGCGCCGACCGTCGCCATGCATTCCTGGCGCACCAGGCGAAGCTCGCCCGAGGAGAGCCGGATCTGGGCATAGCCGCCGTCGCGGCCGACGAACTGGGCGTAGGTGCCGGCGGCGCGGGCGATCTGGCCGCCCTTGCCGGGCTTCAGCTCGATATTGTGCACGATCGTGCCGATCGGCATGCCCTGGAACGGCATCGCGTTGCCAGGCTTCACGTCGACGCGGGTCCCCGACACGATCTTGTCGCCCACCGCGAGGCGCTGCGGCGCCAGGATGTAGCGCTGCTCGCCGTCCTGATACTGGATGAGGGCGATGAAGGCCGTGCGGTTGGGATCGTATTCGATGCGCGCCACGACCGCGTCCATGTCGTGCTTGGTGCGCCTGAAATCGACGATGCGGTAGAGTCGCTTCGCGCCGCCGCCGCGTCGGCGCTGGGTGATCCGTCCGGTGTTGTTGCGTCCGCCGTTCTTGCCCAGCCCCTCGGTGAGGGACTTGACCGGGCGGCCTTTCCACAGCTCCGAACGGTCGATCAGCACCAGCCCGCGCTGGCCCGGCGTCGTCGGATTGTACGACTTGAGTGCCATGCTTCCTGTCTTCCGTTGCTTGTGGCGACGGAACGGGTCCGCCGCGCGTGAAGGGCCCCTGAGGTCCCTGGTTCGTGCAAAGCGCGCGGCCCCGGGAATGGACCGGGGCCGCAGCGGTGGGGCCTGCTATTACAGGCCCGTGGTCACGTCAATCGTGTTGCCCTCCTCGAGGGTCACGTAGGCCTTCTTGACCGTGTTCCGGGTGCCGGCAACGCCACGGAAGCGCTTCTGCTTGCCCTTGGTGACCGTCGTGTTCACCGATTTCACCTTCACCCCGAAGAGGCTTTCGACCGCCTCCCTGATCGCGGGCTTGGAGGCGTCGCGCCGGACCTCGAAGACAACCGCGCCCTGCTCGGAGGCCATGGTCGCCTTCTCGGTGATCACCGGCTTGCGGATCACGTCGTAATGCTCGGTCTTCGCGCTCATTTCAGCCTTGCCTCCAGGGCTTCGATCCCGGCCTTGGTGATCACCAGAGTGTCACGCTTCAGGATGTCGTAGACGTTGGCACCGATCGAGGGCAGCACGTCGAGCTCCTCGAGGTTGCGCGCGGCGCGGGCGAAATTGTCGTTCACCTCCGCCCCGTCGATGACGAGGGTCCGCTTCCAGCCGAGCTCGCGCACCTTGCCCGCGAGGGTGCGGGTCTTGGCCTCTGCGAGCTCCGCCGCCTCGATCACGATCAGGTTGCCCTCGCGCGCCTTGGCGGAAAGCGCGTGCTTCAGGCCGAGCCGGCGGAACTTCTTCGTCAGGTCGTGGCCGTGGCTGCGCGGGACGGGCCCCTTGTAGACGCCGCCCTTGCGGAAGATCGGCGCGTTGCGGTCGCCGTGGCGGGCGCCGCCGGTGCCCTTCTGGCGATAGATCTTCTTCGTGGAATAGCTCGTGTCGCCGCGGGTCTTGACCGCATGGGTCCCCTGTTGCGCCTTGTTGCGCTGCCAGCGGACCACGCGGTGCAGGATGTCGGCGCGCGGCTCGAGCCCGAAGATCTCGTCGTCGAGATCGACCGAGCCCGCATTGCCGCCGTCGAGCGTCAGGACGTCGGTCTTCATTGGTCACCTTCCTTCTTGCCGGGCTCCGACTTGTCGGTGTCTGCCGTCTCGTCGGCGATCTCGGCCTCGGCCTCCTTCAGCGCGGCCTCCTGCTCAGCGGCCAGGCGCTCCTGCTCGGCGCGCTCGGCCTCGAGCCGCTCCTGTTCGGCCGCCTCGGCCGCTTCGGCGGCGGCGCGTTCGGCCTCCTCGGCGGCGGATTTCAGCGCGGCGGGATAGATGATCCCGTCGACCGCCGGCTTCTTCACCGCATCCTTGATCGTGACCCAGCCGCCCTTGGCGCCGGGCACCGCACCCTTGACCATGATCAAGCCGCGATCCGCATCGGTGCGGACCACCTGCAGGTTCTGGGTGGTCACGCGGGCGGCGCCCATGTGGCCGGCCATCTTCTTGCCCTTGAACACCTTGCCCGGATCCTGGCACTGGCCGGTGGAGCCGTGGGCACGGTGGCTGATCGACACGCCGTGGGTCGCCTCGAGGCCGCGGAAATTGTGTCGCTTCATGCCGCCGGCGAAGCCCTTGCCGATCGAGGTGCCACAGACATCGACGAACTGCCCCGCGAAATAATGGTTCGCGGTGATCTCCTCGCCCACGTCGATCAGGTTCTCGGGTGCGACCCGGAACTCGGCGACCTTGCGCTTGGGCTCCACCCGGGCCACGGCGAAATGGCCGCGCAGCGCGCGGGTCACGTTCTTGGCCTTGGCGGTGCCGCAGCCGAGCTGCACGGCCGCATAGCCGTCGCGGTCGGGGGTGCGCTGGGCCACCACCTGCAGCTTGTCGAGCTGCAGCACGGTGACCGGCACCTGCCGTCCGTCTTCCTCGAAGATCCGCGTCATGCCGACCTTCTTCGCGATAACGCCGGAACGCAGCATCTCAGCCTCCCATCACCTTGATGTCCACGGCCACGCCGGCCGCGAGATCGAGCTTCATCAGCGCGTCGACGGTCTGCGGCGTGGGATCGACGATGTCGAGCATCCGCTTGTGGGTGCGGATCTCGAACTGGTCGCGGGATTTCTTGTCCACATGGGGACCGCGCAGGACGGTGAACTTCTCGATCTTGTTCGGCATCGGGATCGGGCCGCGCACGCTCGCGCCGGTGCGCTTCGCGGTCGACACGATCTCCTGAGTGGAGCTGTCGAGCACCCGGTAGTCGAACGCCTTGAGGCGAATGCGGATATTCTGGCTGGCTGCCATCTTGGTCTTCCCTTGCGGGTTGCAGTCGAGAGGTGGAGCGGGGATCATTCCCCGCGCCACGTCGGACCGTGTTTCGTGGCGACCCTGCCGGGTCGCGCGTCGAGTCCGGGCGCCGCGGCGCGCTACTCGAGGATCTTCGAGACCACGCCGGCGCCGACGGTGCGTCCGCCCTCGCGGATGGCGAAGCGCAGCTTCTCCTCCATGGCGATCGGCGCGATCAGCTCGACGCCGAAGGAGACGTTGTCGCCCGGCATCACCATCTCGGTGCCCTCGGCCAGCTGCACCGTGCCGGTCACGTCGGTGGTGCGGAAGTAGAATTGCGGCCGGTAATTGGCGAAGAACGGCGTGTGGCGGCCGCCCTCCTCCTTGGTGAGGATGTAGGCCTCGGCCTCGAACCTGGTGTGCGGCGTGATCGATTTCGGCTTGCACAGGACCTGGCCGCGCTGCACCCCGTCGCGGTCGATGCCGCGCAGCAGGGCGCCGATATTGTCGCCCGCCTCGCCCCGGTCGAGCAGCTTGCGGAACATCTCGACGCCGGTGCAGGTGGTCTTGCGGGTGTCGCGGATGCCCACGATCTCGATCTCGTCGCCGACATTGATGACGCCGCGCTCGACGCGACCGGTCACCACCGTGCCGCGCCCGGAGATCGAGAACACGTCCTCCACCGGCATCAGGAACGGCTGGTCGATCGCCCGCTCGGGGGTGGGGATGTAGTCGTCCACCGCCTGCATCAGCTCGCGGATCGAGTTCTCGCCGATCTCGGGGTTGGTGCCCTCCATCGCCGCCAGCGCCGAGCCCTTCACGATCGGGATGTCGTCGCCGGGATATTCGTAGGAGGTGAGAAGCTCGCGGATCTCCATCTCGACGAGCTCCAGAAGCTCCTCGTCATCGACCTGGTCGACCTTGTTCATGTAGACCACCATCGACGGGATGCCGACCTGACGGCCCAGAAGGATGTGCTCGCGGGTCTGCGGCATCGGACCGTCGGCGGCGTTCACCACCAGGATCGCGCCGTCCATCTGCGCCGCACCCGTGATCATGTTCTTCACGTAATCGGCATGGCCCGGGCAGTCGACATGCGCGTAGTGCCGGTTCTCGGTCTCGTATTCCACATGCGCCGTCGAGATCGTGATCCCCCGCGCCTTCTCCTCCGGCGCCCCGTCGATCTGGTCGTAGGCCCGGAAATCCCCGAAATACTTGGTGATCGCCGCCGTCAGCGTCGTCTTGCCGTGGTCGACGTGGCCGATCGTCCCGATGTTCACGTGCGGCTTGTTACGTTCGAATTTCGCCTTCGCCATGGTGGCCTCCTGTCGTTCCTGATGGCGGACCGGCCGGTGCCGGTCTGCGTCAATTCATCCTCAGGCGTATTTCGCCTGGATCTCTTCCGAGATGTTCTGCGGCACCGGCTCGTAATGGTCGAACTGCATCGTGAACTGCGCGCGTCCCGAGGACATCGAGCGCAGGTTGTTGATGTAGCCGAACATGTTGGCGAGCGGCACGAAGCTGTCGATGACGATCGCGTTGCCGCGGGGCTCCTGGCCCTGCACCTGGCCGCGCCGCGAGGTCAGGTCGCCGATGACGTTGCCGGTATATTCCTCCGGCGTCACCACCTCGACCCGCATGATCGGCTCCAGAAGCTGCGCGCCGGCCTTCCTGAGCCCTTCGCGCATGCACATCCGGCTGGCGATCTCGAACGCCAGCACCGAGGAGTCCACGTCGTGGAACTTGCCATCGACCAGCGCCACCTTGAAGTCGATCACCGGGAAGCCGGCGATCGGCCCCGAATCCATCACCGACTTGATGCCCTTCTCGACGCCCGGCACGTATTCCTTCGGAACCGAACCGCCGACGATGCGGCTCTCGAAGGAATAGCCCTCGCCCGGCTCGGTCGGGCTGATCTCGAGCTGCACCTCGGCGAACTGGCCCGAACCGCCCGACTGCTTCTTGTGGGTGTAGGTGTGCATGATGCGGTTCTTGATCGTCTCGCGATAGGCCACCTGCGGCGCGCCGATATTGGCCTCCACCTTGAACTCGCGCTTCAGCCGGTCGACCAGGATGTCGAGATGCAGCTCGCCCATGCCCTTCATGATGGTCTGGCCCGACTCGATGTCGGTCTCGACCTTGAAGGACGGGTCCTCGGCGGCGAGGCGCTGCAGGCCGGCGGACATCTTCTCCTGGTCGGCCTTGGTCTTCGGCTCGACGGCGATCTCGATCACCGGATCGGGGAAGGTCATGGTCTCGAGCACGACCTGCTTCTGGGTGTCGCAGAGCGTGTCGCCGGTGGTCGTCTCCTTCAGGCCGGCGAGCGCGATGATGTCGCCCGAACCCGCCCAGTCGATCTCTTCCCGGGCGTTCGAGTGCATCATCATCATGCGCCCGATGCGCTCGCGCCTGCCCTTGGTCGAGTTCATGACCGTGCCGCCCTTCTCCAGCAGCCCGGAATATATCCGGCAGAAGGTCAGGCTGCCGACGAAGGGGTCGTTCATGATCTTGAAGGCGAGGCCCGCGAAGGGCTGCTCGTCGCCGGGACGCCGCTCGATGTTGCGGGTCTCGGTCTCGTCGTCCGGCGCGAAGCCCATGTAGGGCGGCACGTCGAGCGGACCGGGGAGATAGTCGATCACCGCATTGAGGAGCGGCTGGACGCCCTTGTTCTTGAAGGCGGAGCCTGCCAGCACCGGCACGAAGGAGAGGTTGAGCGTGCCCTTCCGGATCAGCCCGCGAAGCGTCGCCTCGTCGGGCTCCTCGCCCTCGAGATACTTCTCCATCGCGTCGTCGTCTTCCTCGACGGCGATCTCGATGAGCTCCTGGCGCATCTCCTCGGCGCGGTCGCGCAGTTCGTCGCGCACCTCCTCGACGACCCAGGACGCGCCCAGATCCTCGCCGCGCCACACCCATTCCTTCATCGACACGAGGTCGACGACGCCCTCGAGCTTGTCCTCGGCCCCGATCGGCATCTGGATCGGCGCGGGGATGGCGCCGGTGCGGTCCTTGATCATCCGGACGCAGTTCCAGAAATCGGCGCCGATCTTGTCCATCTTGTTGACGAACACCACCCGCGGCACCTTGTAGCGGTCGGCCTGACGCCAGACGGTCTCGGTCTGGGGCTCGACGCCGGCATTGGCGTCGAGCACGCAGACGGCACCGTCGAGCACGGCGAGCGAGCGCTCGACCTCGATGGTGAAGTCCACGTGGCCGGGCGTGTCGATGATGTTGAAGCGGAACCGCGCCTCCTCGGGCGTGTCGCCGTAGAGGCCGGTCGAGGTCTTGCCGTCCTCGGTGCGGAACCAGAAGGTCGTGGTCGCGGCCGAGGTGATGGTGATCCCCCGCTCCTGCTCCTGCTCCATCCAGTCCATCGTCGCGGCGCCGTCATGCACCTCGCCGATCTTGTGCGACTTGCCGGTATAGAACAGGATGCGCTCGGTGCAGGTGGTCTTGCCGGCATCGATATGGGCCATGATGCCGAAATTGCGGTAGCGGTCGAGCGAGTATTCGCGGGCCATCTGGACAAATCCTCAGGCTAGAGTAGGGGTTACCAGCGGTAGTGGCTGAACGCCTTGTTGGCATCGGCCATCTTGTGGGTGTCTTCGCGCTTCTTCACGGCGGTGCCGCGACCATTGACGGCGTCGACCAACTCGGCGGCGAGACGCTCTTCCATGGTGTTCTCGTTGCGCTTGCGGCAGGCGTCGATCAGCCAGCGCAGGGCCAGCGCCTCGCGGCGCTCGGGACGCACCTCGACGGGCACCTGGTAAGTGGCGCCGCCGACCCGGCGGGAGCGGACCTCCACGGAGGGCTTGATGTTGTCGAGGCTCTCGTGGAACACCTCGATCGGCGACTTCTTCAGCTTGCCCTCGACCCGGTCGAACGCATTGTAGACGATGCTCTCGGCGACGGACTTCTTGCCGTCGTACATGAGGTTGTTCATGAACTTGGTGACCACCTTGTCGCCGTACTTGGCGTCGGGCAGGATCTCGCGCTTCTCGGCGGCGTGACGTCGGGACATCTCTTATATCCTCTTACTTCGGACGCTTGGCGCCGTATTTCGAGCGGCGTTGCTTGCGGTTCTTGACCCCCTGCGTGTCGAGCACCCCGCGCAGGATGTGATAGCGCACGCCCGGAAGGTCCTTCACCCGGCCACCGCGGATCAGCACCACGGAGTGCTCCTGCAGGTTGTGGCTCTCGCCGGGAATGTAGCTGATCACCTCGTAGCCGTTGGTCAGCCGCACCTTGGCGACCTTCCGCATGGCCGAGTTCGGCTTCTTCGGCGTGGTCGTGTAGACGCGGGTGCACACGCCGCGTTTCTGCGGGCAGGACTCGAGGTGCAGGGACTTCGAGCGTTTGACTTTGGGCTGCCGCGGCTTGCGGATCAGCTGCTGGATCGTCGGCATTCAGGTTATCATCCCGTGTTGCAACATCTCTGTTCGTCTCGGTCGGGCCATGCATACCCCTCGGGGCCCCTCGGGCGTCGTCGCGCGCCTCGCGCGTCCGCAAAGCACAAGCGCCGCGTCGGACCCGGTGGCCCAAGCGGCGGGATTCCAGAGGATCGGGGCCGAAGCGGGACCCGGATCTTGACCACTTCCATCGATTTGATCCTGGTCCGAGCGTCTCGTCCCGGTCGCAGGTTGGGGCCGTATAAAGGGCGAGTCGGAGTGTGTCAACACGCCGTCCGGCGACTTCGGACACCCTTCATCCTTTGGCGGGTCGGGACGGGCGGCGGCGCCACCGTCGCCCGGCATCTGCCTGCCGGCCCCCCTTTCCGTGACATCGGCGGGGCCGCCATGCAATGTGGAGCGGTGGCGAAAGACGAAAAGAGAGAGCCCATGCACCCGAACCTCGCCGTCCTGACGGTGCTCGCGATCCTTCTGGCCGGTCCCGCCGCCGCGCAGAGCCGATGCGGAGACGTCCGCACGATCGCGCCGGGCGAGACTCTCTTCGCCATCTCGCAGGATTGCCGCATCTCGCGGTCGCGCATCCACGCGCTCAATCCGGACCTGCCCGACGGGACCGCTCCGGAGGCGGGAACCGAGCTCCGCCTCGCCCCCCGCCGCGGAGCGCGGAACGACGAGAGCGGCCTTCCCCCGCAATACAAGGTGCGGGAGGGCGACAGCGCCGCCTCAATCGCCGACGCGCTCGGCATCTCGCTTCTGGAACTCCTACACCGGAACGGCAATCTCGACCCGAACGCGCTCGCGCCCGGCCAGGTGCTCGAGGTGCCGGACGAGGATCGCGGCGCGCCGGTCTTCGCGCAGCCTCTCGCCGGGCCGCCCGGAACGGTGGTGACGCTGCGCGCGGGATCGCTGCGGCCGGGGGATTTCGTGACCCTCGGCGTGGGCGCGTCACCGGCGAACTGGACGCCTCTCGGCGAGGCGCGGGTCGACGCGGACGGCCGGCTCGACGCCAGGGCGATCCTTCCCGAAACCGCGCGGCCGGGCGACATCCTCGCCTTCTTCGTTGATACCGACCGGGGCGCGGTGCTGAAGTCGCGCGATTTCGACGTGCTGGACGCGGAGGCCCCGGAGACCGGCGAGGTCGAGATCGAGGGCCGGATAAGGCGGGGCGTGGAATGCCCGATGCTGGTCACGCCCGACGGCGATCTCTACGGGCTGGTCTCCGACGACAAGCAGATCCTTCCGGACGACTACGTGCAGATTTCGGGCCAACGCGTGCAGATGTCGATCTGCAATCAGGGGATCGCCACGATCGATGTCGCCTCGATGACCGAGATCCGCGCCCCCGGAAACCTCCCGCGGGACAGCACGGCGCCGAAACCCGAACAGGTGCTCGGCGCCTGGGCGCCGAAGGGCGGCGATTGCGGCGTTCCGGCCTTCGAGATCTCCCGCGACGGCGACCGGATCATCGTCAAGACGCGGCTCAACGGCGCCGAGACCACCGGACGCGTGGCCTTCTCCGGCGACACCACCTACATCGCCTTCGAGATGCCCTACCAGGAATTCGGCCTCGAGCGCCGTGCCGAGGGCGAGCTCGCGCTCATCGCGCCGGCGGGGACGTCGGTGACGATCGGCGGCGTGAAGATCGAGGGCGGCGACCAATCCTTCGTGAAGTGTTTCGGGTGAATTCGGGAGCACCGGCCGCTGTCGGCTCTCCGCCGGAGAGAGCGCCGCGGCGGACAGGCTCGAGCAGAGCCGTTTCCGCCATGCCGGCGCGCGGCGGGTAACCATGCAGCCCTGAGACCCGACCGGCCCGTCCGCCGCGGCGCGCTCCCGATCGAGGTGGCGCCGGGCGCGGGAGACCACGGCGCACCGCCTCCGCCATGTCGGGACGAGCCCGGCTTCGCCCTGTCGGGCAGAGCGATCAGGACCGGGTGGCGTTCGGGCCACCGCAAGGACGACCTGCCGCAGCCTATTCACGGATACAGGGTCCGAAATCCCGCGTCGCCACGTCCTTTGCGCGAGACGCGCGGCCATGCCTGCAACGGCGAGCGGCCCTGCCGCCGCGACGGCCTCCCCCGGCAACCTCGTCGGCCGAGACGACCAGCGAGCCCTGCGGGGGCCGGACGACCCTAAACGCGAAAGGCCCCGCCGGGGCGGGGCCTTCCAATGCCGTGTCGCGGGCCGATGGCCGCCAGGAGCGGCTACTCGTCGCGGCTCTCCGGGACGTCGACCATGTCGGCGCCCATGAAGTCGTCCTCGGCGCCCATCTCCATCGGCGCGGCGAGCGCGGCGGCCTCTTCCGCCTCGGTCTGGGCGGTCTTGAGGATCTTCAGATCCCGCTCCGCGGCGACGCGACGGACGCGCTGGGTGGCGCCGCCCGTGCCCGCCGGGATCAGCCGGCCGACGATCACGTTCTCCTTCAGGCCCACGAGCCGGTCGCGCTTGCCCTGGACGGAGGCCTCCGTCAGCACCCGCGTGGTCTCCTGGAACGAGGCCGCGGAGATGAAGGACCGGGTCTGCAGCGAGGCCTTGGTGATGCCGAGCAGGATCGGCTCGCCCTGCGCCGGCCGGCCGCCCTTCTTCATCGCCTTCTCGCAGGCTTCGTCGAACTCGACCTTGTCGACATGCTCGCCCTTCAGAAGCGTGGTGTCCCCGCTGTCCTGGATCTCCCACTTCTGCAGCATCTGCCGGACGATGACCTCGATGTGCTTGTCGTTGATCTTCACGCCCTGCAGTCGATAGACGTCCTGCACCTCGTCGATCATGTATTCGGCCAGGGCCT
The DNA here is from genome assembly GCA_963829665.1 of uncultured Alphaproteobacteria bacterium. Classification (GTDB taxonomy): domain Bacteria; phylum Pseudomonadota; class Alphaproteobacteria; order Rhodobacterales; family Rhodobacteraceae; genus Palleronia. Next base: position 270,762 of record CAWHJL010000014.1, on the reverse strand, counting down.
CGACGCCCATGATCGACAGGATGTCGTGGGGCGCCGGGTTGCCGTCCATGATGTAGTCGCCCTTCTGGACGAAGTCGCCCTCCTGCACCGGGATGTGCTTGCCCTTCGGCACCATGTACTCGACGGGCTCGCGGCCTTCCTCGGTCGGCACGATCGCGATCCGGCGCTTGTTCTTGTAGTCGCGCCCGAACTTCACGTTGCCGTCGATCTCGGCGATGATCGCGTGGTCCTTGGGACGCCGCGCCTCGAAGAGCTCGGCCACCCGCGGCAGGCCGCCGGTGATGTCCTTCGTCTTGGCGCCTTCCCGCGGAATCCGCGCCACGACGTCGCCGGCCTTCACGTCCGTGCCGTCCTCGATGGACAGGATCGCGTCCACCGACATCGGGTAGGTCACCGGGTTGCCCTGGTCGTTGCGGATCGGCTCGCCGCTCTCGTCGACGATGACCAGTTCGGGCTTCAGGTCGCCGCCCTTCGGCGCGGAGCGCCAGTCGGAGACGATCTTCTGCGTCATGCCGGTGGCATCGTCGGTCTCGTCCCGGACGCTGAGGCCCGAGATCAGGTCGACGAAGCGGACCCGGCCCGACTTCTCGGCGATGATCGGCAGGGTGTAGGGATCCCATTCGAAAAGCCGGGTGCCGCGCTCGATCCTGCCGCCGTCCGGAACATGGACGAGCGTGCCGTAGCCGAGCTTGTGGGTGGTGCGCTCGACGCCGTTCTCGTCGAGAATCGCGAGGGTCATGTTGCGGCCCATCACGATGCGGTCGCCTGTCTCGTTCTCGAGGATCTGCGCGTTGCGGTACTCCGCCGAGCCCTCATGGCCCGATTCCTGGAAGCTCTGCTGACCGCCCTGGGCGACGCCGCCGATATGGAAGGTCCGCATGGTCAGCTGCGTGCCGGGCTCGCCGATCGACTGCGCCGCGATGATGCCCACGGCCTCGCCGTGGTTGACCATCGTGCCGCGCGCCAGGTCGCGGCCGTAGCACATGGCGCAGACGCCCTCCTCCGCCTCGCAGGTCAGCGGGCTGCGGATGCGCGCCTCGGCGATCTTCAGATCCTCGATGATGTCGGCGCGGCGCTCGTCGACGATCTCGCCGGCCTTCACGATCACCTCGTCGGTGCCGGGCTTCAGGATGTCCTCCGCCGCGACGCGCCCCAGGACCCGCTCGCTCAGGGTGGCCACGACCTCGCCGTCATTGACGGCGGGCCGCGCCGTGACCGCGCGGTCGGTGCCGCAATCGTGCTCGCGCACGATGCAGTCCTGCGCCACGTCCACGAGACGACGGGTCAGGTAACCCGAGTTCGCCGTCTTGAGCGCGGTGTCGCTGAGACCCTTCCGGGCGCCGTGGGTGGAGTTGAAATACTCCAGCACGGTGAGGCCTTCCTTGAAGTTCGAGATGATCGGCGTCTCGATGATCTCGCCCGAGGGCTTGGCCATCAGGCCGCGCATGCCGCCGAGCTGCTTCATCTGGGTGACCGAGCCACGGGCGCCGGAATGGGCCATCATGTAGACGGAATTCGGCTCGTGCTCGGCGCCGTCCGCGTCCCGACCGGGGGTCGAGATCGAGGCCATCATCGCCTCGGTCACCTTGTCGTTGCACTTCGACCAGGCGTCCACGACCTTGTTGTACTTCTCGCCCTGGGTGATCAGGCCGTCCATGTATTGCTGCTCGAAATCCTTCACCTGCTCGCGGGTTTCCTCGACGATGCCCCATTTCTGCTCGGGGATCACCATGTCGTCCTTGCCGAAGGAGATGCCGGCCTTGAACGCCTCGCGGAAGCCCATCGTCATGATCTGGTCGCAGAAGATGACTGATTCCTTCTGCCCGCAATAGCGGTAGACGGTGTCGATGACCTGCTGCACCTCCTTCTTGCGGAGCAGCCGGTTGACGAGTTCGTAGGGGGCCTTGGCGTTCAGCGGCAGCAGCGCGCCGAGGCGCACCCGGCCGGGCGTGGTCTCGTAGCGGCCCGTCACCTCCTCGCCGGTCTCGGCGTCGATCTGCGTGAGCCGCGCCTCGATCCGGGCGTGCATGTGCACCACGCCGGCATCAAGCGCGTGGATCACCTCGTCCACAGACGAGAAGACCATGCCCTCGCCCTTCATGCCCTCGCGCATCATCGAGATGTAGTAGAGGCCGAGGATCATGTCCTGAGACGGCACGATGATCGGCGCGCCGTTGGCGGGCGACAGCACGTTGTTGGTGGACATCATCAGCACGCGCGCCTCGAGCTGGGCTTCCAGCGAGAGGGGGACGTGCACGGCCATCTGGTCGCCGTCGAAATCGGCGTTGAAGGCCGAGCAGACCAGCGGATGCAGCTGGATCGCCTTGCCCTCGATGAGGATCGGCTCGAAGGCCTGGATGCCGAGGCGGTGGAGCGTCGGCGCCCGGTTCAGCAGCACCGGGTGCTCGCGGATCACCTCGTCGAGAATGTCCCAGACCTCGGGGCGTTCCTTCTCGACCAGCTTCTTGGCCTGCTTGACGGTGGAACTGAGCCCCTTCGCCTCCAGACGCGAATAGATGAACGGCTTGAACAGTTCGAGCGCCATCTTCTTCGGCAGCCCGCACTGGTGCAGCTTCAGCTCCGGCCCGGTCACGATGACCGAGCGGCCAGAGAAGTCCACGCGCTTGCCGAGCAGGTTCTGCCGGAACCGGCCCTGCTTGCCCTTCAGCATGTCGCTGAGCGATTTCAGCGGCCGCTTGTTGGCGCCGGTGATGACCCGGCCGCGGCGGCCGTTGTCGAACAGCGCATCGACCGATTCCTGCAGCATCCGCTTCTCGTTGCGGATGATGATGTCGGGCGCCCTTAGCTCGATCAGACGCTTCAGGCGGTTGTTGCGGTTGATGACGCGACGGTAGAGGTCGTTCAGATCGCTCGTCGCGAAGCGGCCGCCGTCCAGCGGCACCAGCGGACGCAATTCGGGCGGGATGACCGGGATCACGGTCATCACCATCCATTCCGGGCGGTTGCCGGATTCGAGGAAGCTTTCGACGATCTTCAGCCGCTTGATGATCTTCTTGGGCTTCAGCTCGCCGGTGGCCTCCTTCAGCTCCTCGCGAAGCCGCTCGGCCTCGGCCTCGAGGTCGATCATCGACAGCATCTCGCGGATCGCCTCGGCGCCGATATTGGCGGTGAATGCGTCCATGCCGTACTGGTCCTGGGCGTCCATGAACTCTTCCTCGGTCAGCATCTGACCGTAGGTAAGATCGGTGAGGCCCGGCTCGATGACCACGTAGTTCTCGAAGTAGAGCACCCGCTCGAGGTCGCGTAGCGTCATGTCCAGCATCAGGCCGATGCGGGAGGGCAGCGATTTCAGGAACCAGATATGGGCGCAGGGCGCGGCCAGCTCGATATGGCCCATGCGCTCGCGGCGGACCTTCTGCAGCGTCACCTCGACGCCGCATTTCTCGCAGACGATGCCGCGATACTTCATCCGCTTGTATTTGCCGCAGAGGCATTCGTAATCCTTCACCGGCCCGAAGATGCGGGCGCAGAACAGGCCGTCCCGCTCGGGCTTGAAGGTCCGGTAGTTGATCGTCTCGGGCTTCTTGATCTCGCCGAAGGACCAGCTCAGGATCCTCTCGGGGGAGGCCAGGGAGACCTTGATCTCGTCGAAGGTCTTCGGCGCGGCGAGCGGCGAGAACGGATTGTGGGTGAGTTCCTGGTTCATCATTCGTCCTTAAACGTAAGGGTGCGCGGCAGAAGCGGGCGCGCCGCGTCGGGCGCGCCCGGGGCGGGGATCACTCGGCGTCCTCGCCTTCCTCTTCCTCCTCGGCATCCAGGAGTTCCATGTTGAGGCCCAGGCCGCGAACCTCCTTGACGAGCACGTTGAACGATTCCGGCACGCCGGCCTCGAAATTGTCCTCGCCCTTGACGATCGCCTCGTAGACCTTGGTGCGCCCGGCAACGTCGTCGGACTTCACCGTCAGCATTTCCTGCAGCGTGTAGGCGGCGCCGTAGGCCTCGAGAGCCCAGACCTCCATCTCGCCGAAGCGCTGACCGCCGAACTGCGCCTTGCCGCCCAGCGGCTGCTGGGTCACGAGGCTGTAGGGTCCGGTCGACCGCGCGTGGATCTTGTCGTCCACCAGGTGATGCAGCTTCAGCAGGTACTTCACGCCCACGGTCACGCGGCGGGAGAATTCCTCGCCCGTGCGACCGTCGAAGAGGCGCGACTGCCCGGACATGTCGAAGCCGGCACGGTTCAGCGCGTCGTTGACATCGGGTTCCTTGGCGCCGTCGAAGACCGGCGTGGCGATCGGCACGCCCCGGGTGACGTTCGAGGCGGCCTCGACCAGCGCCCCCTCCTCCATGGCGTCGATGCCCTCGGAGAAGGCCTCCTCGCCATAGGCGATCTTCATCGCGTCCTTCACCGGCGTCAGGTCGCCGCCGCGCCGGTAGTCGCCGAGCGCGTCGTCGATCTTGATGCCGAGGCCGCGGGAGGCCCAGCCCATGTGGGTCTCGAGGATCTGGCCGACGTTCATCCGGCTCGGCACGCCGAGCGGGTTCAGCACGAAGTCCACCGGCGTCCCGTCCTCGAGGAACGGCATGTCCTCCATCGGCACGACGCGGGAAATGACGCCCTTGTTGCCGTGACGCCCGGCCATCTTGTCGCCCGGCTGCAGCTTGCGCTTCACCGCGACGAAGACCTTGACCATCTTCATCACGCCCGGCGGCAGGTCGTCGCCGCGGCGAACCTTCTCGACCTTGTCCTCGAAACGGGCGTCGAGCGCGCGCTTCTGCAGCTCGTACTGCTCGTTCAGGGCCTCCATGATCTTGGCGTCGTCCTCGTCGCCGAGGGCGAGCTGCCACCACTGGCCGCGGGACAGCTGATCGTCGAGAAGTTCCTCGGTGATCGGGGTGTTGGGCTTCACGCCCTTCGGCCCCTTCACCGCAGTCTTGCCGAGGATCAGATCGCGCAGGCGGGCATAGATGTTGCGGTCGAGGATCGCCAGTTCGTCGTCCCGGTCGCGGGAGAGGCGCTCGACCTCCTCGCGCTCGATCTGCAGCGCGCGCTCGTCCTTCTCCACGCCGTGGCGGTTGAAGACGCGCACCTCGACCACGGTGCCGTAATCGCCCGGCGGCAGGCGCAGGGAGGTGTCGCGCACATCCGAGGCCTTCTCGCCGAAGATCGCGCGGAGGAGCTTCTCCTCCGGGGTCATCGGGCTCTCGCCCTTGGGCGTGATCTTGCCCACCAGGATATCGGCCGGACCGACCTCGGCGCCGATATAGACGATGCCCGCCTCGTCGAGGTTGCGCAGCGCCTCCTCACCGACGTTGGGGATGTCGCGGGTGATCTCCTCGGGCCCGAGCTTGGTGTCGCGGGCCGCGACCTCGAACTCCTCGATATGGATCGAGGTGAAGACGTCGTCGCGGGTGATCCGCTCGGAGATGAGGATGGAATCCTCGTAGTTGTAGCCGTTCCACGGCATGAAGGCGACGACCACGTTCTTGCCGAGCGCGAGCTCGCCCATGTCCGTCGACGGACCGTCGGCCACGACCTCGCCCTTCTGCACGATGTCGCCCACCTTCACCAGCGGACGCTGGTTGATGCAGGTGTTCTGGTTCGAGCGCTGGAACTTGCGCAGGCGGTAGATGTCCACCCCCGCATCGCCGAGCCCGAGATCCTCGGTGGCGCGGATGACGATCCGGGTGGCGTCCACCTGGTCGATCACGCCCGCCCGGCGCGCGGTGATCGCCGCGCCCGAGTTGCGCGCCACGCGCTCTTCCATGCCGGTGCCGACGAGCGGCGCCTCGGCGCGCAGGAGCGGCACGGCCTGGCGCTGCATGTTGGAGCCCATCAGGGCGCGGTTCGCGTCGTCGTTCTCGAGGAACGGGATCAGCGAGGCGGCGACGGAGACCAGCTGCTTCGGAGACACGTCGATCAGGTCGACGCTGTCGATCGGCGCCAGGGTGTAGTCGCCCGACTGGCGGGTCGAGACGAATTCCTGGATGAACCGGCCCTCCCCGTCGAGCCTGGCATTGGCCTGCGCGACGGTGTGGCGCATCTCCTCGGTGGCGGACATGTAGTGGACCTCTTCGGTCACCTGTCCCTCTTTCACCACGCGGTAAGGCGTCTCGATGAAGCCGTACTTGTTCACCCGCGCGAAGGTGGCGAGCGAGTTGATGAGGCCGATATTCGGGCCTTCCGGCGTCTCGATCGGGCACATCCGGCCGTAATGGGTCGGGTGCACGTCGCGCACCTCGAAGCCCGCCCGCTCGCGGGTCAGGCCGCCGGGCCCGAGCGCCGAGAGGCGCCGCTTGTGCGTCACCTCGGAGAGCGGGTTGGTCTGGTCCATGAACTGGCTGAGCTGCGAGGAGCCGAAGAACTCCCTGACCGCCGCCGCCGCCGGCTTGGCGTTGATGAGATCCTGCGGCATGACGGTGTCGATCTCCACCGACGACATGCGTTCCTTGATCGCGCGCTCCATGCGCAGCAGGCCGACGCGGTACTGGTTCTCCATCAGCTCGCCGACGGAGCGGACGCGCCGGTTGCCCAGGTGGTCGATGTCGTCGATCTCGCCGCGGCCGTCGCGCAGATCGACGAGAGCCTTGATGCAGGAGACGATGTCCGCGCGGCGCAGCGTGCGGACGGTGTCCTCGGCGTCCAGATCGAGGCGCATGTTCATCTTCACCCGGCCGACCGCGGAGAGGTCGTAGCGCTCGGGATCGAAGAACAGCGTGTCGAACAGGCTCGAGGCGGCTTCCACGGTCGGCGGCTCGCCCGGACGCATGACGCGGTAGATGTCCATGAGCGCGGTCTCGCGGTTCATGTTCTTGTCCTGCGCCATCGTGTTCCGCATGTACGGGCCGACGGTGACGTTATCGATGTCGAGCACCGGGATCTCGGTGATGCCGTTGTCGAGCAGCTCCTTCAGCGTGCCGCCGGTGACCTCGCCGTCCTTGCCGATCTCCCAGGTCAGTTCGTCGCCGGCCTCCACGAAGATCGCGCCAGTCTCCTCGTCGATGAGGTCGCGGGCGACGTAGCGGCCGACGATCTGGTCGAAAGGCAGCAGCAACTCCTTCACGCTGCCCTCGTCCTTGAGCTTCTTGACCGTGCGGGGGGTCACCTTCTGGCCGGCCTCGGCGATCACCTCGCCGGAATCGGCGTCCACGAGATCGTAGGCGGGGCGGGTGCCGCGCACCCGGTCGGGGAAGAACTTGGTGGCCCAGCCCTTGTTCTGGACCTGCCGGAACGAGACCTCGTCGTAATAGGCCTGCATGATCGCTTCCTGGTCCAGCCCCAGGGCGTAGAGCAGGGTCGTCACCGGCAGCTTCCGGCGCCGGTCGATCCGGGCATAGACGAGATCCTTGGCGTCGAACTCGAAGTCGAGCCAGGAGCCGCGATAGGGGATGATGCGGCAGGCGAAGAGCAGCTTGCCCGAGGAATGGGTCTTGCCCTTGTCGTGGTCGAAGAACACGCCGGGCGACCGGTGCATCTGGGAGACGATGACCCGCTCGGTGCCGTTGACGATGAAGGTGCCGTTCGGCGTCATCAGGGGCATGTCGCCCATGAAGACATCCTGCTCCTTGATGTCCTTGACCGACTTGGCGCCGGTATCCTCGTCCAGATCGAAGACGATGAGGCGCAGCGTGACCTTCAGTGGCGCGGCATAGGTCATGTCGCGCTGCTGGCATTCCTCGACATCGTATTTCGGCTTCTCGAGCTCGTAGCCCACGAACTCCAGCACCGCGGATTCGTTGAAGTCCTTGATCGGAAAGACCGACTGGAAGACGCCCTTGATCCCCTCGCCGTCCAGCGGCTCGGGCTGGTCGCCCGAGTTCAGGAACAGGTCGTAGCTGGATTTCTGAACCTGGATCAGGTTCGGCATCTCCAGCACTTCCTTGATCTTGCCGTAGTACTTCCGAAGCCGCTTCTGGCCGAGATAGCTTGTCGCCATGGAGACATGCACCTTTCTCTTCGCAGGCCGGCGCCTCCTGGGAAAAGGCGCGGGCCCGGGCGAAATCGGAGGCCGGATCAATCCCTGGCCGTCTTCCCACAGACGGCCGCCCGATCCGGAAACCGCCCCTGGGGAAGGACCGCTCCGCGCAGGGCGGGAGAAGGTCCTTTCCGAGACGCGGCGACCGACCCCGGGCAGCCCCGGGATCGGTCATGCTCGTCACGCGATTGCGGCCCCGAGGGCCCGCACGGGCGTCACTTCAGCTCGACTTCGGCGCCAGCCGCCTCGAGCTTGCCCTTGATGGTCTCGGCCTCGGACTTGTCGACGCCTTCCTTGACGGCCTTGCCGCCGGCCTCGACCAGTTCCTTGGCTTCCTTGAGCCCGAGGCCCGTGATCGCACGGACCTCCTTGATGACGTTGATCTTCTGCGCGCCGGCGCTCTTCAGGATCACGTCGAATTCGGTCTGCTCCTCCTCGGCTGCGCCGCCGGCGCCGCCATCGGCCGGACCGGCCATCATCACCGCGCCGCCAGCGGCGGGCTCGATGCCGTATTCGTCCTTGAGGATCTGCTTGAGTTCCTGCGCTTCCAAGAGCGTCAGGCCCACGATTTGTTCGGCAAGTGCTTTGAGATCAGCCATGTTCTGGATTCCGTTCGTCTATATGTGTCTCTGCGTCGCGGCATTCAAGCCGCGGCCTCCCGCGGATCAGGCCGCCTCGGCCTTCTCCTCGATGGTCGACAGGATGCTCGCGATGTTCGAGGCGGGCGCCCCGATCGCTCCGGCGATGTTGGACGCGGGCGCGCCGATGCAGGAGACCACTTGAGCGATGAGCTCCTCGCGGCTCGGCAGCTTGGCGACCGACGTCACGCCGGCAGGGTCCAGCCTCGTCTCTCCCATGGCGCCGCCCAGAATCACGAATTTCTGATTCTGCTTGGCGTATTCGTCCGCCACCTTGGCCGCGGCCACGGGGTCTTCCGAATAGGACAGGACGGTCTGGCCCAGGAAGAGCTCGCTGATGTCAGCTATCTGCGAATCCTTCAGGGCGATCTTGGCGAGCCGGTTCTTGGCAACGCGAACGGACCCGCCCGCTTCGCGCATGCGCGCGCGCAGGTCCTGCATCTCGGCGACCGTGAGGCCCTGGTAGTGTGCAACCACCAGAACGCCAGAGCTTTCGAAGATCTGGCCGAGTTCCTCGACCACTTTCTCTTTCTGGGCTCTATCCACAGTTCACTCCAAGTCTTGGAGGGCAACCCCTCCGGCTCAGTCCGACCGGGCGAAGGCCCGGCCATGCGGTCCGAACGGGTCGTCACATCCCCAGCGAAGCCGCGAACGGCACCGAACAGAATGTCTCTTCCCGTCTCGGGCAGGATTTACCGGATCGCTCCGACCCGCCGTCTCGGACGAAAGCAGCCCCCAGAGCGAATCGCGCCGAAGGCCACCGCGTTTCTCTAGCCAGATGAACGGAGAATGAAAAGGGGGCGCGCTCACCTTACGGTGACCGGCATTTCCCCTCCACCACACCGATATAGCAGCTTCGGGGCCTCCGCGCGAGGGACTCGTGCCTCGGAAGACAAGAAAGCGGCACCTTTCGCTGCCGGGGCCGCCGGCATCTTTGCCCCGATCCACGCAAGGGAGTATGGTGATGCCGCTAACACAGTCGTGCAGGCCTCCGACTCGGTTGGCGCAGTTCTCCATGAAAGGAGCGCCACCATGAAACCCCTACGCATCCTCACCCGTGCCGCCGCGCCACTGCTGCTGGCGGCCGCGGCCCATGCCCAGGCCGACGACATCACCGCGGAGGATTTGTCGGCGCGGCTGGAGGGCGTCGCACCGCAGGCCGTGCTCGCCGACGCCACTCTCGTGAACGTCACCGGGTCCGGCGAGATGCAGACACTGCGCGAAGGCAACAATGGCTGGACCTGCCTTTATCCGGGCACCGACCCGATGTGCGTCGATGCGGGCGGGATGAAATGGATGAACGCCCTGCTGTCGGCGGACGAGTCCGGCGCGGAGGAACTCGGCGTCATCTACATGCTGCTCGGCGACGGCGGAACCAGCAACATCGCGCCGGGCGCGACCGAGAAGACCGCGGACAACGCCTGGGTCCAGACGGGGCCGCATATGATGATCGTGGGCGCCGCCGCGAAGTCGATGCTGCAGGACTATCCGCGGGAGGCCGAGGCAGATCCGAGCAAGCCCTACGTGATGTGGGCCGACACGCCCTTCGAGCACCTGATGCTGCCGGTGGAGTGAGCCGCGCGCGGGTGCGCGAGGCGCGATCCGGGAAGAGGGCGGGCCCGCGGGGGCCCGCCTGCGCGTCCGGATCAGACGTTGCCGGTAGCCGAGGCCAGATCGACGGTCAGGGCCGGGCCCATGGTCGAGGTCAGGGCGACCTGCTTCATGTAGGTGCCCTTGGCGCCGGCGGGCTTGGCGCGGCCCACCGCGTCCACGAAGGCGCGGACGTTCTGGACCAGCGCCGCGTCGTCGAAGGAGGCCTTGCCGATGCCGGCATGGATCACCCCGGCCCGCTCCGCGCGGAACTGGACCTGGCCGCCCTTGGCCGCCTCGACGGCCTCCTTCACGTCCATGGTCACCGTGCCGACCTTCGGGTTCGGCATCAGGTTCCGCGGCCCGAGGATCTTGCCCAGCCGGCCAACGATCGGCATCATGTCCGGCGTCGCGATGCAACGGTCGAAATTGATCTGACCGGCCTGCACCTGCTCCATCAAATCCTCGGCGCCGACGATGTCGGCTCCGGCGGCCTGCGCCTCCTCGGCCTTCTGGCCACGGGCGAAGACGGCGACGCGAACGGTCTTGCCGGTGCCCGAAGGCAGACGGACGGAGCCGCGCACCATCTGGTCGGCGTGACGGGGATCGACGCCGAGATTTATCGCGATCTCGATCGTCTCGTCGAATTTCGAGGTGGCGGTCGCCTTCACGAGCTTGATCGCCTCCTCGACGGAAAGGTTCTCCTTGCCCTCGACGGCGGCGCGCTGGTCCTTCTGGCGTTTCGTGAGCTTGGCCATCACTTCACCTCGATTCCCATGGAGGACGCGGAGCCCAGGATGATCTTCATCGCGTCCTCGACCGTGTGGGCGTTCAGGTCGCGCATCTTCGCCTCGGCGATCTCGCGGACCTGGCGGACGGTGACGGTGCCCACCGTCTCCCGCGAGGGGGTCTTGGCGCCCGAGTTCACCTTGGCGGCCTTCTTGAGATAGTAGGACGCCGGCGGCGTCTTGATCTCCATCGTGAAGGACTTGTCCTGATAATAGGTGATCAGGGTCGGACAGGGGGCGCCCTGCTCCATGTCCTGCGTCCTGGCGTTGAATGCCTTGCAGAACTCCATGATGTTGATGCCGCGCTGACCGAGCGCCGGTCCCACGGGCGGCGAGGGGTTGGCCTGCCCCGCCTTCACCTGCAGCTTCATGCTGCCGATCTTCTTCTTGGCCATTGGCCGTCTCCTTTCAACGGGCCCCGGAGCGCGCCCCGGTCCCTTGCTGTCGACGTGGTCCGGCGCGGACGGTCGCGACCGCCCCGCCTCCCACGGGAAGGGCCGCCCCCGCGAGGGCGACAGGCGCGCGACCTATACGAGCCGCGGCCCGAATACAAGAATACAAGATGGACGGAAGGGACCGGGGCGCCCGGGCACCCTTATCCGCGGATAAGGTCCGGATCGGACCTTTCGCGCGAAACGGCGGAGACTTCAGATGTCCTTGGAGACCTGGGTGTATTCCAGCTCCACCGGGGTGGCGCGGCCGAAGATCGACACCGAGACCTTCAGGCGCTGGTTGTCCTCGTCCACGTCCTCGACGGTGCCGTCGAATCCCTCGAAAGGCCCGTCGGTGACCTTCACCTTCTCGCCGGTATCGAAGGAGATCTCGATGCGCGGCGTCTCCTCGCCCTCCTGGACACGGCCGAGGATCGCCTCCACCTCGGCGTCCCGCATCGGCATCGGCCGCCCCTGCGGACCCAGGAACCCGGTCACCCGGTTGATCGAGGTGATCAGGTGATAGCCGGTATCGGACATCTCCATGTGCACGAGCACATAGCCCGGCATGAAGCGCCGCTCGGTCGTCACCTTCTTGCCGCGGCGGACCTCGATGACCTCCTCGGTCGGCACGAGGACCTCGTCGATCTGCTCCTCGAGCCCCCTGTCGGCGACCTCCGAGCGGATCTGCTCGGCGATCTTCTTCTCGAAGTTCGACAGAACGCTTACGGAATACCACCGTTTCGCCATCTCGGATACGCCTCGTCTCTGTCCGTTCGCAGGTGCGGGACCCGGACAAAAAATCGGCGTGCAACCATCTCGATGCACGCCAATGTCCGGGGAAGTTGCGGCTAGATAACGACGTGCCCGGTCCGGCGCAACCCCGCTCCCGCGCCGGGACGGGCCGCCCGCGGCCCGCCGCTCAGCTGACCGATCTCAGGAGCATCTCGAGACCGCTGCGGATCAGGAAATCCACGAAGAAGAAGAACACCGCCATCAGCGACGCCATGATGAACACCATCACCGTGGTGAGCAGCACCTCGCGCCGGGTCGGCCAGACGACCTTCGCGATCTCGGCGCGGGTCTGCTGGATGAACTGGAACGGGTTCGTCTTCGCGGCCATGGCGCTTCTCCGGTGTGCTGGGGCGCGAAATACGGGGGGGATCGCGCGAATTCAAGCACCCAAAGGATGGCATGCGGGGGCGTTTGGCATAGAGAAGGGCTCTGAACCGCCGGAGGGGCGATGATCCTGTTCGAACTGAAGGACCTGGTGGCCCGGGCGATCGCGACGCTTCCCGCCCTCGTCGCCGGCTATCTTTCCCTCCGCACCTCGCGCACGCCCCAGGGCGCGGTCGGCTGGATCGTCCTGATCCTCGCCTATCCCTACGCCGGCGTTCCGGCCTACGCGCTCTTCGGCTATGCCAACTACGCCAAGTTCGCCCGGAAGCGGAGGGAATCGGACGCGCGGATCGGCGACGACGAGGGCGGGGGAGAGTCGGACGCGGAGCCGGGCGACCGGCTCGCGGTCTTCGCCCGGCTCGCCGGCAACCGGGTGCAGGAGGGCTGCAACATGGGCCTCCTCATCGACGGCGAGCAGACCTTCGAGGCCGTGTTCGCGGCGATCTCGCGGGCGCAGCACTATGTCTGCGTCCAGTTCTACACGATCGAGGACGACGCGATCGGGCGGCGCTTGCAGGCGGCGCTTGTCGAGCGCGCCGAGGCGGGACTCGACGTCTATCTGCTGCACGACGAGCTGCCGCTCGTCGGCCTGCCCCGCAGCTACTGGCGGAAGGTCAGGGCGGCAGGTGTCAAGACGGCGCGTCCCAAAGGGCCGAGCCGCGCGCTCGGGCCGTTCCAGTGGAACTACCGCAACCACCGCAAGCTCGTGGTCGTGGACGGCACGGAAGCCTATACCGGCGGGCTGAACTGCTCGGAGACCTATCTCGGACGTTCGCGATACGGACCCTGGCGCGACACCTTCGCCCGCTTCGACGGCCCCGTGGTGGACCAGCTCGAGCGCAGCTTCGCCGCCGACTGGGCCTGGGCCACCGGCACCGACATCCGCGACACCTTCCGGGACGCGCCGGTCGCCGGAGAGATGCGCGCCGTGGCGCTGGCCATCGCTCCGACAGACCGGCTGAACACCGGCAATCTTTATTTCGTCGCCCTCGCCCAGCGCGCGACGCGGCGGCTCTGGATCACGACCCCCTATTTCGTGCCGGATTCGGAGGTGATGGCCGCGCTCCAGCTTGCCGCCTTCCGCGGCGTCGACGTGAAGATCCTCGTCCCCCACCGCGTCGACCATCTCCTGCCCTACTGGGCGGCCTATGCCTATTTCGACGAGCTGCGACACGCGGGCGGCGAAATCTGGCGCTACACGCCGGCCTTCAACCATCAGAAGGTCGCGCTCGTGGACGACGACCTGACATCGGTGGGCTCGGTCAATCTCGACATCCGCTCGGGCCTGCTGAACTTCGAGCTGACCGTGGTGACCGAGAGTCGGGAGGCGGCGGCCCGCGTCGAGGCGATGCTGGAGACCGATTTCGCCAACGCCTTCCGTCTCGACCGGGATCTCGCCGAGCAGCCGGTCTGGCGGCGGGTGCTGGCGCGGGTCTCGCGACTGATGGCGCCGCAGCTATGATCCGCGTCGCAACCTACAACATCCGCAAATGCGTCGGACTCGACTGGCGCCGCGACCCGTTCCGCATCGCCCGGGTCGTGGCGCAGATCGACGCCGACATCGTGGCCCTCCAGGAGAGCGACAAGCGCCTCGGCGCGCGCCCGGCGGCGCTGCCGCCCGAGGCGGTGGCCGAGACCGGGCTCGAACCCGTGGGCGTCGACAACGGGCCGAGCCTCGGCTGGCACGGCAACGCCATCCTCGCCCGGCGCGGCTGGTCCACGGGGCCGGTCCACCGCCTCGACCTGCCCGGCCTCGAACCCCGTGGCGCGCTCGTCGCCGAGGTGACGACGCGCGAGGGCCCGGCGCTGGTCGCGGCGACGCATCTGGGCCTCGACCGCCGCTCCCGGCAGCGGCAGCTCGCCGCGATCCTGGCCGCCGCCGGTCCGCACTGGCTGCCGCGGACGATCCTTCTCGGGGACATGAACGAATGGTCCGAGGTCCGGGGCTTCGCGCCGCTTGCCCGCGATCTGCGGATCCTGGCGCCGGGTCCGAGCTTCCACGCCGCGCGGCCGCTCGCCTGCCTCGACCGGATCGCCGTCGGACGGGACTGGAAAGTGGCGCGCACCGGGGTCTGGCGCTCGCCGCTGTCGCGCCACGCCTCCGACCACCTGCCGGTCTGGGCGGAGATCGTGCCGGCCTGATCCTCAGGCGAGCGCGAAGGCGCGGGACTCGACCTTCATGAAGGCGGCGCCCAGATCGCCGACGCCGAGATAGAGCCGGGCCTCCTTGGCCTCCCGCAGATCGGCGAAGAAGCGACCTGCCCAGGGCTCGAGATGGGCGTCGAAGAACGCCTTCTGCGTCGCCAGGGGCGCGGGCGCGCCATAGGTGCCGAGGATCTGGCCGGCCATCATCTCGAGGATGGAGGCGATATGGTCCTCTGGCTCGGAGACCTCCGCGGCGCGGGCGATCCCGAGCCGCGCCATGTCGCGCCGGAGCCGGGCCAGCGGCTTGTCGTGAAGCGTGCCGGTCAGGTAGTAGCTCGCGAAGGGCAGAAGCTCGCCGCGGCCGAGCCCGATGAAGAGACGGGTAAATTCCCGCTCCGCCTCCGCCGGCCCGGTGCTGCCGGCCGCCTCCGCGATGCGGGCGACGGCACGGCCGAGCGGCGTCTCTGCCTCGCCCGCGATCTCCGCGCTGCGCGCCAGCAGCGCCGCCGAGGGCGGCACGGCGAGCAGCGCGGCGAGATAGGCATAGAGATCCGCGCGCGCCCTGTCCTCGGCGGCGACCGTCCCGGCTTCGACCTGGCTCACGATGCGGGCTCCTCGAAGCGGAAGACCATCCGGCGGGGCCGGGGCGGGTCCTCCTCCGCCGCCGGTGGCGGCTCGCTCTCGGGCGCGGCGGCGGGGAGCAGGTCGGGATCGGCCGGCGGCGGGCCGGGCTGCGTCGCGGGCGCGGCTTCCGCGCCTCCCTCGTCCGCTTGGCCGGCTCCGGCGATCTCCCGCCCGGCCGCTGCCATCCGCCCGGCGCCCTTCCAGAGCGTGCGGAGCGGGCGGCTGGCCAGCCCGGCGTCGGTGTAGTCGTGGTCGTAATCCTGCAGCCCGTCCGGCATCGACAGTTCGGGATGGTTCTGGAACAGGCTGCGGAACGCCCGGCGGCGCAGGCGGGCGGGGATCTCGCGCGCCATGAAGCGCGCCGCATCGGCCGGGGTCAGGGTGTCGGGATCGGGCAGGCCGAACATCTCCAGAAGCTCGGCGTCGCTGCGCTCCTCGAGCGCCTCGGCCTCGCGCGGCTCCGCCGGCGCGTCGGCGGCGCGTTCCTCGACCGCCTCCTCGGCGGCGACGGCGCGGCGACGGCGGGACCAGAAATCGGATCTGTCGGGCATGGGCGTCCTCCTGGCGCCAACATGGCCGCGCCGCGCGGGGAGGAAAACCCCCGGATCGCACGGGCCCGCACGGGAACGTGCGAGATCGGCTCTGGCCGAGCCCCGGTCCTGCGCGTAGGGTGCACGACCGGACAGGCGGGGGACGACAATGACCGAGACCATCCTGCTCTGCGACTGCCTTGGCAGCCAGCGCATCGACGGACCGGGACTCGCGGCCGCCACGGGACGGCCCTGCTCGCAGGTGCACAGCTATCTCTGCGGCCGGCAGAGGGGGCGCGTGGCCGAGGCGCTCGCCTCCGCCGAGCGCGTCACCGTGGCCTGCGAACAGGAGCGCGCGACCTTCGAGGCGCTGGCCGAGGACGCCGGCGTGGCGCCGCCGGCCGTCGTCGACCTGCGCGACCGCGCCGGCTGGAGCGACGATCCCCGCGCGGTGACGCCGAAGCAGGCCGCGCTCCTTGCCGATGCGGCGCTCGCCGCGCCGGAGCCGCGGGCGATCGACGTGGAGAGCCCGGGCACCTGTCTGGTGATCGGGGCCGCGGAGATCGCCGTGCCGGCCGCCGAACGGCTGGCCGGCACGCTCGCGGTCACCTGCCTGCTGACCGACGGCGCGGCCCCGCCCGACAGCCGCACCTTCGACCCGATCCACGGCCGCATCCGACGGGCGGCGGGCGCGCTCGGCGGCTTCGAGGTGGTGATCGACGCTCTGAGCGAAGTCGTGCCCGGCGGACGCGGCGCGTTCGGGATGACGCCGCCCCGCGACGGCGGGCGGAGCGAATGCGACGTCATCGTGGATCTCTCCGGCGGCACGCCGCTCTTTCCCGCGCACGAGAAGCGGCAGGGCTATCTGCGGCCCGATCCGGGCCGTCCGGAGGCCGTCTTCGACGCGCTCTGGGAGGCGAGCCAGCTCCTCGGCACCTTCGAGCAGCCGGTTTACGTGGCCCTCGAGCCGTCGATCTGCGCCCATTCCCGCGCCAGCCAGACCGGCTGCACGCGCTGCCTCGACGCCTGCCCCACGGGCGCGATCGTGCCCGACGGCGACCATGTCTCGGTGGACCCGCGTGCCTGCGCCGGCTGCGGCGCCTGCTCCGCGCTGTGCCCCTCCGGCGCGATCAGCTACGACGCGCCCCCCGTGGCGCACGTCATGCGCCGGATCTCGACGCTGGCCGCGACCTACAGGCAGGCGGGCGGCGTCCGGCCGCGCCTCCTCGTCCATGACGAGGGGCACGGGCGCGAGCTGATCGACCTGCTGGCGCGCCACGGAGCAGGACTCCCCGCGGACGTGATCCCGATCGCCCTCCCCGCGCTCGCGGCCTTCGGCCATGCCGAGGCGCTCGCCGCGCGCGCCTCGGGTTTCGCCGACGTGTCACTGTTGCTCTCGCCCCGGTCGGACCGGGCGACGCTGGAGCAGGAGGCGGAGCTCGCCGCCGCCATCGACGGGCCGGAAGCGCTGCGCCTGATCGACATCCGCGACCCCGAGGCGCTGCCGGACGCGCTCGGCGCGCCGCCCCGCGAAGCTCCCGAGCCGATGCTGCCCATGGGATCGCGCCGGCAGGTGGCGCGGATGTCCGCCAAGGCGCTGGCGGCCGAGGAGATCACCCCCCTGCCCGACCATGCCCCCTACGGCGCGGTGCTCGTGGATACCGATGCCTGCACGCTCTGCATGGCCTGCGTGCCGCTCTGCCCGTCCGGCGCACTCGGCGACAACCCCGACAAGCCGCAGCTCCTCTTCCAGGAGGAGGCCTGCCTGCAATGCGGCCTTTGCGAGACGATCTGCCCGGAAAACGCGATCACGCTCGAACCGCGGATGCATGCCGGCGACGCCGCCCTGTCGCAGCGGGTCCTGAACGAGGAGGAGCCGTTCCGCTGCGTCGAATGCGGCAAGCCCTTCGGCGTCGCCTCGACGATCGAACGGATCACCGAGAAGCTCGCGGGCAGCCATGCGATGTTCGCCAACCCGAAGGCGGTGCGCCTGATCCGGATGTGCGACGATTGCCGGGTCAAGAGCCAGATGCACGAGGGAATGCTCGCCGGGCCGCCGAAACCGGTTCCGCGCACCTCGATGGATTACGGGCAGCCGGAGGATGCGGTCGTGCTGCCGAAGCGCAAGGGCCGGAAGCGCAAGATCTGAGCGATGCGTTGCCACGGGCGGGCGGCGACTCTACCTGCCACCGTGACATAGGAAGGGAGAGCGGGATGGACGACGAGTTCAACATGTCGATGCGCAAGTTTCTGAAGCAGGTGGGCGTCACCTCGCAGCAGGCGATCGAGGAGGCGATGCGCGAGGCGGGCCCGGAAACCGCCGGCAAGCGCTACGCCGCGAAGGTCGTGCTCACCATCGAGGAGCTGGACCTGCGCCACGAGATCGATGGCACGATCAAGGGCCAGGCGCCGGAATGACGCTCACGAAACAGGACATCGAGACGGCCCTGTCGGGCATATCGGACCCCGGAACCGGCGGCGACATCGTCTCCGCGGGGCGGGTCAAGGCACTGACCGTGGAGGGGGAATCCGTCCGCTTCGTGCTCGAGGTGCCGGGCGAGATGGGCAAGGCCTACGAGCGCATCCGCGGCGAGGCGGAGACGCGGGTGAAGGCGCTCGGCGCGGCGAGCGTGTCGGCGGTGATGACGGCGCATTCCGAGAAGGCGCCCCCCGACCTGAAGGGCGGCGGCCAGAAGAAGGCGCAGCCCGCCCCGCCGCAGAAGGTGCCGGGCGTCGACCGGATCGTCGCGGTCGCTTCCGGCAAGGGAGGCGTCGGCAAGTCCACGGTATCGGCGAACCTCGCCTGCGCGCTGGCCGCCGAGGGGCGGCGCGTGGGACTCCTCGACGCCGATGTCTACGGACCGTCGCAGCCGCGCATGATGGGGGTTTCCGGGCGACCCGCCTCGCCCGACGGAAAGACCATTCTTCCGATGCGGAATCATGGGGTTACAATGATGTCCATCGGTCTCATGGTGGGCGAGGGACAGGCCGTTGTCTGGCGCGGGCCGATGCTGATGGGCGCGCTGCAGCAGATGCTCCTGCAGGTGCAGTGGGGCGGGCTCGACACGCTGATCGTGGACCTGCCACCGGGAACCGGGGACGTGACCCTGAGCCTGGCGCAGAAGGCGGAGGTGGACGGGGCGATCATCGTCTCGACGCCGCAGGACGTGGCGCTGCTCGACGCGCGCAAGGGCATCGACATGTTCAATCAGCTGCACACCCCGATATACGGTATGATCGAGAACATGAGCACCCATATCTGCTCCAATTGCGGGCATGAGGAGCATGTCTTCGGCCATGGCGGCGTGGCCGAGGAAGCGCGGAAGATCGGCGTCCCCCTGCTGGGCGAGATACCGCTGCATATCGACATCCGCACCTCCTCGGATGGCGGCGCGCCGATCGTCGTGTCGAAGCCGGAAAGCCCGCAGGCTCAGGCGTTCAGGCAGATCGCGCGCACTCTCGTGACGGAGGGGCGGGCGTGATGCAGCTCGCGCGGGCGGTGCATCTGGACGAGTCGGACATGCTGGTCTTCGAGCGGCCGGCGCGGACGGGGGAATGGTGCATTCCGGGCGGGTTCGCCTTTGCGGATCTCGATGCGGACCGGCTGGAGGCGAAGAAAAAGCAGGCGTTCTCAAACGGTTGGCTCGGGATCGAGACGTTCGGACGGGTCAGTCTGGTGGCCATCGCGCGGATCGAGGAGGCGGAGGCGGCGCGGCTCGTCGATACGCTCGCGCGGCATTTCGTGGAGGCCTATGGCGCCCCGGACATCGCCGCCGCGCGGCCCGTCGCCGAGGAGCAAGTGCTTGATATGGCGGATCTCTGTGCCGATCACGACCAAAATACCCTGCTCGCCGTGAGCCGCGAGATGACCGGGGCGGGGGTGCGGGAGACGTTCCGCTCGATCCCCGCGCCTGAGGCCGATCTGAGCCAGCTCGCGGTCCACGGCGACGCCGAATAGGCTGTCGGATTCCTGTCGGATTCCTGTCGGAGTCCCGTCGGAGTCCGCGGCAGGTCCCGCGCCCGCTTGACGCCCCCTCCCGCCCCGGCTATCTGCGATCGCGGATGTACGGCGTGGTAGCTCAGCCGGTTAGAGCACAGCACTCATAATGCTGGGGTCGGCGGTTCAAGTCCGCCCCACGCTACCATCCGGCCCGCGACCGCAGGCGCGGGCCTTCCGGCAGATCCCACCAAACGACGGGACCGCAACCGCGGTTCAGCCGCGCCCGAAGCGCCGCGGCAGGAACCGGGCGAGACCCGACGGCGGCGGGGGGTCCGGCGCGGCGGCGCGGGCGGATTTCGCCGCGGCCGCCTCGACCTGCGCGGCCAGATCCTTCAGGGCACGGAACAGCAGCGCGTCGCGGCGCTCCGGGTCCACCTCCGCGATCTCGGAGACGAGCGACAGTCCGAGCGCTTCCGCCGGGTCCGGCTGCCGCGGCAGACCGGCGTAGTCGATGCCGTCGAAGGCGAGTCCCTCGGCCTCCCCGAGCCATGCCAGATCGGGTGCGTGCCGCGCGATCAGCAGGCTGCGGTATTCGGGCTTCAGGCGCAGCTTCGTCGCGCCGCCCCCGGCCTCGTCGAGGCGCTGCAGGAGGAGACGGACCTTCCGCGATTCGCCGGTGAAGGCGCGGGGTTCGCCGGGATGGTTGACGAGGTGGTAGAGCTGCATGGCCGAGACGACCTCGGCGGAGAGCGATTCGTTCGACCGCCGCACGGTCAGGTCCGCCGGGCCGACATCGAACGGAGACAGGAAGCGGGCGGCGAAATTCTCCACGAATCCCTCGGGAAAGGACGAGGGCTGGAAGGCGAAAACCTGCAGATCCTCGCCGAAGGCGGAGCGCCAGGATTGCACGCGCTGGCGATAGCGCATCAGCCAGGTGTCGGGGCCGGGCATGTCGTGAGTGGCCTTGAGCCGCTGCTGGACGGAGGAGAGGTAATACGCGGCGGGCTCGCGCAGGTAGAGGCAGAGGCGCAGGCGGTCCGCCCAGCGCCGGAACATCGCCTCGAACCGGGCGGTCTCGGCATGGCGGGCCCAGAAATGCTCCGAGGAGAAGACGATCGCCCGCGGCCGGTGGCGGGCCACCTGCTCGTCGACCGCGGCGCGAATCCGATGCCATTCCGCGCTGTCGGTGCCGTCGAGCGGGTGCCGGAGCGCGAACTGGTCGAGCGACCTTTCGTCGAGCGTGGGCACGAGGACGCCCTTGGCGAGCAGCGCCGCGCGGGAGGCGAGGAGACTGTCCTGGAGCGACGAGGAGCCGGCCTTGGACGACCCGATATGCACGATCGCCGTCACGTCCATCCGCCGTCATCCCCCGATCCGCGTCCCTGCCGCAGGACGGTGACGACCACCGGGCGGGGCGTCAACGGGTGCCGGCGCGCCGGGCGACCGTCAGGCCGCGCGGCGGCGCAGGCCGGCGAGGAGCGCGAGCGAGAGCAGGATCGCCAGGAGGGCGAGCCCCGAGGGCGGCAGGGGCACCGGCAGCGGGCCGGGAAGATCGGACCCGACCGGTCCCCCACCGCCGACCTCTTCCGTCCATCCGGTTTCCGGCCGCGCGGCCTGCGGCCCGACGGGATGCGCGCCGCCATGGGGCAGATCCCCGGCGCCGCCGCCGGCGCCCCCGACCGTCACCATGTCCGTCCGGGGCTGCGCCCCCCCTGCGAGGAGCAGGCCGGGCCCCGGCGCGGCGCCCGCCCCCGCCGGATGGCCGCCTTGCCAGGCCGCGCCCGGCGCCCCGCCGGTCGCGAAGACCGGTTGCTCCGGCATGTCGAGCAGCCGCGCGGCGACGGCCACCGCCGCGTCGTGCTCGGAGCAGAGCGGCAGGCCGTCGAGATCGGTCCGGCGGCCGTGGCCCGGAATCTCCACGCAGATGCGCACGAAGCTGTCGATGTCGCCGGGGCGGATCTCGTAGCTCACCCTGTAGGTCGGCGAGAGGTCCGGCGAGACGCAGCGCAGCGGCGCGCCGTCGAAAGCGCAGAGGGCGGGCAGCGTCTGAAGATCGTCGGTCTGGATGGCCATGTCTGACCTCGCGGTTGGCGTGATGCGCCAACCTGCGGTGCGAATTGAGCGGAATTGTGAACAGAACGGATCGAATTGTAGATATCGTCGGCGCCCGGGGAGCGGAGGCGGGACCGCTTGCACGGGCCGATCCCGGGACATGGCCGGAGGTGCGGCGACCGCCCGGCGCTCCGGTCAGCGGCAGCGGCGCGCGGTCTCGCGGTCGTTGAGGCCGGTGGCGACAAGCAGGCATTTCCGCTTCGCCGCGTCATAATAGCCGCTGGCATAGAGACCGACGGCCTCGCCCGCATCGCCCTCGGCCACCAGCCAGGCGCCGCGCAGATACTTGACCGCGTAGTGCAGGTTGGTGCCGGGCTCGAGCAGCGCATCGGGCGGGCCGCGATGGCCCATGGTCTGCGCGGTCTGCGGCAGGATCTGCATCAGCCCGTAATAGGGGCCGTTGCGGGCGCGCGGGCGGTAGTCGCTCTCGCGCTGGATGACCCGGTGCACGAGCGAGCGGGGCACGCCGTAGCGGTCGGCATAGGTGTTGACGAGGGAGCGCATCGGCGGCGTCTCGCCGGGATAGAGGTCCGGGCCGGCGCGGCGGGTGACCTCGGGGCTGGCGGCGCAGGCGGCAAGGAGGGACAGGAGGGCGAGCGCGCGAAGCATGGGCAGAACCTGGCGCGGGCCGCCCGGCGAGGCAAGTGCGGCGCGCCCGCCTCGGCGGCGGGCCGCCCTTCCGGGGAGGCGGGGGATGCGCTAGGAGCGGGCATGGCCAATCCCCCCGAGCTCCGCCCCGACCTCTCCCATCCGCGCCTCGATCGCGACCTCGACCTTGTGGCGCCGGGACGGCGCGGAGGCGGCCCGACGATCGGGATGGTGTCGCTCGGCTGCCCGAAGGCGCTGGTGGACAGCGAGCGCATCCTGACCCGGCTGCGGGCGGAGGGCTACGGCATCTCGCCCGATTACGCGGGCGCCGACGCGGTGATCGTGAATACCTGCGGGTTTCTCGATTCCGCCAAGGCGGAGAGCCTGGAGGCGATCGGCGAGGCGCTGGCGGAGAACGGCCGGGTGATCGTGACCGGCTGCCTGGGCGCGGAGGCGGACTACGTGACCGGCGCGCATCCGACGGTGCTGGCGGTGACCGGGCCGCATCAATACGAGGCGGTGCTCGACGCGGTGCACGCGGCGGTGCCGCCGGACCCGGACCCGTTCGTGGACCTGCTGCCGGCGCGGGGCGTGAGCTTGACGCCGCGGCATTACAGCTATCTGAAGATTTCCGAAGGCTGCAATCACACCTGCAGGTTCTGCATCATCCCGGACATGCGCGGGCGGCTGCAATCGCGGCCGCACGGGGCGGTGATGCGGGAAGCGGAGCGGCTGGTGGAGGCCGGTGTGCGCGAGCTTCTGGTGATCAGCCAGGACACCTCGGCCTACGGCACCGACCGGCGGGAGCGGGAGGCGAAGGCGCCGATCCTCGATCTGGCCCGCGATCTCGGCACGCTCGGGGCCTGGGTGCGGCTGCACTACGTCTATCCCTATCCGCATGTGCGCGATCTGGTGCCGATGATGGCGGAGGCGGGATCGGGGCTGCTGCCCTATCTAGACGTGCCCTTCCAGCACGCGCATCCGGACGTGCTGCGCCGCATGGCCCGGCCGGCGGCCTCCGCCCGGACGCTGGACGAGATCGCCGCCTGGCGGGCGGCCTGCCCCGATCTCGTGCTGCGCTCGACCTTCATCGTCGGCTATCCGGGCGAGACCGAGGCGGAGTTCGCGTATCTGCTCGACTGGCTGGAGGAGGCGCAGCTCGACCGGGTGGGCTGCTTCCAGTACGAGGACGTGGCCGGCGCGCGGTCGAACGCCCTGCCCGGCCATGTCGCGCCGGAGGTCAAGCAGGAGCGCTGGGAGCGGTTCATGGCGGCCGCGCAGGCGATCTCGGAGCGCAAGCTCGCGGACAAGGTCGGGCAGCGGATGGAGGTGATCGTGGACCTCGTGGAGGAGGACGCGGCGACCTGCCGGACGAAGGGCGACGCGCCGGAGATCGACGGGCATCTCTATATCGACGCGGGCCACGAGCGGCTCGGCCCCGGCGACATCGTGACAGTCGAGGTGGAGGAAGCCGGCGAGTACGACCTATGGGGGTCGATCCGGGGCTAGAAGGGTTCCGGCGGCGCGGTTCCCGGATCGACGGGCGGCGCCGCCGGTCCGGCGACCGGCACCGCCCTCTCCTAGCGCCGCGGCACCGAGTAGAGCACGTAGCCGCCCGTGCGGGCGACTTCGGTGCCGCCGGTGTCGAGGGGGAAGGTGCCGGGATTCTCCATGCCGGCCGGGCAGGCGACGAGGTCGGCGGCATCGTCGAGATAGTCGATCGTGGCGGCGCTCTCGCCGGCGAGGCGGCAGGGATCGCCCTCGCTGCGGTAGGGGCGGAGGAGGACGAGGCCGCCTGTGTCGGGCGCGGGCGTGGGCGTGGGCGCGCAGGCGGCGACGAGGAGGACGAGGGACAGGCGATGCATGGCGGGGTCTCCCGGCGGGTGTGGGCGCCATCCTGCCACGATCCGGTCGGCGCGTCTCCTCCGGTGCGGCGCAGCGGCGCCGTGTCTCGGCCGATCCGGTCCGGAACGTTCAAGACCCGCCACCCGCGGCGCGTGTAGCCTTCCCCTGCGGCATCGGCCGGCGGGCGCCCCCGGCCGGAACGGATCAGGGATCGGGCAAGGGGGGCGACGAATGACGCGACAGATCGATGCGCTGGTGATCGGCGCCGGCGTGGCCGGGCTCTACCAGATCCACCAGCTGCGCGCGGCCGGGTTCGACGTGCACGGCGTGGAGGCCGGATCCGACGTCGGCGGGACATGGTACTGGAACCGCTATCCCGGTGCGAAGTTCGATTCCGAGAGCTACATCTACCAGTATCTCTTCGACGAGGCCCTCTACAAGGACTGGACCTGGAGCGAGCGCTTCCCCGGCCAGCCCGAGATCGAGCGCTGGCTGCACTACGTCGCCGAGCGGCTCGACCTGCGCCGCGCCATCACCTTCTCGGCGCGGGTGACGCGGGCCGCCTACGACGAAGCGACCGGACGCTGGCAGGTCGAGACCGATGCCGGGGAGAGCTACGACACCCGATTCCTGATCGGCTGCACCGGCATGCTCTCCGCCCCGCTCGAGGACCGCTTCCGCGGCCAGGACAGGTTCGAGGGGCCGATCGTCCATACCGGGCGCTACCCCAAGGAGGGGCTGGAGCTGGCGGGCAGGCGCGTCGGCGTGATCGGGGTCGGCGCCACCGGCATCCAGGTGATCCAGACCATCGCGCCGATCGTGGAGCATCTGACCGTCTTCGTGCGCACGCCGCAATACGTGCTGCCGATGAAGAACCCGGCCTACGGCGAGGCGGAGGCGGCGTGGTACAAGTCCCGCTTCGAGGAGCTGAAGGGCAACCTGCCCAATACCTTCACCGGCTTCGAGTACGATTTCGAGCACAGCTGGGCCGACATGGACCCGGGGGCCCGCCGCGCGGTCCTCGAGGAGATCCACGCGGACGGGTCGCTGAAGCTCTGGCTCGCCTCCTTCGCGGAGATGTTCTTCGACGAGACGGTGAGCGACGAGATCTCGCAATTCGTGCGCGACAAGATGAGCGCGCGGCTGAAGAATCCGACGCTCATCGACATCCTCGTGCCGAAGGCGGGCGATTACGGCTTCGGCACGCACCGGGTGCCGCTCGAGACGAACTATCTCGAGGCCTATCTGCGCGACAACGTCGAGGCCGTCTCGGTGCGCGACAACCCGATCGCCGGGATCGTGCCGGAGGGGGTGAGGCTCGCGGACGGGGCCGTCTTCGAGCTCGACGCGATCATCATGGCGGTGGGGTTCGATGCGGGATCGGGCGCGCTGGCGCGGATCGACATCACCGGGCGCGACGGGCGCAAGCTCGCCGAGGAATGGCGCCGCGACATCCGCACCACGCTCGGGATGCAGAAGCACGGCTTCCCGAACCTGTTCATGACCGGCGCGCCGCTCGCCCCCTCGGCGGCGCTGTGCAACATGACCACCTGCCTGCAGCAGCAGACCGAATGGATCACCGACTGCCTGTGCCACATGCGCGAGACCGGCGCGACGGTGATGGAGCCCACGGCGGAGGGCGAGGAGGCCTGGGTCCGGCACCACGACGAGACCGCGGCGGCGACGCTCTTCTCGAAGACAAATTCGTGGTACAACGGCGCCAATGTGCCGGGCAAGCCGCGACGCGTCCTGTCCTATACCGGCGGAGTCGGGACCTACCGGCGCAAATGCCGCGAGATCGCCGAGGCCGGCTATTCCGGCTTCGCGATGACCCGCCCCGGAGCGGCGACGGGTGCGGCGGCCGAGTGACGCGAGGCACATTCGCGCCGCCGGAAGAGGGCGGGCGTCTCGGCGAAGCGGAGCGAGAACATCCGCGTCAGATGCGACTGGTCGGCGAATCCGCAATCCACGGCGATGGCCTTGATCGGCGTGGTCCCCTCGGCGAGCAGCCGCCGCGCGCGCGCCAGCCGCCGGGAGATCACGAAGGCGTAGGGCGAGGCCTCGAAGCTCCGGCGGAACTTCCGGGCGAAGACCCAGGGACTGAGACCGAGCGCACCGGCCAGGGCCGCCAGATCGAGCGGCCCCGCCAGATCGACCTCGATGACCTCCAGAATGCGCCGTTCCTGCGCGGCGGTGAGGCGGCTGGCGCCGCGCGCCCGCCGGGCCGGGCCGGGCCCCTCTCCGGCGGGCGGCGATCCGGCGGCCATGCGCGCCGCCTGGGGCGGGGCCGCGTCCGGTCCGCCGTCGAACGGGTCGTCGCTGCCAGTGCGTTCTGCCATCGCCGTCCTCCTGCCTCGATGCCCGGCGGCGAGGGTCCTGCCCCCGCCGCCCGGTCGTCTCGGGCGGGGCGCGCCGTCAGGCAGCCTTGCGGCCGGCCAGGGCCCCGTAGGTAGCGGTCTCGAACCCGATATAGCCGGGGAACGAGACCGGATCGCCGAAGGGTAGGATCTGCGTCGCCCAGTAACCGCCGATGCCGGTCTCCCGGTCGATCCAGAAGAAGCTGTTGGCGAGCCCCGCCCAGCCGAGCGCGCCTGCCGGACGGCCCGTGGGCGCCGTTTCGGAATTGACCATGAAGGTGTAGGACCAGTCCTTCGCGAGGCCGGGGAAGAACTCCGCGTCGTTCGACAGCGACGGGATCACGCCGGGCAGCATCGTCACCTTCTGCGGCGGGGCGAGCGCGCCCCGGACCGCCCAGCCGACCGTCTCGGGCCGCAGCACGGGGCCGTCCGGGCCGGCGCCGTCGTTCAGCCACATGCGGATGAACTTCATGTATTCGGGCACGGTGGCGTAGAGCCCGTGGCCGCCCATCTGGACCTCGGGATCGTCCGGCAGCGCGAACTCGTCCATCGGCGTCAGCCCGCCATCGGCGCCGCGGGCATGGACGGTGGCGCTGCGCGCCTTCATCGCCTCCGAGCGGGTAAAGGCGATCTCGGCCATGCCCAGGGGCTCGAAGACGCGTTCGGCCATGACCTGCCCGAGACGCTTGCCGCGGATGCCCTCGACCACCTGGCCGAGCCAGTCGATGTTGCTGCCGTATTCCCATTTCTCTCCGGGATCGAACAGCAGCGGGCTCTCGAGCGCGGCGCGCGATCCGGTGACCACCGAGGGCTGTCCGTGCTCGCGGGCGAGGCGGGCATAGGTCTCGTTGAAGAAGTCGTAGCCGAAGCCCGCGGTGTGCAGCATGAGCTGGCGCGTGGTGATGTCGCTCTTCGGCGCCCGGAGCCGCGGCGCGCCGGACGCGTCGAACCCCTCGATCACCTGCAGCCGGCCGATGGCGGGGGCGTAGTCCTTCGCCGGGGCGTCGAGATCCAGCAGGCCCTCTTCCACGCATTGCAGCGCCACCGTGCCGGTGATGGCCTTGGTGGTGGAGAAGATGGCGAAGACCGTATCCTCGGTCATCGGCGCGCCGCCGAGGCGCCGCTCGCCGGCGGTGCCGGCATAGATGTCGCGCTCGCGGTCGGTGAGCATGGCCACCACGCCCGGAACCCGCGGCTCGCCGGAGACCACGCCCGCCAGGACGGCGTCGCAGGCCGTTCGAAGATCTTCCATGTCATCCTCCCGAGGCTGTGGCTGCGACGGCGGCCGGTCTCGCAGCGACCGCGCGGCGGCCGCGACACCGGGGCGCGCCACGCACAGCGTCTCCCCGCGCCGGGGCCGACCCCCGTCCGGGCGATGATACCACGACGGCGCGGGCCGGAGGCGATTTTGCTCTAAGACTTTCGTGGCGCTCCCCGCGCCCGATCGGACCGCGCGGCGGGGTCTCCGGCGCGCCGGGCTCGGCATCGTGATGGGCCGCGGGGTTGCGGGCGCGGCGGATCGGGGCGAGTCCTGCGCCCGTCGCCGCCGGGCGCCCGGCAGAGACAAGAGGAGCCTTCATGGATGACGCATCACCAGACCGGGAGATCCGACCCGCGGAGCGCGGAGCGGCCCCGGGTCCGCACGCCGCGAACCGGAAGCTCGGCCTTCTGCTCGCCCTCGTCGCGGTCGTGTTTCTCGCCGGCGCCCTCGGAGTGGGCGCGCTGGCGCTTCTCGTCCCGGCCTGACATGCCGGGGCGGCGCCGCGTGCTGTGCGGCCTGGCCGGAGGCGCGGCCGCGCTGGCCCTGCCGGGCTGCCGGGACGGCGCGGAGGAATGGTACGGGATCGACGTCGCCGGCACGCTGCCCGATCTCGCCTTCGCCATGACCCGCGCGGAGGACGGCGCGGCGGTGACCGAGGAGGCGTATCGCGGGCAGGTCGTGGCGCTTTTCTTCGGCTACACCTACTGCCCCGACATCTGCCCGCTGACGCTGTCCAATCTCGCCGCCCTTGCCGACGCGCTCGGCCCCGCGGCGGAGGGGCTCTCCATCCTCTTCGTCACCGTCGACCCCGAGCGCGACACGCGGCAGGTGCTCGCGCGCTACGCCGCCGCCTTCGGCGACCGGGTGACCGCGCTCAGGGGCGACGAAAACCGGCTGGCCAGCCTCGCCCGGCGCTACCGGGTGACCTACAAGGTGGCAGAGCACGAGCCGGGGGAGGACTACTACGCCGTCTCCCACGGCACTTCCGTCTATGTCTTCGACGCCCAGGGCGATGCCCGGCTGATCTGGCCGGACTTCCATACCGCCGGGGCCGATATCGAGGCCGCCGCGGGCGACCTGTCGCGGCTGATCGGCGCCTGAGACCTCAGCCCGACCGCTCGGCGCGCATCATGTTGCCGACCACGATCAGCAGCGAGACGACGCTCATCATCGCCGGCGGAATCCAGATGACGAGGCCGCCGATCTGCTGGTCGGTGACGGCGCTGATCGAGGGGAAGTAGCGGCCGCAGAAGGCGTAATAGGGAAAGAGGTCGCGCCCGGCGAAGGTGACGAGCGCGCCGAGGAGGATCTGCGGGAACATCACCGCCACCGCCAGCGCCGCGCGGATGCCGAAGCGCACCCGCGCCGGCGGCGCCGGACGGGGATCGAGCACCAGCGTCCAGAACAGGATGCCGTCGAGCACCATCGACCAGTTCATCACCGGGTAGAGCACCGGGTCGAGCATGGCGCGGAAATGCACCGGCGGGATCAGCCAGAAATAGAACAGCCCGACG
The DNA here is from genome assembly GCA_963829665.1 of uncultured Alphaproteobacteria bacterium. Taxonomy (GTDB): domain Bacteria; phylum Pseudomonadota; class Alphaproteobacteria; order Rhodobacterales; family Rhodobacteraceae; genus Palleronia. The sequence continues at coordinate 241,286 of CAWHJL010000014.1, read as the reverse complement.
AAGAGCGCCGCGGCGAGGACCGGCTGCTGCACGACGCGGAAGGCGGCCGCCACCGGCCGGCTCGCCGCGACACGGCGGAGCAGACCCGGGCCGCCGGCCAGGATCGCCGGCCCCGCCCAGCTCAGCGCCACGAGCATCGCGCCGATATGGTGCATGACGACGTGCTGGATGCGGTTGGTGAAGAACATCCGCTGGGCGAGATATTCGAACCCGGTCTGGGTCACCACGTAGAGGAGCGCCAGCCCGGCGAAGAAGGCGATCCGGCGCCAGAGCGGCGGACGGTCGGCGGGCGCGAGCCGCCCGAGCCCGCGGAGATACCACAGGGCCGAGAGGGTGACGGCGAGCCAGATCGGCCAGGAGAACTCGTAGGGGCCGATGGCGGGCATCGCCGCGGGATGGAACCGGGAGACGTACCACAGAAGGCCGCCCGCGAGCGCGACGACGGCGTAGGCGGGAGCGAGGGGCGGCATCCTCCGGGGGGCCGCGCGGAAGTCGATCTGCGACATGGCCCCTCGCCTGCGCGCATCCGGCGCGGATGTCAAAGCGGCGCCGGGTCGCCCGGGCGCGCGCTCAGACGCCGTAGCGGGTGGCGCCGCGGCGGGTCTCGTCCACCGGGTCGGCGAGCAGCAGCGCGTGATGGGCGCGCTGGTCGCAATTCGCGCGGGGGCAGACGCGGCAATTGATGCCGATGGGGGTGATCCGGGCGCGGGTCAGGCTGACCTCCTCGGCATAGGCGATCTCGCGCGCGTGATCGAGCGCGCAGCCCATGGCGACGGCGAGGCGCGTGTCGGTCGTGTGGCGCGAGAAGCGCGGCCGGTCGACGCTCCGGGCGAAGACGAAGAACTGGCTGGAGTCGGGCATCTCCACGACCTGACTGACGACGCGACCGGGAGTGCGGAACGAAGTGTGGACCTCGAGCCGCGGACAGGCGCCGCCATACTGGGCGAGCTGGAAATCGGTGGAGTTGAAGCGCTTGGTGACGTTGCCGGCCTTGTCGATCCGCAGGAAGAAGAACGGCACGCCGCGGGCGCTGGTGCGCTGCAGGGTGGTCGCCCGGTGGCAGGCCTGCTCGAAGCTGACGCCGAAGCGCGTGGCGAGGTGGTCGAAATCGTATTTGCTGGCCTTCGCCTCGGCGAGAAAGGGGCGGTAGGGCATCAGCACGGCGGCGGCGACGTAATTGGCGAGCTCCACCCGGCAGCGGGCGCGGCGGGCGGGAGCGTCGAGATCGGGCTCGGCGAGGATCGCGTCGAGGGCCTCGCGGTGCTCGACGAGGGCGCTGACATGGATGAGCTGGAAGACCCGGTTCGGATGGTCGAGCGCCTCCGAGAGCCGCACCTCCTTCCGGGTCTCGTCGTATTCGCGCAACGTGCCCGGCATCTCGGTCACGGGGACGAGACGGACATGGAGGCCGAGCTTTTCGCGCAGGCGCTCCTTGACGGCACCGTAGACCTCGTCGGGCGGCACCTTGCGACCGGCCCAGAACATGTCCGCCGCCGTCTCAAGCTCGGGGAAGTGGTTGTGGTGGTCGCGGAAGAAGTTGTGCACCACCGCCTCCGGCGAGGCCGCCACCAGCGGGCTGTCGCCGTCCCGGGCGCCGGCGAGGCTCATGATCTGCTCGGAGGCGGCCTGGTAGGCGCGGTGCACGCGCAGGAAGGCGGCGGCGAGGTCGGGGCTGTGGGTGAGCGCGGCGCGGAGCTGCGTCAGGTCGGGCCGCACGCCCTCGAAGAGCGGATCGGCCAGCGCGCCGCGCAGGTCGGCGAAGGCGGCGGTGTCCTCGTCCTCGGCGATGTCGCGCCAGTCGACGCCATAGGCCTCGAAGAGCTTCAGCAGCACCGGGACGGAGACCGAGCGCTCGTTCTTCTCCAGCAGGTTCACGTAGGAGGTGCTGATGCCCAGCGCCTTGCCCATCGCGGCCTGGGTTTCGCTCCGGTCGAGCCGGAGGCGCCGCAATCGCGGGCCGATGAACGTCTTCGCCATGCCGCACACTAATCCCGTTTTTACATTTTGACAATTCCTGCGTCTTGTAAATTCGCGCATTCACAGCAGGACCCGGTTTGCTTTGCAGCACGGCGGGGGGATCGCGCAGGGAGAGGCAACGACCCAGGAGGACATCCCATGCGCACCGGCCAGACCCATCTCTTCATCCCCGGCCCCACCAACATCCCCGAGCCGGTCCGGCAGGCGATGAACGTGCCCATGCAGGACATGCGCGCCTCGGATTTCGGAGACCTGACGCTCGGCCTGTTCCGCGACCTGAAGACGGTGATGCGGTCGGAGACGGCCGAGGTCTTCCTCTTTCCGGGATCGGGGACCGGCGCCTGGGAGGCGGCGATCACCAACACGCTCAATCCCGGCGACAAGGTGCTGATGGCCCGCCACGGGCAGTTCTCCGCGCTCTGGGCGGAGATGGCCGGGCGGCTCGGCCTCGAGGTCGTGCTCGTGGACGTGCCCTGGGGCGCCGGCGCGCCGGTGAAGGAGTTCGAGCGCCTGCTGGGCGCCGACAAGGGCGACGAGATCAAGGCGGTCTTCGTCACCCACAACGAGACCGCGACCGGGGTGACTTCGGACGTGGCGGGCGTACGCCGGGCGCTCGACAACAGCTTCCATGACGCGCTCCTGTTCGTCGACGGGGTCTCCTCGATCGGCTCGCTCGATTTCCGGATGGACGATTGGGGCGTCGACCTCGCCGTCACCGGCAGCCAGAAGGGGCTGATGTGCCCCGCCGGGCTCGGCATCCTCGCTGTCAGCCCGAAGGCGATGGCGGCGGCGGAGACCGCCACCATGCGGCGCGCCTATTTCGAGTTCCGCGACATGCGGAAGATGAACGCCGACGGCTACTTTCCCTACACGCCGCCGACGCAGATCCTGCACGGGCTGAAAGCGGCGCTCGCCCGGCTCCATGCCGAGGGGCTCGACAATGTCGTCGCCCGCCACCACCGGCTGGCCGAGGGGGTGCGCCGCGCCGTCTCCGCCTGGGGCCTGGGCCTCGTCGCCGAGCATCCCTCGTTCTACTCCGACACGGTCTCGGCGGTGCGGGTCCCTTCGGACGTGGATGCGCGCGAGATGCTGAAGATCGCCTACGAGGAGTACAACACGTCGTTCGGCGGCGGCCTCGCGCAGCTCGCCGGCAAGGTGTTCCGCATCGGCCATCTGGGCGACCTCAACGAGGGCATGTGCCTCAGCGCGCTCGGCGTGGCGGAGATGGCCATGGCCCGGGCGGGGGTGAAGGTCGCGCTCGGATCGGGGGTCGGCGCGGCGCAGGGCTACTACGCCTTCGGCGACGCGGGACAGCCGCGCCTGGCGATCGCCGCCGAGTAACCCCATCGCACTCGAACCGGAGGCCGGGCCCATGTCCCACACGCTTCACCCTCTCCGCCGCCAGCGCCTGCAGCGCTCGGAACTCGCCGTGCCGGCCTCCAGTCCCGGCATGATCGACAAGGCCGTGGAGAGCGCCGCCGACTTCGTGTTCCTCGACCTCGAGGACGCGGTGGCGCCGCCGGAGAAGGCGCAGGCGCGCCGCAACGCGATCCAGGCGCTGAACGACATCGACTGGGCGGGGCGGGGCAAGACCGTCTCGGTGCGCATCAACGGGCTCGACACGCAGTACATGTATCGCGACGTCGTGGACCTGATGGAGCAGGCCGGCGGCCGCATCCACACGCTGCTGGTGCCGAAGGTCGGCGTGCCCGCCGACCTCTACGCCACCGAGACCATGATGGACCAGATCGAGCAGGCCTGCGGCCTGAGCGAACGGGTGGGGCTCGAAGCGCTGATCGAGACCGCGCTCGGCATGGCCAACGTGGAGGCCATCGCGCAGTTCGGCGGCCGGCTGGAGGCGCTGCATTTCGGGGTCGCCGACTACGCGGCCTCGATGCGCGCGCGCACCGTGAACATCGGCGGGCTGAACCCGGACTATCCGGGCGACCAGTGGCACGCCTCGATCTCGCGCATGGTGGTCGCCTGCCGCGCCTACGGGCTCCGGGCGATCGACGGGCCGTTCGGCGACATCGCCGATCCCGACGGCTACAGGGACGGCGCGCGGCGGGCCGCGGCGCTCGGCTGCGAGGGCAAGTGGGCGATCCATCCCAGCCAGATCGGCATGGCCAACGAGGTGTTCAGCCCGCCGGAGGCCGAGGTGACCCGCGCCGAGCGGATCATCGAGACGCTGAAACAGGCCGAGGCGGAGGGCCGCGGCGCCGCCAGCCTCGACGGCCGGATGATCGACGCGGCGAGCGAGAAGATGGCGCGCAACGTCATCGACGTGGCCAAGGCGATCGCCGCCAAGCAGGACGCCTGAGCGCGGAGGGAGGGCAGAGAGATGGACATTCACGAACACCAATCGAAGGACATCCTCGCCGGCTTCGGTGTGCCGGTGCCGCGGGGCGGGCTCGCCTGGTCGCCCGAACAGGCGGCCTATCGCTGCCGCGAGCTCGGCGGCGGCGCCTGCGCGGTCAAGGCACAGATCCATTCCGGCGGCCGCGGCGAGGCGGGGGGCGTGAAGCTCTGCCGAGGGGAGGCGGAGGTGCGCGACTACGCCGCCGAGATTCTGGGCCGCACGCTGGTCACGCGGCAGACCGGCGCGGCGGGCCGGCAGGTCTATCGCCTGTGGGTCGAGGAGGTCTCCGATATCGGCCGCGAGCTCTATCTGGGCTTCGTCCTCGACCGGGCCTCGGAACGGATCATGATCGTCGCCTCCGCAAATGGCGGCATGGAGATCGAGGAGATCGCCGACGAGGATCCCGCAAGCCTCGTCCGGATGGTGATCGACCCCGCGGTGGGCCTCGCCGAGTTCCAGGCCCGCGAGCTCGCCTTCCGGCTCGGGCTCCGCGGCGGGCTCACGGGCCAGATGGTGGCGGTGCTGCGTGCCTGCTACCGCGCCTATCGCGACCTCGACGCGACGATGGTGGAAATCAATCCGCTGGTGGTGACCGGGGACGGCCGGCTCGTGGCGCTCGACGCCAAGATGTCCTTCGACACCAACGCGCTTTTCCGCCGGCCGCAGGTCGCCGCGCTGCGCGATCCCGCCCAGGAGGATCCGCGCGAGAGCGCGGCGCGCGACAACGGCCTCTCCTATGTGGGCCTGACCGGCGATATCGGCTGCATCATCAACGGCGCCGGGCTCGCCATGGCGAGCATGGACATGATCGAGCTCGCCGGGGGCGAGCCGGCGAATTTCCTCGACATCGGCGGCGGCGCCAGCCCGGAGCGGGTCTGCACCGCGTTCCGCACGGTCCTGTCGGACGCCAACGTGGCCGTCGTGCTGGTCAATATCTTCGCCGGGATCAACCGCTGCGACTGGATCGCCGAAGGGGTGGTGCGGGCCTGCCGCGAGGTCGGCGTCGAGCTGCCCGTGGTGGTGCGGCTCTCGGGCACGAATGTCGAGGAAGGGCGCCGGATCATCGCCGCGAGCGGCCTGCCGATCATCACCGCCGACACGCTGGCGGAGGCCGCCGAGGCCGCCGTCCGCGCCCGCCCGCAGCCTGCAGCCGCCTGAGGAGGACGAGAGCCATGGCCATCCTGATAACCGAGCACACCCGCGTCGTCGTCCAGGGCCTGTCGGGCCGCATCGGGCAATTCCACGCGCAGGAGATGATCGCGGCGGGGACCAACGTCGTCGCCGGGGTGACGCCGGGAAAGGGCGGCACCGAGGTGCTCGGCCGCCCGGTCTTCGACACGGTGCGCGAGGCGGTGCAGGAACGCGACGCCGACGCCGCGCTTCTCTTCGTGCCGCCGCCCTTCGCCGCCGACGCGATGATGGAGGCGGCGGATGCGGGCATCCGCACCGCCGTCTGCGTCACCGACGGCATCCCGGCGCAGGACATGATGCGGGTGAAGCGGTTCCTGCGCCGCTATCCGCGGGAGCGCAAGATGCGGCTCATCGGGCCGAACTGCGCCGGGATCATCTCGCCGGGCCGGGGCTTCATGGGGATCATGCCGCCGCATATCTACACCCCCGGCCGGGTCGGCATCGTCGGACGCTCGGGCACGCTCGGCTACGAGGCGGCCTCGCAGCTCTCGGCGCTCGGCATCGGCGTCTCCTCCTCCATCGGCATCGGCGGCGACCCGATCAACGGCTCCTCCTTCCGCGACATCCTGGAGCTTTTCGAGGCCGACCCGGAGACCGACGCGGTGATGATGATCGGCGAGATCGGCGGGCCGCAGGAGGCCGAGGCGGCGGTCTTCGTCCGCGACCGGATGTCGAAGCCGGTGGTCGCCTATGTCGCCGGGCTCTCCGCGCCCAGGGGCCGGCAGATGGGCCATGCCGGCGCGATCATCTCCGCCTTCGGAGAAAGCGCGCAGGAGAAGGTCGAGCTGCTGTCGGCCGCCGGGATCGAGGTGGCCCCGAACCCCTCCGCCATGGGCGCGACCATGGCCGAGATCCTGCAGCGCCGGGCGGCGGCGTGACCCGGCGCGAGACCTTCGCGGAGGGCTCCGGGGACGGGGGCGGGCGCGCCGAGCGGCAGGGTTGCCTGACGGCCGAACTCGCGGGGATGCTCGGCGCGGCGGTCGGACACGCCGCCTCGCCGGTGCGGGAGCTCGGCCCCGGCGCGGTGCTGCCGAGCCTCTGGCACTGGGCGGCCTTTCCCGATTTCGTGCCGCATTCCGACCTCGGCCGCGACGGGCATCCGGCGCCCGGGGGCTTCCTGCCCCCCCTGCCCTTCCCGCGGCGGATGTGGGCGGGGGGCCGGCTCGTCTTCCATGGCCGGCTGCGGATCGGCGAGCGCCTGCACCGTCGCTCCGAGATCCTGGATGTGACCGAGAAGCAGGGCGGGGCCGGGCCGATGGCCTTCGTCCGGGTCGGCCATCTGGTCGAGGGCGCGGCCGGCGGCGCGGTCGAGGAGGAGCAGGACATCGTCTATCTCGGCATCCCCGACAGGTTCCGCCCGCCGAAGCGCGTCCCCGCCCCGGACCCGCTCGACTTCGAGGAGGAGGTGACAGTGGACGAGGCGCGGCTGTTCCGGTTCTCCGCCGCGACCTTCAACGCGCACCGCATCCATTACGACCTCGCCTATGCCCGCGAGGTGGAGAGATATCCCGCCCTCGTGGTCCACGGCCCGATGCAGGCGATCTGGCTTGCCGAGGCGGCGGAGCGGCATGGCGGACGGGCGCCCGCGCGCTTCCGCTTCCGCGGGTTACACCCGATGTTCCACGATCACGGCCTGCGGCTCGGCGGGCGGGCCGACCCGGCGGGCACGGGTCTCGATCTCGCGACGATCGCCTCGGCCGGCCATGTCGGGCTCGAGGCACGGATGGAGTGGGCGCGATGAGCGGCATCCTCCAGGGCACGCGCGTCGTCGAGAGTTCCGCCTTCGTGGCGGTGCCGCTCGCGGGAATGACGCTGGCGCAGATGGGCGCCGACGTGATCCGCCTCGACCTGCCGCAGGGCGGACTGGACGCGGCGCGCTGGCCGGTGACGCCGGAGGGTCGCAGCCTCTTCTGGGCGGGGATGAACAAGGGCAAGCGCTCCGTCGCCATCGACCTGAAGACACCGCGCGGACGCGAGATCGCACAGGAGATCATCGCCGCGCCGGGCGAAGATGCGGGGCTCTTCATCACCAATCTCGCGGTGCCGGGCTGGACCGACCACGAGACCCTGCGGGCGCGCCGAGGCGATCTCTGCATGGTCTCGCTCCGCGGCGACCGGCGGGGCCGGCCGGCGGTGGATTACACGGTGAACCCGTCCCTGGGCTTTCCCGACGCCACCGGGCCTGCGGGGAGCGCGGACCCGGTCTGCCACGTCCTGCCGGCCTGGGACTGCATCGCCGGCAACATGGTGGTCTCGGGGCTCCTCGCCGCCGAGCGGCACCGGCTGCGGCGCGGAGCGGGGCAGCTCGTGGAGCTGACGCTGAAGGATGTGGCGGCCGCCATGTTCGGCCATCTCGGCATCCTCGCCGAGGTGCAGGTGACCGGCGAGAGCCGGGCCAAGCACGGCAACGCGCTCTACGGCGCCTACGGGCAGGATTTCGCGACCGCCTGCGGGCGCCGGGTGATGGTCGTCGCGCTGACCCTGCGCCAGTGGCGCAACCTTCTGGCCGTCACCGGAACGGGTGCGGCGATGGACGCCCTCGGGCGGCGCCTCGGCCGCGACCTGTCGCGGGAGGGCGAGAGATGGCATGCGCGCGCCGGCATCACGGAGGTGCTGACGCCCTGGTTCGCGTCCCGCGAGGTCGCGGGCTTCGCCGACGCCTTCGACCGGGCGGGCGTGACATGGTCGGTGTTCCGGTCCTTCGCCGAGGCGGTGGCCGAGGATCCCGATCTCGGCGCCGGGAACCCGGTCTTCGCCGAGATCGAGCAGCCGGGGATCGGCCGGTACCTGGCCCCCGGCTCGCCCTTCGACTTCGGTGCCTCCGCCCGCCGGCCGCCCTGCCCCGCGCCGCGCCTCGGCGAGCACACCGAGGAGATCCTCGCCGACGTGGCGAAGCTCCCCGGCGGCGAGATCGCGGCGCTCTTCGACGCGGGCATCGCGGCGCAGGCGGCCCCGGAGCCCCGGATCGCCGCCGCGTCGGGCAAGAGGCCGGCCGGGCGCAGCGGGGATCCGGGCGCGGTGCGGGCCGGGCCGGGCCGGTCTTCGGTTGAGGCGCGCGCCTAGCCGCGCGCCCCGGCGTAAAACTCCACCTTCTGCTCCAGACGCCCGATGAGCTCCGCGAGCGCCAGGGCGAAGGCGAAGAGGATCAGGATCAGCGCCCAGAAATGGGCCATCAGGAAGTTCTGCGAATAGAGCGAGAACAGCGCGCCGACGCCGATGATCGACACCAGGAGCTGGCCGATCACCACGCCCTTGACGCCGCGGATCACGCCGAGCCGGATGCCGGCCAGGATCTCCGGCAGGGCGGAGAGGAGCACGATCTTCAGCCGCTCGGCCGGCGACGCGCCGAAGGCCCGGGCCATCTCCCTCAGCGAGGGGGAAACGTGCTGCACGCCCGCCCGCGTGTCGAGGGCGATGATCCAGACGGCGAACATGAAGACCGTCACGATCACCGTGGGCGTGCCCATGCCGAAGAGGATCATGATCACCGGCACCAGCGCCGAGAGCGGCGCGGAGAGGAAGATGTTGATCCACATGTTGAGCAGCCGGTCCGCCGCCGGGACCAGCCCCATGAGCAGGCCGATGCCGATGCCCGCCGCCACCGCGAGCAGCAGGCCGGTGACGTAGGAATAGACGGTGATCCGCGCCGCTTCGAGGAAGCTCGACGCGGTGACCACGTCGCCGATGGCGAGGACGACCTCGGAGAAGGGCGGGAACAGCAGCATCAGGTCGAGCCGGCCGACGATCTCCCAGATCACCGCCCAGACCAGGAGGGCGGCGAATTTCGGCACGTAGACGCCATGGATGGTCATGCACTCACTCCACGTATTCCCGCAGGCCGGCCCAGATCTCGTCGGTGAGATCGAGATATTCCCGCGTCCGGCGGATCGCGTCCGGGTCGCCGTCGCGGCTGATATCGGGGTCGATGACCCGCGCGATCCGGCCCGGACGCGGCGACAGCAGGACGATCCGGTCGGAGAGATAGACCGCCTCCTCGATCGAATGCGTGACGAGGATGAAGGTCTTGCTCTCGACCTCTCGCAGGCGGATCAGAATCCTCCTGGAACTTGCGGCGGGTCTGCTCGTCCACCGCCGAGAAGGGCTCGTCCATCAGCAGCACGTCGGCATCGACTGCCAGCGCCCGGGCGAGGCCGACGCGCTGGCGCATGCCGCCCGAGAGTTCGTGCGGATACTTGTCCTCGAAACCGGCGAGACCGACCTCGGCGACGTAGTGGCGGGCACGCTCCTCGCGCTCCTGCTGGCCCACGCCCTGCATCTCGAGGCCGAAGGCGGCGTTCTTCAGCACGCTCGCCCAGGGCATCAGCGCGAAATCCTGGAAGACGAAGGCGCGTTCGGGGCCGGGGCCCGTGACCTGCCGGCCCTCGACCTCCACCACGCCGGCGCTGGGGGAAAGGAGTCCGGCGATGATCTTCAGAAGCGTGGTCTTGCCACAGCCCGAGGGGCCGAGAAGGCTGGTGAGCTGGCCGCGCTCGATCTCGAGGTCGATGCCCTGAAGCGCCTGGACGGTGCCGCCATAGACCTTCTCGATCCCGCGCGTGCGGAGGATGGGCTGGCGGGGCGCCGCGGCGGGTGCGGGTGCGGGTGCTGGTGCGGGCATCAGAGACCTCTCTTCTCGGGCCGGAACAGGGTCAGCTCCAACCGGTAGAGGAGCGAGACGGTGATCACCGCGACCGCCACGATCGAGGCGATGGTGGCGTACATGTGCCCGAAATTGGCGACCGAGCGGTGGAAGGTGATGAGGTCGCCGATCCCGGTCGGCGTGATCAGCAGCTCGGCCAGGACGATGCCGGAGAAGCCCTCGGCGACGCCCAGCCGGATGCCGGCGAACATCATCGGGCTCGCCGCGGGCAGGATGATCCGGGTGATGCGCTGGCGCCGCGTCGCCATGAAGGCGCGGGACATGTCGATCAGCGAGCGGGGCACGTTGCGGACCGCGCGGTAGCTGTTGATGGTGATGACCGGCATGGCGAGGAAGATCACCGCCAGAACCTTCGAGGTCAGGCCGATCCCGTAGACGAAGGTGATGAGCGGGATGAGCGCCGCCATCGGCGCGGCCTGCATGGTGATGAAGATGGGAAGCGTCAGGAATTCCACCTCCTCGCGCAGCCCCATCGCCACGCCCATGCCGATGCCGATCACGAGCGAGATCAGCAAGCCCAGGACCAGCGGCTGCGCGGTGCGCAGATAGGCCGCCCCCATCGAGCCGTCGAGGACCATCTCCACGAAGGCCGCCAGCGTCTCGGTGAAGCTCGGGAAGGCGTAGTTGAAGCCCGAGCGCCCGGCGATCTCCCAGGCGCCGAAGACCAGCGCCAGCGAGAGCACCCGCCACAGGACCGGCATCGCGGCGAAACGCGCCAGGGACCCGGCGGTGGCACCGGACCCGATCGCGGAGGGGACGTTGTCCGTCTTGGTCATGGGATCTCACGGAAAGCCGGAAGGGCGCGCCCGCCCGGGGCGGAGCGGGCGCGTCGGATCATTTGGCCGAGCGCGCCGCTTCCAGCGGCTCGAAGCTCCAGTAATCCTGCGGATCAACCTCCTCGGGGGCCTCCACCTGACCGGCGGCGGCGAGGAAGTCCACGTCGTCCTGCGCGTCGGAGGGCTCGCCGCCATCGGTCGGATAGACGCCGTTCTCCACCGCCTCGGTATAATAGGGCACGGCGGCCGAGGCGGCGTTGTCCGGCAAGTCCGGCAGCAGGTCGTATTCCTCGCGCAGCTCGGCGACGATCCCGGGATTTTCCGCAATGTCGTCCCAGGTCCGCAGGAGCTCCTCGACGAAGACCTGGATGTCCTCGGCGCGCTCCTCGAGCACCTGCGTGTTGGCGTAGAGCGCCTCGTCGGTGGCGTTGACGCCCTCGACCGGCAGCCGCTTGAACATGTCGCCGGCCCGCTCCTGCAGCATCCGGAAATTCGCCCCGTCCACGATCGTGGCGTTGACGGTTCCCTGCAACATGGCCCCGGCCCGCACCTCGGAGCCCGGCACGTAGGAGATGTCGGAATACTCGATGCCGTGGATCTTCTCCATCAGGCGCATCAGCGCCTCGGTGCCGGAGCCGCGGGAATGCACCGTCACCTCCTCGCCGTCGAGATCCTCCCAGTCGGAATAGACCTCGGAATTGACGACCGGGAAGAACAGCAGCGTGCTCATCCGGTAGAACATGCGGATCGGCGCGTCGGAGTTCTGGATGAAGGCGTAGGGCGCGCCGACGCCGATATCGGCCTCGCCGCTCAGCACCGCCTGCACGGCCACGTCCTCGGAGTTGAAATAGGTCATTTCCATCGGCACGCCGCGCTCCTCGGCGCGGCGCATGGCGATCAGCAGGTTCAGGCTCTCGATGCTGGCGATGTCGCCCATCGCCACGCCCAGCGGCTCGTCCTCCTGCGCCAGGGCGGGCGCGCCGGCGGAGATCGTCGCGACGAGTGCGGCGCCGATCCAGGTCTGTCCGAGATGTGTCATGGTCGTCCTCCCTCTTGTCGTGGTCCGCGCGGCTCTCCCCCGGGCGCGGCCGCCCCGTTGCGGGGGCGTCGTGGCGCGGCAGTCCTCAGGGGAACAGCCGCACCGATACGGATTTCAGATGCGCCCGCATCGCGGCACAGGCGCCGTCGGCGTCGCGCGCGGCGATCCGCGCCACGATCCCGCGGTGCTCGTCGAAGCTCGAATGATCGCTCGGCGGCCGGGCGCTGCGCCGCGCCACGCTGCCCCAGGTCACCGCCCGGCGGACGCGGTTCAGCTGGTCGAAGAACTCGAGAAGAAGGGCGTTGTCGGAGGCCCCCGCGACGGTGCGGTGGAAGACGTCGTCCTGCGCCTCGTATTCGCTCCAGCTCGCGGCCGCGCGGGCGCGCTCCTCCGCCTGTTCCATGGCCGCCATGTTCGCCGCCGTGGCGTGGATCGCGGCTTCCCGGGCGAGCGCCGGTTCGATGCAGAGCCGCGCCTGCATCATCCGCATCGGCGTCAGGTCCCGGCCCAGCGACACGATCGCGTCGCCCGGCGCCCCCGGCTCCAGCGGCGCGCCGCCGACGAAGGTTCCCTTGCCGACATGGCGCCAGATCGCGCCGCTGTGCTCCAGCGCCTCCAGCGCCTGCCGCAAGGCGGCGCGCGACATCTCCAGATCCTCGATCAGCCGGCGCTCGGGCGGCAGTCTGTCGCCGCGGCCATAGCCGTTCTCGCGGATATAGGCCCGGAGCCGCTCCAGCCCCTCGGCATGTCTCGAATCCGGTCTCTGCAGCATGGTCATGATTCGGCGCTCCGTTGCACGACCTTGGCACGAAGCCTTCGCGCGCGTCCACACAAAGGTGCGGATTGGTCGGACGATAACACCATATCGGGAGATTGATCGCGATTGATCTTGCCGGCCGGGCTGGCTACCCTGCGCCGAAACAAGCCGGAGGATCTACGTGACCGATTATGCCATCGACCCGCCCCGACACCCTGCGCTGCCGGTTGCGGGCACGGAGGCCGCCTTTCCGGTGCGGCGCGTCTACTGCATCGGGCGCAACTACGCCGCCCATGCGGTCGAGATGGGCCACGACCCGGACAAGGAGCCGCCCTTCTTCTTCCAGAAGAATCCCGACAACCTCGACCCGTCGGGCGAGTTTCCCTATCCGGTCCAGTCCTCCGACGTGCACCACGAGGTCGAGATGGCGGTGATGCTGAAATCCGGCGGGACGGACATTCCGGTGGAGCAGGCGCTCGACCACGTCTACGGCTATGCGGTCTCGCTCGACATGACGCGCCGCGACCTGCAGGGCGAGCAGAAGAAGATGGGCCGCCCCTGGGAGATCGGGAAGGCGTTCGAGCGATCCGCGCCGATCGGTCCGGTTCACCCCGCGAGCGAGGTCGGCCACCTTGCGGAGGGCCGGGTCGAGCTCGCCGTCAACGGCGAATTGCGGCAGGAGGGCGACCTGAACCAGATGATCTGGAAGGTGCCGGAGATGATCGCCTATCTGTCGCGCTACTACGCGCTGGCGGGCGGCGACGTCATCCTGTCGGGCACGCCCTCGGGCGTCGGGCCGGTGAGCAAAGGCGATGAGATGGTCGCCCGCGTCGCCGGGCTTGCCGACCTCACCGTCCGGGTCGTCTGACCCGGGGGGCGCGTCCCGCCACGGGGACGCGCCCTTCCGCTCACCTCTGGTCGGTCCAGCCGGTGTAGTCGCCGATGTTCTCGGAGGTGATGAGCTTGGGCTCGATGAGCACCGTCGCCTCCTCCGGCGTCTCGCCCTTCAGAACCTGGTTGGCCATCTCCATCGCCTTGCCCGCCATCGTGTAGGGATCCTGCGAGGCGGAGGCCTTGATCAGCGAATTGCCCGAGGACAACGCCTCCTCGATATCCGGCGCGCCATCCACGCCGGTGATGATGAACTCGTCGCGGTCGAGCTGCCGCGCCGCGAGCTCGGCGCCGAGCGCGGTGGGATCGTTGATCGCGAACACGCCGTCGATATGGTCGAACCGGGTCAGCAGACCCTGCATGACGTCGAGTCCGCCCTCGCGCGAGCCGCCGGCATTCTGGTCCTCGGAGAGGATGTTGATGCCCTCGTTCTCCGAGAAGACCTCCTTGCAGCCCTTCACCCGGTCGAGGATCGAGGAGGAGGCGGGGCCGTTGATGATCACCACGTCGCCCTCGCCGCCGATATTGTCGACGATGTACTGGCAGGCCTTGCGGCCGGCGGCGACGTTGTCGGTCATCACCGTCACGTCGGCGCCGGGCGCCGAGACGTCGAAGGCGGCGACGACGGCGCCGGCCTTCTTGGCGCGGGTGACCGCGGGTTCGATGGCGTTGGCGTCGACCGCGTTCAGCATGATGACATCGACGCCCGAGGCGACGAAATTGTCCATCTGGCTGACCTGCTTGTTCAGGTCGTAATCGGCCGAGACCGACGTCACCCGCGCATCCGGGTTGATCTCCTCGACCGCGTCCTCGATGCCCTTGATGGTGGCGACGAAGAACGGGTTGCCGAGCAGCCCGACGGAGATGCCGACGCTCTGGAGCGTGTCGTCCTGCGCCGCGGCGGCCGTGGCGAGGCCGAGCGCCGAGGCGGCGCCGAGCAGGATCGTCTTCGAGAAACGCATGGATGTCCTCCCTTGTCTTGCGTTGGTGTCCGGCGCCGCGCTCAGGTGCGCGCGCCGCCCTTCAGCCGGTAGCGATCGAGCGCCACCGCCAGGATGATGACGAGGCCCTTGATGATGAACTGCCAGATGTCGCTGACCCCCGTCAGGATCAGGCCGTTCGACAGCACGGCGATGATCAGCGCGCCGATCAGCGTGCCCCAGATCGAGCCGACGCCGCCGACCAGGCTGGTGCCGCCGAGGATCACCGCGGCGATGGCGTCGAGCTCGTAGGCCTGGCCGAGCTGCAGCCCGTTCGCGGCGTAGAGCCGTGCGGCCGACATCACCCCGCCGAGGCCCGAGAGGAGCCCCGACACGCCGTAGACGAAGAGCAGGACCAGCCAGACCTTGATGCCGGTGAGCCGCGCGGCCTCCCGGTTGCCGCCGACGGCGTAGATCCAGGTGCCGAGCACCGTGCCTCTCAGCACGCCCCAGGAGATCAGGATCACCCCGAGCGCGATGATCGCGAGCCAGGGAATGCCGAAGATCTCGCCGTTGCCGAGGAAGGCGAAGGGAAGGTCGGAATTGAAGACCGTGGTATCGTCGCCCATCAGCCGGGCGACCCCCCGGACGGCGGTCAGGCTGCCAAGGGTCACGATGAAGGGCGGCAGGCCCATGAAGGCGATGAAGGCGCCGTTGGCGAGGCCGAAGGCGAGCCCGAGCGCCAGCCCCACCGGAATGCCGAGCAGGCCGATACCCGGCCAGAGCGAGGCGATCACCGTCCCCATCGCCGAGGCGGCGAGGATCGAGCCCACCGACAGGTCGATCCCGCCGGTCAGGATCACGAAGGTCATGCCCGCGGCGAGCACGATGTTGATCGACGCCTGCTGCATGACGATCGAGATGTTGTTGACGGACACGAACTTGCCGGTCAGCAACTCGAATCCGATGGCCAGGAGGATGAGAACCGGCAGCATCCCGAGCGTGGTGATCAGGGTGCGCAGCTGCTGTCGCCTGCTCGCACCGGTGCTGTCCGAGACGTCGCTCACGTGGCATCCTCCTTCATTCGTTCATCCGTGGTCTTGCCGGCGCGCGCCTCGGCCCGGGTAGAGAGCGCCATGATGTCCTCCTGCGAGATCGGCCGGCCCGGCGCGGCGGCGACCTCGCCGGCGATCTCGCCGTCCCGCATGACGATGCAGCGATCGGCCACGCCGACGATCTCGGGCAGTTCGCTGGAGACCATGACGATCGCCAGCCCGGTCTGGGCGAGATCGTCGATCAGGCGGTAGATCTCGGACTTGGCGCCGACATCGACGCCGCGCGTCGGTTCGTCGAGCAGCAGCACGGCCGGCTTCACCTCGAGGAGCCGGGCGAGCAGCACCTTCTGCTGGTTGCCGCCCGAGAGCGAACCGGCGCTGGCCCTGGGCGACGGCGTGCGGATCGACAGCGCCTTGATCGCCTTGCGCGCCCGGTCGTAGAGCGCCTGGAAGTTGGTGACGCCGCCGGCGCGGGCGTCGCGCTCGGCCACCGCCATGCAGATGTTGTCGGCCAGAGTCATGTCGAGGAACAGCCCCAGGCGCTTCCGGTCTTCCGTGAGATAGGCGATGCCGCGGTCGAGCGCCTGCCGCGGGCTGGCGGGCGTGACCTCCTCCCCGTTCAGCCGCACCGTGCCGGAGGTGGCCGGATCGGCGCCGTAGATCAGCCGCAGGAGCTCGGTCCGTCCCGAGCCCACGAGCCCGGCGACGCCCAGCACCTCGCCGCGATGCACGACGAAGGAGCAATCCTTCAGCTTGCGCCCGTCGGACAGGCCCTCCGCCGCCAGCACGATGTCGCGGTCTTCCCCGGTGGGCTTGTGTTCCTTGGTGTAGAAGCTCGACAGGTCGCGCCCGACCATCATCGAGACCAGCCGCGACGCATCGAGCTCGGAGCGATCCAGCGTGCCCACGTAGCCGCCGTCGCGCAGCACCGAGCAGCGGTCGGAAAGCTCGTAGATCTCGTCCATCCGGTGCGAGATGTAGAGCACTGCGATCCCCTGCTCCTTCAGGCCGGCGATGACGGCGAAGAGCTTTTCCGTCTCGCGGCTCGACAGCGAGGTGGTCGGCTCGTCCATGACGATGATGCGCGCATCGGTGGACATGGCGCGCGCGATCTCCACCAGCTGCCGCTCGCCGAGGGACAGCGAGCCGACGCGCGTGTTCGGCCCGAAGCTCACGCCGAGCCGGTCGAGGATCGGCGCGGTTCTCTCGGCCATGGCGGCCCGGTCGACGATGCCGTTGCGGGAAGGTTCCGCGCCGAGGAAGATGTTCTGGGCGACGGTGAGGTTCTCGGCGAGGGAGAGTTCCTGGTAGATCACGGCGATGCCGAACGCCTTGGCGACCTTGGGGTCGCCCAGGGGCATCGGCGTTCCGTTCACGAGCACCTCGCCGCCCGCATCGGGCGCATGGGCGCCCGACAGGATTTTCATCAGGGTGGACTTGCCGGCGCCGTTCTCGCCCATGAGGGCATGGACCTCGCCGGCATGGGCGGTCAGGGACACGTCGGTCAGCGCCCGGACCGGCCCGAAGGACTTCGACACGTTCCGCATCTCGAGAACGGGAATCTCACTCATGCCGATTCGCCCAAGCCACAGGAAACCATACCGTCTTTCGGCACGGAGCATCGACCCTCCGCCGCGGATTGTAAACTCGGCTCCGGCGGCCGGCCCCGTCCGGCCGGCAGAAAGTCCGCGCCCGGCGTGTCGCGCCCCGCCCTTCGCGCCTTGTCGCGCGGGGCGCTCATCCGCTCTGCCCGTAATAGGCTCCGGCCCCGTGCTTGCGCTTGAAATGCCTGTCGAGAAGCTCGGATTCGATCGGTGCGAGCTCGGGCGCCAGCGCCAGCGATTTCAGCGCCATCCCGGCGACGCATTCGAGCGCCACGGCGGTCTCCACCGCGCTGGCGACGCTGGCCCCCCAGGTGAAGGGCGCATGCCGGTTGACGAGCACGCCCGGCATGTCCAGCGGATCGAGCCCCGCGAACCGCTCCACGATGACGGTGCCGGTCTCCCATTCGTAGGCGCCGCCGATCTCCTGCGGCGTCATCTTGCGGGTGACCGGGACCGCGCCGTCGAAATAGTCGGCGTGGGTGGTGCCGAAGATCGGAATGGGCCGCCCCGCCTGCGCGAAGGCCGTGGCCGAGGTCGAATGGGTGTGGACCACGCCGCCGATCGCCTCGAAGGCGAGGAACAGCCGCCGGTGAGTCGGCGTGTCGGACGAGGGGCGGAGATTCCCCTCCACCACCTCCCCCGCCAGATCGACCAGGACCATGTCCTCGGGGCGCATCGTGTCGTAGGCGACGCCCGAGGGCTTGATGGCGAAGATGCCCGCCGCCCGGTCGATGGCGGAGGCGTTGCCGAAGGTGAGGTTGATGAGCCCGTGCCGCGGCAGGTCGATATTGGCCTCGTAGGCCTCGCGTTTCAGCTCCGTCCGGCTCATGAGGCATATCCTTTCGCGATGTGCCAGTAGACTTCGCCCAGGCGCAGATCCTGGCGGAAGCGCGACAGCTCGGTGCCCTCCCCGATCAGGCACATCTCGATTCCCGCGATGGTGGCGAAATCCTCCAGCATCTCCGCCGTCGCGTCATGGCTGAAGGCGGTGTGGTGGGCGCCGCCGGCATGAATCCAGGCGGCGGTGGCGGTGGCGAAGTCGGGCTTGCAGCGCCAGACGGTGCGCGCCACCGGCAGGTTCGGCAGGTCGGGATGCGCGACCGCCTCGACCTCGTTGACGACCAGCCGGAAGCGGCCGCCGAGATCGACGAGGGAGGCGTTGAGTGCCGCGCCCTCGCGGCTGTCGAAGACGAGGCGCACCGGGTCGGACTTGCCGCCGATGCCGAGGGGGTGGATCTCCAGCCGCGGCCTCTGCTTCGCGATCGTGGGACAGATTTCCAGCATGTGGGCGCCGAGCACCGCTTCCCGGCCCGGAGCCAGGTCGTAGGTGTAGTCCTCCATGAAGGAGGTGGCGCCGCTGAGCCCGTGGCCCATCACCTTCAGCGCGCGGACGAGGGCGGCGGTGCGCCAGTCGCCCTCCCCCGCGAAGCCCAGACCCTCGGCCATCAGCCGCTGCGGCGCGAGGCCCGGAAGCTGGTTCAGACCGTGCAGGTCCTCGAAGGTGTGGCTGAGCGCGATGCCGCCCCGGTCGCGCAGGAAGGCGCTCATCCCGAGCTCCTGCCGGGCGGCGTCGAGAAGCGCATCCCGCCGCTCGCCACCTTCGGCGAGGTCGGGGGCGAGGTCGTAGATCTCGGCGTAGCGCGCGGCGAGCGCCGCCACCTCCGCCTCGGGCACCTCTCCCATGCGGGCGACCAGATCGCCGACGCCATAGGTGTCGACGGTGAAGCCGAAGGCGATCTCGGCACCGACCCGGTCGCCGTCGGTGACGCCGACCTGGCGCATGTTGTCGCCGAAGCGGATCACCGCGCTGCCCCGCCAGTCGTGCCAGGCCCGCGCGGCACGCGCCCAGGCGTCGATCCGCGCCTGCACGCCGGCGTCCGACCAGTGCCCGGACACGACCTTGCGCCCCATCCGCAGCCGGGTGTGCAGGAAGCCCGCCTCCCGGTCGCCATGCGCCGACTGGTGCAGGTTCATGTAGTCCATGTCGATCGCGTCCCAGGGCAGGTCGCGATGGAACTGGGTGTGCAGGTGCAGCATCGGCTTGGCGAGTTGCGAGAGGCCGCGAATCCACATCTTCGACGGCGAAAAGGTGTGCATCCAGAGGATCACGCCGCCGCATTCGGGGTCGGCATTGGCCGCGATGCAGGTCTCCGTCGCGTCGGCGGCGGAGGTGCAGATCGGCCGGGAGACCACCTCGACCGGCAGGCCGGCGGCGGTGAGGGCGGCCGCGATCTCGTCCGAATGCGCCTGCACCTCGTCGAAGATCTCGGCACCGTAGAGCGGCTGGGTCCCCACGACCAGCCAGATCTTCATGGGTTTGAGCCCGATCATGCGGTCTGCTCCTTCCTGGTGTCGGCCTTGATGTCGATCAGCCGCTTCATCACGCCCGAAAGGTCGGCGGCCGTGTCGAGCCCGCCGAAGGCGTCGTGGAGCTGGCGGTAGAGGCCGTAGAGTTCGTCGTAGATCCGGGCCCGGCCCGGATCGGCCTCGTAGCGTATGTCGCGCAGCCCGGTCATCGCGGCGATCGCGGCATCGAGGCTCTCATGCGCCCCGGCGGCATGGGCGGCGCCGATCGCCGCGCCTTGCGCGCAGGCCTGTTCGGAGGTCGAGACGAGGAGCGGGGTCTGCAGCACGTCGGCGTAGATCCGCATCAGCATCTCGTTCTTCTTGGCGATGCCGCCGGCGCAGATGATCGCCTCCACCCGCGTCCCGTTCTCGCGCAGCCGCTCCAGGATCGCGCGGGCGCCGAAGGCGGTGGCCTCGACGAGGGCGCGGTAGATCTCGGCCCGGCTCGTATGCAGCGTCTGGCCGAGGATCAGGCCGGTCAGCCGCTGGTCCACGAGGATCGTGCGGTTGCCGTTGTTCCAGTCGAGGGCGAGGAGGCCGGACTGGCCGGGCCGCAGCCGCTCGGCCGCGGCGGTGAGCGTGGCGTGGAGGGCGGCGTCGCCCTCGCAGATGCCCTCGACCCACCAGGCGAAGATGTCGCCGACCGCCGATTGCCCGGCCTCGATGCCGTAGACGCCCGGCAGGATCGACCCCTCGACGATGCCGCAGACGCCGGGGATCGTGCCGGGATTGTTTGCGGGCGTCACCACGGCGCAGTCGCAGGTGGAGGTGCCGATGACCTTCACCAGCACCCCCTCCTCGATGCCGCAGCCGATGGAGCCGTAATGGTTGTCGAAGGCGCCGATGGCGATGGCGATGCCGGGCGGCAGGCCGAGCTTTCCGGCCCATTCCGGGCAGAGCCGGCCGGCTTCGGTATCGAGATCGTGGGCGGTCTCGTAGAGACGGCCCCGCAGATCGGCGAGGGCAGGGTCGAGGGCGGCGAGGAAGTCCGCGTCCGGCAGCCCGCCCCATGCGGGGTTGTAGAGCGCCTTGTGTCCCGCCGCGCAGACGCCGCGGACGACGTTCCCGGGCGCGTCGGCCCCGGCGAGCACCGCGGGAACCCAGTCGGCGAGTTCCACCCACGAGGCCGCCGCCTCGAACACCTCCGGCGCCACCTTCCGGCAGTGCCAGATCTTGGCCCAGAACCATTCCGAGGAATAGGTGCCGCCGCAGATGCCGAGATAGTCGGGCCGCATCTCCTCCGCCCTGCGGGTGATCTCCTCGGCCTCCGCGACGCTGGTATGGTCCTTCCAGAGCCAGCATTGCGCGGCGAGATCGCCGGCGAAGCGTTCCTGCATGGCCAGCGGTACGTTCCGTCCGTCCACCGGGATCGGGCAAGAGCCGGTCGAGTCGACGCCGATGCCGACGACCCGCGCGGCATCGAAGCCGGGATCGGCGGCCGCCTCCTGCAGCGCGCCGGCGACCGAGCGTTCTAGCCCGTCGAGGTAGTCGCCGGGGAATTGCCGGGCGAGGTTGTGGTCGGCGGGGTCGAGCAGGATGCCGCGGTCGCCCGAGGCGTATTCCGCGATGCCCGTCCCCATGGCGGCGCCGTCGGAGACGCGCACCACCAGCGCCCGGACGGAATTCGTCCCGTAGTCGAGGCCGATCGTGTAGCTGTCTGACATGTCTCGTGGATGCTCCCGGTTGGGTCAGGTGGCGCGCTCAGGCGCGCACGGTGGTCAGGCGCAGGAGGCCTTTCTGGAGAAGGATGAAGAGCAGCAGCAACAGGCCGATGACGATCTTCGTCCACCAGCTCGACAGGCTCCCGTCGAAGACGATGTAGGTCTGGATCAGCCCCATGGTCAGAACGCCGAAGAGCGTACCCACCACGAAGCCCGCGCCGCCCGTCAGGAGCGTGCCGCCGATCACCACGGCAGCGATCGCCTGGAGCTCCGTGCCGACCGTCGCCAGCGGATAGCCGGAGCCGGTATAGATCGCGAAGACGATGCCCGCGAGCCCCGCCATCAGCCCCGAAAAGGCATAGATGCCGACGGTGGCGGCGCCGACGCGCACGCCCATCAGCCGCGCCGTCTGCTCGCCGCCGCCGAGCGCGAAGACGCTCGCGCCGAACCTCGTGCGGTGGGCGACGAGCGCGCCGGCGGCGACGCAGAAAAGCATCACGACCCCGATGAGCGTCAGCCGCCCCTTGCCGGGCATCAGCCAGTAGGCCGATTGCAGCGCGCCGAAGAAGGGATGGTCGATCGGCACCGAGTCGATGGTCAGCATGTAGGCGGCGCCGCGGGCGAGGAACATTCCCGCCAGCGTGACGATGAAGGCGGGTACCGCGAGCACGTGGATCACCCACCCCATCGCCGCGCCGAAGGCCGTCGTCACGCAGAGCAGGAGCGCGAAGACGAGAAGCGGGTGGAGCGGCGTCTCCCGGAGCAGGACGGCGATGAACACCCCCGAGAAGGCGATCACCGAGCCGACCGAGAGGTCGATGCCGCCCGACAGGATGACGATTGTCATGCCGACCGCGACGACGCCCAGATAGGCGTTGTCGGTCAGAAGGTTCCCGGCCACCCGCGTGGAGAACATGAACGGGAACTGGATCAGGCAGAGCGCGTAGGCGGCGACGAAGATGCCGATGGTGGCGAGAAGCGGGTAGAGGCGCGGATTGATGCTCATGGCTCGGCTCCGGGCCGGCCGGCCGGCTTCGGCTCCCGCCGGGCGCGGATGCCGGCCCGCACGAGATGCCAGTGCGCGGCGAGGTTCGGCGACTGCACCACGAGGATCAGCAGCACCAGGCCCGCCTTGATGACGAGATTGTATTCCGACGGAAACCCGGCGAGCAGGATGCCGGTGTCGATGGTCTGGATGATCAGCGCGCCGATCAGCGAGGCGGCGATGGAGAAGCGCCCGCCGAGGAGCGAGTTGCCGCCGATGACCACGGCGAGGATCGCGTCGAGCTCGAGCCAGAGCCCGGCATTGTTGGCGTCGGCGCCGCGGATGTCGGCGGTGGCGATGATCCCGGCGAGCGCCGCGCAGAGACCCGAGGCCATGTAGACGGCGACGAGCAGAACACGGGCATTGACGCCGGCCAGCGCCGAGGCGGCGCGGTTGATGCCGATCGCCTCGACCAGCAGACCGAGCGCCGTGCGCCGCATGAGCAGCGTCACCCCGATGCCGGTGGCGAGCCAGATCAGCACCGGCACCGGCATCCCCAGCACCGTGCCCGAGCCCAGATAGGCGAAGGCCGGATCGGTGAAGGTCAGGATGCGCCCCTCGGTGATGAGCTGGGCGATGCCGCGCCCGGAGGTCATCAGGATGAGCGTCGCGACGATCGGCTGGATGCCCACGATCGCCACCAGGCAGCCGTTCCAGAGCCCGCAGAGGAGCCCCGCCCCGAGCGCCATGAGCACCGCCCCGCCCCATCCCCATCCGGCGGCGATGGTCCAGGCGGCGACGGCGCCGGTGATCGCCATGACCGTGCCGACGCTCAGGTCGATGCCGCGGGTGGCGATGACGAGCGTCATGCCGATGGCGAGGAGCGCCACCGGCGCGCCGCGCTTCAGCACGTCGATGACCGGGCCGGAGAGCCGGCCGCCCTGATAGTCGATCGACAGGAATTGCGGAAAGACCAGGGTGACGAGCCCGACCAGCGCCGCGAGCGTCAGCAGCTGCGGGGCGATACGGGCGAGCGCGCGGGGCATCAGGCGGCCTCCGGGCCGCGCTCGGGCGCGGCGATGGCGCGGACGATCGCGTCGGGCGCGATGTCGTCTCCGACAAGCTCGCGCACGTGCCGACGGTCGCGGACCACGACGATCCGGTCGGAGACGGCGACCAGCTCGTCGAGTTCCGAGGAGATCAGCAACAGTGCCATGCCGGCCCCGGTCAGTTCGCCGATCAGCTTCAGGATTTCCGCATGCGCGCCCACGTCGATGCCGCGGGTCGGCTCGTCGAGGATCAGGAACCGGGGATTCATGGCCAGCCAGCGGGCCAGGACCACCTTCTGCTGGTTGCCGCCCGAGAGGTCCCCGACCGCCTTCTCCGCGTGGGGCGTGCGGATGTCGAGCTTGCGGATCATCTCTTCGGCCAGGCGCTGCTGCTCGGCGCGCGGGATCGGGTCGGCCCATCCGCGGCGGGCCTGCAGCGCCAGCACGATGTTCTCCCGAACCGACAGGTCGGCGACGATGCCGTCGGTCTTGCGGTCCTCCGGCGCGAATCCGAACCCCGCGGCGATGGCCTCGCGCGGGGTGGCGTGGGAGACCGGGCCGTTCCCGTCCGTGGTCTCGCTGCGCTGGGCGGCGCGGACGCCGAACATCAGTTCGGCGCTCTCGGTGCGTCCGGCGCCGAGAAGCCCGGCCAGCCCGATCACCTCGCCTTCGTGAACCGTCAGGTCAAAGGGCGCGATCACCCCCTTGCGGCCGAGACCGCGGAACCGGAGGAGTTCCGGGCCGGCGGCGGGGCCGGAGGCCGCCGGGCTCTCCTTCGCCGCCGCTTCCTGGAGGTCGTGGCCGAGCATGTGCTCGATGAGCCTCAGGCGGTCGAGCGCCGCGGTCTCATCGGTGACGATCCTGCGGCCGTTGCGGAGCACCGTCACCCGGTCGGTCAGCTCGAAGACCTGGTCGAGGAAATGCGACACGAAGACGATGCCGAGCCCGCGGCGCCTGAGGTCCCGCACGACCTCGAACAGAAGCCGCGTCTCGGCGGCGTCGAGACTCGCCGTGGGCTCGTCGAGGATCAGCACCTTGCCCGACAGCGCCACGGCGCGGGCAATGGCGACGATCTGCCGGATGGCGACCGAATAGGCGGCGAGGTCGCGGCCGACATCGATGTCGAGCCCGTATCCCGCCAGCATCTCCTCGGCTGCCCGCCTCTGGGCGCGCCCGTCCACGAGGCCGAACCAGCAGGGCTCGCGGCCGAAGGTCAGGTTCTGCGCGACGGTGAGATTGGGCAGAAGATTGATCTCCTGATAGACCGTGCCGATCCCCAGTTCCTGCGCCTCGGAGGTGGAGCCGGGAGAGATCGGCTGACCGTCGAGGAGCATCTCGCCGCCGTCGCGCCGATAGGCGCCGGTCAGGCACTTGATGAGCGTCGACTTGCCGGCCCCGTTCTCGCCGAGAAGCGCGTGGACCTCCCCGGCCCGGAGATCGAAATCCACCGCGTCGAGCGCCTTGGTCCCCGGAAAGGACTTCGACAGGGATCGGATCGACAGAAGCAT
Source organism: uncultured Alphaproteobacteria bacterium (assembly GCA_963829665.1). Lineage (GTDB taxonomy): Bacteria > Pseudomonadota > Alphaproteobacteria > Rhodobacterales > Rhodobacteraceae > Palleronia. The sequence continues at coordinate 216,508 of CAWHJL010000014.1, read as the reverse complement.
CGGGGGACTCCTTGCGCGGCATGCCGGGGCGCGGACCGCGCGCCCCGGCGGAGGGGATCAGTAGCCGAGGTCCTTCTTTTCCTCGTAATGGGCCATCGGGTCGTCGTCCTGGGTGTAGAGCGTCGACTCTGTCTGGATGAATTTCGGCGGCTCGGTGCCGTCGTTCCAGTAGGCCTCGAGCGCGTCGAAGGCCGGGCCCGCCATGTTCGGCGTCAGTTCCACGGTGGCGTTGGCGTTGCCGTTCGCCATCGCCCGGAAGATGTCGGGCACCGCGTCGATGGAGACGATCAGGATGTCGTTGCCCGGATCCATCCCCGCCTCGCGGATCGCCTGGATCGCGCCCAGCGCCATGTCGTCGTTATGGGCGTAGAGCGCGCAGATGGAATTGCCCGACTCGGCCTGCAGGAAGCTCTCCATCACCTCCTTGCCGCCGGTGCGGGTGAAATCGCCGGTCTGGGAGCGGACGATCTCGAGATTGTCGTGGCCGTCGATGGCGTTGCGGAAGCCCTTCGCCCGGTCGATCGCCGGCGAGGAGCCGGTCGTGCCCTGCAGCTCGACGATGCGGCATTCCCCGTCGCCGGCGGCATCGACCAGCCATTGCCCGGCGACCTCGCCCTCGTGCACGAGATCCGATCCCACCGCGGTCAGGTAGAGATCCTCGGAGGAATCCACCTGCCGGTCGAGCAGGACGACCGGGATCTCCGCCTCGCTCGCCTCCTGCAGCACGCTGTCCCAGCCGGTCGCGACGACGGGGGCGAGCAGGATCGCGTCCACGCCCTGGGCCACGAAGGACCGGATCGCGGAGATCTGGTTCTCCTGCCGCTGCTGGGCGTCGGAGAAGCGCAGGTCGATGCCGCGCTCCTCGGCCTGCTGCCGGGTCAGGGTCGTTTCCGCCGCGCGCCAGCCCGATTCCGACCCGATCTGCGAGAAACCGACCGTCTGGGCCGCTCCCGCCGTCGCGCTGGCCGCCAGCAGGGCCGCGCTCATGATCAAAAATGTCCGCATTCTCAAACCTCCCTGTTTCACCATCCGCTGCGGCCGTCCGGCCGCTCGCGGTCTTCTCGGTCCGCCGGCCCCGCTCCGGGTGTCCGGCGCTCCCCCTCCCCGAAAGCCGGTCGGCGCTCTGCCGCCGACCCCCGGATGTCTCCGTGTCGCGCGATCCCGGGCGATGCGGCGCGGCGGTCAATGGCTGTCACGGGGCACCCCCCTGCCGCGGCATCCCTTCAGGAAGTCGAAATCGGCGCCGGTCTCCGCGCCGCCCACGTGATCGTGGAAGAGCCGGGCGTAGCCGCTCCCGGGCGCCGGAATCGTCGGCCGCCACGCCGCGAGACGGGCCCGCAGGGCGTCCTCGGGGATGTCGAGATGCAGCCGCCGCGCCGCCACGTCGAGTTCGATCATGTCGCCCTCGCGGACGACCGCGAGCGGGCCGCCGCTGGCCGCCTCGGGCGCGGCGTGCAGGACCACGGTGCCGTAGGCTGTGCCGGACATGCGCGCGTCCGAGATGCGCACCATGTCGGTGACGCCGCGGCGCAGGAGCTTCGGCGGCAGGCCCATGTTGCCCACCTCGGACATGCCGGGATACCCCTTGGGTCCGCAATTCTTCAGCACCATGACGCAGGTCTCGTCGATGTCGAGATCCTCGCGACCGATGCGCGCCTTGTAATCGTCGATATCCTCGAAGACGACGGCGCGGCCGCGATGGGCCATGAGATGCGCGGAGGCGGCGGAGGGCTTCAGGACCGCCCCCTTCGGCGCGAGGTTGCCGGTGAGCACGGCGATCCCCCCCGAGGCGGTCAGCGCGCGGTCGGCGGGCCGGATGACGTCCTCGTTCCAGTTGGTCGCGTCCTTCACCTCGTCCCAGATCGTGCCCCCCGAGACCGTCAGGGCGTGACGGTGGAGAAGCCCCGCCGCGCCGAGACGCTGCAGCACCACCGGCAGGCCGCCGGCATAGAAGAAATCCTCCATGAGGTAGTCGCCCGAGGGCATCAGGTTGACGATCGTGGGCACGTCGCGGCCGAGGCGGTCCCAGTCTGCGAGGGTCAGCTCGACGCCCGCCCGTCCGGCGAGCGCCAGCAGATGCACCACCGCGTTGGTCGAGCCGCCGACGGCGCCGTTCACCCGGATGGCGTTCTCGAAGGCGGGCCGCGTCAGCACGTCGGAGGGTTTCAGGTCGTCCTTCACCATCTGCACGATCCGGCGGCCCGAGAGCTGCGCCATCACCCGGCGGCGGGCATCGACGGCGGGGATCGCCGCGTTGCCCGAGAGCGCCATGCCGAGCGCCTCGGCCATCGCGGCCATGGTCGAGGCGGTGCCCATCGTGTTGCAGCTTCCCGAGGAGCGCGACATCGCCTGTTCGGCCTCGAGGAAGTCCCCGCGGGGCATCTCGCCCGCGTTCACCGCCTCGGAAAAGCGCCACAGATGCGTGCCCGACCCGATCCGTTCGCCGCGGAACCAGCCGTTCAGCATCGGCCCGCCGGTGACGACGATCGAGGGGATGTCGGTCGAGGCCGCGCCCATCATCAGGCTGGGCGTGGTCTTGTCGCAGCCCACCATCAGCACCGCGCCGTCGATGGGCTGGGCGCGCATCGTCTCCTCCACGGCCATGGCGGCGAGGTTGCGGTACATCATCGCCGTCGGGCGAAAGGTGTTCTCGGAGGCCGAGAAGACCGGCACCTCCAGGGGAAAGCCGCCCGCCTCCCAGACGCCCGCCTTCACCTTCTCCGCCAGGTCGCGAAGATGCCCGTTGCAGGGCGTCAGCTCGGACCAGGTGTTGAGGATGCCGATCACCGGCCGCCCGTCGAACAGGTCGTGGGGATGGCCCTGGTTCTTCAGCCAGCTGCGATGGTAGATCGCATCGCGCGACGTGCCGCCGTACCATTCCCGGGAACGCAACGGCCGCGGCCAGGGGGCAGGAACGAAGCTCATCCGCGCCGCCCGCCGCTCTCGGCCCGAGGGGGATCTCCGAGCACACGCACCGCCTCAGCCCTTGTTCTTGTTGACGACGTCGAAGATCACGGCGGCGAGCAGGACGAGGCCCTTGATCACCTGCTGGTAGTCGATGCCGATGCCGAGGATCGACATGCCGTTGTTCATCACCCCCATGATGAAGGCGCCGACGACCGCGCCCACCACGGTGCCGACGCCGCCCGCCATGGAAGCGCCGCCGATGAACACCGCCGCGATGACGTCGAGCTCGAAGGTTGCGCCCGCCTTCGGCGTCGCGGTGTTGAGCCGCGCCGCGAAGACGAGCCCGGCCAGCGCGGCGAGCATCCCCATGTTGGCGAAGGTCAGGAAGACGAGGCGCCTGGAATTGATGCCGGAAAGCGTTGCCGCCTTCTCGTTGCCGCCGATCGCGTAGATCCGCCGCCCCACGGTGGTGCGGCTGGTCACGAAGGAATAGATCGCGATCAGCAGCGCCATGACGATGAAGACGTTGGGCAGGCCGCGGAAATCGGCCATCAGCCAGCTCATCCAGGCGATGCCGAAGAACACGATCGCGGTCTTGGCGGCGAAGAACGCGAAGGGCTCGTCCGCCGTGCCCGTCCGCGCCTGCACGGCGCGGTTGCGGATCGCCAGCCCGGCGAGGCCGACGGCCACCGCGAGGCCGATCAGGAACGACATCAGGTTCATCCCGTCCAGGCCGAAGGCATCGGGCAGGAAGCCCGAGGCGATGAGCTGGAATTGCGGCGGGAAGGGGCCGACGGACTGCCCTTCCAGGAGCCACAGCGTCAGGCCCTTGAAGACCAGCATTCCCGCCAGCGTCACGATGAAGGAGGGGATGCGGAAATAGGCGACCCAGAATCCCTGCGCCATGCCGATAAGGGCGCCGACCCCGAGACAGAGAACCCCCGCGATCAGGTAGGGCAGGTCCCAGTTGACGATCATCACCGCGGCGAGGGCGCCAATGAAGCCGAGCACCGAGCCGACCGAGAGGTCGATATGGCCGGAGACGATCACCAGCAGCATGCCGATCGCCATGATCACGATGTAGCTGTTCTGCAGCACGAGGTTGGTCAGGTTCAGCGGCGTCAGGAGGATGCCGCCGGTGGCGATCTGGAAGAACGCCATGATCGCGATCAGCGCGAACAGGATGCCGTACTCGCGCAGGTGGGTCTTCAGGAACCGCCAGGAGGCGCGGGCCTGCTCGCCGGCCTGAGTCTCGGTCGATCCGTCGATGATGTCGCTCATTGCCTGCGCTCCCCCGACTTGATGATCCGCGCCATGATCTTCTCCTGACTGGCCTCCGCGGTCGGCATCTCGCCGACGAAACGCCCCTCGTTCATGACGTAGAGACGGTCGGTGATCCCAAGCAGCTCGGGCATCTCCGACGAGATGACGACCACCGCCTTGCCCTGCTCGGCGAGGTCGCGGATCACCGTGTAGATCTCGAACTTCGCGCCCACGTCGATGCCGCGGGTCGGCTCGTCCAGGATCAGGATGTCCGGGTCGGCGAAGAGCCATTTCGACAGGACCAGCTTCTGCTGGTTGCCGCCCGACAGGTTCACCGCCTCCTGCTCGATGGAGGCGGACTTGATGTTGAGCCGCTTGCGGTAGCGTTCGGCCACCTCCGCCTCGCGGCTCCGGTTGACCACCATGCCGTCGGCCACCGCGTCGAGCCTCGCCAGCGGCACGTTGCGCCGGATCGTGTCGTCGAGGACGAGGCCGTAGGTCTGCCGGTCCTCGGTGGCGTAGGCGAGGCCGGCATTGATCGCCGAGCGCACGCTCGACAGGTCGGCCTCGCGCCCGGCGATGCGCGCCCGCCCCGAGATTCCAGTGCCGTAGGAGCCGCCGAAAAGGCTCATCGCCAGCTCGGTCCGCCCTGCCCCCATCAGCCCGGCGATGCCCAGCACCTCGCCCTTCCTGACGTGGAAGGACACGTCCTTGACCACCTGCCGGTCGGTCTGCACGGGGTGGTGGACGGTCCAGCCCTCCACCTCGAGGGCGATCTCGTCGCGGATGCGGGGCTGGCGCGGCGGGTAGCGGTCGTCGAGAGCGCGGCCCACCATGTCGCGGATGATCTCGTCCTCGCTGATGCCGCCCGCGCAGTCGAGCCGCGCCACGGTCGCGCCGTCGCGCAGCACCGTGATCGTGTCGGCCACCTCGCGGATCTCGTTCAGCTTGTGGCTGATCAGGATCGAGGTGACGCCCTGCTTGCGGAACTCGGTCAGGAGCGCGAGCAGCTTCTCGCTGTCCTGCTCGTTCAGCGAGGAGGTCGGCTCGTCGAGGATCAGCAGCCGCACGTCCTTCGACAGCGCCTTGGCGATCTCCACGAGTTGCTGCTTGCCGAGGCCCAGCGTGGCGACCGTGGTCTTCGGGCTCTCCGCAAGACCCACCCGGCGCAGGAGCTCGCGGGCGCGGGTTTCGGTCTCGCGCCAGTCGATGACGCCGCTCCGCGCCCGCTCGTTGCCGAGGAAGATGTTCTCCGCCACCGACAGGAGCGGGATCAGCGCGAGCTCCTGGTGGATGATGATGATGCCGCGGCTCTCGCTGTCCTTGATGCCGCGGAAGCCCTGCACCTCGCCGTCATAGACGATCTCGCCGCTGTAGCTGCCGTGCGGATAGACGCCGGACAGCACCTTCATGAGCGTCGACTTGCCGGCGCCGTTCTCGCCGACGAGGGCGTGGATCTCGCCTTCCGCGACCTTCAGGTTCACCCGGTCGAGCGCCTTGACGCCCGGAAATTCCTTGGTGATGTCGCGCATTTCGAGGATGGTCGCCATCCCGCTCTCCCCGTTGCCGAAGGGATCCCCGGCGCCGCGTCCGGGGATCGCGGCGGGCGCGGAACCTGCCCGCGACCCGCCCGGAGGATCACTCGATCTGGTCTTCGGTGTAGTAGCCCGACTCCACCAGGACCTCCTTCCAGTTCTCCTCGGTCACCGGCATCGGCTCGAGGAGATAGGACGGCACGACCTTGACGCCGTTGTCGTAGGTCTCGTTGTCGTTGATCTCCGGCTCGCCGCCCTGCAGGAGCGCATCGACCATGCCCACCGTCACGTCGGCCAGTTCGCGCGTGTCCTTGAAGATCGTCGAATACTGGTCGCCCCGCAGGATCGCCTTGATCGACGGGATCTCGGCGTCCTGGCCGGTGACGATCGGCATCGGCGTGTCGCCGGAACCGTAGCCCACGCCCTTGAGCGAGGAGATGATCCCGATCGACAGGCCGTCATAGGGCGAGAGCACGCCGTGGACGCTCCGGTCGCCGGTATAGTTCGCCGACAGCAGGTTATCCATCCGCGACTGGGCGACCGAGCCGTCCCAGCGCAGCGTGCCGACCGTGTCCATGCCCTTCTGGCCCGAGGGAATCTCGATCCTGCCCTCGTCGATCATCGGCTGCAGCACGCTCATCGCGCCGTCGTAGAAGAAATAGGCGTTGTTGTCGTCGGGACTGCCGCCGAACAGCTCGACGTTCCAGGTGTCCTGATCCGGGAACCGCTCCTCCAGGCCCTCGACGAGCGTGTTGGCCTGCTGCACGCCGACCTGGAAATTGTCGAATGTCGCGTAGTAATCGACGTTCTCGGTGTCGCGGATCAGCCGGTCGTAGGCGACCACCGGAATGTCCAGGGCTGCCGCGTTGGCGAGCGCGTTGGTGAGCGTCGTCCCGTCGATCGCCGCGATCACGAGGGCGTCCACGCCCTTCGTCATCATGTTCTCGATCTGGGCGAGCTGGTTCGGGATGTCGTCCTCGGCGTATTGCAGGTCGGTGGCGTAGCCCGCCTCGTTGAACTGCTTCACCATGTTGTTGCCGTCGGCGATCCAGCGGGCCGAGGATTTCGTCGGCATCGCGATACCCACGGTCCCCTTGTCCTGGGCGAAGGCCGGCACGGCGAGGATCGCCGCAAGTGCGGTCGCGCCGAGCGCGCGTCTCGTAAGGTTCATCTTTCCTCCCTCTGGCGCGGCTCCCCTTCCGCGCCGCCTGTCGCGGCCGGATGACCGGCCCGCGGCGACATTGCGATCCATGCGCATGTCCGTCAAATTCATTCTATGGAATATGATATGGCCGAAATGATATGAAGGACCTGATCCGCCGGGGGCTGAAAGTCTCCCAGATCCGGCTTCTCGCCGCCCTGCGCGAGACCGGGCAGATCAGCGCGGCGGCTCAGACGGTCGGGATCACGCAGCCCGCCGCCTCGCGGCTCCTCGGCCAGCTCGAGGATCTCGTCGGCGCGCCGCTGCACGAGCGCCACCCCCGCGGCATCGCACTGACCGAGGCCGGACGCATCCTCGCCGACGAGGCGGTCTCCACCCTGCGCGGCTTCGATCTCGCCAGCCAGCGCATCGGCGAGGCCATCACCGGGCTGCGCGGGGCGGTGCGGATCGGATCGGTCACCGGCCCGTCGCTCGAGATCGTCCTGCCGGCGCTCAAGACGGCGCGCCGCTCGCTGCCGCGGGTCGAGATCTCGGTGATGGTCGATACCTCCGACCGGCTGAGCGACGCGCTCCTGGGCGGCGACATCGACTTCTATATCGGGCGCCTGCCGCACCAGGCCGATGCGCGCTCCTTCACGCTCGAGGCGATCGGCCCGGAACCCATCTCGCTCGTCGTCCGGCAGGACCATCCGCTGACCCGCGTGGCGCCGCTCGAGGTCGGCCGCTGCCTCGATTACGACTGGGTGCTCCAGCCGCCCGGCGGATTGCTGCGCCGCACGGTCGAGACCTACCTCATGGAGCGCGGATTCGGGTTGCCCGACCGGGTGATCGGGACCACGTCGCAGCTCTTCACCCTCGCCCTCGTCCACGAGACCGACGCCATCGCGCCCCTCGCCCGGGCGGTCGCCGACTTCTTCATCGACCGCGGCGCCCTCGGCAGCCGGCTCGACCGGCTGCCCGTGGCGGCCGATCTCCGGGTCGCGGATTACGGCCTGATCCTGCGCGCGGCGGAGGCCCTGTCTCCGGCAGCCTCAGGTATCCGGAGCCTGCTCTCCGCCGCAGCGGCCCGGCAGACGCGGGCGTGACGCGAACATGACGGGGACCGCGGACAGCAAAAAGCCGGGCCCGATCGGGCCCGGCTGCTGCGACTGCGATCCGTGGGCTCCGGGCGTCCCCGGGGCGGATCAGGCCGCCGTCTCGTGCTCCAGCGTCCGCGGCGCGGTCGCACCGATCTCGATCCGGCGCGGCTTCAGCGCTTCGGGCACTTCACGCTTCAGCTCGATGACGAGCATGCCGTTGGCATGTCGCGCAGCTTCCACGCGCACGTGATCGGCCAGATGGAAGCGGCGCTCGAAGGCGCGGGTGGCGATGCCGCGGTGGAGATAGGTGCGCCCCTGGTCGTCATCGGCCTTCCGCGCGGAGACGACAAGCGCGTTCTCGCGCTGCTCGACGGTCAGATCCTCGTCGGTGAAGCCCGCGACGGCGATCTCGATCGACCAGGAATTGTCGCCGGTCTTCTCGATGTTGTAGGGCGGATAGGTCTGCGCGCCGGACGTGTCGCTGAGGACGCGGTCCATCAGGTCCGCCATCTGGTCGAAGCCGACCGTGGCGCGGTAGAGGGGGGCGAGGTCGAAGGTTTTCATGGGATGATCCTTTCGCGAAGCGATTACCATGTGTCACGCCGCGTCCGTCGGGCGGGCGTGCATCGGACCCAGAAGAGGCGTCCGACGCCGTGGATGTGGGCAACGCCGGGGTCCGGTTCAAGAGCGGCGAGGGGCGATTTTTTCCCCCGTGGCCAGACGGTTCGGAGATTCTCGGCGGCGATGGCTCCGGGCCGGCTCGGCGCCTCGGGTCCGATGGTCAGGCCGACGGAACGGTCCGGTCCGCCCCGATCCGGGCGCGGGGGATCGGGTCCCGGTGCGGACCACTCGCCAACCCGTTCGGGTAGCAACCCGACCGAGCAGACCGGCCGGCGTCGCGCGGCGGCATTCCACTGTCCCGACGCGCCCGCGCGGCGGCGCCGGGTCCGCCATCCCGCTCTCCGTCCGGACTCCCGACGCAGCGATCCGGGACGGGAGTCGAAACCCGCTCGTTGCTTGGGCACTTCGACGACCGGTCCGGTGAATCTTTAACCCTCGGCGCCGACCCGGCACTCGCGGCGGCCCGCCGGCTTTGTCGTGGCGCGCCGTCTTGCCAGAAGGGGCCCAACAAGCGGAAGGGTCCCATGTCTCCGGAAATCGATGTCGAACTCGTCGACGTGACGAAGGCCTACGGCACAACACTCGCCGTGGACGGCGTCGATCTGCGAATCCGGGGGGGACAGTATTGCTGCCTGCTCGGGCCTTCGGGCTGCGGCAAGAGCTCCACACTGCGCATGATCGCCGGCCACGAGACGATCTCGGAGGGCGATATCCTCATCGCCAACCGCCGGATCAACGACGACCCGCCAGCCCGCCGGGGCACGGCGATGATGTTCCAGAGCTACGCCCTGTTTCCCGCATCTCGATACCCGGGACAACGTCGCCTTCTCGCTGAAGATGAAGGGCGAGGCGAAAGCCGAACGACAGGCGCGCGCCATGGAGATGCTCGACGTGGTCTCGATGACCGACTACGCCGCGCGGAAGCCGACCGAATTGTCGGGCGGGCAGCAGCAACGCGTGGCGCTCGCCCGCGCGCTGATGACCCGGCCGAGCGTGCTCCTGCTCGACGAGCCGCTCTCGGCGCTGGACCCGTTCCTCAGGGGGCGGATGCGGGCCGAACTGCGCCGGATCCAGCGCGAGCTCGGCATCATCTTCATCCACGTCACGCACAGCCAGGAAGAGGCGATGGCGCTGGCCGATCTGGCCGTGGTGATGAACGAGGGCCGGATCGTGCAGCAAGGTCCGCCGCGGGAGCTGTTCAATCGGCCTGCCACGGCCTTCGTCGCCCGCTTCATGGGCGGGCACAACATCCTCGACATGGACGGGCGCACGGTGACGCTGCGGTCCGATGCCATCCGGCTCAGCCGCAAGACGGACGAGGGCCGTCGCCGCGCCACGGTGCGCGAGGTGGAGTACCAGGGGGCGCAGGTGCACCTGAACCTCGCCACGGAGCGCGGCGAGGAGATGGCCGCGATCCTGCCCGAACGGACGTATTTCTCCGACCCCTTCGCGCCGGGCGAGTCCGTGGCCGTGACCTGGGCCCCGGAGGACGTTCACGAGGTCCGGCCCGAAGCCTGACGCGCAACAACCGGACGAAGCAGAGAGGAACCGCACGATGACCACCCGCCGTACCTTCCTGAAGGGCGCCACCGCCCTCGGCGCCAGCTCGCTCGCCGCGCCCTACGTCCACGCCCAGGAGCCCGTCACCCTGCGCTACCTGTCGACGGCGGTAAACCAGTCGCCCGGCATCGCCCAGCGGGCGAGCGAGGATCTGGGCATCAACATCGAATACATCGCGGTGACCACGGACGACGTGGCGCGGCGGGTGATCACCCAGCCCAATTCCTTCGACCTCGTGGACACCGAATACTTCGCGCTGCCGAACCTGATCCCCTCCGGCAACCTGCAAGGGATGGACGCGACCCGGATCGAGCGCGCCGACCAGATCGCCAGCCTGATCCGCGAGGGCACCGTCGACGGCGAGCCCGTGGGCACCGACGGGACCGCGCCGTTCGAGGTCCTGTATCTCGACAGCGCGGACAGCCAGAGCTTCGCCGCCGTGCCCACGGAGTTCATCACCCTGATCCCCACCACCTACAATGCCGATACGCTGGGCATCCGGCCCGACCTGATGGAGGGCGAGCCGAGCAGCTGGTCCGCCCTCCTCGATCCGAAATTCGCCGGCAAGGCGGCGATCATCAACATCCCCTCGATCGGCATCATGGACGCGGCCATGGCGATCGAGGCCTCGGGCGAGATCACCTACGGCGACAAGGGCAACATGTCCCGCGAGGAGATCGATTTCACGATCGACCGGCTGATCGAGGCGAAGCGCGCCGGGCAGTTCCGCGCCTTCTGGTCGAACTTCAACGAAAGCGTGAACCTGATGGCGTCCGGCGAGGTGGTGATCCAGTCGATGTGGTCGCCCGCCGTGACCGCGGTGCGCACGCAAGGCATCGCCTGCAAGTACCAGCCCCTGCAGGAGGGCTACCGTGCCTGGGCCTCGGGCTTCGGCCTGCCGCGCACCCTCGACGGCCGCAAGGAGGACGCGGCCTACGAGTTCATCAACTGGTTCCTGTCCGGCTGGGCGGGCGCGCACCTGTCGCGGCAGGGCTACTACCCGGCGGTGCTGGAGACCGCGAAGGAGGTGATGGAGCCCTACGAGTGGGCGTACTGGTACGAGGCCCAGCCAGCCGAGCAGGACATCCTGTCGCCGGGCGGCGACCTGCTGGAGAAAGCCGGCGCGGTGCGCGACGGCGGCTCCTACACCGAGCGCATGGGCGCGGTCGCCTGCTGGAACGCGGTCATGGACGAGAACCAGTACATGGTCCGCAAGTGGAACGAGTTCATCGCCGCGTGACCGAGGTGGCGACCACGACCGGCCGGGCCGCCGCGGCGCGGACCCGCCCGCGCCGCAGAGCCCTCGGCGTGGGTGCGGAGTTGGTCCTGCTGGCGTTGCCGATGTGGCTCGTCTTCGCGGCCTTCTTCCTGCTCCCGCTCGCGGTCACGGTTGTCGTCAGCTTCTGGGAGTTCACCCAGTACTCGATCGAGCCGGCCTTCACCCTGCGCAACTACGCGGACCTCTTCGACGGCTGCCTCGCGGACCTGCCCCACCTCTGCACCACCCTGAAGACCTATCTCTCGACGCTGAAATTCTGCGCCGCGGTCTGGGCCTCGACGCTGCTGATCGGCTTCACCATAGCCTATTTCCTGGCCTTCCACGTCCGAACCCTGCCGGTGCAGGTGACCTTCTTCCTGATCTGCACGATCCCGTTCTGGACCTCGATCGTGATCCGCATGATCGCCTGGATCCCGCTCCTGGGCCGCAACGGGTTGATGAACGCCACGCTGCAGGGGCTCGGGCTCACCGACGCACCGCTGGAATGGCTGCTCTATTCCGACTTCGCAGTGATCCTCGCGCTGACTCATCTCTATACGCTGTTCATGGTCGTGCCGATCTTCAACTCGATGATGCGGATCGACCGGGCGTTGATCGAGGCGGCGACCGATTCCGGCGCCTCGGGATGGCAGACATTGACCAATGTGGTGATCCCGCTGTCGAAGCCCGGCATCCTGATCGGCTCGATCTTCGTCGTCACCATCGTCATGGGCGACTTCCTGACCATCGGCATCATGGGCGGGCAGCAGATCGCCAGCGTCGGCAAGACCATCCAGACCCAGATCCAGTACCTGCAATTCCCGCTCGCGGCGGCGAATGCGGTGCTGCTCCTCGTGGCGGTGCTGCTGGCGATCTCGGCCCTGCTGCGGATGGTCGACATCAGGAGGGAACTGTGATGGGCGACGGCAAGAGACCCGTTTCCTTCTACGCCCTGTCGGCGGTCTTCACGCTCTTCGTCGTCTTCCTCTGGGGGCCGATGGTGGCCATCGTGGCCCTGTCGTTCCAGGGGCCGGAGGGCGGGCTGGTCTTCCCGATGCGGGGGCTCTCGCTCCACTGGTTCGACGTCCTGCTGTCGAACAGCGGATCGGTGGATATCGGCGGAGCGTTCTGGCGCTCCTTCCGCCTGGCGCTCGTCGTCATGGTGCTGACGGTGGTGATCTCGGTCATGGCAGGGCTCGCCTTCCGGCGGACGTTCCCGGGGGCAATGGCGCTTCTCTACATCGCCATCGCCAGCCTGATCGTGCCGTCCGTGGTCGTCTCCCTCGGAATCGGGCTGGAGTTCCGGCTGCTCGACGGCGCGGTGAAGGCACTGGGCGGGGAATGGGCGCGGGCGAACTTCGTGACCCTGCTCGGCACCTACACGTCCGGCCTCGGCGCCCACCTGACCTGGACGCTGCCCTTCGGAATGCTGATCATGTTCGCCGTCTTCAACCGGTTCGACCCGGCCTACGAGGAGGCGGCGCGCGACCTCGGCGCGGGCAAGTGGCAGACCTTCCGCCACGTGACGCTGCCGATCATCGCGCCGTTCCTGATCGGCGTCGCGGTCTTCGGCTTCACGCTGAGCTGGGACGAGCTGGCCCGGTCGAGCCAAGTGATGGGGTCGCAGAACACGCTGCCGATGCAGCTCGCGGCGCTGACCACCACGGTGACGACACCGGAGATCTACGCCCTGGCCACGGTCACCACGGCGGCGTCCCTCTGCCTCGTCGCGATCCTGCTCCTGGCGGCGTGGGCGCTGCGCCGGCGACAGAGCAGATGATGCGAATCCATGTCGCCAACCCGAATTCCACGGCATGGATGACCGAGACGATCGCCCGCTCCGCCCGGGAGGCGGCCGGACCGGGGACGGAGATCCGGGCCACGACGAACGCCTCGGGTCCCGCCTCCATAGAAGGACCGGTGGACGGCGCCCGGGCGGTGCCCGGCCTCCTCGACCTCGTCCTCGCAGCCGAGGCGGAGGCCCATGTGGTCGCCTGCTTCGACGATACCGGACTGGAGGCGGCGCGGATGCTGACCCGGCGCCCGGTCGTGGGCATCGGCGAGGCCGCCTGCCTCGTGGCGACGCAACTCGCCCATCGCTTCGTCGTCGTCACCGCCGTGCCCGTCTCGGTGCCGGTGATCGAAGGCAACCTGGCGCGGACCGGCCTCGCCGCGCGCTGCGCCGGGGTGCGCTCCGCGGGCGTGGCGGTGCTCGACATCGCCTCGCACGGGTCCGGAGATGACCCGGTCGCCGCCGCGGTCCGGCGGGCGGCCCGCGAGGTCCCGGGGGCCGCGATCGTGCTCGGCTGCGCCGGCATGGCGGCGCTGGCACGGCATCTCTCGGCCGAACTGGACCGGCCGGTCGTCGACGGCGTCGCTGCGGGCGTGACCCTGGCCGAGGGTCTGGCCCGCACGGGGCTCGGGACCGCCCGATGACGCCGCGGCCGATGACCCGCGCGGATCTCGACCGCGCTCTCGACTGGGCGGCGGAGGAAGGGTGGAACCCGGGCCGGGACGACGCCGCGCAGTTCCTGTCCGCCGATCCGCACGGGTTCCTGATCCTCGACGATCCGTCGGGCGCGCCGGCCGCCTCGATCTCCATCGTCCGGGTCGGCGAGGCGCGGTTCTTCCTCGGCCTCTTCATCTGCCGCCCCGACCTGCGCGGGCAGGGCTATGCCGGCCCGCTCTGGCGCGCCGCGATGGACCGGGCCGGCGATGGCACGGTCGCGCTCGACGGGGTCGTGGCCGAGCAGGAGCGCTACGCCATGCGGGGCCTCGTGGCGACCGGCCATGGAGGGTCCGCATCCCTTCGCGCGGGCGGCGCCGACGGGAAAGCGGATCGCGGTCGTCGGGGCTGGTCCCGCGGGCCTCTCCTGCGCGCACCGCCTGGCGATGAAGGGGCACGATGTCCTGGTGCACGAGGCTCGCCCGAAGTCCGGCGGCCTCAACGAATACGGCATCGCCGCCTAAAAGGTTCCCGGCGGATTCGCCAGGGCGGAGGTGGACTGGCTTCTCTCCGTCGGCGGGATCGAGGTGGTTGCGGGAACGGTCCCGGACCTCCCGGTGCTCCGGGCGGAGTTCGACGCGGTGTTCCTCGGCCTGGGCCTCGGCGGCGTGAACGGGCTGGACCTCCACGGGATCGGCGCGGCAGGCGTCGAGGATGCGGTGGCGTTCATCGCCCGCCTGCGTCAGAGGGATCCCACCGACATCTCGGTCGGCCGCGACGTGGTCGTCATCGGCGGCGGCATGACCGCGGAGGATGCCGCGGTGCAGGCGAAGCTTCTGGGCGCGCTGAACGTGACGCTCGCCTATCGCGGCCCGCGCGAGGCGATGAAGGCCAGTCGCTACGAGCAGGACCTCGCGGCGGCGTCGAAGGGGGTGAACATCCTGACCGATGCCGCGCTTGTGGCGGTCGAGGGCGACCCGCTGCGATCCGCTACCTTCGCGCTGCCCTCCGGCGACGCGGTCACAGTCCCGGCGGACCAGCTCCGCTCGCCATCGGGCAGACACTGGCCTCCGGAGAGCGGCCAGAGACGGCGGGGGGCCGGATCGTCGCCTCCGAGTTGGGGCGTACCTCGCTCTCCGGCACCTGGGCGGGGGGCGACTGCACGAACCGGGGCGAGAACCTGACCGTGACCGCCGTGGCCCAGGGCCGCGACGCCGCCGCGGACATCCACGCCGCTCTGATGGAGGGGGTCCATGGCTGATCTGACTACCGACTTCGTGGGCATCCGCAGCCCCAAACCCTTCTGGCTGGCCTCGGCGCCGCCCACCGACAAGGAGTACAACGTCCGCCGCGCCTTCCAGGCCGGCTGGGGCGGCGTGGTGTGGAAGACGCCGGGCCTCGACCCGCATATCGTCAACGTGAACGGCCCCCGCTACGGCGTGGTCCACAGCGCCGATCGGCGGGTGATGGGGCTGAACAACATCGAGCTGATCACCGACCGGCCGCTGGAGGTGAACCTGCGCGAGATCAAGCAGGTGGTGCGGGACTGGCCCGACCGCGCCATGGTGGTCTCGCTCATGGTGCTCTGCGAGAAGGCGCCCTGGCGCGAGATCCTGCCGCTGGTGGAGGACACGGGCGCGCACGGGGTGGAGCTGAATTTCGGCTGCCCCCACGGGGATGAGCGAGCGCGGCATGGGCTCCGCGGTTGGGCAGGTGCCGGAATATATCGAGATGGTCACCCGATGGGTGAAATCCGCGACCGGGATGCCGGTGATCGTGAAGCTGACGCCCAACATCGCCGACATCCGCAAGCCGGCCTTGGCGGCGAAGGCGGGGGGCGCCGACGCGGTGAGCCTGATCAACACGGTGAACTCGATCACCTCGGTCGATCTCGACCTCTTCGCGCCCGAGCCGACGATCGACGGCAAGGGGGCGCATGGCGGCTATTGCGGCCCGGCGGTGAAGCCGATCGCGCTCAACATGGTGGCCGAGATCGCCCGCGACCCGGAGCTTTCCGGCCTGCTGATCAGCGGCATCGGCGGGATCACCACCTGGCGCGACGCGGCGGAGTTCATGGCGCTCGGCGCCGGCTCGGTGCAGGTCTGCACCGCCGCGATGACCTACGGCTTCAAGGTGGTGGAGGAGATGATCTCGGGGCTGTCGCACTATCTCGACGACAAGGGGGTGACGCTCGATGCGCTGCGCGGCCGCGCGGTGCCGAACGTGACCGACTGGCAGTACCTGAACCTCAACTACGTCACCAAGGCGCGTATCGACCAGGACCTGTGCATCAGGTGCGGGCGCTGCTATGCCGCCTGCGAGGACACCTCCCACCAGGCCATCGCGATGGAACCGGGGCGGGTCTTCGAGGTGATCGACGCCGAATGCGTGGCCTGCAACCTCTGCCTCGATGTCTGCCCGGTAGAGGACTGCATCACCATGGAGCGCCTCGCCCCCGGCAGCGTCGATCCACGGACCGGCCTGACCGTGCCGGCGGAGGCCGCGGACTGGACCACCCATCCCAACAATCCCAATGCAGGGGCGGCGGAATGACGGACGGCAATTTCAGGATCGACGGCGACCGCCTCTGGGAGGGGCTGATGGAGATGGCCAAGATCGGCCCCGGCGTCGCGGGCGGCAACAACCGCCAGACGCTGACCGACGCCGATGCCGAGGGGCGCGCCCTGTTCCGGGGCTGGTGCGAGGCGGCGGGCTGCACCATGGGGCTGGACGAGATGGGCAACATGTTCGCCCGGCGCGAGGGGGCGGAGCCGGACCTGCCGCCGGTCTATGTCGGCTCGCACCTCGACACCCAGCCGACGGGGGGAAAATACGACGGCGTTCTGGGTGTCCTCGGCGCGCTGGAGATCGTGCGGACGCTGAACGACCTCGACATCCGCACCCGGCATCCGATCGTGGTGACGAACTGGACCAACGAGGAGGGCACCCGCTTCGCCCCCGCCATGCTGTCCTCCGGGGTCTTCGCGGGCGTGCACGACCTCGGCTGGGCCTACGACCGGACGGACGCGGCGGGCAAGCGGTTCGGCGACGAACTGGAGCGGATCGGCTGGAAGGGGACCGAGCAGGTCGGCCAGCGGCACATGCGCGCCTTCTTCGAGCTGCATATCGAGCAGGGCCCGATCCTGGAGGCCGATGGCTGCGAGATCGGCGTCGTCACCCACGGGCAGGGCCTGTGGTGGCTGCAGGTGACCGTGACGGGCAAGGAGAGCCATACCGGCTCCACCCCCATGGCCATGCGCCGCGATGCGGGCCTCGGCATGGCGCGGATCCTGGAGCGGGTGAACCGGATCGCCATGGAAGCCCAGCCAGACGCCGTGGGGGCCGCCGGCCATATCGAGGTCCACCCCAACTCGCGCAACGTGATCCCGGGCAAGGCGATCTTCACCGTCGATTTCCGCTCCCCGGACCGGGAGAAGCTCGACGGCATGAAGGCCCGGCTCGAGGCGGAGGCGCCCGGGATCGCCGCCGACATGGGGCTGGAGATCGAGATCGAGCCCGTCGGCCATTTCGATCCCGTCGCCTTCGATGCGGACTGCGTGTCCGCCATACGCAAGGCGGCCGAACGTCTGGGCTACGCCCATCGCGACATCGTCTCGGGCGCGGGCCACGACGCCTGCTGGATCAGCCGCGTGGCGCCGACCGCCATGGTCATGTGCCCCTGCGTCGACGGCCTCAGCCACAACGAGGCCGAGGAAATCACGAAGGACTGGGCCAGGGCCGGCGCGGATGTCCTGCTCCATGCCGTTGTCGAAACCGCCGAGATCGCCGAATAGGGAGAATTCGATGTTCACCGTCATAAAGAACGGCACCCTCGTCACCGCCGACCGCATCTGGGAGGCCGACATCCTGATCGAGGACGAGACCATCGTCCGGATCGGGGAGAACCTCGCGGGCGACGAGGTGATCGACGCCGAGGGGGCCTATGTCATCCCCGGCGGGATCGATCCGCATACCCACATGCAGATGCCCTTCATGGGCACCGAGGCAGCCGAGACCTTCGAGACCGGCACTTGGGCCGCGGCCGCAGGCGGAACGACCATGCTGGTGGACTTCTGCCTGCCGGGAAAGGACGGCTCGATCCGGAACGCCATCGAGAGCTGGCACGCCAAGTCCCGCGACCAAATCTGCGTCGATATCGGCTACCACGTCGCGATCACCGACTGGAAAGAGCGCGTCTTCGACGAGATGAAGACGGCCGTCGAGATGGGGGTGAACTCCTTCAAGCATTTCATGGCCTACAAGGGCGCCCTGATGGTGGACGACGAGGAGATGATCGCCTCCTTCCGCCGCTGCAAGGAACTGGGCGCGCTGCCCATGGTCCATGCCGAGAACGGCGATCTGGTGGCCGAGATGCAGGCGCGGCTCAAGGAGGAGGGGATCACCGGCCCTGAGGGCCACGCCTATTCGCGCCCGCCCGAATTCGAGGGCGAGGCCGTCAACCGGGCGATCACCATCGCCGACGCGGCGGGCGTGCCGCTCTACGTCGTCCACGTCTCCTGCGAGCAGGCCCACGAGGCGATACGGCGCGCCCGGCAGAAGGGGATGCGCGTCTACGGCGAGCCGCTGATCCAGTTCCTGACCATGGACGAGAGCGCGTATTTCGTCGACGACTGGGACCACGCCGCGCGGCGGGTCATGTCGCCTCCCTTCCGGAACAAGGAGCACCAGGCGGGGCTCTGGGCGGGTCTCCAGGCCGGATCGCTCCAGGTCGTCGCCACCGACCACTGCGCCTTCTCCACCGAGCAGAAGCGGCGCGGCGCGGAGGACTTCACCCTGATCCCCAACGGCTCCCACGGGCTGGAGGAGCGCCTTGCCATGCTCTGGACCCACGGGGTGGAGACGGGCCGGCTGACGCCGCAGGAATTCGTCGCCGTCACCTCGAGCAACGTGGCGAAGATCCTCAACATCTACCCGAAGAAGGGGGCGCTGGTCGAAGGAGCGGATGCCGACATCACCGTCTGGGACCCGAAGATCACGCGGACCTACTCCGCCTCGAACCACCACTCGATCCTCGACTATTCGATCTGGGAAGGGCGGCAGGCGACGGCCCAGGCGCGCTACACCATCTCGCGCGGCGAGGTGGTCTGGGCCTGGGGGCGCAACAGCCAGCCGCAACCCGGGCGCGGGCGCTTCGTCAGGCGTCCGCCCTTCCCGGCCCCGGCGAAGGCGCTGTCGACATGGAAGGCGCTGACCGCGCCGCGTGCTGTGCCGCGCGATCCGATGAACATCCCGGCCGGTCTCTGATCGCTCCGGAAAACTGGCTCGATCACGATCCGGAGCCATGCGCCATCCGGGACAGCAGACGGGACAGCCCCCCGGGGGGGGGCGACTTCCTCGTGTCACCGCTCATCGTAAGCGCGGCCTATGCCCCATTCCTTTCTGATATCGTCCCTGCTGCGCGGTCCGTCCTATTCGTGCGGCGTGGATCGGGAGAGTGCGATGTCGGACGGGTTTGCGGGACGCTACGAGGTTCGGGAGGATCGCGGGTCCGGGCGTCGGACGTGGCCTGCGGACGGGAAGCTGCGGATCGCGGCGGAGAGCCACGCGCCCGGGGCGATGGTCGGCGAGGTGGCGCGGCGGCATCGGCTGATGCCGTCGCAGGTGACGACGTGGCGACGCCTTCACCGTGAGGGCAAGCTCGGTCCGGCCCCGGCCCTGGCCTCGCCAATGTTCGTGCCGCTGATGCTGGAAGATCCCGAGCCCTCCCAGCCTGGGCCAGACTCGATTACCGATCCGGAGCCAAGAGCCTCCGAGCGGATCGAGATCGAGGCCGGCGGAGGCGTGGTGATCCGGCTGGGGTCTTCGACGCCGGCGGTGCGGATCGCCGAGATCGCGTCGGCGCTGCGCGAGGATTGGCGGTGATCCTGCCGGGGCAACGCCTGCCGATCGCGATCGCCATGCGCCCCGTGGACTTCCGCCGGGGGCACGACGGTCTCGCCGCCACCGTTCGAGACACGAGCTGGGCCTCGATCCCCATTCGGGGCTGAGGGTGCTCGGCGCGGCGCTCGAACCGCTTCCGAGAAGGGTCAGAGCATTGGCCTGCCCCCTGAAAAATGGTCCTCCCTGAAGTCCAGCCCTTTGCATTAAATGATGCAGGAGATCTTAGGTTGGCCAGATTTTGGCAATCTTTCCTTGGATAGCCACCAGATGTGGTGTTTTCCGAGGCAGCCCGGATGAACAAGGTCGCGAAGAATTTTTCGCCGGAGCCGAAGCGAAGATTGCCGCCTTCAAGACTTGGGATCGACATCAATTTCTGCCGAAACCCGCTATGCGACCTCTTCTCAGAGGCGCCTGATCCCTATGACAAGAGAGGAAATTTCGCCACGAAAGTCAAATCGAACTATCCGCGTGGCTCGGTAGTCGGTTCCGAAGAGAAAAGCTTCAAGTGCGGCGCATGTCGTCAGAGCTCGATGGTCAAGAACAACGGCGCGATCGTCGAGGAATACCGGCGCCTGCGCCTACGCTTCCGTCCCTCCGGGCCTCGAGATGCGTGCCCGAAGCGGGATTGCGAGAACCACGGGAAGGCCCAGGGTTCGTTTCCCGATCTGTATCGCAAGAGCGGATGGACGGCGAAGGGCGCGCAGCGATGGAAATGTAAAGCGTGCCTGACCTCCTTCTCGGTAGGCTCCCGTCTTCGCCGCCAGCATCGCAGCAGCACCAATCGCGAGATGCTGTGGATGCTGACCAACGGCCTTCCGATCTCCAAGATTGCCGATTTCACTGAGCTTTGCCCGCGAGATGTCTATCGCAAGATCGACTTCATCCACGATCGCGTCGTCGATCTCACCGCGCGGCGGGAAGGTCTATTCGAGAAGGTCGATTGGATGGCCGTCGGCCGTCGCTTTGCTACAAACTCGCAGACCCTCACCCTCAACTGGCCGAACAAGAAGACCAGGGCGCAGATCGCCGTTCATCATCTCTGTTCGGCCCACGCGAACACCGGCTACATCATGGCGGCCCACCTGTCTCTCGACCCGGACGAGGATCTCCCCGAGATCGAGGCGCGCATGAGAGCCGATGGTGATTTCGGATTGCCGCGCGCTTTCCGCAAGCAGGCGCGCGTCTGGTCGGAGACGGAGTTCAAGGCATACCTCGACAAGATGACCCGGGAGGTGGCCATCCACCCGCTCGAAGCTCCCGATGTCGATTTCGACCTGCAACTACCTCACCGGGGCGCGCTGATGCGGCAGGACATCATGCAGATCGCGCACGCCTTCCTGCTGCGTCGCTGCCTGGGCAAGGGCGACGAACGGTTCGTCTTCGTGCTGGACGCTGACCCCGGGCTCGCCCTGGCCTTCGTCTCGGCCTTCGCCGGGTGGGTGAAGCAGGGCCGAGCCGATGTCTCCGTCGTCCGGTTCGACAAGGATAAGTCCAACGACCAAAGGAATATGCTGGTCGGCGACGGACGAGCCGCCCTGGCGTCGGCCACGGGATTGAAGCCAGCGGCGCTCGATGCGCTGACGGCGCAGCAACGCATCGACGAAACAGACGCGGCGATCGAGAAGATGCTGCGCGGCCATATACCGGGCACGCCCTTCTCTTGGCCGTTCCACACGAAGAGCGAGCCGAACAGTCGGATTCGCCTCCTTACGGATAAAGTGGGGATGGTGCCGGATCGACGCGCTCGGCTAAAGCGGTTTGCCTCTTATCTGAATCGTTGGGGATTCCCTTGGGTTCATCGGTCCGATTCACTTCCGGAAGGAGGTGGACGGATGGGCAAACCCTACTCGATGGACCTTCACGAACGGATCTGGCGCTACATCGCCGCGGGTCATTCGCGACGGGCAGCCGCGCAAGTCTTCGGTGTGAGTGCCAGCACGACGGTCCGGTTGGCGGCCGCTCATCGCGACCGGGGGGTGATAACGCCGAAGCGGCAGGGTCGCGCAGCGGGGACCGCGGGCAAGCTTGCGCCGCACATGGCGTCCTTGACCGAGATCGTCCGCGCGGAGCCGGACATCACCCTGAAGGAATTGGCGTCGCCCATCGGGCTTGAACCGATGGCGCCGCGAAGGGCGACCGCTGGAGGAGACGCATGGCGTCTCGGTGCAACTCTCGTCGATCCACCGGGTCCTGCTCAGGGCGGGGTTCTCATATGAAAAAAGGCCTGATCGCTCAGGAACGCGATCGGGCGGATATCAGGCTGGCCCGGCGTGACCGGACCGTCCGCCGGCAGCCCTTCATGCGGGACAGGGCGCATCGGCTGGTCTTCCTCGATGAAACGTCGGTGAAGGCGAACATGACTCGCCTGCGGGGCCGGAGTGCCGTCGGCGAACGTCTTTTCGGCACGACCCCGTTCGGTCGCTGGAAGACGCAGACGTTCATCGCCGGGCTCACCTGCGACGCGTTGATCGCGCCCTGGGTGATCGAGGGCGCGATGAACCGCGCTGCTTTCGACATCTACGTCGAGACCCGGCTCGCACCGGCCCTGTCGCCAGGCACCGTGTTCGTCGGGAATTCGATCCACTGGATCAAATCCTTCTCCTCCTCACTCCGCGACACCCTCTCGACCCACAGGAGCCCGAGAGCCGCCGGGATCCTGAACGCCCATGGCTGCCGGTTCCGTTCTCGGGGAAAGCCGTCCACTGGAGGCCTTTCTGATCCCTCGAACCTGCCGGCCTACTCGCCCGACCCGAACCCGATCGAGAGGGCCTTCTCCAAGCCGAAAGCCCACCTCCGCCGCATCGGCGCGCGGAGCTACGATACGCTCATCCGGGCGCTCGGCGACATCTGTGGCATCTTCGATCCCGAGGAGTGCCGGAGCTTCTTCAAAGCAGCAGGATACGCATCGAATTAAACGCGAACCGCTTTAATGCGTCTATCGACGCTGCGCAGCGTCGACGCCTATTTCCACAAGGTCCGGTCGAATGTCCGGTTCGCCTCCCGGCCCGCCCACACGCCGAGCAACAACAATCGCGCTTGGGACCGGCATTACATCTACAATCCCGAGACCATGACGAAGGTCATCGAGATCTACAGGTTCGTCCATAACTGGATGGGATCGTCGAAAACACAGCAGACACCGGCGATGAAGATGGGTCTCGCCCGCGGCAAGATGCGTGCGAGTGAGTTCTTCGAGTAGAGGACGAACAGCCGTCGATCCCTCGGCTACTACATCATTTACTGCCAAGGGCTGGCCCTGAAGTAGTGTTTCGAGCCGAGGGGTCCTGACCCGTTTTCTGGTCCGGGCGTCTTGCGACCTTCCGGGCTGGTTTCAGTAGCGCCGCAAAGGCGCTCGGGGTCAAGTTTCCGAGCGCCGAATGCGGCCGGTGGTCGTTGTACAACCCTAAGACACAAAACCCATGTGACGGCGACCGGTGGCTACGAGGCAGTTGTCGCCTATCGCTGGCACCCCTGGTTCGGACGGACCGTTCACGTCTGGGAGGTAATCGAGCGGCGCGCCGAGGCCTTGGCGCGGTGCCGGCCACGAGAGGCCTCGACCGGTGTCGTCCAGGAGCTTCCGGTCTGGATGCTGGATGCCGGGACATGCGGGACGATGCGGTTGGCGTCAGTGCCTTTGGCGTCGGCAACGGCCCTCGGCGCGCTTCGATCGCTTCTCGCCGACAGGCTGACTGACGGCTCCATCGGCGCTGAGGCTCCGGGGAGTACGGGAATAGGCTGTGACGATCACCAGACCGGAGATCGTCATGCCGCACCCATCGCGCCGCCCGCCGCTGCAACTGGACCTGTTCGAACGGGACGGGTCGCTCCTGCCGCCGGAGGTGCCGCCCTGGACGGCGATCCCGAAGGAGACGCGAACGACGCTGACGGAGCTTGTGACGCGGATGCTGCTCGCACATGTGCGCGACGAAGTCGCCGGTCCGGAGGGCGACGATGAACGCGTCTGAGGGCGGCTCCGATCGGATCGGCGCACGGCACCGCGCTCGCAAGGCAATCCTGTACGTCCGCCAGTCCTCCGCGCATCGGGTGCAGCACAACGGCGAGAGCCGCGTGCTGCAACATGCCATGCGCGACAGGCTGGTGGCGCTCGGCTGGTCGAAGATCGACGTCATCGACGAGGATCTCGGCCTCTCTGCGGCGGGCGGAACGGCGCGGGCCGGGTTCGAGCGGATGGTGGCCGAGGTCTGCCTGGGCAAGGTCGGCGCCGTCGCAGCGCGGGAGGTCTCGCGCTTCGCCCGCAACAGCCGTGACTGGCAGCAGCTGGTCGAGATGTGCCGAGTGGTCGATACGCTCCTGATCGACCAGGAGGCAGTCTACGCGCCGCGACAGGGCAACGACCGGCTGCTGCTTGGGCTCAAGGGCAGCCTGAACGAGTACGAGCTCGACCTCCTCCGGCAGCGGTCCCTGTCCGCTCGGCTCACGAGAAGGCGCGGCGGGGCGAGCTCCTCGTTGCCGCGCCTGTGGGCTTCGTGAAGGTCGAGGGTCGGCTTGAGAAGGACCCCGATCGCCGCGTGCAGGAGGCGATCCGGCTCGCGATCGACAAGATCGCCGAACTGGGCAGCGTGCGCCAAGCCCTGTTGTGGTTCCTCGAGCATGAGCTCGAACTGCCGACGCGGGTGAACGGCGGTCCCGTCACGTGGCGCCGCCCGCATTATGCGACGCTGCGCGCGTTCATCGACAACCCGGCCTATGGCGGCGCCTACGCCTATGGCCGCACCGGCGTGTCGATCCAGTACGATGGCGCGGGCGCCAAGGCGCGCCCGCGGCGCAGGCCGCGCGCGGAATGGCTGGCGCTCAAACCCGGGGCGCACGAAGGTTATGTCGACTGGGACCGCGCGGAGGCGATCCGGAAAATGGTGAGCGACAACGCCTCGACAGCCAGCAGCCGCGGCGCGCCGAAGAAGGGGTCTGCACTGCTGGCGGGCATCCTGCGGTGTCGGCGATGCGGGCGGAAGCTGACCGTCCAGTACACCGGCACCAAGCACGACATCCCCCGCTACAGTTGCGTGCGTGGGCGGATGGACTACGGCGAGCCGTCCTGCATCGCGTTCGGCGGATTACGAGTTGACGACACGGTCGCGGCGGCACTGCTCGCCGTCGTGCAGCCCGCCGCGATCCAGGCCGCCAAGGACGCGGAGGAGCAGGTGGCGGCGCGACGCGACGAGGCCCGTGAAGCGCTCTGCCGCGACCTGGAGGCGGCCCGATACGCAGCCGGCCGCGCCTTCCGCCAGTACGATGCCGCCGATCCGGAGAACCGCCTCGTCACGGGCGAGCTGGAACAGCGCTGGAACCGGGCTCTCGAGCGCGTCGCCGAGATCGAGGCACGGATCGCGGAGCACGATCAGGCAGCCGCGACGTCGACACCTGCCACGCTGTCCTTCGACGCGCTCGCAGACGACCTCCAGGCGGTCTGGTCCGCCCCGGGCACGGATGCGCGGCTGCGCAAGCGGATCGTGCGCACCGTCATCCACGAGGCCGTCGCCGATATCGACAGTGACGCGGCGGAGATCGTGCTGACGCTCCACTGGATGGGCGGCGCCCATACGGAGCATCGGCTTCCCAAGCGCCGGAGGAGACAGCGCAACGCCACACCCGACACCGTCGTCGATGCGGTCCGCACACTGGCCCTCATCGCCAAGGACGACGTCATCGCCGGCCTGCTGAACCGCAACGGCCTGAAGACCGGCAACGGCAACCGATGGACCCGCGAGCGGGTCACCGCGCTGCGGTCGAGCTATCGCATTCCCGTTCACCGTCTTGCAGAGGACGGCCAAGGCCCATGGCTCAACCTGACCCAAGCCGCCGCCCTGGTCGGCGTCGCGGCGAAGACCCTGAGGCACGCCGCCGACCGCGGGAAGATCGACGCGCGGCACCCGCTTCCGGATGGACCGTGGCTGTTCGCACGGTCCGATCTAAACGCCGATGCGGTCCGCGACCTCGCGTACCGCGCCCGCACCGACCGCAAACACCCCGCGGGACCACCAGATCAGCAAGAAAACCTATTCCCACCATATACATAGAGAGGTGTGCGTTGTGACGAAACGTTGTAGTCCATCCTCCACTCTTCGATGCGCTGGCGGGCATCGGCCCTTGAGAGGAACCAGGCAGCGTTCAGGCACTCCTGACGCAGCCTGCTGTTGAATGTGAGGAGGTCGAACACTCCAGTGGAGTGTTCGTACGACGCAAGACGAAGGCATTGTCGCTGGGCTTTCCGGGCGCGAGAAGTCGAGCTCGACCCTGTTCAGGTAGGCCCATTGGTCCAGCAGCCGCCCGGCGAATTCATCTCGGCGCTTACGCGGCCCCACCGGGGCCACGGTCGCCTCGATCGTTGTCGACCCATATGCTGCGCGGCTTGCCTCGGGTTCTGGCCAGACGATCCAGTTCCTCGATGACCTGGTAAGCCCTGAAAATCGTCCTCACAATGATCGCGAGAGCCTCTCTCGGGTGGCAGTCGACGATGGTCAGGATGCGGAACGGCCGATCGTCGAACAGCCGGCCCGACACGAAGTCCATCGCCCAGACGTCGTTCATCGCATTTGCCTGGGAGCGGCCTGATCGGTAGCGGGAGGCCCGGCGCCGCTTTGGGCTCCGCGTCCGGATCGAAAGACCCTCCTCGTTGTAGAGGCGGTAGATCCGCTTGTGATTGGCACGCCAGCCTTCCCGTTGCAGGAGGACGTGCAGCCGACGGTATCCGTAGCGGACAGTAAGCGTTGTCTGGCGCCCACCTTCCTCGCTGTGCCTGCCAATGCGAGGCCATTCCCATCGCAAGGCCGGGAGTGCGTTTCGCAATGTGTGCTACGAATGCGTTTCTCAGATCGCTGGGTGTGGAGATCTACGCGTCCGGGCAGCGGCGCTGGCCGGACGAGGTGAAGGCGCAGGCCGTCGCCGAGACCCTTCGCCCGGGCGCGACGGTCAACGAGGTGGCGGCGCGGTTCGGCATTCAAGCCAACCAGCTCTCTGCCTGGCGACGCCTGGCGAAGGACGGCGACCTGGTCCTGCCGGCGGCAGATGCCGATGGGGATGAGGCCGTTTTCGCGCCTCTGATGGTGTGCGACGCCGAGCCTCCGCCTTGCGATGCCGCCGACATTCCCGTCATGGCCGAGGTCCAGATCAGCGTCGGCGATGTCACGGTCCACCTCGATGCCGATACGCCGGCCACGCGCATCTCCGAGATCGTTCGGGCGCTCGGAGCGCCCTCGTGATGTTGCCGTCGCACAAGATGCGGATTCTCGTGGCGACGCAGCCCGTCGATTTCCGCAAGGGCCATGACGGGCTAGCCTCGCTGGTGCAATCGACGCTGAAGGAAGACCCATTCACCGGCACGGTGTTCGTGTTCCGGGCCAAGCGGGCCGACCGGCTGAAGATCCTGTTCTGGGATGGGACCGGGCTCGTGATGGCTTACAAGCGGCTGGAAGAGACCGCCTTCGCATGGCCGGCGATCCGGGACGGCGTGATGACGCTGAACCGGGCGCAGTTCGAGGCCCTGTTCGCCGGGCTGGATTGGCGCAAGGTCCGGGCGCTGGAGGCTCGGCAGCCGGCTGCGGCAGAGTGAATCACCCGGTCGAACCGGCGCGCGTGCCCGGGCGGTTCGGGATATTCTCGTGCCATGTTCTCTACCGCCCGGATCGACCTCTCGGCCATTCCCGAGGATCAGCGCGACATCGTCGCCGCGTTGTTGCGCGAGCACGATGAACTCAAGGGCGAGAACCGCGACCTCAAGCACGAGGCGACCAGCCTCAAAGAGATCGTCAAGCGCCTCGAGAACCTGGTCGCCGAACTGAACCATGCGGTGCATGGCAAGAAGTCCGAGAAGCTGAGCGAAGACGACCGGCAACTGGCCTTCGAGGATCTCGAGACCGCGGTGGCCGAAGTCGAGGAGCAGCACGGCAGCCGGACCACCTCGGACGAGGCGCCGCGCCGCAAGTCGGCACCGGCCAGGCGCAATCGCGGCAACCTGCCTGAGGGTCTGCCGCGGATCGAGCGGGTCGTCGCGCCTGACAGCCTGGAGTGATCGCCATTGGAACGCCATGGTCCGAGAGACAATGGCGATGCGGCTGCGGACAGATGCACAAGATCGGCGAGGATCGCACGGAGCGGCTCGACATCGTGCCCGCGCAGCTGCGCGTGATCGTCACCGTCCGTCCCAGATATGCCTGTCGTGCTTGCACCGACGGTGTCACGCAGGCGCCCGCGCCGGCGGCCCTGATCGCCGGTGGCCTGCCGACGGAGGGCGCCATCGCCCACGTGCTGGTCAGCAAGTATGCCGACCATCTACCGTTATATCGCCAGAGCCAGATCCTCGCGCGTTCCGGCATCGACATCCACCGCAGCACCCTGGCCGACTGGGTGGGCGTCGCTGCGTTCCATCTCGCGCCCGTCGTCGCGCGGCTGGCCGAGCACCTCAAGGCATCGACCAAGCTGTTCATGGACGAGACCTCGGCGCCGGTCCTCGACCCCGGGCGAGGCAGGACCAAGACCGGCTACCTCTGGGCCCTTGCCCGCGACGATCGCGGCTGGGGCGGCGAAGATCCACCCGGGGTGGTCTTCTTCTACGCGCCAGATCGGGGCGGACAGAACGCCGAGAGGTTCCTGCGCGGCTTCGACGGCACGCTGCAACTCGATGGCTATACCGGCTATAATCGCCTCACGCGCCCATCCCGGAAAGGCGGAGGTCCGATCCGCGTGGCGCATTGCTGGGCGCATGCACGGCGCAAGCTGAAGGAGGTCTTCGATCGCGACGGCTCAGAGATCGCCGCCGAGGGCCTGCGGCGCATCGCCGAGTTCTACGCCGTGGAGACTGACATCCGGGGCATCGACCCCGGCCAGCGCCTGACGGCACGAAAGGTGCGGACCGCACCTCTGGTCGCGGCCTTCGGCGAGTGGCTCCAGGAGCAGCGCCTGCGTGTCTCGGCCAAGTCCCGTCTGGGGGAGAAGCTCGCCTATATCCACCGTCACTGGGACGGCCTTCAGACGTTCCTCCATGACGGCCGCGTCGAGATCGACTCCAACAGCGTGGAGAACCTGATCCGGCCGATAGCCTTGAACCGCAAGAATGCGCTCTTCGCGGGCCACGATGAGGGCGGCAAAGCGTGGGGCCGCATCGCGTCGCTGATCGAAACGGCGAAGATTAACGGGGTCGAGCCCTTTGCCTACCTCAAGGCAACCCTCGAGGCGATCGCAGGCGGTCACCCCCACTCCGCAATCGACGACCTCCTGCCCTGGAACTTCAAGTCCACAAGCTGAAACGCCGTGGGGCGCAGCCGCCGCTTACAGCGGACACGGCTTGCGGCGGGTTCTTTCAGGCGCATCCCGAGCGCCACCGCGGGATCGCGTCGCGCCCGGTAGCGATGGGAGGCCCGCCCGAAGCCCATAGCCCGGCACGTCCGGCGTTCGGAGAGCTCGAAAGCCATCTGGTAGTGCCGGATGACCTCGCGCCGCAGGACGGGCCTCACCACTTTTTTCTCAGCGCATCCTGCACGGCGACGGCAAAGAGCGCCAGATCCGCTACATCGCTGCGTCGACCTACTGGCCCCACGACAGCCGCCCGATCACCGCGCAGGAGTTCATGGAGCAGCTCTTCGGCGATCTCGGGACGCTCGTTGCCTCCGAGGACGAGCTGCGCGCGGTCTGGAGCGACCCGGAGCGGCGTGAAGGTTTCATTCAGCGACTCTCGGAGCTCGGCTACGATGCCGATCGCATGGAGGACATGCGCCGTCTCATCGACGCGCCGAACAGCGATGTCTTCGACGTGCTGGCCTATGTCCGCTTTACGCTCGCGCCCCTTGCTCGCACCGAGCGTGCCGAGGCTGCGCGCGCGGCCGGCCTCGGCGGCTACGAATTTGAGATGCGTCAGTTCCTCGACTACGTTCTACAGGCCTACGCAGCGCATGGAGTTGAGGAACTCTCTCTCGGCAAGATCGGGACTTCCTGCGTATCCGGTACGGCGGAACAAACGACGCGAAGGCGCTCGTCGGGTCAGTCTCGGAGATCAAGAAAGCCTTCGTCGAGATCCAGGGCCATCTGTTCCGCTGACGCGGCTTTTACGGCCGGTTTCGCGACGAGAGCGCCCAATGGTCAGCTTTCGGTTGTCATAATGGACAAATGACCCCGAAAATGGACAATAATTGGTGGTCCCTTCAGGTGGGTGGCCCATGACTGGTACGGCACCCGGGACCAAGTCCTGTCGACCCCGCCGGAAAGATCCTCCAGCGACTACGTGCCGGTTCCGAGTGGAGATCGGCGAGGACTTCTGCCCTGTGCTCATGCCCGGGGAGGTAGCATTCCGCTGGCAGCGCGAGGCCCGGGTCGAGCTCGTCGGGCGGACGCGCGTGCTCGGCATGCGCCTGGGCTCGATCCACTACGCCTTCGGCAGCGAGATCGAGGACCAGATCCGCGACGCCCTTCGCAAGGCCCTGCGCTACCAGCGCGACGCGATCCCCTGCGCGCCCGTGCGTGCCGAGCTCGCGGAGATTCTGGCGGCCGCACAGCTTTCCCGTCGAGATCCCCGGCATGGCGCGGCTGCACGTCAATCTCGAGCCCCGCGCGCTCGGCGTCTCCGACCTTCTGGTCGAGGAGGACGGGCTGCGGATGGTCGCCCGGCTGGACGCCCGGGCGGAGGTCTCCGACAGCCCCGCCGGCGACGCGGACTCCATCGGCCTACCCTCCAACAGCGGCGCCAGCGCCGAAGCGGGGCGCATCGACCTCGCCGTGCCCCTCTCGCTCGGCTACGACACGATACGGTCGGCCGCCATGGCCGCGCTCGGGGGCCAACCTCTCGTCCTGGAGACCGAAGCTGGCGAGATCTTGGTCGAGGTAGCGGATCTCGACATCTACCCGAGCGGCGACCGTCTCGCGATCGGGGCCGACTTCTCCGCCGAGATGCCGCGGCGCCTCTTCGACACCGGCGGGACCCTCTGGCTGACGGCCCGGCCGGTGATCTCGGAGGGTGGGGCCGGGATCGCGCTCCGGGACATCGAGGTCACCCGGCAGCTCGACAGCACCCTCTGGAGCCTGGCGACCGCCGCCTTCGAGGCACAGATCCGCGCCGTGCTCGCTCAGGCCGCCGTGATCGACCTCGGCGACCAGGGCGCGGCTGCGATCAAGGCGGCGGCCGCCGCGGTGGGGAGCCGCGGCGGCGTCTATCTCGACCTGAGGACCCGGGACCTCG
Source organism: uncultured Alphaproteobacteria bacterium (assembly GCA_963829665.1). Lineage (GTDB taxonomy): Bacteria > Pseudomonadota > Alphaproteobacteria > Rhodobacterales > Rhodobacteraceae > Palleronia. The sequence goes on along the minus strand of CAWHJL010000014.1, from coordinate 185,591 downwards.
TGCTGGAAGAGATTACCATCTCGGCGGACCGCCTCGTCGTCGAGGCGATCTACGTCGCCGAACTCGAAACCACGGCACGACGCGTCGATTTCTGACCTGTCCGGCCGCGGGCGCTCGAACAGCCGAGATTGCGTATTGTGGCTCGAGGGCGCGCGACTCACCGCCTTGATCAGTGGGGCGAACTGGGTCTCCGTCACAGTCGCCTCCCCGGCGCTGGAGCCCTGCCACCACCGGCGTGCTCACACCATGTCATGATCAGGGCACGGTCAACCGGTCGTTTCGCACGAGGAAGCGCCCGTCGATCGTCAGACCGAGGGGCTCGCCGCCGGCCGGTGCGCCCTCGGGGATGCCGCGCTGCGCGTGGATGTGCAGGTGCGGCTCTGAGCTGTTGCCGGAATTGCCGACCTCGCCGAGCGGATCGCCGACGGCGACCGTCTGCCCGGCCGTCACGAGGACGCTGCCATGCCGCAGATGAGCGAGGAAGACCGCGAACGCACCACAGTCGATCGCGACGAAGTTGCCGAGCTTGTTGTCGCTGTCCATGACCGGAACCGGCATGTCGGGCAGGCCTTCCTGCGCCAGCGCGACGGTCCCGGCGCAGGGCGCGACGACCTTCGCGCCGAAGGTCTCGTAGCGCGCGGGATCGACGGGCCGCCAGCCCTCCGCGCGAAAGCCGAGCGGCGTGATCTTGAAGAAGTCGAGCGCCCGGCTCTGGCTCCGCCAGGGGCGGAACCGCTCCACCGACGGGTCGAGCGTGTGGAGATGCGCGTTGACCATCTCGGTCGAGCCGCCGTGCGCCACGATGTAGGTGCCCGGCCCGAACGGGGCGGCGATGTCCACCGTTTCGACCTCCGGCAACTGGCGCCCCTGTACCGCCCGGGTCGCGGCGTAGCCGCCATAGACGGCGAGCGCCGCAAGGACGATCAGCGCCGCCGAGCGCGGCCATGCCGTGGACCAGAGCGCCGACGTCGCCACCCGCCCGGTCGCCACCTGCCAGGCGACGATCGCGACGAGGCCGAGCGCATAGGCCCACGGCAACCACCAGGGCGGCATCGGCCACATCGCGACGAGCCGGAGCGCCAGCAGGACGACGGCCGTCGCGCCGACGTGCAAGGCATAGGCGGCCCAGCCCGTCGCAGGGGCCGCGGCCAGCCAGCCGAGCAGCGCCAGGGGCAGGACGATCTGGAGGGCGACGCCCCCGGCCGTCACCGCCGAGATTCCCTCCGGCATCGGGAAGCGGAGGTCGTGGACGTCGGCGATGAAGAACGGGAAGTACTCCTCCGTGCCGAAGTTGTTGCCGGCTTCGACATGCGTCGGCAGCGTGAAGCCGTCGAAGCTCCTGGACTCGGACAGGTATCCGCCGAAGGGCTGGAGGCGATAGACCTTCTCGGGGTTCGCGTTGGTCCAGCGCGGGAACGCGACCTGGGTGGGCCGACCGTCCTCGTTGACGGTGACGTCGACGGACTGGCTCAGGTCGCCATGCGTGACGATCACCCGCGCCGTGCTGTCGTCGACCGCTTCCCAGCGGACGCCCGGTCCGGGCAGGAGCGCGGCCGGAGTCCAGAACACCGCCTCGGCGACGGAACGACCGAAGGCGGAGCGCGCGTGGTCGGGGCCGCCGCCGATCCGGGCGGCGGGGACAAGACCCATGGCCCAGAAGCGCGTCCAGCGGCCGCTGTCGGAGCCCGAGACCCGCATGGCTCCCCGCGCGGCCCGCATGCTCCAGACGAAGCCGTGCGGCGCGGCCAGCGTCTGCTCCGCCGTCATCGCCAAGTAGCCCGGCGTGTCCCTGTCGCCGAGCGCGAACCGCCCGGTCATGGTGATCTCGGCCACGGTCCGGAGGGGCGTCCCCGGGGCGATCGCATACCGGAAGTAGCGCCGCGCGGGCTCGGGCAGGTCGGCGACGAGCGCGGGGGCGAAGCGCCCGGGGTCCGACGGCGGGAACCCGGCCAGGCGTCGCGCCTCCGACCGGTCGGCCCGGTGGTCGGCCGCGCGCCAAGCCGCCGCCCCGCCGAGCAGCGCCGTAGCCAAGAGTGCCCCTCCGAGGAGAGCAGTCCGCATATTCAAGCCTCCCGCGTTCGAGACCGATTAACGTGCGCCGACTTGCCGCGCGTTGAGCAAGATCAATCTGTGCGTTCCTCCCTCCGGCGCCGCGGGTCCAAGAACCCTTGGCGGAGGCGGCAGACCGTCATTGTCGACACGCCAGGCTGCGCTCCCGGACTGGTCCCGCCGCCTCGCCCTCGGCTACGATATCGCATTGATCCAAGCCAATGCGCGCCGAACCTTCCGCCCTTAGCCACCTGTCATGACCACAGAGACGTACCAATGCTGATCCGCATCCTGACCGCCCTCGTGGTCCTGGCTGTCGCTGCCGCCGCCTGGATGCTCTACGCGTCCCCGCGGAAGGTCGAGGTCGCGCTGGCGCAGCGGGGCGATGCGGCCGAGGTCGTCTACGCCACCGGCGTCGTCGAGCCGGTGACCTGGGCGAAGGTGGCGCCGCTGGTGCAGGCGCGGATCGTCGAGCTCTGCGGCTGCGAGGGCGAGGCGGTGGAGGCGGACGCGATCCTCGCACGTCTCGACTCGCGCAGTGCCGAGGCGGCCCTCTCCGAGTTGCTCGCGCGGCAGGACTACCTCGCGCGCGAGCGCGACCGCCTGCGCGACCTCGTCGAGCGCAACATCGGCACCCGCGCCGATCTCGAGCGCGCAGAGAGCGAGGAGGCGCAGGTTGAGGCGGCCATCGCCGGCCAGCGCACGAGGCTCGAGAACTATGTCCTCCGCGCGCCGACGGACGGCATCATCCTGCGGCAAGAGGGCGAGGTGGGCGAGGTCGCCGATCCGGGCGAGGTGCTCTACTGGGTGGGCCAGGTGCAGCCGCTCCAGGTGGTTGCCGACATCAACGAGGAGGACATCCCGCGGATCGGGCCCGGCCAGCGGACGCTGCTGTCCGCCGACGCCTTCCCCAGCCGCCAGCTCGAGGCCGAAGTGGCGAGCGTCACGCCGATGGGCGACCCTGTCAGCAAGACCTACCGCGTCCGCTTCGCGCTGCCCGGGGACACGCCTCTGATGATCGGCATGAGCGTCGAGGTGAACGTCATCGTCCGCGAGGAACAAGGCGTCCTGCTGGTCGCGGCCAGCGCCGTCGACCCATCCGGCGCGGTCTGGACCGTCGCCGATGGTGTGGCCGAGCGCCGCCCGGTGACACTTGGCATCCGCGGCACGACCGAGGTCGAGGTGACCGAGGGGCTGGCGGAGGGCGCGGCGGTGATCGTGCCGGCGCCGTCCGACCTCCCCGAGGGCGCGCGGGTGGAGGTGGCGGAGTGAGGCTGCTCCTCGGCCTCGCGCTCGCGCACATAAGCGGGCGGGCACGGCAGACGCTGGTCGCGGGCGTGGGCGTGGCGCTCGGCGTCGGGTTCTCGATCGCGATGGCGGCGCTGATGCAGGGCTCGCAGGACGACTTCATCCGCCAGCTCGTCGACACCATGCCGCATGTCGAGATCACCGACGAGACGCGCGCGCCCGCGGCGCAGCCGGCCGAGGCGGTCTACGACGCCGTCGCCTTCTCGAACCTGCGCACCGTCGATGACCGGCGCGGCATCGCCAACCCGACCGCGGCGCGCGCGGCGCTCGAGGCGTGGGTGCCCGGCACCGTCGCCCCGGCGCTGGTGACGCAGGGGGTTGCGCGCTACTCGGGCCGCGACGCGGGCGTGGCCGTCATCGGTATCGACCCCGGGATCGAGGAGCGGGTGTCCTCCATCGCCGAGGACTTCGTGCAGGGCAGCTTCCAAGCGCTCGAGGCGGGCGGCAACAACGTCGTCATCGGCGACGGTCTCGCCGAGAAGCTCGGCGCGAGCGTCGGCAGCACCATCGACTTCGTCTCGCCCACCGGCCTCTCGCGCGGCTTCCGCGTCGCGGGTCTGTTCCACACCGGCACCACGGCGCGGGACGAGGGCGAGGTCTATGTGGCGCTGAAGAACGCGCAGATCCTCGCCGAGCGGCCGAACGTCATCAACCAGATCCGCCTGCAACTCGCCGACCCGAACGCCGCCCCCGCCGTCGCGGCGCAGGCCGAGGCGCAGCTCGGCTACAAGGCGGTGTCGTGGCAGGAGGCGAACGAGGCCATCCTCGAGGCGCTCGTGGTCCGCAACTTCATCATGTATACAGTGGTCGCCGCGATCCTGTTGGTCGCAGGCTTCGGCATCTTCAACATCATCTCGACGATCACGCACGAGAAGGCGCGCGACATCGCCATCCTGAAGTCGCTGGGCTTCGCCGAGGCCGACATGCGGCGGCTGTTCCTGGTCGAGGGGCTGGCGATCGGCGGCGCGGGCTCGGTCCTCGGCTGGGCCGTGGGGTACGGCCTGTGCCTGGCGCTGGCGAGCGTGCGCTTCGAGGTGCCGGAGCTCGGCGACGCGACGACCCTGCCGCTCGCCTGGGACGCCCGGCACTACGCCATCGCCTCGGCCTTCGCGCTCGCCGCCGCCGGCATTGCCGGCTACCTCCCGGCGCGGAAGGCGGCGCGGCTCAACCCCGTCGACATCATCCGGGGCGCAACGTGAGCCCGCTGATCGAGGCCCGCCACCTCAGCCGCACGCTGCCCGCGACAGTGCCGGTGACGCTGGTGCAGGACGTGAGCCTCACCGTGGCGCAGGGAGAGTTCGTGGCGCTGACCGGCCCCTCCGGCTCGGGCAAGTCCTCGCTCCTCTACCTGCTGGGGCTCCTTGATCGGCCGACGGCGGGCGAGCTCTTCATCTCCGGCCGCGACACCGGCCGGCTCGGCGAGCGCGAGCGGTCCGAGCTGCGGCTCACCACCATCGGCTTCGTCTTCCAGTTCCACTTCCTGCTGCCCGAGTTCACGGTCCGTGACAACGTCGAGATCCCGATGCGAAAGCACGGTCGCCTGTCGCGGCGGGTGATGCGGGTGCGCGCCGGGGAGCTGCTCGAGAGCCTCGGCCTCGCCGGCCACTTCGACAAGCGTCCCGACCAGCTCTCCGGCGGCCAGCGGCAGCGCGTCGCCGTCGCCCGCGCGCTCGCCAACGATCCGCCGCTCGTCCTCGCCGACGAGCCGACCGGCAGCCTCGACAGCCGCAGCTCCGAGCAGGTGTTCGGTATCCTTCAGGGCCTCGTCCGGGATCGTGGCAAGACCATCGTCGCCGTGACCCACGACCTCGGCCTGGCCGCCCGCATGGATCGCCGGCTCGAACTGGTCGACGGACGGCTCGTCGCCGATGCGCGCGCCACCAGGTCAGGATGAGGGCGCTGGTGAGGAGATGCCAATCACCGCCACCGGTCAGTAAATATTCTCGGCACTCGTCTTCGCTCATGGCCCATTCTAAACTGGGTTGCGACATCTCCTCTATTCTCTCGGGAAAACAGGAGATTGATTGATGGCGCATACGGAGCTGGACGTGCGGGAGCGACGGCTGATCGCGAATCTTCTGACGGCGAAGGCGCCTGTCTCGACCATCGCCGCGCGTCTGGATCGGCACCGCTCGACGATCTACCGGGAGATCAAGCGCAACCGCTTCGAGGATGACGAGCTTCCGGAGCTGAACGGCTACTTCGGCTTGCTGGCTCAGAAAACAGCGTCTGAGCGCCGTCACCGGCAGCGCAAGCTCGTACGCTGCGCCGACATCCTCGGTGCCGTTCTCGAAGGTCTGGATGCCGGCTGGTCTCCGGAACAGATCGCCGGACGGATGCGGCGCGAGCGGCAGCCCCGGTCGGTCTCCCACGAGACGATCTATGCCTACGTCTATTCTCCCGATGGCCAGAGCGCCGGGCTGGTCCGCTACCTGCCCGAGCGTCGAAAGCGACGAAAGCCGCGCCGTGCCCGCAAGCCGCGCGGTACCGTATTCCCGCCAGACCGGGCCATCCAGAACCGGCCGGAGGACGTCGCCGCGCGGGAGATGTTCGGCGACTGGGAGGGAGACCTGATGATCTTCCAGAAGGATCTCGGTCCCACGAACGTCGCGTCCCTGGTCGAGCGCAAGACGCGCTACGCCGTGCTCTTTCGCAACAACGATCGCAGCTCCAAAATGCTGATGAACCGGCTCATCACCCTGTTCTCGCCCCTGCCCGCGACCGCGAGGCGTTCGATTACCTTCGACCGGGGCTTCGAGTTCGTCTCCTGGCGGGAACTCAAGAGCGGTATGGGGACCGAGGCCTGGTTTTGCGATCCATCCGCTCCCTGGCAAAAAGGATCGGTCGAGAACCTCAACAAGCGCGCTCGACGGTATCTGCCCCGGGACACTCCGCTGGCAGCGCTCTCGGATCGCTCCATGACGGCGATCTGCGAGCGCCTCAACGCGACGCCCAGGAAATGCCTCGGCTACAGGACACCGGCCGAAGCGTTCCGCGACGAACTCAGACGGCTCGGATAACCCGAGATGTCGCAACCCGTCTTGAGCCTCCACATCAGCAAGTCGGCCAATCTTCCGTTCAGAACGGAGGAATAACTGCATCGGACGACATGATTACCGCGCAAGACATCTTAGCTGGATCGAGATCCAGCTGAAGGTGGACAATCCGGAATTCCCGAATCTTCAGATTACCGCGGACTCGCACTACGGCCCTGGTGACCATGTTGCGCGCGTGGACGTGTGGGGTGTGCGCGCAGACCGAGCTCGAGGGAAAGGACTACCGACCCATCGTCGATCCCGCCTACAACTGGAAGGCTTGGGCCGCGCCGAAGACCGCCGACGGCAAGCTCGACCACAACGCCGCGCTGACCGGGGCCGACCTGATCGACTTCGTCAACGGCAAGTTCTTCCCCTATCTCAAGCACTTCCGCGAACGGACCGACAATCCCGACAGCCTCGACTACAAGATCGGTGAGATCTTCTCCGAGATCGGCAACAAGTTCCGCTCGGGCTATGCCTATGCCAAGATCTACGGCGGGCTCGAACGCCGGAAGATCGCCGCCGTCATTCCGGCCAAGGCCGAACCGATCCGCAGCCCGGTCCCGATGCGCCGGTTCCGCTACGACGCGAAGCACGACATCCTGAAATGCCCCCGGGGCAAAAAGCTCAAGGCCGGACGGGCCATCAAGCATGGGCGCTTCTTCACATCCCGGGCGCGCGACTGCCGCGGATGCGATCTCGCCCGTCTCTGCCTGTCGAAGGGGCGCGTGAACAAGGCCGTCGTGCTCGGGAATGATTACCCCGCCCTTCTGCGCGCGCGACGCCGTCGCGAGAGATGGTCGGAGGAAGACCGGGACCTCTACCAGCGCCACCGCTGGCGGTCGGAGGGCTACCATGGCGAGGCGAAGACCTGGCATGGGCTCGCCCGCGCGGTCCGGCGCGGTCTCCAGAACATGCGTATCCAGGCCTTCCTCACGGCGGCAGCGGTCAACCTCAAGAGGCTGGCGGCTGCGCTCTGCTCGGCGCTCGCACGCATTCTGTCGATTGCAGCTGGATGGGCCCGTTCGACGGCGCCGATGAACGCGAATGGCGAAAACCAGCCTGACGTTCAAGAAAGGGAACCGGCCATGGCAGCGTAGGCCGCAGCGGCCCGTTCTCGGCGCAATTCTTCAACGGCCCCCGGGTGCATTTTCAGCGCAATCTCCTGGCTCGCGTGAGCAAAGCCAACAAGCCGGTGGTCAGCGCCGTGGTGAAGACCGTCTTCGCCGAGAAGGACCGGGACCAGGCCCACGCCCGGTGGCGCGAGGTCGCCGACAGCCTGCGTGACCGGTTCAGGGATGTCGCCGAACTGATGGACGCGGCCGAGCACGACGTCCTCGCCTACATGGCCTTCGACGAGAGCCTGCGCTCGAAGTTGCACAGCACCAACCCGCTGGAGCGCGTCAACAAGGAGATCAAGCGGCGCACCAACGTCGTCGGCATCTTCCCCAACCGCGAGGCCGTCGTTCGCCTCGTCGGCGCGCTCATGCTGGAGCAAAACGATGAGTGGGCCGTCAGCCGCCGCTACATGCCCGTGGAAAAACTGACAGGCCTGTGCGACGATAACCCTGATGCGGCCATGATCGCCGCTCAGTGAACGAGCGACACCAGCTATGAAGAAGCAGGTGGACGCCAGTTCCTACACCATCCCTCGGGACACTACCCACGTCCATCGCCGGACGCCCGCCCTTGGAACTGGGTGGCCGGCCCGCCGCCTTCTCCAGGATCGGTCGGAAGCGCTCGAACTCCACCGTCGCGTTCAGCGTCTCCAGCGGATCGCCCCCGGCCGAGATCTCCTCAAGCCGATCCTCGACGCTCCAAAATCCCGCCTGCTTCGCCATCACCGCCTCCCCCGCGTCGGAGTCAGTGAATCATCACGGACCGCTCAAAGGTAGAGGTTTCCGGAGGCGTCCAGCTATGGTTGCTATTTCTCGATCTCATGATGGTTACAAAATAGGGTGATGACAGAGACCGAAGCCGACACCCGCGCCGATCGCATTGATCCCGTCCCGCGCGAGGCCGGGTGGGGCGTGGTGGAGGGCTCGAAGATCCGGCGCGAGATGATTTGCCCCGGCCGGATCACCGGGGCGGGCCGGATCAACCCGCTCTCGGCCGATTACGTGCTCAGCTACCGCGACCGCAAGCTTGCGGTGATCGAGGCCAAGCGCGCGGGCCTCGGCCACACCGACGGCGTCGAGCAGGCCAAGGACTACGCCACCCGCCTGAAGGCGCGGATGGCCTATTCGACGAACGGGATCGGCTGGTACGGCATCGTACATGGCGACTGGGGCTGAGGGCGACCATGCCCTGCCCTTCCCCTCGCCGCAGGATCTGTGGGGCCTCTGCTTCCCGGAGGACAATGACTGGCGCGCGCGTTTCGGCGAGGTGCCGTTCGAGACCGGCGGCGGCAAGTGGGAGCCGCGCTACTACCAGCACAACGCCATCACCGCGGTGCTCGACGCCATCGCGCGCGGCGACTAGCGCATCCTGCTGACGCTGGCAACGGGCACCGGCAAGACCTCCATCGCCTTCCAGATCGCTTGGAAGCTTTACCACGCCTCCTGGAACCTCAGCCGCGATCCGGTACGCCGCCCGCGCATCCTGTTCCTCGCCGACCGCAACATCCTGGCCGATCAGGCCTACAACTCCTTCAGCGCCTTCCCTCCCGACGCGCTCTGCCGCATCAGCCCCGACGAGATCCGCAAGCAGGGCAAGATCCCGAAGAACGCCAACGTGTTCTTCACGATCTTCCAGACCTTCATGACGGGCTCTGGCGAGTTCACTTATCACGGCTACCCGCCGGACTTTTTCGACTTCATCGTGACCGACGAATGCCACCGCGGCGGCGCCAAGGATGAAAGCACCTGGCGCGGAATTCTGGAATACTTCGCTCCCGCCGTGCAGCTGGGCCTGACCGCGACCCCCAAGCGCGACGTGAACGCCGACACCTACGGCTATTTCGGCGATCCGGTCTACACCTACGCCCTGAAGGAGGGGATCGGCGACGGCTTCCTGACGCCCTTCAAGGTGCGCCAGATGGCGTCGACCCTCGACGAATACACCTGGAGCGACGAGGACGAGATCGTCGAGGGCGAGATCGACCCGGAGAAAACCTACCGCGAGGGCGACTTCAACACGACGCTGGTCATCCCCGAGCGCGAACAGAGCCGCGTCGAGGAATTCATGGACCAGATCGATCAGCGCCAGAAGACGCTGGTCTTCTGCGCCACGCAGGAGCACGCCGCCCGGGTGCGGGACATCATCAACCAGGTGAAAGACAACCCCGACCCGCACTACTGCCAGCGCGTCACCGCGACGATGGCAAGCTGGGGGAGCAGCACCTGCGGGAATTCCAGGACAACGAGAAGTCGCTGCCGGCCATCCTGACGACGTCGCACAAGCTCTCGACCGGCGTCGACGTGCGGAACATCCGCAACATCGTCCTGATGCGCCCGATTAAGTCGATGATCGAGTTCAAGCAGATCATCGGTCGCGGCACGCGCACCTTCGACGGGAAGGACTTCTTCACGGTCTTCGACTTCGTGAAGGCCTACGAGCACTTCAACGACCCCGAATGGGACGGAGAACCGCTACCGCCCGATCCACCGTCGCCCGGCCCTAACCCGACGCCGGGTCCGCCCCCCGACCCTCCGGAACCCGGCCCCGAAGATCCGCCGCTTGGCGAGAAGGTCGTGGTGAAGCTCGGCGACGGCAAGGAGCGTCAGATCCGGTACATATCGGCGACGACCTACTGGTCCCATGACGGCCGCCTGATCACCGCTCAAGAGTTCGTGGAGCAGCTCTTCGGGGATCTCGGCACCCTCGTCGCCTCCGAGGACGAGCTGCGCGCCGTCTGGAGCGATCCGGAACGACGCGAAGGCTTCATCCAGCGCCTCTCGGAGCTCGGCTACGACACCGCCCGCATGGAAGACATGCGTCGACTCATCGACGCGCCGAACAGCGACGTCTTCGATGTACTGGCCTATGTCCGCTTCACCCTCGCGCCTCTCGCTCGTGCCGAGCGGGTCGAAGCCGCCCGGTCGGCCGGCCTCGGCGGCTACGAAGTTGAGATGCGCCAGTTCCTTGACTGCGTCCTACAGGCTTACGCAGACCACGGCGTCGAAGAGCTGTCCTTGGGCAAGAATCGGGACTTCCTGCGTATCCGGTACGGCGGGACGAACGACGCGAAGGCGGTCCTCGGGTCCGTCGCGGAGATCAGGAAGGCTTTCGTCGACATCCAAGGGCATCTGTTCCGCTGAGACGGCTCTGGCGGTCGTTTTCCCACTGTTAGGGCCCCAAGGACAGCATTCGGCTGTCATAATGGACAAATGAACCCGAAAATGGTCAATAATTGGTGGTCCCCACACAATAGGTGCGTTTACACTTAGCCGCATTTCGAATGGCCGCAGGCGAGGCAGGTCATGCAGCTTTCGACCATGCGCATATCGAAGCTGCCGCAATTCGGACAGGCGGGCGCGGACTGGCCCAGTACCGCGACTGCTGCGTCCGGGCTAGTTTCGGAAACGAGGTCGGCCCGCGCGGCGAACCCGGTCTCGATGAGATGCCGCTCGATGACGCCGCCGATCGCGGCGAGAATCGAGGGAATGTAACGGCCGTCCATCCAAGCGCCGCCGCGAGGGTCGAAGACCGCTTTCAACTCTTCGACCACGAAACTCACGTCGCCGCCGCGCCGGAAGATGGCGGAGATCATCCGCGTCAGCGCCACGGTCCATGCGAAATGCTCCATGTTCTTCGAGTTGATGAAGATCTCGAAAGGACGCCGTCGCCCGTCCTGCACCAGATCGTTGACGGTGATGTAGAGAGCATGCTCGGACCCTGGCCATTTCAGCTTGTAGGTTCGCCCCTCGAGGGCCTGCGGCCGGTCAAGGGGTTCGGTCATGTAGACGACATCGCCGTCTCCCTGAACCGGGTCCGGCCGCGCAGTCTTCGAACCGCCTGGCGCTTGCTCCTCTCCGAACAGGAGCCACCCAGCCGGAACACCGAGAGCCTGCCCGAGAGTAGGCGCTTGATCGCGCGGTATCTCTCGGGCTCCGCTGAACCAGTTGGAAATTCGGGTCGGAAACAGCCCGGTTGCGTCCGCCAGATCCTTCTTGCTCTTGAAGCCCGCTCTTCGGAACGCCCAATCCAGTCTTTCCGGCACGGTATCGAGGGTCGCAGGCAGAGCGGTATCCTCGGCGCTCAGAGCCAGAACGCTCCCGGTGACAGCATTCGGACGGTAGGTCGTGCAGCCCTTGCAGCCGCGCTCGTAGGCTTCGAGATAGACGTCCTTGAACGCTGCGAAATCGATATCCTCGGGACAGTTGATGGTCTTGGAGATCGAACTGTCGACCCATTCCTGCGCCGCCGCCTGCATGCGGACATGGTCGAGGGGCGGGAGCGTCTGCGCGGTCACGAAATGCTCGGGCAGCGGCACTTCCCCCATGCGGTCGCGCCAGACCTGCACGGCGAAATCCACGACCTCCTCCTCGGTCCGCGTGCCATCACGCTGAAGGACCTTGCGGGTATAGGCGTGGGCGAAGACCGGCTCGATTCCGCTCGAGACGTTGCCGGCATAGAGACTGATCGTGCCGGTAGGGGCGACGGAAGTGAGAAGAGCATTCCGGATGCCATGGGTCGCGACGGCCTCGCGCACCTCGCCGTCCATCGCCCGCATCATCGGGCCGGCAAGGAAGGCCTCGCGATCGAAGAGCGGGAACGAACCCTTCTCCGCGGCCAGATGCGCGGAGGCGAGGTAGGCGGCGCGGGCGAGACGCTTCATCCAGCGCGCAGTCAGACGCGCCGCCTCCTCGGAGCCGTAGCGCAGACCCACCATGGCAAGCGCGTCGGCAAGGCCGGTGACGCCGAGGCCGATCCGCCGCTTGGCCGCGGCCTCGCGGGCCTGGGATTCGAGCGGGAAGCGGGAAACGTCGACCACGTTGTCCATCATTCGGACCGCCGTGCCCACGAGATCGTCGAGGGCCGTCTCGTCGAGCCGCGCGTCATCCCCGAACGGGTCCGCGACGAGCACCGCGAGGTTGATGGAGCCGAGAAGGCAGGCGCCATAGGGCGGCAGGGGTTGCTCGCCGCAGGGATTGGTCGCCGCGATGGTCTCGCAATAGCTCAGGTTGTTCGATCCGTTGATCCGGTCGATGAAGATCACCCCCGGCTCGGCATAGTCATAGGTGGCGCGCATGATGCGGTTCCAGAGGTCGCGCGCCTCGAGCGTGCGGAAGACCTTGCCGCCGAAGACAAGGTCCCAGGACGCGCCGGCCTTCACGGCCTCCATGAAGGCGTCGGTCACCAGCACCGAAAGGTTGAAGTTCCTCAGCCGCGCAGGGTCGGCCTTGGCCTCCACGAACGCCTCGATGTCCGGATGGTCGCAGCGGAGCGTCCCCATCATCGCCCCGCGCCGGGCTCCCGCCGACATGATCGTGCGGCACATCGAATCCCAGACATCCATGAAGCTCAACGGCCCCGAGGCATCGGCGGCGACGCCGTGCACGGCCGCGCCCTTCGGCCGTATGGTGGAGAAGTCGTAGCCGATGCCGCCGCCCTGCTGCATGGTCAGAGCCGCTTCGCGCAGATGCCCGAAGATGCCCTCGAGAGAATCCGGGACGGTGCCCATGACGAAGCAGTTGAAGAGCGTGACGCTGCGCGCGGTGCCCGCGCCGGCGGTGATCCGGCCGGCCGGCAGGAAGCGGAAATCCTCGAGCGCGGCATAGAACCGCTCTTCCCAGGCGTCCGGATCGGTTTCCACCGCGGCGACCGCGCGGGCGATGCGACGCCATGTCGCTTCAACCGTCGTGTCGAGAACCGTACCCTCGGCTTCCTTCAGCCGGTACTTCATGTCCCATATCTGCTCGGCGATGGGGGTGGTGAAGCGGCTCATGGCTGCAGCTCCGATTGCCTCGGCGAAGGACAGATTTACGATCTGACGGGTGGTGCGTCAACGCGGAAACCTCTACATGATGGGGGTGTGGCAACAAACGTCCACAGTCTATGGATAAGGTTCCGGAGGAGCTTTCATGTCGGCAACCGTCCATCTGCTGAAACTGTCGGTTGGAAGCGAGTCGGTCGACAATTTGCGCGACTGGCAGGCGCGGCGCTCGGGCCAGCGCTCGGAGGGCGGCTACTACCACCTGACGCGCATGTGGCCCAAGCGGGAGGCCGAACTCCGCGATGGAGGCTCGATCTACTGGGTGATCCAGGGCGCAATCCTCGCGCGGCAGGAGATCAGGGATTTCGTCGAGATCGCCGGCGCGGACGGAATCCGACGCTGCGCCATCTTTCTCGCCCCGGAGATCGTGCGGACCGAGGCCATGCGGAGACGACCCTTCCAGGGCTGGCGCTACCTCGACCCGGACGACGCGCCGCGCGACCTGCCGCCCGGCCGGCAGGGCGGAACCGACCTGCCCCCCTCGCTCGAAGCCGCGCTGGCAGAGATCGGGGTCCGCTGACGACGCAGGAGAACCGGCTGACGGAGCTTCACGCCCTCTGAAACTTCCTTGCGCCCCCGCCGTGTCTTTCCGCGAGAGGTCGCCCGATCGGGGCGACCGCCTCGCATGACCAGAAAGGTGGAGGACCCATGACACCGACCCGCAATCGCACCGTCGCCGCGGCGGCAATCGCCCTGACCGGCCTTGCCGCCGCAGGCGCCCATGCTGCCACGACGAGCTATGCCGCGATCCTCACGGAGCTCAATGGCTCGGGGGTCTCAGGCCGGATCGATTTCACCCTCGATGACGAGGCACAGACGCTGCGTGCCCGAGCGAACGTCTCCGGTCTCTCGGCCGGTCTTCCGCACGTGAACCATATCCACGGGCGCTTCCGGGACGACTACGTCCCCGGCGGCAGCAACATTGCACGGAACTCCGTCGTGCCGACCGCGGCGGACGATCTCGACGGGGACGGGCTCGTGGAGGTGCTGGAGGCAGCCGGCAGTTACGGCGACGTCCTTTTGTCGCTCGAGAACCCGGCTCCGACCATGTCGAGCTTTCACAACGGCCCGGTCGCCGATGCGGACGGCAATGTGATCTACGACTACATGTTCAGCCTGGCCGGAGGCGCGGACGATCCGTTCTTCTCGACCGTCGGCGGGCCGGACTACGAGGCGTCGGACGCGTTCCCCCTCGATATGCGCGAATACGTCATCCACGGCGCCTATGTCGCCGGCGACACCCTCAACGAGGGCTTCAGCTTCGTCCCCGGCACCGAGCGCGAGGACGGCACCGGCTATTCGGCAACGCTTCCCGTGGCGGCTGCCGAAATCCAGGCGGTCAACGCACCCGCGCCCGTGCCGGTGCCAGCCGGAGCGGTCCTGCTTCTCACCGGTCTCGGCGGTCTCGGTCTGGCACGGCGCCGGCGCCAAGCGTCCTGAACCGGCCCGTTCAGCCTTCCAGTCCGAGCCTCGCCCGGAGACGGGCGAGGCTTTCGCGCGTCCGGTCGGTCCAGTCGGCCATGCGCGAGCGGAAGAGCGTCGCCTCGCTCGCCAGGATCGGCCCGTCGGACAGCATCTTGAGGTGATTGGCGCGCAAGGTCTCGCCGGTCGAAGTGATGTCGGCGATGGCTTCGGCGGTGCCATGGCGGACCGTGCCCTCCGTCGCTCCCTGACTGTCAACCAGTCGGTAATCGGCAACGCCGTGGTAGCGTAGATGCTCGCGCACCAACCGGTGATACTTCGTGGCGATGCGGAGACGAAACCCGTGCCGTCGGCGGAATGCGGCAGCGGCGGCGTCGAGATCGTCAAGCGTATCGACATCGACCCAGAACGCGGGCACCGCGATCACCAGATCGGCGTGGCCGAATCCCATCGGCGCCAGTTCCTCGACATGTTCATCCCAGTGGTTCAGGCGTTCGCGAACCAGATCCGTGCCGGTCACGCCGAGATGGATGCGTCCGGCCGAGAGTTCGCGCGGGATCTCGCCGGCGGCAAGGAGGGCAAGGCGGAGATCGTCCGAGCCCTTCACGAGGCCGGAATATTCCCGCTCCGCCCCGCCCTTGCCCATGGCGAGACCACGGGAACCGAACCAGTCGAAGGTCTTTTCCATGAGCCGCCCCTTGGAAGGCACGCCGAGCGTCAGCACGATGCGGCCTCCAGCGTCAGCGCGGGGCGGACGACACCGCCCACCGCCGGGGAGGCGCGGCCGCTGCCGAGCGCGCGGGTAAGCGCGTCGTAGCGTCCGCCGGTGGCCACCGGCGGAAGGTCCGCCCGACCGGAAAGCGTGAAGGAGAAGACGAAACCGTCGTAATATTCCATCGTGGAGCGGCCGTGGCTTCCCTCGAAAGGCAGATTTTCGGGAGCGATACCGCCGCGGTCGAGGGCGTCGAGCCGGCGGGCCAACCCGTCGACGGCTGAGGCGATGGCGGGCATGTCGACCACAAGATCGCGCAGACGTTGAAGCGCGGAGGTCGACGTCTCCCGCATGTCGAGGAGGTCGTCGATGAGCGCCACCTCGGTCGCGGACAGATCGGGCTCCGCGCGGTCGGCGCGGAGCGCGGCGATACGCGCCTCCACGTCGGACCTGTCGCGCAGGCCGATTTCCGGTCCCGCCTCGGCCATTGGATCGGCCATGTCGAGCAGAGCCGCGCGGGTCGGGGGCTCGGGCAGCTTTCCCGAATAACGGTCGATGAGCGCCCGAAACCGTCGCGGCCGCCAGACATGGCGCAGAAGCGCGGCCTTGCGCGAGTCGGAGGCGGCGAGGCCGCGCACGGCGGCGGTGAGAATGCCGATATCGCCGGTCATCACGCGGATGTCGAGCGGTGCGAGAAGATCGTGGAAGAGGGTGAAGCATTCTGCGTCGGCCGCCGCCGCCTCGCCGCCGAAGAGTTCGAAGCCCACCTGAAGGTACTCCGAGGGCCGGTCGGTGTCGATCGGCTGGCGGCGGAAGACCTCGCCGGCATAGGCGTAGCGCGCCCGATCACACTCTTCGGCCATGTGCATCTGCACCACCGGCACGGTGAAATCCGGGCGCAACATCGCCTCGCCGTCGGGGCCCTGGGTGGTGAAGGCGCGAGCGCGTATATCCTCGCCGTAGAGGTCGAGGAGCGTGTCGGCGGGCTGCAGGATCGCCGTCTCCACCGGCTCGGCGCCGGCATCGAGGAAGTGGCCGAGGAGCCGTGCCGCCTCGGCGCGCTCGGCCGCCCTGGACAATCGGGGAGTCATCTCGACCCGGCGTCGCCGGCGAGACGATCCCGGATCTCATCCGCCAACCGATCGCTGGCACATTCGAACTGCGCCGGCTGGTCGCGCCATTGCTCGTGGCTGAGGGTCTTGGCGAGTTCCGCGCCGAGCCGCAGGTCCTTGATCTGAACGACGCCGCGGGCGGCCTCGTCCGCGCCCTGGATCACGGCGAAGGGGGCGCCGCGCTTGTCGGCATATTTGAGCTGGTTGCCGAAATTCTTCGGGTTGCCGAGATAGAGTTCGGCGCGGATGCCGGCCTGCCGCAGATCGCTGACCATCGTCAGATAGGCCGCAATCCGGTCGCGATCCATGACCGTCACGACGACCGGCCCGTCCGCGTTTCCCCCGGAATGGCCCTGCGCGTCCAGAGCCGCGAGGAGACGGTCGACGCCGATGGAGACGCCCGTGGCAGGCACCTCCTGACCGGTGAAGCGCTTCACGAGATCGTCGTAGCGTCCGCCGCCGGCCACAGAGCCGAACTGGCGGAGCAGCCCGTCCTCGTCCGTTATCTCGAAGGTCAGCTCCGCTTCAAAGACGGGGCCAGTATAATAGCCGAGGCCGCGGACCACGGAGGGGTCGATGACGATCTGATCGTCACCATACCCCTGTTCGTGGACGATTTCGCAGATTTTCCGAAGTTCGGCGATTCCTGCGCAGCCCGTCTCCGAGTTTCCGATGAGTTCGGACAACCGCGTCAGGGTCTCGGTGTCGTCCGCTCTGCGGGAGTTCAGAAAGTCGACCACGAGATCGGCTTGCTCCTCCCCGAGTCCTGCCCCTTTCGTGAAGTCCCCGCTGTCGTCCCGCCGACCTTCGCCGAGAAGCGCGCGGACGCCTTTCTCTCCAAGCCGGTCGAGCTTGTCGATGGCACGGAGCACGATTCCGCGCTCCCGTTCGTGCTCCGCTCCGCCTATGCCGGCGACCTCCATCACGCCGTTCAGCACCTTGCGGTTGTTCAGCCGCACAACGTAGTCGCCGCGGACGATGCCCACCGCTTCCAGCACGTCGGCGAGCAGGGCGCACATTTCGGCGTCCGCCGCCATGGAGGCCGCGCCCACCGTGTCCGCGTCGCACTGGTAGAATTGCCGGAAGCGGCCCGGCCCCGGCTTCTCGTTCCGCCACACCGGCCCCATTGCGTAACGGCGATAGGGCGTCGGCAGGTCGGCGCGGTACTGGGCGGCGACGCGGGCAAGCGGCGCCGTCAGATCGTAGCGGAGCGCCAGCCAGTCGCCCTTCCCTTCCGCCTCGCCCTCCTGCCAGGCGAAGACACCCTCGTTCGGGCGATCCACGTCGGGGAGAAACTTACCCAGCGCCTCGACCGTCTCCACCGCCGAGGTCTCGAGCGCGTCGAAGCCGTAGAGGTGGTAGACGCGGGCGATTTCGGTCAGCATGGACTGGCGGCGCGCGACCTCGGCGCCGAAATAGTCTTTGAAGCCCTTGGGTGTGGCGGCCCTCGGGCGTCTCAGTTTCTTCGCTTTGGCCATGACGGAACCCGCTTCACGTGCGGGCGTCGTCTAGGTGAAAGGGGCGAGCGCCGCAAGACGGAGGGGCGATGGACAAGATCGAGGAACGGGTGGCGCACCTGATTCGGCAGTGCGACGAGTTGTCGGAGGTGGTGGCGGCGCCGGCGCGCCGCATAGAGGTGCTCGAGCGTCAGGTCGCATTTCTCGTCGACCGTGAGCGCAGGCGGGAGGAATTGGCGGGAAGCGTCTTTCTCGGCGACGAGCCACCGCCGCATTACTGACTCTGCGACGCCTTCGACATTTCGGCCTCGAACTGCTTGCGCAACCCCCTGCGCGCCTCTGCGGCGTGGTTGCGCCGGCGGTCATCCTCGGACTCGAGGCAGAGATCGGGCACTTCGACGGGGCGGTCGTCCTCGCCCATGGCGACCATCGTGAAATAGCAGGAATTGGTGTGCCGGCGGGTGCCGCTGCGGATGTTCTCGGCCTCGACCCGGATGCCGATCTCCATCGAGGTGCGGCCGACATGGTTGACTGCAGCGCGGAATGTCACGAGCTCGCCCACGTTGATCGACTGCTTGAAGACGACGCTGTCCACCGACAGCGTGACCGCGTAAGCGCCCGAGAAGCGCGACGCACAGGAAAAGGCCACCCTGTCGAGGAGGTTCAGAAGCGCGCCACCATGCACCTTGCCGGAGAAGTTCTCCATGTCGGGCGTCATCAGCACCGTCATTTCCAGCCGCCTCGGATCCATCAGATGTCCTCCACCGTCATCACCCCGCCGAGGGAGCGCAGGGCGCCCTTGATCTGCGGCGTCACCGGGAAGTCGAGCCCCAGCGAGACCTCCACCTCGCCGGGAAGCGAGCGGTCCATGAGACACAGGCTCACCGGCCCGCGCGCCCGGATCCGGGCATCCTCCTTCGCGCGGGAGAGGACGGAGGCGACGAGGTCGATGGCCTCGGGCGCCTCCACATAGACGCGGAAGCCCGTCCCCCCGGCATCTCCCACAACGCTGTCGATCGGCGCGACGGAGCGGCCGAGAAGCTTCAGCTGCTCGGATTCCATCGTCGCCTCGACCTGCACGACCACGTTCTGACCCGGCTCCAGGTATTCCCGCGCCGCCTCGAGCGTATCAGAGAAGATCGTCACCTCGTAGAGACCGGTCGGGTCCGACAGCCCGACGAAGGCGAAGCGGTTCCCCCGTGCCGACTTGCGCTCCTGCCGCGCGGAGATCGAACCGGCCATCTTGGCGACCAGAGGGCCCTCCATCGCCGCCGCGCGAACCTCTTCGAGGGTCTTTACGCCCTTGCGCCGCAAGGGAGCCATGTAGTCGTCGAGCGGATGACCGGAGAGGTAGAAGCCGACGCCCGTATGCTCCTCGGCGAGCCGCTCGGTCGGTAGCCAGTCGTCTACGGGCGCGAGGCGCGGCTCGGGCAGGTCGTCCCCCGCCTCGCCGAAAAGCGAAACCTGGGCGGACGTCCGCTGCTCGATCACCGCGGCGGAATAGGCGGCGAGCGCATCGAGGCTCTCGAAGACCCGCCGGCGGTTGGTGTCGAGCGCATCGAACGCGCCGGCCCGGGCCAGCATCTCGAGCGGCCGCTTGCCGATCCGCTTCAGCTCCACCCGGCGGGCGAAATCGTAGAGCGTCGTGAAGGGCCGGCCGTCCCGCCCCTCCACGATCAGCCGCATGGCCTCGAGGCCCACATTCTTCAGCGCGCCCAGCGCATAGACGATCCGGCTCTTGTCGACCCCGAACGTCTCCCGAGACCGGTTCACGCAGGGAGGCACGATCTCGATGGCGAGCCCGCGCTTCACCTCCTCGGCGTAGACGCCGAGCTTGTCCGTCAGATGAATGTCGCAATTCATCACCCCGGCCATGAACTCCACCGGGTGGTTCGCCTTCAGCCAGGCGGTCTGGTAGCTGACCACCGCATATGCGGCCGCGTGGGACTTGTTGAATCCGTAATTGGCGAACTTGTCGAGGAGGTTCCAGACCTCCACGGCCTTCTCCTCGCTGACGCCGTTCTGCTGTGCGCCCGCGAGGAATTTGGGCCGCTCCGCGTCCATTGCCGCCTGGATCTTCTTGCCCATCGCCCGGCGCAGCAGGTCGGCACCGCCCAGCGAATAGCCGGCCATCTCCTGGGCGATCTGCATCACCTGTTCCTGATAGACGATGATGCCCTGGGTCTCGTCGAGGATGTGGTCGATCGACGGGTGGATGGAGGCGCGCTCCCGCACGCCGTTCTTGACCTCGCAGAACGTGGGGATGTTCTCCATCGGGCCGGGCCGATAGAGTGCTACGAGCGCGATGATGTCCTCGATGCAAGTCGGCTTCAGGCGGCGCAGCGCATCCATCATGCCCGTCGATTCCACTTGGAACACCGCCACCGTGCGCGCCTTCGAGTAGAGATCGTAGGTCTTCGCATCGTCGAGCGGGATCAGGTTCATCCGGTTCTCCGCCCCGGGCGCGGGGACGTAGAGTTCGGTGCCGTCCGCGGCCACGTGGATCGGCCGCTCGTCGGTGATCAGACCCACCGCGTTCTGGATCACCGTCAGCGTCTTGAGGCCGAGGAAGTCGAACTTCACCAGCCCGGCCTGCTCCACCCATTTCATGTTGAACTGGGTGGCCGGCATGTCGGATTTCGGGTCGCGGTAGAGCGGCACGAGATGGTCCAGGGGCCGGTCGCCGATCACCACCCCCGCGGCATGGGTGGAGGCGTTCCTGAGGAGGCCCTCGACCTGCCGGCCATATGTCAGGAGGCGTTCCACCACCTCCTCCGACCGCGCTTCCTCCCGGAGCCGCGGCTCGTCGCGGAGCGCCTGTTCGATGGAGACCGGCTTCACCCCCTCGACGGGGATCATCTTCGACAGCCTGTCCACCTGGCCGTATGGCATCTGCAGCACCCGCCCCACGTCGCGGACGGCGGCCTTCGACAGAAGCGCGCCGAAGGTGATGATCTGGCCCACCTTGTCGCGGCCGTATTTCTCCTGGACGTAGCGGATCACCTCCTCCCGCCGGTCCATGCAGAAATCGATGTCGAAATCCGGCATCGACACCCGCTCGGGGTTCAGGAACCGCTCGAAGATCAGGCTGTACCGCAAGGGATCTAGATCGGTGATCGTCAGGGCATAGGCGACGAGCGATCCCGCCCCGGAGCCCCGGCCGGGCCCCACGGGGATGTCGCGTTCCTTGGCCCACTTGATGAAATCCGCAACGATCAGGAAATAACCCGGGAAGCCCATCCCCTCGATGATGTCCAGCTCGAACTCGAGGCGGGCCTCGTACTCCGCCACCGGCGCAGCATGGGGGATCACGGCCAGGCGCGCCTTCAGGCCCTCCTGGGCCTGGCGCCTGAGTTCCTCCACCTCGTCGTCGGCGAAACGCGGCAGGATCGGGTCGCGCCTGGGCACCGCATAAGCGCAGCGCCGCGCGATCTCGACGGTATTCTCTACCGCCTCCGGCAGGTCCGCGAAGAGCGCGCACATCTCTGCCGGCGTCTTCAGGTAATGCTGCGGCGTCAGCCGCCGCCGCGGCTCGTTCTGGTCCACATAGGCGCCGTCTGCAATGCAGAGAAGCGCGTCATGGGCCTCGTACATCTCCGCCTTGGTGAAGTGGACGTCGTTCGTCGCGACGAGGGGCAGGTCCATCGCATAGGCCATCTCGACATGGTCCCGTTCGGCCAGTCGCTCTGCCTCGGGCAAGGCCCCGCCCTCGCCCGGATGCCGCTGCAACTCGACGTAGAGACGGCCGGGATAGATGGCTGCCATCCGAGCGAGCAACGCCTCGGCCCGGTCGCGGTGCCCGGCCTGCAGGAGCCGCCCGACCGGGCCCTCCGGCCCGCCGGTGAGGCAGATCAGCCCCTCACCGAGCCCCTCGAGATCCTCGACCGTGACCTGTGGCACCGCCCTGTCGCCGACGAGATAGAGCCGCGAATTCAGCTTCATCAGGTTCCTGTAGCCGCGCTCGGTCTGGGCCAGCAGGACGAGGGGCGCGGGGTCCGGCCGCTGCCCCCTCGGCGCCTCCGCCCCGAACCCGCCGACGGAGACCTGGCAGCCGACGATCGGCTGCACCCCCGCCGCCATGGCGCCGACGGAGAACTCGAGCGCCGAGAACATGTTGTTGGTGTCGGTGACGGCCACGGCGGGCATGCCCATTCCGCGGGCAAGGCCCGGAAGCGACTTCAGGCGGACGGCGCCCTCGAGGAGCGAATATTCGGTGTGGAGGCGGAGATGGATGAATCGCGGATCGGCCATGGCGCTACGCTATCTTGTGTCCTTCCCGCAGGCCAGCGCGTTATCTGGCTCGACAT
This sequence comes from uncultured Alphaproteobacteria bacterium, assembly GCA_963829665.1. Lineage (GTDB taxonomy): Bacteria > Pseudomonadota > Alphaproteobacteria > Rhodobacterales > Rhodobacteraceae > Palleronia. The sequence goes on along the minus strand of CAWHJL010000014.1, from coordinate 163,249 downwards.
GGTCCCCGCCGCCCCATACGCTATCTGGCGCCGAGACGTTTCCGCAGAGGGCCCCATGCGCAATCTCATCGCCATCGCCGCCGTCGTTGTCCTAGTGATCGCCATTCTTGTCTTCAGCGGCTTCCTGAATCTCTCGCCCGAGGGCGAGAGCGCGCTCGACAATGCCACGGAGAACGTTGGCGAGGCGGTGGAGAATACCGGCCAGGCGATCCAGGACGCCGGCAAGGAAGTCGGTGGCGGCGGTCAGTGATCGCGTAGGGAACGGTCGCCCGTTCAAAGCAGTTGCCCGCAGGTAGTGCCAGACCAGTGAGCGAGGGATGCCCATGTCCATCAAGGAAATGATTGCCGAACACCCCGATGTCGCGGGCAATGAGAACGAGCCGCTCGGACAGGCGGTGCGCCACGCGATGTACTGCGCAGCGATCTGCAATTCCTGCGCCGATGCCTGCGCGGCGGAAGAGGACGCGGGAAGTCGCGGCCCCTGCATCCGGCTCTGCTCCGATTGCTCCGATATCTGCACCGCCGCCTACCGCATCGGCTCGCGGCGGACGGGCGACAACGGGGCCGTGCTGAAGCAGATGCTGGAACTCTGCATCGCCGCCTGCGAAGCTTGCGCCGAGATGTGCGAGAAGCATGACGAGGCCCATTGCGCCCGTTGCGCCCGGATGTGCCGTGAATGCGCCACGGATTGTCGCAAGGCCGCGCATTGCCTCGCCTGAACTGTTCCCGAAGCTTGTGCTGTTGCCTCATTAGAAACGTTCCCGGAGCGGTTCTGGTCGGGGGCAGGCATGAGGCGGATCAGCATGGGCACGAGAGACGAACTTCTGGCGGCTGTGGCGGCGCGATACCGTGGTGCGACGCGAACGGAGAAAGGCCGCATCCTGACAGAGTTCGCGGAGATCTCCGGGTATCACCGCAAGCACGCTGAACGGCTTCTTCGGCGTGAACATGTCGTGGACCGGTCGCGGCCCCGGCCCGCACGCCGGGTGTATGACCAGGCCGTGCAAGAGGCGCTGGTGGTGCTCTGGGAAGCATCCGACCGGATCTGCGGAAAGCGGCTGAAGCCTCTGATCCCGTTGCTGGTTCCGGCGATGGAGCGCCATGGCCATCTTGCACTGGACGAGGAGGTGCGGGTCCGGCTGCTCGAAGATCAGCGCCGCCACGATCGATCGGGTTCTGGCCCCTGTCCGGGCCGTCGGCTCGGGCGGCCGACGTCGTCGGACTGCGCATTCCGCGGCGGTGCGACGGAGCGTGCCCATCCGGACATATGCGGACTGGGACGATCCCGCCCCCGGCTACATGGAGGCGGATCTTGTCGCCCATAGCGGCCCGTCGGCGAGCGGCAGCTTCGTGCAGACGCTGACCCTCCCCGATGTCTCGACGGGTTGGACGGAATGCGCGCCCCTGCTGTTCCGCGAGCAGCGCCTGCTCGGCGAAGTGATGACCGCGCTGCGCCCGGCGCTGCCGTTCCCGTTGCTCGGTCTCGACACGGACAATGTCAGCGTCTTCATGAACGAGACGATCAAGGACTGGTGCGAGGCGGCGCAGGTCGACTTCACCCGGTCCCGTCCGTATCGCAAGAATGACCAAGCCCATGTGGAACAGAGTTCGAGGGATCAGAAGTCGATCCAGTGGATCGAATTCCCCGAGAACGGAGCGGTGGTCCGTCGAATGGTGGGCTATCGCAGATATACCGGTATCACCGCGGCCACCGAACTGGCGCGGCTCTATCGCGACATGCGGCTCTACGTGAACTTCTTCCAGCCGTCGTTCAAGCTGATGGAGAAGACCCGCGACGGCGCCCGGGTGACCAAGCGCTATCACGCGCCGCTGACACCGTTCCAGCGCGTGCAGGCCCATCCCGCCGTCGCGCAGGCGTCCAGGGACGAGCTCGCGGCGCAGTTCACGCAGCTCGACCCGGTCGTCCTGCTCCACGACATCCGTCAGGCCCAGGCACGCGTTGACGGCCCTGGCCGATACAGCGCCGTCCGCTGGAACCGACACCCCCAAGGCGGACGTCGAGGCTTTCCTCGAGGGTCTGCGCCCTGCCTGGAAGGAGGGAGAGTCCGGCCGACGTCGCGGAAAAAGCCACCCGTCCCCCGAGGGCGCCGGCGCCCTGATCCGCTCGCCAAAGTCACCGACGACCTCAAGGCATGGTTCGACGAGGACCCGTCACAAACCGGGCGGGAGCTCCTGGGCAGGCTTCAGGCCGCCCAGCCGGATACCTATCCTGACGGGTTGATCCGCACAGTGCAGCGCCGCCCGAAGACCTGGAGAGGCGACATGGCCAGAGCACTGGTGTTCGGAGCCAGCGCGGCCGCGCACCCGCAGATGACCTCTGACGCTCTGCGCAATATGGAGGCTTCGCGCGTCAGAGGTCATCAGGAACCGTCGGACCACGGAGCCCGCCGGAGCAAACCCTCTCAGAAGCATTTGGCTGAGGCAACCACATGACCCCTCAGGAACATCCGTGGATGCGGCAATACGGGCCGTCGCGACGATCTGAGTTGAGTCGAGGCGGTGCTGCCCCGCCCTTGCCAAACCCGCCGTGTCCCGGTTTCATCGGGAACCGGGGCACGCGTTCTACGCCGCATCGAGCGCGCCGCCCGAGACACGACACGAGTACCGCGGCGGATAGGTCCATGCAGGTCAGGTTCCGAGTGAACGGAGCACCGGTCTCCGCCGAGGTCGCCCCCACCACGACGCTTCTCGACTGGCTGCGGGAGACGCGAGGGCTGGCCGGCACGAAGGAAGGGTGCAACGAAGGCGATTGCGGGGCCTGCACGGTGATGGTGACCGACGCGGGCGGCGCGCGGGCGATGAATTCCTGCATCCTGCTCATGGGGCAACTCGACGGTCAGGCGGTCCGCACCGTCGAGGGGATCGCCGGGCCGGACGGGTCGCTCCACCCCGTTCAGCAGGCAATGATCGACCATCACGGCAGCCAGTGCGGGTTTTGCACGCCCGGATTCGTTGTTTCCATGGCCACAGCGCATCTCAACGGATGCGTCGACCACGACGATCAGCTTGCGGGCAATCTCTGCCGCTGCACCGGCTACGCCCCAATCGTGCGGGCCGCAGAGGCTGCGGCCGCCGCGCCGGTCCCTGGATGGATGCGCGATGCGCCGCTGCCCTCATCCCCTTCCGGGGCCTCCCGGGCGGGGCCCGGCGCGTCCGGGCGAGGGGAGCACGGCGTCTCCCCCGAGCGGAAGGACGTCCCGGCGGATTGGGGCGGGCGCGATCCTCTCGCCGCGACCGGAGCAGATATCCGCGGCGACCCGGGCGAGGCGTCCGTCCCGTTTCGCCCCCGCAGCCTCGCCGAGCTCGCCTCCTGGTATCTCGACCATCCCGATGCCACGCTCGTCGCCGGCGCGACCGATGTCGGGCTCTGGGTGACGAAGGGGCTGCGCGATCTCGGGCAGGCATGTTTTCTGAACGGGGTGACCGACCTCGCCCGCATCGAGATCGACGATGAAGGAATCCGGGCCGGGGCGGGGGTGACGCTTGCCGCGCTCCGGGACGCGATCGCCCCGCACCACCCGTCCTTCGCCGAGCTCATTCGCCGCTTCGGGTCCGTTCAGGTCCGCAACGCCGCGACCATTGGCGGCAACATCGCCAACGGCTCTCCCATCGGCGACGGGCCTCCGGCGCTCATCGCCCTCGGCGCGAGGCTGCATTTGCGGCGGGGCGACACGCGACGGGATCTGCCACTCGAGGATTTCTTCCTCGACTACGGCAGGCAGGACCGCCATGCGGGCGAATTCGTAGAGGCGGTGACGATCCCGCGCCAGCCCGACCGGCTCTCTTGCCAGAAGCTGTCGAAGCGCTTCGACCAGGACATCTCCGCCCTCTGCGGCTGCTTCAACATCAAGGTGGAGGAGCGGGAGGTCATCGGCGCCCGCATCGCCTTCGGCGGCATGGCCGCCGTGCCGAAGCGGGCGCGGGCGACCGAGGCGGCGCTGCTCGGGCGGCGGTTCGATCGCCACGCGATCCGCGCCGCGCAGGAAGCGCTCGCGGCGGATTTCGAGCCCCTGTCCGACATGCGCGCCTCCGCCCGATACAGGCTCGCCGCGGCTCGAGGCATGCTCGCGCGGCTCGTCTCGTCCGAGGCTTCCGTGCTCGAGGTCGCGCCGTGAGCGTGACAAAGCCCCTTCCCCATGACAGCGCCGCCCTTCACGTCACCGGGCAGGCCCGCTACGTGGACGACATCCCGGCTCCGGCCAATGCGCTGCACCTCGCCTTCGGCCTGTCGCCGGTCGCGCGCGGCCGGATCGCGCGGCTCGACCTCGATGCCGTCCGCGCCGCGCCCGGCGTGGTCGACGTCATGACGGCCTCCGACCTGCCCTATGCCAACGACGTGGCGCCGGCCGCACATGACGAGCCGCTTCTCGCCGACGGGGCCGTGCACTACATGGGCCAGCCGGTCTTCGTCGTCGCCGCGACCTCGCATCTCGCGGCGCGGAAGGCGGCACGGCAGGCCGCGCCGGAGATCTCGGAGGAGAGTCCGGTCCTCACGATCGACGACGCCCTGGCGGCCGGCTGGCGCTTCGAGGAAGGACCGCGGGAATACATCAAGGGCGAGCCCGAAACCGCGATCGACGCCGCCCCGCATCGCCTTCGTGGCGGTATCGAGATCGGCGGACAGGAACACTTCTACCTCGAGGGCCAGGCTGCGCTCGCCCTGCCGCAGGAGGGTGGCGACATGGTCGTCCATTCCTCCTCGCAGCACCCGACCGAAATCCAGCACAAGGTGGCCGAGGCGCTGGGCGTGCCGATGCACGCGGTGCGGATCGAAGTCCGGCGCATGGGAGGCGGATTCGGTGGCAAGGAGAGCCAGGGCAACGCGCTGGCCGTGGCCTGCGCGGTCGTCGCCGCACGGACCGGGCGGCCGGTGAAGATGCGCTACGACCGCGACGACGACATGATGATCACCGGCAAGCGGCACGATTTCCGCATCGCCTATGAGGTCGGATACGACGACGAGGGCCGGATCCGGGGCATCGTCTTCGAGCAGTTCTGCCGCTGCGGCTGGAGCCAGGATTTGTCCCTGCCCGTGGCGGACCGGGCGATGCTCCATGCCGACAATGCCTATCACCTGCCGCATGCGCGGATCGTGTCGCACCGGCTCAGGACCAACACCCAGTCCGCCACTGCCTTCCGCGGGTTCGGCGGCCCCCAGGGCATGGTCGGGATCGAGCGGGCGATGGACGAGATCGCCCACCGGCTGGGCCGCGACCCGCTGGAGGTGCGGCGGGCGAATTTCTACGCCCCGTCCGGTGAGGACGGGGGGAGGAGGGCTCCGCTCGCCGCCGCCGAGGGCGGCTCCGCCGGGGATATGTCCGAAAGGGTGAAAGCCCATGTCGGCACCGAGGACGTCGCCGCCGGCGCCGCGGGCGACGTGGCCAGCCGCGGCGCGCTGCACGAGACGGCGGAGCCCACCGGGCCGGTCCGGCCGGCGCCGGACGGGGTACAGACCACGCCCTACCACATGCCGGTCACCGATTTCATCCTGCACGAGATGGTCGATGCGCTGGGCGAAAGCGCCGATTACCATGCCCGGCGCGCTGCCGTGGCGGCATGGAATGCCGCGCATCGGGGGATCAAGCGTGGCATCGCGCTGACGCCGGTGAAATTCGGAATCTCCTTCACGCTCACCCATCTCAACCAGGCCGGAGCGCTCGTCCATGTCTATCAGGACGGGTCGGTGCACATGAACCACGGTGGCACCGAGATGGGACAGGGCCTCCATCGCAAGGTGGCGCAGGTCGCCGCCGACCGGTTCGGGATCGACGTCGACCGGATCCGGATCACCGCGACCGATACCGGCAAGGTTCCGAACACTTCGGCCACGGCAGCGTCGTCGGGCGCGGATCTGAACGGCATGGCGGTCAAGGCCGCCTGCGACACGATCCGCGACCGGATGGCTGGCTGCCTGGCCGCCCTGCACCAGGCCGATCCGGCGGAGGTGCGGTTCGAGGACGGCTCCGTCTCCGTCGGCGGCGCAAGCTATGCCTTCGTTGAGGCGGTGCAGCTCGCCTATCAGGGCCGGGTGAGCCTTTCGGCCACGGGATTCTACCGAACGCCCGATATCGAATGGGACCGGATCGCCGGCCGCGGGCGGCCGTTCTACTACTTCGCCCACGGCGCCGCCGTGACCGAGGCGGCCGTGGATACGCGAACGGGGGAGAATCGCATTCTCAGGGTGGACATTCTGCACGATGCCGGCCGATCCCTGAACCCGGCGATCGATATCGGTCAGATCGAGGGCGGCTTCGTTCAGGGCGCGGGCTGGCTGACGACGGAGGAGCTGGTCTGGGACGGCCGGGGACGGCTCGCGACGCACGCGCCCTCCACCTACAAGATCCCGGCCTGTTCCGACCGGCCCGACATCTTCAACGTCGCGCTCTGGGACACGGAGAACCGGAGCCAGACGATCTACCGCTCGAAGGCCGTGGGAGAGCCCCCTCTGATGCTCGGCATCTCGGCCCTGATGGCGCTTTCGGATGCCTGCGCCGCCTGCGGGCCGAACTATCCCGCGCTCGACGCGCCGGCGACGGCGGAGCGGGTCCTCTTCGCCTGCGAAAGGGCGCGCGGATGAGCCTCGACCTGAAAGCGCTGCGCGACGCGGTGGCGCGGGAGGGCACGGTGGCGCGCGTGGTCGTGGCCGAAGCGCGGGGCTCCGCACCGCGGGAGCCGGGCGCGGCGATGCTGGTCTGGGACGGCGGTCAGAGCGGGACCATCGGCGGCGGGCGGCTGGAATGGGACGCCGCCCGGGCGGCGCGCGCGGGGCGCACCGGCCCCTCGCGCCACGCGCTCGGGCCGGCGCTCGGCCAGTGTTGCGGCGGCGCCGTCACGCTCTGGACCGAAATCTGGGACGCATCGGCGCTCGAGGCGCTCGACGGCCCCGTCCACGCGCGGGGGCCGGCCGATCGGCCGCGCCGCGTGGACCATCTTCTGTCTCGCCTTGCCGAGGGCCTGCCCGCGGCGCTTCCCGCGTTGGTCGACGGCTGGTTCGTCGAGGCGGTCGGGCCAGAGCGCGCGCCACTCTGGATCTGGGGCGCCGGCCACGTGGGTCGGGCCCTTGTCGGCACGCTCGCTCCGCTGCCCGGTTTCGCGGTCACCTGGGTCGACGACGCGGCGGATCGGTTTCCGGTCGCGATGCCCGAGGGCGTCTCGCCCCTCGTCGCCGGGGATCTGCCCCGCGCAGCGGCCCATTCACCGGCTGCGGCCGGACACCTGGTCCTGACCTACAGCCACGAAATCGACCTCGCGCTCTGCCACGCGCTTCTGTCGCGGAAGACGGCCTCGATCGGCCTCATCGGGTCGGAGACGAAATGGGCGCGGTTCCGGTCCCGGCTCCGCGCGCTCGGCCATCCGGACGCACGAATTTCACGCATCACCTGCCCCATCGGACAGCCGGCACTCGGCAAGCACCCCCAGGCCATTGCGATCGGCGTGGCCGCGACGCTACTCGGGGACCGGCAGCGGGCGGGAGAAAGGAGGGCCGGGTGAAGACATCGCTTCTCGAGATCGACGGCGTGACGAAGGCCTATCCCGGCGTGGTCGCCAACGACGCGGTCTCGCTCGCCGTGGCGCCGGGAGAGGTGCACGCGCTTCTGGGCGAGAACGGCGCAGGCAAGTCGACCCTGGTGAAGATGATCTTCGGCCTCGTCCAGCCCGACAGCGGCAGCATGCGCTTCGCAGGCGCGCGCCACGCACCGGCCTCGCCGCAGGAGGCGCGCGCGGCCGGAATCGGGATGGTCTTCCAGCACTTCTCGCTCTTCGACGCGCTCGACGTCGCCGAGAACGTGGCCCTCGGCATGTCCGACCCGCCGGCCCGGCGCCGGCTCGCCCCCCGGATCGCCGAGGTCAGCCGCGACTACGGCCTGCCGCTGGATCCGGCGAGCACCGTCGGAGACCTTTCGGCAGGCGAACGGCAGCGGGTCGAGATCGTGCGCTGCCTGCTGGGCTCCCCGCGCCTCCTGATCATGGACGAGCCGACCTCGGTGCTGACCCCGCAGGAGGTGGAAACGCTTTTCAGGACCCTGCGGCAGCTCCGGGACGAGGGCACGGCGATCCTCTACATCTCCCACAAGCTCGAGGAAATCCGCGCCCTTTGCGACACCGCGACGATCCTGCGCGGCGGACGGGTCGAGGCGACCTGCGATCCGGCGCGGGCGAGCGCGGGGCGGCTCGCCGAACTGATGGTCGGCCGCCGTCTGGACGCGCCGGCGCGGGGCGCCGGACGACGGGAAGGGGAGGAGATCCTCGTCATCGAGAGGCTCTCGCAGCCACCCGTCCACGATTTCGGAACATCGCTGAAGGAGGTCTCGCTGCGCCTGAGGCGCGGCGAGGTGCTCGGCATCGGCGGCGTCGCCGGCAACGGGCAGGACGAACTGCTCGCCGCCCTCTCCGGCGAGCGCCCCTCTGCGCAGCAAACGATCCGGTTCGGCGGGCGCGACGTTTCCCGGCTCGGCCCGGCTGAGCGGCGCCTGCTCGGGCTTCTGGCCGCACCCGAGGAGCGGCTCGGCCATGCCGCGGCGCCGGAAATGAGCCTGACCGAGAACGCGCTCGTCTCCGCCGCCGGCCGGCAGCGCCTCGCACGCCACGGTTTCATCGACTGGCCCGCGACGGAGCGCTACGCGCAGAGCGTGATCGACCGGTTCGCCGTCCGGAGCCGCGGTCCCGGCACCGTGGCGCGGGCGCTCTCGGGGGGCAACCTGCAGAAATTCGTGATCGGGCGGGAAATCCTGCAAGCGCCCGAAGTTCTGGTCGTCAACCAGCCGACCTGGGGGGTCGACGCCGCCGCGGCGGCGCAGATCCGCCAGGCATTGCTCGACCTCGCCGCGGACGGTGCGGGCATCGTCGTGATCAGCCAGGATCTCGACGAGCTGCTCGAGATTTCCGACCGGTTCGCGGCCCTGAACGCGGGCCGCCTGTCGGATTTCCGCGATGCGACGGGGCTCGGCATGGAGGAGCTCGGCCTGATGCTCGGCGGCGCCCACGACAAGCAGGGTCGCGATCCGGCGACGCGGGAGCGCTCGGCATGATCCGCCTCGTGCAGCGCCCTCGCCCCTCGCGGGTCTGGTCCTGGGCGACGCCGTTCCTTGCGGTCGCGCTGACGGTCCTCGCGGGGGGGCTGATGTTCGCGGCACTCGGCAAGGATCCAGTCACCGCGATCCGGGTGATCTTCTACGACCCGCTCTTCAACCCGCAGTTCGCGAGCTATTCGCGGCCCCAGCTCCTGGTGAAGGCAGGTCCGCTGATCCTGATCGCGGTGGGTCTCGCCCTAGGCTTCCGGGCGGGCGTCTGGAACATCGGCGCCGAGGGCCAGTACATCATCGGCGCGATCTGCGGCGCCGGTGCCGGGCTCGCCCTCTACCCGATGGAGGCGTGGTTCATCTTCCCGATGATGGTCCTCGCCGGCGCGCTCGGCGGCTGGCTCTGGGCGATGATCCCCGCCATCCTGAAGACGCGGTTCAACACGAACGAGATTCTGGTCTCGCTGCTGCTCGTCTACGTGGCCGAGAACCTCCTCGCATCGATGGCGGTAGGGCTGCTCAGAAATCCCGAAGGCGGCGGCTTTCCCGGGTCGCGCAACCTGAGCCAGTGGGAGTCGGCGGCGAACCGGGAACTCGTCGCGGGGACGGGGTTGCATTGGGGCGTGGTCGCAGCCATCGTGGCGGTCATCTTCGCCTACGTTCTCCTGCACCGCCACCTGACCGGGTTCCATATCCGTCTCTCGGGCTCGGCGCCGCGTGCGGCGCGCTTCGCGGGCGTCAATCCGCAACGGCTCGTGATCTTCTGCCTCGGCCTCTCGGGTGCGTTGGCGGGCCTTGCCGGCCTCTTCGAGGTCACCGGCCCGGCAGGGCAGATCACCATCGACTTCAATGTGGGCTACGGGTTCACCGCGATCATCGTCGCCTTCCTCGGACGCCTGCATCCGCTTGGCATCCTGCTCGCCGGGCTCCTGATGGCGCTGACCTATATCGGCGGCGAACTCGCCTCCTTCACGCTCGGCATCCCCTCCGCCGCGATCCAGGCATTCCAGGGGATGCTGCTCTTCTTCCTGCTCGCCGTGGACATCCTCACCCATTACCGCGTGGCGTTCGGGCGCGAGGCGCCGGCGTGAGACCAACCGTTCCGGCCCGATTCCTTCCGGCGACCTTATCCGCGGATAAGTTCCGGTTCGGACCTTATCCCGCGCGGTCGGCACGCCGCACACATCGTTAGGAGAGCGCATGGATTTCTCCGCCATTTCGCCGGCGCTTCTCGTCGCCTCGCTCATGGTGGCCTCGACGCCGCTCCTCCTCGCGGCGCTGGGCGAGCTCGTCGTCGAGAAGGCGGGCGTCCTCAATCTCGGCGTCGAGGGGATGATGATCGTCGGAGCGATCTGCGGCTTCGCGGCTGCCGTGGAAACCGGATCGCCGTCGCTGGGCTTCGTTGCCGCCGCGCTCGGCGCGGCGCTGCTGTCGATGGTCTTTGCGGTCCTGACCCAGCTGCTCCTCTCGAATCAGGTGGCGACGGGGCTCGCGCTGACGCTTTTCGGGCTCGGCCTCTCCTCCCTCCTCGGTCAGGGATATGTGGGGATCAAGCCGCCATCGACGCCACGGCTCGATTTCGGGCCGCTCTCGGACATTCCCTTTCTCGGTCGGGCGGTCCTCTCGCACGATCTCATGGTCTATCTGAGCCTCGCGCTCACCCTCGCGGTCTGGGTGTTCCTGCAGCGCAGCCGTGCCGGACTGACGCTCCGCGCGGTGGGCGAGAACCACGATGCCGCCCATGCGCTGGGCCTGAGGGTCGTGGCGGTGCGCGTCGCGGCGATCGGCTTCGGCGGCGCGATGGCGGGCCTCGGCGGCGCCTATCTGAGCCTCGTGCGGGTGCCGCAATGGACCGAAGGCATGACCGCCGGAGCGGGATGGATCGCGCTGGCCATCGTCGTCTTTGCGTCGTGGCGGGCAGGGCGGGTCCTGATCGGGTCGTACCTCTTCGGGGGCGTGACCGTCCTGCAGCTCAACATGCAGGCCGCCGGATCGGCGCTTCCCGTGGAGTACCTGTCGATGTCGCCCTACATCGTCACCATACTCGTTCTCGTCGTCATCTCGGGCCGGCGCTCGCGCGCCAGTGCCGCCCCGGCAAGCCTCGGCCGGCCGTTCCATGCCGTCAACTGATCGGGCCATGCCTTCGGCCCGTTCGGTGCGCGGGAGCATCGCCTGCAAGCGGCAGGATGGCCGCGCTTCCTGCCCGGAACTTCGGCAAGTGCGCCTTGCACAGGCGCCCCACCCTCTGCCGTAGGCAAGCCCGTGCCGACCTGCTAGGCAGAACGCAATCTCGAAGGAAGTCAGGGAGTTCTCCATGATCACGCGCAGACAGCTTCTGGGGGCGGCCGGGGCGCTCGCCCTCGCCCCCGCCGCCCTCGCCCAGGACGGACAGGTCAAGGTCGGGTTCATCTTCGTCGGCCCGATTGGCGACGGCGGCTGGACCTACGAGCACAATCGCGCCCGGCTCGCCGTCGAGGAGAAGTTCGGTGACAAGGTCGAGACCGTCTATCAGGAGAGCGTGCCGGAGGGGGCCGACGCCGAGCGGGTAATGACCCAGATGGCGCTTTCGGGAGCCGATCTGATCTTCACCACGTCCTTCGGCTTCATGGACGCGACGATGAATACGGCGTCGAAGTTTCCCAACGTCAAATTCGAGCACGCGACGGGGTACAAGACGGCGGAGAACGTCTCCAACTACTCCGCGCGCTTCTACGAGGGGCGCGCCGTGCAGGGTTTCCTCGCCGGCAGCATGACGCAGTCGAACAAGATCGGCTACATCGCCTCTTTTCCGATTCCCGAAGTGATCCGCGGCATCAATTCCTCGTTTCTCGCGGCGAAGAAGGTGAACCCCGACGTCCAGTTCAACATCGTCTGGGCCTACACCTGGTTCGATCCGGCCAAGGAGGCCGACGCCGCGAAGGCGCTGATCGAGCAGGGCGCCGACGTCATCCTGCAGCATACCGATTCGACTGCGCCGCAGGCCGCCGCAGCCGATGCTGGCGACGTCTACACGTTCGGCCAGGCCTCGGACATGTCGGAATACGCGCCGTCGCCGCGCATCAGTTCGATCGTCGACAATTGGGGCCCCTACTACATCGACCGGGTGCAGGCGGTGATCGATGGCACCTGGGAGAGCCAGTCGGTCTGGGAGGGAATCGGTGACGGGATGGTGGTGATCGGCGACATCACCTCGGCCGTACCCGAAGACGCGAAGCGACAGGCTCTGGAGTTACGCGACAGGATCGCCTCCGGAGAGACGCACCCGTTCGCCGGCCCGATCAACAAGCAGGACGGCAGCCAGTGGCTCGCAGAGGACGAGACCGCGACCGACGCGGTGCTTCTGGGCATGGATTTCTACGTCGAAGGCCTGAGCGGCGACATCCCGAACTGACGAAGCGGTCGTGGACGAGGGGCGGCCCGCGCCGGTCCGGCCCTCAATCCGCCGGGGCGAAGAAGTGCCGGGCTGCGGCGGCAGTCGCGGACAGGTCTCGCCAGGAGAGCATCGAGATCGGCCTTCCGTCCCGCATCACGGGCAGGTGGCGCAGATCGTTCTCCTCGAGCAGGTCGTATGCACAGGACAGCGTCTGGTTCGCGTCGATCGTGCGCGGGTCGCGACGCATGATGTCCCGGACCGGGGTAAGGGCCGGCCAGCGGCCTTTCGCGACGACAAGAGCGACGATGTCGCGCTCCGAGACGAGTCCCGCGAGCGCCCCGCTATCCTCCACGACGGCAACCGCACCGACCTCGCGTTCCGTCATCAGCCGGCAGACCGCTTCCACGTTCGAATCCGGCGCGACGCTGATCAACCGACGGTGTCGGACATGATCCGCGACCCGATCCCTAGTCGACTTCATTCCCCCCCCTCTCCGGCGCCTCTGGCCGGATCCGGGAATCCGTGGCGCACGAAACAGACTGTAACCAATTTGCGACATCGGGGATGGACTAATCCCGGACCGGGTGGCGGTCGGCACTTTTTCGCCGGCTGGCAGAAGCGGCGCCGGCCCGTGATGGCGCGGCCTCGTTCCGGCCCGAGCACGACTGCCCCGGCGGTCTTCGTCAACAGGCCATCGCGAGGTCAGGTCCGGGCGGGACACGGGCGCCGGATCGCCCGGACGAAGGCCGGTCCGCACCCGATACGGACCACGGCCTGCCCCCTGAGAGAACAACGGGCCGGCAAAGCTCTGCCAATGCCCCGAGCGGTGGGCGCCGGCGCGGAACCGGCGGCAAAGCCGCGCCTTGCCTGGACGGAGGAAAGGCGCAACTTGCACTGCATGACCCGCGTGACATCGCCTGACGGCACCCCGCCCTCCGCCCTGTCCTTCGGCTGCATGCAGTTCGGCGGAAAGGCCGACGAACGGCAGAGTCGCGCGCTCTACCGAGCCTGTCGGGAGCGCGGCATCACCATGTTCGACACCGCCCATGTCTATACCGAGGGCAGATCGGAGACGATCCTCGGTGCTTGCCTGAACGACGACCGGGACCGCGTGACCGTCGCGAGCAAGGCCAATTTCGCCCGCGGGAACTCCCCGGCCTCGATCCGCGAGAGTTGCGAGGAGAGCCTCGGCCGGCTCGGCATCGAGGTTATCGACCTCTACTACCTGCACCGGTTCGACCCCGAGACGCCGCTCGAAGAGAGCTTCGGGGCGCTGAAGGCTCTCCAGGATGCGGGGAAGATCCGCTTCATCGGCGTGTCGAACTTCGCCGCCTGGCAAGTGATGAAGGCAGAGGCCGTGGCCCGGCAGATGGGCACACGGATCGACGCGGTCCAGCCGATGCTCAACCTCGTCAAGCGGCAGGTCGAGGTGGAAATCCTGCCGATGGCGCAGGATCAGGGACTCGACGTCTATCCCTATTCCCCGCTTGGCGGAGGTCTCCTGACCGGCAAGTACGGGACCGGAGCGGTGGGGCGTCTGAAGGAATCCGAACGATACGCCCAGCGCTACGGCGACGAATGGATGCACGGCACCGCGACGGATCTGGCCGCGCTCGCCTCGGAGATGGGTGTGAAAGCCGCGACGCTCGCGGTCGCCTGGGCGATGCGCCGGCCCGGCGTCACCGCGCCGATCATCTCGGCGCGGAATGTCGAGCAGCTCCTCCCCTCCCTCGCCGCGCTGGAGTTCGACTACGATGCGGCGCTCGACGCCCGGCTGGCCGCCCTGACCCGGCAGCCGGCGCCGGCGACCGACAGGTCGGAACAGCAGTGATGCGCTACGACGTCGTCATCGTGGGCGGCGGTGTCGCCGGCCTCTCGGCGGCGGCGCATCTCTCCGGGGCGGGATCGGTGCTGCTGATCGAGGCCGAGGCGGCTCTCGGCTACCACGCCTCCGGGCGCTCGGCGGCGATGTTCCTTCCGAGCTACGGCAACGCGATCATCCGTAAACTGAATGCCGGGAGCGCGGCGCACCACCACCGGGCCGGGATTCTCCGGCGGCGCGATCTGATGGTGGTGGCGCCCGCCGCCAAGGCCCTCGCATTCGAGCGGGAGGTGGCGGAACTCGGCCTCGGCGAAATCGCCGTCGAGGAGGCGAAGGAGCGCTTTCCGATCCTCGACACGGGCTGGTGCGCCCGGGCGGCGCTGGCGGAGGCATGGGATCTCGACACCGACCGCTGCCTGCAGGTCTACCGGCGGGCAGCGCTCGCGAACGGGGCGCAGATCGAGACGGGCGCACGGGTCGCGGAGATCGGGCGAGCGGGCGGGGCATGGCGGGTGTCCTGGGAGGGGGGCGCCGCGGAGGCGCGGCTCGTCGTCAACGCTGCGGGCGCCTGGGCCGACGAGGTCGCCGCCCGGGCCGGCGTGGCGCCGCTCGGCCTCGTCCCCCACCGCCGGTCGATGGCGCAGCTCGCCGCGCCGCACGATCTGGACGTCTCCGGCTGGCCCTTCGTCGAGGAGGTCGGCGAGGCGTGGTATGCCAAACCCGATGCCGGCCGCTGGCTCGTCTCCCCGGCCGACGCCGACCCGGTGGAGCCGTTCGACGCCTGGCCCGACGACATGGTCCTGGCGGAGGGGCTTGCCCGATACCAGGAGGCGGTGACCGCGGAGGTCACGCGACCGATGACGACATGGGCGGGGCTCAGAACCTTCGCGCCCGACGGCGCGCCGGTGGTCGGTCCGGATCCCGACCGGGCCGATTTCTGGTGGTTCGCGGGTCAGGGCGGCTACGGGTTCCAGATCGCCCCGGCGCTCGCCGTTCTCGTCGCGGAGCTGATGGCGGGACGCCGACCGGCGCTGGCGGCCGCGCTCGATCCGGCCCGTCTGCGGCATTGAAGTCGCACCGGGAAGGCGGCGGAAGAAACGACTTCCCCGCTCGAATCGCGCTTGCTACTTCTCCGTCATCGACTGCATTTTCGGATCGGTTTCCATGCGGTTTCTGGCAGGTCTCGCGCTCTTCGTCCTCACTGCCTGCGGCGGGCCCGGTCCCGTCGAGGTCTCGACCACCGGTCCCCTGAGCTTCGGCGACAGCGACCCCGTCGACTGGCCGGGCCCCGGCCCCGCCGCGCATCCCGTCCACGGCATCGACCTCAGCCGCTACCAGGGCGCGATCGACTGGGACCGCGTGCGGGAGGCGGGCGTCGCCTTCGCCTTCCTGAAGGCGACCGAGGGAAGCGACCGGGTCGACCCGGCCTTCGACACGAACTGGGGGGCGGCTCGCCGTGCGGGCCTCGCGCGCGGCGCCTACCATTTCTTCTACTGGTGTGGGCCGGCAGAAGATCAGGCCCGCTGGTTCATCGAGAACGTGCCCCGCGACCGGGGCGCCCTGCCCCCGGTCCTCGATCTGGAATGGAACCCGTTCTCGCCCACCTGCACGTATCGGCCGCCCGCCGAAACGGTCCGCCGCGAAGCGCGGATCTTTCTCGACATGGTGGAGCGCCATTACGGCCAGCGTCCGGTGATCTACACCACGCGCGACTTCTGGCACGAGAACGGGATCGAGCGGCTCGGCGAGGAGGTCTGGGTGCGTTCGACCGCCAGGCATGTCGACGAGATCTATCCCGGCACGCGGTGGACCTTCTGGCAATACACCGCGACGGGGATCGTGCCCGGGATCGCGGGACCGGTGGACATCAACGCATTCAACGGCTCGCCGGGGGACTGGGCGCGCTGGGTCGCCACCCGCGCGCACTGACGTCAGACCGGGCCCGGAACGTAGGCCTCCGGGGGCACCAGCTCGTAGGCGAGCGGCGGGAACGGCTCGCGCCGCTCGGCGAGTTGCGGGTAGCGGCGCAGGAGGCGCGCGCGCAGGTCGGCCTCCATCCGGTCGAGATGCGCCACGACCGGCCGGTAGCTGGCGATCCAGAGCCCGGCCGCGGAAATCAGCTCGTGACGGTCGAAGGCCAGGGCGTAGAACGGCTCCGCGTCGTAGGTCCGGTCCCGCCAGACCGCGTCCGAGGTTCCGGCGAGGGCCCGGGCGACGAGCAGGGCGCTCGGATGCGCAATCCGCGGACCGATGAGGTAGCCCGGGATCAGGACCTGCTGGTCGGGGGCGAGCACCGCGGTCGAGGAGGGCATCATCGGACCGACGGCTCGGGGCGCGATGCGCAGCGCCGCAGCCTCCGCGGAGCGCCAGGCTGCGGACGCCAGGGAGACGGTCACCACGAGCCGCACCGGCTGCGGCACGCCATCCCGCGTGATGCAGAGATCGCCGGGGCGCACGTTGCGCGCGTGCCGGTATCCGCAGACGGTCCGGATCGGAGTGGCCCCGCTCACCCCCGTCAGGGGTGGCACGCCCGCCGGCTGGCGATCGATCGCATTCATCCTGCACCCTCCGCCGCTGGTCCGATCCGAGTTCGGGCGAACCATCTCACGGCTCGGTCGCCATCCGGTTAATGCCCGGAGGCGGTTCGCGTCGAATGGTTGAAGTGGCGCGCGCTGAGATCGGTCTCGGCGCCGACCCGTTCCCGTGACCGCGGAGCGGCGACCGCCCGATCGGCCCGGAGACCGACTTGTGCCGCACGGTCGACCGCCTCAGACAGGCGCTTCTCTTCGAGGCGATCGGGCACTCCCTGGCCCGGATCGGCGGTTTCGACCTGGTGGCGGTCTTGCCGCGACGGCGTGGACCTCCGTCGTTGACCTCCGCTTCGACAGGTTCCTCCCGCAATGGACCGGATCGACCCTGAAGAGCCTCGCCCGGCGCGTCGTCCATGCGGTGCCCTTCGGGTCGGTCTTGGTGCCGACGCTGCTGCCGGTGCTCGAAACCTCGCTCTGGCGGGCTTCGTCGATGGGGGCGGCGGGGTTTCTACCTCGTCCACGCTTTCGTTTTCACCCGGGGCGACGAGCGAGCGTGTCCGGCCCGGCCAGCCGCCGCGCGATGACTGCAAGTCCGCCGATCAGGAGAACCGGGAGGACGAGGATCTTGACGATGAAGATCGCGAGCAGGCTGACGAGGCTCCCCACGAGTTCATCGGCCCGGCTCGAGAGGTTGCCGGCGATGTGGCGGTATTGATCCATCGTTCCCCAGGCCCCCCGCCAGCTCCCTTCCGCCTCCTCCACTGTCTCGCTTTCGACGGGGGCAGTGATCTCCGCGACGATTCGGCTGTGTTCCGCCCAGGTCCGCTCGGTCAATGCGTCGGCCACGAGGCCGGAGAGGAGAAAGGCGAACGGGATGCCGATCCCGAGGAAACCGCCATAGACGGCCAGATGGCGCGGCATGCCGCCGATGTTCCGGCCGCTCGCCAGGACCGCCGCCCGGCCGAGGGCCGCCGCGGCAAGAAGCGCGAAGCCCACGGCGCCGAGAGGCCCCATGGAGACCACGAGGACGCCGGAGGCCAGCATGACGGCGAAGACCACCCCGGCGATCCGCTCGACCGTGTCGTCGATCGGCTCCAGCACCTTGAGCGGCTGCGCCGAGCCCCCGAAGAAGACCACACTCCCCTCGACCTCCACCTCCTGCGCGGAGGAGAGGAACGCGTTGAGCGTCCTGAGCGTGACGTAGATGGCCGAGGTGCTGACCGAGACATCGCGCGCATAGGCCGTGGCGCCTTCGGTGTGAGGCAGGTCCCGGTAATGTGCCGCCGCCCAGAGCAACAGGCCGGCGAGCAGGAGGAACCCCAGGGGGGCCGCGCGCCTAGCCGTCCGCCCGGATGGTCTCGTTTCGAGGGTCATAGGGGCTGTCCTCGGTCACCTCGGCGTCCCAGAGCTCGCGGAACATGCGCACCTTGAGCTTCTGGCCCGCCGTGGCAAGTCCGGGCTTCACGTAGCCCATGCCGATTGACCTGCCGTGCGCGACCGAATAGCCGCCCGAGGTCAGGCGCCCGACCATCTCCTCGCCGTCAAAGAGTGCCTCCCGCCCCCAGGGATCCGCGTCCGCCGGCCCGTCGATGAGGAGCGTGACGCATTTCGACCGCGTCTGCGCACCCATCATCGCCTCCTTGCCGCGATAGGGCTTGGTGCAGGTGACGAAGCGGTCGAGTCCGGCCTCGAGCGGCGTGGCGTCGCGGCCGAGCTCGTGGCCGAAGGCCCGGTAGGACTTCTCCTGCCTGAGCCAGTTCTGCGCCCGCGCGCCGACAAGGGTCAGGCCGTGCGGCTCGCCCGCCTCCATCAGCCGATCCCACAGATAGGTCTGCATCTCGATCGGGTGGTGCAGCTCCCAGCCGAGCTCGCCCGTATAGGCCACGCGCAGCGCCATGACAGGGCACATCCCGAGCTCGATCTGGCGGATGGAGAGCCAGGGGAAGCGACTGTTCGACAGGGCGGTGGCGGGATCGGCGTCGCGGATCAGGGGGCGGAGCACGTCGCGGGACTTCGGGCCGGCGATGGCGAAGACGCCCCACTGCGTCGTAACATCCTGAACCGTAACGAATTCTCCGCCTCTCGCAATGAAGTCTTCGGCGGATTTGCGGAGGTGGTCGCCGTCATAGTCGGCCCAGGCGCCGGCGGAGACGAGATAGTAGTCGTCGTTACCGCGGCGCACGATGGTGTACTCGGTGCGGACCGTGCCCGACTCGGTGAGCGCGTAGGTGAGGTTGATCCGCCCGACCTTCGGCAGCGCATTGCAGGTGAACCCGTCGAGGAAGGCGGTGGCGCCCGGCCCCGTCACGACGTGCTTGGCGAAGGCGGTGGCGTCGATCAGGCCGACGCCGCCCCGGATCGCCTCGGCCTCCTTGCGGGCGTGGTTCCACCATTCTCCGCGCCGGAAGGAGCGGCTGTCGCGGTCGAAGCTGTCGGCGGCATCCGCGGGGCCGTAATAGTTGGGCCGCTCCCAGCCGTTGACGCAGCCGAACTGGGCGCCCAGCGCCTTCTGCCGCTCGTAGACCGGCGCGGTGCGCAGGGGGCGGCAGGCGGGGCGTTCCTCGTCCGGATGGTGGAGGACATAGACGTGGCTATAGGCCTCCTCGTCCTTGCGGGCCGAATATTCGGTGGTGATCCAGCTCCCGAAGCGGCGCGGGTCGAGGGAGGCCATGTCGATTTCCGCCTCGCCCTCCGCCATCATCTGCGCGAGATAGTGGCCGGCCCCGCCGGCGGCGGTGATGCCGAAGGAGAAGCCCTCGGCGAGCCACATGTTGCGCAGGCCCGGCGCGGGCCCGATCAGCGGGTTGCCATCCGGCGTGTAGCAGATCGGGCCGTTGAAATCGTCCTTCAGCCCGACTTCCTCCGACGACGGGATACGGTGGATGAAGGACATGTATTCCTCCTCGATCCGCTCCAGGTCGAGCGGGAAGAGATCGGCGCGGAAGCTGTCGGGCACGCCGTATTCGAAGCGCGCCGGCGCGTTCCTCTCGTAGGGGCCGAGAATCCAGCCGCCGCGCTCCTCGCGCACATACCACTTGGCGTCGGCATCGCGCAGGACGGGGTGCTGCGGGTTCGACTTGCGCCATTCGGTGAGCGCCGGGTCGGGCTCGGTGACGATATACTGGTGCTCGACCGGGATCGCGGGGATCTTGATCCCGAGCTGCCGGGCGGTGCGCTGGGCGTGGTTGCCGGTGGCGGTGACGACATGCTCGGCCTCGACGACGGCGCTCTCCTCGGTGGGGACGAGGTTGCCGCCCTTCTCGGCCATCCTGGTGAGCGTCACGCGCCAGGCGGAGCCGGTCCATTCGTAGCCGTCGACCTGCCATTTCCGCTCGATCGTCACGCCGCGCTGGCGGGCGCCCTTGGCCATCGCCATGGTCACGTCGGCCGGGTTTATGTAGCCGTCGGTCGGGTGGTAGATCGCGCCTTCGAGATCCTCGGTTCGCAGGAGCGGGTAGCGCTCCTTGATCCGGGCCGGCGTCAGCCATTCGAAGGGCACGCCGACACTCTCCGCGGTGGCGGCGTAGAGCATGTATTCGTCCATCCGGGCCTGCGACTGCGCCATGCGCAGGTTGCCGACGACGTAGAACCCCGCATTGAGGCCGGTCTCCTCCTCCAGCGTCTTGTAGAAGCGGATGGAATAGTCGTGAATCCAGGTCGTGGCATAGGACATGTTGAAATAGGGCAGGAGCCCGGCGGCATGCCAGGTGGAGCCGCTCGTCAGTTCGTCGCGCTCGAGCAGGACCACGTCCTGCCAGCCGGCCCTGGCCAGATGATAGGCGATCGAGGTCCCGACCGCGCCACCGCCCACCACCAGCGCCTTCACATGGGTCTTCATGGCCCGATCCTCCGTCCGTTTCGGCCTCTCTAGCGCGCGGCGCGGCGGGGACCGGAGCCATGCCGACGGAACGCGCACCTTTTCCGACATGGGCGGGGCCGGTGGATCGCGGTGGAGGCGGGCGAGGCCCTTTCTCTTCCCGCGGGCCTCTGCCACAAAAGACGGCATGACGAACGACGCGCATTTCGATCCGGCGCCGCGGATCGGCGACGAGGTCCGCAAGACGACCTGCTACATGTGCGCCTGCCGCTGCGGGATCGACGTGCATGTCACCGGCAACGAGGTCGCCTATATCGAGGGCAACCGCGACCACCCGGTGAACCGGGGCGTGCTCTGCGCCAAGGGCGCGGCAGGGATCATGCAGCACAATTCGGCGGCGCGGCTGCGGGCGCCGCTCAGGCGGACGGGGCCGAGGGGATCGGGAGAGTTCGAGGAGATCACCTGGGACGAGGCGCTCTCCGAAGTGACCGCGCGGCTCTCGAAGATACGCCGCAAAGACCCGAAGAAACTGGCCTTTTTCACGGGCCGGGACCAGAGCCAGAGCTTCACGGGGTTCTGGGCGCAGCAATTCGGGACGCCGAACTACGCCGCCCATGGCGGATTCTGCTCGGTGAACATGGCGGCCGCGGGCATCTACACGATGGGCGGCGCGTTCTGGGAATTCGCCTCGCCCGACTGGGAGCGGACGGAGATGTTCCTGCTGTTCGGGACGGCGGAGGACCACGACAGCAATCCGATCAAGATGGGACTCGCCCGCCTGAAGGAGCGCGGCGCGAAGGTGGTGGCGATCAACCCGATCCGCACGGGCTATAACGCCATCGCGGACGAGTGGATCGGGATCACGCCTGGCACCGACGGGCTGCTGGTGTTGGCGCTCGTCCATTGCCTGCTGAAGGCCGGCAAGGTGGATCTCGACTACCTGTCGCGCTGGACGAACGCGCCCTGCCTCCTGAACGAGGACCCGAACACCCGCGATTGCGGCCTTCTCATGCGCGACGGCAAGGGCCGGCCGGTGGTGGTGGACCGGGAGACGCGGCGCACAGCGGCCTTCGACGAGGAAGGTGTCCGACCCGATCTCGCAGGGCGAATCCGGCGCGGCGGCACCACGCGGCGTACGGTCTTCCAGGCGCTCTCGGAGCGCTACCTGGCGCCGGAATACGCGCCCGAGCGTGTCGCGCCGCGGGTCGGCATCCCGGCGGAGCGGATTCACCGGCTGGCGGCGGACCTCGCGCATGCGGCCTTCGAGCGGAGCTTCGAGGTGGCGCAGGACTGGACGGATTTCCGCGGCGAACGCCACCGCCACGTCACCGCGCGCCCGGTCTCGATGCACGCGATGCGCGGCATCTCGGCGCATTCCAACGGCTTCCAGACGGCCCGCGCGATCCATCTGCTGCAGATCCTTCTGGGCGCGGTGGAATGCCCCGGCGCGATGCGGTTCAAGCCGCCCTACCCCAAGCCCGCCGAGGCGCATCCCCGCCCCCATGCCGGCGCCGAACCGGACGCGGCCCTCGACGGGCCGCATCTGGGCTTTCCCATGGGGCCCGAGGACCTGCTCGTCGAGGCGGACGGGACGCCGCAGCGGCTCGACAAGGCGTTCTCCTGGGAGAACCCGCTCTCGGTGCACGGGCTCATGCACATGGTGATCTCGAACGCCCATGCCGGCGACCCCTACGAGATCGACACGCTGTTCCTCTACATGGCGAACATGGCCTGGAACTCTTCGATGAATACCGGCCAGACCATGGGGATGCTGGCCGATACCGACGAGGATGGCAATTACCGCATCCCCTACATCGTCTATTCGGATGCCTATTCGTCCGAGATGGTGGCCTATGCGGATCTCGTCCTGCCGGACACGACCTATCTGGAGCGCCACGACTGCATCTCGCTGCTCGACCGGCCGATCTCGGAACCCGATGCCGCCGCGGACGCGATCCGCTGGCCGGTGGTGGTGGCGGAGCGGGATGTCAGGCCGTTCCAGTCGGTGCTGGTCGATCTGGGCGCGCGGCTGGGGCTGCCGGGCTTCGTGGACGAGGCGGGCGCACCGCTCTACGAGGATTACGCGCATTACATGATGGCCCATGAGCGGCGGCCGGGCGTGGGGCCGCTGGCGGGCTGGCGGCTCGGCGAGACCGGGCTCACCCACGGCCGGGGCCTGCCCAACCTGGCGCAGATCGACAGCTACCGCGGCAATGGCGGGATCGCCACCTTCGAGGTGCCCGAGAGCGCCCGCTTCATGCGGCCCTGGAACCGGGAATACTGGGACTGGGCGGTCTCCATGGGCTTCGTCGAGACGCCGCAGCCATACCTTTTTTCCCTTTGGTGCGAACCGCTTGCGCGGTTCCGGCGGGCGGCAGAGGGGCTCGGGGAGCATGTGGCTCCGGAGCGGCTCAGGGCGCGGATGAAGGTGACGCATGATCCGCTTCCCGTCTGGTATCCGCCGCTTGAGGAGGGATATTCGGACCCGGTGGAATATCCGCTGACCGTTCTGACCCAGAGGCCGGCGGCGATGTACCATTCCTGGGGCGGGCAGAATCCGTGGCTGAGGCAGATCCACGGGCAGAACCCGCTCTACCTGCCGACGGCGGTGTGGGAGCGGGAGGGGTTCGCGGAGGGGGACTGGGCGCGGGTCGCTTCCGTCCATGGCGAGATCACGGTGCCGGTGGCGCAGATGGCGGCGCTGAACCGCGACACCGTCTGGACCTGGAACGCGATCGGCAAGCGACGCGGCGCCTGGGCGCTGGATCCGGCGGCGCCGGAGGCCAGAAAGGGATTTCTCGTCAACCATTTGATCCACGAACTTCTGCCACCGAAAGGGGACGGGCTCAGGTGGTCGAACTCCGATCCGGTGACCGGACAGGCGGCCTGGTTCGACTGCCGGGTGAAGGTGGAGCGGGTGGCGCCGGCGCGGGTCTCGCATCCGGCGATCCGGCGGCAGGCGAGCCCGGTGGGGGTGGGCCCGTTCCTCGTGGCGCGGAAGGCCGGGCGGCGCGAGGTCGAGACGGCGCCCGGCCCGCTCGAGGCGGTGTCGGGCCTCTGGCGCTGGCTCTCGGGGCGGGAGGACCAATCGTGACAGCGGCGCACGGGACGGGCTTAACCGCGTGCGGGGGCCGATTCGGCCGCAATCGGGCTGTCGGAGTCCTGTCGGAGTCCCGTCGGAGTCCCGTCGGAGTCGGGAACGGAGGCCGGCGATGACCGATCTGCCGGAGCGGACCGAGAAGGCTCTCGGTCTTGTGATCGACCTGGACACCTGCGTCGGTTGCCATGCCTGCGTGATCGCCTGCAAGGCGTGGAACACGGAAGCCTACGGCGCGCCGCTCGCCGATGCCGACGCGCACGGCGCCGAGCCGGAGGGCGCGTTCCTGAACCGGGTCCATTCCTACGAGGTCCGGCCGCAGGATGGCGGCGCGGCGCGGATCGTGCATTTCCCGAAATCCTGCCTGCATTGCGCCGACGCGCCCTGCGTCACGGTCTGCCCGACCGGCGCCTCGCTGAAGCGCGAGGAGGACGGGATCGTGCTGGTCAACGAGGACGAGTGCATCGGCTGCGGGCTCTGCGCCTGGGCCTGTCCCTACGGCGCGCGGGAGCAGGACCCGGCGGCGAAGGTGATGAAGAAATGCACGCTCTGCGTGGACCGGATCGACAATCCCAACCTGCCGGACGTGGACCGCGAGCCCGCCTGCGTGCGCACCTGCCCCTCCCATGCCCGGCATTTCGGCGATCTCGCGGACCCGGAGTCGAAGGTCTCGCAACTCGTGGCGGAGCGGGGTGGCATCGATCTCATGCCCGAGCAGGGGACGCGGCCGGTGAACAAGTACCTGCCGCCCCGCGGCCGCGACGAGGAAGTGGACGTGCTGGCGCCGCTGCTCGAGCCGGTGGCGGAGACGCCGCAGGGCTTCCTCGGCTGGCTCGACCGGGCGCTGGAGCGCATGGGATGAGCGCGGGCGCGGATTCTTCGGCGAAATATCCTTCGCGGGGGATCGGCTGATGCGCCCGGCGGGGTCGCTTCTGGTCTTCACGGTGCTGTCGGGGGCGGGGCTCGGGCTGCTGGCACTCGCCGGGCTGTCGCTGGCGCCGGTGCGGGGCTGGACCGGGCTTTGGGTGTTCCTCGCCGGTTTCGGGCTGGCGGGCACCGGGCTCGGGGCGTCGAGCTTCCATCTGGGACGGCCCGACCGGGCGCTGAAGGCGTTCCGGGAATGGCGCTCGAGCTGGCTGTCCCGCGAGGCCTGGCTGGCGGCGGCGACGATGGCGGTGATGGCGCTCTATGCCGCGGCGCAATTCGTCGGCCGCGAGGCGGCGCCTCTGGGCTGGCTCGGGGCGGCGCTGGCGGCGGCGACGGTCTCGGCCACGGCGATGATCTACGCCTCGCTCCGCACCGTGCCGCGCTGGCATCACTGGTCGGTGCCGGGGCTGTTTCTGGGTTATGCCGCGACCGCCGGCACCCTGCTGGCGGGCTGGGAGGGGCCGGGGGCGGTGCTCTTGGTCCTGACGGGGGCGGGACAGGCGCTGGCCTGGCGGGCCGGCGACCGGCGGGTCGCCGCCGCGCCAGAAGATACCGGCAGCGCCACCGGGCTGACGCCGATGGGACGGGTGCGGCCCTTCGAGGCGCCCCATACCGGCGAGAGCTATCTCACGCGGGAAATGGTCTTCGTGGTCGCGCGGAAGCACGCGGCGCGGCTCAGGCTGCTGTCGCTCGCGGTCGGCTTCGTGCTGCCGCTGCTGCTCTGCCTGCTGCCGCTGGCGCCGCTGGCCGGCGCCGTCCATGTCGCCGGCGCGTTCGGGACGCGGTGGCTGTTCTTCGCCGAGGCCGAGCACGTGCTCCGGCACTATTACCGCTAAGCGGCCGTGCCGGTATGTGGCGGGCCGGACCGCGGCGGCCCGGCCCGGCCGCCCCTCATCCCTGGCTGGGGACTCCGCCGACCACCGGTTCCACCGGCGTCGGGCTGAGCCAGGCGTAGAGCGCGCCGCCCATCGCCCCGCCGAGAAGCGGCGCCAGCCAGAACATCCAGAGCTGCCCGATCGCCCAGCCGCCGGCGAAGAGCGCCGGCCCGGTGCTGCGCGCCGGGTTGACGGAGGTGTTGGTGATCGGGATGCCGACGAGGTGGATCAGCGTCAGCCCGAGGCCGATGGCCACGGGCGCGAAGCCGACCGGCGCGCGGCCGTGGGTGGCGCCCATGATGATGAAGAGGAACATCATCGTCAGCACGACCTCGGCGAGGAACGCCGCCCGCATCGAGTAGCCGCCCGGGCTATGGGCGCCGTAGCCGTTGGCGGCGAAGCCCCCGGCCGGGTCGAAACTGGCGGTCCCGGTGGCGATGACATGGAGGACCAGTGCGCCCAGGATCGCGCCGGCGACCTGCGCCGCGATGTAGGGCGCGATCTGGCCGACGGGAAAGCGCCCGCCGACCGCCAGACCGACCGTCACGGCCGGGTTCAGGTGGCAGCCGGAGACATGGCCGATCGCGTAGGCCATGGTGAGAACCGTGAGCCCGAAGGCCAGCGAGACCCCGAGCAGTCCGATGCCGACCTCCGGAAAGGCGGCGGCGATGACCGCCGCGCCGCATCCGCCGAAGGTCAACCAGAAGGTGCCGATCAGCTCGGCCGCATATTTCCGGACGTCATCCATTCCCCCACTCCATACGGTTGATCGGCCGACCCCGTTCGGCCTGTGCGAGTATCGCACGACCGGCGGAATCCGCGCAGCGGATTCTGCGTCGCAGGCGCCCCGCGGCCGAGGCCGCGGCGATCCCCGCGGGGGTGGCACCCGACACGCGCCTGTGGTCTTCTGCCGCGGGCGAAGCGGGGAGACGGGCGAGGCATGCAACCGGACTGGATCGCGCTGGATTGGGGGACCTCCTCCCTGCGCGCCTGGGCGATGGAGGGCGTGGCCGGGGTGCTGGCCGAGCTGACCTCCGACCGCGGGATGGGGACGCTCGAGCGGCACGAATTCGAGCCGGTGCTCGAGGCGCTTCTGTCGGAATGGGACCTGGCGCCGGGCACGGAGATGCTCGCCTGCGGCATGGTGGGGGCGCGGCAGGGCTGGGTCGAGGCGCCCTATCGCGCCGTGCCCTGCACGCCGCTCGGGGGACCCTTCGCGACGGCGGGATCGGCGCTGAGGGTCGGGATCGTGCCGGGCCTGCGGCAGGACCGCCCGGCGGACGTGATGCGCGGCGAGGAGACCCAGATCGCCGGGTTCCTGGCGCTCAATCCGGGCTTCGACGGAACGCTGTGCCTGCCAGGCACCCACACGAAATGGGTGCAGGTCTCGGCCGGCGAGGTGGTGTCGTTCCAGACCGCGATGACCGGCGAGCTGTTCGCGGCGATCCGCGGCCATACGGTGCTGCGCCACTCGCTCGGGACGGGCTGGGACGAGGACGCATTCGCGGAGGCCGTCGCGGACGCGATGAGCCGGCCCGAGGCGCTGGCGCAGCGGCTCTTCGGGCTGCGGGCCGAGGGGCTGCTGCACGGCGCCGGCGAGCCCTGGGCGACGGCGCGGGCCTCGGGGCTGCTGATCGGGGCGGAGCTCGCCCATGCGAGGCCCTACTGGCTCGGCATGCCGGTGGGCGTGATCGGCGCGGCGGGGATCTCGGCGCGCTATGCCGGCGCGCTCCGGGCGCAGGGCGTGGCGCCGGTGGTGACGCGGGGCGAGACCTGCACGCTGGCGGGGCTCGCCCGGGCGCGGACATTCTGGAAGGAGACGACATGAGAGAGATCATCGCCATCCTGCGCGGCATCGATCCGGAGGAGGCGGTGCCGGTGACGGCGGCGCTGATCGCCGCCGGGATCACCCGGATCGAGGTGCCGCTGAACTCCCCCTCCCCCTTCGCCTCGATCGAGGCGATGGCCGCGGCGCACGGGGCGGAGGCGGCGATCGGCGCGGGCACGGTGCTGTCGGCGGAGGACGTGGGCCGGGTCCGCGACGCGGGCGGCCGCATGGTGGTCAGCCCGAACTGCGACCCGGAGGTGATCGCGGCGACCCTCGCGGCGGGGCTCGAGAGCTATCCGGGCTGCCTGACGCCCAGCGAGTGCTTCGCTGCCCTGAAGGCGGGGGCGACGGCGGTGAAGGTCTTTCCCGCCTTCAGCATGGGGATCGACGGGCTGAAGGCGCTGCGCGCGGTGCTGCCGGTGGAGGCGCGGCTCTACATGGTCGGCGGCGTCGGCGCGGCCGATTTCCGCGCCTGGCTCGCCGCCGGCGCGGCGGGGTTCGGGATCGGGACCAGCCTCTACCGCCCCGGCGACGCCGCCGGGGAGGTGGGGGAGCGGGCCGCCGCGCTCGCCGCCGCCTGGGACGAGGCGGAGACGTGAGGGTCACCGTCCACGACACCACGCGCTGTCTGCTCGGCGAGGGGCCGCTCTGGCATCCCGGGCGTGAGCAGTTCTTCTGGTGCGACATCCTCGCGCGGCGGATCCTGAGCCGGGTCGAGGGGCGGCTTCTGGACTGGAGCTTCGACCGCTTCGTCTCCTGCCTCGGCTGGGTGGACGAGGCGCGGATGGTGGTGGCGACGGAAACCGACCTGACGCTCCTGACCCTCGATACCGGCGCCACCGAGCGGCTCTGCGGGGTCGAGGCGGACCGGCCGCGGAACCGCTCCAATGACGGTCGGGCCGATCCCCATGGCGGCTTCTGGGTCAGCACGATGGGGATCGGCAAGGAAAAGGGCGCCGGCGCGATCTATCGCTACTACCGGGGCGAGCTGACCGAGATCCGCGGCAGGCTGACGATCCCGAACGCGATCTGCTTCACGCCGGACGGGCGGCACGCGCATTTCGCCGACACGCCGACCCAGGTGGTGATGCGCTGGGAGCTCGACGGGGAGGGCTGGCCGGTGGGCGAGCCGGAGCCCTTCGTGGACGAGACCGCCGACGGGCACCGGCCGGACGGGGCGGTGGTGGACGCGGCCGGGCGGCTCTGGGTCTCGCACTGGGGCTCGAGCCGGGTCGCGGTCTACGATCCGGAGGGCCGGTTCGAGCGCGAGGTGGCGCTGCCGGCGACGCAGATCACCTGCCCTGCCTTCGGCGGGCCGGATTTCTCGACGCTCTTCTGCACCTCCGCCGCCGTGGGGCTGCCCGAGGAGGAACTGACCCGCGAGCCCGCGCACGGGCTGACCTTCGCCTGCGAAGGCGCCGGCGCGGGGCAGAGGGAACATCGCGTGGCGGTGTGATCGCGCCGGCCGCGAGGCGGCGAGCGAGAGCCGGGGAAGCGCCGTTCGCCGTGGCGGACGGGGAGGCCCGGCCTGCGGGGACGCGGGCCAACTTGTCCTTCGCCGGGCCGGGAAACTGTCCTAAGCTCTCGGCAGCGAAGCCGTCCCCGGATCCGATGGAGAATGCATGATCCAAGTCCTGTCCGGCGTCTGGGCCCTTCTGCTCGGAACGCTGCTCATCATGCTGGGCAACGGCATGCATTTCACGCTCATCGGCCTTCGCGGCGGGATCGAGGGGTTCTCGGCCACGGAACTGGCGGTCGTCACCTCGGGCTATTTCGCGGGCTTCCTGTCGGGGGCGCATCTCGCGCCCAGGATGATCCGGCGGGTGGGCCATGTCCGGGTCTTCGCGGCGCTCGGCAGCTTCATGTCGGCGGGGCTGATCGCCTTCCCGCTGCTGACGGAACCCTGGGCCTGGACGCTGCTGCGGGTGCTGATCGGCTTCTGCATGTCGGGGATCTACGTCACCGCGGAGAGCTGGCTGAACGACGCGGCCACGAACGAGACGCGCGGCAAGGTGCTGGCGGCCTACATGATCGCGCAGACCCTCGGCATCATCGGCGCGCAGGGGGTCCTGACGCTGGGCGACGCGGGAACCTCCGCGCTGTTCATCGGCGCGTCGATCCTGGTGTCGATCTCCTTCGCCCCGATCCTTCTGTCGGTCTCCCCCGTTCCGGCGGCCGAGGTGGCCCGGCCGATGCCGTTGCGACAGCTCTTTGCGGGCTCGCCGCTCGGCACCGTGGGCATCTTCCTTCTGGGCAGCGTCTATGCGACGCAATCGGGCATGGCGGCGGTGTTCGGCACGCAGATCGACATGACGGCGTCGCAGATCGCGCTCTTCGTGGCGATGCTGTTCGGCGGCGCCCTGCTGCTGCAATACCCGATCGGCTGGCTGTCGGACCGCATCGACCGGCGCAGGCTGATTTTCGGGGCCTCCGTGCTCGGCGCGGGGTCCTGCGCGATGGCCTGGAGCGCAGGCGACGCCCTGGTGCCCCTGATGGCGGTCGCGTTCCTGGCGGGGGGCGTGACGACGCCTCTCTACGCCCTGTTCCTCGCCTACACCAACGATGCGCTTTCCAGCGAGGACATGCCGGCCGCCTCCGGTGGCCTGGTCCTGACCTTCGGCATCGGCGCGATCCTCGGCCCCCTGCTCACCGGCTGGGCGATGCAGCGGGTCGATCCCTATGCGTTCTGGCTGGTGCTCGGCGCGACCTTCGCCACGATCGCGCTCTATGCGCTCTACCGCATGACGCAGCGCGCGACCGCCCCGGCCAGCGAGCGCGACAGCTACCTCAGCGTGGTTCCGACCGCCTCGCCGGTGGCCATCGAGGCCGCAGGCGCCTGGGCGGCGGAACAGGGCGAAGCGGAGCAGGAGGACCCGCGCTAGGCCGGTCTCCCATGCCGGCATCCGGGCAACCCGCTTGCCGCGAGCGCCTGCCCGGGGCGCGGCCTTGCCGGGACGGCGGTCAGTGCCCGGCGCCGGCCGCGCCGGCCTTGGCGGGAGGACGCATCAGCAGCGCCCCCAGGGCGAGCGCGGCGAAGAGCACGGTGATCAGCAGGAAGACGTCGATGAACGACATCACCGTGGCCTGGCCGCGCACCCGGGCGGCCATCTGCGCCAGCGCCCCTGTCTCGCCGTCGAGGCCGCGGGCGGAGAGCGAGCGCGCCATGGCGTCGAGCCGGGAGACAGCCTCGGCATTGGTCCAGGACACGGCCTCCCCCAGGCGCTCCCGGTGCAGCGCGCCGCGATCGGTGAGCAGCGTGTTGATGACCGCGAGCCCGACCGCGCCGCCGAGGTTCCGCGTCAGGTTGTAGAGGCCCGAGGCGCCCTTCATCTTGTCGGCCGGCAGGGTTCCGAGCGCGAGGTTGTTGATCGGCACCATGCAAAGCATCAGCGACAGGCCGCGCAGGATCTGCGGCACGAGGAGCTCGCGGGAATCCCACTCCGCGGTCAGTCCGGTCAGCATCCATGTCGAGGTGGCGAAGCCGAGGAACCCCGCCAGCAGCATGAGCCTGAGGTCGAGCTTCGAGGCCAGGAAGCCGGCCAGCGGCGCGCCCGCGAACATCGCCAGGCCCGAGACGAACACGGTCTCGCCGATCATCAGGCTGTCGTAGCCGCGCACCGAGCCGAGATAGAGCGGGTAGAGATAGGTCAGCCCGTAGAGCCCGACGCCCATGGTGAAGCTGAACACCGAGCCGACGGCGAAGTTCACGTTGCGGAAGGCCGAGAGGTCGACGATCGGTTCGTCGCGGGTGACGGCGCGCCAGAAGGTGACGACGCCCCCCACGACCATGACGAATGCCAGCACCGCGACGACCCGGTCGGAGAGCCAGTCGTTCGACGGCCCCTCCTCGAGCACGTATTCGAGCCCGCCGAGGAACGCCGCCAGCGCGGCCAGCCCCCACCAGTCGAACCGGTCGAAGAGCTTCCAGTCCGGGCGGTCGAAATCGATCAGGCTCCAGGCGCCGCCGGCCACGAGGATGCCGGGGATCACATTGACGAGGAACAGCCAGTGCCAGGAGAAGGCATGGCTCAGATAGCCGCCGACGGTCGGGCCGACGGTCGGTGCGAGCGTGGCGATGAGGCCGATGATGGGCGAGACGATGTTGCGCTTCGAGGGCGGGAAGATGGTGAAGGCGGCGGCGAAGACCGAGGGGATCATGCCGCCACCGAGGAAGCCCTGCAGCGCCCGCCAGACGATCATCTCGTTGATCGAGCCCGCGGTGGCGCACATCAGCGAGGCGGCGGTGAAGCCGGCCGCCGCCAGGGTGAACAGGAGCCGCGTCGACATCATCCGGGCGAGGAAGCCCGAGAGCGGGATCATCACCACCTCGGCGATCAGGTAGGAGGTCTGCACCCAGCTGATCTCGTCGGGCGAGGCACCGAGACCGGCCTGGATGTCGGGCAGCGAGGCGGAGACGATCTGGATGTCGAGGATCGCCATGAACATGCCCACCACCATCACCATGAAGGCGGCGATCCGGCGGCGGGTCAGCTCCGGCGGGCCGCCGGCATCGTCAGGGCGCCCGGCCGGCGGCGCGGGTCTCGCGGGAGCGGCGGCCATGGCGGCTATTCCGAGGCGGCCGCGACGACGTCCGGGCCGGGCGCGGTGCGGGTGTCGATGGCGATCTCGGTCGAGAGGCCGGCGCGGAGCGCGCCGGAGGCGAGCGCGTCGTCGGGGATCGAGATGCGGACCGGGACGCGCTGCACGATCTTGGTGAAGTTGCCGGTCGCGTTCTCGGCCGGCAGCAGCGAGAAGACGGCGCCGGTCGCCGGCGAGATCGAGGCGACGCGCCCCTCGAAGCTGCGGCCCGGCAGGGCGTCGAACGTCATCTCGACCTCGGCGCCGGGCGCCACGCCGGCCATCTGGGTCTCCTTCAGGTTCGCCTCCACGTAGAGGCTGCCGTCGGGGACGAGGGCGGCGAGGCGGGTGCCCGGCGTGACGAGGTCGCCGGGCTCCAGCGTCATGTCGGCGACGACGCCGTCGGCGGGCGCGGTGAGGACCGCGAGGTCGAGATTGCGCCGCGCTTGGTCGACGGCGACCGCGAGCTCGCCGCGCTGCCCCTCCGCCTCGGCGCGCTGCGCCTTCAGCACCGCGACCTGGGCCTCGGCGCTGGCGATCGCGGCCTCGGCGCTGGCGACCCCGGCGCGGGCGACGTCGAAACCCTCGGTGGCGGTGTCGAGCTGCGCCTGGCTCGCCACGTTGCCGGAGGCGAGGCGGCGGGCGCGCTCGACGGTGCTGCTGGCGGTGCGGAGCTGCGCCGCGGCGGTGTCGTGCGCGGCCTCGGCCTGCGCCACGGCGGCGCGCGCCGCCTCGATCTGCGCGTCGATGCGGGCCAGGGTCTCGCCGGCGGTCTGCCAGCGGCTGCGGGCGGTGGCGAGCGCGTTGCGGAGATCGCCGTCGTCGAGACGGACCAGCACGTCGCCCGCCGAGACATGCTCGTTGGAGCGCACCGGCACCTCGGCCACGTAGCCGTCGACCCGGGCGCTGATCATGGTCACGTCGGCGGTCACGTAGGCGTCGTCCGTGGTCTGCAGAAAGCGGCCGGTCGTCCACCAGTGCTCCCCGAACCAGCCGGCGACGCCCAGGATCGCCACCGCGACGAGCGGCAGGAGATACCTTTTCCGCGACCTCGCGGCGGGGGCGTCCGGGAGCGTGGATGGCGCCTCGGCGGACGCGGCGGCGGCCACGAGAGCCTCGGGGATCGGGCGTTCGTGTCTGGACATCGGGCAGCCTCCGGGAGCAAATCGAACCGATCGGTTCGGCATCCATCTAGCCTCCCCGGCGACGTGGATCAAGACTTCATCGAACCGGTCGGTTCGATTATATCGGAGGGGAAATGGAGGTCCGATGACAGACCCGACCCTCACCGCCGCCGTGGCCGGCAGCGCCCCGGCACGCCACCCCGCTGGCCGCGACCCCGCGAAATGCGCCCAGATCCTCGCCGGCGCCAAGGAGGTCTTCATGTCGAAGGGGTTCGACGCCGCCGGGGTGAACGACATCTGCCGCGCCGCCGGCGTCTCGAAGAGCACGCTCTACGTCTATTTCGAGAACAAGGAGGATCTGTTCGAGCGGATGGTCGAGATCGAGCGCGACCGGATCTTCGAGGGGATCAGCGGCATCCTGTCGCGGCAGGGCGAGACCGCCGATATCCTCCGCGACTACGGAACCGCCATCGTCGGCATCCTGTGCTCCGACAAGGTGGTGCAGGCCCAGCGCATCATCATCGGCATCGCCGAACGGATGCCGACCCTCGGGGCCCGCTTCTATGCCGGCGGCGCGATGCGCGCCCAGGGCGATCTGGCGGCCTTTCTCGAGCGCGAATCGGCCGGGGGCCGTCTCCGCGTGCCGGATGCGCCGCTGGCGGCGGCGCAGTTCATCGAGCTGGCGGCCACCAATCTCTGGAAGCCGCGACTCTTCGGCCGGGACGCGGAGGCGCCGTCGCCGGAGGCCGTCGAGGCGACGGTTGGTGCGGCCGTGGCGTTGTTTCTCGCGGCCTACGGGAGCGGGGAACCTGCCGCCCGGATCGGCGACGGCGACCGGGGATGACGGAGCCGCCGCGCGGTCGGGCCGGGCTCGTCGCTCCGCTTCGAAGGGCCGGTCGAGACCTCGCCGCCCGCGCGGCAGCGGGTCGCCGCGGCCGGACGGGACGGAACGGCCGCCGCGCCGCCGCCGTTTCCCTTCTCCTGACGGAGGAGGAACGCATGTCCGGGACGATCCGCGAGGCGGGCCGGTTGCCCGACGGGCGCGCGGTGCAGGCCGTGGTGCTGGAGAGCGACGGGCTCGCCGCGACGCTCTGGGATCACGGCGCGCGGCTGCAGTATCTGCGGGTCTCGGGCGACGACCTGCCGCGGGTGCTGGGCGCGCCCGATCCGGCGCAATACGGCGGCGTGCTGAGGATGTTCGGCCCGGTCATGGGGCCGGTGGCGAACCGCATCCGCGGAGCGGCCTTCGAGATCGACGGCATGCGCCACGCGGTCGAGGCCAACCAGGACGGGCGGCACGCGCTGCATTCCGGCTCGGCGGGGCTCGACGACCGGATCTGGGAGATCACGGCCGCCGATGCCCGGTCGGTGACCTTCGCGCTCGATCTCGACGACGGCGAGGGCGGCTATCCGGGCCGGCGCCAGGTGCGGGTGCGCTGGGCCGTGGCGGGCCATGTGCTGCGGCTGGAAATGGAGGGGGAGAGCGACCGGGCGACGCCGCTCTCGCTCGCGCATCATCCGTTCTGGACGATGCAGCCGCCGCGGAACTGGGCCGGGCAGCGGCTCTGGGTCGCGGCGGATCGCTACCTGCCGGTGGATGACGACACGATCCCGACGGGCGAGATCGCCTCCGTCGCGGGCACCGGCTTCGACTTCCGCGAGCCGGTGCTCCTCGATCCCGGGGCGCTGCCGGCGATCGACCACAATTTCTGCCTCTCCGGGGCGGCGGGCGACCTGCGCGCGGTCTGCCGGCTCGAGGATGGCGAGGGCCGCCGCGGACTCGAGATCGCCACCACGGCGCCGGGGCTGCAGGTCTTCGACATGCGCCCGCTCGCGCCCGCCGAGGCGCCGACGCTGCAC
Source organism: uncultured Alphaproteobacteria bacterium (assembly GCA_963829665.1). Taxonomy (GTDB): domain Bacteria; phylum Pseudomonadota; class Alphaproteobacteria; order Rhodobacterales; family Rhodobacteraceae; genus Palleronia. The sequence continues at coordinate 128,376 of CAWHJL010000014.1, read as the reverse complement.
GGCGCCCCCTACCCCGCCATGGCGGCGCTGGCGATCGAGCCGCAGATGTGGCCGGACGCGCTCGGCCGGCCCGACTGGCCCGACATCGTGATCCGACCGGGGGAGACGTTCCGGCAGGTGACGGAATACAGGTTGAGATGAAGGGCGCGACGGCCCCCGGGAGGAGGTGGGGACCGCCGCGCGGACCAGGGCTCGGGAGGAGGAGAGCCTCTGGCGCCACCCCTTTCGGAGCGGCTTGATCCACATCTAGGCGCTCTGCGGTGCAGCGCAATATTCTGCGTTTGAAAATGCCTCGAATTTTCTCTTTTGCGGCGAGTTGGGCGATTGTTGTGCACCCGGCCCCGCGGAGGCCGCTTTGCGCGGCGGTGCGTGGACCGGTCTGCGTCCGGCGCGGCCCGTCAGGCCGCCGGGGCCGGGCCGTCCGGCCCGCCCTCGAGGTCCTTGCGCATGGTGGCCATGCCGCCCGAGCGGCCGAGCTCCTCGAAGCCGGCGCTCCGGTAGGCGGCAAGCGCCGGGGCGTTGTCGAGCTCGACCTTGAGCGTCACCGAGAGGGCGCCGAGATCGCGCGCCGCGCGCTCGACGAGATCGGCCACCTGCGCGCCGGCGCCGCCGCGCGCCTCCTCGGCCACGAAGACGTAGACGAGGTGGCGCACTTCCGGACCGATGCCGACGCGCAGCGCGAAGAATCCGGCGGTGCGGCCCGCGGAATCCACCAGGTAGAAGGAGGCGTCGTCCGGCTCGGCGAGCCATTTCTCCTGCCATTCGAGCGGGTCGAAGGGCGCCTTGGCATTGGGGTTCACGCGGGCGAGGTCGCCTTCGTCGGTGAGCAGCCGGGCGAGCGGCTCGAGGTCGAAGGCCGTGTTGCGGCGGAGCGTGAGGTCGGTCATCGGCGGCTCGCGGGCTGGATTGCGGCGGGGTGCACCGGGCACGGCCCGCCTGTCAACCGCCGCTCGGCGGCACCGCGCGCCGCGCGACGCGGCGCCGGGGCCTGTCTGGCGTGCGCCGCGACACGGCGCAGGACTTACCTGGCGCGCGCCGCGACGCGGCGCACGACGGCGATGCGGTCGGCGTTGGGCGGGTGGGTGCCGAGGAACCGGTTGCCGGGATCGGGCGCGTCCTCGAAGAACATCACACCGCGCAGGGGATCGTAGCCGGCGCCGGCGGCGAGCACCGCGCCCAGCGCATCGGCCTCCAGCTCGAATCCCTTGGCGTAGCGCCGCTGGCCGTAGAAGGCGCCGAATTCCTGCGCCTGGCGGATCGCCACCTGGTCGCCGCCGCCGAGGGCCACGAGGGCACCGGCCAGGGCGGCGTTGGATTGCGCGGAGGAGCGGCCGCGGGCGATGTGGCCCTCGATGTGATGCGCGGCCTCGTGGCTGAGGATGAAGGCCAGCTCGTCGGTGTTCCGGGCGAGCAGGATCAGCGGCACGGTGAAGCCGACGACGGGCTGGCCGTCCGGCGCCAGGGTCTGGAAGGCGTTGGGCTCCGCGCCCGGCCGGTCGTCGATCACCACGGCGTAGTCGCAGCGCACGCCCCGCGTGCGTTCCCGGCAGGCGGAGCGGGCGACCGGCATCACCCGGTTCACCACCTCGACGAAGTTCCGCGCCGCGACGGAGGGCGCGGTGGCTGCGGGGGGTGCGACCCGGGGCGCGGGCGCGGTGGTGACGATCACCGGCGTCGCGCAGGCCGAGAGCAGGGACAGAAGGAGGCTCGCGAGGAGGAGGCGCATGGGGGTCCCGGGGCGGATCGGATCGGTCGGGCGGCAATGTAGGGAGGCCGTGCCGCGGCGCCAACGATTGCGCCCGGCGGCGGGGCGCATAGGTTCGCAGATGGCACCAGAGCGGGGAGCGCAGGCCAATGTTCACCATCGAGCACGATTTCGACGCCACCATCGTCACCCTCATCGACGAGGCCGCGCGCTACCGGCAGGAGGACGTGACGGTGCATGCCTTCGACGATTGCGTCACCGTGGAGCAGCACGACCCGCGCACCGACCGGGTGATGAAGGTCACCCTGTCGCCGGCGCAGGTGCACGACCTCGCGGCGGCGCTGGACCTGCCGGAGGGCGCCTACAAGCTGAAGCGCGGAAGGACGGGGGCCTGATGCGGGCGCTGGTCCAGCGGGTGGAGGAGGCGGCCGTGCGGATCGGCGGCGAGACCGTGGGCGCCACCGGGCCGGGGCTGCTGATCCTCGTCTGCGCGATGGCGGGCGACGGCGAGGCCGAGGCCCGGGCGCTGGCGCGGCGGGTGGCGAAGCTGCGGATTTTCCGCGACGAGGCCGGGCGGATGAACCGCTCGCTCCTCGATACCGGCGGCGGCGCCCTCGTCGTCAGCCAGTTCACCCTGGCCGCGGATACCTCGCGCGGCAACCGGCCCGGCTTCTCCGCCGCGGCGCCGCCCGCCGAGGGGGAGCGGCTCTACGGGCTCTTCGCGGAGGTGCTGGCGGAGACCGGCGTGACGGTCGGGACCGGGCGCTTCGGCGCCGACATGAAGGTCTCGCTGGTCAATGACGGGCCGGTGACGATCTGGGTCGAGTCGTGAGCCCGGCTTGCACCCGCGCGCCTCGCGCGGTAAGGACGAAGCCGCGCGGGCGTTGTGTAATGGTAAGACCTCAGCCTTCCAAGCTGATGATACGGGTTCGATTCCCGTCGCCCGCTCCATCTCCCCCGCCTGTCCAGACCCTGCCGGAGGACGCGCCGTGAAGATCACCGCGCTCAGGACCTTTCTCGTGCCGCCGCGCTGGTGCTTCCTGAAGATCGAGACCGACGCGGGCCTCTCCGGCTGGGGCGAGCCGGTGGTCGAGGGTCGCGCGGAGAGCGTCGCCGCGCTCGTGGGCGAGATGGCCGACTACCTGATCGGCCGCGATCCGCGGCGCATCGAGGATCACTGGTCGGTGCTTTATCGCGGCGGCTTCTACCGCGGCGGACCGCTGCACATGAGCGCGCTGGCCGGCATCGACCAGGCGCTCTGGGACATCGCCGGCAAGGCGCTGGATCAGCCGGTGCATGCGCTTCTGGGCGGCCGGGTCAGGGACCGGATCGCGGTCTATTCCTGGATCGGCGGCGACCGGCCGGCGGACGTGGCGGCGGCGGCCGGGGAGAGCGCCGCACGGGGCTTCCGGTCGATCAAGATGAACGCCACCGCGGAGATCGGCCTGCTCGACAGCCACGCCGAGATCGACGCGGCGGCGGAGCGCGTGGCCGCGATCCGCGACGCGCTCGGGCCGCATTTCGGCATCGCGGTGGATTTCCACGGCCGGGTGCACCGGGGCATGGCGAAGGCGCTCGTCGCCGCGCTCGACCCGTTCCGCTGCATGTTCTACGAGGAGCCGGTGCTGTCCGAACATGCCGAGGCGCTGGCGGAGATCGCGCCGCACACGACGACCCCGATCGCGCTCGGCGAGCGGCTCTATTCGCGTTGGGACGTGAAGCCGATCCTCGCGGCCGGCCATGTGGACGTGCTGCAGCCCGATATCAGCCATGCCGGCGGGATCACCGAGTGCCGCAAGATCGCGACCATGGCGGAGGCCTTCGACGTGGCGCTCGCGCCGCATTGCCCGCTGGGCCCGATCACGCTCGCCGCGAGCCTGCAGCTCGACGCTGTGAGCCCCAACGCCGCGATCCAGGAGCAGTCGCTCGGCATCCATTACAACGAGGGTTCGGACCTGCTCGACTACCTCGTCGATCCGTCGGTCTTCGCCTACGAGGACGGGCATGTGGCGATCCCCGAGGGGCCGGGGCTCGGCATCGAGATCGACGAGGCGCGCGTCGTCGAGGCGGCGCGGCGGGGGCATCGCTGGCGCAACCCGGTCTGGCGGCACAAGGACGGCAGCTTCGCGGAATGGTGAGCGGCACGGCTCGCGGAACCGGGACCGTTTGTCGGGTTGCATCCCGCGCGTGAGCGGCGGACAACGCGCAGCGAAGTCAAGTCAGCCCGGAGCGTGCGCGTGCGCCAGCCCAGCGAATCCGACGATCGCGCCAGATCGAAGCGCATCGGCGCCCTGGCCGCGCTCTGGCCCTTCCTCAAGCACTACCGCGGGATGCTCGCCGCCGCGCTCGCAGCGCTGGTCCTGACGGCGGCGGTTGCGCTGATCCTGCCGATCGCCGTGCGGCGGGTAGTGGACGCCTTCGAGACCTCGGCCGAGCAGCTCCTCGACAGCTATTTCCTCGCCGCACTCGGGATCGCGGCGCTGATGGCGGTGGGCACGGGGCTGCGCTACTACCTCGTCACCCGGCTCGGCGAGCGGGTCGTCGCGGACATCCGCAAGGCGGTGTTCGACCGGGTGATCGGCATGTCGCCGGCCTTCTACGAGCGGATCATGACCGGCGAGGTGTTGAGCCGCATCACCACCGACACGACGCTGATCCTGTCGGTGATCAGCTCCTCGGTGTCGGTGGCGCTCAGGAACGTGCTGCTGCTGGTGGGGGGGCTGGGGCTTCTGCTCTACACGTCCGGCAAACTGACGCTTCTCGTGCTTCTGCTGGTGCCGGTGGTGATCGTGCCGATCGTGGTTCTGGGCCGGCGGCTGCGGCTGCTCGGGCGGGAGAACCAGGACTGGATCGCCGCCTCCTCCGGCAATGCCTCCGAGGCCCTGGGCGCGGTGCAGACGGTGCAGGCTTTCACCCACGAGGCGCGCTCTCAGGCGGGGTTCGGAGAGGTCACGGAAAAGGCCTTCCGCTCCGCCCGGACGCGGATCGGGGTGCGGGCGCTGATGACCGTGCTCGTCATCTCGCTGGTCTTCACCGGCATCGTCGGCGTGCTCTGGATCGGCGCGCGGGACGTGCGCGCCGGCTCGATGAGCGTCGGCGAGCTGGTGCAGTTCGTGATCTACGCGGTGATGGTGGCGGGCTCGGTCGGCGCGCTCAGCGAGATCTGGGGCGAGTTGCAGCGCGCCGCCGGGGCGACCGAGCGGCTGGTGGAGCTGCTGACCGCGGCCGACAGCGTGTCCGACCCCGAGCGCCCCGCGGCGCGCGGCGCGGCGGAGGGCCGGATCGAGTTCGACGGCGTCAGCTTCGCCTATCCCTCGCGACCCGGGGCGCCGGCGCTCGACGCGGTGAGCTTCGCGGTCGCGCCGGGGGAGACGGTGGCGCTGGTCGGCCCCTCCGGCGCCGGCAAGACGACGGTGATCCAGCTACTGCTGCGCTTCTACGACCCGTTGGAGGGGGCGGTCAGGCTCGACGGGCTGGACCTGCGCGACCTCCGCCGCTCGGAGTTCCGCCGCGACGTGGCGCTGGTGCCGCAGGACCCGGTGATCTTCGGCACGACCGCGCGCGAGAACATCCGCTTCGGCCGTCCCGGCGCCAGCGACGCCGAGGTCGAGGCGGCGGCGCGGGCGGCGGCGGCGCACGACTTCCTGACCGCCCTGCCCCGAGGCTACGACACCTTCGTGGGCGAGCGCGGCGTGATGCTCTCGGGCGGGCAGAAGCAGCGCATCGCCATCGCGCGGGCGATCCTGCGCGACGCGCCCCTGCTGCTGCTCGACGAGGCGACCTCGGCGCTCGACGCGGAATCGGAGGTACTGGTGCAGCGCGCCGTCGACCGGCTGGCGCGCGGGCGCACGACGCTGGTGGTGGCGCACCGGCTCGCCACGGTGAAGAAGGCCGACCGCATCCTGGTCTTCGACGCGGGCCGGATCGTGGCGCAGGGCACCCACGAGGAGCTCGTCGCCGAGGGCGGGCTCTACGCCCGGCTGGCGCGGCTGCAGTTCACCGCCGGTCTCGCCGCGGAGTGAGCGGGGCGCGCCGGGCGGGGCGCGCAACCGGCCGTCCCGGTCGCCCTTCTCGTGAAAGAATGCGCGCCGCGCTTTGCGGTTGCGCCCTCGCGCCGCGGCGTCAGACTTGGCGGACGCGCGCCTGCGCGTCAGACAGGGCGGAGGATGGAGACCGGGAGGAACGATGGGTTACGCGTCGCCTGAGGACCGCCGCAGGATCGAGGCCGAGGGGCCGTGGTCGGAGCGGGACGTGCCGAAGACCGTCTGGCAGCAGATCGCCCGCACGGCGGGCCGCGTGCCCGACCGGCCGGCGATCAGCTACCAGATATTCTCCGGCCCGACCGACCCGGCGGAGACGCTGAGCTGGCGCGAGCTCGAGGCCCGGGTGGCGCGGGCGGCGAACCTGTTCCGGTCACTGGGCGTCGGGCCGCAGGACAAGGTCGCCGTTCTGCTGCCGAACTGCAACGAGGCGGTGGTCGCCTATCTGGCCGGCATGGTCGCCGGCGTCGCGGCGCCGATCAACCCGCTGCTGGAGCCCGAGCAGATTGCCGCGATCCTGCGCCAGACCGGCGCGAAGGTGCTGGTCACGCTGCGCGCCTTCCCGAAGACGGACGTGGCGCAGAAGGCGGCGGCGGCGGTGGCGCAGGCGCCGGGCGTGGAGCATGTGCTGGAGGTCGATCTCCGGCGCTACCTCACGGGACTGAAGAAGCTCGCCGTGCCGTTCCTGCGCCCGAAGGTGGAGACGGCGCACGGCGCGAACCTGCAGGACTTTGCCCGGGCGGCGGCCGCGCAGCCCGGCCGGCTCGCCTTCGAGGACACCGACGGCGACCGGATCTGCACCAACTTCCATACCGGCGGCACGACGGGCATGCCGAAGGTCGCCCAGCACCGGGCCTCGGGCATCCTCTACAACGGCTGGCTCGGGGCAGAGCTGCTCTTCGACGAGGAGGACGCGCTGATCTGCCCGCTGCCGATGTTCCACGTCTTCGCCGCTGTGGTGGTGGTGGGGGCGTCGCTCGCCTCGGGCGCGCATGTGGTCTTCCCGACGCCGCAGGGCTATCGCGGCGCCGGCGTCTTCGACAATTTCTGGAAGCTCTGCGAACGCTGGGGGATCACCTTCATGATCACCGTGCCGACGGCGATGTCGGCGCTGATGCAGCGCCGCGTGGATGCCGACATCTCGCGGCTCAGGATCGCCTTCTGCGGCTCCGCGCCGCTGCCGCTGGAGCTCTACCGCCGCTTCGAGGAGGCGGCGGGGGTGACGATCTGCGAGGGATACGGGCTCACCGAGGCGACCTGCCTCGTCTCGATCAACCCGCCGGAGGGAAAGAAGAAGATCGGCTCGGTGGGCATCCCCTTCCCCTACACGGAGGTGCGGATCTTCCGCGAGGGGGCGCAGGGCGCGGAGGAATGCGGCACCGACGAGGTCGGCGAGATCTGCGTCTGCAATCCCGGCGTGGCGCATGGCGCGACCTATTCCGACCCGGAGAAGAACCGCGACCTTTACCACGGGCCCTATCTGCGGACCGGCGATCTCGGCCGGATCGACGCCGACGGATACGTCTTCATCACCGGGCGCGCCAAGGATCTCATCATCCGCGGCGGCCACAACATCGACCCCGCCGAGATCGAGGAGGCGCTGGCCGGGCATCCCGCGGTCGCCGTGGCCGGGGCGATCGGGCAGCCCGATGCCCATGCGGGCGAGCTGCCGGTGGCCTACGTGGAGCTCTGCACCGGATGCGAGGCGACGGAGGAGGAGCTGATCGAGCATGCCAGGTCGCGAATCAGCGAGCGCGCCGCCTGGCCGAAGCGGATCGAGGTAATGGCGGAGCTGCCCAAGACCGCCGTCGGCAAGGTGTTCAAGCCCGACCTACGGCGGCGCGCGATCACCCGCGTCTACAACGCGGCGCTCGAGGAGGCGGGGCTCGCCGCGCGGGTGACCGAGGTTGTCGAGGACAGGCGCCGCGGGCTCGTCGCGAAGGTGGACCCGAACGGCGAGAGCGACCGGGAGGCGGTGGCGACGCTGCTGGGCAACTTCACCCGGCCCTGGGACTGGACGGAGGCGCGCTAGACCGGGGGACGGATGTGCGGCGGAAATTCGGGGGGCGGTGGGCCGTGGTCATCGGCCCCCCATACCGGGCGGCGCCGGTGGGGCGCGGGGAAGAAGGCAGCCGGATGGAGCCCCCTCCCCGTGCGGAGCCGCCGCAGGGAACGGTGGGCGAGCCGAGCCGACTTCAGCACCGCCGGTAAGCCGGGGCGACGCCCCGCCGATGGCGACTGCGGCCCAGGGGCGCAGTCAGGCGAGCTCGCGCCAGTAGAGCGGAAGCAGCATCACGAAGACCGTGAACATCTCCAGCCGGCCGGCATACATGCCGAAGGAGAGCAGCATCTTGGCGCCCTCGGGAAGGGTGGCGAAGGTGCCGGACGGGCCGATGATGTCGCCGAGACCGGGGCCGACATTGGCGACCGCGGTGATCGAGCCGCTGAGCGCGGTGGTGATGTCGAGCCCGAAGAGTCCGAGCGCGACGGCGAGCCCCAGGATCGTCGCCCCGTAGAAGACGAAGAAGGTCATCACCCCGCTCAGCACATCGGAGGCCAGCGGGCGCCCCTCGTAATGGATGGGGAAGATGCCGTGGGGCGTGCGGATGCGCCGGACCTGCACGTTGGTGCTGCGCAGGAACACGATCCAGCGCATCATCTTGGCGCCGCCCGCTGTCGAGCCGGTGCAGCCGCCGACACCGGTCAGGCAGAAGAAGATCGCCGCCGCGAAGGGCCCCCAGGTGGTGTAGTCGGTGGTGGCGTAGCCCGTCGTGGTGACCACCGAGACGGTGTTGAAGGCGACGAGGCGCAGGGTCTCGAAGAGCGGCGTGCCGCCGGTCTGCATCCGCCAGAGCGTCAGCACGAGGATGACGATGGCGAGCATGCCCAGCAGCGCCTGGACCTGTTCGCTGTAGAGCCGCCGCCGGCGCAGCACCCGGATATACCAGGCGAAGGGGAGCGCCCCCGCGAGCATAAAGAGGGTCGCCATCCATTGCAGATACGCGCTCTCGAAGAGGCCGAAGGAGGAATCGGAGGTCGAGTAGCCGCCGGTCGAGACCGTGGTCAGGGCATGGGCGAGCGCGTCGAACCGCCCCATGCCGCCCGACATGTAGACCAGCACGCAGAGCGCCGTCAGCCCGCCATAGACCCAGATCGTGGCGAGGGCGAAGCGGGCCGAGCTGGCGAGCTCCTTCTCGCCCTTCTCCGAGCTCTCGGTCTGGAAGAGTTGCATGCCGCCGACGCGCATGATCGGCAGCAGCGCGATGCCCGCGACGATGAAGCCGACGCCGCCGATCCATTGCAGCAGCGCCCGCCAGAGAAGGATGCCGCGGGCGGTGTGGTCGAGGCCGGTCAGCACCGTCGAGCCGGTGGTGGTGATGCCCGACATCGCCTCGAAGAAGGCATCGACCGGCGTCATGCCCCAGGCCCAGAGCGGCAGCGCGCCGGCGGCCGCGGCGGTGACCCAGCTGGTGCCGGTCAGCAGGAAGGAGTGCAGACGGTCGAGGCGGTGGCGCCGGTTCAGCGTGGCGAGGCAGACGCATCCGCCGACGGTCATCGCCAGGGTCGCGGATTCGGCGAACAGGGCGCGGGTCGAGGCGAAGAGCAGCGCGTCGACCAGCATCAGGGCTCCCATGCCGAGAAGCAGCAGGCCGTTGATGAAGGCGACGATGCTCATGCGGTCCGGCCCCCCGGGGTGGAATCTGCATTCCGGCTCGGCGAGATGTCAGTTCGGGACGCGGCCGATCGCCGCGGCAGGCCTCGCTCTGCCAGGGCGGGCCGCGGCGCGGAATGGGGCCCGCTCGCGCCCCCGTCCGGACGGATGACTGGCAGGGGCAGAGGGACTCGAACCCCCGACCCTCGGTTTTGGAGACCGATGCTCTACCAACTGAGCTATACCCCTAGGCCGAATGTCCGCGTAAGGCAGCCCGGCCGCCCGGTCAAGCCCGGATCGGGGCATGGAACAAGGCTGGGACGGCGACGTTCCGCTGCCGACTCAACAGAAGATTCGGAGGCTACGAGCCATGGCGATGAACGATCTCAAGGACGTCTATCTCGATCAGATCCAGGACATCTACAGCGCCTGCAGGCAGTCCATCGACGCGGTCACGAAGATGGGCCAGGCGGCGAAGGACGACGAGCTCGGCAAGGGCCTCGCCGCCGGCAGCAAGGGCATCGCCGAGGGCATGGAGAAGATCGAGCGCATCTGCTCCGATCACGGCATCGACCCGAACGGCGAGTTCTGCAAGGGCATGGAGGGGCTCGTGAAGGAGGCCCATGCGCATGCGCTCGACGAGGAGTTCGGCTCCGACGAGGCGCGCGACGCGATGATCATCACCCAGTACCAGCGCATGACCCATTACGCGATCGCCGGCTATGGCTGCTGCGTGGCCTTCGCCAACCGGCTCGACCTCGACGGCGACGCGGCGCTACTCAAGGAATGTCTGGACGAGACCCGGCAGGGCGACGAGCACATGTCGCAGATCGCCACGCGGGGCGTGAACCCGGCCGCCGCCTGAGCGCCTGCGCCTTCTGGACGACCGGGGCCCCCTCCGCGCGGACGGGGCCCTTTTTCCGCGCGAGGTCAGAGGATGTCGAAGACCCGCAGGAGGCCGAGGACGCCGGCGGCGGCGGCGGCGAGACCGAGGGTGAAGGTCCAGAAGGCCGGCGCCCAGTCCGCGCCGGGCATGCCCGCGAGGTTGATCCCCATGAGCCCCGTGAGGAAGCCCAGCGGCAGGAACACCGCGGAGATCACGGAGAGGACGTAGAGGTTGCGGTTCAGCCGGTCGGCCCGCGCCCCCTCGATCTCGTCGCGGATGGTCTGGAGCTGCTCGCGCGTGGCCTCCAGCGTCTCGGTGACGCGGATGACCTGATCGAGCTGCTCGGCGAGCTTGCGCGCGTCCGGCTCCTCGATCCAGGAGAGGCCGCAGCGGGCGATGTCGCGCATGGCGTCGCGCTGGGGGACGAGGAAGCGGCGCAGATCGGTCAGCTCCAGCCGCTGGTCGGCGATCCCGGCGCGCAGGGCGGGTGTGCGGGGCGCGGCGATGGTCTGCGCCTCGAGATCGTCGGCGCGGGTTTCCAGATCGGCGACATGGGTCTCGATGCGCTCGGTGATCCGCTCGACGAGCGCCGCGAGATGGGCGCCCGCCCGCTCCGGGCCGGCGCCGTCGCGGACCTCCTCCGCCAGCGCCTCCACGGAGCGGAGGGGCCGGCGCGACAGGGTGACGATCCGCGCCGGATCGATGTAGAGCCGGAGCGACACCATGTCCTCGGGATCGGCGCCGGGATTGAGGTTGATGCCGCGCAGGTTGACCAGCAGCCCCTGCCCCAGCCGGAGCGCGCGCGGCCGCGTCTCGACCTCGGTCAGCGCGTCGCGCACCGAGGGGTCGAGATAGTCGAGATGGCGGTCGATCCAGGCCTCCGCGCCCGGATGGTCGGCCTGCAGGTGGAGCCAGGCGGGGGCGTCGTCGCGCAGGGCGGCGGCGATCTCCGCATCGCTGTCGAGAGGGGCGCCGCGCGCGGCGCCGGAGAGGGCGTAGGCGAAGACGACGGGGGCGTGCATGGTCTCGCTCATCGGGTCCGTCCTGGAGGTCTGTCCTGCGCGTCGGGCCTCGACCTAGACCACGTTCCCGGAAGGGGAAAAAGGGGCTTTAACCCGCGCCGCGCCTCGGCGAATCTGCCGCGATGAAAAGGGTGAGCGACCGCTGGAAGAAGAGCGCCTGGCGCAAGCGGCTGGCGGACGATCCGCGGCTGGTCTCGGCCGTGGCCGGGCTGATCTCGATCTGGGTCCGGCTCGTCCACCGCACCTCGCGGATCGACTCGGAGGGCTGGGAGGCGGTGGCGCGGCTGGTGGAGATCCACGGCGCGGTGATCGTGGTGATCTGGCACCAGCGGCTGCTGATGGGCCATTACGGCTTCGATCTCGCGGCCGGGCCGATCTGCACGCTGACCTCGGACGCGCGCGCAGGCCGGCTCGCGGGCGAGATGATGGGAAAGTCCGGGTTCGAGACGATGCCGATGCCGCGCAAGTCGGGCGGCGCGGCGGCGATGCGCAGCGTGCTGAAGAGCCTGCGCGCGGGCCAGTCCATCGGCATCGCGCCGGACGGTCCCCGCGGCCCGGCGCGGATCTCCAAGGCGACGCCGGTCCAGTGGGCGCGGGCGACCGGCAAGCCGGTCGTGGGCTTCGCCTTCTCGGCGCGGAATTTCGTCTCGCTGCCGCTTTGGGACCGCTCGATGCTGCCCCTGCCCTTCACCCGGATCGCGCTCAGATGGGCGGTCTGGGACCGCGAGATCGGCGCGCGGCTCGACCCCGCGGAGGCGGAGGCGGCGGCGCGCGACCTCGACTTCTTCCTGAACGCCCTGACCGATGACTGCGATCGGGCGGCGGGCCATTCCCGGCCGCAACGCTGAAACGGGAAAGGGCCGCCCCGGCGGACGGCCCCTGCCCTTCGTCTCGATCCGGGGGCCCGCGCATCTACGGCGCGGCCGCCCTCACTCGAGGATCTTCGAGACCACGCCGGCGCCGACGGTGCGTCCGCCCTCGCGGATGGCGAAGCGCAGCTTCTCCTCCATGGCGATCGGCGCGATCAGCTCGACGCCGAAGGAGACGTTGTCGCCCGGCATCACCATCTCGGTGCCCTCGGCCAGCTGCACCGTGCCGGTCACGTCGGTGGTGCGGAAGTAGAATTGCGGCCGGTAATTGGCGAAGAACGGCGTGTGGCGGCCGCCCTCCTCCTTGGTGAGGATGTAGGCCTCGGCCTCGAACCTGGTGTGCGGCGTGATCGATTTCGGCTTGCACAGGACCTGGCCGCGCTGCACCCCGTCGCGGTCGATGCCGCGCAGCAGGGCGCCGATATTGTCGCCCGCCTCGCCCCGGTCGAGCAGCTTGCGGAACATCTCGACGCCGGTGCAGGTGGTCTTGCGGGTGTCGCGGATGCCCACGATCTCGATCTCGTCGCCGACATTGATGACGCCGCGCTCGACGCGACCGGTCACCACCGTGCCGCGCCCGGAGATCGAGAACACGTCCTCCACCGGCATCAGGAACGGCTGGTCGATCGCCCGCTCGGGGGTGGGGATGTAGTCGTCCACCGCCTGCATCAGCTCGCGGATCGAGTTCTCGCCGATCTCGGGGTTGGTGCCCTCCATCGCCGCCAGCGCCGAGCCCTTCACGATCGGGATGTCGTCGCCGGGATATTCGTAGGAGGTGAGAAGCTCGCGGATCTCCATCTCGACGAGCTCCAGAAGCTCCTCGTCATCGACCTGGTCGACCTTGTTCATGTAGACCACCATCGACGGGATGCCGACCTGACGGCCCAGAAGGATGTGCTCGCGGGTCTGCGGCATCGGACCGTCGGCGGCGTTCACCACCAGGATCGCGCCGTCCATCTGCGCCGCACCCGTGATCATGTTCTTCACGTAGTCGGCATGGCCCGGGCAGTCGACATGCGCGTAGTGCCGGTTCTCGGTCTCGTATTCCACATGCGCCGTCGAGATCGTGATCCCCCGCGCCTTCTCCTCCGGCGCCCCGTCGATCTGGTCGTAGGCCCGGAAATCCCCGAAATACTTGGTGATCGCCGCCGTCAGCGTCGTCTTGCCGTGGTCGACGTGGCCGATCGTCCCGATGTTCACGTGCGGCTTGTTACGTTCGAATTTCGCCTTCGCCATGGCGTTGGAGCCTCGTTCGTCTGGGGGGCGGGCAGGCCCGGTTCAACAACGCGCGCTCTCTATCGGTGGCCTGTCCGAAAGGCAAGCATCTCGCTGTCAGCGCGTCCCGCCCGCGGCGAGGGCGTCCGCCGCGCGCTTCCGGGCCGCGCGGCGGTCGAAAGCGACGCGCGACGTGGCCGGATCGGGAGCGAACCACGCCCGGTTCGACACCAGCCAGCGCTCGACGAGGCGCGCGCCCTCGGCCGCGAGATTGGCGAGCTGCTTCTCCTTGCCGCGGGCGAGGCCGGAGCCGACGATGGGGGTGAAGTTCTCGATCCCCTCGAAGGCGGTGATGCGGTAGGGCTCGGCGTTGAGGCGGGTTCGGGTGGCGTTGTCGTAGATGTTCACCTCGAAGATCAGCACCGATTGCGGGGTGTAGATCACCGGCAATCCGGGCTGGGCGAGCACGTAGGCGCCGATGGCGATGCCGAGGTGGTAGAGCCCGTCGCCGTCGTAGCGGCCGAGGCGGGCCTCGATCGCGCTCTCGAGGGCGGAAGTCAGCTCGGCCTCGGTCGCCTGTCGCGAGAACGGTCCCTGCTGCACGTCGTTGGCCTGCACGATGTTGTAGCCGAGGCGGAAATCGCCGAGTTCCTGTGGTACGTCGGCACCGGGCCCGGTGCCGCAGGCGGCGAGCGCGAGGAAGCCGGCGAGGGCGGCGCGGCGCGGGATCATCGGCGGTGCTCCTTCAGGCACGGGTCGGGAGCGGGATAGCCGCGCGGCCGGCGGCAGGCCACGACCGGGACGCGGCCCGGCCGCCGGCGTTGCCGAAAAGTCAGGGAAAGCGGTTGTCGCGGGGGAAGCCGCGGGGCGCCATGCGGCCGGCGGTGGCGCGCTTCGCGATCCATTCGGCGAGGTCGGCGGCCGGAACGCTGCGGATGCGGCCCGCCGGGTCCGGCCAGGACAGACCGTCGGCGAGGCGGAAGGTGCGCGCATCCGACAGGCCGCCATCCTTGAACCTCTGCAGCCGGACGCCCTTGCCGCGCGCCATCTCGGGGAGGTCGGCCAACGGGAAGACCAGCAGCTTGCGGTTCTCGCCCACCACCGCGACGTGGTCGTCGCCCTCCGCCACCGGGCGGGCGAGGCGCGCCGTGACCGGCGCGCGGACGTTCAGCACCTGCTTGCCGCTGCGGGTCTGGGCCACCGCCTCGTTCTCGGCCAGCACGAACCCGTCGCCGGCATCGGAGGCGACGAGCAGCCGGGCGCCGGGGCGGTGGACGCGCAGCGCCACGATCGCGGCCTCGTTCGGCAGGTCGGCCATGAGGCGCACGGGCTCGCCCATGCCACGCCCACCGGGCAGGCCGGCGACGGCGAGGGTGTAGAAGCGCCCCGTCGAGCCCATGAGCAGGAGCCGGTCGGTGGTCTCGGCATGGAAGGTGAAGGCGGGACCGTCCCCCTCCTTGAACTTCAGCTCCTGCGCGAGGTCGATATGACCCTTCATGGCGCGAATCCAGCCCATCCGGGAGCAGACGACGGTGACCGGCTCGCGGTCGATCATCGCCTCCACGGGGACCTCCGGGGTCTCGCCGGCCTCGGCGAAGCGGGTGCGGCGGGCGCCGCCCGGGTGGTCGCGGCCGAAGCGGCGCTTCGTCTCCTTGAGCTCGTCGGCGATGGCCGACCATTGCAGCCCCTCGTCGGCCAAGAGCGCCTCGATCCCGGCGCGCTCCTCGCGGAGCGCCTCGCGCTCGCGGCGCAGCTCCATCTCCTCGAGTCGCCTGAGCGCGCGGAGGCGCATGTTGAGGATCGCCTCGGCCTGCACGTCGGAGAGCGTGCCCCCGCCCTCGGGCGGGGAGACATAGGCGGCCTCGTCCTCGGCGCGGGGCGGGACGGAGGACCAGTCCTGCCGCATGAGCGCGGGCTTCGGCCCGGCGTCGTAGCGGATGATCTCGATCACCCGGTCGAGGTTCAGAAAGGCGAGGATGAAGCCCTCCAGCACCTCCAGCCGATGGTCGATGCGGCCCAGCCGGTGGCGCTTGCGGCGCAGCAGACCCGCGCGGCGGTGGTCGAGGAAGGCGCGCAGCACCTCCTTCAGGGAGCAGACCTTCGGCGTCCGGCCGTCGATCAACACGTTCATGTTGAGGGCGAAGCGCGTCTCGAGGTCGGATTGCTTGAACAGCGTGCCCATGAGCAGGTCGGGATCGACGCTGCGGGAGCGGGGCTCGAGGACGAGGCGCACGTCGTCGGCGCTCTCGTCGCGCACGTCGGCGAGAATCGGCAGCTTCTTCGACTGCACCAGCTCGGCGATGCGTTCCACGAGCTTCGACTTCTGCACCTGGTAGGGGATCTCGGTGACGACGATCTGCCACTGGCCGCGGCCCAGATCCTCGGGGTGCCAGCGGGCGCGGGTGCGGAAGCCGCCGCGCCCCGTGCGGTAGGCCTCGGCCATGCTCTCGGGCGTCTCGACGATGACGCCGCCGGTGGGGAAGTCCGGCCCCTTCACGTAGTTGAGGAGCGTGTCGTCGCGGGCATCCGGCGTCCTGATGAGGTGCAGGCAGGCGTCGATCAGCTCGGCCAAGTTGTGGGGCGGGATGTTGGTGGCCATGCCCACGGCGATGCCCGATGAGCCGTTGGCGAGAAGGTTCGGGAACGCCGCCGGCAGCACCTCGGGCTCGCTCAGCGTGCCGTCGTAGTTGGGGCGGAAATCCACCGCGTCCTCGTCGAGCCCGGCGAGAAGCGCCTCGGCGGCGGCGGTCATCCGCGCCTCGGTGTAGCGGGAGGCGGCGGGGTTGTCGCCGTCGATATTGCCGAAATTTCCCTGCCCGTCCACGAGCGGATAGCGGATGGTGAAGTCCTGCGCGAGCCGCGCCATCGCGTCGTAGATCGCCGCGTCGCCGTGCGGGTGGTAGTTGCCCATCACGTCGCCGGAGATCTTGGCGGACTTGCGGAAGCCGCCGCCCGACCCGAGCCGCAGCTCGCGCATCGCGAAAAGGATGCGGCGATGCACCGGCTTCAGCCCGTCGCGGGCGTCCGGCAGGGCGCGGTTCATGATCGTGGAGAGGGCGTAGGTCAGGTACCTGTCGCCGATCGCGCGGCCGAGGGATTCGGAAAATTCCGCGCTCGCGCTCTCTTTGTCGCTGTCTTTCGTCATATTTTGGCAAGTACCGCCGCTGTATGCTGCCGTAAACGCCAATCCGGCCCGAGGAGCGAACCTTTCGCACAAGTGCACGTTCCGGCCCGAAGGACACGAAGGGACGTCCCCATGATTCGATTGACGCTCATCCTCCTTGCGGGAATCTTCGCGACGCTCTCCGTAGCCGGGCGCGATCCGGGGAAACCTGCCGCGCCCGGCGGCGAGGTGGCGGTGACACGGGCGGAGACCGATCTTCAGGATGGCGCGCTGAGGCGGCTGGCGCTCGGGGACGAGCGCGGGGCGATCGCGCGGGCGATGACCGCCACGGATCGCCACGAGGCGGCGGCGGCGAGCGGGGCGAGCCGCCCGGCGCTCCGGCGGGCGTGGGGGGAGAGCCGGGCCGAGGAGGCCGATCTTCTCGATTCCGGCGCCGTCACTCCGGCAGAGGCGGCCCCGGCGGGCGCGGACATGGCACGGGTGAACGCCGCGCGGGTGAACCTGCGGGCCGGACCCTCGACCGCGAACCAGGTGCTCGATCAGGTCGTCCGCGACCAGGAGGTCCGGGTGCTGGAGACCGACGAGGACGGCTGGGCGCGGATCGCGGTCCCGGAGACGGGGTTCGAGGCCTGGATCTTCGGCCGCTTCCTCTCGCCCGCCGGCTGAGCCCTTCGCTTTCGGGCGGATGTGGCCTAGGTGCTCGGGCGACCGACCCAGAAGCCGAGCGCCGATGTTCGCCGACCCCTTCTTCCTGCTCGTCCTTGTCGCCTGCCTCGCCGTCGCGGTGATCCTGCTGATCGGCATCGCCGGATTCGGCCGCCCCGGGGAGGAGGCCGCGAAGCGCTCGAACAAGTACATGCGCTGGCGCATCTACGCCCAGGCCCTGGCGGTCGTGGTGATTCTCCTCTTCGTCCTCGTCCGCAGATCCGGAGGCTGAACATGGTCGTCCTTTCAAAGATCTACACCCGCACCGGCGATGCCGGCGACACCGCGCTCGGCAACGGCGAGCGTGTCCCGAAGACCGATGCGCGGGTCGAGGCCTACGGCACGGTGGACGAGGCCAACGCCGCCTTCGGCCTGGCGCGGCTCCACGCGGAGGGCACGGTCGCCGACGGGATCGCGCGGATCCAGAACGACCTCTTCGATCTCGGAGCCGATCTGTGCAATCCCGACATCGCGGGCGATGCCGAGGCCGAGCACCCGCCGCTGCGCATGGACCCCGTCCAGACCGACCGCCTGGAGCGGGAGATCGACGCGATGAACGAGCGGCTGAAGCCGCTGCGCTCCTTCGTGCTGCCCGGCGGAACCGCGCTCGCGGCGCATCTGCATCTCTGCCGCACGGTGGTGCGCCGCGCCGAGCGCCGCTGCCAGACGCTGGCCGGCGGGGCGGCGGTCAACGCCGCCGCGATCACCTATCTCAACCGCCTGTCGGACTGGTGCTTCTGCGCCGCGCGGCTCGCCAACGACGAGGGCCGCGGGGACGTGCTCTGGACGCCGGGCGCGAACCGCTAGCGCTAAACCCGTCGCTGCCGAGAATTGACGCGGCGTTTTGGGTCTGTTTCGGCGGGCGGCGCTGCGCTACGCCCTGTCTCGACGAAGAGGAGAGGAAGCGATGAAGGTACTGGTGCCCGTCAAGCGCGTGATCGACTACAACGTGAAGGTGCGCGTGAAGGGCGACGGCAGCGGGGTCGACCTCGCCAACGTGAAGATGTCGATGAACCCCTTCGACGAGATCGCCTGCGAGGAGGCGATCCGGCTGAAGGAGAAGGGCGTGGCCGACGAGGTGGTGGCCGTCTCGATCGGCGTGAAGCAGTCCCAGGAGACGCTCAGGACCGCCCTCGCCATGGGGGCCGACCGGGCGATCCTGATCGTCGCCGCCGACGACGTGCACCAGGACATCGAACCGCTGGCGGTGGCCAAGCTCCTCAAGGCGGTGATCGACGCCGAACAGCCGGGGCTCGTGCTCTGCGGCAAGCAGGCGATCGACAACGACATGAACGCCACCGGGCAGATGCTCGCGGCGCTGCTCGGCTGGTCCCAGGCGACCTTCGCCTCGAAAATCGAGATCGACGGCGAGCACGCGACGGTGAAGCGCGAGGTCGATGGCGGCATGCAGTCGATCCGCGTGAAGATGCCGGCGGTCGTGTCGGTGGATCTGCGCCTGAACGAGCCGCGCTACGCCTCGCTGCCCAACATCATGAAGGCGAAGAAGAAGCCGCTGGAGGAGAAGACGCCGGAAGATTACGGCGTCGACGTCTCCCCGCGCCTCGAAGTCGTGAAGACCACCGAGCCGCCGGAGCGCAAGGCCGGCATCATGGTGGGCTCGGTCGACGAGCTGGTGGACAAACTCAGGAACGAAGCGGGGGTGCTCTGATGGCCGTTCTTCTTCTGGCCGAGGTGAATGACGGCGCGCTCTCGATGGACGCCACCGCGAAGTCGGTCGCGGCGCTAAAGGATCTGGGCGAGGTGACGGTACTCTGCGCCGGAGCACATGCCGCCGATGCGGCGCAGGAGGCGGCGACGATCCAGGGGGTGGCGAAGGTTCTCTGCGCCGAGGACGCGCTCTACGGCCACCGGCTGGCGGAGCCGACGGCGGCGCTGATTGTGTCGCTCGCCGGGGATTACGACCACATCGCCGCGCCGGCCACGACCGATGCCAAGAACATCCTGCCCCGGGTGGCGGCGCTTCTCGACGTGATGGTGATCACCGACGTCTCGGGAGTGATCGACGCCGACACGTTCGAGCGGCCGATCTATGCCGGCAACGCCGTGCAGACGGTGAAATCGAAGGACGCCAAGAAGGTGTTCTCGATCCGCACCTCGACCTTCGAGGCGGCCGTTACCGGCGGCGAGGCGCCGGTGGAGAAGATCGCCCCGGCCGAGGCGCCGGGCCTCTCCGAATGGGTCGAGGACCACGTGGCGGCGAGCGACCGGCCGGACCTGACGAGCGCCGGCATCGTCGTCTCCGGCGGCCGCGGCATCGGATCGGAGGAGAACTTCGCGATCATCGAGAAGCTCGCCGACAAGCTCGGCGCGGCGATCGGCGCCTCCCGCGCGGCGGTGGATTCGGGCTACGCGCCGAACGACTGGCAGGTCGGGCAGACCGGCAAGGTGGTGGCGCCCGACCTCTACATCGCCTGCGGGATCTCGGGCGCGATCCAGCACCTCGCCGGGATGAAGGACAGCAAGGTCATCGTCGCCATCAACAAGGACGAGGAGGCACCGATCTTCCAAGTCGCCGATTACGGACTCGTCGGCGACCTGTTCGAGATCGTTCCGGAACTGACCGAGAAGGTCTGAACGGGCCGCACCGCCGGCTACGCCCGTCTTGCATCGCTCCGCGGGCGCGGTCATACACCTCCCCGGCATTCCGGGGAGCGAAGGGGCTCGAGGCATGGAGATCAAGACGATCGGCGTCGTCGGCGCCGGCCAGATGGGCAGCGGCATCGCCCATGTGAGCGCGCTGGCGGGCTACGACGTCCTCCTGACGGACGTGGACGAGGACGCGCTCGGGAAGGCGGTCGAGGCGATCACCAAGAACCTGGACCGTCAGGTCTCGCGCGAGAAGATCCCGGCGGACGAGCGCGACGCGGCGCTGAAGCGAATCGGGACCACCGCGACGCTCACCGATCTCGGCGAGACGGATCTGGTGATCGAGGCCGCGACCGAGCGCGAGGAGGTGAAGGACGCGATCTTCAGGGAGCTGGTGCCGGTGCTGAAGGACGGGACGATCCTGACCTCCAACACCTCCTCGATCTCGATCACCCGGCTCGCCTCCAAGACCGACCGGCCGGAGAAGTTCATGGGGCTGCACTTCATGAACCCGGTGCCGGTGATGAGCCTCGTGGAGCTCATCCGCGGCATCGCCACCGACGACGCGACCTTCGAGACGATGCTGGGCGTGGTCGACAGGCTCGGAAAGACCGCCTCGACGGCGGAGGATTTTCCGGCCTTCATCGTCAACCGCATCCTGGTGCCGATGATCAACGAGGCGGTCTACGTGCTCTACGAGGGGGTCGGCAACGTGCGCTCCATCGACAAGGCGATGCGGCTCGGCACCAACCACCCGATGGGGCCGCTGGAGCTCGCCGATTTCATCGGACTCGACACGATCCTGGCGATCATGAACGTGCTCCATGACGGGCTCGCGGATCCCAAGTACCGCCCCTGCCCGCTGCTGACGAAATACGTCGAGGCGGGTTGGCTCGGCCGCAAGTCGGGCCGCGGCTTCTACGATTACCGCGGCGAGGAGCCGGTGCCGACGCGCTGATCCTCCGGCGGCTCCGGCACCCGCCGGCGATAGGTCGCGACGCGCCAGATATAGAAGGCGACAAGTCCGACGACGACGGCCGTGGAGACCGGGTTCAGCCATCCCTGCACCCGCTCGTACTGGCTTTCGAGCAGATAGCCCGCCCCGGTCAGGAAGGCGGTCCAGAGCGTGGTACCGATCGCGGTGTAGGCGAGGAAGGTCCCGAGCGGCATCGGCAGGAGGCCCGCGGGCACCGAGATGAAGGTCCGAACGGTGGGGATCAGGCGGCCGACGAAGACCGCCATGCCGCCATGGCGGTCGAACCAGCCCTGGGCGCTGTCGAACTCGTCGGGGCTGACCGTGAGCCAGCGGCCGTGCCGCGCGGCGAGGCGGCGTATTCGCCGCGCCTTCAGCTTGCGCCCGATCCAGTACCACAGCACCGCGCCGGCGAGCGAGCCGACGACGCCCGCCGCGAGCACCCCCCAGAAATTCATCGCCCCCCGCGCGGCGTTGAACCCCGCGAGCGGCATGATGAGCTCGGACGGGATCGGCGGGAAGACGTTCTCGGCGAACATGAGGACAGCGATACCCAGATAGCCCATCTGGTCGATCACGCCGGAAATCCAGTCGAACATGGGGATTAGGCTCCTGTTTGGCGCCCAACCGCGCACCGCCGACATCGTTCCCCGGCCGGGTCGCGAGGGCGCCGCCGCGCGGCCGCCACTCGGGTCACATATCTTCGCCGAATCGGGTGGCGACGAGGCGCTCGATGGCCGCGGCCAGCACCTCGGCTTCGGGCCCCGTGGTCTCGACCTCGATGGTCGCGCCGCGATGGGCGGCGAGCATCAGCAGGCCCATGATGCTGTCGCCCGAGGCGCACTGGCCGTCGTGGCGGATCTCGGCCGATGCGTCATGCGCCTCGACCACTTCCACGAACTTCGCCGAGGCGCGCGCGTGCAGCCCCTTCTCGTTCACGATCTCGAACCTGCGAACCACCATTGGCTAGGGATGGCTGCTTGCCAGCTTGAGCTCGGGCGCGGGCTTGGAGATCGTGTCGAGATACTTGCGGCCGGCCATGAGCCCGGCCGCCACCGCCTCGTTCACCGAGAGGTGGCGGGACTTGGCGAGCTTGATGAGACAGGGAAGGTTCGTGCCGTAGAGAATCCGGCGGTCGCCGGACCGGCAGGCGCAGAGAGAGAGGTTCGAGGGCGTGCCGCCGAACATGTCGGTCGCGATGACCACGCCCTGGCCCTCGTCAACCGAGTCGGCGGCGGCGCAGATCTCGGCCTGCTTCATGGATCTGTTGCATTCGGGCTCTATGGAGACGGCGCGCAGACCGGGCTGCGGCCCGACGACGTGCTCCACCGCCGCGAGCAATTCGCGGGCGAGACCTCCATGCGCGACGATGATGATGCCGATCACGGCCCAGTATCCTCACTTGGTCGTGGCGCCCTCCGACGCGCTGCGCGACCTCCCTCAACAGAATTGACACCCGCAATGCTGCGGCTGCAAGAGCCTTAGTCACCTGCCCCGGCCGAATTTCGGATCGTGTGGCACGGACGACCGTTCGGCGGTCGGAGAATGCGGGTGACCGGCCCCGTCGGCGGGACCGCTCACCGATCGGCCCGGCCGCCGCTGGCGAGAAGAAGGCCGATCGCGTCGGAAATATGCGGATTTCCCGCCCCCAGAACAAGGGGAAGCGCGATACCCAGAACGTCGCAGTGACGCTGCGGCGGCAGCCGGTCCGGTTCCGCCCGGTCGAGATCGACGACCAGCGCCAGACGGCACGGCGGCGCGGGCGCGGCGCGCAGAAGACCCACGCCCCGGGCCTCGACGAGACCGAGGATGGCGGGCGGGGCCCAGGCCAGGACGTCGACGCCGCGGCGGGCGAGACGGGTCCGGTCGTCGGCGACGAGGCGGGCGCCGCGGGAGAGCAGGGCGAGGGCGAGGGCCGACTTGCCGCTGCCGGCGGCGCCGCGAATCAGCGCGGCCCGCCCCGACACGGCCACCGCGCTCGCATGGACGGTCTCCCATCCGGGGCTCACAACGGCAGCCCGACCACGAAGCGTGCGCCGAGCGGACCCGCATTGCGGTCGGTCTCGGGACGGGGGATGTTCTCGGCCCAGATCACTCCTCCGTGAGCTTCCACGATCTGCTTCGATATCGCGAGGCCGAGACCGGAATTGTTCCCGAACTGGCCCGCGGGGCGCTCCGAATAGAACCGGTCGAAGATCTTCGTCAGCGCCGAATCGGGTATGCCGGGTCCGGTATCCTCGACGACGACGAGCACCCGGTCGGGACGCCGGCGGGCCCAGATGCGGATCGTGTCGCGGTCGCCGCAGAACGAGATCGCGTTGGTCACGAGGTTCACGAAGACCTGGGCGAGACGGCTCTCGAGACCGTCCACCGGCACGGGCTCCGCGGGCAGGTTGGTCACGAAGACGATGCCCCGCTTCGCCGCGTCGGGACCGAGGAGACCGGCGATTCCCGAGAGGACCGCGATGAGGTCGAACCGCTCCTCGTCCTCCCGGACGAGCTCGCTGTCGAGCCGGGAGGCGTAGGAGATGTCGCTGACCAGGCGGTCGAGGCGGCGGACGTCGTGCTCGATCACGTCGAGGAGCCGCGCCTGCTGGTCGGGGCGCGTCACCACCCGCATCGAGCCCACGGCGGAGCGCAGGGAGGCGAGCGGGTTCTTGATCTCGTGCGCCACGTCGGCGGCGAACTGCTCGTTGGCGTCGATCCGGTCGTAGAGCGCGGCGACCATGCCGCGCAGCCCCGCCGAGAGCCGGCCGATCTCGTCGGGCCGCGCCGTGAGGTCGGGGATGCGCACGCGGCTCGGCTGCATCGCCCGCCCGCTGCGGGCGCTTCGGTCGCGGCCGATCTCGGTGGCGGCGGCGAGGTCGGAGAGGGGATTGGCGATCGTCGAGGCGAGGACGAGGCTCAGGCCGATGGAGACGAGGATGGCGATCACCACCATCTGCAGGAACTGCTCGCGCTCGGCGCGGACCAGCGCCTCGATCTCGCCGGCGCCGGAGGTGAGCGCGACGGCGCCGCGGATCTCGTCCCCGTAGAGGATCGGCGTCGCCGCGGCGAAGATCGTTTGCCCGTTCTTGACGAGATTGGTCTCCACATGGGTGCCGCCGGCGAGGCTCCGGGCAACGAGGCGATGGGCCAGGCGCTGCGTCTCCGCCTCGGTCTCGGGGTCGCCGCCGCGCTCCAGAACCCCCGTCACGGCGCGCGCGAGCCGCTCCGCCGCCTCGACCACCAGCGACTTGCGGCGCTCGGTCTCGAGACCGGCGGCGGCGGCGCGGGAGGGCCGCTCGCGCCCCCGGGTGGTGGCCAGGAGTACCATGTCGGGATCGAAGACGAAGACCTCCGACGGGCCGGGCAGGTCGAGCGCGGCAAGGGTCGCGGCGGGATCGAGACCGGCGCCGAGCCGGAGGCCCCCACGCCCCGCGATCTCGGCCTCGAACACGTCGGCGACCAGTTCCGCCTCGGAGACGAGGCCCAGCTTGCGCTGGTAGAGGAGCGAGGCGCGGGACGGGTCGAGCACGGTGATGCCCGCCACCAGGATCAGGATGGCGATGAGGTTGAAGGCGACGATCTTGCGCGCGAGCGGCGAGCGGTTGACCGCGATCCGGCCGATGCGCCGCACGGCCTCGCCCCCGGCGGGGGCCCTGCGGAGCCAGTCCTCGCCCCGGGCCGTCTCGGCCCTCCCGGCATCCGGTTCCGCGCTCATCCCCCGGCCCTATTCCTCGTTGTAGCGGTAGCCGATTCCGTAGAGCGTCTCGATCGCGGAGAAGGTCCCGTCGATCTGGCGCATCTTCTTGCGGAGCCGCTTGATGTGGCTGTCGATCGTGCGGTCGTCGACATAGACCTGATCGTCATAGGCCACGTCCATGAGCTGGTCGCGGTTCTTCACGAAGCCCGGCCGCTGGGCCAGCGCCTGGAGGAGCAGGAACTCGGTGACGGTCAGCGAGACCGCCCGGCCCCTCCAGGTCACCGCGTGGCGGGCGGGATCCATCGTCAGCTGGCCGCGGACCATCGGCTGGGCCGCCTCCCCCGCCTCGGGCGCCTCGCCCGAGAGCACCTGCTGGCGTCTGAGCAGCGCGCGGATCCGCTCCACGAGAAGCCGCTGGGAAAAGGGCTTCTTGACGTAGTCGTCGGCGCCCATCCGCAGCCCCAGCACCTCGTCGATCTCGTCGTCCTTCGAGGTGAGGAAGATGACCGGCATGGGCGAGGTCTGGCGGACCCGCTGAAGCAGGTCCATGCCGTCCATCCGGGGCATCTTGATGTCGAAGACGGCCAGTTCGGGCATCTTGCGCGAGAAGGCGTCGAGCGCCTGCTGGCCGTCGTTGTAGGTCTCGACCTCGAATCCCTCGGCCTCGAGCGTCATCGCGACGGATGTCAGGATGTTGCGGTCGTCATCGACCAGGGCGATTCTAGACATGGGCATGGTCCTTCGGTCCCGCGTGACGCGCCGGTTCGGGCGGCTCTCCCTCCGCACCGACCCTCCGCCAGATTTCCGACTTGGAAACAGGACAGGCGAACCGGCCGGATCATTGACCGGATGCATGATGCAAAAGTCTTTCGGTCACCTTAAACCGGTTTCGACCGCGCAAGCATGGTTGCGTTAACCTCCCGTCGGTTGCGCTAACCGCCCTGTTGCCGCCCGGTGTTCCCGTGATAGCAAGGATCGCCCGGATGCGGGCGGGTACGGATTTCGAAACAGGACGATCCCAGATGGCCGACGGACGCGTGAACCCCGATCATACCCTCGAGAGCCAGGGGATCAGCGGCCTCGGCTCCGTGCACTACAACGCCACCGAGCCCGCGCTCGTCGAGGCGGCGTTGGCCCGCGGCGAGGCCAGGCTTGGACAGGGCGGCACGGTGCTCGTGTCGACCGGCAAGCACACCGGACGGTCGCCGAACGACAAGTTCGTCGTGCGCACCGCGGCGGTCGAGGACACGATCTGGTGGGAGAACAATGCGCCGATGGAGCCCCAGGCCTTCGACCGGCTGAAGGCGGACATCTTCGCGCATATGGAAGGGCGCGACTACTTCGTCCAGGACCTCTACGGCGGCGCCGATCCCGCCCACCGGCTCGACGTGCGCGTCGTCACCGAGCTCGCCTGGCACTCGCTGTTCATCCGCCACCTGCTGCGGCGCCCCGACCCCGCCGCGCTCGACGAGTTCACCGCGGACTTCACGATCATCAACTGCCCGAGCTTCCGCGCCGATCCGAAGATCCACGGCTGCAATTCGGAGACGGTCATCGCGATCAATTTCGACCAGCGGATGATCCTGATCGGCGGCACCGAATATGCCGGCGAGAACAAGAAGTCGGTGTTCACGGTGCTGAACTACCTGCTGCCCGCCAAGGACATCATGCCGATGCACTGCTCGGCCAACCACGCGCCGGGCAATCCGGTGGACACGGCGGTGTTCTTCGGCCTGTCGGGGACCGGCAAGACGACGCTCTCGGCCGATCCGGCCCGGGTACTGATCGGCGACGACGAGCACGGCTGGTCGGAGCGCGGCACGTTCAACTTCGAGGGCGGCTGCTACGCCAAGACGATCGGGCTCGACGCCCAGGCCGAGCCGGAAATCCACGCGACGACCAAACGCTTCGCGACGGTGATCGAGAACATGGTCTACGATCCGGTGACGCGGGAGCTGGATTTCGACGATGACAGCCTCACGGCCAACATGCGCTGCGCCTATCCGCTGCACTACATCTCCAATGCCAGCGAGACTGCACTCGGCGGGCATCCGAAGAACATCATAATGCTGACCTGCGACGCCTTCGGCGTGCTGCCCCCGATCGCGCGGCTGACGCCGGCGCAGGCGATGTACCACTTCCTGTCGGGCTTCACCGCCAAGGTCGCCGGGACCGAGCGCGGCGTGACCGAGCCGCAGCCGACCTTCTCCACCTGCTTCGGCGCGCCCTTCATGCCGCGCCGGCCGGAAGTCTATGGCGAGCTGCTGAAGCGCAAGATCGCCAAGCACGGCGCCACCTGCTGGCTGGTGAATACGGGCTGGACCGGCGGCGCCTTCGGCGAGGGCAGCCGGATGCCGATCAAGTCCACCCGCGCGCTCCTGTCGGCCGCGCTCGACGGCTCGCTCGACCGGGCGAAGTTCCGCAAGGATCCCAATTTCGGCTTCGAGGTGCCGGTCTCCGTCGCCGGCGTGCCCGATCTGCTCCTGAACCCGCGCCGGACCTGGGACGACGCCGCCGCCTACGACGCGCAGGCGCAGAAGCTGGTCGCCATGTTCTCGGAGAACTTCGCCCAGTACGAGGGCCATATCGACGACGACGTGCGCGCCATCGCGCTCGGCTGAGGCGGATCGACCGACCCCGCCGCGGCGTTTTCGCTGGAACATTCGGACCGACCTCGGCTTGATCGTGCGAGGGCCCAAAGCCCGACAAACGATCAGGGAGTGATCCGATGAAACTCACCGCGCCGACCCGCAAGCTCTTGCTGTCCACCGCGCTGACCCTGCCGCTCGCCGGCGCCGCCACAGCGCAGACGATCGAGATCAACCAGGAACAGCTGTCGAGCAAGAGTCCCGAATGCCAGGCGCTGGGGCAGGCGATCACCGAGTCCCAGCAGCCGATCGAGGCGGTGGCGCCGCGCGACCTGGTGACGGCGATCAACGAGGATGCCGGCGAGGATTGCGCCCGGTTCGAACAGCAGCTCGCCCAAGCGGGCGGAGGCTCGGAAGGTGGCGAGGGCTCGAGCGGCGGCGGGTCGGAGGACGCCTCCGGCGACTCCGGCGGCGGCGGCCAGTCCGGCGAACAATCCCAGGACGCGCAATCCTCCGACGCAAGCGGTGGAAGCGGGTCGCAATCCTCCGGCGGCGGCGAGAGCGGATCGCAGGGCGGCGGCGGCTCGTCCGAGCAGCAAGCCGGTCAGGGCGGCGGCTCCGGGGCGTCCGACCAGTCGGGCGGCTCGGCCGGGGACCGGCAGGCCTCGCAGGGGTCCGCGGACGGTTCGCAATCGGGCGGGCAATCGTCCGATCAGGACTCCGGCGGCGCGTCGTCCGGAGAGCCGGAATCGGGACAGTCCTCCGACCAGCAAGGCTCGGGACAGCAATCGGACAGCCGGCAGGATGGCGGGCAGCAGCAACAGGCCGAGGTCCAGAGCTCCGGAGCGGTCGACGCGAGCGAGACGGTGACCGCGGAGGCGATCGTGCCTGATCCGGAGGTCGACGTGCAGGTCCCCGGCCCGACCGTCAGCGTGACGCCGGCGCAGCCCTCCGTGTCGGTGACCGACATCGCGCCCGACATCCAGCTCGTCCAGAAGCAGCCGAAGATCGCGGTCGAGATCCCGAACATCGTGGTCCGCGTCGAGATCCCGGCGCCGAGCGTCTACATCCTGTCGAGCGATCCGGAGGTCCAGGTCTCCTCCGCCGATCCGCAGGTGGAGATCCAGCAGGGCGAGCCGACCGTGTCCGTCACCCAGGCGAAGCCGACGATCGATCTGCAGGTCGCCGGCGGATCGGGCGGGTCCGGCGGATCGGGCAGCTCCGGCGGGCAGAGCGGCAGCGGGGCCTCCGAAGGCGGCGCGTCGGCGTCGGGCGGGGATGCGGCGTCCGGTGGCGGCAATGCCGGCGGCAACGTCACGACCAGTACGGGCGAGCCGAATGTGGAGATGGCCGAGCCGCAGGGCCAGCCGCAGATAGACATCAGCCGCGGCGAGCCCAGCGTGAGCCTGAACGGCGCCGAACCGAACGTCTCGGTGACCATGACCCAGGAACCGACCGTCGAGGTCACGCAGGCGGGCGAGCCGAGCGTGACCTACGAGACCGCGGAGGAGCGCGAACAGCGACAGGCGCAGGCCGGCTCCGGCGGCGAGGGCTCCGGAGGCCAGCAATCGGGCGGCCAGCAGGGCCAGCAATCGGGCGATCAGCCGGAGGGGCAGCAGGCGCAGCAATCCGGCCAGTCCTCCGGGGCCCAGTCGTCCGGCGGGGCCTCGTCGGGCGGGCAGCAGGGCTCTGGCGGGTCCGGCGGCGGGTCGCAGGGCAACAGCCAGGACAGCGGCGAGAGCGAAGCGCCGGATAGCGGGCAGCAGCAGCAATCCTCCGGCGAGGAGCAGGCCGGCGGCCAGCCCGAGCCGCAGCCCGGCGAGCAGGCGCAACAGGAGGACGCCGCTTCGGCGGGCGGCGACGCCCGGTCCGGCTCGGCGCCGGGCGCGTCCTCGGGCGGCGGCCAGACGATGACGGTCGGCGACATTCTCGGCATGACGGTGGTCACCGCGAACGGCGACGAGCTCGGCCAGCCCGACGCCGTGATCGAGCGGAACGGCGCGGCGGCGCTGGTGGTCTCGAGCGGCGGATTCCTCGGCATCGGCGACACGCAGGTGCCGGTGAACCTGTCGGAAGTGACCCTGACCGACGGCAGGATCACGCTCCGGCAGTTGACCGATCAACAGATCGAGCAGGCGAAGGGATTCGAGTTCGAGTCCGGCGCGGCGCTGCCCGACGACCGCGAGGTCTCGGTCGGGCAGTGACGGCCCGCCGCTAGCCGAAAAGGCCTCGCCGGACGAGATTCGCGCCGGCGAGGATCAGCACGATCAGCGTCACCCGCCGGACCATGCGGGGGTCCAGACGGTCGCGGAGGCGGAACCCGAGCGCCATTCCCGCCGCCGCCGGGAAGAGCAGCAGGAGCGAGAGCGGGATCGTCTGCCGGTTCAGGACGCCGGAGGTCAGGTGGCCGACGATCAGCATGGTCGAACCGAGGAAATAGACCACGCCCTGGACGCTGAGCTGACGCTCCTGCCGGATGTCGAGAGCCAGCAGATAGAGCACCGTCGGCGGTCCCCAGCTTCCCGAGATGCCGCCGACGGCGCCCGCCACGGCGCCCACCAGGATGTCGCTGACCGGGCGGCGCTCGGGGCGGACCGCGAAACGCGCGCCGAGCAGCTGGATCGCCGACATCGCCAGGACCGGGATGCCGACCACGAGATAGACGGTACGCGGCGAGATCATGACGAGGAACTGCGTCGCCACGAAGATCATCGCGCAGGCGGCCAGGATGTAGCGCCAGAAATCCCGAACCGCCTCCAGCGACTCGCGCCGTCCGGCGCGGGCGATGAGCAGGAGATTCGAGGCGAAGGTCGGCACGATCAGACCGGCGATCGCGATCACCGGGTCGATCAGGATCGACATGCCCGACAGCATGATGAGCGGCATGGCGAAGCCGACCGTGCCCTTCACGAAGCCCGCGAGAAGCGTCACGCCGAGGGCGAAGGCGAGCAACGCGGGAGAGAGGATGTCGAGGCCCATTGCGGCGGCTTACCGCAGCGCGGCGAACACCGCACGCCGAATCGGCGCGCCATTTTCGTACATTCCGGGGCATCTTTTGGAAATCTTCTTGCGCGGGAGATTGGGTCGCGATAGGTCGCCTTCGCAGATGCAGCGAAGGAGGGCCCGATGCCCCACGACGGACAGGACGCGACGCTCGCCGCCCCCCGCACCGGGGTCCTGACAGACCTGCCGGCCGCGACGGCGCGGTGCGTTCCGGCCGCCGAGGCGCTTCAGGAGAAGGCGACCGCGCGCTTGCGCGCCGCGTTGGCGCCCGACGGCCGCGTCTCGGCGCAGGCGGTCGAGGAGAACCAGGTGGCGGCGCACGGTCTGGCCTGGCTCGCCACCTATGTCGAGGCGCTGCGGCAGATGCAGTCCTGGGCGGAGAGGCTGCAGCAGGCGGGCTGCTTCGGCGAGATCGAGGAGCTTTTGCTGCAGATCGCCTTCGGGGAATATCTGGGCCAGATCGCCGGCGGCATCCCGATGAGTCAGGGCGAGATCCTCCGCCCGCACGATCTGGGCCTGACGGAGGAGGATCGCGCGGGCTTCGTGACGGACGACACGCGGCTGCTGATGGAGCAGGGCAACAATCCCTCCGCCCGGGCGCGACTGGTGACGCTGATGCGGGAGCGTTCCGCGGAGATCACGGTCGGGCGCACCGGTCTCGACGACGAGCTCGAGATGATCCGGGAACAATTCCGACGTTTCGCGGTCGAGCGGGTCGAGCCGCATGCCCATGACTGGCACCTGAAGGATGAGCTGATCCCGATGGACGTGATCGGCGAGATGGCGGAACTCGGCGTCTTCGGACTGACGATCCCGGAGGAATATGGCGGGTTCGGTCTGTCGAAAGCCTCGATGTGCGTGGTTTCGGAGGAACTCTCGCGCGGCTATATCGGCGTGGGGTCCCTCGGAACCCGGTCGGAGATCGCGGCGGAACTGATCCTCTGCGGCGGCACCGAGGCGCAAAAGACCACGTGGCTGCCCGGAATCGCGAGCGGGGAAATCCTTCCCACGGCCGTCTTCACCGAGCCGAACACCGGATCCGATCTCGGGTCGCTGCGGACACGCGCCGTGCGGGACGGCGAGGACTGGCGGATCACCGGCAACAAGACCTGGATCACCCACGCGGCGCGCACCCACGTGATGACGCTTCTGGCGCGGACCGATCCTGAGACCACGAACTATTCCGGCCTGTCGATGTTCCTGGCCGAGAAGACCCCCGGCACCGAGGCGGAGCCGTTCCCCGACGCGGGTCTGTCCGGCGGCGAGATCGCGGTCCTCGGCTACCGCGGAATGAAGGAATACGAGCTCGGCTTCGACGGCTTCGCGGTCAAGGGCGAGAACCTGCTCGGCGGTGAGGAGGGGCGCGGCTTCAAGCAGCTCATGGAGACCTTCGAATCGGCGCGGATCCAAACCGCAGCGCGCGCCGTCGGCGTGGCGCAATCGGCGCTCGACGCAAGCCTGCGCTATGCCCAGGATCGCAAGCAGTTCGGCCGCGCGCTGATCGAGTTCCCGCGGGTCTCAGGCAAGCTCGCGATGATGGCGGTCGAGATCATGGTGGCGCGGCAGCTCACCTACTTTTCCGCGGCGCAGAAGGATCGCGGCCGGCGCTGCGACCTGGAAGCGGGCATGGCGAAGCTGCTCGGGGCACGCATTGCCTGGGCGGCGGCCGATAACGGGCTGCAGATCCACGGCGGCAACGGATTCGCGATGGAATACCCGATCAGCCGCGTCCTCTGCGACGCGCGCATCCTCAACATCTTCGAGGGCGCGGCGGAGATCCAGGCCCAGGTGATCGCGCGCCGGCTGCTCGGCCCGGCCAGTTGAGACCAGCGCTACTCTATGACCTCCTCCGGCCCCACGCCCCAGAGCTCGGATTTCTCGGCCCAGCCGCGATATCCGTCCGCGCTGAGCCGGCACCAGCGCGGCCGGCATTCGTCGATCTGCGCGACGACGCCGCGCTTCGCCACTACCATCACCGGCGTCTCGGCGCCCGGCTTCAGGTGCCACTCCGCCTCCTTCGTCTCGACGAGGGCGGTCCGGACGCCGGACAGGAGCGCATAGTGGATCCATCCCCCCTGCCCGTCCGGGTCCTCGACCCGTCGCCAGTGGCCGTGTTCGGCCACGACCCTGAGCGGGAGGTCCTTGCGGCGATAGACCCAGTCGATCCGGTGTCCGAGGGAGGGGCCGCGGCGGACATTGGCCTTGGCCGCCTTCAGCGAGACGAATCGCGGCAGCGGCAGGTTGGTCACCGGACCCCGTGCCACATCCGCCGCCGGCGCGGCACCGGCCAGGAACAGGGCGCCGATCAGCCCCAGAAAGAACGCACGCAAGGTCATCTGCCCGTCCGGATCGCCTCTGCCCATGCGGCCCGTCTTTGCGGGCCTTGCCGGGGACGGCTTGTGCCGCATCCCGATCCCGGCCACTTTGCGCCAAACCGTGCCGGAAGGAAATTGCCGAGGAGGACCCGATGCCGGCTGACCGCCTGAGTGTTGTCGTCACGCGACGCCTGCCCGCCCCCGTGGAGGATCGCCTCAGCGAACTCTTCGACGTGGAATTGCGCGAGACCGACGCTCCGATGACCCGCGAGGAACTGGTCGACGCGGTAGGTCGCGCCGATGTCCTCGTGCCGACGGTGACCGACCGGATCGATGCCAGCCTTCTGGCGCGCGCCGGCGCGCGGCTGAAGCTCATCGCCCATTACGGTTCGGGGGTCGACAACATCGATGTCGGAACGGCCCGGCAGCGCGGCATCCTCGTGGCAAACACGCCGGGGGTGACGGTGGACGACACCGCCGACATGACCATGGCGCTCCTGCTCGCCGTCACCCGGCGCATTCCGGAAGGGCTGGCGACGATGCAGGGCGGGAGCTGGTCGGGATGGTCGCCCAATGCCTTTCTCGGCGGCCGGATCGCCGGCCGGCGGCTCGGCATCCTCGGAATGGGGCGGATCGGGCAGGCGGTGGCCCGGCGCGCGGCGGCCTTCGGCATGCAGGTGCACTACCACAACCGTCGGCCGGTGCGCCCGCAGGTCGCCGAGGCGCTGGGGGCGACCTATCACGACAGCCTCGACCACATGGTGGCGCGGATGGACGTGATCTCGGTCAACTGCCCGCACACGCCCGCGACGTTCCACCTGATGAACGCGCGGCGGATCGCGCTGATGAAGCAGAGCGCGGTGATCGTGAACACTTCCCGCGGGGAGGTCATCGACGAGAACGCACTCGCCCGGGCGCTCGAGCAGGGCAGGATCGCCGGCGCCGGGCTCGACGTCTTCGAGCATGGCACGGAGATCACCCCCAAGCTGCGCGGCTTGCCGAACGTCGTCCTCCTGCCTCACATGGGCTCGGCGACCGTCGAGGGCCGGGCGGAGATGGGCGAGAAGGTCATCATCAACATCAAGACCTTCGCCGACGGGCATCGGCCACCGGATCAGGTCCTGCCGGCGGATGTCTGAACCTCAGGCCGCGTCCGAGGCGCGGTCGGGATCGTTCTCCTCGGAAAGGAGCCAGAGGACCGCGTAGGGCACCCCGTTCGCGGTCTGCACGCGGCGGATACGCGTGCGGAGGAGCCGCGTCACGCCGTCGGCGCCGGTGGCGCCCTGGGTGTAGTCCTGCGGCTCGCCCTTGAGCGCGAGCGCGAAGCGGCGCTTGTCCTCGTCGCGCTCGGGGCCGCAGCCGACGACTTCCAGCGCGTGCTGGCCCAGCATCTTGCCGGGTTTCGAGCGGTAGAAGGCCGCCGCCGGACCGCTCACCGCGAGGAAGCGATTGTCCCAGCCGAGGGCGGCGAGGCGCGCCGAGCTCCGCGTCACGAAGCGCGCCAGATCGTCGATCTCGGCGATGCCCGGCAACTCCTCGGGGTGCGGCCGCAGCCTGAACATCGGCGATTGCAGGCGCGGCAGGCTCTCGCGCTCGATGCCGAGAAGGACCGAGACGTGGTCGAACTCCTCGACCGGCCCCGTGACCGTCTCGACGCGGCGCCGCGCGAAGAAATCCAGCATCTCGTCGAGCTCTTCCTGACTCGATGGCGGATGGTTCACGATCCGGGCGAGGATCTCGCTCGACTTGCGGAAGAGTGCCGCGTGCAGGCGCGTCGATCCCTGATGGACCAGCGCGGATTTCAACTGCGCTTCGCACAAGCGGAACGCGGCGGCGAGTTCAGTGAAGGGCGTTGTCAAAGGCATGTCGAGCAATCACAAAAGAAATGTCTATCCCGACTTCATCCTTCGCCACCCCCCCATTCTCAAGCCGAGGGTGTAGAATTCGTTAATTCTTTGAAATGGTTCGAAACAATGGGCGCGTGAGGCGACGGTTGATCGCGGATACTCGCCGATCGACCGTTCGTCGATCGGCGCCGCGCCGCGGCTCCGTTTCCCGCCGATTACCGATGCGTGTCGGATGCGATCTCTGTCAGCCGGAAGGCGACGAACGGTCTGCAGCGGGAATCACCCCGCTCAACGGTAGATATGGTCCTCCGTCGGGAAGGTCCGTGCCTTCACCTCGTCGGCATAATCCTTCACGGCGCGCTCGATCTCCTCCCCGAGCCGGCCATAGACCTTCACGAATTTCGGCGGCGTGCCGCCGAGGCCGAGCATGTCCTCGAGGACGAGGATCTGGCCGTCGCAGGCCGGCGAGGCGCCGATCCCGATGGTGGGGATCGGCACGGCCCGGGTGATCTCGCGCGCCAGCGGCTCGACCACGCCCTCGACGACGAGTGCGAAGGCCCCCGCCTCGGCGACGGCCTTCGCGTCCTCGATATGGGCCGGCCAGGTCTCCTCGTCGCGGCCCTGGGTGCGGAAGCCGCCCATCACGTGGCTCGACTGGGGCGTGAGGCCGATATGGGCCATGACCGGGACGCCGCGCTCGGTCAGGAATCGGATGGTCTCGGCCATGCGGCGCCCGCCCTCGAGCTTCACCGCGCCGCATTCGGTCTCCTTCATGATGCGGGCGGCGTTCCGGAAGGCGACGCCCGGGCTCTCCTCGTAGCTGCCGAAGGGCATGTCGACCACCACGAGCGCCCGCTTCGTGCCGCGCACCACTGCGCGGCCATGCATGATCATCAGGTCGAGCGGCACGCCGATGGTTGTCTCCATCCCGTGCATCACCATGCCGAGGCTGTCGCCGACAAGGATGAAATCGGCGTATTTGTCGACGATGGCGGCTGTGTGGGCGTGGTAGGAGGTGAGGGAGACGATCGGGTCGCCGCCCTTCCGTGCCGCAATCTTCGGAACGGTGACGCGGCGGATGGCGGGTTCGGTGTTCATCGGGCTTCCTTCGGTGTCGCGACCATGTTGTCGATCAGGAGAACGTCGCCGAAACGCACGGCGAGGAGTAGGACAACGGGCGACCGCGCGACGCCCCGGAGAGGGCGGAGCGTCTCCGCGTCGCGGAGATCGACCGACATGACCTCCGCACCCTCCGCCTCGCCGAGGCGGGCGCGCACCCGCTCCGCCGCCTCGGTCACGCCGGCGCCGTCCTCGATGGCGGCGGCGCCGATGCGCAGCGCCTCGTGCAGGGCCGGCGCCGCCTGACGGTGGGCGGGCGCGAGGCGCACGTTCCGGGACGACATGGCAAGACCGTCGCTCTCGCGCACGATCACAACCCCCTCGATCTCGACGGGGATGTCGAGGTCGCGCACCAGCGCTTCGATGACGCGGAACTGCTGGAAGTCCTTCCTGCCGAAGAAGGCGGCGTGGGGCTGAACGATGTTCAGGAGTTTCGCGACGATGGTCGCGACGCCCTGGAAATGGCCGGGGCGCAGCCGGCCGACAAGGATGCGCGACAGCCGTGTGACCTCGACATGGGTATCGGCCCCGTCGGGATACATGGTGGCGGTGTCGGGCAGGAAGACGGCATCGACGCCGGCCTCGCGCAGAAGCTCGAGATCGCGGTCTGCGTCGCGGGGATAGGCGTCGAAATCCTCGCCCGGTCCGAACTGGGTGGGATTCACGAAGATCGAGACCACGACCCTGTCGCAGGTCTCCATCGCCCGGCGGATCAGGGCGAGATGGCCCGCGTGCAGGGAGCCCATCGTCGGCACGAGGCCGATCCGGGCGCCCTCGGCGCCGAGCGTCGCGCGCGCGCCCCGCATTTCCTCCTTGGTGCGGCAGATCTGCATCCGGGCGTCTCCATCGAACGGGTCACCTCTAGCGCCCCACGCTCCGGTCGCCAACCCGGTGGACGGAGGAACGGGCCTCGCTCCCGCCCGGGCCGGACCCACCCGCGCTGTTGACAGCGCTCGCGCGCCGCATATAAGGCGCGCTCCATTGGTGTTGGCGGCCCCCGCAAGGGGAAGCCTGTCGGCCGCCGGGGAGCGAGCCCCGGGGGCAAAGGACAACGCCCTTCCGCAAGCGAAGGAGACCAGACGGTGACCAAACGCACCTCTGCCAAGTACAAGATCGACCGCCGCATGGGCGAGAACATCTGGGGGCGCCCGAAGAGCCCCGTCAACCGCCGCGAATACGGCCCCGGCCAGCACGGCCAGCGCCGCAAGGGCAAGATGTCCGATTTCGGCCTGCAGCTCCGCGCCAAGCAGAAGCTCAAGGGATATTACGGCGACCTGACCGAGAAGCAGTTCCGCCGTATCTTCGCCGAGGCCGAACGCCGCCGCGGTGATACCGGCGAGATCCTGATCGGCCTTCTCGAGCAACGGCTCGACGCCGTGGTCTATCGCGCGAAGTTCGTGCCCACCGTCTTCGCGGCGCGGCAATTCGTCAATCACGGCCACGTCATGGTGAACGGCAAGCGGGTGAACATCCCCTCCTACCAGGTCAAGGAGGGCGACGTGATCGAGGTTCGGCAGAAGTCGAAGCAGCTCGTGCAGGTGCTCGAGGCCGTCCAACTGCCCGAGCGCGATGTGCCGGATTATCTCGACGCGGACCATTCCAAGATGAGCGCCACCTTCGTCCGGACCCCGGCGCTCGGCGACGTGCCCTACCCCGTCCAGATGGAACCCAATCTCGTCATCGAGTACTACGCGCAGAACTAGCACCCGGAAATCGGGCAGAGCGAGGGCCGTCCCCTGCGGGCGGCCCTTTTTCGTGCGCGACTCTTGGCGCGGCGGGGCCCCGACCTAACGTCAATTCAGCTGGTCACGGGTTCGCGAGGCGGTCGTGGCGGTCGGTTCACAGGGCGGGTATCTTCATGATCATTCAACTTCAGAGGCTTATGCTGGCGGCCGTGTTCAGCATCTGCGCCGTCGCGCTGCCGGCGCAGGCGCAGGCGCAGAAGGCGCAGGATTTCGCTCTCGAACCGCCGCGGGTCGTGCTCACCGGCATTCCGTTCGAACAGACCGTGACCGCCTCCGAGGTGCCGGATGGTCCGCTCGCCCTGACCGTGGCCGGAACCCGCAAGGAGATCGCCCCGGAGGCCTTCGAGCCGGTCGAGGAGGGAGTCACCGTCGAGGCGACGGTCAGCGACATCACGGTCTCCGAGGGGGGAGCGTTCGACATGGTGCTGTCGCGCGGCGACGAGACCCTTGCCGAGGCCGCCTCGAACACCATGCCCGGATGGCTCTCCGTTCTGCCGGCGCTTCTCGCAATCGGCATCGCACTGGCCACGCGGCAGGTCGTTCCGGCGCTCTTTCTGGGCATCGCGATCGGGTCGTGGTTCACCTACGGCCTCTCGGTCCCGGGCATCTGGTTCGGCCTGCTCGACACGATCCAGATCTACGTCCTCGAGGCGCTGGTGCCGCCGGACGGCTCGAAGAGCCACATGCAGATCGTCATCTTCACGCTGATGATGGGCGGCATGATCGGCATCATCTATCGGAACGGCGGCGCCCATGCCATCGCCGACAGGATCGCCTCGATCGCCAAGACCCGGCGCCGGACGCAGCTCGGCTCCTGCGGCCTGGGCTTCGCGATCTTCTTCTCGACCTACGCGAACTCGCTCATCGTCGGCAACACGATGCGCCCGGTCACCGACAAGATGCGGATCAGCAGGGAGAAGCTCGCCTATATCGTCGATTCGACGGCCGCGCCGCTCGCCTCCATCGCGATCATCTCGACATGGATCGGCTACCAGCTCGGGCTGATCCAGGAATCGATGGGCGACATCTCCCACAGCGAGAGCGCCTATTCGATCTTCCTCTCCGCCCTGCCCTACAACTTCTACCCGATCTTCGCCCTTGCCATGGTGATTCTCGTCGGCTGGACCGGGCGCGATTTCGGGCCGATGGCGAAAGCCGAGAAGCGCGCGCTCGAGACCGGCGCCGTCACACGCGACCAGATCGAGGACGAGAACGCCGAAGAAGAGGGCGGCGACGAGCTGACCCTGAAGGAGGGGGTGACCCGCCGTTCGATCAACGCCATCCTGCCGATCGGCCTTCTCATCGTGATGGTCGCGGCCGGTCTCTACGTCACCGGCGAAGGCGACTCGCTCCGGGCCATCATGGGCTCTGCCGACGGCAACACGGCACTCGTCTGGGCGGCGCTCGTCTCGGTGATCCTCGCCG
The DNA here is from genome assembly GCA_963829665.1 of uncultured Alphaproteobacteria bacterium. Lineage (GTDB taxonomy): Bacteria > Pseudomonadota > Alphaproteobacteria > Rhodobacterales > Rhodobacteraceae > Palleronia. The sequence continues at coordinate 89,851 of CAWHJL010000014.1, read as the reverse complement.
CGGCCCAGTCCATCGGCCAAGGGCTCCTTACGTTGAAGGAGACCATGACGGCCTGGTTCAACGGGCTGCGCTCGGTCCTGTTCGTCATGATCATCCTCACGCTGGCCTGGTCGCTCGCGGCGATCGCGGAGGATCTGCACACGGCGAACTACCTCGTCTCGGTGCTGGGCGACGCGATCCCGCCGGCCTGGCTGCCGGCCATCCTGTTCGTCCTGTCGGCGGCGGTGTCCTTCGCGGTGGGCACGAGCTGGGGCACGATGGGCATCCTGATGCCGCTGGCGGTGCCGCTCATCTGGGCGCTGATGCAGAATGCCGGGCTCGGCATGGAGGATTCGGGATACATCCTCTATGCCACGATCGGCACGATCCTTGCCGGCAGCGTCTGGGGCGACCATTGCTCGCCGATCTCGGACACCACGATAATATCCTCGGTGGCGTCGGGGTCGAACCATATCGACCATGTCCGAACCCAGATCCCCTATGCGATGACCGTCGGGGGGGTGGCGCTCGTCGTCGGCCTGATCCCGACGGGTTACGGCGTGCCGTGGTATCTGACCTTGCCGATCGGCATCGCGGCGCTCTACGGCATCCTCATGGCGATCGGGACGCCGATCATCGAATCCTCGGATGCCGAGGCTCCCGGCGCGCGCCAGCAGCCGGCCGAGTAGCTTCGCCCCGAGCGGCCGCCGCGACGATCGGAACGGGCGACCGCATCGCTGCCTCGGCCGGGCGGCGACGCGGGCTGGTTCCTCGCCCAGCGCGCGTCTAGAGACGGGCGAGAGCAGGAGACACCGATGACCCACGCGATCGAACCGAAGCCAGGCATCCTCCGGATCGCGCCCTATCAGGGCGGCGAGAGCCGTCTGGACGGCGTGGCGGAGGTGGTGAAGCTGTCGTCGAACGAGAACCCGGCCGGTCCGCCGGAAAGCGCCATCGCGGCGCTGCGGGATGCCGCGCCCCTGCTCCATCTCTATCCGCCGAGCGACCACACCGCGTTGCACGAGGCGATCGCCGAGACGCACGGTCTCGACGCGGCGCGGATCGTCTGCGGAGCGGGATCGGACGAGCTGATCAACCTGCTCTGCGTTGCCTATTCGGGTCCGGGCACGGAGGTCATCCATACCGAGCACGGCTTCTCGATGTACCGGCTCTCGGCGCTGTCGGCGGGCGCGGAGCCGGTGGAGGTGGCCGAACGCGAGCGCCGGGTCGACGTGGATTCCATCCTCTCGGCTGTGAGCCCCCGGACACGGCTGGTCTTCATCGCCAATCCCGCGAACCCGACCGGCACGATGATCGGCGCCAACGAGGTCGGCCGGCTGGCGGCGGAACTTCCCCCCGGCACGCTGCTTGTCCTGGATGGCGCCTACGCGGATTACGTGGAGGGGTTCGACGGGGGCGCGGGACTGGTGGAGGCGCGTAAGAACGTGGTGATGACGCGGACCTTCTCGAAGATATACGGTCTCGGCGGGCTCAGGGTCGGCTGGGCCTACGCGCCAGATCACGTGATCGACGTGATGAACCGGGTTCGGGGGCCGTTCAATCTCGGAACGCTCCAGCTGGCCGGCGCCGGGGCCGCCATCCGCGACCGGGAATATGTGCGCCGGAGCCGGGCGGAGAATGCGAGGCTCAGATCCTGGCTGGCGGAGCGGCTGGCGGAGGCGGGCGTGCCATCGGACACCTCGACCGCGAACTTCGTCCTGGCGCGGTTCGGCAGCGAGGAGGAGGCCGCTGCCTGCGACGCGCATCTGCGCAGGCGCGGGATCATCGTGCGGCGGGTCGGCGGCTACAAGCTGCCGAACTGCCTGCGGATCACCGTCGGCGACGAGACGGCCTGCCGGCGGGTCGAGGAGGCGGTCGCGGAGTTCAAGGGACGCGAGGGATGACAGGCCTGGGGCGCGTCGGCCTCGCGGCGATGCTCCTCCTCTGGCCGGTGCAGGCCATGGCCGCGCCGGTGCAATCCGGCCGGCCCGAACCCCGGCTCGTCGCCGCGCCCGCATTCGCGAGGCTGCCGGGACCGCCGCTGTCGTTCGGCCTTCTGGCGAGCCCGCGACCCGCGATCCGTCCGGCGATCGCCCGGACGCCCGGCGCCCGGGCGCGGCCGCGGAGCGGTTCGCCCGCGGGGGCGCTCTGCGGCGATCCCGGACTTGCGGGCGCGCCGCTGCCTGAAATCGAGGGCCGTATCGACGCCTGCGGGGTCGCGCATCCGGTCCGACTGAGCCGGATCGACGGCGTAAAGCTCAGCCAGCCGGCCACGATCGATTGCGGAACGGCGCGGGCGCTCTCCTCCTGGGTCAGAGGGACGGTCGATCCGATCCTCGCAGACCGGGGCGGCGGCGTCTCGGGATTGCGCGTGGTCGCACACTACGATTGCCGCCCCCGAAACAACAGGCGTGGTGCCAAGATCTCCGAGCACGGCAAGGGACACGCGATCGACATCGCCGCGTTCCAGCTTGCGGATGAAGCCGAGATCTCCGTGCTGGAGGGATGGCGCAACCGGAAGGACAGGCGGCTCCTGAAGCGGTTCCACGACGCCGCCTGCGGCCCGTTCAAGACCGTGCTCGGACCCGACTCCGACCGCCACCACCGGGATCACTTCCACCTCGACACCGCGCGGTACCGATCCAGCACCTATTGCCGCTGAGGCTCAGGCCTTCGGGTAGCCGAGCTGCCGCACCCGATCGCCGATCTCGTCGAGGATCGCCGGATCGTCGATGGTCGCCGGCACCTTCGCCCCCTCGCCATCGGCGATCTGCGCCATGCTGCGGCGCAGGATCTTGCCCGAGCGCGTCTTCGGAAGACGGTCCACCACCGTGACGAGCTTGAAGGCGGCGACGGGGCCGATCTGCTCCCGGACGAGGGCGATGCATTCCTCCGCGATCTGCCCGTCGGACTTCTCGGTGCCCTTCTGCAGCGTCACGAAACCCATCGGGAGCTGCCCCTTGAGCTCGTCCCTCACCCCCACCACCGCGCATTCGGCGACATCGGGATGCGCGGCGAGGACCTCCTCCATCAACCCGGTGGAGAGACGATGGCCGGCGACGTTGATCACGTCGTCGGTGCGGGACATGATCCAGAGATAGCCGTCCTCGTCCATCATGCCGGCGTCGCCGGTATTGTAGTATCCGGGGAAGCGGTCGAGATAGGACGCCCGGAACCGGTCATGGGCGTTCCAGAGGGTCGGCAGACAGCCGGGCGGCAGCGGGAGCTTCAGGGCGATGGAGCCGAGGTCGCCGCGGGGCGTCTCGGAGCCCTCCTCGTCGAGGATATGCACCTCGTAGCCGGGCATCGCGACCGTCGGCGAGCCGATCTTCACCGGCAGCGGTTCGATCCCTACCGGATTGCCGACGATGGTGTAGCCGGTCTCGGTCTGCCACCAATGGTCGTAGACCGGCACACCGAGACGCTGCCGCGCCCAGGTGATCGTGTCCGGGTCGGCGCGCTCGCCGGCGAGATAGAGCGCGCGCAGGCCGGAGATATCGTATCGTTTCAGGTGTTCGGCCTTCGGGTCCTCCTTCCGGATCGCGCGGAACGCGGTGGGTGCGGTGAAGAAGCACTTGACGTCGTATTCGTCGATCACCCGCCAGAAGCTGCCGGCGTCCGGCGTCCCCACCGGCTTGCCCTCGAACAGGATCGTCGTGTTGCCGTGAATCAGCGGTGCGTAGCAGATGTAGCTGTGGCCGACGACCCAGCCGACATCGGAGGCCGCCCAGAAGACCTCTCCCGGTTCGACGTTGTAGATCGCCTTCATCGTCCAGTTCAGCGCCACCAGATGGCCGCCCGTGGGTCGCACGACGCCCTTCGGCTGGCCGGTCGTGCCGGAGGTGTAGAGAATGTAGCAGGGATGGTCGCCCTCCACCGGAACGCAGTCGGCGGGCGCCACGCCTTCTTGGGCGGCGTGCCAGTCGAGGTCGCGACCCGCCACCAGCTCGGCCTCGCAGGCGGGGCGTTGCAGGATGATGCAGGTCAGGGGCTTGTGGGCGGCGCGATCTATGGCGGCGTCGAGAAGCGGCTTGTAGGCCACGGTGCGGCCGGGCTCGATCCCGCAGGACCCGGCGATCACCGCCTTCGGCCTCGCGTCGTCGATCCGGGTGGCGAGCTCGTTCGCGGCGAAACCTCCGAAGACCACCGAATGGATCGCCCCGATCCGGGTGCAGGCCAGCATCGCCACGAGCGCCTCGGGCACCATCGGCATGTAGATGACCACCCGGTCGCCCTTCTCGATCCCGCGGGCGCGAAGCGCCCCGGCGAGCCGGGCGCACCGGTCCTTCAGCTCGGCGAAGCTGATCCTTTCCTTCGTGCTCGTGACGGGGCTGTCCCAGATGATCGCCGTCTGGTCTCCGCGTCCGTCCTCGACATGCCGGTCGACGGCGTTGTAGCAGGTATTCGTGAGCCCGTCGGGAAACCAGGCGAAGCCGTCCTCGGCAAGCGCCGTCCCGGGGAAGCGGTCCCAGTGGATGCGCTTCGCCTCTTCGAGCCACCAGCCGGCGGGGTCGGCCTTCCACGCCGCATAGACCTCGGCATATCCCATCGCAATGTCCTCCCTGTGCCGTGACAGACATGAAGAAATCGCGCGCGGCCAGCAAGGGCGCTGCGGGGAGAGGGCGCCGCCGGGACTTGCCGGGATCGAGGCGGCCCGGTAAGAGATGCGATCCCCCTTCCCCGCGGCTCGACAACCGGACCGGCCCAACGTGACGCCCGCGAACAGAGACAACCTGCGCGTCCAGATCGCCTCCGTCACGGTGGCGCTGGTGCTGGTGGTCGCGAAGCTCTGGGCGTTCGGCGTGACCGGCGCGCTCTCGGTCGCGGCCTCGCTCGCGGATTCCGCGATGGACCTGATGATGTCGCTCGGCGGACTTGCCGCGATCCGCTATTCCCAGCGCCCGCCGGACGACGACCACGCCTTCGGCCATTCCTCCGCCGAGGACCTGTCCGCGCTCGGGCAATCGGCCTTCATCCTCGTCTCCGCATCGGCGATCGCCTGGGCCTCGATCGCCCGGTTCGGATCCGAGGCCGACATGACCGGCGAGGCGGCGGGGATCGCCGTGATGGTCCTTGCCATCGTTCTGACGATCGGCCTCGTCGCTTTCCAGACCCGGGTCGCCCGGCGCACCGGCAACCGCGTGGTGCAGGCGGATCGGCTTCACTATATCGGCGACCTGGTGCCGAATCTCGGCGCCATCGCGGCGCTCGGGGCGTCCCGCGTCTTCGGTCTGACCGCGCTCGACAGCGTCATTGCCCTCGGCGCCTCGGCGATGCTCGCCGTCGGCGCTTTCAGGATCGGCTTCGGGGCCTGGAACGCGCTGATGGACCGGGCGGCCCCGGCCGACCTCGTGCAATCGATCGCGACGCTGGCCGACAGCACGCCAGGCGTCGCGGGCCATCACGACCTCCGGACGCGGACGGCTGGCAGCCACGTCTTCGTCAACATCCACCTCGAGATCGACGGCGAATTGAGTCTCCGCGACGCCCACGAGATCGGCGAGGATCTGCGCCACGCGCTCGAGGCGCGGCACCCCCATATCGACGTGATCGTGCACCATGATCCGGTCTGAACCGCGCCTGCACCTGACCGGCGCGGCGGGAACCGGCACGACGACCCTCGGCCGCCACCTCGCCGACCGTCTCGGCGTGCCCCATCTCGATACCGACGACTTCTACTGGCTGCCGACCGATCCGCCCTACACGTCGAAACGGCCGGTGCGCGACCGCATCGAGATGATGGGCGCGTCGCGCGGCACCGGAGGGTGGGTGATCTCCGGCTCGCTGGTCTCCTGGGGCGACAGGGTGATCGAAGGCGCGGATCTGGCGGTCCTGTTGAGCCTCGGCACACCGGCGCGGCTCGCCAGGTTGCGCCGGCGTGAAGGTGCCTGTTTCGGTGATCGGATACGGGCCGGGGGCGACATGGCGCGCAACCATGCGACCTTCCTGCGCTGGGCGGCCGGCTACGAGGATCCGCGGTTCACCGGTCGCTCGCGCGGAGGACAGGAGGCATGGCTCGCCTGTCTCGACGTTCCTGTCCTGCGGCTGGTGTCCGACCGGCCGGTGGAGGTCCTCGGCGAGGAGGTCACGGCAGCGCTCGCGGCGCCGCTCCCGGACGGCCCGCCCGGGGACGGGCCGTGAGCTTCAGTGCACCGAGACCGGCGCCATGTGATTCTGGCGCGCGACGACGAAGGCCAGCTTGCGATCCCGCACCAGCGCGAGGCGCTCGCCCTCGCCGTTGTGGACCGCGTAGAGTTCGGTCAGGCCGCCGGCCTGCTGCCGGATCTCTTCAGGCAGTTCGGCCAGCGCGACCGGCCGAACGTAGACGATGTTCTCGGGCGTCTCGATGACGTTTTCATACACTTCGTTCATGACTCTTTCCCATCAGAAGAGATACGGATGGTGCGGACCACCGCTTCGGGCAGGGCGCGGGTGAGATCCACGTGGAGAAGACCGTTCTCCATCCGGGCTCCGGTCACCTCGACGCCGTCGGCCAGCACGAAGGTCCGCTGGAACTGGCGCGCGGCGATGCCGCGGTGGAGGAACAGGCGGCTCTCGTCCGGTTCGGCCTGCCGTCCGCGCACGACGAGTTGCTTGTCCTCGACGGTGATCGACAGATCGGCCTCCGCGAACCCGGCCACGGCGAGGGTGATCCTGTAGGAGCTCTCCCCGACCTGTTCGATATTGTACGGAGGGTAGCCGCCGGAATCCGTCTTGGCGGTCCGCTCGACCAGACGCTCCAGCTCGTCGAACCCGAGCAGGAACGGATGTGCTCCCAGAGCAAGTTTCGTCATCGACACGTCCTTTTGCAAAGCGACTGTGCTCTGCAGCGACCCCCGCAGCCGGGCGACCGCCGCGCGTCACAAATATGGGGGGCGTCACGCTACGGCACAAGACCTGCCCCTTGCCCGCCGGCCTCGCGGATGCGATCCTGAGGCCATGGAAGACGGCTCGATGAGCGACACCCACCGGATGCAGGACGTCGAGGTTCTGCGCGTCAAGCTCGAGGTCCTGAAGCAGGAGCACAGGGATCTCGACGAGGCCGTGCGCGCGCTGCAGGAGGGCGGCCGGGCCGACATGCTGACGCTGCAGCGGCTGAAGCGGCGGAAGCTCGCCCTGAAGGACCGGATCGCCGATATCGAGGACCGGCTCCTCCCCGACATCATCGCCTGAGGGCGCATTGCCCCTCCCGCGCCGGCTGTTATGGTCGCACGCGTTCGCTGGCGAGGACGAGACATGGCCGATATCGGCATCATCATGGGCAGCCAGTCCGACTGGCCGGTGCTCAGGGAGGCGGCGACCGTCCTCGACGAGCTCGGCCTCGACTACGAGGCGCGGATCGTCTCCGCCCACCGGACGCCGGACCGGCTCTGGGAATACGGCCGGACCGCCGTCGCACGGGGGCTGAAGGTGATCGTCGCCGGCGCCGGCGGGGCCGCGCACCTGCCCGGCATGATGGCCTCCAAGACCAGGCTGCCGGTGATCGGGGTCCCCGTCCAGACACGGGCGCTGGCGGGCCTCGACAGTCTCTACTCCATCGTCCAGATGCCGAAGGGGTATCCGGTCGCGACCATGGCGATCGGCGCCTCCGGCGCCGCCAATGCGGGGCTCATGGCCGCCGCCATTCTCGCCGTCTCGAACGAGGAGGTCGCCGGCCGGCTCGAGGCGTGGCGCGCCGCGCTCTCGGACTCGATTCCCGAGGAACCGCGCGATGACTGAGCCGCTCGCACCGGGCAGCACGATCGGCATCCTGGGCGGTGGGCAGCTCGGACGGATGCTTGCCGTTGCGGCGGCGCGGCTCGGCCTGCACGTCCATGTCTTCGATCCGGGGGCCGCGCCGCCGGCGGGCGAGGTCGCGCGGCGCACCACCACGGCCGGCTACGACGACGAGGCGGCGCTCGTCGCCTTCGCGCAGGGCTGCGCCGTTATCACCTACGAATTCGAGAACGTGCCCACCGCCGCGCTCGACATCCTCGAGGCGCATCGCCCGATTCGCCCCGGACGGGAGGTGCTGCGGATCAGCCAGGACCGGCTGACCGAGAAGACCTGGCTCGCGGGGCTCGGCCTGGCGGTCGCGCCCTTCGCGCCGGTCGAGGACGCGCCGAGCCTCGCCGATGCGCTGGCCCGGATCGGATCCCCGGCGATCCTGAAGACGCGCCGCTTCGGCTACGATGGCAAGGGACAGGTCGGTATCGGGACGGAAAGCGCGGCCGCGGAGGCCCTCGCGGCGCTCGATGGCGCGCCGGCGATCCTCGAGGGGGTCGTGCCGTTCGACCGCGAGATCTCGGTCATCGGCTCGCGCGCGCTCGACGGCCGGGTCGCCTGCTTCGACCCCGGCGAGAACCGTCACGAGGGCGGCATCCTCCGCGAGACGCGGGTTCCGGCCGACCTGTCGCATTCGCTGAGGACGGACGCGGTGCTGATCGCCGCGCAGATCCTCAACGCGCTCGATTATGTCGGCGTGATCGGCGTCGAGCTTTTCGTGACCGAGGGTGGCCTCGTGGTGAACGAGATCGCGCCGAGGGTTCACAATTCCGGGCACTGGACGCAGAACGGGTGCCTCATCGACCAGTTCGAGCAGCATGTCCGCGCCGTGGCCGGCTGGCCACTCGGCGACGCGGAGCGCCATTCGGACATCGTCATGCAGAACCTGATCGGCGACGACGTGGCGCGGGTGCCCGAGCTCGCCGCCGAGCCCATGACCGCGCTGCATCTATACGGCAAGGCCGAGACCCGTCCGGGACGAAAGATGGGACATGTGAACCGCCGGCGCTAGCGGCGGAACGACGGGGCGAGGCCGAGACCGACGCCGCCGATCACGAGCAGACAGGACAGGATCAGCCGCGGCGTCACCGACTCGCCGAGCAGCAGGACCCCGGCACCGACCGCGATCACCGGGACCGTGAGTTGCGCGACCGCCGCGCGGGCGGCGCCGAGGGACGGCATCACGCTGTACCAGAGCGCGTATCCGAGCCCGGAGGTGACCGCGCCGGACAGGATGCCGAGCGCGAGTCCGGCCGCGTCGATCGCCGTCTCGCCGGCCGGGAAGAGAAGGCGGGCCGCGAGGGCGAAGGGCGCGGCGCCGAGAAAGCTCGCCGCCGTCGTGTCGAGGGGCGGACCGCCGGCCCGCCCGCGGAGTGAATAGACGCCCCAGCCGGCCCCCGCCAGCGCCATCAGCAGACCGGACGCGACGGGCAGGCCGTTCGTGCCGGGAAGCAGCATCCAGGCCAATCCGAGCAGAGCAAGCGCCGCGCCGACCCAGCGACGGCCCGGAATTTGTTCGTCGCCCAGGACCGCGCCGCCGAACATGGTGATCTGGACCGCCGCGAAGAGGATCAGCGCGCCTGCCCCGGCGGGAAGTGCGAGATAGGCAAGCGAAAAGCCCAGGACATAGACCGTCAGCGCCCCGATGTTGACGGAGCGGAACGCGCCGAGCCAGCGGCGACCGCCCCTGCGGCTGGCGAGGAGCCCCAGCATCGCCGCACCGGCCGCGACCCTCACGAGGGCGAAGTCCAGCGAGCCGATATGATCGCCGGCAAGCGCCGCTCGGTTCAGGATCGAATTCGCCGCGAACGCGACCATAACGACGGCCGTGATGGCGAGGAGCCTCATCCGCCGACTTGTCGGATTGCTTGTTGTGGCCGCATGCGCACGCTCCTCCCGCTCCCGCGCCGGAGAGTCGGAGCCACACGCCCGGAAGGCAAGGACGAAGCGGCCGGAGAGAATGCGACGATGATCTGGCTTGCCCGGCGCGAAGCGGCGCGGGAAACGAAAAGGGGCGCCCCGAAGGACGCCCCCGATCGGTCGGATGACCGGCAGATCACATCATGCCGCCCATGCCGCCCATGTCGGGCATGCCGCCGCCGCCGGCGCCCTGCCCTTCCTTCTGCGGCTTGTCGGCGATCATCGCCTCGGTGGTGATCAGGAGACCGGCCACCGACGCGGCGTCCTGCAGGGCGGTGCGAACCACCTTGGCGGGGTCGATCACGCCGAACTGGAACATGTCGCCGTATTCTTCGGTCTGCGCGTTGAAGCCGAACTTCAGATCGTCCGATTCGCGGATCTTGCCCGCCACCACGGAGCCGTCGACGCCGGAGTTTTCGGCGATCTGCCGCAGCGGCGCTTCCAGCGCCTTGCGGACGATCGCGATACCGACGTTCTGGTCGGGATTGACACCTTCGAGGCCCTCGATCGCCTGGATGCCGTGGACAAGCGCGACACCGCCGCCGACGACCACACCTTCCTGGACCGCGGCGCGGGTGGCGTTCAGGGCGTCATCGACGCGATCCTTGCGCTCCTTCACCTCGATCTCGGTCATTCCGCCGACGCGGATGACCGCCACGCCGCCGGCGAGCTTGGCAACCCGCTCCTGCAGCTTCTCGCGGTCGTAGTCGGAGGTGGTGTCCTCGATCTGCTGGCGGATCTGCGTGACGCGCGCCTCGATCTCGTCCTTGTCGCCGGCACCGTCGACGATCGTGGTCTCGTCCTTGGTGATGGAGACCTTCTTGGCCTGGCCGAGCATGTCCATGCCGACATTCTCGAGCTTCATGCCGAGATCCTCGGAGATCACCTGGCCGCCGGTCAGGATCGCGATGTCCTGCAGCATGGCCTTGCGGCGGTCGCCGAAGCCCGGGGCCTTGACGGCGGCGATCTTGAGGCCGCCGCGCAGCTTGTTGACCACGAGCGTGGCGAGCGCCTCGCCTTCGACGTCCTCGGCGATGATGAGGAGCGGCTTCTGGCTCTGGATGACCTGCTCGAGAAGCGGCACCATCGGCTGCAGCGACGAGAGCTTCTTCTCGTGCAGCAGAATCATGCAGTCCTCGAGATCCGCGACCATCTTCTCGGAGTTGGTCACGAAGTAGGGGCTGAGATAGCCGCGGTCGAACTGCATCCCCTCGACGACATCGGTCTCGGTCTCGAGGCCCTTGTTCTCCTCGACGGTGATCACGCCCTCGTTGCCGACCTTCTGCATCGCGTCGGCGATCATGCGGCCGATATCGGCCTCGCCGTTGGCGGAGACGGTGCCGACCTGCGCGACCTCGTCGGAATTCTCGACCTTGCGGGCGGCCGAGCGGATGTGCTCGACGACCTTCGCGGTGGCCAGATCGATGCCGCGCTTGAGATCCATCGGGTTCATGCCCGCGGCGACCGACTTCATGCCTTCCTTGATGATGGCCTGAGCCAGCACGGTGGCGGTGGTGGTGCCGTCGCCGGCCTCGTCATTGGTGCGCTGGGCCACTTCCTTGACCATCTGCGCGCCCATGTTCTCGAACTTGTCCTCGAGCTCGACCTCCTTGGCGACCGTCACACCGTCCTTGGTGATCCGGGGCGCGCCGAAGCTCTTCTCGATGACGACGTTGCGGCCCTTGGGGCCCAGCGTGACCTTGACCGCGTCGGCCAAGATGTTGACGCCGCGGACCATCTTGTCGCGCGCGTTGGTCTGAAACTTGACGTCTTTGGCAGCCATGTAGATTGCTCCTCGTCAGATGTTGGTATTGTTGTCGGCGAGTGCGCCGTTCAGGCGGCCTTGGCCTGGGCCGTGCCGGAGATCACGCCAAGGATGTCGGACTCCTTCATGATCAGCAGCTCCTCGCCGTCGATCGTCACCTCGGTGCCCGACCACTTGCCGAACAGGATGTGATCGTCGGCCTTCACGGCCATCGGGATCAGTTCGCCGGATTCCTTGCGGGCGCCCTCGCCCACGGACACGACGACGCCTTCCTGGGGTTTCTCCTTCGCGCTGTCTGGGATGATCAGACCGCCCTTGGTCTTCTCGTCGGATTCGACGCGGCGGACCAGCACACGGTCGTGAAGGGGGGTGAAAGCCATCGCTGAACGCTCCTCGGTTCAATGTTGTCGCTGGTTCTGGCACTCACCACCATCGAGTGCCAACAATGCGCAAATAGGTAGCTGCGACTTGAGTGTCAACGGCATTCGCGGACCGATCTCACGCTGCCGTGAGCGGGTTCCGGCCGACCGGCAGGGCCGGTCCCGGACGCTCCGGCCGGACGGACCGGCAGCGCGTGACATCGGCGACCCGCCCTCCTATACAGCGCCGCGATCGTTTCTGGCTGACGCAAGGGATACCCGCCATGACCACCCTCGTCTTCGGGCACAAGTCGCCCGACACCGACTCCACCGGCTCCCCCATCGTCTGGGCCTGGTATCTCAACGAGGTGAAAGGTCACACGGCCGAAGCCGTGCTCCTCGGCGAGCCGAACACCGAGGCTGCCTGGGTCCTCGACCGATGGGATCTCGAGAAGCCCCGGATCATCGACAGCGTCGAGGAGGGGCAGGAGGTCGTGATCGTCGACACGAACAATCCCGGCGAATTGCCCGAGACCATCGGCCAGGCAGATATCCGGCGGATCATCGATCACCACCGCCTCGTCGGCGGATTGCAGACGAAGACGCCGATCGCGGTGACGATCCGGCCCCTGGCCTGCACCGCGACCATCATGCACGACCTGATCGGCCCCGAGGACGTGGCGAAGATGCCAGAAGCGATCAAGGGCGCGATGCTGAGCTGCATCCTCTCCGACACCCTGGAATTCCGCTCCCCCACGACGACCGACCACGACCGCAAGATCGCCGAGGGCCTCGCCGAGGATCTGGGCCTGCAGATTCCCGCCTACGCGGCGGAGATGTTCGCCGCGAAGTCCGACGTGTCCGATTTCTCGGACGAGGAGCTTCTTCGGATGGATTCGAAGACCCACGAAACCGGAGGCAGGAAGTTCCGCGTCTCCGTTCTCGAGACGACCTCTCCAGAAACCGTACTCGAGCGCAAGGCGGGGCTGATGGATGCAATGGGCAAGGTGGCGCAGGAGGACGGCGTCGATCACGTCCTGTTCTTCCTCATCGACATCCTCGAGGGCAACGCCACGCTCCTCATCCAGAACGACGATGTCCGGCAGATCGCGGAGAAGAGCTTTGCCACCGTCTGCGGCGAAAAGGACCACGTGGTGCTGCCCGGCATCGTCAGCCGCAAGAAGCAGATCATTCCGAACATCGCCGTCTGACTCACCCGAAAGGTCTCCGATGACCCGGATCATCCCCGCCCTGAGCGATATCGCCGATCGATACGACGCGCTCTATTGCGACCTCTGGGGGTGTCTGCACGACGGCGTGCGGGCGCTGCCGGAGGCCGTCGATGCGCTCGTCGCGTTCCGGCAGAAAGGCGGCATGGTGGTCCTCCTAACCAACGCGCCGCGCCCGCGCGCGCAGATCGCCGAGCAGATCGCGAAGCTGGGGGTGCCGGAAGCCGCCTGGGACACGATCGCGACCTCGGGCGACGCCGCCCGGCAGGCGATGTTCACGGGCGCGGTCGGCCGCCGCGTCTACCATATCGGCGAGTCGCGCGACGATGTCTTCTTCGAACCGCTGGCGATCGTCGAGGCCCCGGTCGAGGTCGTCCGCGTGCCGCTCGTTGACGCGGAGGGCATCGTCTGCACGGGGCCGTTCGACCCGAAGGCCGATCCCTCCGTCCTGCGCCCCGACCTTTTGTCCGCCAAGGTCCGCGGTCTTCCGCTCCTGAACGCGAATCCCGATGTCGTGGTCGACCGGGGAGGCGAGCGCGAATGGTGCGGCGGCGCCGTGGCGCAACTCTACGAGGAGATGGGCGGCCGGGTCTTCGCCTTCGGAAAGCCTCATCCGCCCATCTACGACATGGCACGTCGCCGGCTTGCCGAAGCCGGAGGCGGCGACATCGAACCAGACCGGATCCTCGCCGTCGGCGACGGCATCCGGACGGACGTCAAGGGGGCGCTCGGCGAGGGGCTCGACGTCCTCTTCGTGACCGGCGGCCTCGCGGCAGCCGAGACGGGGACGCAGAACCAGCCGGACCGGGAAGCGCTCGAGGCCTTCCTCGCCGCCGAAGGCCTCGATCCACGCTACAGCATCGGCTTCCTGCGCTGACGGACCGCGCGGCCCGCTGAACGCAACCGTAAGTCGAGGCGGCGGGCGGCGCCCCGGCCGGGCACACCCCGCACCGCGACGAAGGTCGGAGGCGGCATTCTGCGTTTGCGAAGTAATTTCCTTGCCGAGAGAGAGGATAAAGGCTACTTATCTTTCGCGCAAGAATGTTACCGACGGAGGCGGCCATGCTCGATACCACGGCAGGAACGGGCCCGATCTATATCGAGGACATGGAGATCGGCCTCAGCCGTCACATCGAGAAGACGGTGACGGACCGGGACATCGAACTCTTCGCCGAGGTCTCCACCGATCGCAACCCCGTCCATCTGAACGACGCATACGCCGAAGAAACCATATTCAAGGGCCGCATCGCCCACGGGATGCTGACCGCGGCGCTGATTTCCGCCGTCATCGGCGAGCGCCTTCCCGGACATGGCACGGTCTACCTGCGGCAGAACATGGCCTTCCTCGCTCCGGTCCGGCCCGGCGACACGGTGAGGGCGGAAGTCGAGGTGATGAACATCGACATCCGTAAACGGCGGGTCACCCTGGCGACGCGCTGCCTGGTGGGCGAGACGGTCGCGCTTCGTGGCGAGGCGCTGGTCCTCGCGCCCTCACGCAGGGAGAGCTGAGCCGAGGCTTGCGACCGGACGGAGCGGCGGCTATCCGGCGCGCATGCGGATCGCGCGCAAGTATCACGGCCTCGATGCCACTGATCGGGGCGCCTCCGCCGCGATCGGCAATTTCGACGGCGTCCATCTCGGGCACCAGAAGGTGCTCGAAATCGCGCGCAGCGAGGCGCGGTCCGTCGGTGCACCGCTCGGCGTGGTGACCTTCGAACCCCATCCGCGCCAGTTCTTCGCCCCGGACGCGGCGCCGTTCCGGCTCATGAATGCCGAGACGCGCGCGCATCGGCTGGACCGGCTCGGCGTCGAGCGGCTCTACGAACTCCCGTTCGACGCCTCGCTCGTGGCGCTCACCCCGGAAAGCTTCGCGCGCGACGTGCTGCGTGAGGGACTCGGTCTCGTGCATGTGGTCGTCGGGGCCGATTTCCGCTTCGGCAGGAATCGCGCCGGCGATGCGGCGGCTCTCGCGGCCTTCGGGGAAAGGTTCGGGTTCGGGGTCACCGCCGCAGACCTGCTGCAGGAGGACGGGCTCGAAGTCTCCTCGACCCGCATCCGCCGCGCCCTGTCGGACGGCGATCCCGGCCTGGCCGCCGCCATGCTCGGCCATCTCCATCGCATCGACGGACCGGTCGTCGCCGGCGAGCGGCGGGGACGCGGGCTCGGCTACCCGACCGCCAACATGTCGCTCGAAGGGTTGCACCTGCCGAAATTCGGCGTCTACGCCGTCACAATCGACGTGCTGACCGGTCCCCATGCGGGGCGCAGAAAAGGCGTCGCCTCGCTCGGGGTCCGGCCGATGTTCGGGGGGAGCCAGCCCAATCTCGAGACCTATCTGTTCGATTTCTCGGGGGACCTCTACGGCGCCGATCTCTCTGTCGGCCTGGTCTCGTTCCTGCGGGGGGAGCAGAGCTTCGACAGCGTGAATGCCCTGGTCGCACAGATGGACCAGGACGCGCGGCAGGCCCGCGAGACGCTTGCCGGTTACGATTGACAGTCTCGGAGGCCGGGCCTAACGGCACGGTCCGGGGGGCAAGACGACGGCAAGCGGCGACCATGCGCGCGGCGTGACACCCCGTCCGGACCGGAGGGCATCATGCACGATCCCATTCGCAGATCGGTGGGCCGGCCCCGGTTCTGGGAGCGCTATCCGCTCGAGGATCTCTCGAACGCCGAATGGGAGGCGCTCTGCGACGGCTGCGGCAAGTGCTGCCTCAACAAGCTCGAGGACGAGGATACCGGGGAGATCGCCTTGACACGTGTTGCCTGCCGGCTCTTCGACGACGGGTCGTGCCGGTGCGGCCAGTACGAGATCCGCCGCCAGTTCGTTCCCGAATGCGTCGTCCTGACCGCGGACGCCCTGCCGAAGATCGCCTACTGGCTGCCGCAGACCTGCGCCTACCGCCTCCTGCACGAGGGGCGCGGACTCCATCCCTGGCATCCGCTACTCTCGGGGGATCCCGAGAGCGTCCACGAGGCCGGGATTTCCGCCCGCGGGCTGACCGTTCCGGAATTCGAGGTGGATGAGGAGGATTGGGAGGAGCACATCATCGAGGAGCCGACCTGACATGCATTTCGCCTCGGACAATTCCGGCCCCGCGCATCCGAAGGTGATGGAGGCGCTCTTCCGCGCGAACGAGGGCTATGCGATGCCCTACGGCGTCGAGGCCGCGACGGAGCGGGTGCGCTCGCGGCTCCGGGAAATATTCGAGGCGCCGCAGGCGGCGATCTATCTCGTCGCCACGGGGACGGCGACGAACTGTCTCCTGCTCGCCACGATGGCGAAACCGTGGCAGGCGATCTTTTGCTCCGAGGTCGCGCATATCGAGGAGGACGAGTGCGGCGGACCGGAATTCTTCACCGGCGGTGCGCGCCTCTCCCTCGTCGATGCGCCGGATGCGATGATCGACGCAGATGCGCTCCGCGCGAAGATCGAGAGGACCCACGACGGGGTCGTCCACGGCGTCCAGCGCGGGCCGCTCTCGGTGACGACGGTGACCGAGCGCGGGAGCGTCTATCCGCTCGACCGGCTCCAGGAGGTTACCGGGATCGCGAAGGAACACGGGCTTGCCGTGCATCTCGACGGCGCACGATTCGCAAACGCTCTCGCCGCGCTCGGCTGTTCCGCGGCCGACCTGACGCGGAACGTCGATGCCCTGAGTTTCGGCGGCACGAAGAACGGTTTGCTGGGTGTCGAGGCGGCGGTGATCTTCGACCCCGATCTCGCCTGGGAATTCGAACTGCGGCGGAAGCGCGCGGGCCATCTCTTTTCCAAGCACCGCTTCCTCAGCGCGCAGATGGAGGCCTATCTCGAGAACGATCTCTGGCTGGACATGGCCGGGCAGGCGAACGCCGCCTGCGCGTATCTGGTCGAGGGCCTCCGGCGCACCCCGGGGGTCCGCGTTCTCCACCGCGCGGATGCCAACATCGTCTATGCGGAATTTGCCCGCGGGGCGCATCGGCGCCTGAAGGAACAGGGCGCGCAGTTCTACACGCTCGGCGCGCTGGACGGGCCGGAGGAGGAGCCCGTTCGCGCGCGTCTCGTCTGCGACTGGTCGGCCACGCGCGAGAATTCCGACCGCTTCCTCGAGCTCCTCGTCGGCTAGGTCTCGGTCCGCGGCCGGGCTCCCGCATGCCCACGGACGAGATTCGAGACGGCCGCGACATGCGTGATCGGCGCCATGTGGCCGGCACTAGGCACGATCGCCTGCTCCGCATCGGGCAGGCGCGCCGAGAGGGCATCGAGGATCGCAGGGATGACCGGATGTGTCTCCGTGCCCCGCACGAGGAGAACGGGCGCGCCGACCCGTTCCAGTCGCCCCGGAAGCAGAATGCCGGTGCTGTCCTCCCCGAGGCCGGGGCCGGCATCCTGCAAGAGATGGATGCGGGAGGCCATCGCCTCCCGGTGGCCGGCCGACATTTCCGGCCATGCAGGACCCGTTCCCCACATTGCCGTGAACCGGGCGGCCGCGGCCTCCCGATCGCCGGCGGCGAGGGCGGCGAGCACGTTCCGATGCGCCGCGACGTGGCGATCATGCGGACCGGACCCGCGCGCGGCGGCGAAGAGGACCGGTTCGATGAGGACCGCGCGCCGGATGAGTTCGGGATGCCGCACCATCAGCGAAAGCGCGGCGACGGCCCCGAAGGAATGGCCGACGATGTCGATCGGTGTCTCGATGAAGGACCGGGCCACATCCTTCGACCGGGCCAGGTAATCACCGGGCCCGGTCCAGTCGGCGCTCGCGCCATGGCCCGGAAGATCGAACGCATCGCTCGTCATCTCGCCCCCGAGATCCTCCATGAGGGGCACGAGCGATCTGGACGAGGCGAGCGTGCAATGGATGAAGAGCGCCGGCCGCGGGCCGCGGCCGCGGGTCCGCCATGCGATGGACAGGCCCGCCCGCCTCGCAATCCGCATCAGCGGCCCGAGCCCAAATGCCGGTCGAGATGCGGGAGACGGTCCTGCCCCCAGAACCGCTCGCCGTCGTCGGTGACGTAGAACGGCGCCCCGAAGGCGCCCGCGGCGACCGCATCGTCGAGATTCCGTCCGTATGCCTCGGCACCGTCGAACATCGCGGTGGCGGCGATCGCAGGATCGAACCCCGCCGCCTCGAGCGCCTCGGAGATGGTCCGGTCGTCCGAAACGTCCCTTTCCTCGGCCCAGCAGGCGCGGCAGAGACCGTGAACGAGAGCGGCCATGTCGCCCCCTCCACGCTCCTGCGCCGCAATGATCGCGAACGACGACGGCGCCGGGTTCGTCGGCCAGTGAACCGGATCGAGATTGAACGGCAATCCGGCCATCTTCGCGAGCCGCGCGAGATCCTGGCGGCGGTAGGCCTGCCGGTTCGGATGACGCTCCTGCACCGGCACGCCGCCCGTCCGCGAGAACAGCTGCGCCACGTCCAGCGGCCGGTAGCGGATTTCGGCACCGTGACGGGCACCGATCTCCTCCAGCCGCGTTCCGGCGAGGTAGGTGTAGGGAGAAATGACGGCGAAGAAATAGTCGATCCGAGCCATCTGCACTCCTCGACCGGCGTTCAGGTTTCCGCGTCAGCTATCGCCGTGTATGGCGAAGTCAACGCGCCGAATCCGCGCCGGGACCCGCAGAAAGCTCCAAGGACGACCGAATGCCAACCACCTCCGAGCCGAAACTCATCTCCGGGACCGCGAACCTGGCGCTCGCAGAGGCCATTGCCGATCGCATGTCGGATCACCGCGGCGTCAGCGTCGGTCTCGTCGACGCCCGGGTGGAGCGGTTCAATGATGCCGAGATCTTCGTGGAGGTCTACGAGAACGTGCGCGGGGAGGACATGTTCGTCATCCAGCCCACCTCGAACCCGGCCAACGACAACCTCATGGAGCTTCTGATCATCTCGGATGCGCTGCGACGATCCTCGGCAAGTCGCATCACGGCGGTGATCCCCTATTTCGGCTACGCGCGGCAGGACAGGCGGACGAAGGCCCGGACGCCGATCACCGCCAAGCTCATCGCCAACATGCTGACCGAAGCGGGTATCGAGCGGGTGCTGACGATGGACCTGCACGCGGCGCAGATCCAAGGCTTCTTCGACATCCCGGTGGACAACCTCTACGCCTCCCCGGTCTTCGCCCTCGACATCCGCACGGCGTTCAAGGGACGGATGGACGAGGTCATGGTCGTGTCGCCGGATGTGGGGGGGGTCGGCCGCGCGCGCGAACTCGCCAAGCGCATCAATGCGCCCCTGGCGATCGTCGACAAGCGTCGGGAGAAGGCCGGCGAGGTGGCGGAGATGACGATCATCGGCGACGTGACCGACAAGACCTGCATCATCATCGACGACATCTGCGACACCGCCGGCACGCTCTGCAAGGCGGCGGAGACCCTGATCGAGGGCGGGGCCGCGGAGGTCCATGCCTATATCTCCCACGGGGTGCTCTCGGGGCCGGCCGTGAAACGGATCGGCGAGTCAGTGATGAAGAGCCTGGTGATCACCGATTCGATCGAACCGACCGAAGCGGTCCGCCAATGCGACACGATCCGGATCGTCCCCATCGCGCCGATGCTCGCGCAGGCGATCGTGAATATCTGGAACGGCACATCCGTGAGCTCGCTCTTCGAACCGGAAACGCTCGAACCGATCTATGCGGGACTGTATTCCGACCTGTAATCCACGGGGAGGAGGACCGGGCCCGCGGAATCGCGCCGCTCCCGCCTGCCCCGGCCATTTCCCGCAGCCGACGGCCCGCTAGGTCACCGGGGGATCGGTCCTAACGGAGGAACCGGATGAAGCTCGTGCGATACGGCACGCCCGGAGCCGAGAAACCCGGGATCATCGGCTCGGACGGCTACGTTCGGGATCTGTCCGATCGCGTTCTGGACATCGCCGGCGAGACCCTGTCGGAACGCGGGCTCGACGCCCTGCGCGAGCTCGAGATCGAGCGCCTGCCGGTCCTCGACGACCGGCCGCAGGAGACACTCAGGCTCGGACCCTGCGTTGGCGGCACGGGCAAGTTCGTCTGCATCGGCCTCAACTACGCCGATCATGCCGCCGAAACCGGCAGCCCGATCCCCCCGGAGCCCGTGATCTTCGGAAAATGGACATCGGCGATTTCGGGACCGGACGACGACGTGGTGCTGCCACGGGGCTCCCGGAAGACCGACTGGGAGGTCGAGCTCGGCGTGGTGATCGGCGAAGAGGCGGCCTATGTCGACGAGGCGGACGCGCTCGGACACGTGGCGGGCTATTGCGTCGTCAACGATGTCTCCGAGCGAGAGTACCAGCTCGATCGCGGCGGCACCTGGGACAAGGGCAAGGGGTGCGACACGTTCGGGCCGGTGGGACCCTGGCTCGTCACGCGCGACGAGATCGGCGACCTTGCTGCGCTCTCCCTCTGGCTGGATGTGGATGGGGTCCGACGGCAGGACGGCTCCACGGCCAGCATGATCTTCAGCGTGCCGTTCCTCGTCGCCTATTGCAGCCGGTTCATGCGGCTGCAACCGGGCGACATCATCTCCACCGGCACGCCGCCGGGCGTGGGCATGGGGCGAACGCCGCAGACGTTCCTTCGCGGCGGCGAGACCATGCGTCTCGGAATCGACGGTCTCGGTGTCCAGACACAATACGTGCGGCGCGCATGACCATAGGAATATCGCGCACATTCACTATCGAGGCGAGAATCCCATGCGACTGAACCAGTGCGCCAATTTCCACGATTTCCGGGCACTCGCACGACAGCGACTCCCCGGGCCGATCTTCAACTACATCGACGGCGGTGCCGACGACGAAGTCACGATGCGCCGGAACACGGCCGCGTTCGAGCGGTGCGATCTGCTGCCGAGCGTTCTGAGGGGCGTGGAAGAGATCGATCTCTCCGTCGAGGTCATGGGCCAGAAACTCGCCCTCCCCGTCTACTGCTCGCCGACCGCGCTGCAGCGACTCTTCCACCACGAGGGCGAACGCGCCGTGGCCGCGGCGGCGGCGAAGCACGGCACGATGTTCGGTGTCTCCTCGCTCGGCACGGTCAGTCTGGAGGAAACGCGCCGGACCTACGACAATCCGCAGATCTACCAGTTCTACTTCCACAAGGATCGCGGCCTCAATCGCGCCATGATGGAGCGGGCGAAGGAGGCCGGGGTCGAGGTCATGATGCTGACGGTCGATTCGATCACCGGCGGCAACCGGGAACGCGATCTCCGCACCGGCTTCTCGATCCCGTTCCGATTGAACGCGAAGGGAATCTGGCAGTTCGCCACGAAGCCAAGATGGGCGATCGACTACTTGAGACATGAGGCTTTCAGCCTGCCGCAGCTCGATCGCCACGTGGATATGGGCGGCGGCGCCATGTCCATCGGCAAGTATTTCACCGAGATGCTCGATCCGGCGATGGATTGGGACGACGTCGCCGAGATGGTTCGGCTCTGGGACGGCCAGTTCTGCCTGAAGGGCGTGATGACCGTGGAGGACGCCCGCCGCGCCGTCGAGATCGGCTGTACCGGCATCGTCCTGTCGAACCATGGCGGGCGCCAGCTCGACGGCTCCCGCACGCCCTTCGACCAGCTGGCCGAGATCGTCGATGCGGTCGGCGACCGGATCGACGTGATGATGGACAGCGGCGTGCAGCGCGGCACGCACGTGCTGAAGGCGCTCTCGCTCGGCGCCAAGGCGGTCGGTCTGGGGCGCTACTACCTCTTCCCGTTGGCCGCGGCCGGCGGGCCCGGCGTCGATCGCGCGCTCGAGCTGCTCAGGGCCGAGATCGAGCGCGACATGCGGCTGATGGGCTGCATGTCGGTGCGGGATCTCTCCCGGAAGAACCTTCGCTGGTCGGTGTGCGAAGGGACCGTTCCCATCTGAGCCGCGCCATTTCGGGCGGGACCTCACGCGGTCGTGCGCCGGAGCGCCGCAGTCGGCCAGCTTCGGGCGCCTTCGCTGGCCAGTCCGGGCCGTTTCCTGTATGGGCGCTCCATCTGAGACGTGACGCCCGGACCCCGGCGCATGGGATGATGATGGGGTCGGCGGCAATACGGTCGCCATGCAAACGGACCGCCGGGGAGGGCTCCGGTCGGCCCAGATAGGATACGACGATGTTCAACGTGACGAAAAAAGAGATTCAATGGGGCGAGGAGACCCTGACGCTGGAGACCGGCAAGGTCGCGCGCCAGGCCGACGGCTCGGTCATCGCAACGCTGGGAGAGACCAGTGTGATGGCCAACGTGACCTTCGCGCGCCAGCAGAAGCCCGGACAGGACTTCTTTCCGCTGACCGTCCACTACAATGAGAAATACTACGCCGCCGGCAAGGTCCCCGGCGGCTTCTTCAAGCGCGAGGCCCGTCCCACCGAGAAGGAGACGCTGACCTCCCGCCTGATCGACCGACCGATCCGCCCGCTCTTCGTGCCCGGCTTCAAGAACGAAGTCCTGGTCATGTGCACCGTGCTCAGCCACGACCTCGTCAACGATCCCGACATGGTCGCGATGATCGCCGCCTCCGCCGCGCTGACGCTGTCGGGGGCGCCCTTCATGGGGCCGATCGCCGGCTGCCGCGTGGGCTTCGAGGGCGGCGAGTACGTCCTGAACCCCGAAATCGATGACATGCACAATCTCCGCGCCAACCCGGAGCAGAGGCTCGATCTCGTCGTTGCGGGCACCAAGGACGCCGTGATGATGGTCGAATTGGAGGCGTACGAGCTTTCCGAGGAGGAGATGCTGGGCGCGGTCAACTTCGCCCACGAGCAGATCCAGCCCGTGATCGACCTGATCATCGACCTGGCCGAAGACGCCGCAAAAGAGCCCTTCGACTTCACGCCGCCGGACTATTCCGCGCTCTACCAAAAGGTAAGGGGCCTCGGCGAGGACAAGATGCGCGCCGCCTTCGCGGTCACCGACAAGCAGGAGCGCACCACGGCCATTGCCGATGCCCGCGCCGAGGTGATCACCCGGCTGGACGAGGAGGAGCAGCTCGATCCGAATCTCGGCTCCGCCTTCAAGAAGCTGGAATCCTCGATCCTGCGCGGCGACGTAGTGAAGGGCGGCAAGCGCATCGACGGTCGCACCACGGCCGAGGTGCGCCCCATCGAGGCCGAGACCGGCTTCCTGCCCCGGACCCACGGATCGGCGCTCTTCACGCGCGGCGAAACGCAGGGCCTCGTCGTCACCACGCTCGGCACCGGCGATGACGAGCAGATGATCGACGCGCTGCAGGGCACCTACCGCTCCAACTTCCTGCTGCACTACAACTTCCCCCCCTACTCGGTCGGGGAGGTGGGCCGCGTCGGTCCTCCGGGACGGCGCGAGATCGGCCACGGAAAGCTCGCCTGGCGGGCGCTTCAGGCGGTGCTGCCGGCACCGACGGACTTCCCCTACACGATCCGTGTCGTCTCCGAGATCACCGAGTCGAACGGATCGTCCTCGATGGCGTCGGTCTGCGGCGGCTCGCTCAGCATGATGGATGCCGGGGTTCCGCTGAAAGCGCCGGTGGCCGGCGTCGCCATGGGCCTGATCCTCGAGGAAGACGGATCGTACGCGATCTTGACCGACATTCTCGGCGACGAGGACCATCTGGGTGACATGGACTTCAAGGTCGCCGGGACGGAGAACGGCATCACCTCGCTGCAGATGGACATCAAGGTCGCCGGCATCACGCCCGAGATCATGCAGAAGGCCCTGACCCAGGCGAAGGAGGGCCGGATGCACATCCTGGGCGAGATGAACAAGGCGCTCTCCGAGACCGCCGAATTCTCCGTTCACGCCCCGCGGATCGAGACGATGCAGATCCCCACGGACAAGATCCGCGAGGTCATCGGATCGGGCGGCAAGGTCATCCGCGAGATCGTGGAGACCTCCGGCGCCAAGGTGGATGTCAACGACGACGGCGTCATCAAGATCGCCTCGGCCAACGGCGACGCCATCCAGCGGGCCTACGACATGATCTACTCGATCGTGGCCGAGCCCGAGGAAGGCAAGATCTACAAGGGCACGGTGGTCAAGATCGTCGATTTCGGCGCCTTCGTGAACTTCTTCGGCAAGCGCGACGGGCTCGTGCATGTCAGCCAGATCGAGAGCCGACGCCTCAACCATCCCTCCGACGTGCTTCAGGAAGGCCAGGAGGTCTGGGTGAAGCTCCTTGGCTTCGACGACCGCGGCAAGGTCCGTCTGTCCATGAAGGTCGTGGATCAGGAGACCGGCCAGGAGGTGCAGCGGGAAGAAGCGGAGGGCTGAGCCTCTTCCTCATCTGCCCGAAAGGTCCGGCCGTCGCGCCGGACCTTTTTCCGTTCCGATCTGCCCACCGTTAAACTCTTTGTGGGGATCGCGAAGCTATAAGGCCGGCCGCGCCTTGTTTTGCTACAAGGCGGACGAAATTCGAAGGACGAGAGAAAGATGAACCGTAGAGACATGATGGCTGCCGGCGCTGCGGCGCTCGGCGGCGCCCTGGTCGGCCGTGCCGTCGCGGCGCAGGCGCTCCCCCCCCAACTGCAACCGGCCCTTGTCACGTTGCGCCATCCGCTGCCGGCGGGGGAGGTGCACGTGTTCCCGGATCACTTCCAGCTTTTCTGGACCCTGCCGCAGGGTCAGGCCTGGCGCTACGGAATCCGGGTGGGGCGCGACGGCCTCTACGAGCCGGGGCAGTACTATGTCGGCGCGAAGAAGGAATGGCCCTCCTGGACGCCCACGCCGGACATGATCGATCGGGAACCGGAGAAATACGCGCAGTACGAGGAGGACGGGATGCCCGGCGGGCCCAACAACCCCCTCGGGGCGCGCGCCCTCTACCTCTTTCAGGAGGGCCGCGGAGATACCTATCTCCGCATCCACGGCACCTCCGATGTCAGCACGATCGGCCGCGCGGTTTCCAATGGCTGCGCGGGCTTGACGAACGACCAGATCGTTATGCTCTATGATCAGGTTCCCATGAGGGCCCGCGTGGTCCTCTATCCCAAGATGGTCTGAACGGGGGGGAAGGTTTCTGCGACAATAGACTGCGCCCGCAACGGATAGACAATCGAGGCACGGTTTTTATGTGTGTCGCGATACTCGAAAGGTCTGCCCATGGATACCTTCCTCGGACTTGACGCCCTGGTTCTCGCGCGCATCCAGTTCGCCTTCACCGTTTCCTTCCATTTCATCTTTCCCGCCTTCTCGATCGGTCTCGCCAGCTATCTGGCGGTGCTCAACGGCATATATCTGAAGACCGGCGACCGGGCCTACCTGCGGCTCTTCAATTACTGGGTCAAGATCTTCGCGATCTCCTTCGCCATGGGCGTCGTGTCGGGGATCGTGATGTCGTACCAGTTCGGCACCAACTGGTCGCAGTTCTCGGACAAGGCCGGGCCGGTCATCGGTCCGCTCATGGCCTACGAGGTCCTGACGGCATTCTTCCTCGAGGCCGGCTTCCTCGGCATCATGCTCTTCGGCCGGGACAAGGTCGGGCCCGGTCTCCATATGACCGCCACGCTGATGGTTGCCGGCGGAACGGCGATCTCGGCGACCTGGATCCTGAGCGTGAACAGCTGGATGCATACGCCGGCCGGGTTCGTCATGGCCGACAACGGCCAGTTCCTGCCCGAGGACTGGCTGGAGGTCATCTTCTCGCCCTCCTTCCCCTACCGGCTCGCCCACACGCTCACCGCCGCCTATCTGGCGACCGCCTTCATCGTCGGCGGCGTCGGCGCGTGGCATCTGCTGCAGGGACGGCAGTACAATTCCGGCGTTAAGACGATGTTCTCCATGGCGATGTGGATGGCCGCGATCGTCGCACCGGTGCAGATCCTGCTCGGTCACGAGCAGGGCCTGAACACCTACGAATACCAGCCGACCAAGGTGCTGGCGATGGAGGGACATTTCGAGACCCACGAGAACGGCATCCCGCTGATCCTTTTCGGCATCCCCGATCAGGAGGCGGGCGAGATGCGCTACGAAGTCTCCGTTCCGAAAATCGGCGGGCCGATACTCGGCAAGGGGTGGAACGCGTCCATGGAGGGGCTCGACACGGTTCCCGACAGCGAGGAGCCGCCGGTCGCCATCGTCTTCTGGAGCTTTCGCGTGATGGTCGGCATCGGCCTGCTTATGCTGGCCGTCGGCCTCTGGTCGCTTTGGTCGCGCTGGCGCGGTGAGCTCTACTACGACAGATGGCTGCACCGGGCCTGCTTCCTCATGACGCCTTCGGGCCTCGTCGCCGTCATCGCGGGCTGGATCACCACCGAAGTGGGCCGCCAGCCCTGGACGGTCTACGGCGAACTGAGGACGGCCGATTCGCTCGCGCCCCTCGGCGCCGACGCCGTGGGAGCCTCGCTCATCGCCTTCATCCTGATATATTTCGCCGTGTTCGGCGCCGGCATCCTCTATTGCGGGCGACTGATGGCGAGGCCGCCCGACGTCGCCGAAATTCCCGACAGCGATGACGGACCGATCCGGACGGCGGGCATCACGCCCGGCCCCCCCGAAGCGGCAACCCCGGCGGAGTAGGATCAAGCAATGGGCATCAGCATCGACCTCACCATGGCCTGGGCGCTTCTGCTGGCCTTCGCCGTCTACGTCTACGTGGTGCTTGACGGCTTCGATCTCGGAATCGGCATCCTCTACCCGCTCTATCCGAAGAAGCAGGATCGCGACCTGCTGATGAACACGGTCGCTCCGGTCTGGGACGGCAACGAGACCTGGCTCGTGCTTGGCGGCGGCGGCCTCTTCGCCGCGTTTCCTCTCGCCTACGCGATCATCATGCCGGCGCTCTATCCTCCCGTCATTGCGATGCTCCTCGGGTTGATCTTCCGGGGCGTCGCGTTCGAGTTCCGCTGGAAGGCACGGAGCGGCTTCGCGAACCGGTTCTGGGACGGGGCCTTCATCGGCGGCTCCACCGTCGCCTCGCTCTGCCAAGGCATCATCCTGGGCGCGCTGCTGCAGGGCATCGAGGTCGACGGCCGGCAATATGGCGGCGGCTGGTGGGACTGGCTGACGCCGTTCTCGCTGGTCTGCGGCATCGCAGTTGTGGTCGGCTACGCCCTCCTCGGGGCCTGCTGGCTCAACATGAAGACGGAAGGCGAGGTCCGCCACCGGGCGCGCGTGCAGGCGCGCATCCTGGGCTTCGCGACAGTGGGGTTCATCGGCATCGTGAGCCTGTGGACCCCGTTCCTCGAGCAGGAATACTTTTCGCGGTGGCTGACCTGGCCGCAAATTCTCGAAGTCTCGCCGATCCCGGTCCTGGTGATCGGCTTCGTGATCCTGCTGGCCAAGGAACTCTTCGACGAGAAGAACGACTGGATGCCCTTCGTGCTCACGCTCGGCCTCTTCGGCCTCTGCTTTATCGGCCTCGGGGTGTCGATGTGGCCTTATGTGATCCCGCCGAGCGTGACGCTCGCGGAGGCCGCGAGCCCGGTCAAGTCGCAGCTCTTCATGTTCGTCGGTGCGATTGTGCTCGTGCCGATCATCCTCGGCTACACGGCCTTCGCCTACTACATCTTCCGCGGCAAGATCAGACACGGCGAAGGCTACCATTGATGTGGCTCAGACGGGTCGTGTGGTTCGTCGCCCTCTGGGCGGCGAGCGTCGCCGCTCTCGGAATCATCGCCTATGCGATCCGGATGGCGATCGTCTGACCCCCCCGCGGTCGTCGCCTGCGCTGGCCGGGGAGTTCGATCTCGCTCGCCGCCGCCCGCATCGACGCCTTTGTCCACGGCAGGCCGCTTCTGCTCTTCGAGGCGCTCGCGATCTCGAAGGGAGGATCACGGGATCGGCCTGCCCGGGGGATCGGACCTGCGCCAGCCGCCGAACCGTGCGCTTCCGAGCTACCTCGGGCCCCGAACGGGGGCAGCCAACCCGTCGCTATCTGGCGCGAGCGCCGGGCAAACTCGCGCCAGCGTCCGACGGCGCTGGTCCCAGAGATAGACCGCCAGCGTCGCGACCACGATCGCGCCCCCGAGGAGACCGCGCGGCCCGACGGGCTCGCCGATCCCGACCCACACGGCGGCCGGACCCAGGACCGTCTCGAGAAGCAGGAGCAGGCTGACATTGGCCGCGACCGTGTAGCGCGACGCGATGTTCAGGGAAGTGAAGGAAATTGGCAGGATGACGAGGCCGGTGATCCAGATCGCCGGTAACCATCCGTCCGTGGTGGTGGTGAGCGATCCGGCGAAAAGAGCGGCGGCCAGGCCGGAGATCGCCGCGCCGCATCCGACGGTCGGGAGCACAGGCAGCTCCGGCTGGGCGCGGTACAGCGTGAAGCTGCCGGACAGGCAGAGCGCGACCGCGAGGCCGCAGATCGCGCCGACGGCGGGGCTCCCGGCCTCACGCATCACATCCCCGCTGACGGCGATCGCGATCCCTGCGAGCACGACGAGCGAGGCGGAGAGCGTCGCCTTCTCCATCCGGTCGGTGAGGAACACCGCCCCCATGAGCGACGCGAAGAGAGGCACGGTGGCAATTGCGACGAGGACCACCGCGACGGGCGCGTGGCCGATCCCGAAGGCGAAGAAGGCCGCGTTGAACGACTGGGCGACCATCGCGGCGCAGCCCGCCCTGGTCGCGAGCCGAGACAGGTCCCGCCGCCGCCCGGTGGAGAGCACTGCCCAGGCCGAGAGCAGCACCAACGCCTGCAAGGTGCCGCGCCAGGCGATCATCTGCATCGCGTCGAGGCCGGACAGACGCATGAGGAGCGTATCCGGAACGAGTGCGAGCGCGCCGACCAGCGCGATCGCGATCCCCTTGAGATTGTCGTCCATCCGACGGGCCT
This sequence comes from uncultured Alphaproteobacteria bacterium, assembly GCA_963829665.1. Classification (GTDB taxonomy): domain Bacteria; phylum Pseudomonadota; class Alphaproteobacteria; order Rhodobacterales; family Rhodobacteraceae; genus Palleronia. The sequence goes on along the minus strand of CAWHJL010000014.1, from coordinate 61,137 downwards.
ACCCGCCCCGTCGCGCCGGGAACAGGGGCGCGACGGGAATTCCGGAGGAAATCAGGAGGGCTGCTTCGTCGTCCGCAGATAAGGCAGCTTCTGCTCGAAGCTTCCGAACTTCTCCCTCGCCTCCTCGTCGGAGACGGCCGGCGTAATGATCACGTCGCCACCCTGAACCCAGCCGGCAGGCGTCGCGACCTTGTGCTTCTCGGTGAGCTGGATCGAGTCGAGCGCCCGCAGGATCTCGTCGAAGTTCCGCCCCGTGGTCATCGGGTAGGTCATCGACATCTTCACCTTCTTGTCCGGCCCGATGATGAAGACGGTCCGCACGGTGGCGTTGTCGGCCGGCGTGCGACCTTCCACCCGCTCGTCGGAGGCGGGAAGCATGCCGTAGAGCTTGGCCACCTTCATCTCGGGGTCGCCGATCATCGGATAGCCGACGTCGTGTCCGGTGTAGGTCCTGATGTCCGACTTCCACCTGCGATGATCCTCGACCGAATCCACCGAGATGCCGATGATCTTCGCGTTCCGCTTTGCGAATTCCTCCGACAGCCCGGCCATCGCCCCGAGCTCGGTCGTGCAGACCGGCGTGAAGTCCTTCGGGTGACTGAAGATGATGGCGTAGCCATCGCCGATCCACTGGTGGAAGCTGATCTCGCCCTCGGTCGATTCGGCGGTGAAATCGGGCGCCGTCTCGTTGATGCGCAGGGTCATTGCACGTTCCTTTCTGAAGCGATGTGTCTGACGTAGGTCACCGAAGGGCAGCTCGAAAGGTCCGCGACACGGGTTAGCACGGTTGCCCGGACCGGACGCGATATGGCGCGCGGTTGGCCCGATCCCGGATGGCGACGAGAAAGGCCGTCTGTGCGCTTCCGCACCCGAACTGTCTTGCGGGCCGCGTTTCGAACACGCCGGAGAAACCTATTTCTGATCGAAACAGGGAGACGCTCATGCTGACACAGATCCACGGGCTGCACCACGTCACCTCGATCGGGTCCGACGCGCGCGCGATCGACCGCTTCTGGACCCGGACCCTCGGCCTGCGGCGGGTGAAGAAGACGGTGAACTTCGACGCGCCGGAGGTCTATCACCTCTATTACGGCGACGAGCTGGGCCGGCCGGGCACGGCCATGACCTACTTCCCCTTCCCCGACGCGGCGCGCGGCCGCCGCGGCACGGGAGAGATCGGGGAGGTGCGCCTGGCGATCCCGGAAGGCGCGGCAGGATACTGGGCGGAGCGGCTCGGCCGCGAGGTCGGCCGGGATCCGTTCGGCGCCCCGGTCGTGGCGATCGACGCGCCGGACGGCGACCGGCTGGTTCTCGTCGAGACCGACGATCCGCGCCCGGGCTATTCCGGCCCGGTTCCCGCCGACGCCGCGATCCGCGGTTTCCATTCCGTGGCGCCGGTCCTCGGCGAGGCCGAGCCGACCGCCGATCTCCTGCGGTTCATGGGGTACGAGGAATCGGACCGGGCCGGCGACGCGACCCGCTTCGTGCGGCCGGACGGGGTCGCGAACGTCGTCGATCTTGTCGTGCGGCCGGAGACGGCGCCGGCCGTTCAGGGCGCGGGTTCCGTTCATCACGTGGCCTTCTCGGTGGCGACCCGTGCGCAGCAGCTCGAGGTCCGGGAGGCGCTGCTGGAGGCGGGCTTCTCCGTTACCCCGCCGATCGACCGGGACTATTTCTGGGCGATCTACTTCCGGACCCCGGGAGGCGTGCTCTTCGAGGTGGCGACGGACGAGCCGGGCTTCGACCGCGACGAGGACCGGACCGAACTGGGACGATCCCTGATGCTGCCCGCCCAGCACGCCCATCTGCGCGCGCGTCTGGAAAAGCGCCTCGCATCATTGGACTAGACGGCTATATGCAAGGCGCCGAGGAGAAATGCGAATGCCCTACGACGCCCTGCGCAGCGACGGACAAGACCCGAAACTGGTGCTCACGTTCCACGGAACCGGGGCGAAGGCCGCGCAGCTGCACGGGCTGGCCCGGACCTTCCTGCCGGCGCACCACGTCGTCTCCCCGCAGGGAGACGTCGACGAGGCCGGGGCGCCGCGATTCTTCCGGCGTCATGCCGAGGGCGTCTACGACATGGCGGATCTGGCTGGGCGCGTCGCCGCCATGGCAGAGTTCGTCCGGTCGGAGACCAATCGCACCGGGGCTCTCCACGTGACCGGAATCGGATTCTCCAACGGCGCGAACATTCTCGCCGCGACCGCGATCGCGCACCCGGAACTCTTCGATGCGCTGGCCCTGATGCACCCGCTCATTCCCTGGATCCCCGAACCCGCGCCCGATCTCGCGATGACGCGCGTCCTAATCACGGCCGGCCGGACCGACCCGATCTGTCCACCCGAGATGACGCAGGGTCTGGCGGACTGGTTCACCGCCCAGAAGACCGACGTCCTTCTCGCCTGGCACCCCGGGGGCCACGAGGTGCCGCAATCCGAGGTCGAAGCCGTGCAGGACTTCCTCTGCTGAACCTCATTCCCCGAAGAGCCGGCGCACGAGGCCGGTGTCGGGGGCGAGAAGCGGATCGATCACATCGAAATGATGGCGCCCCTCGAGGACGATCAGGGGCGCCTCCCAGGCCTCGGACAGCCAGCGGCTCTGGTCGAGAAAGGCCGGAAGCTCGGCACCGCCCACCACGACGGTAACAGGAACAGCATGAGCCGGGGGGAGCAGAGCCGGGCTTTCGCTCGCGGCCTCCGCCGGGGTCAGCCGGAGGTCCCGGTTGACAGACAGATCGAGAAGCGGCCGCAGGTCGCTGACCGGGGAGATCGGCATGACGTGGCTCAACCGACCGGTGACCGCGGCCGGAAGCATCACATCCGCAGCGAGGAGCCGGGCAGCGAGATGCCCGCCGGCGGAATGACCGACGAGCCGGATCGGCCCCTGCGGCACCTCGTTCGCGAGCATGGCGACGGCGCGCGCGACCTGCAGGGTGATCCGCGAGATCCGCGCATTCGGGGCGAGCGTATAGGACGGCATGGCGACGGCATCGCCGCGCGCGAGCGCACCGGCCGCGAAATGAGAGAAATCGTGCCGATGCCGCGAGCGCCAGTAGCCGCCATGAACGTAGATCGTGAGTCCGGCGGGCTCCCCTTTCGGAAGAAACAGATCGGCCTTCTCCCGGGACGTCGCACCGTAGGCGAGCGCGAGCCGGGCCCGACCGCCAAGGCGGCACCGAAAGGCCTCGGCCTGCCGGGACCACCCGGCAGCCAGGTGATCCACCTCCGGAACGGCAGCGGAATTGTCGTAATCGGCGTCGCTGACCATGCTATATCTCTACCCGGGACCGCCACCGCCCGGAAGACGGCTCGCACCACCGAGCCCGCGGCGTGACACCGACGCTCCGCAGACATATGTCGCATTCCAGACGATGCCGAAAGGACACACCATGCTCGATACGACGACCGATCTGAAATCCATGCTTTCCGATCCCGATCTGTTGACCGGGAAGGCCTATCTCGGCGGCAACTGGGCCGATGCGGCCAATGGCGAGACCTTCGAGGTCAAGAACCCGGCACGGGGCGACGTGATCGCCACGGTCGCCGATCTCGGTCGCGAGGACGTCGCGCGGGCGATCGATGCGGCCGAGACCGCGCAGAAGGAATGGGCGGCGATGACCGCCGGCGAACGCGGCACGATCCTGCGCAAATGGGCCGACCTGATGAAGGAGAACGCCGAGGATCTGGCCAAGATCATGACCGCCGAGCAGGGCAAGCCGCTGACCGAATTGCGCGGCGAGATCAATTACGGCGCCGGGTTCATCGACTTCTATTCCGAGGAGGCGAAGCGCGTTTACGGCGAGATCATTCCCGGTCACGCCAAGGACAAGCGCATCCACGTCATCAAGCAGCCCGTGGGCGTCGCCGCCGCGATCACGCCGTGGAACTTCCCCAACGCGATGATCACCCGCAAGGCCGGCCCGGCGCTCGCCGCCGGCTGCGCCTTCGTGGTCCGCCCGGCGGCGCTGACACCGCTCTCGGCGCTGGCGCTCGGCGTTCTGGCGACGCGGGCGGGCCTTCCGAAGGGCGTCTTCTCGGTCCTGCCCTCGACCGATTCCTCGGGCATCGGCAAGGAATTCTGCGAGAACCCGAAGGTCCGCAAGCTGACCTTCACCGGCTCGACCGAGGTCGGCCGCATCCTGCTGCGCCAGTCGGCCGACCAGGTGATGAAGACCTCGATGGAGCTGGGCGGCAACGCGCCGTTCCTCGTCTTCGACGATGCCGATCTCGACAAGGCGGTGGAGGGCGCCATCTCCTGCAAGTTCCGAAATGCCGGCCAGACCTGTGTCTGCGCCAACCGTATCTATGTGCAGTCCGGTATCTACGACGCCTTCGCCGAGAAGCTGAAGGAGCGCGTGTCGCAGATGGATGTCGGCGACGGGCTCGACGATCCTGATTTCGGCCCGCTGATCGAGGAGAAAGCCGTCGAGAAGGTCGAGGAACATATCGCCGACGCCAAGTCGAAGGGTGCCGATGTGATCTACGGGGGGGGCCGCCACGAACTCGGCGGGCTGTTCTTCCAGCCCACGATCATGACCGGAGCGACCCAGGACATGGTCTTCTCCACCGACGAGACCTTCGGCCCCCTCGCTCCGCTCTTCAAATTCGAGACGGAGGAGGAGGGAGTGGCGCTTGCCAACGACACGATCTTCGGCCTCGCCTCCTACTTCTTCACCAGGGACCATTCGCGCGTGGTGCGGGTCAGCGAGGCGCTGGAATACGGCATCGTTGGCGTGAATACGGGCCTCATCTCCACGCCGGTGGCGCCCTTCGGCGGGGTCAAGCAATCCGGTCTCGGCCGCGAGGGCTCGAAGCACGGAATCGATGAATATCTCGAGATGAAGTACGTCTGTCTCGACGTGGACGTCTGATCCGCCGCGTTGGCGGGGCCCTTCGGGGCCCCTCTCCCGTTCAGGCCGGCCGGTGCGCGACGCGCGACGAACTCAGGTCGAAGACGCCGTAGGCCGCGACGACGAGGAAGCACGCCGCCGGGACCACGTAGGAGAAGGTCGCTCCGAAGGCGTCGATCGTGGCCCCCTGCACCATCGGCATCAGCGCCCCGCCGAGGATCGCCATGACGAGACCGGCGGCTCCGAACTTGGTATCCTCCCCGAGCCCTTCCAGCGCGATGCCGTAGATCGTCGGGAACATCAGCGACAGGCAGGCGGAGAGGAGCACCACCGCCCAGACCCCGGCGATCGTCGGCGTCAGCACCGCGAAGAGCGACAGCGCCGTGCCGGACACGGCGAGGATGGCGAGCAGCAGCGCCGGGCTCACGTATCCCATGAGCCAGACCATCACGAAGCGCGAGATCAGGAAGACGATCAGGCTCGCCTGCAGATACCAGCCGGCCGGGCCCGGCTCGATGCCCAGCGCCGCGCCCGCGTACTGGATGGTGAAGGTCCAGGTGCATGTCTGCGCCGCCACGTTGAAGAATTGTGCCACGACCCCGAAGGCGTAATGCCTGTTGGACATCAGCCGCGCGAAGGTCCCGGCCGACATCGGCCCGGGACCCGCGGCCTCCTCGCGCGCGCGCATCGGGATCAGCGCCACGGCGACCCAGATCGCCACCATGACGAAGGCATATCCGACATAGGGGACCATCACCGCCTGCAGCTCGTCGGACCGCACCGCAAGAAGCTCCGCCTGGCTCATCGCCGCGCGCTCCTCGTCGGCCGCGGTGTTGAGATAGGGAAGGATCATCGTGGCCGAGAGGAAGACCCCGATATTGGTCCCGACCGGGTTGAAGGCCTGCGCGAAGTTCAGCCGGCGGGTGGCGTTCCTCTCCGGCCCCATGCCGATGACGAAGGGGTTGGCGGAGGTCTCGAGGATCGACAGCCCCCCGGCAAGAGTGAAGAGCGCCAGGAGGAAGAAGCCGTAGGTCATGGCGATCGAGGCCGGATAGAACAGGAACGCCCCGAGGATCGCCAATCCGAGCCCGAGCAGCACCCCGGTCTTGTAGCTGAATCGGCGGTTGATGAAGGCGGCAGGCAGCGCCAGCAGGAAATAGGCGCCGTAATAGGAGAACTGCACCAGCGAGGATTGCAGCGCGCTCATCGAGAAGACGCGGCTGAAGACCTGGACCAGCGGATCGGTCATGTTCGCGGCCACGCCCCAGGCGGCGAAACAGATGACCAGCAGGATGAAGGGAAGCTTCATCCCGTCATAGAGAAACGGCGTCTTGTCCGACATGGTATCCTCCCTCGCTCCGCCCCGACGATAGAGCGCCGCAGCCGCGGAGCCCAAGCAGTTTTCCTCGCGACTCGGAAATCGCCTGCGAGAGTCCTTATCCGCGGATAAGGTCAGCGGCACTGACCCGGATGGCATTCCGGGTCGGGCGGGAGGCCGGGTCCGGCCGTTCCACCGGCCTCCCGAGACCGCCGCGGATCAACCGGCTTCCGCCAGCCGCTTCGGCAACTTCGATGGGCGCGGGCCGCCGGTCGCCCAGTCCAGAAGCTCCACCGTGTGCAGGACTGGCAGCGCCGTTCCCGAGGCGATCTGCGTCATGCAGCCGATATTGCCCGCCGCGACGACCTGCGGGCGCTTGGCCTCGATGGTGCGGATCTTGCGGTCCTTCAGCTTGCCTGCGATCTCGGGCTGCATGAGGTTGTAGGTTCCTGCGGAGCCGCAGCAGAGATGACTGTCGGCGGGTTCCACCACCTCGAACCCCGCCCGGGCCAGCAGAGTCTTCGGTGCGGCGCGCACCTTCTGCCCGTGTTGCAGCGAGCAGGCCGCGTGGTAGGCGACGCGGATCGGCCCCTCGCCCTCTGCCGTCGGGTGGCGGGCATCCGTCCCGGCAATGTCCTCCGCCGCCTCGTTCGGCGTATGGAGGCGCTCCCTGCCCGGAAGCAGGCGCTCCAGAAGCTCGGAAACGTCGAGTGTCAGATCGCTGATTTCCTTCGCCTCGGCGGCGAGGTCGGTGGTCCGCATCATGTGGCCGTAATCCTTCACGGTCGTCCCGCAGCCCGACGTGTTCACGACCACGGCGTCGAGGCCGCCCTCGCGCTTGAGCCTCTGCCAGGCGCGGATATTGGCGGCGGCCTGGGTGTGGCTCGCGCTCTCTTTGCCCATGTGATGGACGAGCGCGCCGCAGCAGCCCATCCCCTCGGCCACGACCACCTCGCAGCCGAAACGCGTGAGGAGCCGGACGGTCGCCGCGTTGATCTCGGGATCGAGCGTCGATTGCGCGCAGCCGGTCAGGAGGGCGACCCGCATCCGCGGCCTGCCCTCCGCAGGATGCGTTTGCGGGCGGTCCACGTCGCTTCGCGGGGGGACGCTGGCAGGCGCCATGTCCAGCATGGCCGCGAGCCGCTTGTCGGGCACGAGGCCCTTGAACGGCCGCCCGAGGCGCGCGGCACGAAGCGCAAGGCGGAACCGGCCCGGATAGGGAAGGATCGCCGCGAGCAGCTGGCGGATGGCGCGGTCCTTCCACGGACGGCGATAGGTGCGCTCGATATGGACGCGGGCGTGATCGACAAGATGCATGTAGTGCACGCCCGAGGGGCAGGTCGTCATGCAGGCCAGGCAGGAGAGGCAGCGGTCGATATGCTTGACCGTCTTCTCGTCTGCGGGACGGTCGTTCTCAAGCATGTCCTTGATCAAGTAGATCCGCCCGCGCGGACTGTCGTTCTCCTCGCCGAGGACCGCGTAGGTGGGACAGGTGGCCGTGCAGAAGCCGCAATGGACGCAGGCGCGCAGCACCTCGTTGGACCGCGCGATGTCGGGATCCTTGAGCTGCTCGGCGGTGAAACTGGTCTGCATGGAGTCTCCGGAATGGGAGGCCTAGGCCGGAACCGGCCGGGGGCGGAACAGGCCGCGCGGGTCGAACCTGGCGCGAAGGCCGCCGGTCAGGCGGGCGACGGCGTCGGTTTCTGGATGAAAAGTGCCGAGCCGGGCGTGGGTCGAGGGCGCGGCGCGGACGAGCGTCGCGTGGCCGACATGACGGAGCGAGGTGCGCAGATCGGTGCCCGCGGGGGCCTCGGCCCATATCAGCCCGCCGCCCCAGTCGAGAAAAAAGCGGCCGGGCAGCACGCCGGCCACCTCCGGCGCGCGGGAGGGCCGGACCGAGATGCGCCAGAGATCGGCCCCCCCGGCGAGATCGGCGGCATCCCTGAGGCGCGGCCAAGGCCCCTCTCCCTCCGTCACCGCCCAGGTTCCGTGCCTGGCGAGCGCGTCCTTGAGCCGGTCGGACCGGTAGGCTACCGAGGTCTCGCTGCCCTCGAGTCGCAGATGGGTCTGCCCGGCCTGGGGGTCATGCGCGGCGCCGGAGACCTCGAAGGGCGTGCCGAGCGCGGCCGACATCGCGGCGACCGCACGCTCGACCGGCATTCCCTCGGCACTGAGCGTCGCGGTCGCGGCGACGCCGGGCAGGAGCTTCAGGCACACTTCAGTGATCGCGCCCAGGGTGCCGCGGCTGCCGCAGAGCAGGCGGACGAGATCGAGCCCGGTGACGTTCTTCATCACCCGCCCGCCGGATTTCAGGACGGTTCCCTCCCCGTCCACGAAGCGCAGGCCGAGAACGGCGTCGCGGCAGGCATTGGCCACGATCCGGCGGGGGCCGGAAGCGTTCGTGGCCACGCAGCCGCCGAGCGTGGGTTCGCCGTCGCGGCCGAGAACGCGGCGCGCATCCCACGGCTCGAAGGCGAGCCGCTGACCCTCCGCCGCGAGCGCGGCCTCGATCTCGGACATCGGCGTGCCTGCCTTCGCGACCATCGTCAGCGTGCCGGGCTCGTAGAGGGTGATTCCGGTGAGACCCGAGACCGAAAGCACGCTTCCGGGCTTGCCCTGCGGCGCTCGCGTGCCTCCGCCGCGGATCGTCAGAGGGCCGTCCGCCGCTCGGATCGCGGCGGCGAGTTCCTCCTCGCTCGCGAGCGTCATTGCGCGGCCGCCATGCGGCGACCGGCGCTCGTGGCGAGGGGGAAGACCTTGGCGGGGTTCAGCAGCCAGTCCGGATCGAACACGTCCTTCACCCGCATCTGTGCCTCGAGATCGACGGCGTCGAACTGCGCTTCCATCAGGTCGCGCTTCTCGACGCCGACGCCGTGCTCGCCGGTGAGACAGCCGCCGACCTCGACGCAGAGCCTCAGGATGTCTGCGCCGAGACCCTCGGCCTTGTGGAGCTGCCCCGCCTCGTTGGCGTTGAACAGGATCAGCGGGTGCATGTTGCCGTCACCGGCATGGAAGACGTTAGCGACCTCCAGCCCGTAGCCCTCGGCGAGTTCGCCGATGCGCCGCAGGACCAGCGGCAGTTCGCCCACCGGAATGGTCCCGTCGAGGCAGATGTAGTCGTTCAGCTGCCCCATCGCCCCGAAGGCCGACTTCCGGCCGAGCCAGATGCGAGCGCTCTCCTCCTCGCTTTGCGAGACGCGGACCTCCACGGGGTCGAGCCTCCGCGCGATCTGGGTGATGACGCCCAGCTGCTCGTCGATCTCGTCCTCCGAGCCCTCGACCTCGACGATCAGCATCGCCGCGCAGTCGGGATAGCCCGCGCCCGAGAAGTCGTCGGTCGCGCGGATGCACGGCCGGTCCATGAACTCGATCGCCACCGGCAGGATGCCCGCCTTGATGATGTCGCTGACGCACTGGCCCGCGGTCTCCGAGGAATCGAAGCCGATGAGGCAGGGCCGCGCGCCTTCCGGCGAGGGCAGGATGCGAAGCGTCGCCTCGGTCACCACGCCGAGCTGGCCTTCGGAGCCGCAGATCAGCCCGAGAAGATCGAGCCCGCCGGCATCCATGTGCGCCCCGCCCAGCTCGACCACCGTGCCGTCCATGAGAACCACGGTGGCGCCAAGGAGATTGTTGGTGGTGACGCCGTATTTCAGGCAGTGGGCGCCGCCCGAATTCATCGCGATGTTGCCCGCGATGGCGCAGGCGAGCTGCGACGAGGGATCGGGCGCGTAGAAGAATCCGTCCGCCTCGACCGCGCCCGTGACCGAAAGGTTCGTCCGGCCGGTCTGCACGCGGATGATCCGGTCCTCGTAGCTCGTCTCCAGCACTTCCGTCATGCGGCTGACGCCGAGGATGACGCTGTCGGCCGTCGGCAGCGCCCCGCCTGCGAGCGAGGTGCCCGAGCCGCGGGGGATGACCGGCACGCCCTCTTCGCGGCACGCGCAGAGACACGCTGCCACCTCCTCCGTCGTGGCGGGCAGGATGACCGCGAGCGGCGGGCAGGCATAGGCCGTCAGCGCATCGCATTCGTAGGCGCGAAGTTCCGCGGGCGCGTGGATCAGAGCGTCCTCGGGCAGGATCGCAGCGAGCCGGCGGACGATCTCGGCCTTCCGCGACAGGATGCGTGGGTTCGGCTCGGGCATCTGCATGGGGAGATCCTCCTGACCGGAGAGGCTAGGTCTCGAGCGACGGACTGGCAAGGCACGGTCGCGCGACGTAGGCTCCCCTCGATGCCGTCCCTCGCCCGCCTCTCGCTCTTCTCGCCGCTCGACGCCCTCGCCGTCGGGTTCCTGTTCATCGGCTGGTTCGTGCTCGGTTGGATGATCGAACGACCGGACAGCAAATACCCGTCCGTGGCGTTGCTGATGATGCAGCAGCGCCGCGACTGGATGGTGCAGATGGTCACGCGCCATCCGCGGATCTTCGATGCGACGATCCTGTCCCTGCTGCGGCAGGGAGCGGCCTTCTTCGCCTCGACCCTGGTGATCGGGATTGGCGGCGTCCTGGCTCTGATCGGCAACGCCGAACAGCTCTCGGGCGTGGCCGGCGAATTGGGCAACGCGGCGCCGGTGGCGGTCTACGAGATGAAACTCGTGTTGGTGGCGATCCTGTTGACCGACAGTTTCCTGAAGTTCGTCTGGTCGAACCGGCTCTTCGGCTACTGCGCCGTGGTCATGGCGGCGGTTCCGAACGATCCCGACGCGCCGGACGTCCTTTTTCGCGCGTCACAGGCCGCGGACCTGAACATCCGCGCGGCGTGGAACTTCAACCGCGGGCTGCGCGGCACCTATGTCGCTCTCGCCGCTCTCGCCTGGCTCGCCGGGCCGATTCCGCTGTTCGCGGCGAGCGTCGCCGTCTTCTGGGTGATGTGGTCGCGGGAATACCGTTCCATCACCCGCGCGATCCTCACGCGCCGGCACGAAGAGACATGATGCGCGTGCCCCGCGGACCGCTTCTTCTGCCGCTCCCTTCCGTCGCCGCAGCCGATCCGGCCCCGATCGTCGGTGCCCGGCCTGTCCGGGAAGGGGAGCGCCTGGCGCGTGGCGGTGACCATCTCGCGGGAGGATCACGCCGAGGGCTGGCGGGGAAGACGCAGGCGGTGCCGTACTCGTCACCCGCAAGCGCCGGCATCCCCGTGTCAAGGAGCAGCCGTTCGCGCTGTCGATCTTTGGCGTCGCGTTTCCCGACGGCGCATCAAGCTTCCACATCCGCAGCCGAACCTCGTCGACTGGGTGGGATGGGCAACGCTCGGACTTTCCGTTGCCGTAGCGCCACGAACCGGCATGGTTTCCGCCAACAGACGGGTTAGCTTTGGCGAAGGTAGGGGGAGGATCACATGGGCACGTTCAACATCGTCGCCTTCGTCGGATTCACTGCGCTCGTCGCCGTTCTGTCCTGGTTCTGGACGCGCGGCACCGACGCCGGATCGGGCGAGGGCTACTATCTCGGCGGACGCAGCCTCACGGCGCCGGTGATCGCCGGCTCGCTCCTGCTCACGAATCTCTCGACGGAGCAGATCGTGGGACTCACGGGGCAGGCCTATTCCTACGGGATTCTCGTCATGGCGTGGGAGACGCTGGCGGCCATCGCCATGGTCGTGACAGCGCTTCTGCTCCTGCCCAGATATCTCCAGCGCGGCGTCTCCACGGTGCCCTCCTTTCTCGAGCATCGCTACGATTCGGGCGTCAAGACGGCGACCTCGCTCCTGTTCCTGACCGGCTACGCCGTCATCCTGCTGCCGATCGTGCTCTATTCCGGCGCTCTCGCCCTTTCGGAAATGTTCGACGTCGACGCGGTGCTGGGGGTCTCGCAGACCGCCGCGCTCTGGATCACGGTCTGGGCGATCGGCATCGTGGGATCGATCTACGCCATCTTCGGCGGGCTCAAGGCGGTGGCGGTATCCGACACGATCAACGCCGTGGGCCTGTTTCTCGGCGGTCTCCTCGTGCCATTCTTCGGCCTTCTCGCCATCGGGGGCGGCAGTCTCAGCCAAGGTCTCTCGACGCTCTGGTCCGAAAATCCGGAAAGGTTCGAGATCATGGGCGGGCCGGACGATCCCGTCCCCTTCGCCACCATCTTCACCGGCATGATGCTAGTGCAACTCTTCTACTGGGGAACGAACCAGGCGATCATCCAGCGCGCGCTCGGGGCGCGGAGCCTCGCCGAGGGTCAGAAGGGCCTTCTCTATGCCGGGATCCTCAAGATCCTGGGCCCGATCATCGTCGTTCTGCCGGGCATCATCGCCTGGCAGATGTATCCGGGCGAGCTCGAGACCGGCGACCGGGCCTACGGCATGCTGGTCACCGACGTGCTGCCCTTCCCACTTCGTGGATTCTTCGCCGCCGTCCTGTTCGGTGCGATCCTGTCGTCGTTCAACTCGGCGCTGAACTCGTCGGTGACGCTCTTCGGCGTCGACATCTACCAGCAATACATCAGGCCCGAATCGGGAGAGCGGGCGACGATCCGGGCCGGCAAGTATTTCGGCGCCGTCCTGGCCATCGCCTCGATGACCATCGCGCCCTTCATCGCCAACGCGCCCCAGGGCCTCTTCGGCTATCTTCAGGAAGTGAACGGCTGCTACTCGATCCCGATCCTGACGATCATTCTCGTCGGCGTGTTCACCAAGCGCGTGCCGCCCATCGCCGCCAAGATCGGTCTCGCTTCGGGCGTCGGGCTCTACATCTTCAGCCAGTTCGTCCTGAAACCCTTCGTGGTCGGAGCCGACAACTATCCGCACTACCTGCACGTCATGGCGATCCTGTTCGTCTTCAACGTGATCGTCATGCTGATCATCGGCCGGATGCGGCCGCGGTCGTCCGACTACATCGCCGAAGATACGGGCGACGTGGAACTGAACCGCTGGCCGCTCGCCGTGCCGGTGGGAGCGGCCATCATCCTGGTGGTCGCATCGACCTACGTGATCTTCGCGTAGAGGCTAAGACCCGTCGCGCCGCTTCGTGCGGCAGAGTCTCAGGTGACGAAGCAGGCCGCGGGCCGGCCGAGACGTGCGCGGCTCCTCGGTCGGCGCGGCTCTGAGCTTCTCGACCGCGGCCTGCAGCGCGGCCGACGTCTCTCCAGCAGGCGGCAGCTCGAAACTCCGCGCCAGGCACTGTCTCACGATGGAGGTTCTCTCGCGCCCCGGATCGCGTTGCTTCTCGATGGCCCGTCGCAGGTTACGAATCGCCGTCTGGTTCGAATCCATCGCGTAGCTGGTGGTGCGGGTCCGGTCGAGGCGCGGGCGAAGCCGCGTCAGGGCGTTCAAAAACCGCCGGAATGATGACACTGATGACATGCCGCGATAAGACGGCAAGCCGTTTGACAAACTCTTGTCCCTGCGTGCGCCAGGGGTTCGGGGCCGGCCCGTAAGACCGGGCGGGCGCGTTTCGGATCCGGCTCTCGGCGGACTAGCGCCGCCCTTCGCGCAACCAGGCACCGACGGCGAGCCCCGCCGCGAGCAGAAGCCAGAGCCACGCCGGCAGGAGCGGGGTCACCATGACCTCCGCAGTAAGGTAGGCATCCCGCGGCGTGATGCCGATCCAGCCCCGACCGGCGGCGGGTCGTCCCTCCCGCACCTCACGGATATCCGGAACGCCGTCCTCTATTGCCCGAATCCCGCCATTGGCCGGCTCGATCACCGCCTCGAGCAGCTCGCCCGACGCGACCGTCTCCTCGAATTCACGCGGATTCTGCGGCCCTAGCGCGATCACCGCGCTCTGGTCTCCCTCACGCAGCCGGTAGAGACCGATCTCGGGTCCGGTATATTCCGCCTGATAGCGTCCCGGGGCGACCTCCTCCATCGGAAGCACGGTCCCGGCCCCGCCCGGACCTTCGATCTGCAGGTCGCCCACGTCCTCGCCCAGCGTCCGCCGGGTGATCGTCATGGTCTGCCCGTCCGCGGTCGCGGTGAGCGCCTCCTCCTCGAGTTCGGGTTCCTGCATCGACCAATGCGCGAGGCGCCGCAGCAGATCGAGCTGCGGGCCGCCGCCTTCGAATCCGCGCGACCACAGCCAGGCGTGGTCCGAACCGAGAAGGGCAACGCGCCCCTTCCCCACCCGGTCGAGCACGAGCAGGGGGGATCCGTCGATCCCGGTCATCACCACCTGCCCGCTCAGGCGCTCCAGTTCGATCTGCCTGAGCCAACGGCCCCAATCCGGCCGCTCGCCGCCGCCGCCCAGCCCCTGGGTCACCGGGTGTCGACGGCCGATCTCCGTGAGCTCCGGCAGGAAGGGCTGCTCGAGCACCCGGCTCGTCGGCGCGGCCGGAAGCACCTCGCCGAGCGGCGACCTGTAGAGGGAGGCGGCCGAGGCGTAGTCCGGCCCCGCCGCCACCAGCACTGCCCCGCCGTCCTCCACGTATTGCCGTACATTGTCGAGGTACAGCGCCGGCAGGATGCCGCGGCGCTGGTAGCGGTCGAAGATGATCAGATCGAACTCGTCGATCTTCTCGAGGAACAGCTCGCGTGTCGGAAAGGCGATGAGGGAGAGTTCCGTGACCGGAACGCCGTCCTGCTTCTCCGGGGGTCGGAGGATGGTGAAATGCACCAGATCGACGCTCGCATCCGACTTCAGGAGGTTCCGCCAGGTCCGCTCCCCGGGATACGGCTCGCCGGACACGAGAAGCACGCGCAGCCTGTCGCGCACGCCGTTGATTTGCACCACCGCCTCGTTGTTGCGGTCGGTCAGCTCCCCGTCCGCGGCCGGCACGCGGAACTGGATGACGTTAGTTCCGGCATGCTGAAGCGTCACCGGCAGCTCGAGTTCCTCGCCCGTCGGGACGGTGAAGCTCCGCGGCTCCGCGCCGCCCACGGAGATCTCGATCTCGGCCTGCCCGTCCGCCGCGGCGGACACGCTGCCCTGGTCGTCGATCCGGAGCCTCAATGTCACCGGCTCGTCGAGAATGGCGAAGGCGGGAGCGGTGGTGATCTCCAGCCGCCGGTCCCAGTCGGTCTCGTGACCGGTCATCAGCAGATGCAGGGGCGCAGGCAGGTCCGGTGCCAGGTCGATGTCGTGCAGCCGGCCGTCGGAGATCAGGACGGCGCCAGCGAGGCGCGCCCGGGGTTCCTCCGCCATCGCCTCCGACAGCGCCGTCATCAGGAGAGTGCCCTGGTCGTCCTCCCCGTCGCCGATCCGCACCACCCGCAGTTCTGTATTCTGCAGCGCGGCGACCTCGCTCCTCAGGCCCACGAGGGCCGTCTCCGACTGGTCCGGCCGGTCGCCGATCCGCTGGCTCGCGCTCTCGTCCACCACTGCGATGACGATGTCCGACAGGGCCGCGCGATCCTCGCTCTGGAGCGACGGGCCCGAGAGTGCCGCCAGGAGCGCCAGAGCCGCCAGCGCGCGGAGCCACCAGCCCGAAAGCCCGCGCCACAGGGCAAGCCCCACGAGCAGGGCCGCCGCGACCGCCAGGCCGATCAGGAACGCCCAGGGGACGAGCGGGTCGAAGATCACGGTCTCGGTCACGCTGGGCCCATTCCTTCAATTGCCGAGACGGTCGAGAAGCGCAGGCACATGTACCTGGTCCGATTTGTAGTTGCCGGTCAGGACATGCATCACGAGATTCACGCCGAATCTCAGTGCGATCTCCCGCTGCCGCTCTCCGGCATAGCCGCGCCCGACGGGAAACATTCTGCGGCCGGCATCATCCACGGCCCAGGCCGCCGCCCAGTCGTTCCCGCCGATGATCACCGGCGTCACGTTGTCGTTGAGGTCGCGGAACGGCATCCCCTCGACCGCCACCGCGTCCGGCGGCGAGGCCTCGACCCAGAGGGTTCCGTCGCGGTAGCGCCCGGGAAAGTCCTGCAGGAGATAGAATGTGCGGGTCAGCACGTGATCGGACGGGATCGGCTCGAGCGGCGGCACGTCGAGCGGAAGCGCCAGTTCCTGCAGTTTCCGTCCGGCGGGCGTGGCGCTGCCCGTGCCGGCGACATCCGCGTCCCGGGTGTCGAACACGATCATGCCGCCCGAACGGAGATAGGCGTTGAGCTTCGCGTAGGCCGCGTCCGAGGGGGTCCGCTGATCGGCCGTGACCGGCCAGTAGAGCATCGGGAAGAACGCCAGCTCGTCCGTTTCGAGGTCGATGCCGACCGGCGTATTCGGCTCGACGGAGGTCCGTTGGTAGAGCGCGAGCGAAAGCCCCTCGAGACCCGCCGCGGCGATCCGGTCGGCATCCGCATTTCCCGTCAGGACATGGGCGAGCGTCACCGCCTCGGTCGCGCTCACCGCGAACTCGGTATCGGTTTCCGCAAAGCGACCGGGTTCCTGCGCGCGAACCTCCTGCGCGGCGGGGATCGTCACCGCCAGGATGGCCAGGAGGGCCGCGGCACGGGAGCCGGCAAGCCGCCCCGCGAGCCACAGCGCGGCGATCACGTCGAGCAGGAGGAGCGCCACGCCGAGACTGAGAACCGGCCCGCCAAGCGGGCTCTGGCGGTTCACGGCAAGCCCCTCCACCGGCACGCGGGCGGGCCAGGCGGAGGGCTCGAGAGCGGTCTCCGCTCCGATCACGTTCAGGGCGATCCGACGGTCCTCGCCGGCATAGAGACCCGGCGGCGTGTCGGGCCCCGGCACGGCCCGGGCGAGGTCCTCTCCCGGCACGCCGGGCAGCGTTCCGGCCTCCGCGATCTGGCCGAACGCATCGGTGCGGCTGTCGATCGTCCAGGTCGTCCCGGCGAGATCGGCGGCTTCCGGCGCCGAGGGACGGGTCGAGACCGCCAACCTCTCCAGCATCGACACGAAGAGACCGGAGAGCGGCAGGTTCGACCATTCCGCGTTGGCGGTCACGTGGAACAGGACCATCTGGCCCGCGCCGACCCGCTTGCGGGTCACGAGCGGCGTGCCGTCGGCGAGCGAGGCGATGGTGCGCTGGGACAGGGTCGGGTCGGGTTGCGCCAGAACCTGCGCATTCACGGTGACCTCGTCGGGGATCGCCAGGCCGCTGAACGGGGAATCGGCGTCGAAGGGGCGCAGAGATTTCGGCTCGCCCCAGCTCATCGCGCCACCGACGCTCCGGCCGCCGGCGCGAAGCCGGACCGGCAGGAGCGGGTCCTCCGCCGATCGGCTGACATCCGATCCGGCGAGCCGCGGTCCCGCGAACCGAACGAGAAGCCCGCCCTCGTCGATCCAGTCGAGCAGCGCCTCCTCCTGCGCCTCGGGGATCGTGGCCACGTCGGCGAGAATGATGGCGTCGGGATTGGCGAGAAGGACCTCGTCCAGGCTCCCGTCGAGCAGGTCCGCCACAGGGGCGAGCGCCTGCCGGAGATAGTGGCCGGGGGCCAGCAACTCCAGACCCTCGCGATCCTCGGTTCCCTCGATCAGCGCCACCTCGCGACGGCGGAGCGCATCGTCGGTCAGGCTGACCGCACCGGCCGAGCGGATGCCCGCGATCTCGAACCGCGTCACGCGGTTGCGAAGCTCGGGGGGCAGGGACAACGCGGCCTCCGCCTCGGTCTCCCCGGCGGAAAAGGCGACCTCCGCCGCGGCGAGCCGTCTCTCGACGCCGTTGGGATCGGGTCCATGGGCTTCGACCGTCACGCGCGCCGCGCCGTCTCCCCGGACCCGGACCAGCTCGAGCCCGATGGCGCCGTTCTCGTAGCCAGGCGGTCGCAATCCGTAGACCGGCCGAGGGGTCTCGATGACGCGTACACCGCCATGGGTCTCGAGAGCGTCGAGAACGCCCGCCCGCCAGTCATAGGCGAGCCCGTCCGACAGCCAGATCGTGTCGAAATCGCCCTCGAGGCCCCGCGCCCAGTCGCCTGCGCCCTCGGGGGCCCACGCCGCGGGCGTCTGGCCCGGCAATTCGGAAACCCAGCTTCGCGCGGCGCGAAAGGGAAGCGCCCCCTCGGGTCGATCGGTCAGGAGCACGAGCGCCACCGGCCGGTCGGTCCGGGCGGCCTCGTCGAGCGCCTGCTCCGCGCGCTCGATCCGGCGCGGCCAATCGGCGGCGTCCGCCCATGTCCCGTCCATGAGCACGAGAAGCGGACCGGACCCGATCTGCCGCGTCTCGGGATCGAGCACGGGCCCGGCGAAACCGACGATCAACGCGGCCACGGCGAGCGAGCGCAGCAGCAGCAGCCAGGGAGGCGTCCTGTCGCTCTGTTGCGCGTCGTCGGTGAGCCCCAGCAGGAGGGCGACGCCGGGAAATCTCCGCCGGATCGGGGCCGGGGGCACGGCTCTCAGAAGAAGCCACAGGATCGGCAACGCCAGAAGCCCCAGAAGGAGCCACGGCGCGGTGAAGCCGAGGGGACCGAGCACCAGCATTCACACCACCCGCTCGAGAGCCGAATAGGCCCAGAGCAGCGCCGAGGCGGCCGGCCGGTCGGTATGGTGACAGGCGTGTTGCCAGCCGGTCAAGCGGGCCAGATCGGTCAGTTCCGCCTTCCGTTCCGCCAGTCTCGCGAGGTAGCGGTTGCGCAGATCGCCGGCCTTCAGGGTCTCGTGCCGGATCGTGCCGCCCATGCTCTCGAAGATCGTGCGCCCGTCGAAGGGGAACGCCTCCTCCTGCGGATCGAGAACCTGCACGAGCGCTCCGGAGACGCCGCGATCGGCGGCCTCGGTCAGCGCACGGCGCGTCGGCGCGAGGTCCCCGAGGAAATCGGAGATGAAGAGCGCGCGGGACCGGGCCGGCATCTCCCGGCCCTCCGGTGCGCCGTACTCGCCCGCCTCCGGGACGACCAGCGCCTCGGCGAGCCGCACCAGTTGGACCTCGCCCGTCCGGGGCGGAAGGTCGCGGCCCGAGAGCCCCACCCGCTCGCCGCCGCGGACAAGCAGTACCGCGAGCGCGAGGGCGAGCTCACGGGCGCGGTCGCGCTTCTGCGGCAGGGTCGGCCGCGACGAGAAGGCCATGGACCGCGACGGATCCACCCAGAACGTGACCGACTGCGCAGCCTGCCATTCCTTCTGTCGCACGAAATGGGCGTCCGACCGGCCGGAGCGGCGCCAGTCGATCTCCCGCGCCTCGTCGCCGGCGACGAGCGGGCGATACTGCCAGAACTCGTCGCCCTGCCCCGGCCGGCGCCGTCCGTGCTGGCCGAGGATCACCGAGGAGGCGAGATGGCGCGCACCGGCCAGCAGCGCCGGAAACGGGGCCGCTTGCGCCTCGGCTCGGGAGCGGAGGGCGGCGGCATCGCTCACGCCGCCGGCCGCAGCCTGAGATTGGTCTCGACGATCTCGGCGATGATCCTGTCGAGCCGCTCTCCCCTCGCCCGCGCGGCGAAGGTCAGCGCCATGCGGTGGATGAGAACCGGCCCGGCCATGTCGGCCACGTCCTCCACGTTCGGGGCGAGACGCCCCTCGAGCAGCGCCCGCGCCCGCACCGTCAGCATCAGGGCCTGCGCGGCGCGGGGCCCCGGCCCCCAGCCCACATGCTCGCGGATCGACACCGGAGCCTCGGCCTCTTCGGGGCGGCAGGCCCGGACGAGATCGAGGATCGCGTCCACCACTCCGTCCCCCACGGGCATCCGGCGGAGCAGCAGTTGCGCCGCGATCAGGTCATGATCGGTGAAGACGGGACGGGCCGCCTCCTCGGTGGCGCCGGTGGTCGCGAGGAGGATCTCCCGCTCCGTGTCGCGATCGGGATAGGGCACGTCGATCTGCACGAGGAAGCGGTCGAGCTGCGCCTCGGGCAGCGGATAGGTTCCCTCCTGCTCGATCGGGTTCTGCGTCGCGAGGACGTGGAAGGGCGCGGCGAGCGCATGCGGCTGGCCCGCCACCGTCACCGATTTCTCCTGCATCGCCTGCAGGAGGGCGGACTGAGTGCGGGGCGAGGCGCGGTTGACCTCGTCCGCCATAAGAAGCTGGCAGAAGACCGGCCCGCGGATGAACTTGAAGGCACGCGACCCGTCGGCGCCGGTCTCCAGCACCTCGCTGCCGAGGATGTCCGCCGGCATGAGATCCGGCGTGAACTGCACCCGCTTGCCGTCGAGCCCCATCACCGTGGAGAGCGTCTCCACGAGGCGCGTCTTGCCCAATCCCGGCAGGCCGATGAGCAGGCCGTGCCCGCCGCAGAGCAGCGTCGCGAGCACCAGATCCACGACGCGGGTCTGGCCGACGAAGCGCTTCGCGATGCTCTCGCGCGCCTCTCCGAGCTTCGCGCCGAGGGCGTCGATCTCGTCGAGCACGGGGTCGGACATGACAGGTCTCCTCGTGGAACTAGCTCGTGCCGGTAAGATGCAGACCTATCCCGACCCGCACAATCGGCAAAACCGGAGGTGGGACAAATGGCCGTGATGCCCGACGCCCGTGCCCTGGAAGACGCCGCCCGCGCCGCCTCGAAGGGCGGCCTGCCGCCCGTGGAGGCGTGGAATCCGCCGTTCTGCGGCGATCTCGACATGCGGATCCGCCGCGACGGCACCTGGTTCTACCAGGGCACGCCGATCGGCCGGCACAAGCTCGTGCGGCTGTTCTCGACCATCCTCAGGCGCGAGGGCGAGCGGTATTTCCTTGTCACGCCAGTCGAGAAGGTCGGAATCGAGGTGGAGGACGCGCCCTTCGTCGCCGTGGACTTCACCGAGACCGACGGCGCCCTCAGCTTCGTGACCAATGTGGGCGACCGCGTCACCGCCGGCCCCGACCATCCGATCCGGGTCGAACGCGACGCGACCGGCGAGCCCTCCCCCTACGTCCATGTCCGCGGCGGGCTCGAGGCGCTTATCGACCGCAAGAGCTTCTACCGCCTCGTCGATCTCGGAGAGACGCGGAGGCACGAGGGGGCGGACTGGTTCGGCATCTCCTCGGCGGGGGTCTTCTTCCCGATCATCCCGGCAGCCGATCTGCCGGAGGACTGAGGTCAGGCGGTTTGCCGGGCCGGTCCGGCGCATTCGCCGTCCGGATGCTCCACCTCGAGGGTCGAATGACCGATCTCGAACCGGTCGTCCAGCGCGTGCTTGGCCCTCCGGACGATCTCAGGCGCGCGGGTCAGGTCGACCACGACGAGATGCGCCTCGACGGATCGGCGCCGTTCGTCGATCTGCCACAGATGCACGTGATGGACGCTCTCGACCCCCTCCACGTCCGACAGGGCGCGCCGCACCGCATCGGTGTCCGGTTCTCCCGGCGCGCCGAGCATCAGCAACCGGATCACCGGCGGCAACTCGGACCCGGCATGCCAGAGGATGTAGGCGGAGATGCCCAGCGTCACGATCGGGTCGACGAGCTTCCAGTCGTAGAGCAGGATGAGCGTCCCGGCGACGACCACCGCCACCGAACCGAGCGCGTCCGCGAGATTGTGGATGTACGCGGCCCGGATGTTCATGCTGGACTTCGCCATGCTGACCGTCAGCAGGACCGTCACGAGATCGACGACGAGCGCGACGCCGGCGAGTATCACCACGATCCATCCCTCCACCTCGGGCGGGTCGACAAGCCGCATCAAGCCCTCGTAGACGAGAAAGAGCCCGATCACCACGAGCGTCGTGAGATTGACGAGCGCGGCAACCACTTCCGCGCGCCCGTAACCGAAGGTCATCGATTCGTCCGCGGGGCGCCGGGCAATCTTCCGCGCCGCGAAGGCGATAACGAGCGACAGCGCATCGGAGAGATTGTGGATCGCGTCGGCGATCAGCGCCAGGGAGCCGGAGATCACGCCGCCGATCAATTGCGCCGCGGTAAGCAGCAGGTTCACGCCGACTGCAATCGCCACGCGGGCGTCGCCCGCACCGGGGTCGACATGATGGTGATGGTGGTGATCATGATCGTGGGGCATCGGTCTTTCCTTCCACAGGTCCGGGCTGAACGGAAGGCCGATCTGACGCCCGTGCCCCTGGACCGCGGGCGCGCCGGACTGCAGAAGGAGACCGGACCATGGCCAGGGCCGGCCTGATCGTTTGCGTCGGAGAGGGGCTCTCGGCCTCCCATGCGCGGGAAATTCGCTCGCGACCATGCGCTGACACTGGTCGCGCGGGACGTCGGCAAGCTCTCGGACCTGGTCCACGAGACCGGCGCCGAGATGCGCGAAGGCGACGCCACCGACCCGGACCGTATGGCCGAGATCGTGGGGGGATCGACGACCGAGTCGCGATCGTGCATCCTTCCGCCCGGGCCCGCGGCCCGCTGGTCGATCTGGAACCGGGGGAGGTGCGGCGGGCTCTCGACGTGTCCGCCTTCGGCAGCTTCGTCGTCGCCCAAGCGGCGGCCCGGCGGATGCTGGCGCAGGGCGGACCGGTTAGGGGCACGATCCTTTTCACCGGGGCGAGCGCCGGCGAGACGGGCTTTCCGCGATCCGCGCCCTTCGCGATGGGTAAGTTCGCCCAGCGCGGGCTCGCGCAATCAATGGCCCGGGAATTGCACCCCGAGGGCATCCATGTCTGCTGGGTGAACATCGACGGGATGATCCGCAATCCGGCCGGTCCGAGGACCGGCCGGGGTCGATGCTCGACCCGGGCGCCATTGCCCGGGTCTACCGGCAGATCACCGAGCAGGACCGCTCCACCTGGTCGAACGAGATCGCGCTCCGTCCGTGGGTCGAACGGTTCTGAACTTCACGCCGCGGCGCGCCCGCGGGCGGGATACTGGTTCTCCATGACGAAATCGACCTTGTCGAGGAGCGCCTCGAGATCTGTCCGCGCGAAGGGCGAACTCGAGATCGCGGCGAGATAGAGCCGTCCATCCGGCCGGACCCAGAACACCGCGGGCTCGGCGAACCTCCCCTTCTCGCTGTCCTGGATCGGGTCGGACAGGTAGAGACCCCATTCCGTGGCTTGCGTCTCGCTTAGCCCGTAGCCCATCGGTATCGGGTCGAGACCCCAGTCCCGGTGTGCCTGCCGGGCGCGGTTCTCGCTGTCCATGGAGACATGGATCGTCTCCACGCCCTTCTCGAGGAACCGGTCGTACAGGTCGCGCATCTGCGAGAGATACTGCTTGCAGACCGGACAATGCAGCCCGCGATAGACGATGATCTGCGTGAAGCCCTCCGGGTTCTGATCCGCGAGGTCCCATTCGGTGCCGATGATCAGCGGCAGCTTCAGGGCCGGGGCCGCGCTGTCGGGGGTCGGTGTGCCGGGCATCGTATCTCTCCTTGGCAATGGACATCTCTTGCCGCACTAGGACATTCGCGGCTCTCGCGTTCCCTAGGCGTGTCGGGATGCCACGCCCTCTTCGCTGCGAGGAGCGCGCGGCATGGCGCTAATGCTGACGCGCAGCGGCTGGGCGCGTGAGCCGCGGCGCTGGATCGGCCATTTCGCCGTGCTGTACTTTTCCTCCGACGAGCCCGGCGCCGGGCCGCGGCTGCACCGCCATCCCTGCGACGAGGTTTTCGTCATCCGCCGGGGCCGCGACCTGTTCCTTCTTGGCGACGAGCGGATCGAGGCCGGCGAGGGCGACCTGCTGCTCGCCCCGGCGGGCACGGCTCACCGGTTCGAGACTCTCGAGCCCGGGCGGCTCGAGACCACGGATATCCATCCCGGCGAGACGTGGCTTCAGGAGGATCCGGGGTGATCAGAGTTCCGCCTGCAGGTCCCGATTGAGCCTCCGGTGAATCCGTCGGCGAGCCCAGACGCTGCGGAGCTGGGTCGTCGACAAGTGCTCGGGATGGAACAGCATTCCGTCGTCGTCCCGCTTGATCCGGTAGGTCTTTCGTCCGGCCGCGATGGTCGCCGAATGGCCGGTGGCGGCCACCACCGTCAGCGTCACCCGGTCGATTGCCTCCGCCTCCACCGGCTCGCTCGCGTTCATCGAGATGCGCGTGAGCAGGCCTCCGAAGCTGCCGCTGTCCATGTAGGCGCCCGAATCGAGCGGCCCCTCGTTGGTGGCGGCGCCGGGATCGGACAGGTCGTCCGCCGACAGCTCGTCGTTCTGGGTGATCGTTGCCGTGACCTTCTTCCCCTCGCGGCTTTCCACGTCGGCGATCAGGGCGGTAATGTAGGCCGGCTCGGCGCCCATGTTCGAGATGAAGAGGCGGGCCTGGGCGCCCGATCCCGCGCCGCGGCTAATCATCAGCATCGGCCGCCGGGTGCGGCGGATCCCGGTCAGGATCAGGTTGAGATAGACGACCCACACGATCATCAGGATGCCGCTGAAGATGGTGTTGAGGGCCTGGGCGTTTGCAGCGATCCATTCAATCATGCGGCAAGAAACCGGAGCCCCGGCCCGGGGTTCCCTAACATACTTCAAGAGCCGGGCGATCGGGGCGCCACGACCTCCACGGGATCGACCTCACGCCAGGCGCCTGGCGCGAGATTGTCGAGACTTGTCAGGCCGATGGACCAGCGGACGAGACGCAGGCAGGGAAGGCCGACCTGGGCGGTCATGCGGCGGACCTGGCGGTTGCGGCCTTCCGAGATTACCAGTCGCAGCCAGGCGTCGGGGACGGACGGGCGGGCGCGGATGGGGGGGTCGCGGGGCCAGAGGGCGGGGGGGTCGATCCGGACCGCCTCGGCGGGGCGGGTCGGGCCGTCCTTCAGGAGGAGGCCGGCGCAGAGCGCGGCGATCTGGTCGGGGCCCGGATCGCCCTCGACCTGGACGAGATAGGTCTTCGAGAAGGCGTGTTTCGGATGGGTCAGCCGGGCCTGGAGCCGGCCGTCATTGGTCAGCAAAAGAAGGCCCTCGCTGTCGCGGTCGAGGCGGCCGGCGGGATAGAGGCCGGGCAGGTCGAGCCAGTCCGCGAGACCCGGCCAATGGCCGTCGGAGGTGAACTGGCTGAGCACGTTCATGGGCTTGTTGAAGGCCACGAGACGGGTCGGACCAGGGCTGCGGCGGGGCCTCGGACGCGGCCGGCTCATTGTCGGATTCCTGTCGGAATCCTGTCGGAGTCCCGTCGGAGTCCGGGTGCCGGACCTCGCCGCCGAGATCCATCGCTTATCGTGATCATTTCCCCATCAATCATTCGTTTTACTGCTGAGATACGGAGGGCTAGACCGGCAATCAGACACTCAGTTCCAGGAGAGAGACCATGACCTTCTTCGACATCAACGCGGCTCCCGGCCATGCCCATTCGCCGGCCCGGGACGACCTCGTGCGGCTGGCGCTGGCGCTGCTGATCTTCGCCGCGCTCGCCGTCGGCATCATGCTCGCCACGGGCCTGCCCGGGGCGCCCTTCGCGGCGCAACCCCATACCGGCGTCGAGTGGCACGGCAACGTGGCGGCCTCGCAGGCGATCTGAGCGCGGACGGGCTCCCGGGGCGACCGGCCCCCGGGGTCCGGCCGCGCCGCCGGGGCCTATTCGGGCAGCGCGTAGGCGGCGATCTCGTCGCCCACTTCGGGCTTCAGGATCGAGTTGCCTCCGGCGACGAAGACCACCCATTCGCGCCCGTCCCGCTCGAAGACGGCCGGGTTGGCGACTGCCGGCGCCATGACGTTGTCGGACCAGAGCTCTTCCCCGGTCTCGGCATCGAGGGCGCGGACGCGGGCGTCGATGGAGGCGCCGATGAAGATCAGCCCGCCACCGGTGACCGCCGGGCCGCCGATCGTCGGGCTGCCCCAGCTTTCGGGCATGTAGAAGCCGTAGCGCTGGACGCGGCCGAAGGGCTTCTCCCAGACCTTCGTTCCCTCGGCGATGTCGTAGGCCGAGATGGTGCCGAAGGGCGGCTTCCAGCACGGCATCCCGGCCCAGTTCTGGAAGTTCGACAGGTAAAAGCCGTAGGGAGCGCCCTCCTGCGGGTAATAGCCCGATTCGTTGCCCGAGCCGCCCTGGATCCGCTCGTATTCCTCGCGCGGGACGAGGCGGTATTCCTGCACCACGCGGCTCGCATTGACGTAGAGCAGGCCGCTATCCGGATCGACGGCGGCGCCGCCCCATTGCATGCCGCCGGCGGTGGCCGGGTAGGTCAGCGTGCCGCCGGTCGAGGGCGGGGTGAAGAGGCCGTCATATTCCAGCTCGTCGGCGCGGCGCGAGCAGCCGCCGAAGGAGACCAGATCGGCCAGCCACCACACCCCCGGCCAGGCCTCGGGATCGTTCGTCGGCGGCGGCGCGGTCGGGAACGGCTGGGTCGGCGCGGCCGTCTCGCCGTCGGCGTCGGAGGCAGGGACGTCGCGCTCCTCCCAGTCGAAGATCGGCTCGCCCGTCTCGCGGTTCAGGACGTAGAGGAAGCCCTGCTTGGTGGTCTGGACGAGGGCCGGGACGGTCTCTCCGTCGCGCTCGAGGTCCATCAGCGTGGGCGCGGCGTTGGTGTCGTAATCCCAGATGTCGTGGTGGACGAGCTGCCGCGACCAGGCGATCTCGCCGCTCTCTACGTCCACGGCGGTGACGGAGGTGGCGAGCGGGATGTCCTCCGTGCGGTTGCCGCCCCAGTAGTTCGGCGAGGGCGAGGAGACCGGGATGTAGACCAGGCCGAGGTCCGGATCGGCGCTCATCGCGGTCCAGACATTGGCGGTGCCGGTGCGCTGGCGGATCCTCTCGGGAATGAAGTTCACCTCCCAGCGCTTCTCGCCGGTGCGCGCGTCGAGGCCGAAGAGAGTGCCCGGCGGCGCCTCGGAGAGCGCCCAGTCCTTGCCCGCCCAGCCGAGCACCAGCGTGTCGCCGACCACCGTCGGCGGCTGCAGCAGCGACAGCGGCCAGCGGTCGTTGGTCGTGTTCCACTGGTTGACGTCGAGGATGCCGTCCTTGGCGAAGTCCTTGCAGGGCTCGCCGGTCTCGGCGTCCACGGCGTGCAGCGTCGCGGTCATGGTGCCGAGATAGACCCGCTTCTGGCAGGGCTGGCCCTGTTGCGGGCTTCCCGCCGCCCAATAGGCGACGCCGCGGTTCTTCAGTGCCGGCTGGGTCAGCGCCTCAAGCCGCGACTTGCTGTCGTAGCTCCACTTCTCCTCGCCCGTCTCGGGGTCGAGGGCGAGGATTCGGTAGAAGGGGGTGCCGAGATAGAGCGTGTCGTTGGCGTAGATCGGCGTCGCAGACCAGACCGTGGGCGGCAGCTCGCCCGATCCGTCGGACATGTCGCCGGTATGCACGGTCCATTGCCGTTCGAGATCGCCGACATTCTCCGGGGTGATCTGGTCGGCGGGGGCGTATTTCTGCGCCGAAAGCTGGCCGTGGAACGTGTCCCAGCTTTCCTGCGCGGCAAGCGGCGCGGCGGCGAGCGACAGCAGCGCGGCGGAGGCGATAAGACGGGTCATCAGGCGTCTCCGATCATCTGGCCGAGGGGCAGCGTGCAGAGCGCCACGATCGCGGGGACGAGAATCAGCGGCTGCTGCAGGAGGATCGCCGCGAAACAGGTGGCGATCCCGGCGAGGATGTAGAGCGCGATCGCGGTGCCGCGCCAGGCCGCCGTGACGAGCAGGAGCCCGGCCAGAAGGGCCATTGCGGCCATTCCGAGGGCGGTCAGCAGCGGGCCGGCGGTGTCGTCCACGCCGGTCGCCGGGGAAAGGTAGGCGCGGATCGAGGCCGCCAGCCCGGCGAGGGCGGCCAGCGCCGCGACGATGGAGAAGATCTTCCTGGGGCTCATGTCGCTCTCCCAAACCGGTTACAGACGCGGCGATTGCGCACATGGGCGAGTCTAGGCCGATCCTGCGGGCAATCACCCCCGGATGCCGGAGACGCGCGAAGATCGCGGGGGGCGTGCCGCCCTTCCCCGCCGCCCCGCTTTCGGCAGAACCCGGCCATGGCGCCCCCCGGCGGGGGCGGCCCGATCGGCGGTCAGGCGCGCGGCCGCGCCTCGATCAGCACGAAGGCCTGCGCCCAGGGGTGGTCGTCGGTCAGGGTGACGTGGATGATCGCCTCGTGCCCGGCGGGCGTCATCTCCGCCAGGCGGTCGGCCGCCCAGCCGGTGACCGCCATCACCGGCTGGCCGGTGGCGAGATTGGTGACGGCCATGTCCTTCCAGGCGATGCCCATGCGCAGCCCGGTACCGAGCGCCTTCGAGCAGGCCTCCTTCGCCGCCCAGCGCTTGGCGTAGGTGCCGGCCACGTCGGCGCGGGATTCGGCCTTCCGCCGCTCGGTCTCGGTGAAGACGCGGGCGCGGAAGCGGTCGCCGAAGCGGTCGAGCACGCCCTGGACGCGGTCGATATTGGCGAGGTCGGTGCCGATGCCGAGGATCATCGGCGGGGCTGGGATCGGTCGGTCACGGGGCCTGTCTCCTCAGGGGCGGCGGAGAGGATAGGGCGCGGGGCGGCCGGGGTCCACGGGCGGAACGATTGCCCGGGCGGCCTCGTTGCCCCGCCCGAAGCCGCGCGGCATGGCGGGCGGCACCCCGGACATCCGAGGAGAGACACATGGCCGGACCGGACCGTTACCGGATTCCCCACGATTTCGGGCTGGGCGGCGTCGCGCTCGGCAACCAGTTCACGATCACCACCGACGCCCAGGCCGACGCGACGCTGGAGGCCGCCTGGGAGGCGGGGGTGCGCTATTTCGACGTCGCGCCCTATTACGGGCTGGGCCTGGCCGAGCGCCGCTACGGCCGGTTCCTGCACCGCAAGCCCACCGACAGCTACGTGCTGTCGACGAAGGTGGGGCGGCTGCTGAAGGCGGCGCGGGACCACGAGGGGCAGCGGATCTTTCCGCATTCGCCCTCCCCCAACATCGAGATCTACGACTACAGCGCCGACAGGGTGCGGCGCTCGATCGAGGACAGCCTGCAGCGCATGGGCGTGTCGTCGGTGGACGTGGTCTTCGTGCACGACCTCTCGCCCGACAACGCGGCGCTGCCGGCGGACTGGACCGAGCTCTGGCCGCAGGCGGTCGAGGGGGCGTTCCCGGCGCTCTGCGAGCTGCGCGACGAGGGGGTGATCCGCGCCTGGGGGATGGGCGTGAACTCTCCCGAGCCGATCCTGAAATGCATGCAGGACAGCGACCCGGACCTGCACCTGATGGCCAGCCAGTACCACCTGCTGGACCACCACAACGCGGTGGAGCAGGTCTTTCCGAGGCTCAGGGAGAGGAACAACGGCGTGGTGATCGGCACCGCGCTCGGCAACGGGCTCCTCGCCGGCAAGGCGCAGTACATGTATGCCGACGACAATGCCGTGATCGCCCCGGAGGTGCTGGATAAGCGCGACCGGATGCGGGAGATCGCCCGCGCCCACGGCTCGGATTTGATGAACGCGGCGATCCAGTTCGCCGCGGCGCCGGACGTGGTGGATGCGGTGGCGATCGGCTGCGGCCGGCCGGACGAGGTGATCGACGATCGCCTGGCGCTCGGCAAGGCAGTCGCGCCCGGCTTCTGGGACGATCTCCGCAGCGAGGGGCTGATCCATGCGGAGGCGGCGGTGCCGGGGCGCTGAGCCGCCGCGCTTCCCGGGCGGTCCGGAACCTGCTAGCCCCGGACCGCGCTGCTTGCATCGGGCGGGGGCGCCAGTCCGGAACCGATCGGGGGCCCCGTCTTGGAGTTGAGCACGCTGGTACGGGACTTCGTGACGATCCTCGTGGTGATCGACCCGGTCGGGTCGATCCCGGTCTTCCTGTTCGCCGTGCAGACGGTTCCCAAGAGGCTCCACCGGCGCTTCGCGCTGCGCGCCGTGGCCATCGCCACGCTCGTGCTGCTGGGCTTCCTCGTCGGCGGGCAGGTGCTGCTGGAGACGCTGGGGCTGCGGCTCGGGTCGTTCCAGATCGCCGGCGGGGTGATCCTCTTCATCTTCGCGATGTCGATGATCTTCGGGGATTCCAAGCCCTCCCGCGAGATCGAGGAGGCCGAGCGCGACCATCTCGCCGGAGCGGTCTTCCCGCTCGCCATGCCCTCGATCGCCTCGCCGGGGGCGATGCTGGCAATCGTGGTGCTGACCGACAACCACACCGAATCGATGACCGAACAGGCGCAGACGGCGGCGATCCTGATGCTCGTCCTGCTGGTGACGCTGGCGCTCCTGCTGGTGGCCAGCGCGGTCTACCGCTTCATCGGCAAGACCGGGATCAGCATCATCAGCCGCGTCATGGGCATCGTGCTGGCGACGATCGCGGTCGATTCGGTGATCGGCGGGCTCGAGGGGCTCGGCGTGCTGGAGGTGGCGGAGGAATCCGGCGCCGCCCTGCGGACCGGCGAGTAGGGCCGGATCAGCCCTTGTCCTCGCCCTCCCCCTCCTCGGGCTGCTCGTCGCCGGGCAGGTTGAAGAAGCTTTCGGCATCGGAGACGTCGCGGTCGTCCTCCTCCTCGAGCTCCTCGCCGGTATCGGAGAGCGTGAAGGTCTCCAGCCCGGAGATCGCCGAGGGCATCTTCGGCTCGGTCTGGCCGGAGAGGCTCTGCTCGGTGGAGACGAGCTTGCGGCGCTCGTCGTCGGTCATCACCTCGCCCGCCTCGGCGCGCTTCTTCGCCGCCTTCTGCACCGCCAGGTCGAGCTCGGACTGCTTGCACAGGCCCAGCGCCACCGGGTCCACGGGCTCGAGCTGGCTCATGTTCCAGTGCGTGCGCTCGCGGATCGACTGGATGGTGGGCTTGGTGGTGCCGACGAGGCGGGAGATCTGGCTGTCGGCGAGTTCGGGGTGGAACTTCACCAGCCACAGGATCGCCGCCGGCCGGTCCTGACGCTTCGAGAGCGGCGTGTAGCGCGGGCCGCGGCGCTTCTCCTCGCCGACGGCGGCGGGGTTGAACTTCAGCTTCAGCCTGTGGAAGGCGTCCGCCTCGCCCCGGGAGATTTCCTCCTGGGTGAGCTGGTTGTTGGCGATCGGGTCGAAGCCCTTGACCCCGGCGGCGACGTCGCCGTCGGCGATGCCCTGAACCTCGAGCTCGTGCAGGCCGCAGAAATCGGCCACCTGCTTGAAGGTCAGCGTGGTGTTGTCCACGAGCCAGACCGCGGTGGCCTTGGCCATGATCGGTTTGTCAGCCATTCGTCGTCTCCTTCTCGCCCTCGGCATGGCTCCGCGATGGCCCGGAGGGGGCCGGCCCTCGGAAGAGGACCAAGTTCGCGTTGTCGGGGAACTCGAAGCGCATATAATCGGCATCGGGCGATGTGGAAAGGGTCAAATGCGCCGCCGTCTCGCGATCCTGACGGCCCTTTGCGGCCTCGTCGGCCCGCTCGGGGCGGAGGCGGCGGACGAAGCGGGCGCGTTCGACTACTGGGTGCTGTCGCTTTCCTGGTCGCCCACCTGGTGCGCGCTGGAGGGCGACGCGCGGGGCGCGGCGCAATGTGACCGCGCTCTGGGCTGGTCGCTGCACGGGCTCTGGCCGCAATACGAAAGCGGCTACCCGGAATATTGCGCGACCGCCGCGCGCGACCCGTCGCGGTCGGAGACCGCGGCGATGGCCGACATCATGGGCTCGGGCGGGCTCGCCTGGCACGAATGGAAGAAGCACGGGCGCTGCAGCGGATTGGCGGCGGAGGACTACTTCGCGCTGTCGCGGCGCGCCTACGGGGAGGTGGCGCGGCCGGAGGCGCTGCGACGACGGGAGGAGCCGGTCCGCCTGCCCGCGCGGCTGGTGGAGGAGGCGTTCCTGGCGGAGAACGCGGCGCTCTTTGCCGACGCGCTCACCGTCACCTGCGAGGCCGGGCGGATCGACGAGGTGCGGATCTGCCTCTCCCGCGAGGAGCTCACCCCGCGACGCTGCGGGGCGGACGTGGTGCGCGACTGCGCGATCGGCGATGCGCTGCTCGACCCTGTCCGATGAGCCGCGGGACTGGCGCCTGGCGCTGATCGCGATCAATGTCGCGATGCCTCCTGCGCTGGCGGCGTTCGTGCGGCTGGCTCCGCCGCCGGGGCGCGGCTGGGCGTTCCTGGCGGCGCTTCTGCTGCTGCTGGCGCTCAACGCGCGGATGACGGGGCCGCGGCAGGCGCGGCCCTGGGCGCTGCTCTGCACGATGCTGACGCTGGTCTCGGGGCTGATTTTCGGGTCGCTGTCGTGGATCGCGACGCTGGGCGATCTGCCGGCGCTGCTGGCTTTCACGCCGCCGCCGTGAGGCCCATCGCCGCGCGCAGGATCCCCATCAGGTCGCCGAAATAGCCCTCCGAGCGGGCCGGCTCGGTCGGGTCGGAGGTGACCGCCAGGACCAGCCGCGGACCGACGCCGATGAGCTGGCCGCCATAGCCCCGGGCGAGGGCGAAGTCGCGGCCGCCCTCGCTTCCCAGAAACCAGCCGAGCCCGTAGCCGAGCCCCGACCAGGGCGATCTGGTGCGGCGCCGCCAGGCGGTCTCCACCCAGCTCCCGGGCAGGACGCGCCTGCCCTGCCAGCTGCCGCCCTGCCGGTGCATCTCGCCGAAGCGGAGCATGGCGTCGAGACTCATCCCCATCTGGTTGCCGCCGAGGTAATAGCCTTGCGGGTCTTGCACCCAAGCGGGAATCGCGACGCCGAGCGGGTCGCCGAGACGGGCCTGCATCTGGTCGCGAAGCGACAGGCCGGTGGCTTCCGTCAGCACTGCGCCGAGCACGTGGGTAGAGCCGGTGGAATAGAGCATCCGCCCGCCGGGCTCGGCCACCAGCTCGCGCGACAGCGCATTGGAGACCCAGTTCGGGGAGGCGATCCAAGCACCGTAATTCGCCCCGGAGGTGCGGTCGAGTCCGGCCTGCATGGCGGCGAGGTTCTCGACGGTGATCTGCGCCACCGCCGGATCCGCCCCGGCCGGAATCAGGCCGGGGGCGAGTTCGCCGATCGTGGCGTCGAGTCCCGGCACCTCGCCGCGGTCGATGGCGGCGCCGAGACAGGCGGCGACCCAGGTCTTGGCCACCGACTTGACGTTGACGACCTCGCCCAGGCCCGGCCCCCGGACGCGGCGGCGCAGGACCTCCGCCCCGTCCACCCAGGCGGCGATGGCGTGGATCTGGTCGAAGCCGGCGGCGCGATCGGCCAGGGCCGCCCACCCGTCGGGCTCGGCGGCGCGCAGCGCGGGCGCCGCAACGGTCGCGGCGGCGCCGGCGAGGAAGAGGCGTCGGTCGGTCATCCGGGCGATGATGGGCCGGGTCCGCGCGCCGGCGAGGGCCGGTCGCGGGACCGTGACCGCGCCTCAGCCGCCCGCGACCTCGAGGACGATCTTGCCGATATGGCCGGAGCCTTCCATGCGCGCATGCGCCTTCGCGGCCTCGGCGAGCGGGAAGGTCTCGTCCATGACCGGGCGCATCCGCCCGGCGGCGATCAGCGGCCAGACCTCCGCCTCGAGCGCCCGGGCGATGCGCGCCTTGGCGGCCACCGATTGCGGACGCAGCGTGGAGCCGGTGATGGTGGCGCGCTTCAGCATGACCGGGGCGAAGTTCAGCTCCGCCTTGGCGCCGCCGAGGAAGGCGATCATGACGAGACGGCCCTCGGTCTTCAGGCAGGCGACGTTGCGGGGGATGTACTCCCCGCCAACCATGTCGAGGATCACGTCGGCGCCGCCGGCCTCCTTCATCACCGCGACGAAATCCTCGTCCCGGTAGTTGATCGCGCGCTCGGCGCCGAGCGCTTCGCAGGCGGCGCATTTCTCCGCCGATCCGGCGGTGACGAAGACCCGGGCGCCGCGCGCCTGGCCAAGCTGGATCGCGGTGGTGCCGATGCCCGAGGAGCCGCCGTGGACGAGCAGCGTCTCGCCGCCCTCGAGCCGGCCGCGCTCGACGACGTTCGACCAGACGGTGAAATGGGTCTCCGGCAGGCAGGCCGCCTCGCGCAGGGAGAGGCCCTCGGGCACGGCGAGGCAATGGTCGGCGGGGGCAGTGGCGTATTCGGCGTAGCCGCCGCCCGGGAGAAGCGCGCAGACGGCCTCGCCGACGCGGCTCCGGGCGCCCTCCCCGGCGGCGATGATCTCGCCGGAACATTCGAGGCCGGGCAGGTCCGAGGCGTCGGGCGGCGGGTCGTAGGCGCCGGCGCGCTGCAGCGTGTCGGGGCGGTTCACGCCAGCCCAGGCGAGGCGGATCAGAACCTCGCCGGCTCCCGGTTCCGGCACCGCCCGGCGGACCGGCCGCAGGACCTCGGGGCCACCGGACGCGGAGATCTCGACGGCGTCCATCTCCGCGGGCAGGCGCGGCTCCGGGCTCACCGGCGCGCCCCGAAAGAGCCGGGGAAGTTCGGCGGCCGGAAGGGCTTGCGGAGGCGCGACATGACGAAGTCCGGCCCGGCCATCGCCGCCCGCCCGAGCGGGTTGGACGTCACCCGCCCCTTCATCCGCTCGAGCCACATGACGTCGTCGATGCGCCGGTTGATGAAGGCGCGGGTATCCTGCGCGTCGAGGGAGCCGTCGCCCAGCCAGTAGAGCACGACGCTGCCGTAGACGCCCGCGAGGGTAACGCGCTTGGAGTACCAGCTGCCGTCGGCGGAGGTGTCGCCGAGCGCCGTCCAGATCGCGTCCGCGGTCTCCCAGACCGCCCGGGCGCCGTCGCGCGAATGCGTGGGCAGCGCGAAGAGCGTGGCGCCGCGGCGCACGATCTCGCGGTCCGCGACCTCGAGCCGGAGCCAGATCGCCCGCGCCACCTTCTCGCTGTAGCGCAGCTCGGTCATGTCCTCCGCCGCCACGCGGCGCGCCATCTCGGCGTCGCCGCGGCGGTGATAGGCCATCGCCATGTCGACGGCGCCGCGGGGGAACAGCGCCTGCGCCTCGGCGCGCGCCATGTCGGCGTCGCGCGCCGCGCGCCGCAGCGTCGCCTCCGACCAGCCGTCGAAGGGAACATGCGCGAGCGCGGCGTCGAGCACCCGGTCTCTGGGATCGTCCATTGCGGCCTCCTCACTGCTGTCGCTGGACAGGTAGGTCCGGCCATGGTACACGGCCAGTTCCTGCACGACTTCCGAAACCCCAGACTTAGAAAGGTGGTGAAAACCACATGCAGGTCAGCGTTCGCGACAACAATGTCGACCAGGCGCTCCGTGCCCTCAAGAAGAAGCTCCAGCGTGAGGGTGTCTTTCGCGAGATGAAGCTCAAGCAGCATTTCGAGAAGCCCTCGGAGAAGAAGGCGCGCGAGAAGGCCGAGGCGATCCGCCGGCAGCGCAAGCTCGCCCGGAAGAAGGCCCAGCGCGAAGGTCTCCTCTAGAGGCCCCTCGCCCGCGACATCGCGGAACCATCGAACCCCCGGACCGCCGTTCGGGGGTTTCTTCTTGCCCGGACCCCTTGCCTCGCTTGCCCTTCATCCTTTGGCGAAATACTCCCGCCGGAGGCCCGCGCCCGCGGAGCGGGCGCCGATGATCGCGTGCGGCAACGCCGCTCCGACGGGGACAGGCGGGGCGCGGCGCGAACCGGGAGGCGCAATGGATCACTTTCTCTATCGCGGCGGACGGCTGATGGCCGAGAACGTCGAACTCGACCATATCGCCGATTGCGTCGGCACGCCCTTCTACTGCTATTCCGCCGCCACGCTGACGCGGCATTTCCAGCTCTTCGCGCAGGCGCTCGAGGGGATGGACCACCTCGTCTGCTACGCGATGAAATCCTGCTCGAACCTCGCGGTGCTGAAGCTCCTGGGCGATCTCGGCGCCGGCATGGACGTGGTCTCGGTGGGCGAATACGCCCGCGCCCGGGCCGCCGGGATCGCCGCGGACCGGATCGTCTTCTCCGGCGTCGGCAAGACGCGGGCGGAGATGGCGGAGACGCTGCGGGCCGGGATCCGGCAGTTCAACGTGGAATCCGAGCCCGAGCTGGAGGCGCTCTCGGAGGTGGCGGACGGGCTCGGCCTCACGGCGCCGGTCGCGCTCAGGGTCAATCCCGACGTGGATGCGGGCACCCACGACAAGATCGCCACCGGGCGCCGGCAGGACAAGTTCGGCGTGCCGATCGACCGGGCGGAGGCGCTCTACGCCCGGGCCGGCGCGCTGCCGGGCCTCGCGGTCCTGGGGATCGACGTGCATATCGGCTCGCAGCTCACCTCGCTGGCCCCCTTCGAGGCGGCCTACGGAAAGGTTGCGGCGCTGACCCGGCGGCTCAGGGAGCAGGGCCACGATATCCGCCGGCTCGATCTCGGCGGCGGTCTCGGCATCCCCTACACGCGCGGCAACGACGCGCCGCCCCTGCCCTCGGATTACGGCGCGCTGATCCGCCGCACGCTGGGCGATCTGGGCTGCGAGATCGAGATCGAGCCGGGGCGGCTGATCTCCGGCAACGCCGGCGTGCTGGTGGCGGAGGTGATCTATCTCAAGCGGGAATCCGGCCGGCGCTGGCTGATCGTCGATGCCGGCATGAACGACCTGATCCGGCCCGCCATGTACGGCGCCCATCACGACATCGTGCCGCTCGTCGAGCCCGAGGCGGGCGTCGAATTGGAGGCGGCGGACGTGGTCGGCCCGGTCTGCGAGAGCGGCGACACCTTCGCCCGCGCCCGCGCCCTGCCGCCGCTGGCGGCGGGGGACCGGGTCGCCTTCCGCTCGGCGGGCGCTTACGGGGCGGTGATGGCGTCGGAATACAATTCCCGTCCGCTGGTGCCGGAGGTGCTGGTCCGGGGGGATCACTTCGCCGTCATCCGGCCGCGCCCGTCGATTGACGAGATGCTCGCCCGCGATAGGGTGCCGGAATGGCTCTGACATGGCTCTAACGCGGAATCCGCCGCATCGGGCCGCCACGATCGGGCCAGTGCCCGGAGGTCCATGACCCCGAGACGACCCCTTCCGGAGGCCGCGCGCGCCGGTCTTCGCGCGCCGCTCGGACTGACCCGCGCCGGCCTCGCCGCCGAACGCGCGGCGCGCGCCTTCTGGCCGCTCTGGTCGATCCTGCTGGTCACGCTCGCGGCGCTGATGCTGGGGCTGCAGGATGTCCTGCCGCTCGAGGCGGCGTGGTTCGCCGGGCTCGCCGCGATCGGCGGGGCGCTCTGGGCCGCGGCGCGCGGCATCGCCCGGTTCCGCTGGCCCAGCGCGGCGGAGGCGCTGGCGCGGCTCGACGCGACCCTGCCGGGAAGGCCGATCGCGGCGCTGTCGGACGCCCAGGCGATCGGCGCCGGCGACGCGGGCTCGCGCGCCCTCTGGGAGGCGCACATGACGCGGATGGCCCGGCGGATCCGGGACGCGCGCGCGGTGCGGCCCGATCTGCGGATGGCGAGCCGCGACCCCTTCGCGCTGCGCTACGTGGCGCTCCTGGCCTTCGCGGTGGCGCTGCTCTTCGGCTCGGTCTGGCGGGTCGGCTCGGTGGCGCAGATCGCGCCGGGCAGCGGGCAGGCCCTGGCCGGCGGCCCGGCTTGGGAGGGCTGGATCGAACCGCCGGCCCATACCGGCCGCCCCTCGCTCTATCTCGCCGACCTGCCGGACCGCGCGGTGGAGGTGCCCGAGGGCAGCCGGGTGACCCTGCGGCTCTACGGCGCGCCGGGGGCGCTCGCCGTCACCGAGACCGTCTCCGCCGCCTCCGGCGAGGAGCCGCTCGCCGGCCAGGAGGCGAGTTTCGAGGTGACGCGGTCCGGCGAGATCGCGCTCATCGGGCCCGGCGGGCGGGACTGGGAGGTCGCCATGGTGCCCGACGCGCCTCCTGCGGTGCGCGTCACCGGCGCGCCGGAGCGGGCGATGGGCGGCGAGTTCCGCCAGGGCTTCGCCGCGCAGGACGATTTCGGCGTCGCCTCTGGGCAGGTGCGGATCGCGCTCGATCTCGACCGGGTGGAGCGGCGCCACGGCCTCGCGCCGCCGCCCGATCCGCGCGCGCCGCTGATCGTGGATCTGCCGCTGCCGATCTCCGGCGACCGCAGCGCGTTCCAGGGCACGCTGGAGGAGGATTTCTCGCAACATCCCTGGGCCAACCTGCCGGTGACGATGACCTACGAGGTGGCCGACGAGATCGGCCAGACGGGGTCCAGCGGCCGGGTGCAGACCGAGCTCGCCGGTCAGCGCTTCTTCGATCCACTGGCGCAGGCGATCGTCGAGCAGCGCCGCGACCTGCTCTGGACGCGGGACAATGCGGGCCGGGTGGCGCAGATCCTGCGCGCCGTCTCCTGGCGGCCGGACGGGCTGTTCCCGTCGGAATCGCTCTATCTGCGGCTCCGGGTGGCGATCCGGCGGCTCGAGGCGGGGACGAAGGACGCGTCGCTCGGCCCCGAGGTGCAGGACGAGATCGCCGCGGAGCTCTGGGCGATCGCCAACGAGATCGAGTTCGGCGACCTCGACGACGCCCGCGAACGGATGGAACGCGCCCAGCAGCGCCTCTCGGAAGCGATGGAGAACGGCGCCGACCAGGCCGAGATCGCCGAGCTGATGCAGGAGCTGCGCGAGGCGATGAACGACTACATCCGCCAGCTCGCCGAGGAGAGCCAGGGCCAGGACCGGCAGCAGGCCCAAAGCGAGAGCCAGGAGATCACCGGCGACCAGCTGCAGGAAATGATGGACGAGATCCAGCGCCTGATGGAGGAGGGCCGGATGGCCGAGGCGCAGGCGCTCATGGAGCAGCTCAACCGGATGCTCGAAAACATGCGCGTGACGCAGGGCGAGGGCCAGCAGGGCGGCCAGGGCCAGCAGAGCATGCAGGGGCTCCAGGAGACGCTCCGCGACCAGCAGGGTCTGTCCGACGATGCGTTCCGCGGCATGCAGGACGGCCAGCGCGGGCAGCAGGGGCAGCAGGGCCAACAGGGTCAGCAGGGTCAGCAAGGCCAACAAGGTCAAGGACAGGGCCAAGGCCAGGGTCAGGGGGCGCCCGGACAGGGCCAGGGCCTCGCCGACCGGCAGCAGGCGTTGCGCGACGAGCTGAACCGCCAGCGCGGCAACCTGCCCGGAGCCGGCACCGAGAGCGGAGATTCGGCGCGCGATTCGCTGGAGCGCGCCGAACGGGCGATGGAGGGCGCCGAGCAGGCCCTGCGCGACGGCAACACGCCGGAGGCGCTCGACCGGCAGGCGGAGGCGATGGATGCGCTTCGCGAGGGGATGCGCGACCTCGCCGAGGCGATGGAGGAGGAGCGGCGCAACGGTCAGGGCCAGGGTCAGGGGCAGGCGATGGGGAATCCGGACGGCGAGGCCCGCGATCCGCTGGGCCGCGAATCGGGTCAGAACGGGCAGATGGGATCGGACCGGTCGAACCTCGTTCCCGAGACCGCCGAGCGCCGCGCCCAGGAGCTACTGGACGACATCCGCCGCCGCTCCGGCGAGCAGCAGCGCCCCGAGCGCGAGCTCGACTACCTGCGCCGTCTGCTCGAGCAGTTCTGAGCGCAGCGCGAGGGCGCGACCGGGCGGGGCCGGATCGGTCCGCCCCCGTCCCTCCGCCCCCGTCCCCCCGTGCGGAGCGCCGGCGGTGCCGGGCGGTCGCGGCGGTCTGCGCGCTCCGCGACCCCCGAAATGCCGGTCAGGCGAAACTGCCGAGGGCGCGACCGATCAGCAGATAGGCGCGGCCGGTGCGGGTGCGGGCGAGCGCGGCGAGGTCGTCATCGCCGGTGCCCGGCTCGAGATCCGCGAGCAGCCGGTCGAAGAGACGCAGGAAATGGTCCGTGGCGTCCCGGAAGATCGGGTCCGAACCCATCCGCTCGGCGATCCGCCCTTCCGCGGCGGGATCGGACAGCGCCGCGGCCTCGGCCACCCCGGCGCCCCGCTCACCCGTCGCGACGCGGCGCAGCAGGGCGGAGGGCACCTCGCCCAGGGTGAAATCGTCCATGTAGATGCCGTCCTGGCTGAGCAGCGTCAGGACGTCCTGCGCCGCGGTGACGATCTGCTTGGCCTGCGGGTGCCGCAGCGCCCGGCGCATGGCGCGGAACCCCTCCTGATCGTCGGGATCGGCGGGGAATTGCAGCGCCGCGATCAGGACCGACGTCTCGACCGGCTCCGGCGCGACCTCGGGGGCCGCCCCTGGGGCGGTCTCTTCGGGGGATCGCGGCGGTTCGGGATCGGCGGGCGCCGCGGCCGGCCGACGTTCCGCCGCCTTCGCGGCGGGCTGCGCCGGCTGCGGCGTCCCGGAGGCCGGGGCGGGCTCCGGCGAGCGGACGGGCTCGGGCGACCGTACCGGCCGGGAAGGCTTCGCGGCGGGCGACCCGGAGGCGGCGGAGACCGCGCGGGGATCCGCCTGCAGCATCGCCTGGGTCTCCCTCTGTGCCTTCAGCACCGCGTCGAGCCTGCGCGCGAGGTCCTCGCCGCTGCCGCCGCCGAGCGCGTCGAGGGCGTGGCGGATCTCGGCGAGCCGCATGGCGTTGAGCGCCGCCACCCAGACGATCGCCACCGGGCCGAAGATCGCGACCGGCACCATCATCACGCGCAGGGGGTCAAGCGCGGCCTCCCCGCCGGTCATGCCGAAGAACACCAGGATCGCGATCAGCAGCCAGACCACGGTGGCGCCCCAGGCGATGGCGAGGAGGGGGCGGCGGTCGGCCGGGCGCTCGAGCGGGGGGACCGGGGCCATCAGCGGTAGGCGACCGAGAGGACCTCGTAGGCCTTCTCCCCGCCGGGGGTGCGGACCTCGATGGAATCGCCCTCTTCCTTGCCGATGAGCGCCCGCGCGAGGGGGGACTTCATGTTGAGCTTGCCCTTCTCGAGATTGGCCTCCGGCTCGCCGACGATCTGGTAGGTCTTCTCCTCGTCGGTATCCTCGTCCACGAGCTTCACCGTGGCGCCGAACTTGATCGGGCCGGAGAGCTTGGCGGTGTCGATCACCTCGGCGCGGGAGAGGATGCCCTCGATCTCCTTGATGCGGCCCTCGATGAAGGACTGCTTCTCCTTGGCGGAATGGTATTCGGCATTCTCGCTGAGATCGCCGTGCTCACGCGCCTCGGCGATG
This sequence comes from uncultured Alphaproteobacteria bacterium, assembly GCA_963829665.1. GTDB lineage: Bacteria > Pseudomonadota > Alphaproteobacteria > Rhodobacterales > Rhodobacteraceae > Palleronia. The sequence continues at coordinate 20,569 of CAWHJL010000014.1, read as the reverse complement.
GCCTGGATGATCTCGGGGCGATCCTTCGACTTCAGGCGCTTCAGCTCGTCGTTCAGCGCGGTGTGCCCCTCACGGGTGAGCGGTATCTTGTCCATCGCGTCCCTCGTCCTGGCCCGACCGCGGGCCGATCACGTCAACTCCAGCCGGTCGAACGTTACATACCCGGCAGGGTACAGAAAGGTCGTTCGGGGGGGCGATTCCACCCCCTGGCGCTTTTTTTCTCCTCTCCGGCGGGATCCGGGGGCCCGACGCGGTGTCGCGATTGATTCCGCGGGGCGGCTGCCGATATGGACGGCAGAGGCGAGGAGACAGCCCAGCCGGAGGAACAGATGTCCGAGACCGCCCGCGAATCCATGGAATACGACGTGGTCATCGTCGGCGCCGGGCCCGCCGGGCTCTCCGCCGCGATCCGGCTGAAACAGCTCGATCCCGGCCGCGAGGTCGTGGTGCTGGAGAAGGGATCCGAGGTCGGGGCGCACATCCTCTCGGGCGCGGTCCTCGATCCCGCCGGTCTCGACGCGCTGATCCCCGACTGGAAGGCGAAGGGCGCCCCGCTCGACGTCGCCGTCAAGGACGACAAGTTCTTCTATCTTGGCGAGTCGGGCAAGGTGTCGGTGCCGACCTGGGCGATGCCGCCGCTGATGAACAACCACGGCAACTACATCGTCTCGATGGGCAATGTCTGCCGCTGGCTGGCCGAGCAGGCCGAGGCGCTGGGGGTGGAGATCTTCCCCGGCATGGCCTGTTCGGAGCTCGTCTACGACGACGAGGGCCGGGTAAAGGGCGTGGTCGCCGGCGAGTTCGGCATCGAGGCCGACGGCACCAGGGGCGCGAGCTACGAGCCGGGCATGGAGCTTCACGGCAAGTACGTCTTCCTCGGCGAGGGGGTGCGCGGCTCGCTGTCGAAACAGGTGATCGCCCGCTACCAGCTCGATGCCGATGCCGACGTGCAGAAATACGGGCTCGGCATGAAGGAGCTCTGGGAGGTCGATCCCGAGAAGCACAGACCCGGCACGGTGGTGCACACGATGGGCTGGCCGCTGGGCAATTCCGCCGGCGGCGGGTCCTTCATCTACCACCTGGACAACAACCAGGTCTATGTCGGCTTCGTCGTGCATCTGGGCTACCGCAACCCGCACGTGAACCCCTATCTGGCCTTCCAGCAGTTCAAGCATCATCCCTACGTCAAGGACCTGCTGACTGGCGGCAAGCGGGTGAGCTACGGCGCGCGGGCGATCACCGAGGGCGGCTGGCAATCCCTGCCCCGCACCGCCTTTCCGGGCGGCGCGCTTCTGGGCTGCGCGGCGGGGATGGTGAACGTGCCGCGCATCAAGGGCAACCACAACGCCATGCTCTCGGGCAAGGCGGCGGCCGAGGCGGCGCATGGCGCCATCGAGGCGGGACGGACGCGCGACGTGCTCGAGGGCTACGACATCGAGGTGCGCGAGGGCGCGATCGGCCACGACCTGAAGCCTGTGCGCAACGTGAAGCCGATCTGGTCGAAATACGGGCTCCAGGCGAGCCTGGTGCTCGGCGGGTTCGACATGTGGACGAACCGCTTCGGCTTCTCGGTCTTCGGCACGATGGGCCATGGCAAGACCGACGCCGCCGCGACCGAGGAGGCCTCGAAGCACAAGCCTATCGCCTATCCCAGGCCCGACGGCCGGCTCAGCTTCGACCGCCTCACGAATGTGAGCTTTTCCAATACCAACCACGCCGAGACCCAGCCGCCCCATCTGAAGCTGAAGGACCCCGACGTGCCGGTGGAGGTGAACCTGCCGAAATATGCGGGGCTCTCGCAGCGCTACTGCCCCGCCGGGGTCTACGAGTTCGTCAAGGACGAGACCACCGGCCGCGACCGGTTCGTGATCAACTTCCAGAACTGCGTCCATTGCAAGACCTGCGACATCAAGGACCCGTCCCAGAACATCGTCTGGACCACGCCCCAGGGCGGCGACGGGCCGAACTACCCGAATATGTGAGCCGGGCGCGCGCCCGGCGCGGTTGCCGCCGCGCCGGGCGATCCCTAGGCTCCCTCCCGGACATCACGGAAAGGACGCGATCCCATGTTCCGCCCGCTCATCCTCACCGGACTTCTCCTCGGCGCCCTGCCGGCCGCGGCACAGGAGGATGCCGGCGCCTATCTCGCCGGACGTGCGGCGCAGATGGGCGACGATTTCGTCGCCTCCGCGCGCTACCTCTCGCAGGCGATGGCGCGCGACCCGGAGAACCTGCCGCTGATGGAGGCGCTCGCCGGCGCCTATCTCTCGCTCGAGGAGGTCGACAAGGCGGCGGCGGTCGCCGGGGAGATGCTCGAGGCGGGCGGCGAGAGCCAGGTCGGCGCGCTCGCCATCCTGTCGGACCGCGCGGCGGCGGGCGACTGGGAGGGCGTGCTCGCCCGCCTCGACGACGGTGTGGGCGTCGGGCCGCTCTATGACGGGCTGGTGCGCGGCTGGGCTCTGCTCGGCGCCGGCCGGACGGAGGCGGCGCTCGCCGCCTTCGACGCGGTCGGAACGGACGGCTCGGTGGCCGCCTACGGCGCCTATCACAAGGCGCTCGCCCTCGCCGCGCTGGGGCGGTTCGAGGAGGCCGAGAACCTTCTCGCCGGCGAGGAGGGGCTGCGCCTAACCCGCCGCGGCCTCCGGGCGCGCACGGAGATCCTCTCGCAGCTGGGGCGGGCCGAGGCGGCGTCGGATCTGCTGGCCGGGAGCGAGGCCGGAACCCTCGACGCGGCACTCGCCGGCGTCCGCGAGAGGCTCGATGCGGGAGAGACGCTCGACTACACCGTGGCGCCCGACGCCACGGCGGGGATCGCCGAGGTCAGCTTCGACATCGCCAATGCGGTAGCGGGGCAGACCTCGCCCTCCTACGCGCTGCTCTATGCGCGGATGGCGGAATACCTGCGCCCCGACCATACCGAGGCGACCCTGCTCTCCGCCATCCTCTTCGAGGAGATGGAGCAGTACGACCTCGCCGTGGAGAGCTACGACCGGGTGCCGGCGGACGACCCGGCCTATCTCGCCGCACGGCTGGGGCGCGCCGAGGCGCAGATGTCGGCCGGGCGCAAGGGCCAGGCGATCGAGACGATGCAGCGCCTCGCGGGGGAATATCCCGACCGGGCGGTGGTGCATGTGAGCCTCGGCGATTCGCTGCGGGAGGAGGATCGCTTCGCCGAGGCGCGCGACGCCTATGACGAGGCGATCGCGCTCTTCGAGGGGCCGCAGGAGAGCCAGTGGAAGGTCTATTTCGCCCGCGCCATCACCGAGGAGCGGCTGGACGCCTGGGAGGCGGCGGAGGCCGATTTCCGCCAGGCGCTGGAGCTCAGCCCCGAGCAGCCGCAGGTGCTGAACTATCTCGGCTATTCGCTTCTCGAACGGCACGAGAAGCTCGACGAGGCGCTGTCGATGATCGAGACGGCCGTCGATGCCTCGCCGGATTCGGGCTATATCGTGGACAGCCTCGGCTGGGGCCTCTACCGGCTCGGGCGCTACGAGGAGGCGGTGGAGCCGATGGAGAAGGCGGTGTCGCTGATGCCCGTCGATCCGGTGGTGAACGACCATCTGGGCGACGTGCTCTGGGCGGTCGGCCGAGAGCTCGAGGCCCGGTTCCAGTGGCAGCGCGCGCTGAGCTTCGCGGAGAACGACCAGAACGACGAGGTCGACCCCGAGCGCATCCGCCGCAAGCTCGAGATCGGGCTCGACCGGGTGCTCGCGGAAGAGGGATCGCCGCCCCTCAAGGTCGCCGATGGCCGCTGAGGCCTTCGCGCCGGCCAAGGTCAATCTCTGCCTTCACGTCACCGGCCGCCGGGCCGACGGTTATCATCTGCTCGACTCGCTGGTCGCCTTCGCGGACGTGGGCGACCGGGTGCGTGCCGAGGCGGCGGAGGCGTGGTCGCTGGCGATCACCGGGCCCTTCGCGGCGGGGCTCGGCGCGGACGAGGACAACCTGGTGCTTCGCGCCGCGCGGCGCGCGGGCGGCGCGCCCGCGGCGCTCGCGCTGGAAAAGCGGCTGCCGGTCGCCTCCGGCCTCGGCGGCGGATCGGCGGATGCGGCGGCGACGCTGCGGGCGCTCGCCGCGCTCGACGGCCGCCTCGTGCCGGAGGACGTGCTGGCGCTCGGCGCCGACGTGCCGGTCTGTCTCGCGAACCGGCCACGGCGGATGCGCGGGGTCGGCGAGGTTCTGGACGAGGTGCCGCCGCTGCCGCCCGCCCATCTCTGCCTCGTCAATCCCGGCCGGGCGCTCCCGACGCCGGCGGTCTTCGGCGCACTCGCCTCGGCCCAAAACGCCCCCCTGCCCGACATCCCGCCCTGCCCCGACGCGCCCGCGCTGGCGCGCTGGCTCGCCGCGCAGCGCAACGATCTCGAGACGCCGGCGCGCGCCATCGAGCCGGCCGTGGGCGTCGCCCTCTCCCGCCTCGCGGCGACCGACGGCTGCCTGCTGTCGCGGATGTCGGGATCGGGGGCGACCTGTTTCGGCCTCTACGCCACCCGGCCGGAGGCGGAGGAAGCGGCGCGCACCCTGGCCGCCGCCCATTCCGGCTGGTGGGTCACCGCCGCGTCGCTCACCTGAGCCGCGCGACCACGAAATCGGCGAGATCGGAAAGCATGTCGCGGAGGGGGTCGTCGGGAAGCTCGGCCAGCGCCGCCTTCGCGAGGTCGGCCCGCGCGATCGCCGTGGCGCGCACAGAGGCCAGCGCGCCGGTCTCCTCGAGAAGGCGCGCCGCCCGCTCCAGATCGCCCTCGCGGTGCTGCCGCCTGCCGATGGTGCGCGCCCAGAAGTCCCGGTCGTCGCCCGAGGCGGCGGCGACGGCGCGGATGATCGGCAGGGTCAGCTTGCCCTCGCGGAAATCGTCGCCCCGCCCCTTCCCGGTCCCGTCCATCCAGTCGATCAGGTCGTCGGCCATCTGGAAGGCGATGCCGAGCGCGTCGCCATAGGTCCAGAGCGCGCGGGTCTGCGCCTCGCCCGCCCCGGCGATGACGCCGCCGACCTCGGTGGCCGCGGAGAACAGCGCCGCGGTCTTGCCGCGGACGATCTTCAAGTAGGTCTCCTCGGTCGTGGCGAGGTCGCCGGCGGCGCTGAGCTGCAGCACCTCGCCTTCCGCGATCGTCGCCGCGGCGTCCGAGAGGATGCCGAGCACGCGGATGGATCCGGCCTCGACCATGAGCTGGAAGGCGCGGGCGAAGAGATAGTCGCCGACGAGGACGCTCGACTTGTTGTCCCAGAGAAGATTGGCCGTCGGCCGGCCGCGCCGGGTGGCGCTCTCGTCCACCACGTCATCGTGGAGAAGCGTCGCGGTATGGATGAACTCGACCGTCGCGGCGAGGAAGACATGGGCGCAGCCCTCGTAGCCCATGAGCCGGGCGCTCGCGAGGGTCAGGATCGGGCGGATGCGCTTGCCGCCCGCGCCCACCAGATGGGCGGTGATCTCCGGGATGCGCGGCGCGTTCTCGGAGCTCATGCGCGCGCGGATCGTCGCGTCGACCTCGTCGAGCTCGACCGACAGCGCCTCGGCCAGCTTCTCGTGCGGTTCCGTTCCGCGCGCCATCGCGCCCCCTTTCGCCCGTGACGGCCCGCCGCTATGGCCCTGACCCATGAAGGAACTCCTGCGGACCAACAACCCGGCCACCCTCGCCTTCGCCAAGGCGCTTCTGTCGGGCGAGGGGATAGAGGTGTTCGAACTCGACGTCCATACGAGCACCCTCGAAGGCTCCATCGGCATCCTGCCGCGGCGGCTCATGGTCGCGGACCGCGACCATTTCATGGCCAGGGCGATCCTGCGCGACAACGATGTCGATCCCGGAGGCTGATCTCACCCGCGACGCCTTCCTCGGCGGCCGGCTCCATCTCTGGCAGCCGCGGCGGGGCTACCGCGCGGGGCTCGATCCGGTCCTTCTGGCAGCCGCCGTGCCCGCAGCGCCGGGTCAGAGCGTGCTCGATCTCGGCACCGGGACCGGCGCGGCGCTGCTCTGCCTCGGCCGGCGCGTGCCGGGGCTTGATCTATCCGGGGTTGAGTTACAGCCCGGTTACGCGATGCTTGCGGCGCGAAACGCGGCCGAGGCCGGTCTCGCGGCGGAGATCGTGACCGGCGATATCGGCGCCATGCCCGCGGGCCTCAGGGCGCGGCGCTTCGACCACGTGCTCTCCAACCCGCCCTATTTCGACCGCCGGAAAGGCACGGCGGCGCGCGACGCCGACCGCGAGGCGGCCCTCGGCGAGCGCCTCGGCCTCGACGGCTGGGTGGAAGCCGGCAGCCGGCGGCTGCTGCCGCGTGGCCGCATGACCCTGATCCAGAAGGCCGATCGGCTCCCCGACCTGCTCACGGCGATGGCCGGCCGGCTCGGCAGCCTCGTCCTGCGTCCGATCCGCCCCCGGGAGGGGCGGGACGCGACGCTGATCCTCGTGTCAGGGATCAAGGGCGGCCGGGCGCCGGCCCGGATCGCGGCCTCCCTCGTCCTCCATGCGGGCGCGGCGCATGGCGGGAACGGCGACGGTTTTTCGCCCTCCGCGCGTGCAATCCTGCGCGATGGCGCGGCACTCGAGTAACTTCTTGGCGCCCGGAGCGCCCGAGACGCATTTTTCGTAACCGCCAGATGACATTTCGCGCAATCCCTCCTAAGTTGAGATTCTCAGAAAAGAGGAGGTGACGCATGTCTGTGAGTTCGCATGTTCGGGAACTGCGGAAGAAGCATGAGGCTCTCTCGTCCGAGGTGGAGGCTGCCCAGCGCAGCCCGGCCTGCGACGATCTGGCGATCAAGGAGATGAAACGCCGGAAGCTCCGCCTCAAGGAACAGATCGAGCGCCTCGATCCCTAGAACCGCGAACGGCAGGGAATAGTCCGGCACCGGGCCTCGACCCGTTACCCGACCTCAGGTCGCGAACCGTCGCGCCAGCGGCGCGACGGTCAGGCCCTGCACGATGACGGAGAATACGACGACCAGATAGGTGGCGCCGAGGATCAGATCCTTGTCGCCCGCAGCCGGAAGGCCGAGCGCCAGGGCGATGGAGATGCCGCCCTTGATGCCGCCCCATGTCAGGACCCGTGCGACGCCCCGGTCGAAGGCGCGGAACGGCCGCAGGATCAGCAGCGGCACGGACACCGCGGCGAAGCGCCCGGCGAGCGACAGTCCGATGGCGGCCGTGCCGATCCAGAAGGTCCGGCCGGTGAAGGAGACGGCGAAGATCTCGAAGCCGATCATCACGAAGAGCGCGATGTTCAGAAGCTCGTCGACGATCCGCCAGAAGGCGTCCACATGCTCGCGCGTGGTCTGGGACATGCCGCCCTCCATGCCGACATGGCCGATCAGCAGCCCCGCCATCACCGCCATGATCGGCGCGGAGAGGTGCAGCTCCAGCGACAGCAGATAGCCGCCCATCACCAGCGCCAGGGTCAGCAGCACCTCGACGGCGTAGTCGTCGATCTTGCGCATCACCCGGAACGTCAGCCAGCCGAGCGCCACGCCGAGAAGCGCCCCGCCGAAGGCTTCCCGCACGAACAGCAGCGCACCGTCGGCGAGGCCGATCGCGTGGCCGGCCTCGCCCGAGCCCGCGAGACCCGGAAAGGCGAGCGCCACGAGGAGCAGGTAGACGACATAGGCGACGCCGTCGTTCAGCAGCGATTCGCCCGCGATCATCGTCTCGAGGCTGCGCCTGATCCCGGCGGTCCGCAGGACGCCCATCACCGCGACCGGGTCCGTCGGGGTGACGATGGCGCCGAAGACGAGGGCCACGGCGAGCGACACCCCGGTCAGCGCCCAGAAGCCGGCGCCGATGACGAGCGTCGAGACGACGACGCCGAGTGAGGCGGTGAGCAGGACCACGGGAAGCTGCCGCTTCAGCTCCTCGACCTTCACGTGGAGCGCCCCGGCGAAAAGCAGCAGGCCCAGCATCCCCTCGAGCAGCGTGGTGTCGAAGGAGAGCGCCCGGGCCGCCGCGGCCGCGTCCTCGGCGAAAGCCAGCCCCGGCACGAAGCGGCTGACGAGGAGCGCCACCACCGAGCACCCGAGCGAGATCGCGAGGACGCCGATCCCCGCCGGCAACCGCAGGAAGATGGCGTTCAGCGACGCGAACCCGGCCGCGGCGACGATGATCAGGGTGGAGATGTCGAGAACCGTCATGCCGTCTCAAGACGCGCGAGCGGCCTTTCCGATCCATCCTCCGCCGGATCGTCGGTGGCGGATCCTCCGGCAGGATGGCGGAGGGAGCGAACCGGGGCGACCCGTCTCCACCGCGATCGACCGTCGAGCCCCGCGCCGCGCCACGTCTTGTCCGAATGCAGCCGGCCCGGCCGGAGGGTGGGCGGCCTTGTGCGGGGCGCCGGCGGCCTCATATGCAGAGGGGCGGCCATCGAACGGGTGGCGTGCCTCGGAGTGCAATCGTAAGCGCGGCCTATGCCCCATTCCTTTCTGATATCGTCCCTGCTGCGCGGTCCGTCCTATTCGTGCGGCGTGGGTCGGGAGAGTGCGATGTCGGACGGGTTTGCGGGACGCTACGAGGTTCGGGAGGATCGCGGGTCCGGGCGTCGGACGTGGCCTGCGGACGTGAAGCTGCGGATCGCGGCGGAGAGCCACGCGCCCGGGGCGATGGTCGGCGAGGTGGCGCGGCGGCATCGGCTGATGCCGTCGCAGGTGACGACGTGGCGACGCCTTCACCGTGAGGGCAAGCTCGGTCCGGCCCCGGCCCTGGCCTCGCCAATGTTCGTGCCGCTGATGCTGGAAGATCCCGAGCCCTCCCAGCCTGGGCCAGACTCGATTACCGATCCGGAGCCAAGAGCCTCCGAGCGGATCGAGATCGAGGCCGGCGGAGGCGTGGTGATCCGGCTGGGGTCTTCGACGCCGGCGGTGCGGATCGCCGAGATCGCGTCGGCGCTGCGCGAGGATTGGCGGTGATCCTGCCGGGGCAACGCCTGCCGATCGCGATCGCCATGCGCCCCGTGGACTTCCGCCGGGGGCACGACGGTCTCGCCGCCACCGTTCGAGACACGAGCTGGGCCTCGATCCCCATTCGGGGCTGAGGGTGGTGTTCCGCTCCAAGCGAGGTGATCGGATCAAGGTGCTGGTCTGGGACGATGAGCCATGTCGCGCCATTGGTCCGAGCGACAATGGCGAATGGGTTGGTCCTGATCTACAAGCGCCTCGAATTTGGCAGCTTCACCCCTATGGCCTTTGTCAACGGTTCTGGCCGCAGGAGAAATTCCCCCTTCGGCAGGTGGCGATCCTGATATGGCACGATCCGCATAGGTGAGGACGCCGGGTAATATCGACGGTCGCTCAGACTCCTATTCGGGGATTGGATACCCCATGATGACGGTGCGTCGGAGGGCTGCCTCGTTCTGGCCACGGACGTGGGCGTTGTCACCTGTCCAACATGAACTCGAGGATCCCCTCTACCGCTCCCGACGTCCTCGCTGATGCGGAGCGTTGATGAATGCGTAGCTCAGGCGCCGATCGGCACCCGCTGGCCGATCGACCAGATGAAGCAGAGAAGTTCGCGGGCGACGGCGGCGGTGACGACCACCGAGCGCTTGCCGCGCGCGCTGAGCCGACGGTAGGTCTTATGCAGCCGCAGCTGCGCCTTCCACGCCAGCGCGATGATTTCCTGCGGCACGGGCGGACGGTGCTGCTTCATCCAAACGCCGACCTTCGGCGTCGTGCGATAGTTCCAGGCCGCCTCGCACAGAACCGAGCGCGCGATGGAACTGCCCGCCTTGGTGATGCCGCGCGGTCGAACGGTGCTGCCGGAACTGTGCTCGCCGGGTGCGAGTCCGAAGTAGGCGACCAGTTGGCGCGGATGAGCGAAGCGGGAGAAGTCGCCGACTTCGGCGAGAACCGTGGCCGCGACGATGGGACCGACGCCCCTGAGCGCCTGGAGGGCCTGCATCTGCGCCGCCCAAGGCGAAGCAGCGAGGAGTTCCTTGATCTGTCCCTCGACGCCGGCCTTATGGTCCTCGTCGCGTTCGAGCGCGTTGAGGTAGAACTGGAACGCGATCTGCTGGGCCGGATGCGCAAAGTGGCGGTTCAGCATCCACTTGCGATGCCGTGTGCTCCACGCCTTGCCCTCGAAACGCACGTCGTGGCGGAGCAGGAAGGCCTGGATGCGGATGCGGTCGCGGCGCACGTCCTGAGCCGCCGCGTGACGGGCCCGGACCAGATCGCGTAGCGCCTCGTGCAACGGGTCCGGCACCCACACGTAAGTCAACTCGCCGGCCCGCAGCAGGCGTGCCAGCGCGTTCGCGTCGCGCCGGTCGTTCTTGATCCGGTCGCCTGGCTTGCGGGGCGTCAATGAAGGCGCGCAGACACGGCAGGAGAACCCCATCCCGGCGATCTGGCGCTGGACGCTGTAGCCACACGACCCCGCCTCGTAGACGAACTCGACGGCCCCGTGCCGGCGGCCGAGGCGGCGCACCAGCTTTGCGATGGCCTCCGGGACGTTCTCGACCGTCCCGACATGGCGGACCTCGCCCTCTCGCCCCGCATCTGCGACCGCGATGGAGATCGTCGCCTTGTGGACGTCGAGACCGACGAACGCACGAACCTCTTCCATGTTGTTTCCTCCTGGCTTGCTGGGTCCACACCCAGATGTCGGGGAGGATGCGGACCGGACGGCAGGAAAGGCCATGTCATCTGGCCTAAGGTTCAGGACGGGGTGATGCGGCTGTCGCGGGCACAGTTCGAGGCTCTCTTTGAAGGCCTGGATTGGAAACGGGTGATGGCCCGTCGCGTGGCGGCTCCGGTGGTGGCCGGGTAAGGAATTGCCATATTTTACTGGGTCATCCGGTCCCTGCGGGGTATGATCGGCCATGCCGTCGCCCCTCGACCCGAGCCTTCTCGAGGCCCTTCCCGCCGATCTGCGGGAGGCCGTCGAAGCGCAAATCGAAGCGCTCGGCCCGCGGAGCGGGCCGCACGCCTTCACCTGGATGCGGAGAACGCCGATCTGAGATCCCGGAATGCCGAACTGGCGGCGCTGAACGCCCGGCTCGAGCATCTGGCGAGGGAGATGAAGCGGGCCCGGTTCGGCCCGCGGTCGGAGAAGCTGAGCCCCGATCAGCTGGAGCTGGCCTTCGAAGACCTCGAGGCCGCGATCGCCGAGGCGCAGGAAACGCATGACGTCTCGGCGTCGGCAAGGGCGAAGACCCGCCCCCCGCGTCAGACCCGCACGTCCCGGGCGCTCCCGAAAGACCTCCCGCGCGAGGAGCGGGTGATCGAGCCGGAAAGCCTGACCTGCCGCTGTGGGTGCGGGGACATGGTCCGGATCGGCGAGGACCGCTCGGAACGCCTCGACATCACCCCGGCCCAATTCCGCGTCCTTGTCACGGTGCGTCCCCGCTACGCCTGCCCGAAGGGGCGGGCCGGCGTCGTGCAGGGCGAGCCATCGTGCGCCATCGGTTCAAGAACGATGGCGAGCGCGCCGCCGGCGCTGATCGAAGGCGGCCTTCCCACCGAGGCCACCATCGCCCATCTCCTCGTCTCGAAGTATTCCGAGCACCTTCCCCTGTATCGCCAGGCCCAGGTCATGGCCCGGCACGAGCTCACCATCGACCGCTCGACACTGGCCGATTGGGTGGGCCGCGCCGCGTTCCACCTCGCCCCCGTAGTGGACCGGATGGCGATGCTGCTGAAAGCGCTCCGGCAAGCTGTTCATGGACGGTCCGGAGGGAACCGTGGCCCCTGTGGGGCCGCGTAAGCCCCGCAGGACGCCGCGCCCGTGCTCGACCCCGGGCGAGGCCGGAGGTAGTGCCCCACTCCGTGGTGTAGGAGGCCGCGCGCGAAGCCCTTGGCGTAGCGCAGCGCGTGGCCGGGCTGGCGGCCATCGCGCGTCTTCGTAGTCTGAGGTTGTTCGACGACCGAAGACAACGAAGGAGAGCACGATGACCGAGGCTATGATCAACCTTCCGGAGGCGATCTCCAAGAGCGACGACACCGATTTTCTGCGTGAGCTGATCCAGGATGCGGCGCAGCGGCTGATGGAGATCGAGGTGGGCGCCGTGTGCGGGGCCGGTCTGCGCGAGCGAACGCCGGACCGGGGGAACCAGCGCAACGGCTACCGGCCGCGCCGCTGGGATACGCGGGCCGGGACGATCGGGCTGAACATTCCCAAGCTGAGGAAGGGGAGCTACTTCCCGACCTTTCTCGAGCCGCGGCGGACGGCGGAGAAGGCGCTGATGGCGGTGGTGCAGGAAGCCTACATCCACGGCGTCTCCACTCGAGCGGTGGACGACCTGGTGCGCGCCATGGGGCTGACGGGCACCTCCAAAAGCCAGGTCTCGCGGCTCTGCGAAGAGATCGACGAACGCGTCCAGGCCTTCCTGAACCGACCGCTGGAGGGCGATTGGCCCTTCCTGTGGCTCGACGCCACCTACGTGAAGCTGCGCGAGGGCGGTCGGGTTGTCTCGATGGCGGTGATAGTGGCCGTCGCAGTCAACTCGGATGGCCGCCGCGAGATACTCGGCATCACGGTCATGCCCTCCGAAGCCGAGACGTTCTGGGCGGACTTCCTGCGTTCGCTGACCCGCCGCGGCCTGCGGGGCGTGCAGATGGTAATCAGCGATGCGCACGAGGGCCTCAAGGCCGCTGCAAGCAAGGTCCTGGGCGCCGGATGGCAGCGCTGCCGGGTGGGGCCGTTGAAGAATTGCGCCGAGAACGGGCCGCTGCGGCCTACGCTGCCATGGCCGGTTCCCTTTCTTGAACGTCAGGCTGGTTTTCGCCATTCGCGTTCATCGGCGCCGTCGAACGGGCCCATCCAGCTGCAATCGACAGAATGCGTGCGAGCGCCGAGCAGAGCGCAGCCGCCAGCCTCTTGAGGTTGACCGCTGCCGCCGTGAGGAAGGCCTGGATACGCATGTTCTGGAGACCGCGCCGGACCGCGCGGGCGAGCCCATGCCAGGTCTTCGCCTCGCCATGGTAGCCCTCCGACCGCCAGCGGTGGCGCTGGTAGAGGTCCCGGTCTTCCTCCGACCATCTCTCGCGACGGCGTCGCGCGCGCAGAAGGGCGGGGTAATCATTCCCGAGCACGACGGCCTTGTTCACGCGCCCCTTCGACAGGCAGAGACGGGCGAGATCGCATCCGCGGCAGTCGCGCGCCCGGGATGTGAAGAAGCGCCCATGCTTGATGGCCCGTCCGGCCTTGAGCTTTTTGCCCCGGGGGCATTTCAGGATGTCGTGCTTCGCGTCGTAGCGGAACCGGCGCATCGGGACCGGGCTGCGGATCGGTTCGGCCTTGGCCGGAATGACGGCGGCGATCTTCCGGCGTTCGAGCCCGCCGTAGATCTTGGCATAGGCATAGCCGGCATCCGCCGTCACCGTCTCGACTTTGGTCCCGGTCGTCTTCTCGACAGCATCGAGGCGGGCGAGGATCTCTTCGCCTTCGTTCACTTCCCCGGTCGTGACCTCGACGTCGAGAACCACGCCGAAGACATCGTCCACGACGCCATGCTGCTTGTAGCTGGGCTCCAGGCGACGGTTGCGCCCTGACGTCGCCATGCTCGCATCGGGATCGGTGAGGCAGACCTTCTTGAACTTGCCGGTCTTCTTCGAGTTGCGGGCCCGAACCGTCTCCGCTTCCTGCACAGGATCGCCGTTCTCAGTCGCCACCGCATCGACATGACGCACCACGAGGCTCTCCCAGGACACGTCGGCCCGGATCAGAGACGCATCAACATGCACGACCTCGCCCTTGGCGATCCCGGCGCCGACGCAGTCCCGCACCGTGCGTTCGAAGATGCGCCGGAACCGATCGGCGCCCCATCTCTGACGGATGCGCGTGAGCGAGGAATGATCCGGCAGCCTGTCGTTCAAGCCGAAGCCCGCGAACCAGCGGATCGCCAGGTTCACTTGCGCTTCTCGCAGGAGGCGCCGGTCATGGACGATGCCGAGCAGGAAGCCCGCGAGCATCAGGCGGACCGCGGCTTCCGGATCGATGCCCGGTCGGCCAACACCTGGCGCGTAGAGATCGGCCACCTCCGCGCGAAGCCAGCCAAGGTCGATAACCCGGTCGACGCGGGCGAGGATGTGATCGTCGGGGACGAGGTCACGCGAGCCGATCCGCAGACAAAGAATTCCAACTGATCTCGGGTCCGACTGCCGATCATGCCACCCTCCACATGATGCCGCCATGAAGATGGAATCAGCAGATCGCGCCTTTTTCAACGGCCCCCGGGTGCATTTTCAGCGCAATCTCCTGGCTCGCGTGAGCAAAGCCAACAAGCCGGTGGTCAGCGCCGTGGTGAAGACCGTCTTCGCCGAGAAGGACCGGGACCAGGCCCACGCCCGGTGGCGCGAGGTCGCCGACAGCCTGCGTGACCGGTTCAGGGATGTCGCCGAACTGATGGACGCGGCCGAGCACGACGTCCTCGCCTACATGGCCTTCGACGAGAGCCTGCGCTCGAAGTTGCACAGCACCAACCCGCTGGAGCGCGTCAACAAGGAGATCAAGCGGCGCACCAACGTCGTCGGCATCTTCCCCAACCGCGAGGCCGTCGTTCGCCTCGTCGGCGCGCTCATGCTGGAGCAAAACGATGAGTGGGCCGTCAGCCGCCGCTACATGCCCGTGGAAAAACTGACAGGCCTGTGCGACGATAACCCTGATGCGGCCATGATCGCCGCTCAGTGAACGAGCGACACCAGCTATGAAGAAGCAGGTGGACGCCAGTTCCTACACCATCCCTCGGGACACTACCAGGCCGGACGAAGACTGGCTATCTTTGGGCGATGCCGTGCGATGACAGACCATCGGGCGGGGACGATCCGCCCGGAGTGGTCTTCGCCCATGCCCCGGGACGGGGCGGCGCCCATGCGGAGCGGATGCTGGACGGGTTCGAGGGCACCCTCCAGGTCGACGGCTATACCGGCTATAACCGGCTGGCCGATGACCGGCGGGAAGACGGGCAACCGCTTCGGCTCGCCTACTGCTGGGCCCATGCGCGGCGCGAGATCATCAAGGCCACGCCGAAGGCGGGATCGCCCATCGCCGAAGAAGCGCCGACCCGCATCGCGGGGCTCTACGGCATCGAGAAGGAGATCCGCGGCCTTGTTCCGGAACGGCGCCGCGCTGTGCGGCAGGATCGATCCGTGCCGCTGCTCGACGCGCTCGAGGCGTGGCTCCGCGCCCAGGCCGCGCGGCTGTCGCGCAAGTCCGAGATGGGCAAGGCCGTCGCCTACATCCCGACCCGCTGGGGCGGGCTGGCCCTCTTCGCCGGGGACGCCCGGGTCGAAATGGACAGAAATCTCGTCGAGAACCAGATGCGGCCGCTGGCCCTGGGACGGAAGAATGCCTTGTTCGCCGGCCACGACGAAGGCGCACAGAACTGGGCCCGGATCGCCTCGCTCATCGCCACCTGCAAGATGAACGGGGTCGAGCCCTTCGCCTACCTGAAGGCCACCCGCGAGGTGATCGCCGCCGGCCATCCCCCCGCCGACATCGACGACCTTCTGCCGTGGGCCTTCCCCAAGGCCGAAGTCAAAGCCGCAGCCTAAACTGCGAACGAGCGGCCAATCAAAGCATGGGCTATGGGGGTGAACCGGCGCTTACTTCTTACTAATAACTCCATCGAAAGCAGATCGACGTTCGTTCCGAGGAACGTGCCTGCTACCGGCGTGACCTGCGCGATGTTCCGGGCCCCAGCGAGAGGTATTAAGTTTTCGGACCCGGCGCGCCGGTTCGTTGGATCGAAGGCAATCCAACCAGCACCGGGGTTAAATATTTCGACCCAGGCATGTGTAGTTCCTGAACCCGCCGACCCGACGAGGCCTATTTCGGGATCGGACAGATAGCCGGAGACGATGCGGGCCCCCAGGCCAAGACGGCGGACTGCCTCTGCAAGCAGGACCGCGAAATCGCGGCACGAGCCCCATACTCTGTCGAGTGTCTCGATCGGCGACTGGGCGCCTTCGTCGTCGCGGCTCTGGTAGGAAATCCGCGTCAACACGCCATTGCTGATGTCCTTCAGCAGAGACAGCGTGTCGGTCGGGCGTGCCATGACAAAGCCCTCGATTCATCTGGCAAGGCGGTCATCGACGTCGCCGTATTGTGGTACCGTCAAAGCACCCAGGTCCGTCCATTCGTCGGCGGCGTAGACTAAGGGGTACCGGGCGGCCGAGGCAGCGATGGCAAAGACCGGCCACGCTGGCGCGGTCAGTTCCACGCTTGAGCGGCTTTCGATCACCAGATGATCTGTCGGACCGTCAAAGACGATGGTGGCGATCGCGTTGCCGGCCACATCATGCGCCGAGGTTACGGTCGCCGTCGGGGCAATGGAGATCTCGTGGCAGAAAAGGCGCAATTCCCGCGTTTCGCGGGGACGTAGCATCGACCTGTGGTAACCGCCCGATTGGAGCCGCCCGCCTGACGGCGGAGTTCCGAGTTAAGACACGTGCATAACGAGGTCCTTAACGAGGTGTCTTGTTCGGAGGAGCCATGCGGGGGGATGGCCTTCCCCCTGAAAAGTTCTCTAATCGCGTTGGTCAGTTACCGCTCGATAGCTACCGCAGTGGCAGGTCTTTGACGCGGGCGATGATGTCGGGCTCTCCAACGAAGTCCTCGAGAAAGCGGTGCCATTCCTCGACAGACACCCGGGCCGCCAAGAGCATGTCGCGGAGTTCATCGATGCCCCCGTCCGTGAGGGCGGTAAGGTATTCTTCGCGACCGATCTGGACGCTGACGATTCTGCCATAGGAGATGTTGTCGTCGTTGCTGACGATGGCCTCGAGAAGATCCGGGTCCTCTCCGAGCAGGGTGGCGACATGGCCGATCGTGCGGACATGGGTCGTGGCGGCCATCAGGCGGCCGCGCTCTGCGTCTGCCCTGCGGGCTTCCAGTTCCAGGGGAGCAGCTCGTCGAGCCGGTTGATCTTGTGATCGTGGATGCGGTCGAGGACATCAGCGAGCCAGGCTTGCGGGTCCAGTCCGCTCATCTTCGCGGTCTCGATCAGGCTCATCGCCCGAGCGAGGGTCTCGCCGCCGCTGTCGGAGCCGGCGAAGAGCCAGTTCTTCCGGCCGATGCCGATCGGTCGCATGGCGCGCTCGGCCGGGTTGTTGTCGATGCCGATGCGCCCGTCCTCGAGATAGAGCTCGAATGACGGCCAGCGGGACAGCCCGTAGCGGAACGCTTTGGCGAGATCGCCTTTGCCCGGAAGGCGAGGCAGCTGAGACTCTCCCCATGCCCTGAAGGCATCGACCATGGGCTTGGAGTGTTATTGCCGCGCCGCCTTGCGCAGCTCGGCGGGCTGGCCGGCGATCTGCCGTTCGACGTCGTAGAGCTTCCCGATCCGGTCGAGCGCCTCCCGTGCGATCTCCGACCTGGTTGTCTCCCAGACATCGTGGAAGTCACGGCGCAGATGCGCCCAGCAGGCCGCCTCGCGGAACTGGCTGCTGCCGTCCGCGCGCTGCTCGTAGAGCTTGCCGAAGCCGGCATAGGCATCTGCCTGGAGGATGCCGCTGCTGCCTCGGAGGTGCTGCCGGGGATGTTCGCCTTTCCGGTCCGCCGAGAAGCGGTAGATCACGTCGGGCGGTGCGGTGCCGGCCCAGGGTCTCTGATCCGAGACATAGGCCCAGACCCGGCCGGACCGCGGTCGCGGCGGGACCGGTCAAGAACGCGGATCGGGTTCGCCATCGGTCTCGAACGCATGGCGACGCGATGGCTCACCATCGGCATGAAGGATCGGCGCGGCCATGACCTCGGCCTCGATCCTGTCGAGGATCGGCGCAAGCACCTTCATGGCCCGGCCGCACCAGTCCAGTAGCGTGCTGTCGGGCACGTCGGCGCCCATGCGCGCGTAGATCTCGTTCAGGCGGTAGAGCGGGATGTGGTCATCGAACTTCGAGACCAGGACATGCGCGAGCAGGCCCGGCCCCGCCATGCTGCCGGGGATCGGCCGGCTCGGCGCCGCGGGCTGCACCATGCGCTCGCACCGGCGGCAGGACTTCTTCACCCGCGCGACCTGGATCACCTTCATCTGCGCGGCGACCATGTCGAGAAGTTCGCTCACATCCTCGCCGACCACGCGGAGGTCGCCCCCGCAGTCCGGGCAACACGTGCCGGGGTCCAGTTCGCGCCGCTCTCGCGGCGTCTGGTCGGAGACCCTCGGCCTGCGACGGGGGGACTTCACCTCGGGGGTGCCGGCATCGGCGGCGGGAGGTTCGGCATTCTCTTCGTCCGCCGGGTCACTGCGCTGTTCGGCGGCCGCGATCAGCAGGTCTTCCAGCGCCAGCTCGAGCTGGGCGATCTCCCGTTCGATCTTCTCCGAGGACTTGCCGAAGGCCTGCTTCTGCAACCTGGCGATCCGCAGGCGTCACGCCGGAGGCGTGCATTCAAACTGCGCACCTCTGGTGCGACGCCTGGACCAGCTGTTCATGGGCCTGGAGCGGTGAGCCGGGTCACGCCACCGGTTCGAGTGAACCGGCGAACGATATGCGCGCATTCTCCGCCTGAAGCGCGGCGATCATCGCCTTCAGAGCGGTGGGATCATCAGGGAGGATGTCGGCGTCGTCGGACATGCCGACAGATACCATGCCGTGTCACTCATAGCCAATAAAACAAGGGGTTTGAGGAGGCTAAACTACCCCACGCGCGCCGGCGGCGCCCCCCAGTCCGGACGCCGCCAGTCGATCCCTTCCCAGAGCATCGCCAGCTGCGCCGAGGTCAGCCGGGCGACGCCGGCCTGCGCGCCGGGCCATGGGAAACGGCCGCGTTCGAGCACCTTGTAGTAGAGACAGAAGCCCTGGCCGTCCCAGTAGAGGAGCTTCAACCGATCACCCCGGCGCCCGCGGAACGCGAAGACCGCGCCGCTCGCGGGCTTCTGGCGCAGGACATCCTGGGCCATGGCCGAGAGCCCGGCGATGCCCTTTCGCATGTCGGTCGCCCCGCAGGCGAGGTAGACCCGGACCCCCGTTCCCGGCCCGATCACGCCGCTTCCACGGCCCGGATCAAGCGGGTCAGCGCCTCTCCGTCCAGGCAATGGCGTTCCTGCGGAACGTCGCGCCGAGCCCTTACTGTCACAATGTATGGCATAGCGCCTTCGGCCATGGCCCTGTCCGACATCAAATCTGTCCCGCTAAGTGGCGGCTGCGCGATCGCGACAGTGTTTCCGATCTTGAAGGCATTCCTTCGTTTTCGGCGGCCCGGATCGGCGCATCGTCCCGCGTTCTTTGGGTGGTCGTCGTCGACGCCGGCACATTCAGATCGGGATCAGGCGTCCCGCGCTCAGAATAGAGATGTCGCAAATGCGCCTCGGAGACTCCGTCAGCCGTCATCACGAGACGCACCATCGGATCTGCCAGCATTTCCTCGAGAAAGAGGTCGGACAACGCCGTGCCCGTCAGCTTGTCCCTGGCGCGTGCGTGGTCGAGGTCGGCAAGGGAAACGGTCAGGGCCCGCGCAAGCCCGGGATGCGATATCCGGGGATGAAGCTTCAGCAGGACGGAGGCCTTCCAGGCTGCGGGATCTTTTTGATCCGGGGGTGAAACCAACTCCGTTTCGATCTCGTACTCTCCCGCCGGGAGCGTCTCGTTGAAGCCGGGTACAGTGAACGGTCGGGCGAACACCGCGACGGTCTTGCTCGTCAGATCTTCCATCGACGTGTTCCTCCATGCTGCTGTTGCGGGTGGTTCGCGCCCCCTTTGAGAATGGGGCGAGTGGCTTGTGTGCGTCTCAAGATGTCTTGGACTTCGCTGGCGCTTCCTTGCCGGCGGCATTGGACTCGTTCTGCTTGGCAGGGGTCTTCTTGGCAGGGGTCTTCGCTGTTTCGGCAGGCCTCAGCTTCATTGCGGCCGCAGCCCGAGCGGTCAGGTCCTTGAAGGACGTGTCATCGATCCTTTGATTGGCCGGCGCCAACTCCTCGTCCATGACGGACCGAAATTCTTGATATCGGTGTTTTTTATATGGGAACTGGCGACCTGATTTACGATGGCGCACCGCGAAGGAAACCAAGGTCAGTCAGGCCAATTCATCGGTCCAAACCTTGAACTCCGTCAAAGTGTTCTCCCCGAATGTCTGGGTCAATGGCACATCGGCAGCATCGCGCCCCCGCGCGATCATAATTCTCGCAAACCTCGGTTTGTTGTTGCGCGGGTCGAACATGTGCCATTCACCAGAGAGATAGACATCCATCCACGCGGCGAAGTCTCCAGGCGGATGCGGGAGAGGCTCACCAATGTCGCTCAGATATCCGGTGCAGTAACGTGCCGGAATATTCATGCAGCGACATAGGGCGATGGCGAGATGGTCGAAGTCGCGGCAGACACCCTGCCGTTCAGGTAGTGCCCCACTCCGTGGTGTAGGAGGCCGCGCGCGAAGCCCTTGGCGTAGCGCAGCGCGTGGCCGGGCTGGCGGCCATCGCGCGTCTTCGTAGTCTGAGGTTGTTCGACGACCGAAGACAACGAAGGAGAGCACGATGACCGAGGCTATGATCAACCTTCCGGAGGCGATCTCCAAGAGCGACGACACCGATTTTCTGCGTGAGCTGATCCAGGATGCGGCGCAGCGGCTGATGGAGATCGAGGTGGGCGCCGTGTGCGGGGCCGGTCTGCGCGAGCGAACGCCGGACCGGGGGAACCAGCGCAACGGCTACCGGCCGCGCCGC
>CAWHJL010000013.1:0-393187 GCA_963829665.1 uncultured Alphaproteobacteria bacterium | reverse complement strand
ATGGGCCTGACAATCCGCATGATCGGCTTGGCCCGGGCCTAGGCCACGATCACGCTCGCCAACATCGCCTACAACATGGGCCGGTTGCGATGGCTCCAGAGCCGGACTTTGCCCGCCTGACGGCAAGGACCAGGAAACTGGCGCCGTCAGGACGCTGAACGGGCCGCAGAGCCCTCCAAAGGACTGTCAAAGCGCGACAAAGGACTGTCAAAGCGCGACGCGCCAAGTCTGCCCGCCGTCATTTCGGCAAAACAGCGCGTTCTCGGAAGGATCCAAGCATTTGAGCCCCCTTGGGTGCATTTCAGCGAGATTGTCGGGTGGGACGGTTTAGCTGTCGCTACAGGTGTCAATCGGCACGCAATCTTGGGTCTGAATCAAAGTTGGTGCATCTCCTGGTTCATGATGCAGCGACCAGACGTGCCTTCAGGAGCTCGATGTTGGCGCGGCCATACATCTGTCGTTTGAGGGTCTTCAGGCGGTTGATCTGCCCCTCAGTCTGGCCGTTGGACCAGGGCTCTGTCAGGGCTGCGACCACGGCAGCCTGATCAGCGGCAAGGCCGCGGGAGAATGATGCGATTTCACTCTTCGCCGCTTCGTCGAGCCATGCCGCCAGTTCACCTGCGTGCCGTTGCGTACCATGGCGACGAACCGGTCAACGAGGAGGCGGATGGCCGCCAAGGGTGGCAGCGCGGCTTCGACTTGCGCAACGAGCACGGCGTCTGCCTTGGAAAGGTGATTGCGCGCCGAGGTCATGAGCTGCGCGATCCTGCGCGCGGGCGGGCATCTCCCGGACCCTGAGAGCACCGCGCTTTCGGCGCGCCGCTGTCGCGTTGCCCATTCACCAACCACCCGAAGGCTGCCGCCGAAGCCCGCGGTCCGGAGCCGGCGCCAAAGCTCCGTGGCATTGCGGCACCCGGCGGCCCACTCCCGCTCCAGCCGAGGCAGCCAAGGAGTCAGGCTGTTCTGGCGCACCCGGAAGACATCGTCGCGCTCGCCACGCATGATCCGGCGGACGAGGCCGCGGCTCAGCCCTGTCGCCCGCACGATGCGCTTGATCGGAACACCTTCGCTGGCCATGCGCCGGACGGTCTCGTTCGTCTGCTGACGGCGCTGGAAGCCCTCGTATTGCAGGCGCTCGGCCGCGGTGAGCAGGGCGGGATCGAGCTCCGTCGCGCCAACAGCGCGGCGGATCGTCGGCATGGACGTCGCACCGCCGCCAGGAACGCCGCGCTGACGTTCTCGAGGAGGTGCCAGCGATCCGCCACCTGGACCGCTTGAGGCAGGGCGCGCGTGACCGCACCGCCGTAACCGCCGTTCCGGTCGCGGGCAACCACCTCGATCTGGGGCTGCGCCCGCAGCCATGCTTCTACGGTCGCCGGCTCCCTGTCCGGCAGCAGATCGATGATCTGCCGCCGCTCAAGATCGCAGATCACCGTGCCGTAGCGCTGGCCACGCCGCCAGGCCCAGTCGTCGATGCCGATCACCCGCGGGGCGCTGGCCGGCGGCCTCATCGCGGTGCGGACGCTGCGCAGGAAGGTGTCCTTGCTGACCGGCAGGAGCAATCGTGCAGCCAGGGCCTGGGCTGGCCGCCCCCGAGGGCAAGACCGAGATGACGGACCAGGTCTTGCAGGCGTCCCGTCCGCCGCGCGTATGGCTGAGCTATCGCCGGCGAGAACCGCTCCGCGAAGATCCGTGTCCGGCATGAGACCGACCGGCACCGAAAGCGCCGAGCAGACAGAACGAGCCTGACTTGCCGCCCATGCGCCGGCAGATCCGCAAGACGACGCTGGTAGTGGCTATGAACACGCCGAGAAATCTCGCCGCATCTTGGGCAGGCGGCGGCTCCGCCGGCCGCACGCGCATGGATCAGCACCCTGTCGTCAACCAGCTCGACCCGTTCCGCCTTCAACCCTCCGGGCAGGAATGCCCGTCGATCCATTCCAGATGCCATTGGCAACCTCCCGCGAAGATTGCCGAAATGTAGCGCCGCGAGGATTCAGCTGCACCAAATATGCGTCAGACCCAATATTGAGCGCCGATCACCCCGCTACGGGGCCAGTTTTCCATGCCGGTTCACAGCTGGCGGGCAAGCTCGCCGTTCGGCCCCAGGTGGGGATGACGGAGAAGAACCGGTCGCGGCTCCGGGTCCTGCAGGACCCCGCGCACCAGATCCGGGTGCTGAACCTGCCCGACCGGATCTTCGCCCGCCCCCTGGGGAGATGGCGGGCGCCGGACGATCTTTGCCAAGGAAGATGCGCTTGCCATCGCCATCCTGCTGAACTGCCCGATCCGGGCGAAGAGCCTCGCCGAGCTGGAACTGGACAAGCACATCCAGCGGCCGGGCGACGGGAAGGTCTACCTCGTCCTCGAGGAGGCGGACACGAAGATCGGACGCCCAATCGAGTTCGAGCTGCCCCATGACGTGGTGCGCCTGCTCGACGCCCGCCTCAAGACCCGGGTGCCGCATATGTGCCCGCCCGGCACCCCGTATCTCTTCCCCCAGCGGAGCGGGGCACGACCCATCGAGCCGAGTTGCCTCGCGACCCGCATCGCCAAACGGGTGCGGCGCGAGACCGGCTTCGAGATGAACGCCCATCTCTTCCGCCACTTCGCGGTGATGCTGTGGCTCGACGCCAATCCGGGCGGCTACGAGGTCGCGCGGCGGCTGCTGGGGCATTCCGAGCTGAGCCACACGATCAACATGTATTCCGGGCTGGAGGTGCGGACGGCCACGAAGACCTACTCGGACCTTCTCGCGGACCTGAAGGCGGGCAGGCGATGAGCCTGGTCCTGCCCCTCGAGGAGTGGCCTGCCGCCGATCGCGCGCTCTGGGAGAGCCTGTTCACGGAAGGCGACCCGCTCGACGACGAGGGCCCCCTCACGCACCTGCGGCAGACCTCCCGTCTGGCGCTGTTCCTGCGCTACGGGCGGTGGCTGAAATGGCTCCTGGACGAGACCCCGGATGTGCTGGCCCATGACCCGCTCGACAGGCCCACCCTGGAGCACCTGAAGGACTGGCTGCGGGCGCTCGACCACACGGCCCCGATGACGCGGTCGATGTTCGTCGACGGCGTTCTGCGCGTCATGACAGCGGCCGCGCCGGAGCGCGACTGGTCGGCCCAGACACGGCTCAAGGGCCGGCTCAAATACGCCGCCGGGCGCGGCGATCCGGCCCGCAAGCGGGGGCGCATCCTGTCCAGCCTGCAGCTCCTCGATGCCGCGACCATGCTCGCGGACGAGGCGCGGATGTGGCCGGAAAGGGCTCCCTACCGCGCCACGGGGCTGCGCGACGCGGCCATGGTGGCCCTCCTCGCTCTCCTGCCCATGCGTCGGCGGTCGCTGGCCAGCCTGCGCCTCGGGGAGTTGGCTCTCGTCACGAAGGAGCGCATCACCATCGCGCTGTCGGGAGACCTGACCAAGACCGGGGTGCCGTGGGAGGCCGACGTGCCGCCGCAGAGCGTGTCCTTCCTCCGCGCCTACCTGGCCGAGGCCCGGCCGGTGCTGGCCGATCGGGCGCGGGAGAAGACACCAGCCTCTGGCTCGACCGGACCGGCAAGGGGATGAGCGAGAACTACGTCGGGTCGCGCATCGGCGGTGCGACCCTGCGGATGACCGGGGTGCGGGTGCCGCCCCACTTCTTCCGGGACGCGGCCGCCACAACGCTCACCCGGATTCGTCGCAGGCAGCGCGGCTCATCCCATCCGTGCTGGGGCACAAGGGACCGGGGACGGGGGAGCGGCACTACAATCATGCGCGGACGGTCGAGGCCGGACGGGATTACGCCACGTTGATAGCTAGGAGGAAGAGCCGTTGTGGCCTGCCCCTATGAGGTGGTCCGGTTTCAGTCTTAGTGCATGACGGGCCTCGGCACCACTGCGGCGGCCGTCGGCGGGGTCGATCCTGTATTGCGTGACGTCCAATGGACGGCCTCCGGAGCCGGTGGTCGATAGCCCAGCGACGAATGGGGCCGTGCCGTATTGTAATGGACCCGCCATGCCTCGATCACGACGCGTGCCTCGGCGAGGGAATGGAAGATCTCGCCATTGAGCAGCTCGTCGCGGAGCTTCGAGTTGAAGCTCTCGCAGTAGCCGGTCTCCCAGGGACTGCCAGGTTCGATGAACGCCGTCTTCGCTCTCACTGCGTCGATCCAGTTCCGCACGGCCGTGGCGATGAACTCAGGCCCGTTATCCGATCGGACGTGACCGGGCACGCCGCGCAGGATGAAGAGGTCAGTCAGAACATCTATGACCGCGGTCGAGTTCAGCTTCCTGTCGACCCGAATGGCCAGGCATTCCCTCGTGAACTCGTCGACGACGTTGAGCATTCGGAATTTCCTCCCGTCGTGCGTCCGGCTCTCGACGAAGTCGTAGGACCAGACGTGGTTCGGCCGCTCCGGGCGAAGACGGATGCACGACCCGTCATTCAGCCAGAGGCGGCCTTTCTTCGGTTGCTTCTGCGGCACCTTCAGCCCCTCCTGTCGCCATATCCGCTCGACCCGCTTCACATTCACCGCCCAGCCGGCATCTCGCGAGCCATGGCCGCGATCCGGCGGTAGCCGTAGCGCCCATACTGAGATGCCAGCGCGACAATGTCCGCGGTCAGCGCCTCCTCGTCGGCCCGTCCCCGCGGCACCTTCCGCTGGGTCGACCGATGCTGGCCGAGCACCCGGCAAGCGAAGCGCTCCGACACGTCGAACGTCTTCCTGACGTGGTCGATACAGCGGCGGCGGCGCGCGGGGCTTAGAAGTTTCCCGAGGCCGCCTCCCGAAGAATCAGCTTCTCGAGCGTCAGATCGGACACGGCCTTCCGCAGCCGCTCGTTCTCCTTTTCGAGCTCCTTCAACCGCTTCACCTGGTCGGTCTTCAGCCCGCCGAACTCCTTGCGCCAACGGTAGTAGGTGAACTGGTTCGGCATGGCCCTCGGACCGTGTGTGGATGGCTCCCGCGTGGCAAGGGCGTTGTTAGGGTTCGGCACCTGGTCGGTCGCGGCCATGTGTACGGCGTCGAAGATGCAGCGCTTGGGCTGCGCGCCCTGATGAAGTCCGCCGGCGGTCGGGTCCAAATCAATGGCACGCGCTTGAGGGCGCGTCGGTCCGAACTGGGTGTCCCGAATGCCGTGTCGCCGTCCGTTGCCATCACCTCACGTCGCGCCTCACCGTCTCGATGCCGGGACGCACCCCGGCTGTTCCGTTCAGGCCGTACTGGCCCGGTAACTGTCTCCGGTCCTGATGAGCGCCCAGACGATCCGCGCCATGCGGTTGGCCAGCGCGACGGCGACGACCTTCACCGGCTTGCGCTGCAGCATGCGCCAGAGCCAGTCCGGGCCCGGCTTGCCGGCTCGCCTTGCGCTGATCTGCGCCATCGCCCCGAGATAGGGCAGTCGCCGAAGATACCGGTTGCCCGCCTTGGAGATCCGGCCGAGCCGCTCTTTGCCTCCACTCGAATGGGGCCGCGGGGTGAGGCCGAGCCAGGCCGCATAATCCCGTCCCGTCCTGAAGGTCTCCACCTCCGGCGTGGTCGCGGCGAAGGCGCTGGACGAGAGCTTGCCGATCCCGGGGATCGTCGTCAGCCGCCGGGCGAGTGGATCCTCCTTCTGGGCGGCCGCGATCCGGTTGGTAACCTCCTCGATCCGGTCCCGGGTCTCGCAGAGCTGTTCGGCCAGGAGATCCAGAGCCGGGCGCGCTACGGCGGGCGCCTCCTCGATCAGGGCAAGCAGGCGATCTGCGTTGTGGATGCCCCGGGCACAGACCAGTCCGAACTCGGCAAGGTGGGCCCGGATCGTGTTCACCAGCTGGGTCTGCTGGCGAACCAGGAAGTCCCGGGTCTTGTGGTCGACCAGCGCGCCCTGGCGTTCGGCCGACTTCACCGGGACGAACCGCATCGTCGGGCGGGTGACCGCTTCGCAGATGGCTTCTGCGTCAGCGGCATCGGTCTTTCCTCGCTTTACATAGGGCTTCACGTAAGCCGCCGGCATGATCCGCACGTCGTGGCCCAGGGCGATCAGTTCGCGGGCCCGGAAATGCGCACCGGCACAGGCTTCCAAGCCGACAAGGCAGGGCGGACAGGCCGCGAAGAAGCCCAGAACCTGGCCGCGCCGCAGCTTCCGGCGCAGTGCGACCGTACCGTCTTCCCGGACGCCGTGGATTTGGAAAACGCTCTTGGCGAGATCGATGCCGATGGTGGTAATCCCGTCCATGGATGGCTCCCTCGCCGGGTCTGTGACAGCACCCCAATGCGGCACATTGCGATGCCGGGAGCGGGAGCCATCCACACCATCAATGGCGGGCTCATGCCTCACCCCCGATCGAGCGGACCGCTTCGGCCACCGATCGACCCTGCGATACCAGCACGTCGACCTGTCGAAGCTTCGCGACGATCTCTTCCGGCTTGTGCCTCTTCTGTCCCATTCCTGCGTCCTCCATCCGGCTCGAAAGCCTACTTCAGGGAGGACCACTTTTCAGCGGGCAGACCATCCCGGCCAAGCGCATGGCCCATGAGGTCGCGCCTGACGCGCTCGTCGACCCCGTTGCGCAGCATCCGATCCTCGAAGGCGTGGCGCAGCGAGTAGAGCGAGTGCCTCGGCGTCTCCAGCAGACCGTTCGTCCGCAGATACTTGTTCACTGTCGCCGACAGACTGGCGCTGTTCATCTGATACCGGGGAAAGCCTGCCGGAAACGCCGTCATCGCGTCGAGGCTCGCACCCGTCAGGACGATCCGGCGACGGGCGTTTTTCGACTTCAACTGACGCCCCACGGGCTCGAGGCTGATATATGGCACCGACCCGTCGAGGTGGATTTGCGGCCCCGTCAGGCACGCTATCTCGCTCGGCCGACATCCGGTGTTCACCATCACCTTCAGGATCGCCGCGGCTTCAGCGTTCATGCCGTCAAGTGTCCCGGATGCAAGCAGCCGGTCCTTGATCCACGCATCCGAGAAGGGCGGGCGCCTGCCGGCTTCACCTACCTTGAAACTGAGATCGGACAAAGGCAACACAAGACCCAGCCGCTTCATCCGGTTTACCGTCTTTAGCACGTCACCGGCGTGTGTCAGATCCTTGTTGCCGCTGTTCGGCGTAAGCCCATCCGTCTCGATCCGCTCCCACCACCAGTCTCGAAACTCGAGCATGTCGTCGCCGGTCAGCTCGTCGATCGGCTTGTCGCCCACGATCGCGATCAGGTTCCTGATCGCCTTCACCCTCGGATTGCGCCAGCGGCGAATCTGATCCGCGGACTTGCCCAGAGTCTTGTCGCGCGCGAGCGCCCAGTAGCTCTCCAGCGCCTTCGAAAGCGTAATCTTTTGCACGTCCGCACCGCCCAGAAGGGCCGTGGCCTCCGCCATGTCCGGCTTCGAGCCCGACGCTCGCTTCACCGAACTCGAGGCGGGCAAGAAGGTCTTCGATCGGCAATTCGGCAACGGCGGAGCGCGCAGATACTTGAAGCCTCGCGCCTCGGCCAACTCGCGGGCTGCCTCGAAAGCGCGTTCGGCATCGGCATCATGGCCGGCGAGCTTCGCCTCCCATCCCTCGACGAGCTGTTGCCAGACCGCCGGTGCCTTCGCATCGGCAATCTCCCGGCTATCGGTTCCGAGCGTCATCTTTACGAAGGTCCGGCCATCGACCGAGGCATAGCGCCCAGGCACCCGGCGATACAGGATCAGCTTCTTTCCGCGTCTGACAACGGCCACAGGCACCCTCTAGGCAAGCCGGGTCGCGCCGGCAGGCTATCGCTAACGGATGTAGCCCGGTTTGTAACCCGAAATGTAAACCAAAAGCCGGCATTTCGATCCGGAGGGATGAAGGGAATATAAGTATATTAGTTACTTAGGTGGTATATAAGACTGAACAATGGTCGCGCTGTGAATCCCCGCCAGGCAGAGTGCTGCAACGACGCCCGTGGGGTGCGGGCGAAAATGGCGGAAGCGGTGGGATTCGAACCCACGGACGGGTTGCCCCGTCGCTGGTTTTCAAGACCAGTGCCTTAAACCGCTCGGCCACGCTTCCGGCTCTTCTTCCCTAGCGTCGCAGAGACGCGAGGAAAAGCGGGCCGGAGATTTCGTCGACCTTATCCGAAAGAAGGAAACCTCGCCCGCGGACACGCGTGCGCGACTGGCGGTGCGGTGCTGGCGGCGCGGGATCGACTCCGCGCCCGCGGGCCCTTTCAGCAGGTCAGCCGAACCATCCAGGGCCGGACGATCCGTTCGATCTCCTCCGGGCCGAGATCGGGGTGGCGCGTCGAGAACGCTCCGATCTCTCCGGTATTCTTGACGAGGACGGCGAGATCGCCGCCCCAGGCGAGGATGCGATCGCTCTGGGACGGGATGACGTCGGGCGGGCTGCTGTCGAATGCGGTCTGGGTCATGGAAGAGAGGCTAGCCTGTTCCGGTAAAGATCGGATTGCCGGTTAACGCGGTGGCTCCATCACTGGCTACGCCGGCCTATCGGCCGGTGATTCCCGGAAAGACCAGCACGATGGCCAGAGCCAGAAGCTGCAGGGCGATGAAGGGCAGCAGCGCCTTGAAGATGTCGCCGAGGCCGATTTCCGGGGGCGCCACGGATTTCAGGTAGAACGCGGCCGGACCGAACGGGGGCGACAGGAAGCTGACCTGCATGTTCAGCGCGAAGAGCACCCCGAACCAGACCGGATCGAACTCTAGTTCGCGGACGATCGGGATGAAGATCGGGATCGTCAGGAGCGCGATGCCCACCCAGTCGAGAAACATGCCGAGCACGAAGAGGATGCCCATCATCGTCAGCAGAACGACGTAGCGGTTCTCGCTGAGCCCGGTCAGCAGGCCGGAGACGAAGTCGATGCCCCCCATGAGGTTGAATACGCCGACGATCGCCGACGCGCCGATACCGATCCAGACGATCATGCCCACGGTCTGAAGCGTGCGCATGGAAGCGTCCTTGACCAGGCCGAAGCTCAGCTCGCCCCGGATCAGGGTAGAGATGAGGACACCCATGACGCCCACGGCGGACGCTTCTGTGACCGACGCGATGCCGCCGTAGATCGAGCCCATGACTGCGGCGACGACCAGGATGGGCAGGACCAGCCCCTTGAGAAGACGCAGCTTTTCGGCCGTCGGCACGTCCTCGCCCTCGAGGGCGGGCGCGGCGCCGGGAGTCAGGTAGCCGCGCGCGATGACGTAGAGGGCGTAGAAGCCCGCCAGCATGAAGCCGGGGATGAAGGCCGAAAGGAAGAGGTCGCCGATCGAGACGTTCGCCGCGAGCCCGTAGATGATGAGGACGATCGACGGCGGGACCATCGTGCCGAGAGCGCCGCCGGCGCAGACGACACCGATGGCGAGGTCGCGATCGTAGCCCAAACGAAGCATCTGCGGCAGGGCGATGAGGCCGAGAAGCACGATCTCGCCGCCGATAATGCCGGACATCGCCGCCAGGATGACCGCCACGATGATCGTCTGGATGCCGACGCCGCCCTTCAGGCGCCCGCCGACGAGCCGCATCGCGTCGAAGAGGTCGCGTGCGATGCCTGATCGGTCAAGGATCGCCGCCATCAGCACGAACATCGGCACCGAGACGAAGACGAAGGAATTGACGAAGGAATAGACACGCGAGGTGATCAGCGGAACGGCCATCGGACCGAACCATCCCAGCGCGAAGAACAGTGCGACCAGAAGCGTGACGAAGGCGAGGGGGATGCCGGTGAGGAGCAGTGCGATCAGCATTCCGAACATGAGAAGCGTCGCGTGGTCGATCGGCATGCCCTGCATGGACCCGAAGAAGCTCATTTCCGCATCCCCCGGGCGTAGTTGACGGCGAGGATGAGGAATTGCGCGGTCAGGACGAAGAGGATCAGCATCAGGAAGATCTTCAGGACGCCCGGATAGACCGGGTCCCAGGCGCTGCCGGAACTCTCGAGGCGGAACGAGCCGTCGGGGCGGAAGGCGGCCTTCTGCACCATCAGCACCGCGGCGTAGGCGAAGAAGCCCGAGGCGAGCGCGCAGATCAGGGAGATCGCGATGTTGAGGATCCGCCGGGCGCGGTTCGGCAGCGCGTCGTAGATCAGGACGACCCTGATGTGCTCGTCGCGTGCCGCGCAAAACAATCCACCGTAGACGAAGGCCGCGCCGCACAGGAACACGGTGGTCTCATGCGCCCATTCGGTCGGGTTGTTGAAGCCGTAGCGGAGGATGATCTCCTGCATCAGGATCAGCATCGACACGAAGATGCCTATGGCGAATATCCAGCCGCCCTTGTCGATGATCCGGCCGAGGAGGCCCGCTTCGGGTATCGGGCCGCTCTTTTCCCGTGGTGGCTCGCCCTCGGTGAATTTCTGCGCGAGGTCGTCCTCGTCGCTGCTGGGTCCGGCCTGAGGCGCGTCTTCCGCCCGCTTTTCGGCACTCATTCCTGTCCCTCCCTCGGTCCTGAAAGCGAAGGCCCCGCACCTGGCGGGGCCTTCCCGGCCGTCAATTCGACAGCATTCCCTTTTCCTTGAGATACGAGGTCAGCTTGTCATAGACTTTCTGGGCGTTCTCGGATTCGCTGGCCACCTTCTCCCACTCGCCGGTGGCGATGGAGCGGAACTTGGCGCGTTCCTCGTCGGGCCAGTCGTGGACGGTCACGTCGGGATTCTCCTTCGCCTCGGCGACGGCCTTCTCGTCGGCCTTCTTCAGCGCCTCCACTTGGGTCTGGCGGAACTGCTTCACCGATTCCTTCAGCGCCTCCTTGTTCTCGTCGGAGAGGGCGTCCCATTTCTGCTTGTTCATCGAGATCTCGACGAGCGGCATCGAGTGGAATCCGGGATAGACCGGGTGCGGCGCGACGTCGTGGAGGCCCTGCGCGGCGTTGGTCGAGAACACGGTGTAGTCGGCGGCGTCGATCGTGCCCTTGTCGAGCGCGGTGAAGACCTCGGACCCCGGCAGGTTCACCGGCGCGGCGCCGGCGGCTGCGAAGACCTGCTGCACCAGTCCCTCCGGGGCGCGCACCTTCAGCCCCTTCAGGTCGTCGACCCCGTCGAGAGGCACGGCGGAGACGAAGGCCTCGAGCCCCGGCGTGGTGGCGCCGATGAATTGCAGACCGTAGGGGTTCTCGATCTCGTTCATCAGCTCGTAGCCGCCGCCGTTGTCCATGAAGTCGAACATCTCCTGCGGCGCCTGCCAGGCCCCGACGGGGTTGGCGATCAGGCCGAAGGCGGGGTCCTTGCCGGCGAAGTAGGAAGTGTCGGTCACGTGGCCGTCGAGGATGCCCGCCGCGATCGCGTCCTGGGTCTCGTTATGCGCCACAATCGACTCGACGGGCAGAAGGTCGATCGTGACCTCGCCGTCGGTCATCTTCTCGACATTCTCGGCCCACCCCTTCTGAAGCTCGAAGTTCGGGTTGCCGGCGGGGTCGGATGACTGGAAGCGCAGATTTGTCTGGGCCTCGGCGGCGCCCATCGTGAGCGCGGCCAGGCCGGCGGCTAATGCGAGATGTTTCATGATTCCTCCCTTGGCAGGTCCGTCGGCTCCGTCTCGCGCTGGAGCCCTGCGAACATGGTAGCTGGGATGGAAGAAACGTCGATGGGGAACTCGAAAGGCCCCTAAAGGAGGCTTCGCGGCACGCGTTCCGACCAGGTGACCTCCCGCACGGTCTCGCCGTCGACGCTGGCGCGGAGACTCGCCTCGATCCGGAACGCGGTCGCATCCGCGACCAGGCGGGT
Organism: uncultured Alphaproteobacteria bacterium; assembly: GCA_963829665.1. Taxonomy (GTDB): domain Bacteria; phylum Pseudomonadota; class Alphaproteobacteria; order Rhodobacterales; family Rhodobacteraceae; genus Palleronia. The sequence goes on along the minus strand of CAWHJL010000013.1, from coordinate 381,529 downwards.
CGTGGTGACGGTCCAGACCTCCCAGCCCTCGCGGCGCATGATGTGGGTCCACGTCACCTCTCCGGTGGCGGAGAGCGGGTCGTTCGGCAGGACCGAGTAGGTCTCCACGCCTTCGGCGCTGTGGAACAGGCCGTGCCCGTCGATATGGGCCCCGCCTTCGTGGTCCCGAAGGTGGATGGTGACGCGGCCGGTCGCCATGTCGTGGCAGACGTTCCATTCCGATTGCGGCGGTGTGTCGACGGTCTGCGGCAGGAGCGGCGCTGCGCGGGGGGGGCCATAGGCCTCGGCCGGCCGCAGGCCGGGATCGCGGATCGGCAGGTTCAGACGCGTTCCGTCGAGATGCACCCGCATCCGCACGGGCTCGGGCGCGGGCCAGCAGAGCGGGAAATAGCTGGTGGAGACGGAGACGCGAATCCGGTGGCCGCCGCGAAATCGCTGCGCGACATGCTTCATCGGCACGCGCACCCGGTAGCGCCGCCCCGGTTCGAGCGGCGCGGGGCGGTCGTGCCCCTCCCGGTGGGCGAGGTTCAGGAGCCCCCAGCTGACGCGGGTGGCGGCGCCGTCCAGTGCGACGTCGGACAGACGCACGGCAACCTGCGCGACGGGCTGGTCGACCTCGAATGCGAGATCGAGCCACGGATCGCCGGCCATCTCGACGCTCTGGTCGAGCGCCGCGGTCTCGAAGGTCAGCGATCCGGCGTCGTCGTGGCGCTGGTCTCCGGGCTGGTCTCCGGGATGGGCGTAGGAACACCACTTGCCGCCGTGCGACCCGACCCAGAGCGGCGAGGCGATCTCGGCGATCCCGCCCGAGGCGCCGCCGGGGACGAGGCTGCCGTCCGGATAAGGGGCGTATTCCGTTCGCGCGGTATTGGGCGAGGGCCAGGACGGCTCGGTGATCCAGTGCCCGGAGCGCGTCGCGTAATGGGTCTTCGGCTCGACATGGTCCTGCATGAAGAGGCGGAGGGGCGGCTCGTCCATGATGCCGGTGTCGCGGCCCTTCAGCCACTGGTCCCACCAGCGCGTCTCCTCGGCCAGCCAGTCGATGGCGGGGCCGGGCTCGCCGAGATAGGGGTATCGGTGCGCCCAGGGCCCGACGATGCCCTTGGCAGGGCCGGGAAGGTTCTCGACGAGACGGAAGACGGCGCGGCAATAGCCGTCCGCCCAGCCCGAGACGGCATAGACCGGAACCTCGATATCGGCGTAGTTTTCGCAGACGGAGCCGTGGCGCCAGTAATCGTCACGATGCTGGTGGTGCAGCCAAGTATTCAGCCAGAGGCCGGATCCGTCGAGCCGTTCCTCCCACATCTGCCGCCACTTCTCGCCCACATGGACGGGGTCGGGCGGCAGGGTGTTGATGCCGAACATGACCGAGGCCCAGGAGAGCTGATCGATGAGCAGCGTGCCGCCCATGTAGTGGATGTCGTCGGCATAGCGGTCGTCGGTGGAGCAGATCGTCACCACCGCCTTCAGCGCGGGCGGCCGCAGGGCGGCGAGCTGCAGTCCGTTGAACCCGCCCCAGGAGATGCCGACGATGCCGACGCCGCCGTCGCACCAGGCCTGATCGGCGATCCAGGCGATGACGTCGCAGCCGTCCTGCAGCTCGGTCTCGGTATATTCGTCGGTCATCACCCCTTCGGACTCGCCGCAGCCGCGCAAGTCGACGCGGACATAGGCGTAGCCGCGCGCGGCGAGCCAGGGCGCGCGGGCGAAGTCGCGCTCCAGCGTCTTGTCGTTCTTGCGATAGGGGATGTATTCGAGGATCGCGGGCACGGGGTCCGCCTCCGCGTTCGCGGGCATCCAGATCCGCGCGGCGAGCCGCGTTCCGTCGGGCATCGGGATCTCGAGATGCTCGATTTGCCGAACGTCCTGGGGAAGGTCGGACTCGATCTTCATTGCTGTTCGCCGCCTGTTTGGTCTTTGCGACCGAAGGCTATGGCGCGCCGCGGGGGCGTTGTCCAGTGCGGCCTATTCGGCGATGTCGGTGAACTCGTAGTCAAGCTTCTTCAGCACGTGCTCGTAGTTCCACAAGAGCTTCGAATGCTTGGACGCCCCCATCCAGACCGAGGCGATGGCGTAGGAATAGGCATCCTGCTCGGGGAGTTCGGACAGCCGCATTCCCCTGGTGACATGGTTGCCGATGCGGGTTCCCGGCGCGCCCTGTTCGGAGGCGACCTGCTGCTCGGCGGAGGAGGGCACGCGGGCCACCGTGGCGTCGGAGAAGAACACCCTGTAGAAGAATTCGGCCGCGACGTTCTGCTCGCCGGCACGGTGGGGCATGTCGGGCCTGCGGCCGAGGCCGAGGTCGATCGTCACCTGCTGGTGGCTGACGCCGTCGACCATCTCGAACAGGTCGCAATGCGACTGGGCGATGCGGGTGTTGATCTCCAGGAGCCAGATCTTGTCCTGCACCTCGTCCCAGTAATACTCCACGTTGAAGCCCGCATTGTCGTAACCGATATGGGCCATGATCGTGCGGGTGATCTCGTGCATCTTCCGCTGCACCTTCTCGGGCAGGGTCGAGGGGTAGAGGTAGTAGAAGAAGCTGAGCACCTGCGGATAGCGGATCGAATCCACCGTGCCGTAGGGGACGACCTCGCCATTGTGGACATAGCCCTCGACCGTGCATTGCCGGCCGCCGATGACCTGCTCGGCCATGCAGTAATGGCCTTCCACGGCCCGGATCTCGTCGGGCAGGTCGGCCTGGCTCAGAACGTGGTCGAAGGGCTCGCCGATGGAGCGGATCTCGGCGCGGAGCTTCTCGGTCGCGTAGTCGAAATCCTCGGGGGAATCGATGCGGAAGCCGAGGCGGGAACCGGACGACTTGATCGGCTTGACGAAGAACGGGAACCGCAGATCCGCAGCGCCGACCTTGGACAGCGCGTTCTCGTCGAACGGGTCGAAGGCGGTGAATTTCGGGATGTGGTCGGGGATCGATTCCCGCATCACCGAGCGCGACCAGTACTTGTGCTCGCATTTCAGCAGCGCCTCGAGCGTGGCCTGGGGCGTGCCGTATTTCCGGCACAGGATCGGCAGCATCGTGGAGACCGGGAAATCCATGTAGCCGACGATGGCGTCGATGGAGCCGTCGAAGGCGTCGAGCGTCGCCTCGGCCTCCGCCAGCATGGCGGGAATGTCGAAATCCTGCGTCTCGTAGACCTGGGCGGGAGTCAGAAGAGGGTGGAACGCCACGTCCTCGACGCCCCTGAGGCGCTTGAGCCGCTCGGCGTTCAAGTCGTTCATTCCGACGACGAAGACGTTCTGGGTCATGTCCGGCCTCCCGCAGGGTGTTCGAACGCGGGCCCGGTGAGCCGGCGCCGCCGATGGCGATTGAATGGCGTCACGTCTGGGCGAGTTCCGCCTGGCGGGGGAAGCTCCGGCCCTTGAGCCGCTCCGTCGTCCCCTCGATGTCGTCGACGAGCAGGAGAAGGAAGTCGCCGGGTTCGGCGTCTTCCATCGCCCGGTCGACCGCGGCGCTCTCCTTCAGGACCGTCTCCACCCGGCAGGTATGGCCGGAGGCGGCGGCGCCGTCATGGATGAGCTGCGCCGTCTGGCCGGGCGCGCGGCCGCGGCTGTCGCTCTCGTAGACGTAGAGGATGCCGCACATCTTGGCGAGCTGGGCGCCCAGCGCCCGGAGGTCCTCGTCGCGCCGGTTGCCCGGCGCGGTGGCGACCCCGATCTTCTTGCGTTGGCCGAGGCCCCGGACCAGCGGCTCCAGGGCGACGAGCGCGGGCACGTTGTGGCCGTAGTCGATCAGGCACTTCACGCCGTCCGCCTCGAAGTAGTTCGTGCGGCCGGGCATCTGCGCCGGCGTCGGATGGAAGGTGGCGAGGCCCGTGCGGATGGTGTTGATGTCGAGCCCGTGGGCGAGCCCCACGGCGGCGGCGGCCATCGCGTTCTGCACGTTGAAGGGCGCGTGACCCTCGAAGGCGATGGGCACGTCGTTGACCTCGATGATCTCGACTTCGACCCGGCCGCGTCGCATGACGATCCGGCCGTTCTTGACCGTCAGCGCCAGGCCCATGTTGCCGAGATGCTCGGCGACCTGCGGATGATCGGGGTCCATGGTGAAGTAGATGATCTCGCCGCGCGACCAATAGGTGCCGTGTTCCATCACGAGGGGGTCGTCGGCGTTCAGGACGCAGAAGCCGCCCTCCTTCTTCACCGCGTCCAGCACGACCGTCTTGCAGCGCGCGAGTTCGTCCAGCGTGTGGATGTCGCGCTCGCCCAGATGGTCCGAGGCGATGTTGGTCAGCACGCCGACGTCGCATTCGTCGAATCCGAGGCCGCGCCGCATGATCCCGCCGCGCGCGACTTCCAGCACGGCATGGTCGACCGTGGGCTCGCGCAGGACGGCCTGCGCCGCCGTCGGGCCGGAATAGTCGCCGCGCAGGATGACGTGGTTGTCGATCTCCACCGTCCCCGTGCAGCCGAGCCCGACCGAATTGCCCGCCAGCTGGAGGATGTGCGCCGAAAGGCGGGTCGTCGTCGTCTTGCCGTTGGTGCCGGTGATCGCGGTGATCGGGATGCGGCCGTTGTCGGCTGCATCGGGGAACAGCATGTCGACCACGTGCTCGCCGACCGGGCGCGGGGAGCCGTGCGTGGGAGACATGTGCATCCGGAAGCCCGGACCGGCATTGACCTCCACGATGCCGGCGGATTGCTGGTCGAGCGGCTTCGACAAATCCTCGGCCAGAAGGTCGATGCCGATGATGTCGAGGCCCACCAGCCGACCGATCCGCTCCATCGTGAATTTGACGTCGGGATGAACCTCGTCGGTCAGGTCGGTGGCGGTGCCCCCGGTGGAGATGTTGGCGGTGGATTTCAGGAGCGCGATCTCGCCCTCGGGCAGCACCGTGTCGAGCGCGAGGCCGGCCTGGTCCAGCATCCGCAGCGTCTGTTCGTCCACGTTTATCTGGGTCAGGAGATTCTCGTGGCCGACGCCCCGGCGCGGATCCCTGTTCTCGATCTCGACGAGCTCCCGGATGGTATGCGTGCCGTCGCCGGTCACGTGGGCGGGGCGGCGGCGCGCCGCGGCCACGAGCGTTCCGTCGATCACCAGCATCCGGTGATCCTCGCCGCTGATGTAGCTCTCGACGATCACCGCGCGGTCGGCGTCGCGGGCCCGGGCCACGGCGGCCTCGTAGCCCGATTCCAGATCCTCGCGAGAGTTGATGTCAGTCGTCACCCCGCGACCATGGTTCCCGGAGAGCGGCTTGGTGACGACAGGCCAGCCGATCCAGCCGGCGGCCGCTTCCGCCTCCTCCAGGGAATAGCAGATCTGGCCCTGCGGAACGGGGATGCCGGCATCGCCCAGGATCTGCTTCGTCCAGTCCTTGTCGTCGGCGATGGAATGGCCGATGATCCCGGTCTCGCCGGTCACCGTCGCCTGGAAGCGGCGCTGCTTCGCGCCGTGGCCGAGCTGGGTGTAGCTCGTTCCCTCCGTCAGGTTGTACCAGGGGATGCCGCGGGACTGGGCGGCCTTGACGATGGCGCCGGTGGAAGGGCCGAGCGCGTTGGCGTCGCGCACCTCCTTCAGCCGGGCGATGTGGGGCTCCAGATCGATCTCGTCCCCGTCATAGAGCTTCTTGACGATCTCAACGGCGGATTCGCCGGCGGCGAGCCCCGTGGCCTCGTCGCGATAGCGGTAGACGACGTTGTAGATGCCGGTCTCGTAGCTGTCGACGGTCTTGCCGTAGCCGACGGAGAACCCGACGAGGTTCTGCAACTCGATGGCGACGTGCTCGACCATGTGGCCGGCATAGGTGCCGGCGCGCACCCGCTGGAGGAAGCCGCCCGGCTCTCCGACTGAGCAGCGGTGCTCGTAGATGGTCGGGAGAAGGGCTTCGAGCCGTTCCGCAAGCCCCTCCACCCTGTCGCTCGGCCGCTCTTCCAGCTCTTCGATGTCGAGCCGCATGTAGATCGCGAGGTAGCGGCTGTAGTAGTTCGGCCCGCGCAGGGCGCGGTGTTCAAGTATACGCAACTTTCTGCTCCGCCCGTAACGCCCTGAGCTCCGAAGGGGTCAGGACCCGCCGGTCCGACAAACTGTACCCGTACCCGTCGACCAGCGCATGCATGATCACGTTCGAGACGCTCACCGCCTCGCCGTCGTGCAAATCGTAGACATTGGAACCCGTTATCTGGGCACTGTCAACGATCACCACATGGCCGGGGCCGAAGCATTCCAGCACTTCGAGGTCGTTGTGGAAGCGCACCGCGGCATCCTCGCCGAGGCCGATGCCGACATATTCGGGGTTGGTGGCCCCCACCTCCATGAGCCTCGAGAAGCGTCCGCGTTCGAGAAAGTGAGTGTCGATGATGACGCCTTCGACGAAGCCGAAACCGGCGCTCATGCGGACGGCGCCCTTTCGCAGCGAATCGTCGGAGGGCCCGCCATAGACCATCGTCGTCGACTGGCAGGCCGCGCCCGCGCTGGTGCCCGCGATGACGGCGCCGTCGGACCAGCGCCGCCTGAGCGCGGCCAGCGCCTTGCAGCCGCCGAATATGTTCGTCAGCCGCATCTGGTCGCCGCCGGAGATGAAGATCACGTCGGACCGCTCGATCATGTCCACGAATTGCGGTTCGTCGGCGTTGCTCCGCGAGCGGATGCGGATGTCGAGAACCTCGCCGGCTCCCAGCCGCTCGAAGACCTCGGCATATCCGCCGAAGACCTCGTCGGGGATGCTGCTCGCGGAGGTGATGACGCCGACAACCGGGCTCTCGCTGTCGGTCAGCGACAGCACCCGCTGCAGGATGATCGCCTCCGCGGTCTTGTCTTCGGCGCCCCCGATCGCCACCAGCGGCCCGCTCCGGGGTATCTTCTTCGTCAAGTTCATTGCTTCTGCCTCTCCGGCGCGGCGGTGTGCCCGAGATCCTAGGCCGTTGTCCGATCGGATCACATATCGTTTCCACATCTTCGCGATCGCTGGTACCACGCGCAGGCACGCTTCGCCCGAAAAAGTGACGATCCGGTGCAGGAACGCAGCGCCGGATGGCGCGGAACGAGAAGGGGGTCAAGTGTCGACAGGCTACGCTTTGGCGATTCACGGCGGGGCGGGCGTCCGGCCGCGGGCGAAGATGGGGACGGATGACGAGCGGGCCTATCTGGCCGCGCTCGACAGCGTCCTGGCCACGGGCGAGGCGGTGCTGCGGGCCGGCGGACCGGCGCTCGAGGCGGTGGCGGCGGCGGTCTCGGCGCTCGAGGACGATCCGCTCTTCAATGCCGGGCGGGGCGCGGTCTTCACCTCCGGGGGCAGGATGGAGATGGATGCGGCGATTATGCGCGGATCGGATCGCGCCGCCGGGGCCGTGGCGGGTATCTGCGGGCCGAGGAACCCGATCCGGGCGGCCCTGGCGGTCATGGAGCGGACCGAGCACGTGCTGCTGATCGGAGACGGGGCGATGGCGGTCGCGCGGGATGCCGGACTCGAGATCATGGACGAGGAGTATTTCCGCACCGACGCGCGCTGGGCGGCCCTGCAGAAGACGCTGGCGATGCGGACGGAGGGGGGGCTCGACGACGACCCCGCGCGTCGGCACGGAACGGTCGGCGCGGTCGCGCGGGACCGGGAGGGGCATCTGGCGGCGGCGACCTCCACCGGCGGAATGACCGCGAAGATGCCAGGGCGCGTCGGCGACACGCCGATCCCCGGGGCGGGGACCTTCGCTGATGACGGCACCTGCGCCGTCTCGGCGACCGGCGACGGAGAAATCTTCATCCGCTGGGCCGCGGCGCACGAGATCGACGCCCGGATGCGGCTGGCAGGGCTGTCTCTCGAGGAGGCGGCGACCGGAATCGTCATGGGCGAGCTTCTGCAGAACGGCGGATCGGGCGGGCTGATCTCGGTGGATCGCCACGGCAATCTCTGCCTGCCCTTCAATTGCGAGGGCATGTATCGCGGCTGGACGGCGGAAGCCGGCGAAAGGGGCGTGGCGATCTACTGACCCGCCGTGCCGCGGGCGCGACATGCGTCGGACCTTATCCGCGGACAAGGTTTGGGATGTGCTGGGTCACCGCTCCCGCTGCGGCGATCCGGGCGGGCCGGCGAGCGGATCCTTCCGGAACGCCAACGCGCCGGGCGGTGCCTGTCAGTTCGCGTCGAGGGGAACGTCCGCGCCGCCGATCACGACCTGGCGGAGCGAGAGATCCGCGTCGAAGACGAGGAGATCGGCATGGGCGCCCGGACGGATGCGGCCGATCAGGGGGTCGCCGATCCAGTCGGCGGGAATCGAGGAGAGGCGACGGGACGCCTCGTCGAGCGGGAGGCCGATGGCGACGAGGTTCCGCAGCGCCTGGTCCATGGTGAGCGCCGATCCGGCCAGCGTGCCATCGTCGAGCCGCATGGCGCCCCCGGCCTTGATCACCTCGATCGACCCGAGGCGGTAGCGGCCGTCGGGCGCGCCCGCCCCCGCGGTGGCGTCGGTCACACCGTAGAGGTCCGGGATCGCGCGGCGCGCTGCGAGGATCGCGCCGGGCTCGACATGCAGGAGATCCGGGATGATCTCGGCCCGCTCGGCATGGGCCAGCGCCGCCCCGGCGGCCCCGTTTCCGCGATGTCCGAGAGGCGACATGGCGTTGAAGAGATGGGTGACGCCGCAGCCGGTTTCGAGATGCGCACGGGCGCTCGCATAGTCGCAAAGCGTGTGGCCGAGCTGCGGGCGGATGCCGAGCGGCCGGAGCGTGGCCAGGAGCGCTCCGTCCGGGTCCATCTCCGGCGCGAAGGTCATGACCCGGACCCGAGCGCGCACGGCCCAGTCGCGCAGGCGGACCGGATCGGCCGGCCTGGCGAAGGGCGGCTGGGCGCCGAGCTTCGCCGGGTTCAGGAACGGCCCCTCCAGATGGGCGCCGAGTATCCGGGCCATGTCAGGCGCGGGGCCGGTCGCGGCCTCCGAGAGGCTGTCGAGGAAATCCGCGATCGCGGCGTCCGGGGCGGTCACGGAGGTCGGGCAGAAGGAGGTCGTGCCGTGGCGCGCATGCGCGCGGGCCGCACTCCGGATCGCATCTGCCCCCGCCATGACGTCGGCCCCGCCGCCGCCATGCACGTGGAGATCGACGAAGCCGGGCAGCACGAAGGGAGCGGTCGGCCGGTTCGCCGGCTCGCCCGTCACGCATGCGATCCCGGCCTCGAACTTGACCCGACCCGCGACCCAGCCGGCCGGGGTCAGGATTGTGCCGTCGAGACTCCGGGTCACGGGCCGGTCGCGGTCATCGGCGGGACGGCCTCGCTTCGCCAGCCCTTCGCCGCCATCAGGGCGAGACCCTCCAGAACCCCGCCGCGCGGCGCGGACAGGCGCGCGCGGTGCGCGGGATCGAGACGCGGAGCGAAGGTCGGGGCGAGCCCCCCCAGAACGGCGATCGGTCCGGTCTGAGGCAGGGCCGCGAGCGTCGCGTCGAGTTCGCGCGCGGCGTCGGCGAGGATCGCCTCGGCGACCCGGTCGCCGCCCTCGGCCGCGGCGATCACCAGGGGCGCGAGCCCTGCATAGGCGGTAGCGTCGGCGGTCGCGAGCCAGCGCTGGATCGCGTCGAACGCCGATCCGACCCGCACGCCGAGATCGGTATGGAGCCGGGAGGGGGCCGTGTCGCGGCCGTCGAGGTGGCGGGTGAAGCGGGCCAGGGCGCGGCGCCCGATCCAGGCGCCGCCGCCCTCGTCGCCGACGGCGAACCCCCAGCCACTGGTGCTGCGGACCTCGCCGGTCCGGCTCAGGGCATAGGCGGTCACCCCGGTGCCAACGGCGAGAATGGCGCCGGGCCGCCCGGCATGGGCGCCGAGAAGTGCGGCGAACCCGTCGGTGACGACGGCGATCTCGGCGCATCCGAAGGGGTCCTGCGCCCGCAACTCCGCCTGCCTTTCCGGGCTGCGCCCGCCGGCGAGGCCGCAGAACAGCCGGAGGCCGGGCGGCACGGTGCCGCCCAAGGCCTGTCGGAGCGCCGAGCCGATGCTGGCCCAGCACCGTTCGACGCCGAGCGTCAGGCTCGCGGGCCCGCCGGTTCCCTCTCCTATCACGTGGCCGCCGGCGGCGACGGCACGGAGCCGGGTCCCGGTGCCGCCCCCGTCGACGAAGACGACGGCGCCCGACCCGCCAATGGCATCGCTCGGCTCCTGGTGCATGGGCAATCTCTCGTCCTTCCGGTCGGAATTGGCAAGCCGGCCGGGCGGGACGGCCCGGCTTTCCCGGCGCCGTCTTTGCGGCTAGGATCGAGGCTGGGAGGACGGGAGGATCGACAGCACAGACTATCTCTCCGCGCTCGATCCCTGGGCCGCGCTGCCGCCCGCGGACATGGAGCGCCTCGATGCCGAGGTCGTCCGCCGGGAGATCCCGGACGGCACCCTCCTGTTCGACGCCGGAGAGATGCCCGAAGGCGTCTTCGTCGTCAGCGACGGCCAGGTCAGGGTGACGAGCGATGACGGCGGGCTTCTGGCCGAGCTCGGACCCGGCAACGCGGTCGGCGGGCGGCGGCTGCTCAGGGGGGAGCCGAACACGGTCCGGGCGCGTGCCATCGCCGATTGCGTGGTCTTCGTCGTTCCTGCCGGATTGTTCCGGGATCTCGCGGACCGGCATGCGGCGGTTCGCGACTTCTTCCGGCTTGAGAGGCGCAGGGCGACCCGCCCGAAGGGCCTCGCCGCCATCCCCGTCTCCGAACTGATGACGCCGGAGCCGCTCGCCGCATCACCCGAAACCCCCATCGCGGACGCCGCCCGGAGGATGCGGGAGGCGAAGGTCTCGTCGATCCTCGTCCGGGAGGAGGACGCCCTCCGGGGCATACTCACGGTCCGGGACATCTCCGCCCGGGTGGTGGCCGAGGGGCGCGATCCGGCGGGTCCGCTCTCGGACGCGATGACGGCGGACCCGGTCTCGCTGCCGCCGGGAGCCGCCGGCTCGGAGGTTCTGTACCTGATGATGGAGCGCGGCATCAGCCACGTTCCGATCGTCGAGTCCGGCCGGATCGTCGGGATCGTCAGCAAGACCGACCTGACCCGCTATCAGGCGGAGACCTCCGGCGCGGTGGTCGGAGACGTCGCGGACGCGCCGGACGCCGGGGCGCTGGCACGGATCACCGGCCGCATTCCGGAGCTGTTGGTGCAGCTCGTCGGCCAGGGCAACCGCCACGAGGCAGTCACCCGGCTCGTCACCGATGTCGCGGACGCGGTGACACGGAGGCTGCTGGCGCTCGCCGAACGGGAACTCGGCGCGCCGCCGGTTCCCTATCTCTGGGCGGCCTGCGGCAGCCAGGGCCGGCAGGAGCAGACCGGCGTCTCCGATCAGGACAACGTCCTGATCCTGTCCGACGAGGCGGGGGAACACCACGACGAGTACTTCGCCGCGCTGGCCCGCTTCGTTTCCGACGGGCTCGATCGCTGCGGCTACTACTACTGCCCCGGCGACATGATGGCGACGAATCCGCGCTGGCGGCAGAGGGCCTCGCGGTGGCACGACTATTTCCGTGGCTGGATCGACCGGCCGATGCCGGAGGCGCAGATGCTGGCCTCGGTGATGTTCGATCTGCGCCCGATCGGCGGCGACCGGGAGCTCTTCGAGGGGCTCCACGCCGAGACGCTGCGCTACGCGGCGAGGAACTCGATCTTCGCGGCGCACATGACCTCGAACGCACTGACCCATCAGCCGCCGCTCGGGTTCTTCCGCGGCCTGGCGACAGTGCGCTCGGGAGAGCACCGCGACACGATCGACATGAAGCATTCGGGGGTCATCCCGGTGGTCGATCTGGCGCGTCTCTACGCGATCCGCGGGGCCCTCGCCCCGGTGAACACGCGCGCGCGCCTCGACGCGGCCCGCGAGGCGGGGCAGGTGTCGCCGAAGGGCGGCCGCGACCTGATCGACGCCTACGACGTGATCGCGGATGCGCGGCTCGCCCACCAGGTCGCGCAGATCCGGGAGGGCGAGAAGCCGGACAACCACATCGTGCCCGGACGGCTGGGATCCTTCGAGCGCAGCCATCTCCGCAATGCCTTCCTCGTGGTGCGCACGATGCAGGCGGCGGCCGGCCAGCGGCGGGGCGTGCTGTGAGCGGGGCGGGATGATGCGGCGCCGGCTGGCCCTCGGCGCGGCGCTGGTCTTTCTCGGCTTCGTCGCGGCCTTGGGCGCGGGGGTGTTCGTCGCGGGGCGGCAGGCGCCGGCGGAGACGGGCGCGCTGTTCGCGGCGGCCGGGGTCGCCTCCTTCGGGGCGCTCTTGGTGGTGGGACTGGCCTGGCGCTGGCTCGACACCGTGCTCGCCGCGGGCGTCGATCGCCTGGCGGCCGAGATGCGCGCCCGCGCCCATGCCGCCGTCGCCGGACCGATCGATTCCGGGCCGGTTGCCGGCCTCGGCGATCTCGGCCCGGCCGCGTCCGCCCTGGCGGTCGCGCTCGCCGAGGAGCGAGCCGAGCGCGACGCCCGGCTGCGCGAGGCGACGACGGCACTCGAGGCGGAGCGTCGGAACCTCGTGGAGATCCTCTCGGAGATTCCAGTCGCGATCCTCGTCGCCGATGCCGAGCACCGGCTTCTGCTCTATGACAGGCAGAGCGTCCATGCGCTGGCGGGCGTGGCCACCCTCGTGCTCGGCCGATCGCTGTTCGACTATCTCGCCGAGGCGCCGATCCGCGAGGTCCTCGCCTGCCTCGACGCCGCACCGGAGCGCCATTTCGCCGATGCCGACCTGCCGACGGCGGACGGCACGGCGACGCTGCGGGCCCGCGTGCGGCGGACCGGACCGGACCGCGGCTACACCCTCGCCATCGAGGTCGAGGACGCCATCCTTGCGGAACGGCCGCTCGTCTTCGATTTCGCGGCATTGCCGAGCCCGGGGGGAGACGTTGCCGCCACGCCGCTTGCGGAGCTGCGCTACGCGATCTTCGACACGGAGACCACGGGGCTCGATCCGGAGCGGGACCGGCTCGTCCAGATCGGCGCGGTGCGCGGGGCCCATGGCCGCCGGATTCACGGCGAGACGTTCGAGACGCTCGTCGATCCGGGCGGTCCGATCCCGGCCTCCGCCTCGCGGGTCCACGGCATCACCGACGAGCGGGTGGCGGGCGCCCCGGGCGCGGTCGCCGCGCTCGCCGCCTTCCACCATTTCGCGCGCGAGGCCGTATTGGTGGCGCACAACGCGCCTTTCGATCTCGCCTTCCTCCGCCGCCAGGGCGGGGGCATCCGGTTCGACCATCCGGTGCTCGACACGGTGCTGCTTTCGGCGGCGGTCTTCGGCGAGGAGGTGCCGCATACCCTCGACGCGATCGCAGGGCGGCTCGAGGTTCCGATCTCGGCGGCCGAAAGGCATACCGCGATGGGCGATGCGGTCGCGACCGCTGACGTGCTGTTCCGCCTGCTGCAGATCCTCGAGGGCCGAGGCGTGCGGACCTTCGGCGAGGCGGTGGCCGCCATGCGCCGGCACGAGCGTCTGCTCGCGGATCCGAACCGGGACCGGGATGCCGGCCCGGACTGAGTGGCCGGCGCCGATTCCGTCTCGCGGTGGTTGCCCCCCGGTCGTCGCGTTTCGGGGCGTCGGGGAGCTTTCCGCGCGCCGCGCCGCACCCTATCTTCCGATCGAGAGGAGCCTGCATGCGACGCGACGATCTCGGCCCCCGGGCCGACTGGGAGGAAAAGGCGGAGGCCGCGGGCTTCACCTTCCATCACATGGATGGCGCTCTCTACTGGGACGAGGCCAGGGCCTACGCCTTCACGCTCGACGAGATCGAGGCGGATCTCGAGGCGCCGGCGGAGGAGCTTCACCGGATGTGCCGGGAGGCCGTCGCGGAGGTGGTCGCTTCCGAGGAACTGCTGGAGAGGCTCGACATCCCGGAGGCCCATCGCGATCTCGTCGCCCGGAGCTGGCAGGAGGGCGAGCCCGAACTCTACGGCCGGATGGACTTCGCCTATGGCGGCAGGGGGCCCGCCAAACTTCTGGAATACAACGCCGACACGCCGACCACGCTCTACGAGACGAGCGGATTCCAGTGGCACTGGCTGGAGGACATGATCGCGGCCGGCCGGCTGCCGGAGGGGGCGGACCAGTTCAACGGTCTGCACGAGGCTCTGGTGGACAGGTTCCGGGACCTGTTCCACGGCGGCACGAACATCCATTTCGCAGCCTTCGAGGGGGCGCCGGAAGACTACGCCACCGTCGAGACGCTCGCCTGGGCGGCCCGCGAGGCCGGCATGGGAGCGCATTTCACCGATATCCGCAAGATCGGGCTGACGGAGACCGGACAATTCGCCGACGGCGAGGATCGCGCGATCGGCGTGCTCTTCAAGCTCTATCCCTGGGAGGACATGCTGCGCGACGATTTCGCCGACCACATCGCCGGGTCGCGCTGTCTCTTCCTCGAGCCGCCCTGGAAGGCCGTGCTGTCGAACAAGGGCATCCTGCCGGTTCTCTGGAGGATGTTTCCGGGACACCCGAACCTGCTGCCGGCGGTATTCGCGGACGAGGATGCGGCGGAGCTCGGCCCGGACGTGGTCGAGAAACCGATCTTCTCGCGCGAGGGGGCCGGAATCCGCATCCGGGAGGGCGGGATCGAGGAAGCCTCTCGCGATCCGACCTACGACGCCCATGCGCGCATCCTGCAGCGATATGCACCGCTGCCCCGTTTCGGCGAGGATCATACCGTCTGCGGCGTGTGGATGGTCGGCGAGGCCGCGGCAGGGCTCGGGTTGCGCGAAGACAAGGGGCGCATCACGCAGGACACGAGCAGGTTCCGGCCGCACTACATCGACCCTGTCGGAGGACGAGTTTCATGAAGGTCACCAGAAAACGGTCCGCCAGCGCGCGTCTGCTTCTTCTCGGCACGGCAGCCTTCGGTCTGGGCGCGTGCCAGCAGGAGGACCGGGTCGAGGCGGAGGTCTTCCCGTCGGTCGAGGAATGCCGCGCCGTGGCCGGGCTCGAAGGGAACGATTTCACGGCCGAGGATTGCGAAGCCGGCTTCGCCGAGGCGCGACAGATCCACGAGGAGAGCGCCCCCCGCTACGCCGACCAGGAGCTCTGCGAGGAGGAGCATGACGGCGCCTGCGTGGCGGAGACCCGGTCCGACGGCACGTCGATCTTCCTGCCGCTGCTTGCCGGTTACATGATTGGCAACATGATGGGCGGGCGCGGCCTCGGCGCCCAGCCGCTCTATCGCACGGGCGCCGGACGGTTCGCGACGCCCGGCGCGACGACGGTCCTCTCGGGCCTCAGGGGCAAGGCGAATGTCCGTCCCTCCTCCTTCGCGACCGCGCCCTCGACGCGGAGCGTGGCGCCGCTGACGCGATCCGCCGTGCAGAGCCGGGGCGGATTCGGCGCGGCGCGCACCTCCGGCGGCTTCGGCGCCAGGGGGTTCGGCGGCTAGGGCCCGGAAAGGCGATGCAGGGTTTGCCTGACCCAGGGTAATGCGCCACACTCGGGATCTCGTCAACGGCGCCGACTCGTTACGGCGCGCAGGGGCGGAGCCCGGTCTTGAACCTGATCCTGGAGTTGCTGCGCCGCCATCCCTCGCTCCTGTCCTGGCTGGCGCGGGTGGGATGGCTTCACCGCCGGGTCAACTGCGCGATCATCGAGAGATATGCCGGCAACGGGAATCCCCGGCCGCGCCCGTTCTCGCTGCGGATGCCGTTCACGAGCTGGCCCGCCCTGACGGATCGCAGATACACGGGCAGACAGCTCGGCGAGGACACCGAAGACCGGCCGCTGCCCGATGCCGCGGCCGTCTCCGGCCTGTTCGAGCGCGACGGCGCGGAGATCCGGTCCGAGGATACCAGCCTGCTCTTCGCCTATTTCGCCCAATGGTTCACCGACAGCTTCATCCGCACCGATCCCGAGACCGCGACGACCGGATGGCGGCGCAACAGATCGAACCACGAGATCGACCTGTGCCAGATCTACGGCCAGAGCGAGGACGCGACCTGGCGGCTGAGGGAGAGGTCCGGCGGCCGCCTGAAATTCCAGCTGATCGATGGCGAGGCGTTTCCCCCGCGCCTCCTCGCGCCGGAAACGACGGCGGAGACCCTGATCTTCGCCGATCCCGAATTCGAGGGTCTGCACGATCCCGGCCGGTTGCGCGCGGCGCTCGCGAACGTGCCGGAGACGGCGCTTCCGCGCCTCTTCGCGACCGGGCTCGAACAGGGCAACGCGACACCGGGAAACATCGTCCTGACCACGATCTTCCTGCGGGCGCACAACCACGTCGCCGGGATTCTCGCGGCGGCGCATCCGCTCTGGATCGACGATCAGGTCTTCGAGACGACCCGGAACGTCATGATCGTCCTGCTCCTGAAGATCGTGCTCAGGGACTATATCTCGCACGTCGCGAGCATCGACTTTCCCTTTCTCCTCGACCCGGATGTGGGCGAGACCCGGAACTGGAAGCGGTCGAACTGGATCAGCATCGAGTTCGGCCTGCTCTACCGGTGGCACGCCCTGGTGCCGAACGCGCTTCGGATCGGAGAGACCGCCCTGCCGGTCGAATCGGTTCTGTGGAACCCCGATCTGGTGACCGGCACCGGCATCGGCCCTCTGCTGTCCGCCGCGTCCCGCCAGCCGGCCGGCCGGATCGGCCTCGCCAACACGCCGGCGTTCTTCACCCGGCCAACGGAGATGGTGCTGGACGGCGAGTCGTTCCGCATGTCGATCCAGGAAAAGACCATCGAGATCGCGCGCCGTGCGCGACTCCGGCCCTACAACGCCTATCGCGAGGCGTTCGGCCTGCCGCGCATCCGCTCCTTCGCCGAACTGACCCGGGATGCGAGGCTCGCCGACCGGCTGGCCGGGCTCTACCGATCCGTGGACGACCTCGACTGGTATGTGGGGATCTTTGCCGAGGCGCATGACGCACATGCGATGCTCGGGGAGCTTGCGCTTCGGATGGTCGCGTTCGACGCCTTCACCCACATCTTCGGGAACCCGCTCCTTGCGAAGGGCGTCTTCCTGCCGCCGACATTCTCCCGGACCGGGTTCGACCTCATCGAGCGGACGGAGAGCTTCCGGCAGATCGTCGACTGGGTGGTGACCGATGCCGCGTCGGTTCACGTGTCGTTCAATTACCGGATCTGACCCTCCGCCCGGTGCGGCGCGCCCGCCCCGCCGCGCAGCGCCGGGTGCAGCCCCGCCGGCTCGGCGAGGTGGCAGAGCACGTCGCCGAACGCGTCGACGAAATGCCGGTAGGGGCGCGGCAGACTCTCTAAGGGCAGACCCAGCCGCGCGGCCAGATCCCGCGCCCGCGCCTCGGGCTGGAAGGGGAAGTCGCTGTTGTGCAGGATGATGGCAGGGGCGGGGCTCGGCCGGGCGGCCCGGGTCCAGTCGATCGTCAGGCAGGTGCAGTCGCGCCATACGCCTTCGGCCCCCGCAACGATCAGGTCGCGGAGATTGGGTCGGACGAATTCCTCGAAGAAACGGTTGTCGCGGTCGTCCCACGGACCCCGCGCGCCGGTCATGGTATCGAGCTCAGCGATGGTCGCGGCGGACGCGGCGCGTCTGGTGGCGTACTTGCTGATCAGCGCGCAGGTGCGCGGCGCGTAGAGCGCCGCCAGCGCCCCCGCGCGATACATCCCCGGCGGAAACTGCAGCGCGTCGCGGCGTCCGAGAATCGGCGGATAGACGTTCAGGCCCACCAGTCGATCGGCCCGGTTCTCCATCTCCTGCAGAACGGAATAGGCCAGACCGAAGCCGGTGCCGATGGCCAGCATCCGAAAGCGATCCAGCGCCAGATGATCGACGAGGGCTCGATAATCCTCGACATGGCGGCGGAAGAGCGAATCCTGCGTCAGGCGGTTCGGGGTCGAACCGCCGTAGCCGGCGCGCGACGGCGCGATCAGGCAGAGACCCGCCTCGGTGAACTGCGAGAGCACGGACCGCGGCCAGCGGCAGGAACTCGAGAAGTCGTGGAAGAAGACCACCGGGAGCCCGGCGGGATCTCCGGCTCGGTCGAAGGCGAGGAACCGACCGTCGGGAAACTGCATCCGCGAGAGGCCGGACATGTCCGGCCGGTCCGGGCCCGCCGCGATCCGGGCCAGACCGGCGAGGGTTGCCGAGATCTCGGTCTGCCGCGACAGGCCCATCTTTGCGGCGGTGGATTTCGCCTGGCTGCGGATCGTCTCGATCGACTTGCCGCCGTCTCTCGCGAGGTCCTTCAGGGTCTTGCCGACCGCCAGCCCGCGCAGGACCCGCAACTCGGACCGGGTGACGCCGAACTGGGAGACGATGAGGGCCTCGACCTCGGGCGCGAGCTCGCTTCGCAAACGGTGGATGCGGATCGCCCCGTCGCCCTTCCGCGCGAGATAGACCTCCTCCCGCCCGTCGATGCCCGCTTCCGCCCGGAGCAGGAGGTCGCCCCTCTCGGGGCCGGAGCTGCGACCGTCGAGGAACGTCCGCAGGCGGGTCGCGTCGTCGGCCCGGACCCGATCGAGGAATTGCTCCCATGCGGGGGGAAGCAGGCACCCGCGCGACAGCGACAGCGTCAGAAGGCAGGTCTCGTCGGCGGCCCCGGATTCGACATTCAGGAACAGGTCGACCGCCTTCTCCCAGATTGCACCGGAATGGTTCTCCAGCCGATCCAGCACCGACGCGTCGGGCTCCCCCGCGAGGCAGGCCTCCAGCCGCTCGGCGAGATCGGGGTACTTCTCCGGGCTGACGGCGCATTCGTAGAGACCGAGAAGCGTCGTTGTCAGTTCGATGTCGTCCGCGCTGCCCATCTCCCGCCCTCCGAGCTACGGATTGAGCAGCGATTCGTCCGGTCGATCAACCTCGCGGATCGGCAAAGCACCCGATTGTCCCGGCGGACAATCTGAGGGAGCAAGGTCGTGTCGGAGTCGCCGGGCGCAGGCTTCGGGACTTCGGTGGGCCTCGACCCGTCCGCCGAATGTGCGATCTGCCCTCGCGAAGTCCGACCGACGGGGCCTTCCGCGAGTGTCGGGCAGTTCCCCGGCGAGGAAGCGGTGGCCGCCGGACCAGGCGAGCTGGAGGGCCGGGGACCGGGCCGTTGCGTCGTCGGCGGGGCCGAGCGGCGCGCCCCAGTGCAGGATGTCGGGAAGGCCATCGTCCCTACTCCCCAGGACGAGGGATGGCGTGCGTTTCCAACGTGATACACGCGATGGGTCATGGTTTCCCGCTCCCTCCTCCGGCGGTCGCCTGGGTCACCTAATCCGGATCGGGGCAGGCTCAAGCGGTGGATGGCGCTGTCGGAATCCTGTCGGAGTCCTGTCGGAATCCCGTCGGAGTCCGAATCAGGCGCTGCCGCGCTGCTCCGAATTCGTTACCGGCGGCGAACGGTCCTCGGCGCAGACCTCGACGACGGCGAGCCCGTCCATCTTCTCGACGCGATAGAGCATGTCCCCGATCTCGATCGAATCGCCGACCTCCGGCACGCGGCGGAGCCGGTCGATGAAGACCCCCGCCAGGGTCCGGGCGCCGGTCTCGCCGAAGCGCCAGCCGAACCGTTCGCTCAGGCGCACGACCGGCATGGTGCCCGGAATGCGCCAGCGCCGGCGGCGGCGGTCCTCGGCCTCAGGGCCGTCGATCTCGAACTCGCTGTGGATCTCGCCCACCACCTCCTCGATCGCGTCCTCGAAGGCGACGGCGCCGATGACGCCGCCGTATTCGTCGGCGACGAGCGCCATGTGGGTTCCGTGCCGGCGCATGCTCCTGAGCAGCGTCGCGGTGTCGGTGTTGGCGAGCACCTTGGGCAGCGGCCGGACGATGCGGCAGAGGGCGTCGGCGTCGAGCGGGCGGTCGGTCTCGGCACGGTAGCGGATCACGTCCTTGACATGGACGACGCCAGTGACGTGGTCGAGCCCGCCGCGGGTCACGGGCAGGCGGCTCGGCCCGGCCTCTAGGATGCGGTCGCCGAGATCGCCCTCGCCGGCCTCGTCGAGGTCGATCGACAGAACGCGGCGGCGCGGCGTCATCAACTCGTCGGCGCGGCGCGCCTGCAGCCGCACGATGTTCTGGATGAACTCCGCCTGCTCGGGGTCGATGGTGCCGCCCTCGCTCGAATCTTGGGCGATGGAGGCGAGCTCGCGCGGGGTGTGGTAGCGCGCCTCGCTGCGGTCGAGGCCGAAGAGCGACAGGAGCGACTGGCTGATCACGTTCAGCAGCCAGACGAAGGGGCGGAACAGCAGCTCGAAGAAGCGGATCACCGGCCACATGGCGACGAGCAGGCCCTCGGCCCCCTTCAGCGCCACCGCCTTCGGGATCATCTCGCCGAAGACGACGTGGAAATAGGTGATGACGACCACCGCGGCGACGATGGCGACGAGATGCACGCCGACGCCCTCGATGCCGATGGCGTGGAGCGGCGCCTCCAGCCACCCGGCCATCTTGTGCTCGCCATACATGCCGAGACCGATGGAGGCGAGGGTGACGCCGAGCTGGGCGACGGCGACGTAGCGGTCCTGAGCCCGCGCCCCTTCCAGGGTGCGGGCGATCCGGCTCCCGAGCGACGAGGTGGCCTCGAGCCGCGAATAGCGCGAGCCGACGATGACGAATTCCATCGCCACGAAGAGGCCGTTGGCGACGATCAGAAGGGCGATGATTGCGGCGCCGATCATGCCGCGTCCGCCGCGTCGTCGCCCCTCGGCCGGGCGGCGGGCGCGCCGGTGTCGCCGGCCGCCCCGGTCGCCTCCTCGCCGGACTCCTGCGGCCCGGGGCGGTCGAAGGACAGGAGCCGCGGCAGGCCGTTCTCAACGCTCTCGACGCGGAAGGAGACCTCGCCGATGGCGATCTCCTTGCCTTTCCGTGCATCCTCGACGCCGAGATGCAGCGCGGCCAGGCCGGAGAGGGTCGCGGCATCCTCCTCGGGCAGGTCGAGGGAGAACCTGCGGTTGACCGCGTCCACGTGGAGATCGCCGCGGAGCACCACGCGGCCGCCCTCCCGGCGCACCAGGGGCTCCTCCTCGTCGAACTCGTCCACCACCTCGCCGACGATCTCCTCGATCAGATCCTCCACCGAGACGAGGCCGGAGACCACGCCGTATTCGTTGAAGACGACCGCGATGGCGGCCTCGCGTTCGTGGAGGCGGGTCCAGGCCTCGGAGAGGGTGAGCCTGTCGGGGATCACCTCGAGCGGGCGCAGGATCTCGGAGACGGGCGCGTCGGGGCGCTCGCTGACGAGGTGGTGCAGGTCGCGGATATGGACGAAGCCCGAGGGCATCTCGGTGTCGGTGCAGTCGATCACCGGGAAGCGGGTATAGGGGGTCTCGAGCATCGCCCGGAGCGCCGGGGCGGCGGTCATGCCCGGCGGCAGGGTCTTCATGCGGGGGCGGGGCTCCATCACCTCCCAGACCGTGCGCTCCTGGAAGGCGAGGACCTGGCGCAGCATGTCGTGGGAGCTTTCCTTGATGGCGCCGCCCTTGAGGCTCTCGGTGATGAGCTGCCTGAGCTCCTCGTGGCTGTGCTCGTCGCCGGCCTCCTTCGGCTTGTCGAGGCCGAGCAGGCGCATGACGAGGAAGGCCGATCCGTTCAGCAGCGTGACGAAGGGGCCGAGCAGCAGCAGCGACCAGCGCATCGGCCGGGCGGTGAGGCGCGCGATCTTCTCCGGTGCGCGCACGGCGATGCTCTTCGGGAACAGCTCGCCGAAGATCACCTGCAGCACGGTCAGGAAGATCAGGATCGCCGGGGCGCCGATGGCGGCGAGGGCCATGCCCGAAGGCGCCCAGGCCTCGATCAGCGGCGAGAGATAGGGCATGAGCGCGCGCTGGCCGTAAAAGCCGATGACGAGGCTCGACACGGTGATGCCGACCTGGGCGCCGGCGACGTAGCGGTCCATCCGATGCTCGTCGGTGATCGTGCCGTGAAGGTAGCGCGCGCCCGGTTTGCCCTTCTTCCGCGAGCGATTCGAGCTTCGGCTTGCTGGCCGAGACGGCGGCGAACTCCGCCGCCACGAAGAGCGCGTTGAGCAGCAGCATCAGGACGATGATTGCGATGACGATGAGGAAGGCCAAGCGGTCCGCGTCTCCGGTGTCTGACGCCCGCCTTGCGGGCAGGGGGTTTCTGGCCGGCGGCGCTGCCCGACCATCGGGAGCATAGCGCCGGGCGCGGGCGGAGGTTCCCCCGTCCGCGCGGGGCCCGCCTCAGCCGCCGGGGCGGATGGCGGCGATCGCGGGCGAGAGCACGCGGGCGACGAGCGGGAGCAGCAGCAGTCCGAGGGCGAGGCCGATGACCCCGTCGAGGGCGGCGGTGACGACCCATTCGACGAGGCCGCGGAGCCCCTCGGGCATGGCGCCGGCGACGGCGCTGGCGGCGTGGTGGATGATCTCGGTGGGGGCGTGGACGCCGAGCTCGTGCAGGCCGTGGACGATGATCGAACCGCCCACCCAGATCATCGCCGCGGTGCCGATGACGACCAGCGCCTGCATCAGCCAGGGCATCGCCTTGACGATTCCGCGGCCCACGGAGCGCACCCAGCCGGCATTGCCCTCGGCGGCCATGTGCAGGCCCAGATCGTCGGCCTTCACGATCAGCGCGACGGTGCCGTAGACGGCGACGGTGATGATGACGCCGGCGGCGGCGAGGGTGAGCGCGGTCTGCCAGATCGGGCTGTCGCCGGGCAGGGAATTGAGGACGATGGTCATGATCTCGGCCGACAGGATGAAGTCGGTCTTGATCGCGCCCTTGACCTTCTTCTCCTCGAGATGGGCGTCGGAGAGCTTCTCCTTCTCCAGGTCCTCGGCGGAATGGTCGGCGGGGTTGAGGACGTGCCAGACCTTCTCCGCCCCCTCGAAGCAGAGATAGCAGCCGCCGAGCATCAGCAGCGGCGAGATCAGCCACGGCGCGAAGGCGGCGAGGAGCAGCGCCACCGGCAGCAGGATGACGAGCTTGTTGAAGAGCGAGCCGCGGGCGATCTTGGCGACGATCGGGATTTCGCGGGAGGCGTCGAAGCCGTGGACGTATTTCGGCGTCACGGCGGCGTCGTCGATCACCGCGCCGGCGGCCTTGGAGGAGGATTTCACGGCCTGTCCGACCACGTCGTCCACCGATGTCGATGCGACCTTGGCGATCGCGGCCACGTCGTCGAGAAGGGCGACCAGTCCGCTCATCCGTGTTCCGTCTCCTGTCGAATCCGTCGGCGGACGGTAGGGGCCCGGGCGGGCGGAGGGAAGACCCCCTGTCGGCGTGCGGCGGGGCGCGCCAGCCCGGCGGCGCCGAGAAGGGCGGCGAGGGCGGTGATGGCGAGCAGGCCGAGGGTGAAGGCGGCGAGCGCGGCGGCGGGGCCGGAGCCCAGGGCGGAGACCGGGGGCAGCGCCGCGCGGCCGAGGATAAGCGGGCCGAAGGTGGCGCCGAAGAGAGCGGCCATGGCGAGGGCGGCGGCGCCGAAGATCGTGCGGACCGGGCCGGCGCGGCGGCCCAGCGCCCGGCGGGCGGCGCCGAGGGCGCGGTGGGCGTCGCCCTGGATGGCGACCAGGGCGGGGACCACGAGCAGGACGAGGACCATGCCGAAGCCGAGCCCGTAGCAGAGCGTGATGACGGTGGGTTTGAGGAACTGCGCCTGGCTCGAGCTCTCGTAGAGCAGGGGCGCGAGGCCGAGCACCGTGGTCGCGGTGGTCAGGATCACCGGGCGCAGGCGGTCGCAGGTCGCGGAGACGATGGCCTGGCGGATGCCGCGGCTCCCGGCATGCTCGTCG
Source organism: uncultured Alphaproteobacteria bacterium (assembly GCA_963829665.1). Taxonomy (GTDB): domain Bacteria; phylum Pseudomonadota; class Alphaproteobacteria; order Rhodobacterales; family Rhodobacteraceae; genus Palleronia. The sequence continues at coordinate 357,949 of CAWHJL010000013.1, read as the reverse complement.
ATGGTGGAGACCAGGACGATGGAATCGTTGATGATGATGCCGGTCATGCCGATCAGCCCGACGACCGAGAACAGCGACAGCGGCACCCCCCAGACGTAGTGGCCCCAGATCGCGCCGACGAGGCCGAAGGGGATCACCGCCATGACCACGGCGGGGCGCGACCAGCTGGCGAAGATCCAGGCGAGCGTGAGATAGATGCCGACGAGGCAGAGCAGGAAGCCCACCAGCGCGTCGGCGAGGAACGCGTCCTCCTCCTCGGCGAGGCCGGAGAGCTCGGTGTCGATGCCGTGGCGCTGCTCCAGCCGGGGCAGGATGTCATCGGCCAGGATGGCCATGATCTCGTTGGCGCGGGCGGGATCGGCATCGTCGATGTCGCCGGTCACGTCCACCTGCCGCACGCCGTTCTCGCGGCGGATGGTGGAAAAGCCCTGGCGCACCTCCACCGAGACGATGTCGGAGAGCTGCGCGATGCGGCCCGCGGGAGTGGGCAGGACCAGCCGGTCGAGGAAGTCGGCGGTCATCTCCGCCTCGGGGAGCTCGACGCGGATCGCGGCGGAGCGGGTGCCGTCGGGATAGGTCGCCGCCTCGATGCCGGTGAGCCGGTCGCGCAGCACCCGCCCGATGCCGTCGATGGTGAAGCCCAGCGCCTCGCCCGTCGGCGTCAGGTCGAGGATGTATTCCTGCTTGTCGTAGGCGAGGCTGTCCTCCAGCGCGGAGACCTCGCCGAACCCGCCGAGCTCGGCCTTCAGCTCCTCGGCGGCGTCCTTCAGGGTCTGGGTGGAGCCGCCGGTGAGGCGCACGTCGATGGCGTCGCCGCCCGGCCCCGAGCTCCAGCCGCGGAACGACAGCTCCTCGAGCAGCGGGTGGCGCGGCACCTCCTCCTGCAGGGCGGCGACGAAGTCGAAGCTCGAATAGGGGCGCAGGTCGGGGTCGATGAGCTCGATGGAGATGGCGCCGAGGAGGTCGGGATCGGTGTTGTCGGTGCCGGCCAGGCCGCGCCCCGAATTGCCGCCGATCTCGGCCAGGGCGTAATCCACCGGGTCGCGGCCGTATTCCGCCTCGTAGCGCGCGCCGATCCGGGCCAGCGCGTCCTGGACCATGGTGAGCTGTTCGCGCGTTTCCTCCCGGTCTGCGATCGCCTGCATGGCGAAATTGCCGGTGATCGACCCCTGCTCGGGGCTGATCGAAGAAGCGCCATTGCACGCCGCCCGAGACGAACAGCACCACCTGGGTGGCGAGGAGCAGGACCGCGCCGGCGAGGACCGGGTAGCGGGCGCGGACCACGAGGCCCATGAGCGGGCGGAAGGCGCGCTCCCTGACCGCGCCGAAGCCGCGGTTCACGAGCCGCGAGGGCAGGTCGTACCAGTGCAGCCTGCCGGTATGGGCGAGGGCGTGGGAGAGGTGGTTGGGCAGGATCAGGAAGCATTCCGCGAGGCTCGCCAGCAGCACGACGATGACCGTGAACGGGATGTCGGCGATCAGCGTGCCGAAGGTGCCGCCGATGGCGACGAGGCCGAAGAAGGCGATCACGGTGGTGATCGTCGAGGAGAAGACCGGCGCGAACATGCGCCGCGCCGCCGCCTCCGCGGCGGTGACCGGACCCTCGCCGAGACGCCGGGCGCGGAAATCGGCGTGCTCGCCGACGACGATGGCGTCGTCCACGACGATGCCCAGGGTGATGATCAGCGCGAATAGCGAGATCATGTTGAAGGTCAGGCCTGCGGCGTACATGAGCGCGATCGCCGCGGTCATGGCGACCGGGATGCCGGCCGCCACCCAGAAGGCGATGCGGGCGTTGAGGAACAGGAACAGCAGCCCGACGACGAGGGCGAGGCCCATGGCGCCGTTCTTCAGCAGGATCTCGAGCCGGCCGGAAATGTATTCGGCGCGGCCGCGGATGAGGTCGATCCGCACGCCCTCGGGCAGCGCGGGCTCCATGCCCGCGACGACCTCCTCCACTCTCGCCTGGATGTCGAGCGCGTCGCCGGCGGCGGAGCGCTCGACGCTGATCGACACCGCCGGGTCGCCGCCGACGTAATAGGCGCGCTCGCGGTCCGGGCCGGTGACGGTGACGCGGGCCACATCGCCCACGGTGAGGGGGGCGCCGCCCGAGCGGGCATCGAGCGCGATGGCGGCGATCTCGTCTGCCGTGCGCCGCTCGGTGCCGGTGCGGACCCGCGCCGTGCCGCCGATATCCCCGGCCGGGGCGGCGTCGGCCTCCCCGGCGATGGCCTCGGCGATCTCCGCCAGGGTGAGGTCGTGCTGGACGAGAGCGAGGGAGGGCACCTCGACCACCGTCTCGGGCGCGGCGATGCCCTGGATCGTGGTGCGGGTGACGCCCTCCCGGAACAGCCGGCGGACGAGCTCGTCGGCGATGCGGCCGAGCTGGCCTGCGCCCACCGGGCCGGTGATCACCACGTCGGTCACCCGGTCGCGCCAGCCGCCCCGGGACACGTCCGGCTCCTCGGCCGCGTCGGGCAGGTCGCTCGCCCCGTCGATCGCGGCCTCGACATCGGCGGCGGCGCGGGCCATGTCCCAGCCGGGCTCGAACTCGATCTCGATCTCGGCCCGGCCCTCGACGGATTCGCTGTCGATCCCGGCCACGCCCTCCACGGCGAGGAGCGCCGGCCCGAGAACGCCGACGATGCCCTCGTCCACCGCCTCCGAGCCGGCCCCCTCCCAGATCACCGAGACGTCGATCTCGTCGGAGACCACGTCGGGGAAGAACTGCGCCCGCATCCGCGGCAGGGCGGCGAGACCGAGGACGATCATCAGCGCCAGCAGGAGGTTCGCCGCCGTGCGGTGGCGGGTGAAGTAGGACAGGAGATCGCCGACCGGGCCCGCGCTCCTCATCCGTCCCGCTGCCCTTCGAGCCGCTCGACGATCTCCGCCGGGACCTGCGGCCGGTTCAGCGCCGCCAGCACCCTCTCCCTGGCGTCGGCGCCCATGTCGGTGTCGGCCTCGACCATGGCGATGAGCTCGGCGCGGTGCTCGGGGGTGAGGTCGACGAGCGCGGCGGTGTCCTCCTCCTCCGCGGGGTCGGGGCTCCGGCGCAGCGGGCGGACCTTGATGCCGGGGCCGAGCAGCGGCGAGCGCTCCGCCACCACCTCCCGGCCGGCGAGCCCATCGGCGCGGACGATCACCTCGTCGCCCTGGCTGCGGAGCGGCTCGACGGCGGCGACCTCGAGCCGGTCTCCGGGGCCGAGGACCAGCACGGTGCCGTCGGAGGCGACGGCGGAGGCGGGCAGGCGGGCGACGCCCGCGATCGCGGGCTCCTCGATGCGGATGCGGGCGAAGTCGCCGGGCCGGAAGCCGGCGGGCTCCGCGATCCGGGCGTAGAGGCGGCGGCCGGTCTCTCCCTCGGCCACGGCGGGCGCCTCGCGGGTGATGGCGGCGGGGCTGGCGATGGCGTAGCCGCCGATCTCGAGCGCGACCGTGGCCTGCGCCGCGGGCAGGCGGCCATCTGCATCGAGCAGGCGGGCATAGGCGGGGGTGGAGAGGCGGAAGGCGATCTCCAGCCGGTCGGGGTCGATCAGCGTGGCGAGGCGCTCGTTCTGCGACACCAGACCGCCCTCGGTGACGGCGAGGTCGGAAATCGTGCCGGCAAAGGCGGCGGTGAGGCGGGTATCGGCGCGGGTGCGGCGGGCCTCGTCCACGGCGATCCGGGCGCGCGAGAGCGCGGTCCGCGCCCTGGCGATGCGGGCCCTGGAATCGGCCTCCGCCTGACGCGTGGAGAGCACCTGCTGGCGGGCGGCGGCGGCGGTAAGCTCGGCCTCCTCGACATTGGCGGCGGTGGCGACGCCGCGCGATTGCAGGTCGCTCTGGCGGGCAAGGGCGCGCTCCCGCAGATCGGCCTGCTGGCGGGCGGCGGCGAGGTCGTCGGTGGCGATGTCGGCGGCGCGCAGGGCGTCGTCCACCTCGGCGCGGGCATCGGCGAGGTCGGCCTCGGCGCTGCGCAGCGCGCGCTCCGCCTCGGCGGGGTCGATGGCGGCGACGAGCTGGCCCGCCGCGACCCGGCCGCCATCCTCCACGTTCTCCCCGAGCGCCACGATCCGCCCCGGAACGGCGGCGCGCAACTCCAGGCTGCGGCGGGCGCGGATCTCGCCGAACGTGTCGATGACCGGGGCGATGGTCTCCGGCGAGAGGGTGACGACGTTGGCGGCGATCACCTGCTCGGCGGCGGGGCGGGCGCCGGGCTCGCGGTTCGCCCGCGCCACCAGCGCGCCCTGCAGGATCAGCCCCGCATAGGCCAGGAGCCCGAAGGTGAGCCCGGCAAGGAACAGACCCGTGAGGGCGCGGGTGAAAAATCGCATGGGTTCAAACGGTCCCGGAGACGACAGGCATATATGGCGGGCGCCGCGCGCGAGGAAGCGCGGCTGACGCGGCTGTTACGGGGCGCAGTGCCGCATCCGTCGGTCCGGGGGGATCATTTGCGTCGCTGCGCCTCGTCGAGCCGGGGCAGGAGCTCGACGAAGTTGCAGGGGCGGTGGCGGTAGTCGAGCTGGAAGCCGAGGATGTCGTCCCAGGCATCGCGGCAGGCGCCGGGGGAGCCCGGCAGGGCGAAGAGATAGGTGCCGTTGGCGACGCCGCCGGTGGCGCGCGACTGCACCGCCGAGGTGCCGATCTTGCCCATCGAGACCTGGGTGAAGACGATGGCGAAGGCGTCGATCTCCTTCTCGTAGACGTCGCGATGGGCCTCCACGGTCACGTCGCGCCCGGTGAGGCCGGTGCCGCCGGTGGTGAGCACGACGTCGATCTGCGGGTCGCCGCACCAGGCACGGAGCTTCTCGGCGATGGCGGCGCGCTCGTCGCGGAGGATCGCGCGCTCGGCCAGGACATGGCCGGCCTCCTCCAGCCGCGAGACGAGGAGGTCGCCGGAGCGGTCGTCCCCGGCCTGCCGGGTGTCGCTGACCGTCAGCACCGCGATGCGACAGGGCAGGAACTCGCGCGACTCGTCGATCCGGGACATGGGCCCCCCTCAGCCGGTGGCGGATTTCGGCAGGTTGGCGAAGTCGGAGGCGGCGTGGCGCTCGCGGAGACCGTTCTCCTTCTTGTTGACGCGCTGGCCGCGCTGTACCGCCGGGCGGGCGTCGACCTCCTCCGCCCAGCGGATCACGTTCTCGTATTCGCCCACGGAGAGGAAGGTGCCGGCCTCGTAGCTCTTGCCGAAGACGGTGCGGCCATACCAGGGGAAGGTGGCGATGTCGGCGATCGTGTAATGCTCGCCGGCGAGGAAATGGTGCTCGGCGAGATGGCGGTCGAGCAGGTCGAGCTGGCGCTTCACCTCCATCGTGTAGCGGTTGATCGGGTATTCCATCGGCTCGGGCGCGTAGGCGTAGAAATGGCCGAAGCCGCCGCCGAGGAAGGGCGCGGCGCCCTGCAGCCACATCAGCCAGGAGAGCATCTCGGTGCGGCATTCGTCGGGGCCGAGGAAGCTGCCGAACTTCTCCGCGAGGTGCAGCAGGATCGCGCCCGATTCGAACACCCGCTTGGGCGTGGTGTGGGAATAATCCATGAGCGCGGGGATCTTGGAGTTCGGGTTGACCTCGGTGAAGCCGGACCCGAACTGGTCGCCCTCGGCGATGTCGATCAGCCAGGCGTCGTATTCCGCCGTCTTGTGGCCGGCGCCGAGGAGCTCCTCGAACAGGATCGTCACCTTCTGGCCGTTCGGCGTGCCGAGCGAGTAGAGCTGGAACGGATGCTCGCCGCGGGGCAGCTTCGCGTCGTGCGTCGCGCCGGCGACGGGGCGGTTGAGGCTGGCCCATTTGCCGCCCGATTCGGCGTCCCAGGTCCAGACCTCGGGCGGGGTGTATGCGGTATCGCTCATGGAGCCTCGCTGGAATTCGGTCGCGCCGAAGGGTAACGCGGGGCGGGGCGCCGCCAAGGGTTCGGGGCGTTAAAGCTCGAACCAGACCGGGTTGGGACCGAGATTGCGCCACTCCGTGCCCCCGATCGCGCCGCTCGCCCCCCAGCAATCGTGGACATGGCCGAAGACGCAGAGCCGCGGCGCGAGGCGCAGCATCGCCGCCTTCAGCGCTGCGGAGCCGATATGGCCGAGCTGCGCGTGATTGTCGCCGAGGCCGGCGGGCGGCGAATGGCAGACCAGCAGGTCGGCGCGATCGAGAGGCGCAAGGAGCGTCGCCGCCTCCTCCTCGGTCAGATCCCAGGACTCCCACGCCGATGGCGGCAGCGGCGGGACGCCGCCGCCGAGGCCGGCGACGGTGAGGCCGGCACTTTCCGCGCCCTGCCCGTGCAGCACCGTGGCGGAGGTGGCGGCGCGCAGCGCGTCGAGCGATTCGTTGTTGCCCGGGACCATGATCGTCTTCGCGGCGACCGGCTCCAGCCGGGCGGCGTACTCCGCGAGCCCCTCGTGCTGGGTGGCGAGATCGCCGGCGACCACCACGAGGTCGGCGGCGCCGGCAACGGAAAGCAGCGCCTCGGCGGCACCGGCGTCGAGATGCAGGTCGGAGACGGCGAGCAGCCTCATGCCAGGCGGGCCTTGATCGAGAGCAGATCGGCCCAGGCCTCGCGCTTGGCGGCCGGGTTGCGGAGCAGATAGGCGGGATGGGTCATCGGCAGGGCGGGGCGGCCCTCGACCTCCGCCCAGTTGCCGCGGAGCTTCACGATGCCGCGGCGGCCGAGCAGCGCCTGGGCGGAGATGTTGCCCATGATCACCAGGATCTCGGGGTCGGCCAGCGCGATGTGGCGGGAGAGGAAGGGCGTGAGCATGGCGATCTCCTCGGCCGTGGGCTCGCGGTTCTGCGGCGGGCGCCAGGGCAGGACGTTGGTGATGTAGAGCCCGCCCCCGGACCGGGAGAGGCCGATGGCGGCGAACATCCGGTCGAGCAACTGGCCGGCGCGGCCGACGAAGGGGCGGCCCTGGCGGTCCTCCTCCCGGCCCGGCGCCTCGCCCACGATCATCACCCGGGCCGCCGGATCGCCGTCGCAGAAGACCAGGTTGCGGGCGCCGCGCTTCAGCTCGCAGCCCTCGAAGGCGGCCATCGCCGCCCGCAGCCCGGCGAGGTCCTGCGCGGCCCGCGCCGCGCGGGCCGCATCGGCGACCGGGTCGGAGGCCGGTGCGGGCGCGGGTGCGGGCGCGGCGGGGGCGGCCTGCGCGCGGGCCGCGACTGCCTTCCCGGCCGCCTCCGCCGCGACGGCGTAGCGGTCGACCGGCGACTCCCCGATCGCCTCGTCGGCGCCAAGTTCCACCTGCCAGGCGAGCGCTGCGAGCGCCGCCGCGTATTCGTCCCGGTCGAGCATGACGGGCCGAGCCTAGCGCGGGGGCCGGCGCGCCCGCCAGCCCTTCTTTATCTTCCCAAATACCCATGTCGGCCGGCCCGCCCGGGGGGCGCCGGCTTGCCTCGGCGCGCGGCCCCGCCTAGGACCGGGGCGAGCCGCCGCGAGGGAGCGCCCGCGATGACCTTCCGCCAGAGACATCTTCTCGGGATCGAGCCGCTGGCGCCGGAGGAGATCACCGCGATCCTCGATCTCGCCGAGGGCTACGTGGCGATGAACCGCTCCGCGGCCAAGCACGGCGACGCGCTCGCCGGCCTCACCCAGATCAACATGTTCTTCGAGACCTCGACCCGGACCCAGGCGAGCTTCGAGATCGCCGGGCAGCGGCTCGGGGCCGACGTGATGAACATGGCGATGCAGGCGAGCTCGATCCGCAAGGGCGAGACGCTGATCGACACCGCGCTGACGCTGAACGCGATGCATCCCGACCTGCTCGTGGTGCGGCACCCGCAATCGGGGGCGGTGAACCTGCTGGCGGAGAAGGTGAACGCGGCGGTGCTGAACGCCGGCGACGGGCGCCACGAGCACCCGACCCAGGCGCTTCTCGACGCCCTGACGATCCGGCGGGCGAAGGGGCGGCTGCACCGGCTCACCGTGGCGATCTGCGGCGACATCGCCCATTCCCGGGTGGCGCGGTCGAACATCTGGCTGCTGGGCAAGATGGAGAGCCGCATCCGCCTCGTCGGGCCGCCGACGCTGATCCCCTCGGGCGCCGCCGAATGGGGCGTGGAGGTGGCGCACGACATGGCGGCGGGGCTCGAGGGCGCCGACGTGGTGATGATGCTCAGGCTGCAGCGCGAGCGGATGGATGGCGGCTTCATCCCCTCGGAGCGCGAATACTACCACCGCTACGGGCTCGACGCGGAGAAGCTCGCCCGGGCGAAGGCGGACGCCATCGTCATGCATCCCGGGCCGATGAACCGGGGCGTGGAGATCGACGGCACGATCGCCGACGACATCAACCGCTCGGTGATCCAGGAGCAGGTGGAGATGGGCGTCGCGGTGCGGATGGCGGCGATGGACCTGCTGGCGCGGAACCTGCGCGGGAGCCGGGCGGCCTGAGGCCGCAGGCAGACCGGGCGGATCGCGGCGGGATCGGGTCCCGGGAGGGAACCCGGCGGCGGGAGCGTGCGCTTCTTCGAGAAGGAGGCCCGCCCATGTCAGAGACGCCCGAGACCGATCCGCGCAATGTCGAGACCATCCAGGTCTTTGCGGTGGACCTGCCGATGCCGGAGGCGGCGCGGTTCGCCGAGGACGGCGCGCGGCTCTCGGAGGCGCTGGGCGGGGTCGCGGTGGAGCCCGGCCGGGTGGAGGCGCTCGACACGCGCGCGCTCGGCGATTACGGGCTCGCGGGCTACCTGACCGACGGCGAGGGGGCCTCCGCGGACGCGATCCTGCCCGAAGAGGGGAGGCTCGACGCGGTGAGGGGGCCGGTGCTGGTGCTGCGGCCCCGGGCGGTCTCGGAGGCGGTCTCCGCGCGGCCGCCGCTCTCGGCGCTCGGCGCCTATCCGCTGGAGCGGGGGCGGCCGGCGGGCGCGCCGATCCGCTCCGCCTCGGCCGAGGGGCTGGCGACCGGGATGCCGCCCGAGCCGGTGGAAGGCGGGGGCTCGAGCCGGCGAGCGAGCGGCATCGCGGCGCTGGTGGCGCTGGCCGTGGCGCTGCTGATCGCGCTCCTCGTCTGGGCGATCGCGGCCTGAGCCTGCGGGGCCTGTTGCGGCAGGCGCGGCGCGGGACTATCGCTCCAGTCCATGGACCTCATCTTCCGCGACGCCCGCCTGATCGACCCCGAAACGCGCGAGGAGCGACGCGGGGACCTGGCGGTCGCCGGCGGCCGCATCGCCCGGAGCGCGCCGGCGGGCGCGGCGGTGATCGAGTGCGCGGGCAAGTGCCTCGCCCCCGGCATCGTCGATCTCGGCGTGAAGGTCTCCGAGCCCGGCGAGCGGCACAAGGAGAGCTTCCGCTCGGCGGGACGCGCCGCGGCCAGGGGCGGGGTGACGACGATGGTGACGCGGCCCGATACCGAGCCCGCCATCGACACGCCCGAAGTGCTCGAATTCGTGGCCCGGCGGGCGCAGGCCGACGCAGGCGTCCGGGTCGTGCCGATGGCGGCGCTGACCAAGGGGCGGGCCGGCCGCGAGATGGTCGAGATCGGGTTCCTGCTGGATGCCGGCGCGGCGGCCTTCACCGATTGCGACCGGGTGGTGGCGGAGACCCGCGTTCTCAGCCGGGCGCTGACCTATGCCGCCGGACTGGGCGCGCTGGTCGTCGGCCATGTGCAGGAGCCGGGGCTCAGCCGCGGGGCGGCGGCGACGAGCGGCAAGCTCGCCGCGCTCGCCGGATTGCCGGCGGTGAGCCCGATGGCGGAGCGGATGGGGCTCGACCGCGACATCTCGCTTCTGGAGATGACCGGCGCGCGCTACCACGTGGACCAGATCACCTCGGCCCGCGCGCTGCCGGCGCTGGAGCGCGCCAAGCGCAACGGGCTCGACGTGACCGCGGGGGTGGGCATCCACCACCTGACGCTGAACGAGCTCGACGTGTCGGGATACCGGACCTTCTTCAAGCTGAAGCCGCCGCTGCGCTCCGAGGAGGACCGGCTGGCCGCGGTGGAGGCGGTGGCGTCGGGGCTGATCGACGTGATCTCGTCGATGCATACGCCGCAGGACGAGGAATTGAAGCGGTTGCCGTTCGAGGAGGCCGCCTCAGGCGCGGTCGGGCTGGAGACGATGCTGCCGGCGGCGATGCGGCTCGTCCATGGCGGCCACATGGACCTGCCGACGCTGTGGCGGGCGCTGTCGCTGAATCCCGCGCGGCGGCTCGGGCTCGCGGCCGGCACGCTCGCGCCCGGCGCGCCGGCCGATCTCGTGCTCTTCGACCCGGACGCGCCCTTCGTGCTCGACCGGGCGACGCTCGCCTCGAAGTCGAAGAACACGCCCTTCGACGGCGCGCGGATGGAAGGCCGGGTGCTCGGCACCTGGGTCGGGGGATGCCGGGTGCATCCCGAGCCGTGAGGCGCCGGCGGAGATTGCCGGGAGGGGCGATCCTTCGGTAGCCTCCGCGAAGGCGTTCCCCGAGCCCGGAGGCCCGATGAAGCGAATCGCGATCTTCTGCGACGGGACCTGGAATCGGTCCGACGCGCCGCATCCGACGAACGTGGTGAAGATTGCGCAGTCGGTGCGCCCGACGGCGGAGGACGGGCGCCCGCAGGTGGTCTTCTACCATCGCGGCGTCGGCACCGGCGCCGGGACCGGCAGGGCGAGCAAGGCGCTCGACCGGCTTCTCGGCGGCGCCTTCGGGGCCGGGCTGACCGAGAACCTCCGCGACGCCTACCAGAGCCTCGTCTTCGCCTACGAGCCGGGCGACGAGATCCACCTCTTCGGCTTCTCCCGGGGAGCCTATACCGCCCGGTCGCTCGCCGGCATGATGCGCGCCTCCGGGATTCTCGACCCCGCCCAGGTGGGGGCGATCCCCGAATTCCTCGCCCGCTACCGCTCCCGCGATCCGGCGACGAAGCCCGACAGCGAGGAGAGCTTCGCCTTCCGGGCACGATACGCCACGCGGGTCGCGACGAGCGCGCGGGAGGCGGCGTGGCGGCGGCAGCGGGGGGTCGACGGCCTTCCGAGGCTCGCCATCCGCTATGTGGGCGTCTGGGATACGGTGGGCGCGCTCGGCGTGCCCTCCTACCTTTCCCGCGCCGCGCGGCTCGTCAACTGGCGCTACGAGTTCCACGACACGGCGCTGTCGCGCAGCGTCGAGGCGGCGCGGCACGCGGTGGCGCTCGACGAGCGGCGCCGGGCCTTCCCGCCGACGCTCTGGGACAACATCGACGAGTTGAACGCGACGGCCGGCGCGGAGGGCGCCCGGCCCTACCGCCAGGCCTGGTTTCCGGGCGATCACGGCTCGGTCGGCGGCGGCGGGGACGTGGTCGGCCTGTCGAACGCCGCGCTGCTGTGGATCGCCGAGGGGGCCGCGGAGCAGGGGCTCGCCTTCGACGCGGCCCGGCTCGCGGCATTCCGCGCCGGATGCGATCACCGCGTCTCGCTCCGCAACGTCTCGAAGGCCCGCTTTACCCTGCTGAACGCGTTGTCACGGGTGAGCCTGGCCGATCGCGAGGGGCCGGGAGATCCCCGGCTGGTGGCGCCGCCGGCCGTGGCGCGGTATTTCGAGGCCCCGGAGAACCTTTACGAGAAGGTGCCCTACCGGCCCGGCAGCCTGGCCCGTGTGGCGGGCAGGCTGAGCCGGCCTCCGGAAGGTCCGGGCTGAGGCGCCGTCGAGCGGCGCCGGAGCAAGGTACCCTGCATTTCCGCACGATACCACGCGGATCATGGAGACTTTGCGCGGCGGTGCCGATTTGCCATCTTGGGGAAAAGGAGTGTCGCCATGTCCCACGATCTCGATCCCGCCACGCGCATCGGCCATGTCCACCTGAAGGTCGCCGATCTCGACCGGGCGCTCGCCTTCTATTCCGGCGTGCTCGGCTTCGAATTGCAGTATCGCCGCCCCGGGGCGGCGTTCCTATCGGCGGGCGGCTATCATCACCACATCGCGCTCAACACGTGGGCGAGCGCCGGCGGCACGCCGCCGCCGGCGGGCCATACCGGGCTCTTCCACGCCGCGATCCTCTATCCCGACCGCGCCGCGCTCGCCCGTGCGGTCCGCTCGGTGCGCGCGGCCGGGCACCCGCTGACCGGCGCCTCCGATCACGGCGTGTCCGAGGCGGTCTATCTCGACGATCCGGACGGCAACGGGCTGGAACTCTACCGCGACCGGCCGCGGCCCGAGTGGCCGCGCGACGCGCAGGGCGGGATCGAGATGTGGACCCGGCGGCTCGATCTGGAGGCCCTGCTGGCGGAGGCGTGAGGCTCAGAGCGTGGTCAGGATCTGCTCGATCTCGCGGATGCGGCTCCGGGGCGTCGGATGGGTGGCGAGAAAGGCCGGCTGGCGCGGCCCGGACACGGCCTGCATGCGCTCCCAGAGGGTGACGGCCTGGCGGGGATCGTAGCCGGCGCGGTCCATGGTGCGCAGGCCGAGCGCGTCGGCCTCGATCTCCTGCTCGCGGGAATAGGGCAGCAGCAGACCGACCTCGACCCCGAGGCCGAGCGCGGCGGCGATCTCGTCGGCATACTGCACGTCGCCGAGATCGAGGAAGAAGGCGACGATGCGCAGGCCCGCGTTCTTGGCGATCTGGGCGCTCATCCGCTTCTGGGCGTGCTCGGCGGAGAGGTGGCCGATCTCGTGGCCGATGATGGCGGCGAGCTGGTCCTCGCTCGCAGCCACGTCGAACATGCCCTCGTAGACGCCGATACGGCCGCCCGGAAGCGCGAAGGCGTTAACCTGCGGGTCGGCGAAGACGAGGATGTCCCAGCCGTCGCGCGAGGTGCCGGCGGCCGTCAGGAGGCGGGTCGAGACGCGGTCGAGGGCCTGCTGGTAGCCGCGGTTCGTGCTGACGGGAACATTCTCGCGCAGCTGCTCCCAGGCTTCGAGGCCCATCGCCTCCGCCTGCGCGTCCGAAACGAGATTCGGGGGATCGTCGCAGCCCGAAAGCGCCGCCGGGGCGGCCGCCGCCGAGAGGGCGAGGAAGCGGCGGCGCGTGAGGCAGGCGGTGCACATCGGCGTCTCCTTTCGGCGGCGAACGCCGGCCGGGTCGCGGCGTTCCGCGACTCGCGACCGCGTTTCCGAGCGGGGATGATAGCGTCGCGGTCCTGCGGATCATCCTGGCGGCGTGCCTCTGTCCGACCCTGCTCCGGGCGCAGGACACCGATCCGGAACCGGTGCTGTCGCTCGGGGGCAGGGGCGATCTTACGGCGAAAGATCTCCGTCAGGTGTCGCGGGGGGCGGCGGCGCGGCGCAGGCGGTCGTTGACGGCGCGGCCCAGCCCCTCCTCGGGGATCGGGGAGACGGCGATGCGGGCGACGCCCGCGGCGTCGAGCGCCTGGAGGTGGTGGAAGAGGGTCGCGGCGGCCTCCACCGGATCGCCCGCCGGGGAGAGGTTGCGCGCCGCGTCGACCGGGCCGAAGCCCAGAAGGGTCTCGCCGGGCTCGGGATCGGTGACGCCGAGGCGCAGGCGGCCGGCGGGCGCGTAATGGGAAGCGAGCTGGCCCGGGGAGGTCGGACCGCGGCCGGCCTCGGGCGGCAGGAGGGCGCGGCCGAGCGCGGCCTCGATCTCCTCCTGGGCGAGACCGCCGGGGCGCAGGAGGCGGACGCCCTCCGGCCCGGGCGCGAGGATGGTCGATTCGAGTCCCACCGAGGCGGGGCCGCCATCGAGCACCGCGGCGATCTTGCCGCCGAGACCGGCGAGGACGTGATCGGCGCTGGTCGGGCTGACCCGGCCGGAGGGATTGGCGGAGGGCGCGGCCACCGGGCGCCCGGCGCGGGCGAGGAGCGCGCGGGCCAGCGGCGCGGCGGGGACGCGGATTGCGAGGGTCGGAAGACCGGCGCTGACGAGGGGGGCGATGCCGCTCGCGGCCCGCAGCGGCAGGACGAGGGTGAGTGGGCCGGGCCAGAAGCTCCGGGCGAGGTCGCGGGCGGTCGCGTCCATCACCACCAGGTCCTCGGCGGCGGCGAGATCGGGGACGTGGACGATGAGCGGGTTGAAGCGCGGCCGGCCCTTGGCGGCGAAGATGCCGGCCACCGCGCGGTCGCAGCCGGCATCGGCGCCGAGGCCGTAGACCGTCTCGGTCGGGAAGGCGACGAGGCGGCCGGCGCGGAGGAGTTCCGCGGCGCGGTCGATCCCGGTCTGCGTGGCGGGGAGGCGCTCGGTCATGGCCGCCGCTCTAGGCCAGAGCGGGGCGGCTGGCCAGCGGCGGGGCCGTTACGCCGCGTTGCTCTTGCCGGGCGGGGGGGGCCGGCCCATCCTTCGCCGCGAGGATGGCCGTGCCCGCCGGCCCGGCCGGCCTCAGCGGAGGGAGAGACCAGATGCCGTATCGCGCGCCCCTGAAGGAGTTCCGCTTCCTGCTCGACCATGTGGCGGGGTTCGACCGGGTCGCGGCCACCGGGAAGTTCGCCGAGGCGACGCCGGACGTGGTCGACCAGATCCTCGCCGAGGCCGGGCGGCTCTGCGCGGAGGTGCTGGAGCCCCTGCAACGGGCGGGCGACACCCATCCGGCGCGGCTCGAGAACGGCATCGTCCGCATGCCGCCGGGATTCGCGGACGGCTATCGCGCCATCGCCGAGGGCGGCTGGGTCGGCATGTCGGCCGATCCCGCCCATGGCGGCATGGGCCTGCCGATGGCGGTGGCGACGGCGGTGAACGAGATGATGGCCTCCGCCTGCCTGTCGCTGCAGCTCTGCCCGATGCTGAGCCAGGGGCAGATCGAGGCGCTGGAGCACCATGCCTCGGACGCGCTGAAGGCGCTCTACCTGCCGAAGCTGACGAGCGGCGAATGGTCGGGGACGATGAACCTCACCGAGCCGCAGGCGGGCTCCGACGTTGGCGCGCTCAGCACCCGCGCGGTGCCGAACGGCGACGGCACCTACGCGGTGACCGGCCAGAAGATCTACATCACCTGGGGCGACGCGGACTTCCTCGAGAACGTGGTCCACCTGGTCCTCGCCCGGCTGCCGGACGCGGCGCCGGGCACGAAGGGGATCAGCCTGTTCCTGGTGCCGAAATACCTGCCCGCCGAGGACGGCAGCCCCGGCGCGCAGAACGCGCTGCGGGTGGTCAGCCTCGAGGAGAAGCTCGGCATCCACGGATCACCCACGGCAGTGATGCAGTATGACGGCGCCACCGGCTGGCTCGTCGGCGGCGAGCATGCCGGCATGGCGGCGATGTTCACGATGATGAACAATGCCCGTCTCGGCGTCGGCGTCCAGGGCGTGGGCGTCGCCGAGGGCGCCTACCAGCACGCGCTGGCCTATGCGATGGACCGCAGGCAGGGACGCGCCGGAGGCACCGGCACGATCGCCGAGCACGCCGATGTGCGGCGGATGCTGACGGCGATGAAGGCCGAGACCCAGGCGGCGCGGGCGATCGCGCTGATGAACGCGGTCGCCATCGACATGGCCGATGCCACCGGCGAGGGGCCCTGGGCGGCGCGGGCGGCGCTGCTGACGCCGATCACCAAGGCCTTCGGCACCGAGACCGGCATGGCGGTGGCCCAGGAGGGCGTGCAGGTGCATGGCGGCATGGGCTTCATCGAGGAGGCCGGCGCGGCGCAATACGTGCGCGACGTGCGGATCACGGCGATCTACGAGGGCACCAACGGCATCCAGTCGATGGACCTCGTGGCGCGGAAGATGGCCGACGGGGGCGAGGCGGCCTTCGCCCTCATCGACGAGATCCAGGGCGATGCGGTGACGGCGCGGGAGGCGCATCCCGATCTTGCACCGGCGGTCTGGACGGCGGCGGAGACGCTACGGGAGACGACCGAATGGCTGGTCGGCCGGGAGGACATGCAGGACCGGTTCGCGGGCGCCATGCCCTATCTCAGGGGCTTCGGCCGGGTGCTCGGCGCGGCGGCGCATCTGCGCGCCGCGGTCGCCGGGGACGCGGGGCGGCGGGCGCTCGCCGCCTTCTACATCGAGCGGCTGCTGCCCGAACATGCGGGCCTGCTGGCCCATGCCCGCGCCGGGGCGGAAGGGCTCTACGCCGTCTCCCTCGACGATCTCTCCGCGGCGTGAAGGGAAGGTTTTGACACCCCCCGGAGCGGCGGCTAGCTCTGCCGGCGTGAACATGGAATTGAGTGACAGGCCCGGCGGCGCGATGCGCTTCGCTTGGGAGGAGCCGCCGGAAATCGGGCGGCCCTTCGGCGTGGCCGAGGGGATCGAGTGGCTGCGCCTGCCGCTGCCAATGGCGCTCGACCACGTGAATTGCTGGATCCTCGCCGAGGAGGACGGCGTCTCGATCGTCGATACCGGCTTCGACAGCCGCCGCACCCGCGCGCTGTGGATCGAGGCGCTGGCCGGGCGGCGGGTGAAGCGGGTGCTGGCCACCCATCACCATCCCGACCATATCGGCCTCGCCGGCTGGTTCCAGGCCGAGCACGGGGCGGAGCTTCTGGCCTCCCGGACCTCCTGGCTGATGGCGCGGATGCTGCAGCTCGACGAGCAGGAGCGGCCGCCGAAGGAGACGGTGGCGTTCTGGCGCGCCGCCGGCATGGATGCGGCCGTGCTCGAGAAGCGCATGGGCGAGCGGCCGTTCAACTTCGCGGATGTGGTGGCGCCGCTGCCGCTCGGCTACACGCGGCTGACCGACGAGCAGATGCTGCGCCTCGGCGGGCGCTGGTGGCACCTGCACATGGGGGCGGGCCATGCGCCTGAGCACGTCACGCTCTGGGAGGAGGCGGGCGAGCTGGTGATCGGCGGCGACCAGCTGCTGCCGTCGATCTCGCCCAATCTCGGCGTCTACGCCACCGAGCCCGAGGCCGATCCGGTGACCGACTGGCTCGTCGCCTGCGAGCGGCTTCGCGGCTATGCCACCGCCGACAAGCTGGTGCTGCCCGGCCATGGCAAGCCGTTCCGCGGCCTGCCGGCGCGGCTCGGGCAGCTGATCGAGAACCATCACGGGGCGCTGACCCGGCTCCACGCGCATCTCGCCACGCCGCAGGCCGCCGGCGCCTGCTTTCGGCCGCTCTTCCGCCGGGAGGTGGGGGAAGGGGAATACGGGCTCGCGCTCGTGGAGGCGATGGCCCATTGCCTGCATCTCGAGCATGTGGGGCGCGCGCGCCGGCATGTGGACGCGACCGGCACCTGGCTCTTCGAGGCGGTGTGAGCGGCGCGATCTGCCGGTGACAGGCCGGGCCGGATGGGCTATCAGGCCGGCGCGGCAGACAGTTCGGAGCGAAGCATGGCCAAGCACACCCACGGATCGATGAACATCGAGACCCAGGAGAAGACCTTCAACGGCTTCGTCGCGACCGTGGTGCGCAGCGTCGTCTTCATCCTCGTCGCGCTGGTCTTCCTCGCCATCGTCAACGGGTGATCGCGGTCCTGCTCCGCGCGGCGGGGCTCGTGCTGCTCGCAGCCGGGCTCGCGGGCTGCGCCGCCAACCCGCCGAACGCCACCGCGACGGAGCTCGCGCGCCGCGCCTACGTGCCGGTCGGCGCACCCTCGATCACGCTGGTCACGGTGCGCGACGTGCGCGCCGACGGCGGCGCCCATACCGGCCTGATCCTGCGCGGGTCGCAGACCGTGATCTGGGACCCGGCCGGCTCGTTCCGCCACCCGGACGTGCCGGAGATCGACGACGTGCTCTTCGGCGTGACGCCGATGATCGAGCGGGTCTACATCGACTACCACGTGCGCCCGACCTACTGGATGACGCTGCAGGAGATGCCGGTGAGCCGGGCCAAGGCCGACGAGGTCATCCGCCTGGCGCGGTCGAACGGACGGGCGATGCGCGCCGCCTGCGCCACGACCACGAGCGCGATCCTGCGGCAGGCGGGGTTCGACATAGGCCGCACCTGGTTCCCGGAGCGGCTGATGCGCGATTTCGGCGCCCTTCCGGGGGTCGAGACGCGGCGCATCGACATGAGCAATGTCGACACCAACCACAACGTGATCTTCGGCCGGGGCGGCGTGCCGCTGCCGCCGGGCGTCTGAGGCTCAGCCGAGGCCGAAGGACCGCCGCCCGACGCCGGCATAGGCGGAGAAGCCGGCGGCCTCGACGTCGGAATGGCTGTAGACGTTGCGCAGGTCGGCCATCCGCGCGCTGCGCATCGCGGCCGCGATCTGGGCGAGGTCGAGGGCGCGGAACTCGTTCCACTCGGTGAGGATGACCAGAAGGTCGGCACCCTCCGCCGCCTCGTAGGGGTCGGCGATCCAGGTGACGCCGGGCAGCAGCCGGTCGCCCTCCCGCCGGCCCTGGGGATCGCAGACGCGCACCTCGGCGCCGCCGCCGACGAGAGCCGGCACGATGGTGAGGGAGGGCGCCTCGCGCATGTCGTCGGTATTGGGCTTGAAGGTGACGCCGAGGATCGCGATGCGCTTGCCGTTGAAGCTGTCGCCGCAGAGATCCTTCAGCTTGCCGATCATCCGGCGCTTGGCCTCCTCGTTCACCTCGATGACCTGCTCGGTGATCCGGAGCGGCGCGCCGTGCTCCTGGCCGGTGCGGGCGAGCGCGCGGGTGTCCTTGGGGAAGCAGGAGCCGCCGTAGCCGGGCCCGGCATGGAGGAACTTGTTGCCGATGCGCCCGTCCAGCCCCATGCCGCGGCTGACCTGCTTGATGTCGGCGCCGACGCGCTCGCAGAGGGCGGCGATCTCGTTGACGAAGGTGATCTTCGTGGCGAGGAAGGCGTTCGCCGCGTACTTGATCATCTCCGCCGATTCGAGGTCGGTGACGACGATGGGGAATTCGCGGAGGAAGAGCGGGCGGTAGATGTCGGACATGACCCGCGCGCCATGGTCGGACTGCACGCCCACCACCACCCTGTCGGGCCGCATGAAATCGTCGATCGCCGCGCCCTCGCGGAGGAATTCGGGATTCGAGGCGACGTCGAAGTCGAGATCCGGGTTGGCGGCGCGCACGGTCTCGGCGACCTTGCGGTTGGTGCCGACGGGGACGGTGGACTTGGTGACGATCACGACGCCGTTCTCCGCCGCTTTCGCGACCTCCTCGGCGGCGGCCATGACATAGGTCAGGTCGGCATGGCCGTCGCCGCGGCGCGTCGGCGTGCCGACGGCGATGAACACCGCCTGGGCGCCTTTCAGCGCGGCGGCGAGATCGGTGGTGAAGGAGAGGCGGCCGGCGGCGACGTTCTTCTCCATCAGCGTGTCGAGGCCGGGCTCGTAGATCGGCACCTCGCCCTTCTCGAGTTGGGCGATCTTGTCGGCATCGGTGTCCACGCAGGTCACGTCGTGACCGAAATCGGAGAAGCAGACCCCGGAGACGAGGCCGACATAGCCCGTGCCGATCATGGCGATTTTCATGGATGTCCCCTTCTGCGATGCGGCGTCGCGGGCTTAAAGGCCCCCGAGCGGGCCGGTGTCAATCGGCGCGGCACTCTGTGGGGGAATTGCGACGCGCCGGGATGGAGGGGCGGGATTGTTTCGCCACAAGGGCCGGGTGCGGGGCGGAGGCCTCAGCCCGCCAGCCAGAGCAGGAGATAGAGCGTCGCCGCACCGCCCGCGATCGAGGCCAGCACCGAGCGCAGGGTGACGGCGAGGGCGAGGGCGACCGCGGCGGCGGAGAGGCGCGGCAGATCGAGATCGCCCCCCGTGGCGCGCGGGAACACCACGAGCGGGGCGATGATCGCGGGGAAGACCGCCACGGGCGTGTAGCGCAGGAGCCGCAGGATCCAGCCCGGCAGGGGGCGGTCGCCGAGCAGCCCCAGGAAGGAGAAGCGCAGCAGGAAGGTGCCCACGCCGAGGGCGAGGATGATGCCCCAGATCGTCGCGCCCGGCATGGTCATGCGCGCCGCTCCGTCCAGGTCTCGACGAGGGCGCCGGCGACGAGCGCGATCAGGGCGGCGATCATCAGTCCGACGCCCGGCGGCAGGCCCATGAGAAGCAGCGACATCAGCGCCGAGACGAGCGCCGCGGCGACATGCGCGAGGCTCCGCAGCATCGGGCCGAGAAGCGCGATGAAGGTGATCGGCAGCGCGAAGTCGAGCGCCAGCGCGTCCGGCACCCGCGCGCCGAGCGCGGCGCCGACCCAGGTGGCGGCGTACCAGAGCGGGGCCACCGGCGCGGCCACCCCGAAGAAGAAGGCGATGCGCTCGGGCACGCTCATCTCGGGCCGCGTCTGGTAGCGGGCGATGGAGCAGGCATAGCACTGGTCGACGTTGAAATACGCCACGAGCGCGCGCTGCCAGAGCGGCGCGGCGCCCAGATAGGGGACCAGCGAGGCGGAATACATCGCCATCCGCAGGTTCACCATCAGCGCCGCGGCGAGGATCAGGAACAGCGGGGCGTTGTCCTGCATGAGCTGGACGGCGGTGAACTGCGCCGCGCCGGCGATGACGAGCACGGTGAATCCCATGACCTCGGCGATGTCGAGCCCGGCCTCGGTGCCGACGACGCCGAAGAGCGCGCCGAAGGGCGCGATCACGAAGACGAAGGGCAGACCCTGGGCGAAGCCCGCCCGGAAGCTCGATTTCACGGTGGAGGACGGCATGGAAGCGCTCTAGGGTCGGTGGACCACGCCTGCCTGCCCGAGCCCCCCAGGATGTGCAAATGCAATCTCGTGATGACGACTATCTCCTCGCCCCCGATCCCGGCCGGTCCGGGCTCACCCGCCGTGTCGCGGGCACCGACGAGGCGGGCGCGGTGCGGGAGATCGCCGTGGTCGAGGAGCGACCGCTGACGATCTATCTCAACGGTCAGGAGATCGTCACCGCGATGACGATCGGGGATTACCCGGACTATCTGGCGCTCGGGTTCCTGAGAAACCAGGGGATGCTGCGCGATGGCGAGACCGTGACCGGTGTCGACCACGACGCGGAGCTGGGGGTCGTCGTCGTCCGCACCGACCGGCCGACCGACCACGAGGAGAAGCTGAAGCGCAAGACGCGGACGAGCGGCTGCGCCGTCGGCACCGTGTTCGGCGACATGATGGAGGGACTCGAGGGGCTGACCCTGCCCGACGCGGAGGTGCGCACGAGCTGGCTCTATGCGCTGGCCGAGCGGATCAACACCACGCCCTCGCTCTATCTCGAGGCCGGCGCGATCCATGGCACCGTGCTCTGCCGCGCGGAGCGGCCGCTCGTCTACATGGAGGATGTCGGCCGCCACAACGCAGTCGACAAGGTGGCGGGCTGGATGCTCCGGCACGGCTCGGACCCGGCCGACAAGATCCTCTACACGACCGGGCGGCTGACCTCGGAGATGGTCATCAAGTGCGCCCATATGGGGATTCCGGCGCTGGTCTCGCGCTCGGGCTTCACCGCCTGGGGGGTAGAGATCGCCGAGCAGGTGGGGCTGACGCTGATCGGCCGGCTCAGGGGGCGGCGCTTCGTCTGTCTCGCGGGCGAGGCGCGGCTGGTGCGCGACGCCGATCCGGGGGGGGCGGCGAAGGCGCGGCGGAGCGGGACCGATGGCTAGGCCGGGATCCCGGATCGAGACTCCGGCTCCGGGGAGGGTCGGGCGATGATCGCGCCGGCGGGCGTGATCCTCGCGGGCGGGCGCGCCACACGGATGGGCGGCGGCGACAAGGGGCTGCTGCCGCTCGGCGGGCGGACGATCCTGGCGCGGGTGGTGGAGCGGATCGGCCCGCAGGTGGGCGGGCTGGCGCTCAACGCCAACGGCGATCCGGCGCGCTTCGCGGATCTCGGCCTGCCGGTCATTGCCGACGCGGCGGACGACCGGCCGGGGCCGCTGGCGGGCGTGCTCGCCGGGCTCGACTGGGCGGCGGAGACGGGCGCGACCCACATCGTCACCGTCGCCGCCGACACGCCGTTCTTTCCCGGCGACCTGGTGCCGCAGCTGCTGCTCGCGGCGGAGGCGCAGGGGCGGCCGATCGCGCTGGCCGCGACGCCGGATCCCGACCGCGGGATCGCCCGGCACCCGACCTTCGGGCTCTGGCCGGTGGCCCTGCGCGACGATCTGCGCGCGGCGCTGGGGGAGGGGGTGCGCAAGGTCGTGGCCTGGACCGACCGGCACGGCACCGCGCTCGCGACCTTCCCCGTGGAGCGGTTCGACCCGTTCTTCAACGTCAACACCCCCGAGGACCTGGCCCGGGCCGAAGAGTTCGTGGCATGAGGGTCTTCGGCGTGACGGGATGGAAGAATTCCGGCAAGACCGGGCTCATGGTGCGGCTCGTCGCCGAGTTCCGCGCCCGCCACCGCACCGTCTCCACCCTGAAGCACGCGCATCATTCCTTCGATGTCGACCACGAGGGCAAGGACAGCCGCCGCCACCGCGAGGCGGGCGCCTACCAGGTGCTGCTCTCCTCGGAGCGGCGCTGGGCGCTGATGACCGAGCTCGGTCCGCTGGGGGAGCCATCCCTCGAGGCGCTCCTCGCCCGCATGACGCCGGTGGATCTGGTGCTGATCGAGGGCTGGAAGCGCGACCGGCACCCGAAGATCGAGGCCTGGCGGGCGGAGACGGGGCGCGGCCTGATCGCGCCGGAGGATCCGACGATCCGCGCCGTGGCGGCGAAGGGCGATCCGGGGATCCGCGACCGGCCGGTCTTCGACCTCGACGACACCGCCGGCATCGCCGATTTCATCACCGACGAGGTGGATCTGTGAGGGGGTTCGACACGATCGTCATGGTGGACTGGTCGGGCGTGCCCGACCGTGGGCCGAGCCCCAAGCCGGACGCGATCTGGGCCGCGCTCGCCCGCGGGGGGCGGGGCGAGCCGCCCGTCTACCTGCGCTCCATCTCGGACGCCGAAGCGTGGCTGGCCGCGCTCATCGGGACGGAACTAGGGGCGGGGCGTCGGCTGCTCCTCGGGTTCGATTTTCCCTTTGGTTATCCAGACGGAACCGGTCGCGTCATCACCGGCTCCGACGAGCCGCGCGCGCTCTGGGCGGCGCTCGCCGACGGGTTCGTGTCGCTCAGGCCGGGGGAGACGCGCTTCGACCTCGCCGCGCGGCTCAACGCCGCCTTCCCCGGCGAGGGACCATTCTGGTTCAACGGTCATCCGAAGCGCGATATTGCTGGTCTGCCGCGTCGGAAGCCTGCCGTTCTGCCGCCGGGCCTCTCCGAGCGTCGGGCGGCGGAGACTGTCGCCCGAGGCGCTTTCCCCTGCTGGCAGATGGGGGGAAGCGGCGCGGTCGGATCGCAGGCGATGACCGGCATGGCGACGCTCCATCGCCTCACCTCGACCTTCCCGGACGGCGTGAGCGTCTGGCCCTTCGACGAGCCGCGCCCGGCCCATGTGGTGGAGATCTGGCCGTCCCTGTTCCGGGAGAGGGCGGCTGAAATCTTGGCGACACGATCCGATCTGCCGCGCGACGGGATGGGGGTTCCGATCAAGGATGCCGCGCAGGTCGTCGCCATGGTGGAACTGGTCGCGGAGGCGCAGGGGGACGGGAGGCTCGGCCGCTGGCTTGACGCGGCGCCCGATATCGCCCGACGCACCGAAGGCTGGATTCTCGGCATCGGACATGGCGACCGGCTGACCGCGCTCGCCCACGAGGCCGCGCCCGCCCCGCCGCCGCTCTCCAACGACTGCTTCGCGCTGCCCGCAGGGGTGGCGTGGACGCCGGTGGAGACGGCGCTCGAGCTGCTGCGCGCGCGGCTCGCGCCGGTGACAGGGGTCGAGAGAATCGCGACGGAGGAGGCCGACGGCCGCATCCTCGCGGCGGAGGTGCATGCCCGCCGGGCCAATCCGCCGGGGGCCAACGCGGCGGTGGACGGGTACGGTTTCGCCCACGCCGCGACGGGAGAGGGGCCGCAGCGGCTGCCGCTGCTCGATGGCCGGGCCGCGGCGGGGGCGCCCTATCCCGGCCCCGTGCCGCCGGGGCGCGCTGTCCGCATCCTGACCGGCGCGCTGCTGCCGGACGGGGTCGATACGGTGGTGCTGGAGGAGGATACGCGCGTCGAGGCCGGTGCGGTCGCCTTTCGCGGGCCGGCGAGACAGGGCGCCAATACCCGCAAGGCCGGAGAGGACGTGGTGGCGGGGGCGGCCCTCCTGACGGCCGGCCGGGCGCTCCGGCCGACCGATCTCGCGCTGCTCGCGGCCACCGGCGTGGCGGAGGTGGCGGTCAGGCGGCGGCTGCGCGTCGGCGTGCTCTCGACGGGCGACGAGCTCGCCCGGCCGGGCGAGACCGACGATCCGGGGCGGACCTATGATGCGAACCGGCCGATGCTGCTCTCGCTCGCCGCGCGGTGGGGTCACGACCCGGTGGATCTCGGCCGGGTGGGGGACGACCGCGCGGGGCTCCGCGCGGTGCTCGACGCGGCGGAGACGGACGTGATCCTGACCTCCGGCGGCGCCTCGGCCGGGGACGAGGACCACGTCTCCGCGCTGCTGAAGGAGGAGGGGGCGCTCGCCGCATGGCGCATCGCCCTGAAGCCGGGGCGGCCGCTGGCGCTGGGGATGCGGGGCGGGATGCCGGTCATCGGCCTGCCCGGCAACCCGGTGGCGAGCCTGGTCTGCGCGCTAATCTTCGCGCGCCCGGCGCTTTCAATGCTGGCCGGCGGCGGCTGGGCCGAGCCGCTCTCGATGACCTGCAAGGCGGCGTTCACGAAGCGCAAGAAGGCAGGGCGGCGGGAATACCTGCGCGCGCGGCTGGGGCCGGAGGGCGCGGAGGTCTTCGCCTCCGAGGGATCGGGCCGGATCTCGGGGCTGAGCTGGGCCGAGGGGCTCGTCGAGCTGGGCGAGGACGCGGCCGAGATCCGGCCCGGCGACCCGGTGCGCTTCCTGCCCTTCGCCGGATTCGGGCTCGTCTAGGCGCCGATTCCGGAGACGGCGCGAGCGAGGGATTGCAGCGCCAGATCGACCTGGAGGCGGAGATCGTTGATCAGGCCGACAAAGGCGGCGAGTTCGTCCTCGATGGCGGGCACGCGCTTGGCCAGGCTCGGCGCGGCGAGATAGATGCCGACGACGAGAAGCGCGATCACCAGGACCAGTGTGAAACCCGACAGGAAGCCGCCCGGTCCGCCACGCTGCGGCTCCGGTGCGACGGGCTCGGAGGATCGCCGGCGGGCCCCGGGCCGGATGAGCGTCGCGCCGCTCTCCGCCGCGTCCGGCAGGAGATCGGTGCGCGGACGCGCGGGCTCCTCCCGCCGCCGGGCGGGGGCGACGCGGCCGGACGCGGCCGACGGGCCCGCCTCGCGAAAGGAGGAGGTGGAGGTCGGCGGCCGATCCTCGCGCAGTCCCGCCACCGGCACCGGTGAGGGCTGCGGCGGCGGATCGGAGGGGGATTTCGCCGGCTCCTCCGGCTCGGATTCGGGCTCGTTTCCGGCTTCGGGCTCGGGTCCGGCATGGGGGGCGGGTTCGGCATCGGGACCGGGTTCGGGAGCGGCCGCGTCCGCAGCCTCCGCCGCTTCCCGCCGCCGCCGCTCCTGGGCTTCGCGACGGGCCTCCTCCCGCAGGATGCGGCGGGTGTTCTCGTCGATCTTCTGGCGCGGGCGGTCGGCGCCGGGCCGGGGGACCGTCGCCTCCTCTCCGGTCTCCTCCGCCGCCGGCGGGGGCTCGCCGCCGGCCGGCGCGGCCGTCTCGGGGTGCTGGGTCCAGACGGTCTCGCAGGCGGAACATTGCACGTCCCGCCCCGCCGCCGGGACGAGACCCGCGTCGATCTCGTACTGGGTGCCGCATTCCGGGCAGGTGATCCGCATCCTCGAGCCCCGCTCTTCAGCTTCGCGACGTGTTACCAACCAAGCCGGGGCTTTCAAAGCGTTTGTCGCCGTGGCGCGATTGAAACGGGGGCCGGGCTGCGGCAGAACGGCCCCACGATGCGCCAGATCCGGTCGATCCTCTTCACGCTGCATATCTACGTCGCGATGGCGGTGATGGGGCTGTGGTACGTGCCGGTGGCGATGCGGCGGCCGGACGGGGCGCAACGCGCCATCCGGGCCTATTGCCGCTACGTCGTCTGGTCGGCGGAGAAGCTCATGGGGCTGAGCTCGGAGGTGCGCGGGACCGTGCCCGAGGGCGAGGTCATGGTGGCGGCCAAGCATCAGAGTTTCTTCGATATCATCCTTCTGTGCTCGGTCCTGCCGGCGCCCAAGTTCATCATGAAGCAGGAGCTGGTGCGGATGCCGATCCTGGGCTGGTTCGCCCTGAAGATGGGCTGCGTGCCGGTGGACCGGGGCCGCAAGGGGCGGGCGATCGCGCAGATGCTCGCGGATGTGCAGAAGGGGCGGGCGCGGCCGGGGCAGCTCATCATCTACCCGCAGGGAACCCGCGTCGCGCCGGGGGTGGAGATGCCCTACAAGACCGGAACCGCCGTTCTTTATCAGCAGCTTGGCCAGGATTGCGTGCCCGTGGCGGTGAATGTCGGGCTATTCTGGCCGAAGGAGGGACTCGCCAACAAGACGCCCGGCCACGCGGTGATCGAGTTCCTCGAGCCGATCCCGCCGGGGCTCGGCAAGGACGCTTTCGTGGCGCGTCTCCGCGAGGCGGTGGAGGTGCGTTCGAGCGCCCTGATGAAAGATGCCGGCTGGACCGGGCGCCCTGTTCAGGAAAGTGCCTGAGACCGGTCTTCGCCCTGTCGGATTCCTGTCGGATTCCTGTCGGATTCCTGTCGGAGTCGGTGCCGGGCGAACCGCGTTAACAATCGCGACCGGGCGCGGAGCCGCCCCGAGCCGGATCGGGTGGGACCCCATGCCGCCAAGTTGGAACCCCTTTTTCTGGCCCGGTATCGGCGCGACCCCGCGGCGCTCCGTCATTTCGAAGATCGCCCGCAAGACCTCGCTCCGGTATGCCCGGGACGGACGCGCCCAAGCATACCGAAGCCCTGATCAGGGTCAGGCCGCTTTGCGGCGGCGCGATGCGACGCCAAGACCGCCGAGACCCGCGATCAGGAAGAGCGCGCTCGCCGGAAGCGGGACGGTCGCGTCCGCCACGGGATCCACGCCCGCGGGAAGCTCGTCTATCGCGCCTTCGAGCAACAGTTTCTGACCGAGCGCCCCCCTGAAATCCTCGAAGCTCTCGGCGGCGAGAAAGAAGGAGTCCTCTCCCTCGATGAAAGAACAATCGAAACTGGCTCCGACACCAAGGCAGTTGACTTGATCGACGCCGGCCGCCACCGCCGCGTCGGCGGAACTATCGGGATTGCCGCTGACGGTCTGTACGCCATCGGTCGAAATATCGATCGCGCATTTCACGTCTGCGCTCGTGCAATCGAAATCGGACGAACTCGTAATAGCGCTCGCTCCGACATCGATGGCGCCACTCAGGTCGGTCAGGCCCGAGAGTTGCGTCAATCCGGAAATCGCGGAGGTAAGCGCCGCGACGTCGGCGTCCGAATTAATTTGCCTGAGCGGGAATACCTCCTGCACGCTCGACGAGAACTGCAGAAATCCGAGCGCGCGGCTGCCGTCGGTCGGAGTGGCGCCGAGCAGGAACTCGTATGCGTCGCGCTGCAGAGCGAAGTCGGATCGCGAAATGCTTCCCGAACTGTCAATGCCCAAGTATACTGCGTTCGTCACCGTGGCCGCATCGGATTCCTGCGCTCCGAACGAGACGGATGCAGCTATACCAAGTGCAACGATAGGCGAGACGAAGGTACGATAATTTCGCATAGGGTGTTATCCTTGTAAATTTTACAGGCTGATTGTGCAGAGAGGCTCGCGTTGAAATCACCCGTTTAAAATAGCGAGGGTGATCCCTCGCTGCGTCTGCAAGTCGGAGAATACCGGCCGTTAACCAATTATCAACATAAATTTACCAAGCTCGGTTCTTCCGATTGATTCCCGGCGGAACAAGTGACTCCGATCGCGTTCAAGGCGAAAATCACGGAGCCAATTCAAGTGAAGTCGCCGGCGTGATGGCGAGACAGCGGATCGTAATGGCCCCAGGCGTGGTCGACCTTTCCCCGCCCAATGGCTGGACGGGCTCTTTGCCGAACTGACCGGGTCGGGCGCGGCCTAGCTCCGCAGCGTGCCGCCGGTGGCGCTCTCGACCTTCTTCACCACCTTCGCGGCCACGGCGTCGATCTCGGCGTCGGTGAGCGTGGCCTCGGAGGGCTGCAGGCGAACGTTGACGGCGAGCGATTTCCGCCCCTCGCCGAGGCTGCCGCCGACGAAGAGGTCGAACACGCGGACCTCCTCCACCAGCGCCTTGTCGGCGCCGCGGGCGGCGGCGACCACGTCCTGCGCCTCGACGCGGGCGTCGAGCACGAAGGCGAAGTCGCGCTCCACCGCCTGCAATCCGGAAAGCGCGAGGGCGGGGCGGGCGGCATCGGTCCGGCGCGGCGCGGGCACGGCCTCGGGCCAGACGGTGAAGCCGATTGCGGGGCCCTTCACGTCCATCCGGCGGAGGATGCGGGGGTGGATCTCGCCGAAGACCGCCAGCGTGGTCTTCGGGCCGAGGCAGATGCGGCCATGGCGGCCGGGATGCCACCAGTCCGGCCCGTCGCGGAAGATGCGTGTCGCCGCGGGCGCGCCGAGGGCGGCGAGCACGGCCTCGGCCGCGCCCCGCGCGTCGAAGACATCGACGGGCCGGGAGGCGCCGTGCACGTCCTTCGGACCCGTGCGGCCGGTGAGAAGACCCGCCACCTGCAGCTGTTCCTCGCCCGGCGCGCCGCCGGTGAAGGCGGTGCCGACCTCGAAGAGCGCGATGTCGGCCTGGCCGCGGGCCTGGTTGCGGGCGGCGGCCTGCAGCAGTCCGGGCAGGAGGTCGGGGCGGAGATGGGACATTTCCGACGAGATCGGGTTCTCCAGCATTGCCGCATCGGTGCCGCCGCCGAACAGGGCGGCGGAGGTGCTGTCGATGAAGGAATAGGTGACGGCCTCGTTCAGCCCCAGCGCGGCGCAGGCGCGACGGGCGGCCTGCTGGCGGCGCTGGCCTTGCGTGAGGATCGGCTTCGGCACGCCGGCCTCGCCGCGGGGCAGGGGGCGGGGGGCGAGATGGGTGAGGGAGGCCATGCGGGCGACCTCCTCCACCAGATCCGCCTCGCCGCGGATATCGGGGCGCCAGGACGGGACATGGGCCATGTCCCCTTCCAGCCGGAAGCCGAGCGCCTCCAGCGTCGCGCGCTGCCGGCTCGCGGCGATGTCCATGCCGACGAGGGAGGCGGCGCGGGCGGTGTCGAGCCGGTAGGCGCGGGCATGGTCGGGGGGGCTGCCTGCCTGCACCGGCTCGGAGGGCTCGCCGCCACAGAGGGCGAGGACCATCGCCGTGGCATCGTCGAGGCCGGGGCGGGTATAGGCCGGGTCGGCGCCGCGCTCGAAGCGGTAGCGGGCATCGGAATTGATCTTCAGCGCGCGGCCGGTGCGGGCGATGCCCACCGGATCCCACCAGGCGGATTCGAGGAAGACGTCGGTGGTCGTCTCGTCGACGCCTGTGGCGGCGCCGCCCATGATGCCGGCGATGCTCTCCAGGCCGGTATCGTCGGAGATCGCGACCATGCCGGGGGCCAGGGTGTAGGTCCGCTCGTCCAGCGCCTCGAGGGTCTCGCCGCCGTCCGCCAGGTGGATGCGGAGATCGCCGGTGACGCGGGCGGCGTCGAAGACGTGGAGCGGGCGGTTGCGGTCGAAGGTGAAGAAGTTGGTGATGTCGACGAGCGCCGAGATCGGGCGCAGGCCGATGGCCGTCAGCCGCTGTTGCAGCCATGCGGGGGAGGGGCCGTTCTGGACGCCGCGGATCAGGCGGCCGGTGAAATGCGGGGCGAGGGGCAGGGCGTCGTCGTCGATGGTGACGCCGATCGGGCAGGGGAAGGTGCCTGCGATTCCGGCCTGCTCTACCGGCTTCAGGATGCCGAGGCCGCGGGCGGCGAGGTCGCGGGCGATGCCGCGGATGCCGAGCGCATCGGGGCGGTTGGGGGTGATGGCGATCTCGATGACGGGATCGACACGGTCGGGCCGGTTCTCGCGGAGCCAGTCGGCGAAGGACTGGCCGACCTCTCCCGAAGGCAGTTCGATGATGCCGGCATGCTCGTCGGAGAGCTCCATCTCGCGCTCGGAGGCCATCATGCCGTGGCTTTCGACGCCGCGGATCCGGCCGATCTGGATGGTGGTGTCGATACCTGGGACGTAGGTGCCGGGACTGGCGACGACGACGGTGATGCCGGGCCGCGCGTTCGGGGCGCCGCAGACGATCTGTTTCTCGCCCGCATCGGTGGCGACGCGGCAGACCCGCAGCCGGTCGGCATCGGGGTGCGGCTCCGCGGCCTCCACATATCCCAAGGTGAAGCCCGCGAGCCTGGCGGCGGGGTCGGTGACCGCCTCCACCTCGAGGCCGAGATCGGTCAGGGTCTCGGCGATCTCCTCGACGCCTGCATCGGTGTCGAGATGGTCCCTGAGCCAGGACAGGGTGAATTTCATCTTTGGTCCCCTTCGTGTCGCCGGTGCGGAGTAGCGCAGGGGCGGTCGGAGGGAAAGCGGGGCCGGGGCCCTGCCCGTCCGCCGGGGGCAGGGCTGCGGCGGGAGGCCGCGATGGCGTGGACGCGCGCGCCTCGACTCGCGGCGGCGGCGGGATTACGCTGCGGCAGGTATCGTCCTGCCGATACGGTCTCGCGGGGTCATCCATGCGGCTTTGTCGAGTCCTGCCCGGTCTCGTCGGGATCTGCCTCTTCGCGGCGCCGGCCTCGGCCGAATGGCAGACCCTTCAATCGGAGCATCAGGCCGCGGCCCTCTACCGGAGCGCACCCTACGCGCTCGACATCCGGTGCCGCCGCGGAGAGGGGTTCGCGCTTCGGCTGCGGGACCTGACCGCGAGCGGGAATGCGTTCGGGGGCGTCGACTCGCTGATGATGTGGGTCACGCTGCCCGACGGACGCACGGACCGCTGGCCGGTCTATGTCGTCCGCGACGGGGCCGGCCTCTCCGGCGCGCTGGCGGTGTCGGAGTTCAATCTCGACTTCTTCCGCAACGCCCGGAGCTTCGAGCTCGACTCGCCGCAGACGCGGGAGGTCTTCCTGGCCGGCGACATGGCGGGCACCGGGGCTGCGCGCCTGGCGTTTCTCGAGCGATGCGGGCTGTGACGCCGCGGCGGTGACGCGGCACCGGGCCGACGCCCCGCGCCGGACGGGCGCCGCTCACCCCGCCAGCGGTTTCGGCTTGCGGGGGGGGGGCCGGCGCCGCGCTTCCCGGCAGGGTCCGCAGACCGATGCGCTTCAGGGGGCCACGGGACGGGAGGCTTTCGGCAGGTGACGTGAGGTCGGGCCACGCCGGGACGAGAGGGCTGTTGCTCGTGGACATCGGGACTGGCGTTTCCGGGCAACAGGCGTGCGGTCGGGTGCCGCGCCGGTACGGTGCCGGCGGATGCGGCAGGGGCGGCCTGGCGCTGGCGCGCGGGCGGGCGGGCCGGGCGGATCGGCGCGGCCGGCGGGACGCGGCATTGACAGCGGCGGGTGGCAGCGCGGATGACCGGCGGGATTGGACCGGGAGAGATGGAGATCGGCATGACGGACGAGGAGGATCGGCGCTTCCTGGCGCTGGCGCTGGAAGAGGCGGAGACCGGCCTTGCCGAGGGCGGGCTGCCGATCGGCGCGGTGCTGGTCAGGGGCGGCGAGGTGATCGGGCGCGGACACAACCGGCGCGTCCAGGAGGGCGACCCGGTGGCGCATGGCGAGATGGACTGCTTCCGCCGCGCCGGCCGGCAGGCGAGCTACCGCGACACGGTGCTCTATACCACGCTCAGTCCCTGCGCAGATGTGTTCGGGCGCGATCCTTCAATTCGGCGTGCCGCGGGTGGTGGTGGGCGAGGCGGAGACCTTCGCAGGCGATCTGGACTTCCTGCGGGCGCAGGGCGTGGAGGCTTTGCTGCTCGACGATCCGGGCTGCCGGGACGTGATGCGGCGCTTCCTGGCCGAGCCCGGCAACGCGGCGGTCTGGCGCGAGGACATATCCGAGGAGTGACGCGATGGCTGCGGAGATTCGAGCCGAGGAGCAGGACTATCCCCTGAGCGAGGTGCCGCGGGAGGCGCGCAAGGGGCTGCTGTCGCTCTCCGTCGTGCTGCTGGGATTCACCTTCTTCACCGCGACGATGTTCGGCGGCGGGCAGATCGGCGCCGCCTTCCCGCTCTGGCCGGACCTGATCGGGGTGATCGTGATCGGCAACCTGCTGCTCGGCGCCTATGTGGCGGGCCTGAGCTGGATCGGCTGCCGCACCGGGCTCAACACCGCGCTTCTCGCCCGGTTCGGCTTCGGGCGGATCGGGGCGCGGCTGCCGGACGCGGTGCTGGGGCTGACCCAGATCGGCTGGTACGGCTGGGGCACGGCGACGATGGCGGTGGTGCTGCTGCGGCTCTTCGGGGCGGAGGCGGAGGCGCATCCGGTGCTGCTTCACGGGCTGATGATCGTCTTCGGGGGAGCGTTCTGCTGGACGGCCTATGTGGGCTACCGGGGGCTCGAATTGCTGTCGCTGGTGGCGGTGCCGGCGATGGTGCTGCTGCTGGCGGTGTCGCTCGCCATCTCGGTGGGGGAGGCCGGCGGGGTCGCCGGGCTCGCGGGGATCGCGCCGGCGGAGGCGATGGGCTGGGGGACGGCGATCACCATCGTCTTCGGCACCTTCGTCTCGGGCGGGACGCAGGCGACGAACTGGACGCGCTTCGCGCGAAGCGAAGGCGCGGCGGTGGGCGCGGCGATGGCCGCGTTCTTCCTCGGCAACGGGCTTATGATCCTGACCGGCGCGCTGGGCGCGCTGGTCTACGGCCAGCCCGACGTGGTCGACGTTCTGGTGCTGCAGGGGCTGACGGTTCTGGGCCTGGTGATGCTGTTCCTCAATCTCTGGACCACGCAGGACAACACGATCTACAATTTCTCCGCCGTGGGCTGCACCGCGCTCGGCACCCGCAACCGGCGGCTCGTCACCGTGGTGGGGGCGGCGATCGGCACGGTGCTGGCGCTGATGCGGATCGACCTCTACCTGATCCCGCTGCTGCTGCTTCTGGGCACGTTCATCCCGCCCATTGGCGGGGTCATCATGGCCGACTTCTTCTGGAGGCATCGGGGGCGCTATCCGAAGATCGCCGAGGCGGCGCTGCCGGCGGTGAACGGGGCGGGGATCGCGGGCTACGTGCTGGGCTGCCTCGCGGGGTATTTCTCGCCAGGCATCCCGCCGGTGAACGCCATCGTGGCGGCGGTGATCGGCTACGTCGTCGCGGAGAGGGTCGTGGCGCGGCGGCGGGAAGGGGCGCGGGCCTAGTCCGGCCGCCGGTGCGCCGCGGCCCAGCGGGAGACGGCGAGCGCGGGGAGGATCACCACCGCCCAGCCCAGCGCGTTGAGGATGGTCAGGCGCAGCTTCGCCTCCCCCGTCCAGTCGGGCGAGGCCCAGAGCGCGACATGGGCGCCGAGGATCAGGGCGGCGAAGAGGGCGAGGGCGAGGCGTTTCGGCCAGGTCATGGCCTGCAGCATGGCGCGCGCGGGCCGGCGGCGCTACCAGACACCGTGTCGCGCCAGGCCGGCGGCGAGATCTCCCCTGAAGTCGAGCGCCTCGGGGCGGGGCCTGGTGGCGAGGCTGACGCCGACGAAGAGCGCGAGCGCGGCGCCGAGGACGGCGGCGGGGAGGACCGGGTCGAAGACGCTGATGCCGGCGACGAAGGCCATGACGACGGCGACGAGAAGGCCGCCGGCGAGGGAGGCCAGCGCGCCGGCGGCGGTGCCGCCGCGCCAGAAGAAGGCGCCGATCGTGGCCGGGACCGAGACCACGAGGCCGGCGGCGGAGAGGGCCGCGAGCTGGTCCACGACGGGGGCGTTGCGGAGCGCGAAGCCGCTGGCGAAGAGGATCACCAGGACGACCACGATGCGGCCGGTCATGAGCTGGCGGGCATCGGTGGCGGTGGCGGCGCCGAGGTCGCGGGCGACCATCGAGCCGAGGGTCAGGGCGATGGAATTGAGGGTCGAGATCGCCGCGGAGAGGATGCCGATGGCGAGGAACAGCGCCACGATCCGCGGCACCGCGCCCGAGGCGAGGAGCGCCGGCGTGGCGGCGGAGGTGTTCTCGAGGTCGGGGGCGAGGACCAGGGCGGCGAAGCCCCAGATCACCGAGACGAGGGTGAAGATCAGGCCGAAGCCCAGCACCCAGAGGATCATCGCCCGCATCGCGGGGATGTCGCGGACGGTGAAGAGGCGCTGGCTGACCTGCGGGTTCGACAGCGGGAAGAAGAACCACGGCAGCGACAGGGCGAGGAAGGTGCCGAGCGACCAGAGGCCGGGGCCGGGCACGTCGAGCCAGGGGCCGCGCTCCTCGGCGACGCGGGCGGCGAAGGTCGCGGGGCCGCCGATATGGGCGATGACGAAGCCGATGGCCAGAAGCGCGGAGACGACCATGATCGCCGCCTGCACGGCGTCTGTCCAGGCCACCGAGCGCAGGCCGGCGACGAGGGTCCAGAGGATGGCGAGCGCCGCGCCGGTGGCGATCGCGGCGAAGAGCGGGATGGCGCCGCCGGTGATCTCCGAGAGCAGGAGCCCGATCCCGGCCATCTGCGTGGTGCAGTAGGGCATCAGGAAGATCAGCGACAGGAGAGCGGCGGCGCGGGCGACCCAGCGCGAGCCGTAGCGTTTCCCCAGCATCTCGGCGGGGGTGACGAAGCCGTAGCGTTCCGCGGCGAGGCGGAAGCGGGGGCCGAAGACCACGAGGAGCGAGAGGCCGGAGAAATAGACCAGCTCGAAGCCGAGCGCGCCGATGCCGCCGCGATAGGTGAGGCCGGTCAGGACGATCAGCATGAAGGCGGAATAGGTGGTGGCGGCGTAGGAGAGGCCGGAGACCGCGCCGCCGATCCGCCGTCCGCCGAGATAGTAGTCCACCGCCGAGCCGGTATTGCCGCGGGCGGCGGCACGGGCGATGCCGGCCCCGAGAAGGGCGAAGAGGGCGACGGCGATCCAGACGAGGTAGGCGGGCATCAGCGCCTCCACCCGGCGACGCCGCAGAGGATCAGGGCGATGACGGCCACGCCGAAGGCCAGCCAGAAGCCCGCGATGCCGAGGCCGGTCGCGCCGCCCGACAGCAGGCCGTAGGGCACGGCGATGCCGGCGAGGACGAGGGCCGCGGCAGCGGCGAGCCAGAGGGCGAAGGCGGTCATCGGCGCTCCCTTCACGATGTCATCCGCCTTTCGCGAGGTCCTCCTCGTCGCCCATGGCCGCCAGCCGGATCTCGCGGAACAGGCGGATCGTGGGCTTCATGGCGAAGAGGAAGGAGCCCACGACGAAGAGCCAGATGGCGGCGGTCTCGGTACTCTGCCAGAAGAACAGGATCGAGCCGACGAGGAAAGAGATGGCGGCGCCGAAATCGACGGCGGTGTAGGCGATCTCGGTGGCCGCGTAGAAGGCGCGGGAACGGTGGGACTTGGTGCGGTTGTCGGGGTGGAAGAGGGTCATTGCTCGTACGCCTTTATTACAACCAGTTGGAGATGCATTGCAGTCCAAAACCCAAGATCAATAGAACGAGCCCTAGATTTGTTAGTTGAACATACCGATTGAATTTTTTGGTTGCGGCCTGTTTTTCTTCCTCACTCTCGTCTCCCATTGTCCAAACCAGCGGAGTCGCATCAGGGATAATATGTTTGTTTCTGTCGATCTGAAAAAAGAACAGTATACCGACGCCTAGCATATCCAATAGTAAGCCAATTGAATTGACTAGCGCTGAAACATTCTCAAGGAACCAGTTGCTCAAGCTAAACCCCGCCCCTCAACGTCGGCACCTGCAGCGCCGGGAAGCCGTAATGCCGCAGCCAGCGCAGGTCCGAATCGAAGAACGCGCGGAGGTCGGGGATGCCGTATTTCAGCATCGCGATGCGGTCGATGCCCATGCCGAAGGCGAATCCCTGCCATTCGTCGGGGTCGACGCCTCCCGATCGCAGGACGTGGGGGTGGACCATGCCGGAGCCCAGCACTTCGAGCCAGTCCTCGCCCTCGCCGACCTTCACGGTGCCGCCCTCGAAGCTGCACTGGATGTCGACCTCCGCGGAAGGTTCGGTGAAGGGGAAGTGGGAGGCGCGGAAGCGGGTCTTCACGGAGCGGCCGAAATAGGCGGTGAAGAACTCCTCCAGCACCCATTTCAGGTTCGCCATGGAGATGTCGCGGTCGAGGGCGAGGCCCTCGATCTGGTGGAACATCGGCGTGTGGGTCTGGTCGTAATCGGCGCGGTAGACGCGGCCGGGGCAGATGATCCTGAGCGGCGCGCCGTGCTCCTGCATGGAGCGGATCTGCACCGGGGAGGTGTGGGTCCTGAGGACGTGGGGCGGGCCGTCGTCACCCGCCGCGCGCGCCATGTAGAACGTGTCCATCTCCGCCCGCGCGGGGTGGTGGCCGGGGATGTTGAGGGCGTCGAAATTGTACCAGTCGCTCTCGACCTGGGGGCCCTCGGCGACGGCGAAGCCCATATCGGCGAAGATCGCGGTGCATTCCTCCCAGACCTGGCTCACGGGATGCACCGAGCCCTGCATCGCGTCGCGGGCGGCGGGCCGGGCGGGCAGCGTCACGTCGAGCCATTCGGCGGCGAGGCGGGCGTCGAGCGCCGCGTCCTCGAGCGCCACCTTGCGGGCGGCGATGGCAGAGGTGATCTCGTCCTTCAGCGCGTTCAGGCGGGGGCCGGCCTCGCGGCGCTCCTCCGGCGTCATGCGGCCCAGCTCGCGCATGGCGAGGCTGACCTCGCCCTTCTTGCCGATGGCGGCGAGGCGCACCTCCTCGAGCGCGGCCTCGTCCCCTGCCGCCGCGACGCGGGCGAGATACTTCTCGCGCAGATCCTCCATGGGACGCCCCCTTGCCCTTGACGGGCGCGTGCTAGCGCGCGCCCGGGCCGAGGGCAAGCGAGCGCCGCGACCTCGCGCCGCGGGGGATTTGCCGGGACCCCGGCCCGTGCCACACTTCCCGCATTCAGACATCAGGAAGAGGGCCCATGATCCGGATCGCAACGATGACAGCCGCCACCTGCCTCGCGACCGCGGCGGTGGCGGAGGACGTGACCTACGACGTGGAGGGGGTGGAGCATACCGGCTACTTCGCCGGGGCGGAGGGCGAGGCTCGGGGGCTCGTCGTCGTGGTGCATGACTGGAATGGCATCGACGGCTACGAGACCGGCCGCGCCGACCAGCTCGCGGGGATGGGATACGACGCCTTCGTGATCGACATGTATGGCGCCGACAACCCGACCGGCAGCACCGAGGAGAACCGCGCGGCCACCCGGGCGGTGACATCGGACCGCGAGGCCATGCGCGCGATCATCGCGGCGGGGCTCGACCAGGCGGAGGACCAATCCGGCGCCGAGGCGATGGTGGTGATGGGCTATTGCTTCGGCGGCGGCGTGGCGCTGGAGATGGCGCGGTCGGACTTCGCCGACCGGGCTGCGGGCTACACCGCGTTCCACGGCTCGCTGGGGACGCCCGACGGGCAATCCTACGACGGCGACGAGCCGCCGATCCAGATCCTGCACGGCGCCGCCGACGAGAGCCAGACGCTCAACATCCTGTTCGACCTGACGCGGACGCTGGAAGAGGCCGGCAACAGCTATACGGTGGAGATCTATTCCGGCGCGCAGCACGCCTTCACCGAACCGGAGGGCGACCGCTACCAGGAGCGCGCCGCCGAGGAGAGCTGGGAGGCGTTCTCGGACTTCCTGGAGGAGCGGCTTGGGGCGTGAGATCGAGCGCAAGTTCCTCGTCACCGGCGAGGGCTGGCGTGCCGGCATGGGCGCGGCCCGCGAGATCCGGCAGTTCTACCTGGCGCGGACCGACCGCGCGACGGTGCGGGTGCGGATCATCGACGGCCGCGCGGCGCGGATGACGGTGAAGGGCAATGCCGAGGGCGCCGCCCGCGCGGAGCACGAGTGGGACATCCCCCTCGAGGACGCGCGGGCCATGGAGGCGCTCAGGACCGGCCGCACGATCGTGAAGACCCGCCATGTCGTGCCGGCCGGCGACCTGGCTTGGGAGGTCGACGTGTTCGATGACGGCCTCGTCCTGGCGGAGATCGAGCTGCCCTCCGAGGATGCGGAGTTCGAGCGGCCGCCCTGGATCGGCGGCGAGGTGACCGGCGATCCGCGCTACTACAACGCGGCGATGGCCCTCGACGGCACCTCGGGGACGCGGGAGGCGAGCGCGCCGCCGAGACAGACCTCCCAGTAGGTCGCGAACCGGCAGGCGAGCCCGTCGGGCGGTTCGGCGAAGAGCGCCGTGCCGAGGGCGAGGGCTGGCGGCTCGATCCGGCCGCGCAGCTCGGCGAAGTGGCGGCGGGCGCCGACCGAGATCTCCTGCGACAGCCCCTCGCGCTCCAGCCAGCCGAAGAAGCCGCCATCGCCGAGCAGTGTCAGGTCGCGGTAATCGTCGAGCGCCTCGCAGAGCACGTCGGCCATGGTCAGATGCGCCGCCATCGGCCCCGGCACCGTGTGCTGGAGGAGGCGGGCATGGTCGCGATGGACCAGCGCCGCGCGGCGCCAGGACCCGAACGCCGCGCCGCCGCGGCCGGACAGCGCGCTGCGCATCGCGGTTCGCGCCGCGGCGTAGCTCTCCGCCAGACCCGGCGTCAGGGCGTCGCGCCCCTCGGCTGCGAGCGTCCAGCCGCCGGCGCGTTCCCAGGCGGAGAGGAGCGCGACGCGGAAGCGGATGAGCTGGCCGTTCGCCACCGCGCCTGATTCGCGCTCCGCGGCAGTCTCGGACAGGCGCGCGAGGAGCGCCGCGGACCAGTCTGCGCCGATCGTCTCGGCGAGGAAGGGCTCGTGGCGGCGGACCACGGCGAGATGGGTCGAGACGTCCTTCAATCCGTCGAGGAGTGAAGCGGCCTCGTCGAGCGCGGCGGCCTCAAGGCGGTGCTTCCGCAGCGCCGCGCCCAGAAGGTGCAGGAGGCTGGCGATCCGGCGCAGCGCCCGGCGCGCGCGGCGGACGCGCTCGGGAACCGGCGTATCGGGCTCCCCGAGCGCATCCAGGGCATCGCCGAGCTGGGACTGGGCGATGCGACGGAGTCCGGTCTCGAGGCTGGCGTCGGTACGCCGGAACGCATAGTGCACGGGCGGTTGGCTCCCCTGTAGGTGGTATCATTCTCCATAAAGTTGCCGAACGGCAAGAATTGTTCATTCACCTTCAGCGGAGATCTTCTCGCGCCAGACCCGCCAATAGGCCGCGGCCCGTCCGCAGAGGGCTTTGGGCCTCTCGGCGAGAACCCGCCGCCCCTCCCGGAAGGCGCGGGATTCCAGGCGGCGGCGGCGCACGCCCATGAGGCCGCGGAACGCCTCGATCGCCCGCGGATCGGCAGCCTCCGCCAGATCCTCCAGCGCCGCATCCATGACGACGAGGTCGTGATGGTCGCCGAGCAGCCCGGCGAGCGCATCGGCCGGCTTGGCCTGGGCGGCGAGCGTCGGCTCCACGGAGTGCAGCAGCCGCAGGTGGTACCAGTGATATTTCACCCGCTTGCGCCAGGCGTGGAGCCGGGCCCCGGTGGGAGCCTCGGCGGCATGCTTCATCTCCCGGCGCGCGCGGGCGTAGGTCTTCTTCAGCCCGCCTGTCAGCGCCTCCGCCCCGGTCTCCGAAAGCTCCCAGCGGGCGGCGCGGTCGCGCGCGGCGCCGAGGTCGGTCCGCGTCCGGTCGAGACGCCCGGCCACGTCCTCGGCGGCCTCGCGGGCCTCGGCCTCGCGGGCCAGGGCGCGGCGGATGCCGGCGAAGGCCTCCTCGTCGAGCTGGTCTGAGAAATGGCCGCGAATCCGGTCGCATGTCTCGACCAGGGCGGCTGCGTCGCGCACGTCCGAGAGGCGCCGGGCAGCCTCCCGGAAGGCCGCGTTCTCGTCCTGATACCCGGCGAAGGCCGGGCGGACGAGGCGGATCAGGCCGCGCAGCTTCTTGCAGCGCTTGCGGACCTGGTGGATGCGCTCGGCCAGCGGCAGGTCGGCGTCCTCGCTTTCCTCGAGCGCCTTGTCGATCTGGTCGAGGGCGATGCGGCGCAGGCCCGCCTGCACATCCGTGTCCCTGCGGTCGAACGAATAGCTCACGGCGGACTCCAAGACGGTTCGGTGACAGATCTAGGGACCGCGCCGGAAACGGAAACGGGGCGACCGCAGGGGAGGCGGCGACGTGGCGGCACCCGCCGAGGCCCCGATGATCGACAGTCGGGCGGGCGCGTGCTAGCCGGCCGCCGGGCGAGGCAGAGGAGCGCAGCCATGCAGGATGCGGCAGGATACGCGGCCATCATGGTTCTGGCCGGGATCGGAATTCCGGTTCTCGCCGCGCTCAACGCGGCGCTCGGCGTGCATCTGGGCTCGACGACCGCGGCGAGCCTGGTGCTCTTCGGGGTGGCGTTCGCGGCGGCGCTCTGCGCCTATCTTCTGGTCGGAGGAACTTTCGCCGGGTTCGGCGGGGCGCCGCGGCACCTGTTCCTGGCGGGACTCTTCGTCGCCTTCTACGTGCTGTCGATCACCTGGGTGGCGCCGCGCTTCGGCGTCGGCAACGCCATCTTCTTCGTCCTTCTCGGACAGCTCGTGGCGGCGGCGGTGATCGACCATTTCGGACTTTTCGGCGCGCGGATCGTGCCGCTCTCGCCGATCCGGGCGCTGGGCCTCGCCTTGATCGCCTTCGGCATCTTCGTCACCCAGGTGATCGGGCGACCCTGAGGGCGACGGAAAAGGGCCGCCCCGCGCGGGACGGCCCTTGATGTCGCGGCGGGGCGGGCGCCTCAGGCGGCGAGCTTCGCCTTCGCCTGGTCGACGATGGCGCCGAAGGCCTCAGGCTCGTGCACGGCCAGATCGGCCAGCACCTTGCGGTCGACCTCGATCCCGGCGAGCGCGAGGCCGTTGATGAAGCGCGAATAGGTCAGCGTGCCGTCATGGGCGCGGACCGCCGCGTTGATGCGCTGGATCCAGAGCGCGCGGAAGTTGCGCTTGCGATTCTTGCGGTCGCGGGTGGCGTACTGGTTGGCCTTGTCGACCGCCTGGGTGGCGGTGCGGAAGGCGCTGTTGCGCCGGCCGTAATACCCCTTCGCGGCCTTGATCACCTTCTTGTGGCGGGCGTGGGTGGTGGTGCCGCCTTTCACTCGTGCCATGGTCGGGTCTCCTTACCGGTCGTAGGGCATGTAGGTCTTGGCGAGCTTCTGGTCCGGCTTCGACAGAACCCGGGTACCGCGCGCGTCGCGGATGAAGTCGTTCGACCGCTTGATCATGCCGTGCCGCTTGCCGGCCTGGGAGCCCACGACCTTGCCGGTCGCGGTGACCTTGAAGCGCTTCTTGGCGCTCGACTTGGTCTTCATCTTGGGCATTTCCGTCTCCTCGTCAGAGTGGTCTCGCGCGCGGAACTCGGCATGCCGCTCCGGCCGGCCCGCGCGAACGTGAGCGCGGCCTATATCGGAGGGGCGGGCGCGGCGCAAGTCGCCGGGCGCGGGGCCGACCAAGGTTTGCGTTGCGTCGCGGCCCGGGCGGGCGCACGATCCGTCGACAGGACGCGGCCCGTTCCGATCGATCCCGACCGGGAGGAGGGCGCGGGCCGGAAGGGGAGATTTCGAGATGGGACTTTTCGACAACCTGTTCGGAGGCGGCGGCAGCGGCAGCACCACCGCCGAGACCAAGCCGAGCAAGAATTTGAGCCATGTGCATATCCATCCCGCGGTGGATGACGGGGTGAAGGCCGGATCGGCCGATTTCGCCGGCGGCACGCTGAAATGCCATTGCACCAGCGAGCCGGTGGAGGTCGAGGTCTCGGCGCAGACGGCGCACAACCATGTCTGCGGCTGCACCAAGTGCTGGAAGCCCCGCGGCGCAACCTTCTCGCAGGTCGCCGTCGTCGGGCGCGACAACGTGCGGGTGGTCCGCAACGGCGACAAGCTCGACGTGGTGGACCGCAGCGCCGCGATCCAGCGCCATGCCTGCCGCGATTGCGGCGTGCACATGTACGGGCGGATCGAGGACGAGGGCCACCCGTTCCACGGGCTCGACTTCGTGCACACGGAACTGTCGAAGGAGAGCGGCTGGTCGGGCGCGGAATTCGCGGCCTTCGTGTCCTCGATCATCGAATCGGGAACGCCGCCGAACCAGATGGACGACATCCGCGACCGGCTGCGGCAGCTCGGCCTGCAGCCCTACGACTGCCTGTCGCCGCCGCTGATGGATCTGATCGCCACCCATACGGCCAAGAAGAAGGGCGTTCTGGCGAGCTGACCTCCGGTCCCCGGCGCGGGGGCATGTGCAGGATTGCGTGACCGGCCGCGCGCGCGCCTTGCGCGCGCCTCGGATCCATCTAACCTGCTCTGCGGGAGGATGGACGATGAA
This sequence comes from uncultured Alphaproteobacteria bacterium, assembly GCA_963829665.1. Classification (GTDB taxonomy): domain Bacteria; phylum Pseudomonadota; class Alphaproteobacteria; order Rhodobacterales; family Rhodobacteraceae; genus Palleronia. The sequence goes on along the minus strand of CAWHJL010000013.1, from coordinate 315,981 downwards.
GCACAATTCGCGTGCGGACTTCGCCGACCGGTTCCGGACCGTTCTGATCGTCGAGGATCACCCGCTCTATGCCGAGGCGCTGAGGGGCGCGCTGGCGCTCTGCTGCGCGGGAAGCGAGGCGCTCCTGTCGGAGAGCCTCGCCGATGCGCTGGGCAGGATCGGGGGCGGGCTCGTGCCCGATCTGGTGCTCTTCGACCTGAGGCTGCCCGATTCCGACGGGATCGAGGGGTTCCGGCGCATCCGGGACGCGGCGCCCGGGGCAGCGATCCTCGTCGTCTCCGCAGCCGCCTCGCGGGAGACGATCGAGGACCTCCTCGCCGCGGGGGCGGCCGGCTTCATGCCGAAGGAGGATTCCGCCGACACCCTGCGGCGCGCCATCGTCGAGGTGGCGGGCGGGCGCGTCTTCACCTCCGAACCGCCGCGGGAGCTGGACCGCGCCGAGAGCGTCGAGGCGGAGCGGAGCGCGGCGCGGGAGCGCCTGGCGGCGCTGACGCCGCAGCAGGGGCGGATCCTTGCGATGATCTGCGAGGGCAAGCCGAACAAGCAGATCGCCTACGAGATGTCGCTCGCCGAGGCCTCGGTGAAGGCGCATATCACCGCGCTGCTCAGGCGGCTCGGCGTGCAGAACCGGACCCAGGCGGCGCTTCTGGCCCGGTGCGCTGGCCTGTCGGCCGAGGACGGCCGCGCCTCCTGATCCATGGCCGAGAGCGTGCAGCCGCGATTCCTGACCATCGGCCTGTCACGGGCGGAAACCGCGCGGGCGGCGCTTCGCGAGGCGGCGGCGGAGATCGACAGGGACGCCACCGCCTTCGTCCTCGCGCTCTTTCCCGAGCGGCTCGATCCGAACGCCATCGAGGCCGCGGTGGCCGAGGTCCTGCCCGGTACCGCGGTCTACGGCGCGGTGACGCCCTGCCAGGTCACCGGCGCGGGATACGACACCGCCAGCGTCCAGCTCCTCGCCTTCCCGGCGCGGCATTTCACCGCCCGGAGCCTCGCCGTGGAGGGGCTGAGCGGATTCTCGGTGGAGCGCCTCAGCGCGGTCGCGCGGGACCGGGCCGACGGGATGCCGCGCCGGGAGGGGACGCGGCGGCTGGCGCTGAGCCTCGCCGACAGCCGGGCGATGCGGGAGGACCTGCTGATCGCCACGCTGGAGGGCGCGCTCGACGACATTCCGGTCTATGGCGGATCGGTCGGCGGGATCGTCTTCCACGAGGGCCGGTTCCACGACGACATGGCGCTCTGCCTGATCGTGGAGACCGATCTCGAACTCGTGGGTCTGGGCTTCGCCCATGTCCTGCCAACGGAGACGCAGATGGTGGTGACCGCCGCCGATCCGCCGCGGCGGCTGGTCCACGAGCTGAACGGCGCCCCGGCGGCGGCGGAATACGCCCGGCTGGTGGGTTGCGCCGCGGACGAGCTTTCGGCGCGCGTCTTCGCCGAGAACCCGGCGATGATCCGGCAGAACGGGCGGCACTATGTCCGGGCGCTGAGCGCCGCCAACCCGGACGGCAGCCTGTCCTTCCTGTCCTCGATCGACGACGGGCTGGTGCTGACGCTGGGGCGTGGCCGCGAGATCCTCTCCGCGCTCGAGACCGGGCTCGACCTCGAGGGCGGCGACGGGCGGGCGCCGGATTTCATCCTGGCCTTCGACTGCATCCTGCGCCGCTTCGAGATCGCCCAGAAGGGGCTCGACGCGGAGGTGGCGGACATCTTCCGGCAACGCCGGGTGGTGGGTCTCAACACGCTCGGGGAGCAGTATCGCGGGCTGCACCTGAACCAGACCTTCGTCGGCGTCGCGGTGTTTCCCGGCGCGGAGGAGGAGCGGTGATCGACCCGGACGAATCGCCTCAGGTGCAGATCGCGCGTCAGGCGAGGATCATCGATGCGCTGATCCGGCGCGCCACGCGGGAGGCTGACCTGCGCCCGTCGCGCTTCGCCCCGTTCCGTTCCGCCATCGAGTTGCAGGGCGAAGTCTGGGCGAAGACGCGCGACCTCGAACGGGCAGAGAGCGAGCTCGAGGCGCTGCGCCTCGACCGCGAGCGGGCGCGGCTGACCCTCGCCGAGGCGGTCTCGGCGATGAAGGGCGGCTTCGCGCTGTTCACCGACCGCCGGCTGGCGCTGTGCAACGAGCTGTTCCGGACGCTGATCCCGGACCTCACCGAGCGCATCCGGCAGGGACTCGGGCTGACGAGCTACTTCGCAGCGCTGAGGCGCAGCCCGCATATCGTCTCCACCGGGGACGGGGGCGGCCTCTCCGGGGTCGGCGGGGCCGAGTCGCTGTCGATCGTGATCGAGCTCGAGGACGAGCGGTTCTTCCAGTGGAGCCTGCAGCGCACCAGCGCGCGCAACGCGGTGCTGCTGCTGACGGACATCTCCGCCATCGCGCGGCAGAACCGCTCCGAGCGGGCGGCGCTCATCGACCGGCAGGCGCATTACCTGCAGGCGGCGGTCGACCATCTGGGGGCGGGTCTCTGCACGTTCACCCATGACGGGCAGGTGGTGCTGCACAATGCCCGCTTCGCAGATCTCCTCGGCCTGCCGCCGGCGCGGCTGGTGCCGGGAACCCCGCTCGCCCGGGTCGTGGCCCTGATCCGGGCGCGCCGGGTGCTTCTCAACGACCACGTCATCGACCCCGAACTCTGGGAACCGGCGATCGACCGCACCGGCGAGCACCGTGCGCGGCTGCGCCACGTCTCGGGCCGAATCCTCGATCTCCACGCCCATCCGCTGCCCGATGGCGGCTTCATCGTCGATCTGATGGACGTGACGCTGGAGGTCCGAGCAACGGAGACGCTGGAGGCGCGGGTGGCGCAGCGCACGGCGGAGCTCACGGAGGCGAACGAGCGCCTGCGCGCCCAGTCCGAGGCGCAGGCGCGGGTGGAGGAGGAGCTGCGCCACGCCAAGGACGCCGCCGAGGCGGCCTATTCCTCCAAGACCCGGTTCCTCGCCGCGGCGAGCCACGACCTGCTGCAGCCGATCAGCGCCGCGCGGCTGCTGATCTCCTCGATCGGCGCGCGCGCCGCCGGAACCGGGCTCGCGCCGTCGGTGGAGCATCTGGCGCAATCCTTCGAATCGGTGGAGCAGCTCCTGCAATCGCTGCTCGACATCTCGCGGCTCGACAGCGTCGAGCGCGCGCTCGAGCCGGCGGAGGTGGCCCTGGCGCCGCTCCTGACCGCGGTGCGGCGCGATCTCGCGCCGCTGGCGGAGCGGCGCGGCGTGCGGCTCGGGGTGGTGCCCTCGGAGGCGGTGGTTCGCAGCGACGCGCGCTATCTCCGGCGATCGATCCAGAACCTTGTGGCGAACGCGATCCAGTACACGGAGGCGGGGGGGCGGGTGCTGCTCGGCTGCCGGCACCGGGCGCACGCGGTCGAGATCCAGGTGCACGATACCGGCCTCGGCATCTCCGAGGCCGAGCTCGGGCGCATCTTCCTGGAATTCGACCGGGCCGGGCAGACCGGGCGGCCGGGAGGCGTGGGGCTCGGCCTGTCGATCGTGGAACGCACCTGCCGGCACCTGAACCACGATCTGCGCGTGACCTCCGCGCCCGGCGCGGGCTCGATGTTCTCGATCACCGCGGAGCGGGTCGCGGGGGCGCGGCCGGACGCGCCGCGCCTGATCCCGGAGACCGGGGCGGACGAGGCCAGCGGGCTGATCGTGCTGCTTCTGGAGAACGATCCCGCGCTGCTCTTCGCGACCACGGAGCTTCTGGAGCGCTGGGGGGCGGGGGTTCTGGGCGCGCGGAGCGTCGCGGAGGCGCAGGCGCGGCTCGCCGAGATCGGCACCGCGCCCGATCTCGTGCTCGCCGATTTCCATCTCGACGGGGAGGGGACGGGGCTGGACGCGATCGCCGCGATCCGCGCGGCGGCGGGGACGGCGCTGCCGGCGATCCTGCTGACCGGCGACCGCTCGCGGGAGCTGGCGGCGCTTGCGGCGGAGGCCGGCGTGCCGCTTCTCGCCAAGCCCGTGGACACGGCGCGGCTCAGGGCGCTGGTCGCCCGGGTCCCGGGCGACGAAGGTCTGCCGTGACACCGCTCCGCCGACCGATACCGTCGCGCCAAGCAAAGGAGATGTCCATGCGCCTGTTTCTCGCCATCCTCGGCCTCGCCGCGTGGCTGCCCCTGGCCTGCCTCGCCGCGGAGGCGACGCAGGCCTACGATCTGCTTTTCCGCCAGGGCACGCTCGACGCGGTCGATCACGAGGCGACGCTGATCTACGACCGGGACGTCGAGAACCCCCGGCGCCCGGAGACCGCCCTGCGCGATACCGGCCGCATCGAACTCGATTTCGAAGCGGGCGAGGCCGCAACGGACAGCGCCGTCGTGACCTTCTACCAGGACGGCAAGCACAAGACGCTCGGCGCCTTTCCCGCCGCCGTCGGCAACCCGCTGATCATGCTGTTCTACGAATATACCGTGCGCGACATGGCCGAGACGGTCGGCGGCTCGCCCTTCTACATCCGCAACCGGGTGAAGGATTCGCTGACCCGCGAGGTGCCGGTGGAGACCGGAACCGCGACGCTCGACGGCGCGGAGATCCCCGTCCGCCGGGTCACGCTGCGGCCCTTCGCGGACGATCCCAACGCCGGCGACATGGCGGGATTCGGCGATCTGGCGATGACGGTGACCATGTCGGAGGAGGTGCCGGGGTGGTATCTGTCGCTCGTGGCGGAGGTGCCGGGGGAGGACGGCCCGGCCTACCGCTCCGAGATCACGTTCGAGGAGAGGGAGATCGGACAATGATGCGGTTCATTCTGGCCGCGGCGCTGCTGCCGCTGGCGGCCGCGGCGCAGGACACCGCCGAGCGGCTGAACGATTATCCCACCGCGGCGCGGGCCGATTACGTCTTCGCCTGCATGGCCGCCAACGGGCAGCGCCAGGACGTGCTGCAGAAATGCTCCTGCTCCATCGACGAGATCGCGAAGATCCTGCCCTACGAGGGCTATGTCGATGCCGAGACGGTGCTGACCATGCGCCAGGTGGGCGGCGAGCGCGTGGCGGTGTTCCGGAGCGGCGGAATGACCACGAAAATGGTCGAGGATCTCCGCCGCGCCCAGGCCGAGGCGGAGATCGTCTGCTTCTGAGGCGTCAGCCGGCGACGGTCTTTTCCAGCGCATGCTCGAAGACGTTGCCTTCGGTATCGGTCGCCCGCACGGTCAGGTCGGTCGAGCCGTTGTCGTCGTACTGGAAGCGGAAGACCGGGTTCTCGCTGATCGAGATGCCGCCCTTCATGGTGAAGAGCAGGTCCTCTCCCTGCCGGACCTCCAGGCTGTCGATGAAATGGGCGTTGATGAACAGATGCGTGACCTGGTCGCGCTGCAGGCCCGAATAGTTCGGGTGGCGGATCATGATCTGCGCCTCCCGGCGGGGCGTGTTCATCTCCGGCGTGTCGGCGGTGAAGTAGCGCAGCTTCATCTCGCCCATGTCGGCGAGCGCCGCCTCCGGGTCGGTGGTGGCCGGGGCCGAGCAGCCGCCCGACGCCTTCACGAAGCGGCCCGTCATCTCGAACCCCTCTGGCGTCTCGGCGAGGACGCGGACGTTGGAATACTGGTTGACGCGGACCCGCATCTCGAAATCGAGCGGCCCCATCGCGTCGCCGAACTCGAACTCGGCGGCGACCGGCGAGGGGTTCTCGTCGATCACCACGACAGCGCCCTCGATCGGCGTCGCGGGATCGGACTGCACGATATGGATCGGGACCGTGGCCGCATCGTTGGCGCGGTAGGGGGCGTCGACCCTGAAGAGATCGCCGCCGTCGCGGATCTCGCCCGGGCCGGCCACGTCTTCCTTCATGGCCTGCCAGCTCGCGCTCTGCTGCAGCGGATTGTCCTCGGCGGCGGCCGGCAGCGCCAGGAGCGCGGCGCAGAGGATGGCGGGAATCGGTTTCATCCTGTCCTCCCAGTCAGGGCGTCTTCCGCGAGCATATCCGAAAGTCGGCCTCCCGCCCACCGATGCCTTCGCACTAGGCTCCGCGGCGGGAGGTCCTGCCATGTTCGAAGCCGTGTTCCTGCTCTGCGCCGAAGGGGCGGAGGGGCCGTGCCGGCAGGCGCTGCTGCCCGGCTACGAGGCGGAGAGCCGCGCCGCCTGCACCGAGCGGTTGCGAGCGGACCCGCCCGGGCGGCGCGGGGCGGAGTGCCGCGAGGCCGGCCCGGCGCTCGCCTTCGAGGAGATCGCGCCGGGGCTCTACGTGCATCACGGCAGGGTCGCGGAGTGGATGCAGGAGAACGGCGGCGACATCGCCAATCTGGGATTCGTCGTCGGCGAGGAGAGCGTGGCGGTGATCGATACCGGCTCGTCGCGCGCCATGGCGGAGAAGATCTGGCGGGCGGTGCGGGCCGTCACGATGAAGCCGGTGAGCCACGCGATCGCGACGCACATCCATCCCGACCACTCCCTCGGTGCGGAGTTCTTCGCCGGGGCCGGGGCCGAAATCGTGGCCCATGAAGGCTTCGCGCGGGCGCTGGCGGACCGGGAGCGGAGCTATCTGGAGCGGCTCGGCCGGCAGGTCGGGCCGGAGGCGGCGCTGGGCACGCGGATCGTCGCCCCGGACCTGTCGGTGCGGGACCGGGCGGACGTCGATCTCGGCGGGCGGGAGCTCGAGCTCAGGGCCTGGCCCGCTGCCCATAGCGGCACGGATCTGACGGTGCTCGATCCGGAAACGAACATCCTCTTTGCCGGCGATCTGGTCTTCGACACCCACCTGCCGGCGCTCGACGGCTCGATCACCGGCTGGCGCGAGGTCGGCGCCGAACTCGCAACAATGCAACTGGCGGGCGTGGTGCCGGGACACGGGGCGACACGGCTCGACTGGCCGCAGGGCGGCGCGGCGCAGGCCGGCTATCTGGAGACGCTCGAACGGGAGACCCGCGCCGCCATCGAGGAAGGCGAGCGGCTGGGCGACGCGGTGGAGCACGTGGCCGGGGGCGAGGCGGCGAACTGGGCGCTCTTCGAGGTCTTCAATCCCCGCAACGTCACCGTCGCCTACACGGAGCTGGAATGGGAGTGAGCCCCGGACCGCGGGGCGGAACGCTCCGGTGGCGCGTTTCGGGGCCGGGCACGGCCCGCGGGGCGAAACACTCTGTTTCCGGGAGGCAGCCGGCCTTACTCGTCCGCCGCGGCCTGCAGCTTCCGGGCGATGGTGTAGAGCCGCTGCTCCAGAAGGACCGGGGTCTCGCAGACGTAGCGGAGCGATTGCTGGCGCTCGGTGTAGATGCGCTCGGACCAGTCGATCTGCTCCTCGAGCTCGTCCACGCGGTCGAAATCCGGGTCCTCCCGGGCCATCTCGGCATTCATCTCCTGCCGGGCCTCGTCGATCTCCGCGGCGCGGTCGATCTGGCCGTGGGAATAATCCGCGATGCCGGCGATGATCGTGCTGCGGCGCGCGGCGAGGGCGTCGAAGACGCGGGTGAAGACCTGCTCCATCACGCCCATGCCGTGGGGATGCGCGGCGGTGAAGGCGGCGATCGCCGCGTCCATGCCGGCCTCGTCCACGCGGCGGAGGGCAAGGGTCTCCGCGAGCCCCGTCACGGCCGCCTCGGTCGTGGCGTCGAGCTTCGGCGCCGGCGCCTCGCCGACCGGCCACATCAGGCCCATCGACAGGCCCTCCACCTTGGGCTGGATGCAGGGCCAGTCGGGATCGGAATAATCCTGCGCCGGGGCCTGGCCGGCCAGGGCCAGGGAGAGGCAGGCGGCGAGGCAGGCGAGCGATGGGCGTGACATGGCGGATCCTCCGGTCGCGCAGGATGACGAAGCGGCGCCTGCCTGTCCATCGCGCCGCGATACCAACGAAGGTCTGCCTTGTTGGGGCGGGGGGTGTGCGGAAGTATACCTTGGACCGCGACATCATACCGCGAACCGAGATTGGAGACAGATCATGCGTACCCGCGCCGCCGTTGCGCTCGAAGCCGGAAAGCCGCTCGAGGTCATGGAGGTGAATCTCGAGGGCCCGAAGGCCGGCGAGGTTCTTGTCGAGATCAAGGCGACCGGACTTTGCCACACGGACGAGTTCACGCGGTCGGGCGCCGACCCGGAGGGCGCCTTTCCGGCGATCCTCGGCCATGAGGGCGCCGGTATCGTGCAGGAGGTCGGCGAGGGCGTGAAGAGCGTGAAGCCCGGAGATCACGTGATCCCGCTCTACACCGCCGAGTGCCGGGAATGCGAATACTGCCTCAACCCGAAGACGAACCTGTGCCAGAAGGTGCGCGAGACACAAGGCCAGGGGGTGATGCCGGACGGCACGTCGCGGTTCAGCTTCGACGACGGCACGCCGATCCGCCACTACATGGGCTGCTCGACCTTCTCGAACTACACGGTGCTGCCGGAAGTCTCGGTGGCGAAGGTCCATCAGGACGCGCCCTTCGACAAGATCTGCTATATCGGCTGCGGCGTGACCACGGGGATCGGCGCGGTGGTCTATACCGCCAAGGTCGAGCCCGGCAGCCGCGCGGTGGTCTTCGGCCTCGGCGGCATCGGGCTCAACGTGATCCAGGGCCTGCGTCTCGTCGGCGCCGACCAGATCGTGGGCGTGGACCTCAATCCCGCGAAGAAGGAGATCGCCGAGCGGTTCGGGATGACCGACTTCGTGAACCCGAGCGAGGTGGAGGGCGACCTCGTGCCCTATCTCGTCGACCTGACGAAGGGCGGGGCCGACTACACGTTCGAATGCATCGGCAAGACCCCGGTCATGCGCCAGGCGCTCGAATGCGCCCACAAGGGCTGGGGCGAGAGCGTCATCATCGGCGTCGCCGGCGCCGGCGAGGAGATCTCGACGCGCCCGTTCCAGCTCGTTACCGGCCGGGTCTGGCGCGGCTCCGCCTTCGGCGGCGCCCGCGGCCGCACGGACGTGCCGAAGATCGTGGACTGGTACATGCAGGGCAAGATCGAGATCGACCCGATGATCACCCACAAGCTCAAGCTCGACGAGATCAATCACGGCTTCGACCTCATGCACGAGGGCAAGTCGATCCGCGCCGTGGTGGAATACTAGACCGCGACGATTGGCCAATGGCCGCGCCTTGCGACTCCATCCAAACTGGACATTGCGAGGCTGCGAATCAGGAGCCGGGGAACGGGGAGGAGGTCGGAGATAGGGTTCATCGCTTCTACGGAGCCGCTCCGTTCCGACGGCTTGATTCGTGTTCTGGGTGTTCAGGGAATCGTGATCGCGGCCCGCCGGAGCGATCCGGGGCAGCGCGGTCACGCCTTTACCGCCTCATTCGGGCCGGAAGGGAAGGAACGGTAGCATAGGGGTTCGGTCGCGAACCCGCCGGGGGGACAAGTCGGCGGGGCGACCGGTCAATCGGCGGCATCAGGCTCCGGTGCGTCCGGGCGGCGCCGTCTCGATCAAAAAGGGAGAGACACATGAGGAAGCTTACGGTTCTGACATCGGGCATCGCGCTCTGCACGGCCATGGCCGCGCAGGCGAACGATGACCTGGTGGCCAAGATAAACGATCCCGACCAATGGGCGATCCAGACCGGCGACTACGCGAACCAGCGCTATTCCGAGCTCGACCAGATCACCGCGGAGAACGTGGGCGACCTGCAGGTGGAATGGACGTTCTCCACCGGCGTGCTGCGCGGCCACGAGGGCTCGCCCCTCGTCATCGGCGACACGATGTACGTGCACACGCCGTTCCCCAACATCGTCTATGCGCTCGACCTAGCCAATGACGGCGTGATCAAGTGGAAATACGAGCCGCGCCAGCAGCAGGATGTGATCTCGGTCATGTGCTGCGACACGGTGAATCGCGGCGTCGCCTATGCCGACGGCAAGATCTTCCTGCACCAGGCCGACACGACCGTCGTCGCGCTCGACGCGGAGACCGGCGAGGTGCTCTGGGAGGTGCAGAACGGCGATCCCTCGAAGGGCGAGACCAACACCGCCACCGTGCTGCCGGTGAAGGACAAGATCATCGTCGGCATCTCGGGCGGCGAGTTCGGCGTGCGCGGCCACGTCACCGCCTACGACATGCAATCCGGCGAGCGCGTCTGGCGCGCCTATTCCACCGGGCCGGACGAGGAGATGCTCGTCGATCCCGAGAAGACCACCCATCTCGGCGAGCCGATCGGCGAGGATTCGTCGATCAAGACCTGGGAGGGCGACCAGTGGCAGATCGGCGGCGGCACCACCTGGGGCTGGTACGCCTATGATCCGGAGGCCGACCTGATCTATTACGGCACCGGCAACCCCTCGACCTGGAATCCGGCGCAGCGCCCGGGCGACAACCGCTGGTCGATGACCATCATGGCCCGCAGCCCCGACGACGGGATGGCCAAGTGGTTCTACCAGATGACGCCCCATGACGAATGGGATTACGACGGCGTCAACGAGATGATCCTGACCGACCAGAAGGTGGACGGCGAGGATCGCAAGCTGCTGACCCATTTCGACCGGAACGGCTTCGCCTACAAGCTCGACCGGATCACCGGCGAGCTTCTCTCGGCGGAGAAGTACGACCCGGCGGTGAACTGGGCCACCGAGGTGGTGATGGACCCCGAATCCGACCAGTACGGTCGGCCGCAGGTGGTCGCCGAATACTCCACCGAGCAGAACGGCGAGGATACGAACACCACCGGTGTCTGCCCGGCGGCGCTCGGGACCAAGGACCAGCAGCCGGGGGCCTACAGCCCGAAGACCGAGCTGTTCTACGTCCCGACGAACCACGTCTGCATGGATTACGAACCCTACCGCGTCTCCTACACGGCCGGGCAGCCCTATGTGGGCGCGACCCTGTCGATGTATCCGGCGCCTGACAGCCATGGCGGCATGGGCAACTTCATCGCCTGGGACGGGGCCAACAACGAGATCAAGTGGTCCCTTCCGGAGCAGTTCTCGGTCTGGTCCGGGGCGCTCGCGACGGCCGGCGACGTGGTGTTCTACGGCACGCTCGAAGGCTACCTGAAGGCTGTCGACGCGAAGACGGGCGACGAGCTCTACAAGTTCAAGACCCCGTCGGGCGTCATCGGCAACGTGATGACCTACATGCATGACGGCAAGCAGCATATCGGCATCCTCTCCGGTGTCGGCGGCTGGGCGGGGATCGGTCTCGCGGCCGGTCTCACGAACCCCAACGAGGGTCTGGGCGCGGTGGGCGGATATTCCGCGCTCAGCGACTACACCGCTCTCGGCGGGCAGCTCACGGTCTTCTCGCTTCCCGACTCGGATGTCTCGGGCAGCGGCGGCGAGAGCGGGCAGTCCGCGACCGGCAACGAAGGCTGAGAGGCGGCACGCCGCGTCTCGAGTGCCGGCACGCGCGATCCGCGCGTGCCGGTCTTTTTCCCACAGGACAGAGTGACGGTCATGATCCGTAACAGTATCCCCCTGCTTGCCGCCGCCGTGCTGACCGCCGGATTCGCGGCCGGCGCCTCGGCGCAGGAAAGCTCGAACTCCGATTGCCCGGAGGATGCCAACACCACCGAAGGCTGCCAGATGGAGGGCGCCGACCAGTCCGAGCGCCAGCCCGTCGAAGGTGGCGCGACGGCCCCCGTCGAGATGCAGGATGGCGGCGACGGCACCACCACGATGTCGGGCGCGAATCCCGAAGGCTCGGGCGGAAAGCCGGAGAGCGACGGCACCGGATCCACCAACTCGGAAGGCGGCTCGGGCGGGTCGATGGACGCGCAGCCGGGCACCGAATCCACCGGCGCCACGCAGGGGCAGCCGGTCGAGGGCGCGGCGACCGCGCCGGTCGAGGAGACCGACGGGTCCGGCCGGGGCTCCAAGACGATGACCGCGCCGGAGACCGGCAGCGGCGCGGACGGCAGCGACGACGGCTCCTGAACCACGCTCCGCGCGGCGGCGGTCGCCCGGCGCCGCCGACGGGCCGGGACGCGAAAGACATCGAATTCGGGAGGACGAACATGCTGGCATGGGCATCTCGGGCGGGCGCCGTGCTGGCGCTCCTTGCTCTGGCCGCCGGGCCGGGCGCGGCGCAGACATCCGATCTCGCCTCCGAGGACGCGTTCCGCGTCTGCGCCGACCCGGCCAACTACCCGATGTCGGACGACAGGGGGCGGGGCTACGAGAACAGGCTGGCCGAACTCTTCGCCCGGAAGCTCGACAGGGAGCTGACCTATACCTGGTTCCCGATGGCGACCGGGTTCGAGCGCAATACGCTCAACGCGAAGAAATGCGACGTGGTGATGGGCTACGCGCAGGGCTACGAGCTGGTGCAGAACACCAATCACTACATGACCTCGGCCTATGTGCTGATCGTCCCAGAGGGGGGCCGGCTCGCCGATGTCACGTCGCTGTCCGACCTGGCGCTCGGCGAGGCCCGGATCGGCATCGTCGCCGGCTCGCCGCCGGCGACGCACATGGCGCGGAACGGGCTGCTCGCGCAGGCCCATTCCTATCCGCTGATGGTCGACCGGCGCTACGAGAGCCCGGCCAACGACATGCTGGACGACCTGAAATCCGGCGAGATCGACGCCGCGATCCTCTGGGGGCCGATCGGCGGACCGCTGGTGAAGGCGGAGTATCCCGGCATGAAGGTGACGCCGCTGATCGAGGAGGATCTGCCGCCGAAGCTGTTCTACCGGATCACCATGGGCGTGCGGCTGGGCGAGAAGGTCTGGGAGCGGGAGCTGAATTCCCAGATACGCCGCAATCAGGACGAGATCAACGCGATCCTCACCGAGGCGGGGGTGCCGCTCCTGAACGACATGGGGACCGCCGAACTCGACGTCTCGCAATGATCCGCCGGGCGGCGGCTGCGCTTCTGTGCGCCCTGGCGGGCATGGCCGGCGCGCAGGTGCCCGAGCCGGAAGGCTACCGGATGGAAGAGTACCGCGCCCCGGTGCCCGAGACGCTCGCCGGCGCAACGGTCGTGGACCCGCAGGCGGCGCATGACCTCTGGGAGGCGGGCGAGACCGCCTTCGTCGACGCGCTCCCCTGGACGCCACGGCCGAAGAACCTGCCCGAGGGGACGATCTGGCGGGAGAAGCCGCGGGACTCGATCCCCGGCGCGATCTGGCTGGCCAATACCGGCTATGGCGACCTTGCCGACCGGATGCACGACTACTTCCTCTCCGGTCTCGCCGACGTGACGGAGGGGGAGAGGAACCACAAGGTTCTGTTCTTCTGCCTTGCGGAGTGCTGGATGAGCTGGAACGCCGCCAGGCGCGCCATCGCGGACGGATACACGCAGGTCTACTGGATGCCGAAGGGAACGGATGGCTGGGCCGCGGCGGGATACCCGCTCGCGCGGGTGCATCCCTATCCGGGGCATCCCTAGGGTCGCGGCCGGATCACGATCCGGGCGTGCCGAACTTCTCCACGAGCGCCTGCATGCCGGCGTCGTAGATGCCGGTGACCGCCGCGACCGCCGCCTCGTCGTTCGCCTCGGGCGCCGGATCCGCGCTCGGATCGCCGCGCTCGAACGTCCCGCTCCAGTCGACGGTGGAGCCGCCACCCTCGCGCGGCGCGACGCTGAGCTCGGAGCTGTAGGAGGTCACCGGCAGGACCTCGACCGTTACGTCCGTGATCCGGTAGGAATAGGACATGCCGCTGTCGTCATAGGCGGTCAGAACCTCCTCGATGGTCGGTCCGCCATCCTCGCCGATGACGAGGGTGCGGGTCGCGTCGACCTCGTTGCCGCCCTCGCCGGTCTGGGAATGGACCGCAGGGTGCCAGGTCAGGTCCTGGAAGTCGCCGATATAGGACCAGACCTCCGCCGGCTCGGCGGCGAGGGAAGCGGAGGCGGAGGCCGAGAGTGCCGCCTGATCCCCGGCCGCGGCCCCGGTCGCGAGGAGTGCCGCCAGCACCGCCGTCGGGAGATGGGTTTTCATTCTGCGTCCTTCCTGAAGATGGCGGTGTCGAGCAGGTAATGGATGCCGCGCGACCAGGATTCGTCGGTGTTGCCACGGATGGAGACGGACTTGCCGGCGACGAGCTCGCCCGAGGGCACCGCCCGGAGCTGGAGGTTCATGTCGAGGATCAGGTTCGAGGTCTTCTGCACCTCGCCGACGAGCACGAAGTCGGCACCGAGCTTCTTGCCCATGCGGATGTCGCAGCCGTAGCAGTTCGCCGGATTCACCGTCGCATCGAGCCGCTCGCGGACGGGGGCGAGATCGACGAGCTCGTAGCCTTCCTCCTCGAACCGGCTGGCGACCTCCTGCGTCGTGCGCGCGACGCGGGCCGTCTCCTCCGGTCGGGAGCCGCGGATGTCGCCTTCGGTGGAGGTGTCGAGCCAGGTGATCCCGAGGAAGGCGATCCGCGCCCCCTCGGGGGCCGGCCCGGCCGCCTGGGCGAGCGAGGCGAAGAGCGCGAGGACGAGGCCGGGGACGATGCGGAACATGGTTCCGGGACGATGGGCCGGTCGCCGCCGCGCTTCAATTCATCCTAAGGTCGCGGTGGCCGCAAACCGGCGCGGCCGGTTTCATTTCGGCCGATGCCCCGGGGAAAGGGAGGAGCCCGTGCGCCGTATCGTAGCATTCCTTGCCGGGCTGCTCTGTCTCGCCCTCGTCCCGCCGGCCGGGGCGCAGGAGATCCGGGCCGGCGTGCTCCGGGTGGATTATCCCGCGCTGCCCCCGATCTCCCGCTTCGAGGCGGTGCCGGACGATCTAGGTTTCGCCGGCGCGACACTGGCCGACCAAGACAACGGAACCACCGGACGCTTCCTCGGGCAGAGCTACGAGACGACGACAGTGGCGGTTCCGCCCGACGAGGCGGATGCCGCGCTCGACGAGCTGCTTGGCGCTGGGATCGGCATCGTCGTGATCCTCGCCCGCGACCAGGACCTGCTGCGGCTGGCCGACCGGGCCGGGGAGGAGGTGCTGGTCTTCAATGCAGGCGCGCGCGACACCGCGCTGCGGGACGCGGAATGCCGCGCCAACCTGCTTCATGTCGCGCCGTCGAACGCGATGCTGGCCGACGGGGCGATGCAGTTCGCCGCCTGGAAACAGTGGGACCGGCTGTTTCTCGTCCACGGCTCGAACCCGCCCGACCTCGCGCTCGCCGAAGCCTATCGGCGCGCGGCGACGAAATTCGGCCTGAAGATCGTCGGCGAGCGCGAATTCGTCGATACCGGCGGCTCGCGGCGGACCGATTCGGGGACGACGCAGGTGCAGCGGCAACTGCCGGTGGACCTTCAGGAGGCGCCCGAGCACGACGTGGTGGTGGCCGCCGACGCCTCCGACGTCTTCGCGCCCTACCTGCCCTATCACCAGTGGACGCCGCGGGTGGTGATCGGGTCCGCCGGGCTCAGGCCCGTCTCCTTCGACCCGGCGCTCGAGGCCTGGGGCGCCACGCAGTTCCAGGAGCGGTTCGAGGAGCTCACCTCGCGCTACATCCGCGAGAAGGATTACCAGACCTGGCTCGCGCTCCGGGTGGTGGGCGAGGCGGTGACGCGCACCGGCTCGGCCGATCCGGCGGTGTTGCGCGACTACGCGCTCTCGGACGCGTTCGAGCTGGCCGCCTTCAAGGGCCAGCCGGTGACCTTCCGCGACTGGAACGGCCAGATGCGCCAGCCGATCCTGCTCTATGACGGGCGGATCACGGTCAGCGTGTCGCCGCAGGAGGGGTTCCTGCACCAGGTCTCTCCCCTCGACACGCTGGGGCTCGACCGGCCGGAATCGGCGTGCTCCGCCTTCGGGTGAGCGCACCGGGGCCGTGCCGGAACACCCGATAGCCCGGATGAGTGTTTACCTCGAGGTCAATCTCCGCCTATCTGGGCGTGAGGAACGGGAGGACGCGATGACGTGCGAAACCGACGCGGGCCGCGGAGCGTGAGCGCCGCGCTCTCGCTGGCGGGCCTGATCGACCGGGTGAACAGCCTGATCGGACGGGCGCTGTCCTGGCTCATCCTCGCGGCGGTGCTGGTGAGTGCGGCCAACGCCGTCATCCGCAAGACCTTCAACGTCTCCTCGAATGCCTGGCTGGAACTGCAATGGTACCTGTTCGGCGCCGTCTTCATGCTCTGCGCCGCCTGGACCCTGCGCCAGGACGAGCATGTGCGGGTGGACGTGCTGTCCTCCCGGCTGTCGCCCCGGACGCGGGTGGGCATCGACCTCGTCTGCCACCTGCTGTTCCTGATGCCCTTCGCGGTGATGATGGTCTGGCTGTCCTGGCCGTTCTTCATGACCTCCTTCGTCTCCGGTGAGCAGTCGAGCAATGCGGGCGGGCTCATCCGCTGGCCCGCGAAGCTCTGGGTGCTGATCGGCTTCGTGATGCTCGCGGCGCAGGGGGTCTCGGAAATCATCAAGCGCGCCGCGATGCTGTCCGGCGACCTGCCGCTGCCGGAGGATGTCGGCATCGACGAGGACGAGCGGGCGAAGAAGGTTCAGCACAGCCAATGATCGAGCTCATCGCCCACAACCTCGCCCCGATCATGTTCATCAGCGTGATGGGGCTCCTCCTTCTCGGCTATCCGGTCGCGCTGACGCTCGCGGCGGGGGGGCTGTTCTACTTCGTCGTTGGCGTGGGGCTCTCGGAATATTCCAACGAGATCAACCTTTTCTGGCCGCTCCTCCGGGCGATGCCGGAGCGGGTCTTCGGCATCATGTCGAACGACACGCTGCTGGCAATCCCGTTCTTCACCTTCATGGGCCTGATTCTCGAGCGATCGGGCATGGCCGAGGACCTGCTCGACACGGTGGGCCAGCTCTTCGGCCCGCTCAGGGGTGGCGTGGCCTTCGCCGTGGTGCTCGTCGGCGCGCTGCTGGCCGCGACCACCGGGGTCGTGGCGGCCTCGGTCATCGCCATGGGGCTCATCTCGCTGCCGATCATGCAGCGCTACCAGTACGACCCTTCGGTGGCGACCGGCACCATCGCCGCGGCGGGGACGCTGGCGCAGATCGTGCCGCCCTCTCTCGTGCTGATCGTGATGGCCGACCAGCTCGGCGTCTCGGTCGGGGACATGTACATGGGGGCGATCTACCCGGCGCTGGTCGTCATCGGCGTCTATTGCCTCTATGTCGGCGGGCTGACCATCCTGCGGCCCGCCGCCGTCCCCGCCCTGCCGCCGGAGGAGCGGCGGCTGGGTAGCGGGGTGTGGTCGCTGCTGGCGATGATCGCGCTCGCGGTGGTGCTCTACATCGCCGCATCGCGCCTTCTCTTCGCCGACCGCATCCCGGCAACGCGGGTGGTCTTCGCCTCCTCCTTCTCGGTGGCGGTCTGCCTCGCCGTCGCGCTGGCCAACCGGCACCTGCGGATCGGGCTCCTCTCGAAGCTTGCGGAAGAGGTGGTGATCGTGCTGATCCCGCCGCTGGCGCTCATCTTCCTGGTGCTCGGCACCATCTTCCTCGGCATCGCCACCCCCACCGAGGGCGGTGCGATGGGGGCCGTCGGCGCGCTGGTCCTCGCGGTCGCGAAGCGCCGGCTGGATTTCGGCACGCTCAGATCGGCGGTGGAGGCGACGGCGAAGCTCTCCGCCTTCGTGCTCTTCATCCTGATCGGCGCGCGGGTCTTCGGCCTGACCTTCTATGGCGTCAACGGACAGGTCTGGCTGGAGGAGCTGCTGCTCGGTCTCCCCGGCGGGCAGTTCGGCTTCCTGCTGATCGTGACGATCGTGATCTTCGTTCTCGGCTGCTTCCTCGACTTCTTCGAGATCGCCTTCATCCTGGTGCCGCTGCTGGCGCCGGTGGCGGAGACGCTCGGGATCGACCTGATCTGGTTCGGGGTCATCCTGTCGCTGAACCTGCAGACCAGCTTCCTGACGCCGCCCTTCGGTTTCGCGCTGTTCTACCTGCGCTCCGTGGCCCCCGCGCAGGACTGGACAGACGAGACCAGCGGCCGACGGATGCCGGGGATACGGACGCCGCAGATCTATCGCGGCGTGCTGCCCTATATCGTGATCCAGTTCGCCATCATCATGCTCGTCATCCTGGTTCCCGGTCTCGTCACCCATTACGACGACGCGCGGGAGCAGAGCCGGTCCTCCGAGCCGATCTCCGTGCCCTCGAGCGACGGGTCCCAGGGCGGCGGGCTCAATTTCGGCGGCGGATCCTCCCCGAGCGGCGGGTCGGGCAACGGCGGCGGCGGATCGGGGGGCTTCAATTTCGGCGGCTCCTCCGGGTCGGGCGGCGCATCCGGAAGCGGCTCGTCGGGCGGAGGCGGCGCGGACAGCGGCGGCTCGGACGGCGGGGCGAGCTCCGAGGGGTTCAATTTCGGCGGCGGGTCGGGCGACGGCAGCCGGTCCGGCACCTCGGCGGCCGGGCCGGAGGACGGACCCGGCGGCGACGCGGCCGACGCACCGGAGAACGGCTCCGGGGCAAGCGGCTCCGGCGGCGGCTCCGGGGGCTTCAACTTCGGCAACTAGCGGCGCTCCCGGTCGCCGATTGTGATCGGGGCGACCGCCGCGCTAGGCTTCGTCACACTCAAGAACCAGGGAGGATCCAAATGGACCGACGCAAATTCCTTCGCGCTTCCGCTCTCGGCGGGGTCGGAGCCACCACGCTGGCGGCGCCGGCGCTGGCGCAATCGGCGCCTCAGGTGCAGTGGCGCTGCACCTCGTCGTTCCCGCAATCGCTCGACACGATCTATGGCGGCGCCCAGGACGTGGCGAAGTATTGCCGCGAGGCGACCGACGGCGCCTTCGACATCCAGGTCTTCGCCGGCGGCGAGATCGTGCCCGGCCTGCAGGCCGCCGACGCGGTGCAGAACGGCACCGTCGAGATGTGCCACACCGCCGCCTATTACTATGTCGGCAAGTCGCCGACCTGGGCGCTCGGCGGGGTCATCCCCTACGGCCTCAACAACCGCGGCATGAACGCCTGGCTCTATTACGGCGGCGGTATCGATCAGCTCAACACCTTCTACAACGCCCAGGGTCTGCAGTATCTGCCCGCCGGCAATACCGGCACCCAGATGGGCGGCTGGTTCCGCAAGGAGATCGGCGGCCTGTCGGACATGGACGGCCTGCAGATGCGCATCGCCGGCCTCGCCGGCCAGGTGATGGAGCAGATCGGCGTGGTGCCGCAGCAGATCGCGGGCGGTGACATCTATCCCGCGCTCGAACGCGGCACGATCGACGCCGCCGAGTGGATCGGACCCTATGACGACGAGAAGCTCGGCTTCTACCAGGTCGCACCTTATTACTACTACCCCGGCTGGTGGGAGGGGAACCTGACCCTCAACTGCTTCGTCAACCGCTCGTCCTGGGAGGAATTGCCCGACAGCTACAAGCGGCTCCTGGAGACGGCCTGTCGCGCGGCCAATACCGAGATGATGGCCGAATACGACTACAAGAACCCCAATGCGCTCCGCAGCCTGGTCTCGAGCGGCGCCCAGCTCCGCGCCTTCCCGCAGGACGTGCTGGACGCGACCTACGACGCCGCGATGAGCCTCTACTCGGATCTGCGGAACAGCAACAGCGACTGGCAGCCGATCTTCGACAGCATGATGCAGTTCCAGGTCGACCACTTCCTCTGGCAGCAGGTGGCCGAGCAGACCTTCGCCCAGTACATGCAGGCCAAGCAGCAGAGCGGCGCGCTCTACGCCCAGGCGAACGATCTCGGATCGGGCGGCGGCTCTGGCGGCCAGTCGGGCGGCGACGGCCAGTAGCCCCCGGCGTCCGGACGCGGCCCGCCGCGCCCGGACCCCTCCGGCGGCGCGCGGTCAGGTCTGCGCGTCGCCCGCCCGGTCGCCCTTCTCCTCCCGGCCCCAGAACACGCCCTTCTCGCCCTCGCCGAGGCGCTCGAGTACGGCGTAGATCGCCGGGATGATGAGGATGCCGAGGAAGGTGGCGGCGACCATGCCGCCGAGCGCGGCGGCGCCGATGGAGTTCCGGGCGGCGGCGCCCGCCCCGCTCGCGAAGACCAGCGGCAGAAGCCCGAAGACGAAGGCCAGCGCGGTCATCAGGACGGCCCGGTATCTCTGGCGCGCGCCGAGAATGGCCGCCTCGGTGATCGGCATACCCTCCACATGGCGGTTCTTGGCGAATTCGACGATCAGGATCGCGTTCTTCGCCGCCAGCCCGATCAGCATCACGATCCCGATCTGGGCATAGACGTTCGCGGTGAAGCCGAAGAACAGCAGCGTCAGCGCCGCGCCGGCGCCGCCGATCAGCACCGAGAGCATGATGGCGAGCGGCTGCAGCCAGCTCTCGAACTGTCCGACGAGGAACAGGTAGGCGAAGACGAAGGCGAGCCCGAGGGCGATCAGGGTGACGTTGCCGGCCTGCTGCTGCTGGTAGGAGGCCCCGGAGAGCGCCGCGTCGTAGCCGTCCGGCAGGGTCTCGGCGGCGACCTGCTGCAGGGCCTCGAGCGCCTGGCCGGAGGAATAGCCCGGCGCGGGCTGGCCGGAGATCGACGCGGCGGTGAAGAGATTGAAGCGCGGCAGGATGTAGGGCCCGAACTCGGTCCGCACCTCGGCCATCGCCGAGAGGGGCACGCTCTGCCCGGTGCTGTTCTTGACGTAGACGGCGGTGACGTCCTCGGGATCGGAGCGGAAGGCCGCGTCCGATTGCTGGCGGACCTGATAGACGCGGCCCTCGTAGACGAACTGGTTGACGAAGCCGGCGCCGAAGATCCGGCCGACGGAATTGTAGATGGAGGCGGCGGAGAGGCCGAGCTGCTGGGCCCGTTCCCGGTCGATGTCGAGGAACAGCCGCGGCACGTCGGCGGAGAAGGTGGTGCGCGCGCCGGCGATCTCAGGGCGCTGGTTGGCGGCCGAGACGAAGGAGCGCGCGACCTGCGCGACCTCGACGGCGGACTGGCCCCCGGTGGCGAGGATCTCCATGGAGAAGCCGCCGACCGATCCCGCGCCGGGGATCGAGGGCGGCGGAAAGGCCGAGATCTGCGCCCCGGCGATCGTGGCGAACTGGCCGTTGAGCTGGCCGAGGATGGTGAAGAGGTCGCGCCGCTCGCCCCAGGGTCGGAGCGTGGCGATGGCGATGCCCACCGAGGAGCGCGAGCCGCCGAGGAAGGAGAAGCCGGCGACGGAGATCGTGTTCTCGACTCCGTCGGTGCGCTGGATGATGTCGCTGATCTCCTGCATCATGTCGGTGGTGCGCTGCAGCGACGCGCCGTCGGGCAGCGACACGTCGACGAGGATCGCGCCCTGGTCCTCGGCGGGCACGAGCTCGCTCGGCAGCCGCATGTAGGCGGTGGCGGCGAGCAGGATCCCGAGCCCCAGCACGGCCAGGGCGAGGATGCCGCGGTGGACGAAGAAACGCACGATCGCGCTGTAGACGTCCCGCGTCCAGTAGAGGAAGCCGTTGAACCAGCGGAACAGGAAGAACTGGCCGTTGGGCAGATTCAGCATCGCGCCGCAGAGCGACGGCGTGAGCGTGAGTGCGACCACCGAGCTCAGGAGGATCGAGACCGACAGGGCGAGACCGAACTGCCGATAGAGTTGCCCGGAGAGACCGGGAAGGAACGCGGTCGGCAGGAAGACCGCAAGGAGGACGAGGGTGGTGGAGATGATCGGTCCGGTGATCTCGCCCATCGCCTTCGCCACCGCCTCCCGGCGGGCCATGTCGGGGTTCTCCTCCATCACCCGGCGGCAGTTCTCCACCACGAGGATGGCGTCGTCGACGACGATGCCGATGGCGAGGATCAGCGCCAGGAGCGTGATGACGTTGATCGAGAAGCCGATAGCCAGAAGCGCCGCGAAGGTGCCGATGAGCGAGACCGGGATGGCGATGATCGGGATGATCGTCGCGCGCAGACCCTGCAGGAAGGAGAACACCACCGCGACGATGATGCAGGCGGTCAGGAGCAGCGTCAGGACGATCTCCTCGATCGTCACCTTTACGTATTCCGTGGTGTCGTAGACGACGTCGTAGCCCAGCCCCTTCGGGAAGCTGGCCTGCTGGTCCGCGAGCGTCTCGCGGATCAGGGCGACGGTGTTGATCGCGTTCGCGCCGGGGGCCTGGTTGACCTGCATGGTCAGGCTCGGCCGGTCGCCGAGGAAGCTGTTGGAGGAATAGTCCTCGCTGCCGAGCTCGATCCGGGCGACGTCGCGCAGGCGGACGAGGCCGCCCGCATCGCCGGCGCGGACGACGATGTCGCCGAACGCCTCGGGCTCGGAGAGCCGCCCCTGCGCCGTCAGGGTGTAGGTCACCGCCTGACCGTCGACGGCCGGGGCGCCGCCGACCTGCCCCAGCGCGGCGGCCAGGTTCTGGCTCCGGATCGCCCCGGCCACGTCGGAGGGCGAGAGGTTGTACTGGGCGAGCTTGTCGGGGTCGGTCCAGATCCGCATGGCATAGTTCGAGGGACCGAGGACCTGCGCATTGCCGACGCCGTCGATGCGCTGCACCGCGGTGGTGAGGTTCGTCGACACGTAGCTCGCCGCCTCGATCAGCGAGAGATCGGACTCGGGGTCGACCGGGAAGGCCACGGCCATCAGGAAGTTCGGCGACTGGGAGCGGACGGTGACGCCCTGCTCGACCACCTCGGTCGGAAGCTGCGAGGTGGCGAGTTGCACCCGGTTGGAGACGTTCACCTGCGCGATGTCCGGATCCGTGCCGATGGCGAAGGTGATCGACAGGGAATAGGTGCCCTGGTTCGAGGAGGAGGAGCTCATGTAGAGCATCCCCTCGACGCCGTTGATCGCCCGTTCGAGCGGGGCGCCGACGGTATCGGCGAGGACAGTGGAATCGGCGCCGGGATAGGAGGCCGAGACCTGGACCGTCGGCGGAGAGATGTTGGGATACTGGGTCACCGGCAGGACGAAGATTGCCAGCAATCCCGCCAGGACGATGACGATGGAGATCACGGCCGAGAGACGCGGCCGTTCGATGAAGATGCGCGAGATCATTCGCCGGACCCGCCGCCCTGCGCGGAGCCGCCGCCCTGGCCGGAGCCGGCCGGGGCGCCCGCTCCGCCGTCGCCGGCGCGGCGCGGGTCGACCTTCTGTCCCTCCGAAAGGCTGAGGGCGCCGCGCACCACCACGTGCTCCCCGCCCTCGAGGCCGCGGGTCACGGCGGCGGTTGCGACGTCGGGGCCGGCCTCGACCTCGATCGGGCGGCGGCTGACGGTGTCGTCCTCGTTGACGATCCAGACCGCGCGCCCGTCGCGGCCGAGCTGGATCGCCTCCTGCGGCACGAGCGGCAGGACGGGCGGATCGGCCTCCTCGACGCGCAGGGTGACGTTCTGGTTCGGCAGCAGCATGCCGTCGGGGTTTTCGAAGCGGATGCGCACCTCCACGGTGCCGGTCTGCGCATCGACGCTGTTGCCGACGAAGGCGAACTCGCCCTCCCGCGCATAGGTCGATCCGTCCGGCAGCAGGAGGCGCAGGCGGTAGTCGCTGGGCGAAGGCGAGGGGGCGCTGGCGCTGCCGGTCACCTGGCTCTCGCCATCCGATGCCTGCGAAACGGGGGCGGTCTCCTGCGCCCCGAGTCCGAGGCGGCGCCACATGACGAGATTGTTCTCGCCGAGCGAGAAGACCCCCCAGATCGGGTCGATCTGGACGAGGTCGGCGAGTGGCCCCGCCGACGGCGTGACGTAATTCCCGCGGGTGAGGAGCGGCGCCGACATCTGGCCGTCGATCGGCGCCTCGATCGTGGTATAGCCGAGATCGAGCTTCGCCTGTTCGACCGCCGCCTGAGCCTGCAGGCGGTCGGCGCGCGCCGCTTCGGCCCTGGCGCGGGCATCCTCCAGATTCGCCTCGCTCACGGTTCCCGATTGCCGCAATTCCTGCTGCCGTTCGAGCTGGCGTTCGGCCTCCGAGAGCTGCGCCTCGGCACCGGCGAGCTGCGCCTGGGCCGAATCCAGGGCGGCTTCGTACTGCTCCTTCTGGATCTGGAACAGGAGCTTGCCCCGCTCGACCGTCTCGCCGCCCTCGAAGGCCACCTCCTCGATGAAGCCGGGCACGCGGGCCTGAAGGGAGACCCGTTCGATCGGGGCGATCCGCCCGAGAAAGCGGAACGTGTCGCCGACGGAGGCGGTCTCGACGACATGGTAGACCACCGCAGGGGTCTGCTGCCCGCCCTGTCCGCCGCCGCCGCCCTGCGGAGTGTCGATCCCGAGCAGGGTGGCGAGGAAACCCGGCACCGGCACCTCGCCGATCACCGGCAGTTCGACGCTGGGCCCCTCCGAGTTCCCCGACCGGTTCTCCTGTGCCGGCAGCGCCTGCCCCGAGGCGAGGCTCAGCACGAGGACGGGAGCGAATCGAAGTCGGGTCATGATGATCGGCGCTCCAGGGGCAACGCCGCACACCTAGAAGGGTCTGCCCCGCTGGCGAGCCGGAAGTTTCGCCGCGGTTGCGCCGATCTGTCGCGGCGGAAGGAGACCGCGGCCGGATCGGGACGGCCCTGTGGTGGCGCTGGACGCGGTCTGCTACCCCCGGCGATACGGGGGATCGGCCGGCACGGGGGAGATCGGACATGGCGGCGGGGCCGCGGCGCGTCCTGCTTTTCGGAGCGACGGGAACGATCGGCCGGGCGACGGCCGATGCGCTCGCGGCGCGGGGCCACCGGGTCACGGCGGTGCTGCGCCCGGGCGCGGTGCCGGGCGGGCTGCCGGCCGGCGTCGAGACGCGGGCCGCGGAGGTGACCGACACGCGCTCGATCCTGGAGGAGGGCCTGCGCGGCGACAGGTTCGACGCGATCCTGTCCTGTCTGGCGTCGCGGACCGGCACGCCGCGGGACGCCTGGGCGATCGACCATGGCGCCCATCTGGCGATCATTGCCGCGGCCCGGGCGGCGGGCGTTCCGCAGATGATCCTGCTCTCGGCGCTCTGCGTCCAGAGGCCGGAACTCGCCTTCCAGCACGCCAAGCTGGCCGCCGAGCGGGCGCTCGCCCGGTCCGGCCTGACCTATTCGATCGTCCGCCCCACCGCCTTCTTCAAGTCGCTGTCGGGCCAGATCGGCCGCGTCCGGGCGGGAAAGCCCTATCTCCTCTTCGGCGACGGCAGGCTGACCGCCTGCAAGCCGATTTCCGACCGCGATCTCGCCGCCTATCTCGCGGAATGCCTCGACATGCCGGAAAGGCGGAACCGGATCCTGCCGATCGGCGGCCCCGGCGCGGCCGTCACCCCGCGCGAGCAGGGCGACTGGCTCTTTGCGCTCACGGGGCGCGCGCCGCGGTTCCGCCGGGTGCCGGTCGGGCTGCTGGACCTCGCGGTGGTGGGTCTCGGCGCCGCGGGGCGGCTGTCGCCCCGCGCGCGCGACGCGGCGGAATTCGCGCGGATCGGGCGCCACTACGCGACCCGGTCGATGCTGGTGCTCGATCCCGGGACCGGCCGCTACGACGCGGAACTGACACCCTCCACGGGTCGGGACAGTCTGCGCGACTTCTACGCGCAGATCCTCGGCGCGGGCGGCGCGGTCGACCGGGGCGACCACGCCTTCTTCTCCTGAGCCAGCGGCATCCCGCCGGCGGGACCTCGTCCGCGGATAAGGTGCCGTCTCAATCGGCGGGTTCGGGCACCGGTTTGCCCGGCGCCGTGCGGTAGACGAGCTCCGCCTCCGCCGCGGCATGGGCGTCGGCCTGCGCCGTCAGGGCGGCGCGGTGGGGCGACTTGATGCAGACCGGGTCGGTCGCCGCCGGGTCGCCGACGATGGCCATCGCCTGGCAGCGGCAGCCGCCGAAATCGACGCGCTTGCGCTCGCAGGAGGCGCAGGGCTCCTGCATCCAGTCGGTGCCGCGATAGGCGTCGAAGGCCGCGCTGTGATACCAGGTCTGTTCCAGGGTCGTGTCGCGGACGTTGTCGAATTTGAGATGCGGGATAGACGAGGCGGCGTGACAGGGCATGACCTGGCCGTCGGGGGCGACGACGAGGCCGGTGGAGCCCCAGCCGCCCATGCATTTCTTCGGGTAGTCTGAATGGTAGTCGGCGGGCACGTAGTCGATGACGAGGGTGCCCTTCAGCCGGGCGCGGGCCTCGGCGACGATGGCGTCGGCCTCGCGCGCCTGCTCCCGGGTGGGCATCATCGCGTCGCGGTTGCGGAGCGCCCAGCCGTGGAACTGGACGGTGGCGACCTCGATCCGGCGGGCGCCCATCTCCACCGCCATCTCGATCGCGCGGGGAAGCTGGTGCAGGTTCTGGCGGTGCAGGACCGCGTTCAGCGTCAGCGGGAAGCCGATGGCGCCGATCCATTCGGCGACCTTCATCTTGCGCTCGAACCCGCCGCGATAGCCGCCGATCATGTCGGCCATCTGCGGCGTCGTGCCCTGCAGCGAGAGCTGGATATGGTCGAGGCCGGCGGCGTCGAGCGCCGTCAGGCGCCGCTCGGTCAGGCCGATGCCGGAGGTGATGAGGTTGGTGTAGAGCCCGGCGTCCCGCGCGGCCACGACCAGCGGCTCGAGATCGCGGCGCGAGGCGGGTTCGCCGCCCGAGAGATGCAGTTGCAGGACCCCGAGATCGGCGGCCTGGGCGAAGACGTCGGACCAGGTCTCGGTATCGAGTTCGCTGTCGGCCCGCGCCAGCTCCAGGGGGTTGGAGCAATAGGGGCAGGAGAGCGGGCAGCGATGCGTGAGCTCCGCCAGCATGGCGATGGGCGGGCGGATCGTCGCGGGATCGGCGGTCATGGCTGAACCTCCAGGAAGCGTCTGTCGCGGAGCGCGCGGAGGAAGCCCGAGGCATCCTCCGCGATCTGGTCCGGGCTGGCGTCGTATTTCGCCGCCAGCGCCTCAGTGATCTGGCCGAAGGAGCGGGTGCCGTCGATCTCGCTGAGGACCGCATGGCCGACGGGATCGAGCGAGACGGCGCGTTCGGGCGCGAGGAGGACCCATGTGTCGCGGACCCGGTCGTGGTGCAGCCGGACGCCGCGGGGCAGGACGGGGACCTCGTCGCGTTCCATCACGCGGCCCGCCGGTCGAGAAGGCCCTCTCCCGGCTGCCAGCTGCCGGGCGGGATGCGGGCCGGGTCCACGTAGGCGGCGTGGAGCGCGTCGAGCTGCGACCAGAGCACGTCGGTCTTGAAGATCAGGGCGGCGGCGGCGGCGTCCTGCTTCTCCTCCGTGTCGGCGTGGTCGAGCACCCAGGAGAGACCGAAGGCCACGTCCTTCGGCGCCTCCTTCAGCCGGTTCTGGAAATAGGACAGCGAGCTGTCGTCGGCGAAATCGTAGTTCTGCAGGAGCCCAGCGATGCGGTCCCTGTGGATCTTCGGCGCGAAGAGCTCGGTCAGGGAGGCGGCGACGGCCTCCAGCAGCGTCTTCTCGCGCACGAAGCGGACATAGGCATCGACGGCGAATTTCGTCGCCGGCAGTACGCCGCGGGTGGAGGCGACGTAGTCGGGGTCGAGCCCGACCGCGCGGGCCAGGCGCAGCCAGCGGCGGATGCCGCCCTCGTTGGTCTCGGTGCCGTCGTGATCCTCGATCCGCGAGCGCCAGCGGCGGCGCAGCTCCGCATCCTCCACCCGCGACATGAAGGCGGCGTCCTTCATCGGGATCGAATGCTGGTAGTAGTAGCGGTTGATGACCCAGGCGCGGACCTGGTCCGGCGTGCAACCGCCGCCATGGAGCAGCGCATGGAACGGGTGGCGGTCGTGGTAGCGCTCGGCGCCGATGGCGCGCAGGCGGGCTTCGAACTCGTCGCGGGAGCGGGTCATGCAATGATCTCCATACCGTCCTGGCCGATGGTCCAGCCGGCGGCCTCGGCCCGGGCGCGTTCGTCGCTGTCGGGGCGCAGGACCGGGTTGGTGTTGTTCATGTGGATGAAGACGCGGCGGGCGACGTCCAGCCCCTCGAAGGCGGCGATGGAGCCGTCCGGGCCAGACATGGACATGTGTCCCATGCGCCTGCCGGTCTTCTTCCCCAGCCCGGCGCGGATCATCTCGTCGTCGGACCAGAGCGTGCCGTCGAAGAGCACGAGCGCCGCGCCCTGCAGGCGGTCGCGCAATGCCTGCGTCATCCGGGCGCAGCCGGGGATGTAGAAGGCGTCCCGCCCCCCGGCGCGCAGGTGGACGCCGACCGTCTGATCGCCCATCAGGTCGGTCTCGACCGTCTCGCCTTCCATGTAGAGCGGCACCTTGCCCGGCACGGGGAAGAGCGTCGCGGTCAGGTCGGGGGCGAGGTCGAAGGGCGTCTCCAGCGCGACGGTGCGGCGCGCGACCGCCTCGGCGTTCAGCGCGTCGAAGATCGGATTCGCCCGCAGCACGTCGTGAATGCCGGCCGTCGCGTGGAGCGCGAAGGGCTGCATCTCCCGCAGGGTCAGCAGGCCGGCGACATGGTCGATATCGCCGTTGGTGACGAGGACGGAGCGGAGCGGCACCTGCCGCAGATCCGTCGGATGCAGTTCGGGCGTCCCGATCAACTGCTGACGGATGTCGGGAGAGGCGTTCAGGATCGCCCAGTCGGTTCCATTGCCGCTGACGGCGAGGGACGACTGGGTCTGGGCAGGGATGGCCCCCTGCCGCGCGAGCACGCAGTTCCGGCACCCGCAGTTCCACTGGGGAAGCCCGCCGCCGGCGGCCGCCCCCAATATGCGCGCGCGGAGCGCCATATGACCCCCGCGCGCCCGTGGCTCAGAACAGGACGGTGTCGTCGTCGCTGCCGGGGCCGTACATGTTGATTTCCATGCCGCATTCGATCTCGCGGATGGTCGGTCTGGACCAGGCCATTGTGCTTCTCCTCTCCTCGAGGCCCCTCCGACTCGGAGCGGGCTCCGCCAGACAGTCTGACGGCTTCCATCGCCTCGATCAAACGGTGTTCGCCGCGGCGAGGTAAACCTTTCGTCGCAGCCCGTGATCGGGATGGACAAATGCGCGCAGGAGCGCCGGTGCGCTGTGCCGCATGGCGGCACCCGGGAGTGCGGATTCGCGGTCCGGCGCCGTTTTGTGCTTGGCGCGGGCGGCAGCGCAAAATCGTGAGGCAGGCCATGCTGCGTCGCAGCGGAGCGCACGACGGGTCAATGGTGCGCATGGATTTGCGGACTATCATCGTGACGTCGACCGCAACCAGCCCTCCAATTCCGTTACGAAAGGATCGTGGCGATGATCGAACTTCTCTTTGTGGCCTGCCTCAGCACTGACCCCGGCGAATGCCGGGAACGCTCCCTGCTGTTCACCGACGTCACGCCGCTGACCTGTGTGACCGGTGCCCAGCCGGAACTGGCGAAATGGGTCGCGACGCATCCCAATTACGATGTCCGCCGCTGGACCTGCCGCAGCGTCGACACGTCCGAGCAGGCGATCTGAGTCGCCGCCGGCTCCGCGCGGCAAGCCAGCGCGGAGCGGTCAGGCGCCGGCGGGAAAGGTGCGTTCCGCCGGAGGTCTGTCCAGCAGCCGAAGGTGGTCGTGGGCGAAGCCCAGCTTCCGGCGCACACCGCGCCGCAGCACGAACGGATAGAGATCGGGCAGGTCCATCGCCCGGTTCACGTGGTTCATCGCGATGGAGAGCGCGACCGATGTGGTCAGAAGCCGCTCGGTGTCGGTGTCCGCATAGGCGTCGTAGCCTCGGTCGGGACCGTCCGGCAAGGTGAGCCCGGCGCCGACGGCGCTGTCCAGCAGGTCCGCCAGATGCAGAAGATGGGCGATCGTCTCGGCCCAGTCCTCGTGCGGATGCGCGGTCGAATAGCTGGTGATGTGCGTATCGTCCGGCTGGCCGGGATGTTCGTAATGCCTCTTCAGCGCCGCGCCGTAATCGGCGCGTTCGTCGCCGAAAAGCTCGCGGAACCCCGCCAGGAAGCCGGCGTCCTCGGCCAGCCGCAACTGGATGAAATGCGCCATCTCGTGACGCATGTGGCCGATCATCGTGCGATAGAGCTCTCCCATCTTCGCCTGCCGTTCGGCGCGCACCGCATCGCGCGCCTCCGACACGTTGATGGTGATCACGCCGCTGGCGTGACCCATCGTCACCCGCGCGTCGCCCGCCACGGTCTGCTCCGACAGCATCCTGAAGACCGGCCGCGGCCCGGGATCGGCATCGGTGAACCAGCCCCAGCGGGCGAGATTGGCGAGCATCCATCGCTTCGCAAGTTCGGTCCGCGACCAGAGCGGGAGGTTCTCCGGCTCGTCGAGATCGGGAACGATCTCGGTCATCGCGCAGGAGCGGCAGAACCGGCCGCCTTCGCTCAGCCAGTTGCAGCCGATCCGTCCCCGATTGTCGCAGCGGCGTCCGTCCGACACCATCGCCTGTCGCGCCGGGTCGAAGGCCACCTCCTGACCGCAGGTGCAGGTCAGGTTGTGGAAGTAGAGCGGCGTCGAACAGGTGGGGCAATGGAAAACTTGCACGGGTCCGGTTTCCTCAAGGAGCAACGGATGCCGGCGCGCAACCAATACCGCGCCGTCCGGTTCCGGCCTTCGGCGCGCGAACGGTCTCGCCGGCCGTCGCCACGGCGGAAGAAGGCGCCGGAGGAGGGCGGCGCGCAAGATCGGCCTCGCGCGCCCGTTTCGCGCCGATCAATCCGGCTTTCTCCGCAACTTGCGCAGGCTCGGCGGGTCCAGATCGAGATGCGTGCGGGCGGCGGCGAGAACGGTCTCCTCGAGCGCCGGCGGGGCGAGATCGACATCTCGCGCGAGGCGGTCCACGATCTCGCCGATCGCGGCGATCCGTCCGCTCTTCTTGTCGTTCGACGGCACCACGCGCCAGGGGGCGTGGGGCGACGAGGTCTCCCGCAGCATCTCGCCGATGGCGATCTCGTAATCCGGCCAACGCTCCCGGTTGCGGAAATCCTCCGCGGTGAGTTTCCAGCGCTTCAGCGGATCGTGCAGGCGCGCTTCGAAGCGCCGGAGCTGGGTTTCGGGGGAGATGTGCATGAAGACCTTGACGACGCGCGTGCCGTCCTCGACGAGCATGCGCTCGAATTCGACGATCTCCCGGAAGGCATCGCGCCAGCGCGCCTCGGGCGCGAGGGCCTCGACCCGTTCGACCAGCACGCGTCCGTACCACGAGCGGTCGAAGACGGAGATCGCGCCGCGCGGCGGCAGGCGCTCCATGAAGCGCAGGAGGTAGTGGCGGTCGAGATAGTAGGAGCGCGGCGCGCCGATCGGCCAGACCTTGAAGCTCCGCGGGTCGAGGACCGCCGACATGCAGCGGATCGTGCCGCCCTTGCCGGCCGCGTCCCAGCCCTCGAAGACGATCGCGGCCGACAGCCCCTGGCGCAGATAGGCCTGCTGGATGCGGATCAGGGAGGATTGCAGCGCGGCGAGGCGCTCCTCGTAGGTCCTTCGCGGCAGCGTCGCCGCGAGGTCGACATCCTCGAGACTGGGCGGCCCGTCCCTGCAGCTGTCCCTGCATCTGTCCATGTCACGGGCCCTTCTGCCGGCCTCCGGGACCGAGAATGACAGCATCGGCATGCACGGCAAGGGGTTTGCACGCCGCGCCGCGCGGCGCCGGCTCCGGCGCCTCGGGGCCGGTCGCCCTCCGGGGCCTCGAGATGAATCCGGCGCCGGGCCGGGCAGCGGGTTTGATTCCGGTCAAGGCGATGGGCGCCGGCGCGCGGCATGATCCGGCAGCCCCAGAAGGAGGTCGGAATGGCCTACAAGACGCTCGCGACGATCCTCCCGGTTGCGCCGGGCCCCGACGCGATCGACATGGCGATCGCCGCCGCGGGGCGCTGGGACGCGCATCTCGACGTCGTCTGCGTTCCCGATCCGCAGCCGGCCCCGATCACCTATGGAACGCCGGACATGGTGTTTGCGGATGCGTGGCTCGCCATGGAGGCGCAGGCTGAGCTGGACAGGATGCTGGCCGACACGAAGGCGCGGCTGGCGGGGGCGTCGGTCCGCTGGACCGTCCGCGCCTGTCCCGAGGCGGCGCTGGACTTTCCGCGCGAGATCGCCCGGCAGGTGCGGATGGCGGATCTGGTCCTGCTGCCGCGGCCGCATCACCCCGAAGGCGGAGTCCTGGGGGAGACGATCTTCGAGGCGGTGCTGTTCAACACCCGCGTTCCGGTGCTGCTCGGCGGGGGCGCGTCCCCCGCCTCGCGCGTCACGCTGGCCTGGGACGGCAGCACGGTCGCGCTCGCCGCCCTGCGCGCAGCCCTGCCGCTTCTGATGGAGGCGGAGGTGGTGGACATCCTGACGGTGGACGCGCCGGACGACAGCGAAGGCCAAGAGGTTGCGGGCATGCTCGACCGTCACGGTATCGCGACGGAGATCTTCGCGCTGCCGCGCGGCGGCCGCCGGATCTCCGAGATCATCGCCCGCCACGCCGCCGAAACCGGCGCGGGCCTGATCGTGATGGGAGCTTACGGCCATTCCCGCCTGATCGAATCGGCCATCGGCGGCGTGACCCGCGACCTGTCGCGCGCCGGTCCGATTCCGCTGTTCCTTGCCCGCTAGGGCCTAGACGCCCGGTCCGCCATCGTCGTTCCCGGCCTCGAGCGCGAGCGCCGCGAAATCGGGGATGCGGATCTCGCGCACCGCGGGGAGCGCGATCAGCCCGTCCTTGCGCAGCGCGGTGAACTGGCGGCTCGTGGTCTCGATGGTGAGGCCGAGATAATCCGCGAGTGCCTCGCGCGAGAGCGGCAGGTTCAGCATCACCTCCCGTGCCGGCTGGTGCGCGCGGGACAGGGACGCCTGGCGCCTGGCGATGCCGACGAGGAAGGCGGCGAGGCGTTCCCGGGCCGTCATGCGGCCGAGCACCACGGCCCATTCGCGGGTCGCGTCGAGTTCGTCGAGGGTCATCGAGAGGAGGCGGCTCGCGACATGGGGCGTGCCGCGCACGATCCGTTCGAACGCGGTCCGCTGGAACCGGCAAAGCGTGACCTCCGCGATCGCCGTGACGTCGAACGGCGAGGTCGCCCGGCCGGGCCGGCCGATGAAGTCGGATGGCAGGAGCAACCCGACGGTCTGCCGCCGTCCGTCCTCGAGCGTCCGGGACATGGCGGCGGCACCGGTGACCAGCGAGGAGAAGTGATCGAGCAGTGCGCCCGCCTCGGCCAGAAGGGCGCCGGGCGGAAAGGTCCGATAGCTCTTGGCCCGGTCGAGGATCGCCAGCTCGTCGGGTTCGCAGTCCGCGCAGACCGCGTTGTGGCGGATCGGGCAGGTTCCGCAGCCGGTGAGGGGGATGAGCGTGACCACGGCGACGACGGTAGCCTCCTGCCCGATTCCGATCAATGCGGTCCGGTCGGCCGCAGCGAGACCGGGACATGACCGTCGATCCGCTCCGCCATGCCTTGGCGCGGGCGCCCCGGTACGCCGGCTATCCGCCCCGTCGCTCTACCTGCGACTGCCATATTGCCGCCGGCCTCTCGCGGGGAGAGGCTGGAGGTCGCGGATTTCCGCCACGCGCGGCGCGGCAGGCAGCAGCCCGGCGAGCCGAGCACGCCCGGTCCGCAACCCGCCAAGACCCGCTGTCAGACCTCCACGAAGCTGTCGGTCTCCGGGTCGAGCATCCGCAGGCCGCCTTCCCTGATGTCCGCGTGCAGGCCGTGGAGCGAGAGGCGCTCCGCCTCCACCGCCTCGGCGACGAAGGGGAAGGTCATGAGATTGCGGAGCGAGGTGCGCACGGCCTCGTATTCGAGCGCCGTGACGCGGTCCGCCTCGTCGCCTTCCGGCAGCGTCTCGTAGCCGGGCTTGAGGAGGTCCATCCAGCGCCCGACGAAGCTCGACGTCTCCTCGAGTTCGGGCGCGCCGCCCGAACACATGTCGTAGCACCCCTTGACCCCGCCGCAGTTCGAATGGCCCATGATCACGAGATGGGCGACGCGGAGCGAGGTAACGGCGAACTCGATCGCCGCGGAGGTGCCGTGCTGGTTGCCGTCCGGCTCGTAGGGCGGGACGAGATTGGCGATGTTGCGGTGGATGAAGAACTCGCCCTGGTCGGCGCCGAAGATCGAGGTGACATGGACGCGGCTGTCGCAGCAGGAGATCACCATGGCGCGGGGGCGCTGGCCCTCGTCTGCCAGGCGGCGATACCAGGCGTGGTTCTCGGCGAATGTGGTGGCGCGCCAGCCGTGATAGCGCTGGACGAGATATTGCGGCAACGGTCTGGCGATCTGCATGGCTCTCCCCGATTCCTCGCGTTCCAATAGGCTCAATTCGAGCGATTTTCGAGACCCGAGATCGGATCGGTCAATCTCCCATTATCTCCAGCGGCTTATGACCTGCTCCGGGGGCGTGAGGAGAGAGAGATGGCAATCACGGTGTTGCGGCCCAGGGAAAGGGTCGAGAGCGATGTTCTGCGGATGGCCGGATGCGCCGCGCCGGAGCTCGCCGAACGTCTTGACGCGGAACTCGAGGTGGTCGCGGAAATGCTGAGCCGGGTGTCGCTCGCCTGGCACGAGGACGAGGTCGACGAGCTGGCGCGCGCGGCCAGCCTGCTTGGCACGCGTGCCGGGGAGGTCGGGTTGCATCGTCTGTCGCGGATCGCGCGCACGGTCGAGCGGCTGATCCATTCCGCCGACCGCACGGCGCTTGCGGCGAACGTGGAGCGGCTCGACCGGCTCGGTCAGGCCACGCTCGAGGAGCTCTGGTGCCTCCGGGACGTGCCGGGCTGACAACCGGGGGGCGCACCGCTTGCGCAGGCGGATGGCGGCGCTAGGCTCGGACGGGACGCGATCCCGGAGCTTCGACATGACATCGACCGCCCTGACCTTCGCTCCCCCGACCGAGGCGGCCCTGCCGATCCACCTTCTCGACCCGGACACGCTGCCGGACTGGCTCGCGCGGCGGGAGGCGCGGCAGCGGCGCTGGATCGAGGCGGCCGGCTTCGAGGGCAAGGCCGGCCAGTCGGTCGTCGTGCCGGGGTCCGACGGGGCGCCGGAGGCGGCGCTGGCCGGGCTCGGCGGGCCGGCGGAGCGGCGGCGGGCGCGGTTCGCCCTGGGCGGGGTGCGGAGCCGGCTGCCCGAGGCCGTCTGGCGGATCGCGACCGACCTGCCGGCCGAGGATCTGGCGGAGGCGGCACTGGGCTGGCTCCTCGCCGGCTACCGTTTCGGCCGCTACGCGGCCGCCCGGGGGCCCGGCGCCGCGCTGGTCGCGCCGCCGGGCCTCGACGCGCCGCGGATCGAGGCCGTCGCGGCGGGCGAGGCACTGACCCGCGACCTGATCAACACCCCCGCGCGCGACATGGGGCCGGGGGAGCTCGCCGCCGCAGCCGAGGGGCTGGCGGCGGAATTCGGCGCCGAGGTGCGCGTCACCAACGGCGCCGCGCTCGCCGAGGGCTTTCCGCTGATCGAGGCCGTGGGCGCGGCGGCGGCGCCGGAGCGCGGCCCCCGGCTCGTCGATCTGCGCTGGGGCGGGGCCGGGCCGCGCGTCACGCTCGTCGGCAAGGGGGTGTGCTTCGACACCGGCGGGCTGAACCTGAAGCCCGGCTCCTCCATGGGGCTGATGAAGAAGGACATGGGCGGGGCAGCGACCGTCCTGGGCCTCGCGCGGACGATCATGGCGACGGGCGCGGGGGTGCGGCTCCGGGTGCTGATCCCGGCGGTGGAGAACGCGGTCTCCGGCGCGGCCTTCCGCCCGGGCGACATCCTGCCCTCGCGCAAGGGGCTTTCGGTCGAGGTCAACAACACCGACGCGGAGGGCCGGCTGGTGCTCGCGGACGCGCTGGCGCTGGCGACCGAGGAGGAGAGCGATCTGCTGGTCTCCATGGCGACGCTGACCGGCGCGGCGCGCGTCGCTGTGGGGCCGGACCTGGCGCCCTTCTACACCGACGACGACGCCTTCGCCGCGGCGCTCGCCGAGGCGGGGCGCCGGGTGCGCGACCCGCTCTGGCGGATGCCGTTCTGGGACCCCTACGAGGAGATGATCGAGCCCGGAATTGCCGATCTCGACAATGCGCCCTCGGGCGGGTTCGCGGGCTCGATCACCGCGGCGCTGTTCCTGCGCCGATTCGCGGCGGGCGCGTCGCGCTACGCGCATTTCGACATCTACGGCTGGCAGCCCGCCGACAAGCCGGCGCGGCCGAAGGGCGGCGTCGGTCAGGGTGCGCGGGCGCTTCTCGAGGCGATCGGGGGGCTGTCGTGACCGACCGGCGTCTGACGCCGGCGAACGGCCGCGTCGCCGCGCGGCATCTCGAGGGCCGGGTCGAGGCGGAACGCTTCGTCGCGCCGGAGGCGGGGCGGGTGGCGGTGCCCCTCGCCGATCTGTGGGCGACGCCGCTCCGCACCGCGCGCGACCGCCAGCTTCTCATGGGCGATGCCGTGGAGATCTACGAGCGCCGCGACGGCATGGCCTTCCTCCGCGCGATGAAGGACGGCTATGTGGGCTACGTGGCGGAGGCCTGCCTCGGACCGCCAGACAGTCCCAGCCACATGGTCGGCGTGCCGGCGACCCACCTCTATCCCGCGCCCGACATGAAGCGCGCCGAGCTCATGCGGCTCTCCTTCGGCGCCAAGATCCGCATCGTTGCCGGGACGGAACGGTTCTTCGAGACGAGCGCGGGCCAATACGTGCCGCGGCCCCACGTGGTGCCCGCGAACCGCGCCTTCACCGACCACGCCTCGGTGGCGCAGCTCTTCTTCGGGGTGCCCTATCTCTGGGGCGGGAACTCGACGGACGGGATCGACTGCTCGGGTCTCGTGCAGGCCGCCTGCCTCGCCTGCCACATTCCCTGCCCCGGCGACAGCGACCTGCAGGAGGGCGTGCTCGGCCGTCCGCTCGGGGACGAACCGGCTGCGCGCGGGGATTTCTATTTCTGGAAGGGTCACGTGGCGATCGCGGTGGACGGGGACGTGCTGATCCACGCCAACGCGCATCACATGGCGGTGGCCTACGAGCCGATCGAGACGGCGCTGGCGCGGATCGAGGCGCAGGGCGAGGGGCCCGTCACGTCGCGGCGGCGTCTGGAGGCCCCCTGAGCCGGGCCGCCGGTGCAGGACCCCTTATCCGCGGATAAGGTCATATACCCTGACCATTTCCTGCCGGTGCCGCGACACGCTCACTCCACGGCGCGGATCAGCTTGCGGTCCAGCACCCCGAGCACGGTCTTCAGATCGTGGCCGCGTTTCAGGATCTGGCCGTCCATGGCGATCACCGCGTACATTCCCTGCCGTTGCCGCAGCTTCGGCCGCTTCTCGATTCGGTAGAGCGGATGCTCGGCGGTGCGGCGGAAGATCGAGAACACGGCCACGTCCTTCAGGAACGACATCGCGTAGTCGCGCCATTCGCCAGCGGCGACGGCGCGGCCGTAGAGCGCGAGGATCAGGTTGAGTTCCCTCCGGTCGAAGGCGGTGCGCTCCCGGGGGTCGGACCGGCCGGGGAACGGTGTGGGGGGCATCGCGTCCATTCCCTGCAAGGTGGTCGACGGGGCCGAGCTTGGCAAGGGTCGACGGCAACGCCCCGAAATGGCCCGATTCCGGTCCAGCCCTCGACACGAGCCGGTGCGATACGGGATTTGTAGCGATGAGCTATTCCGGCGCCGCGGCGACTTTCAGCCCCCACCGCGTCGCGGCGTCGGACCTCTCGCCATTCCGGGCTGTGACCTGAGCCTGAATCCCGCACGGCCCTGCCTGTAGCGGTATACGCGGATCGCGCATGGAGCGGGGCGTCTGGTGCGGGTGTCTTTCCCGTGCCCTCTGGCACGCTGTTGTTTCCGGCGGCCGCGGTTCGTCCTCCCGGCCCGACCGACGGCGTCCTTCGGCTCCGTCCTGGCGCGGATCCCGTCCCGCCCGGAGAATAGCTAGCCATCGGGCGCCGCCGAACGGCGACCTTCGTGCCGATCCGTGGCGCCGGGCCTTGCCGCGATCCCGGGCGGTCCTAGGAAAGGGCAGGGCGCAGATGGAGAGATGAGAGATGGCCGAGACGGTGCTGCACGGCTTCGACCGATCGACCTATGTCCGAACGGTGCGAATCGTGCTCCGTCGCAAGGGCGTCGCCTACGACCAGAATCCTGTGAACGTGCTGGCCGGCGAACCGAAGGATCCCGAGCACCTGGCGCGCCATCCCTTCGGCAAGGTGCCGGTGCTCGACATCGACGGCCGCCGCATCCGCGAGACAGATGCCATCGTGCGCTATCTCGAGGCGACGCGCGACGGCCCGTCGGCTCTGCCCGAATCGGCGGCGGACCGGGCGCGGATGGACGAGATCATCTCGCTCGTCCACGGCTATGGCTACGATGCCCTGGTGGGCGTGGCCTTCTATCACATCAAACCGGACTTCATCGGCGAGCCCTCCGAGGCGGAGCACGCCGAAGCGCTCGATCGGGCGCGGACCTTCATGCGGCTCGCGGGCGAGATCCGGGGACGCGACGACTGGCTGGCGGGGAGCAGCGTGAGCCTCGCGGATTATTACCTGGGGCCGCTCGTCTTCTATCTCGGCCTGACGCCGCATCTCGACGATCTTCTCGATTCGGGCGGCCTGCGGGACTGGTGGCAGCGGCTCGGCGCCGAAGAGCACTTCGCCGCAACGGAACCCGATCTCGGGTGAGGCCGGTCAGCGAAGCCGACCACGATCGCGTCTGGACGATCCTCGAACCGATCTTCCGAGCGGGCGACACCTATGCGGTGGATCCGGCCGTCTCCCGCGCGGATGCGCTCGCCTACTGGTGCGCGCCGGGTCACGAGACGTGGCTCGCCGCTGGCGGAGCGGGAAGCTACTATCTGCGCGCCAATGCGGGAGGGAACGGCGACCATGTCTGCAACGCGGCCTTTGCGACGGCCCGCGAGGCGCAGGGGCGCGGCATCGCGCGGGGGATGCTGGACCATGCGCTCGGGCGGGCGCGGGCGCGGGGCTTCCGGGCGATGCAGTTCAACTTCGTGGTGTCGACCAATACCCGTGCGATTGCGCTCTGGACCGATTACGGATTTGACATCGCCGGGCGGCTGCCGCAGGCCTTCCGGCACCCCGCGGAGGGCTTCGTCGACGCCCTCGTCATGCACCGCGTCCTGTGAGGAGCCCGATGGCCGAGCGCGACCGCCCCCTCTACGCCGTCCTGATCGACGCCGACAACATCCCGGCGAAATACGCCGACCCGATCCTGAAGGAGATCACCAAGTTCGGCGAGCCGGCGCTCCGCCGGGTCTATGCGGACTGGTCCTCGGGCCGGCTCACCAACTGGTCGAAGGTGGTGCGCGATCTCGGCCTCGTGGCGCATCAGGAGACGGCGAACACGGTCGGCAAGAACGCCTCCGATATCGGCCTGGTGATCGACGCGATGGACATCCTTCATACGGGCCGGTTCGACGGCTTCGTCCTGGTCTCCTCGGATTCCGACTTCACCGCCCTCGCCAACCGGGTGCGGGAGAACGGCCTCGACGTCATCGGCATCGGCGAGAAGAAGGCGCCCGAGGCGCTCAGGAACGTCTGCAACCGCTTCATCCTGATCGAGAACATCGTCGACGAGCCGGTCCAGCCGAAGGCCGCGGATTCGGGACGCGCGCCCTCCGGCAAGGTCGCGCCGGTGGAGGCGGTGCCGCTTATCCTCCAGGCGATGGACCGGATCGAGCAGGATGACGAATGGTACGCGCTCGGCCAGATCGGCCAGTACATCACCTCCCAGCAACCCGATTTCGACACCCGGACCTACGGCAAGCGCAAGCTCTCCGACCTCGTCATGGAGCTGAAGCGGTTCGAGACCAAGAAGGTCGGAAACCAGCTCCTCCTGCGCCGGGTGGACTAGGCGCCGTAGCGGGCCAGCCAGGTCTCGACCGCGCCGTCGAGGATGCGGCGCCGGTCCTCCTCGGTGAAGTCGGGCTGAATCCGCAGGCAGAGGCGGGGGAAGACCTCGGCCTTGCACAATTCGGCGAACTGGTGCGCGGCCAGACAACGGTCCTCGATCGCTAGCTCGCCGCGGGCCGCCGCCTGCTCGAAATAGCGGCAGAGCGTGCGTTCGAGCATGCCGGGGCCGTTCTCCCAGAAGGCACGGCCGATCTCGGGGAAGCGGTCGCATTCGGCGACGCTGATGCGGAAAACCTGCTGACCCGTCTTGGAGAACATGAAATCCATGAGCGCCGCGCCGGCGCTCGCCATGACCTCCCGGGGCGGCTTCGAGAAATCGAGCCGCTCGAACGCGTCGGCGGCCTGGCGGCGGCATTCGCTCGAGGCGACCTCGACGAAGAGCAGGCGCTTGTCGGCGAAGTAGCTGTAGAGCGTGGCCTTTGACACGCCGGCGCGGCGGGCGATGGTATCGACGCTCGCTCCCTCGAATCCGTCGGCCATGAACACGTCCCGCGCCCCTGCGACCACCTGGTCGTATTTGCGGCCCTTCTTGACCCTGTCGATCCGGTTCACATCATTCCCCCTCGGCACCCGAGTCTACACCGCCGCCGCGAAGCGGCAAGCTAGCTCCGAAGTGGGCATGGCGGACCCTGTTTTTTAGGGCCGGGCGCGGAGCCGGGAGCCCCGCGCCCGCGTCATGACACCGATAACTCCCGACGGAATTGCGAACCCGAGCGGTGACGGGCATCGTTCTGCACTCGTCACCGGACGGGCCGGGCTCGCGGTCAAATCGGGCGCACTGGCTCGTGGTTGCGCCGGTGCCCGCCTTGCGTCACGTCAGGACCGATCATCCCCCTGGAGAGCCAGCCCATGCTGCCATCCCTGTCCAACCGCCGGCATTTCGCGGACCTGAGCGAGAGGGAGGTGCTCGCGCTCGCGATCTCCGCCGAGGAGGACGATGCCCGCATCTACCGCACCTATGCCGACCGGCTCCGGTCCGAATATCCTGCCTCGGCGCGGGTCTTCGACGGCATGGCCGAGGAAGAGGACGGTCATCGCCGGCAGTTGATCGCGCTCTTCGAGGCGCGCTTCGAGGGCGCCATCCCGCTCCTCCGGCGCGAGCACGTGGCGGGCTTCTACGCGCGGCGGCCGGTCTGGCTGGTGGAGAATCTCGGCATCGAGCGTATCCGCGACGAGGCGGAACGGATGGAGCGGGAGGCCGGGCAGTTCTATCTCCGCGCCGCGGCCCGGACGGGCGACCCGCGGACGCGGGCGCTTCTGGGCGACCTGGCGGCGGCGGAGGCGGGGCATTCGGAGCTTGCGGAGACCCTGGCTGCCGAGCATCTGGGCGAGGAGACGCGGGATGCGGAGGGCCGCGCTGCGCACCGGCAGTTCGTGCTGACATGGGTGCAGCCGGGACTGGCGGGGCTGATGGACGGGTCGGTTTCGACGCTGGCGCCGATCTTCGCGGCGGCATTCGCGACGGGCGACACGGGCCAGACCTTCCTCGTCGGGCTCGCGGCCTCCGTAGGTGCCGGAATTTCAATGGGTTTTACGGAGGCGGCTTCGGATGACGGGGCGATTTCGGGGCGCGGGTCGCCGCTGAAGCGGGGGATCGCGTCGGGGGTGATGACGGCTCTGGGTGGGCTGGGTCATGCGCTGCCCTATCTGATCCCGCATTTCTGGACCGCGACCTTCATCGCCTTCATCGTTGTTTTCGTTGAGCTATGGGCGATCGCCTGGATCCAGAACCGCTACATGGAGACGCCGTTCCTGCGCGCCGCGCTGCAGGTCGTGGCTGGTGGCGGGCTGGTCCTCGCGGCGGGGATCCTCATCGGATCGGGCTGAAACGGGCTGTCGGATTCCTGTCGGAGTCCTGTCGGACTTCCGTCGGAGTCCGCGGCGGGCCGCGGGCGCCCGGATAGCGGATCGGAGACCTTCCGCGCCGCGCGGGCGATCCCGGCCCGGCGCAGCGCCGCGCGATCCGCCGGACCCGTGGTCCGCCGCGGCCCGAGCGCCTCCGCCATGCCGCCGGGCCGCATGGCGGGACGGAGGCCAGGAGGAGATGGCGCGCGAGCTCGCGGGCACGGTGCAGGACCCGCTCGGGATGGGAGGCCACATCGATCCCGGCTCCTTCGAGGGCATCCTCGGGCGCTTCGACAGGGGGACGCGGCCGGAGCGCGGCGACATCCGGCGCATCGAGCTGATCCTCGTCGCCCCGCGCGAGCGGCTGACCGGGGTGCGCAAGGGCTACGAGGTGCATCCGCATAAGAAGGGCGGCCTGCGGGTCGCGCGGCGAGCTACCTGTCGTTTTTCACGAATAAGTTCAGCGCTTTTCGTTGTTTTCTTTGACATGGCCCTGTCACTCCATGCTTCAGTATCACTCATAGAACAGTTCAGTGCGTTGCAACGCCATCAAAGAGCGGTTCAGCGCGTTGCAAAAGTCAGGACCGGGTATGGATGTGGAGTCCGTTCCGAAGAAGGTCTGGCAAGACGCCGAGAAGCGAGCCCTTACGCTCCGCCAGTTGGCGGCGCTCGACGAGGCTCCGGTGCATCTTGTCCAAGCGGCGGCGCGCGATCTGAACATCTCCGAACGCTGGGCCTACCGTCTGATCCGGCGGCTGCGCGAGCGGGATGGTGAGTTGACGGCTCTTTTACCGCAACAGGGGCGCGGCGGTCCGCGACGGCCGAGGATTTCCGGGGACAGGAAGGCGATCATCAGCGAGGTGATCGAGACTAGATATCTGACCCGGCAGAAGGTGCGCCGCACCGAGATCGTGAAAGCCATCAAGGTGAAGTGTCGGGAGGCCGGGATTTCGCCGCCGAGCGAAGCAACGATCCGTCGGCGGATCGCCAATGTCGGCAAGGATGCCATATCGAGACAGAGGGAAGCGGACCCCGACACGCGCCCGGTCTATGGCGAGGCTCCGATCCCGGCCTATCCGCTCGACTTCGTGCAGATCGACCCCACGCCGGTCGATCTGATGTTGGTCGATCCGTTCGAGCGCCTGCCGATCGGGCGGCCGTGGCTGACGGTCGCGATCGACGTGATGTCCCGGGCCATCGCCGGTTTTCACCTGAGCCTGGATGCCCCGTCCGCCACGAGCGTCGGCCTCTGCCTCACGCACATCGCGACGGACAAGAAACTCTGGATGGCAGCGCGCGCCGTCACGGGCGTGGACTGGCCGATCGCCGGGAAACCGAAGAAGCTCGGCGTGGACAACGTCCTATGTTCGGAGCGATTGGCGGATTTGGGCGTCAGATCGTGTTCGCGCTGGTCTATTCCGGCGCGTCATCAGTCTGCGGCAGGCCGCGCCCTTGGTCAACGAGCGGTCTCTCCCATAACGAACACGGAGTACGCGCATGGCGGCTCCCACCGTCCTCAAGACGAGATCCTGTCGCAGCCGAGCGGAAGGCCTGAACATTATCTACGAGATCACCGCCGATCGGGGCGGTGTCTCCACGGCCTCATGAGAGAAGGGTCCTTCCGCCGTGCATCGTCCCCTCGAAGAAGGGACGATAGGGTTGGCCGCCTTTGACGACCGCATGAGCGGTGCGCGCCATCTTGGCGGCGATGGCTGTGTACGCCTTGCGCCGCAGGTCGGCATTGTGCCGGTCCCGGGCGATGTAGCGTTCGAACTTGTCGCGGAAGCTGTTGGCGCGCTGCATGATGGCCACCTGGCCCGCCATCCAGAGTGTCCGCCTGAGCCGGGCGTTGCCGTACTTCGACAGCTTCGTCTGGCCGCGGAACGTTCCCGACCGGATGGTGGCGAGGTCCATGCCGCAGAACTTGAGGAACTGGCGATGATGGCCGAAGCGGCGTAAGTCGCCGGCCTCGGCCAGGATGGTCAGGGCGTTGACCGGACCGATGCCGGGAATGGTGACGAGGAGCCGGTAGTCGGGATGCTCGGCCAGCAGCTCCACGGCACGTGCTTCGATCCGATTACGCTGCTCGATCAGGCTGCGTCCTTCGGCCAGCACCATGCGGAACATGGCGACGGCGTCGCTGTCCGGCTCGACCGGCAGGCCGACCGACGAGGCCGCCGTATCGTAAATGTCTGACAACAGGCGCTCCTTCGACACCCGGCGGCCGACGACAGCCCAGGCATCCGCGATGAAGGCGTCCCGCCCCATGGCGGAGATGATGTACGGGGACGGGTAGCGCTCGAGGAAGGCGAGGAACCAGTCGGATCGCGACGACCGGTGGAAGCGATCGGCCTCGGGGAAGTAGAGCGGCAGGTAGTGGGTCAGGATGCGGTGCCATAGCTCCGTCTTCGAGCGCGAGACGATATCGTGGGTCTTCGACAGTTCCTGAAGGTCGTTCGTGCCTCGGATCAGGGGATCATGGTAGAACTGCTCGGCACCGATCCGGAGCATGTGCAGGATCACCTGGGCGTCCTTCGGGTCGTTCTTGTCCCAACCGTTGTGCAGCGCCTCCCGCGTCCGGGCGAGACCGACCGACGAGACCAACTTCGTCTCGAAGCCCGCCACTGTCAGGGCATAGGCGAGCGCCCGGTGGTAATTACCGGTGGCCTCGAACGCGATCCTGACACGGCCGTCATATGCACGTAGCGTCTCGATCAGCCGGTCGAAGTCGGACCGCGTGTTCAGGATCGTCAAACGCCGACGGCGGGCGGGCCCGGGCGCTTCGATTAACACCTCATGGCGGTGCTTGGCGATGTCGATGCCTACGAGGACGGCATCGGATCGGGTAGAATGGTCGACGGTCATGGTCGGTCTCCTCTTCGGTGTGGTTCGCGCAGAACCACCGTAGAGACCCGAGGCCCGGCCATGGCCGCCTGCTGCGCTCACTGAGGGGCTGCGCAGCCGGCCATGGCCTCCGTCTGATCATCGTTCCGAAGGTGTTACGGCGTCGAATTTCATTCGCATGCCTTCGAGCGCGGCTGCGCGCAGCACGGCATCGAGATCGAATGGCGGCCGCCGGGCCAGCCGCAGTTCGGGGCGATCGTTGAACGGCTGATCGGCACGCTGATGCGGCGGGTCCACGGGTTGCCCGGCACGACGTTCTCCAATACGGCGCAGCGCGGGCACTACGACAGCGAAGGGCGCGCCTGCCTGACGCTGGAAGAGCTGGAACGCGGGCTGACGGTCGCGATCTGCAAAGACTACCATCAGTCTGGGC
This sequence comes from uncultured Alphaproteobacteria bacterium, assembly GCA_963829665.1. Taxonomy (GTDB): domain Bacteria; phylum Pseudomonadota; class Alphaproteobacteria; order Rhodobacterales; family Rhodobacteraceae; genus Palleronia. The sequence continues at coordinate 271,476 of CAWHJL010000013.1, read as the reverse complement.
ACCGGGGGCTGGAGGGTGCGACACCCCTTGCGCGACTTGAGGAGGGGCTTGTCGCCTTGGGCAGGTCGGGAGGCGGCATCGCCGTGCCACGCCAGATGGACAGCTACCTCATCGACTTCCTGCCCGTCGAGCGCCGCACGCTGCAACGCGACGGCTTCACCCTCGATCACATCCGGTATTTCTCGAACGCCCTGAAACCGTGGATCGCCTCGCGTGACGCAAGGGTGGAGGGGCAGATGATCCTTAGACGCGATCCGCGCGACCTGTCGCGTATCTACGTCCTCGATCCCTTTGACGGCTCATGGCTGGAAGTGCCGTATCGCACCCTGTCGCGTCCGGCGATCACGCTTTGGGAACACCGGATGGCGTTGAAGCGCGCATGGGACCGTCATGCCGCCCAGGTCGATGAGGACATGATCTTTGCCGCGTTCAAGGAGATGCAGGAGATCGAGCGCAACGCGGTGCGGCTTACCAAGAGCGCCCGCCGTCGCAAATCGCGGCCGGAGGTCGACCGACCGGCGCTCGCGACAGGAACCGTGCCGGACGGGAACGGCCCGCCATCCGACACCGATATGGCACCGCCCCGTCCGTTCACCGACATCGAGGAGTGGTAATCGGCATGGATCACCTTCGCCTCGACACGCGCCACATCGCGGAGCTGCCGCCGGACGCCCGGCTGCATCATCTGCGGTCCGATAGCTGGATCGGCTACACCCGTGCGGTGAACGCCCTCGATCGGATGAACCTGCTTCTCGCCACCCAGGCGGGGCGCGTCCGGCCGGAGAACATGCTGCTGGTCGGACCCAGCAACAACGGCAAGTCCACCATCGCCGAGAAGTTTCTGCGCCAGCACGCCCGCCACACCTCGGCCGAGGGGGACCGGCAGATCGTTCCTGTCCTGTCGGTGCAAATGCCGCCCGATGCGACCGTAGGCCGTTTCCACGCCCTTCTTCTGGACAGTCTGGGTGCACCGGTCGGACAGATGCACACGGCGGACAGGCGGGGCGCGATGGCGCTCAATCTGATGCGTGCCTGCGACGTCCGCCTGCTGCTGATCGACGAGCTGCACAACGTGCTGTGCGTTTCCTCTTCCCGGCAACGCGAGCTTCTGGGGTTGTTGCGGTATCTCGGAAACGAGTTGCGTATTCCCATCGTCGCCCTCGGAACGAAGGATGCCTGGCTGGCGCTGCGTCTGGACGACCAACTCGAAAACCGGTTCCAGCCTTTCTTGCTCCCGAAGTGGGGCGACGATGCGGAGACCGGGCGGCTGCTTGCCAGCTTCGAGGCGCTGCTGCCGCTGCGCGACGCGTCCGGGCTGGGCATGCGCGACCTGCGCCGCGCGATCATCGAGAAATCCGACGGGCTGATCGGCGAGGTTCACCAACTCCTGTCGGCGGCGACGGTTCAGGCGCTCATGGCCGGCCGCGAACGCATCACCGTCGATGACATCGCAACCCGTCCATTCGAGGCCCCGTCGCTGCGCCGACAGATGATGGAGCGGGAGCTGCGCGCGTGACCGCCGGTCCGACATGGCCCCTGCATCCGCCGCACAGGACCACGGACATCCTGTCTGGCTATGTGAAGCGCCTCGCCGGCCTCTACGACGTCAGCTACGAAAATTTCTGCATCAACGCGCTCGTATTCCGCTCGGGGACCGCGCTTCCTTTTCTCTGGACAATCCCTCCGACGAGGTTCTGCGCCTTCTGTCGGTCGGCGTCGGGGTTCCGGCGGACCGGCTGCGCGCGCTCAGGCGCGAGACGGCCTTCGCCCGCGCGACTGCCGAGATAGAACGAATCCTCCGCGAACAACCGGAATACGAACAGCTCTACGCAAACGCACTGACCCTGCCCAATGACTGACTGTCCGCAAGGGGATCGTGCAGCGGACAGGTTGCGATCAAGTCGCGAAGGCCGCTGAATGACCCGCAAATGCTGGAGGTAATACTGTCTCACATAGATGGTACGATGATCGTATCGTAGACGGGGCCTTATGCGTTACATTCCGTGGGACGGATGTTCGTTCGCGGTACCATCGCAAAGAACCTACCCACACGGATCGGCTACGCCCGCTGCTCCACCGACAAGCAGGACCTCGAAGGGCAACGGGCAGCCCTTCTCGACTTGGGTGTCGCGAAGGATCGCATCTACACCGACCACGGCCTGACGGGGACGAACCGGGAGCGACCGGGACTGGCGCAGGCTCTGGCTGCGGTCCGGGACGGAGACACGTTCGTCGTGCCGAAGCTCGATCGCCTGGTGCGGTCGGTGCCCGATGCGCGCAGCATCGCCGACGAACTGGAGAAGCGGGGCGTCAAGCTGGCACTCGGTGCCAGCGTCCATGACCCGGCCGATCCGATGGGAAAGATGTTCTTCAACATCGTCGCCACCTTCGCCGAGTTCGAGGCGGACCTGATCCGGATGCGGACGAGGGAGGGCATGGCCGTCGCCCGCGCCAAAGGGAAGCTCAAGGGCAAGAAGCCCAAGCTGTCGGACCGGCGCCAGACGGAGTTGCGCCGCATGTACGATGCCGGCGAGCACTCGATCAGCGATCTGGCCGAGGTTTTCGACGTATCGCGCCCGACCGTATACCGGGTTCTGCAGCGCGTGCCGAGACAAGAAACTGATCGCGAAGGCCTCGCGACAAGATAGCCGACATTCGCTGCGAGAGCCGCGAGCGGGCGCACCGCGGGACGGAGCGGTCGTTCGCCCTCTGCGAATGCGAGTGCAGAAAGGGCGGTCAAGGACTTGCTTCGCGTGGTCCGGATCTGAGCCCCAAAGCTGACGCTGCGGCAAGACTCGCGGTGTATCCTGTGCTAAAGGAGGTGGCGCGAAAGACCGTGATCAGGTCGGAGGCGCCGCGCACGGCCCGCAGACACGAAAGCGGAATCTCACATGAGGGCGCAACCTCGCGAGACGCCGGAGCGGCGGCCGTGCGTGGCAATGGAAGCATGAACATATGACGAAAGCGCAGGGAGGAATATCGCGTCGGGGCGTTCTCGGGGCGACCACGGGGCTTGCTGCGGGAGTGGGGCTGGGCCTGATCCCCGGCGAATTGCTCGCGCAGGCCGGCGGCAGCGCCGATACGAGGGGCACCGGCGGGGCTCCCCAGCCGCCCGTCTCCGTGCAGGCGGCTGCGGCGGCGGTCGAGGGGCATGGTGACGCCATCTTGCGGATCAGCCGCGAGGTCTGGGAAGCGGCCGAGTTGTCGCTCGCCGAGGCGAAGTCGGCGCGGATCCATTTGCGTGAGTTGGAAGCGGCGGGCTTCCACGCCGTTTCGGAGGGCACCTCGGGCTACCCGACCGCCTTCGTCGCGGAGTGGTCGCAGGGCTCGGGGGGGCCGGTCGTGGCCTACCTGCCCGAATACGACGCACTGCCCGCCCTCGGCAATGCCGCCGAACCGCGGCAGGTGGCGGCGCCCTCGGGCAACGCGAACGGGCACGGCTGCGGACACAACATGCTCGGCGCGGGCTGTACCGGCGGTGCCATCGCGCTCAAGACGATGATGGAGCAGGACCGAACGCCTGGCACGATCCGCGTGTACGGCTGCGCTTCGGAAGAGGCCCAGGGCGCCAAGGTCTACTTTGTGCGCGACGGCCTGTTCGACGACGTCGATCTGGCGCTTGCCTGGCATCCCGCCCCGGTCGCCGCTGTGGGCGAACTGATGACGGCGGCGAACTTTGCGGTGAAGGTTCGCTTCGCCGGCCGCACCGCCCACGCCGGCAACACGCCCTGGGACGGGCGTTCGGCTCTCAAGGCAGCCGAGCTTTTCGGCATCGGACTCCAGTTCATGCGCGAGCACATGCTGCCGACGACCCGGATGCATTATGTCTACGAGCGCGCCGGCGTCGCACCCAACATCGTGCCAGACGACGCGCAGATCTGGCTCACGCTGCGCGCCGAGAGCGTCGAAGAAGTGCAACGCATCTCCGACTGGGCGCGGAACGTGGCCGAGGGCGCGGGGCTGATGACGCAGACCGAGGCCGAATTCGAGGTCTATTACGGCATGCATGACATCCTCCCGAACACACCGTCGATCGACCTGCTTCACCGACACATGGCGGCCCGACCGCCCGAATGGACCGAGGCCGAGCAGCAGTTCGCCCGCGCCTGCCAGCGCGAGATGGGCCTGCCCGAATCCGGGCTCGCAACGCAGGTTCTGCCGAAGATCGGGCCGACCAAGGTGGGTGGATCGTCCGACCTCGGCGACATCAGCAAGGTCGTGCCGATGGGCGTGTTCGGGTGGCCGACCGCCGGGCAGGGCACGTCGCTCCACACCTGGGCGATCACGGCCTGCGGCGGCATGTCGATCGGCGACCGGGCGTCTTTGGACACCGCGCGCATCCTCGCCGGGGCGGGCTACGACGCGCTGACCGACCCGGCCTTCCTTACGGAGGCGAAGGCTGATCTCGACGCGCGCATGTCCGGCAAGATCTACGCGCCGCTTTTGCCGGCCGACCGGACCGAGCCCATCGGCATCCCCGACTGGCTGCGCAAGACGGGGCAGGACGAGGTCGTGTCGTTCGATCCGGCCTGAGCATAGCGAGTTGTCGGCCAGGTCCGCAACGCGGAGGAAGTGGACTTCCGCTGCCATTGAACGAAGCTCGCTTTTGGCTTCTCCCCCAGTGTACGGTTTCCTGAGACAGCGATTTGGGTGAGAGCGGCTCCATCGAGGAGGAGCCATGACGGACGAACGAGGGAAGAAGGCGGGCTTGCCGGAGCGCGCCCATCACGCTGACGCAGGCAAGCCCGCCGCGCCGCGTCAGCGGCGCATGTCGGCGAAGAAGAAGCAGGAGGCTGTATTGCGGGTCCTGCGCGGCGAGGATCTGGAGGTTGTCAGCCGCGAGGTCGGCACCACCGCGGCCGATCTCAGCGCGTGGCGCGACAGCTTTCTGGAGGCAGGTGCGGCCTCCCTGAAAAGCCGTCCCGAGCACGACCGGGATCGGGACCTGGAGGCGATGCGGGAAAGTCGCTCATCGTGGCGCCATCGGTTCGAGCTCGATGGGCGACGGCGAGATGACGATGGCCAACGAGCTGCTCGAGGCCAGGATCGACCGCCTGGAGGCCGGCGTCCCTTTTCGGCGGCGGAGATCGAAGCGATGAGCCAGACCTTCTCGATCTCCGTGAGGCGCCGCTACGGTCTGGCCCGGCTCTGTATGTATTGGCGCGTCAGCCGCGCGACGCTGCACCGGCATCTGGGCGCCGCGAACCGGCCTGACGCGCCGCGACGCCGTCGGGGCCCGCAGGGGGCGATGCCCGACGCGGATCTGGCGGAGCGGATCCGTACGCTGCTCGCCGACAGCCCGTTTCACGGCGAAGGGTATCGCAAGGTCTGGGCGCGGCTGCGGTATGCCGGGGCCCGGACCAGTCCGCGCCGTGTGCTGCGCGTGATGCGTGAGCACGGCTTTACTGGCGCATCAGCGAACGGGATCGCCCAGAGGTCCGCGGGCGCATGACGGCACCATCACCACCTCACGGGTGGACGAGATGTGGGACGAGCCATGTCGCGCCATCGGTCCGAGCGACAATGGCGAGTGATATGACCGCCGTGGCCACCGGCGAAGGCCAGGCCGCCGTGTTCATCGCCGTCGATCATTGTTCCGCGGAGTGCATCGGCATCCACGCCAGCGCCTCGGCCACCTGCCACGAGGCGCTGGAACCGATCCGCCAGGGCGTGCGCCGCAGCTTCGGCGCGTTCGGAAAGGATGTCGCCGGGAGCCTCAAGATCCGCCACGATCACTGTAGCCAGTACATGAGCCGGGACTTCCAGCGCGAGCTCCGCTTCCTCGGCGCCGAGAGGTCCCCGGCCTTCGTACGCGCCCCCGAGGGCAATGGCTGTGCAGAGCGCTTCATCCGGACCCTGAAGGAGAACCTGCTCTGGGTGCGCTGGTTCGAGACGATCGAGGAGTTGCGTCAGGCGCTGCTCGCGTTCCAGCGGACTTATAACGAGGGCCGGCTGATCGAACGACACGGACACCGACCGCCCGCTGCCATCAGAGAAGAGCAAACCGTGACCAACAGAGAGGCCGCCTAAGCCCAGTTTCGTGTCTCAAAACCGTGGACCGGTACACTTTTAACACTCCCGCGAAGCCCCGAGTGGCTTCACGCGTCTTCAGCCTTTGGCGGATCTTCCAGAGAACGATCACGCGCTTCAGTCGCTCTGGTGCGTTTCCTCTCACCGGTGAATTTGCCACATGGCAGCGCACGCCGCGGATGGAAGGAAACCGCCTATGATCCGAAGTTTCGTCTTCGACGGAATGCGCTTGCAGGCCTCGCAGAATGATCTGGCGTCAGCCATCTGGATCGATCTTGTGGAGCCGACGCGGGAAGAAGAAGCCCTCGTCAAAAAATTGCTGGGCCATGGCGTGCCGACACGCGAAGAGATGAGCGAGATCGAGATATCCTCGCGCCTCTATCTCGAAGATGGCGGCGCGTTCATGACGGCGATCCTGCCGGCGCACGCCGATGGGGACGAACCGCACATGGCGCCGGTCAGCTTCGTGCTAACCCACAACCGGCTGGTGACCATCCGCTATCATGAACCGAGGGCGTTCCGCTCGTTTCCGCCCAGGGCGGAACGCACGGCAATGCATCTGCCCGACGGCGAGGCGATCCTCATCGCTCTCCTGGAGGCGATCGTCGATCGGCTCGCGGACATCCTCGAACGCGTCGCCCGGGAGATCGACGGCGTTTCGCGGGCGACCTTCCGCGGCAACGGAAAGGGGAACCGGGACATCCGATCCCTTCTCGAGGAAATCGGTCGCAAGGGCGACGTGACCTCGAACATCCGCGACAGCCTGCTCACGCTCGAGCGTCTGGTCGGGTTCCTGGGCATCGTCCCGGCACAGAGGAAGGCCTCGAAGGAGAACCGGGAACGCGTGAAGACCCTCTCGCGCGATGTCCGCTCGCTCCTCGATCATTCGGGCTTCATGGCGCAGAAGGTAACGTTCCTGCTCGATGCCACGCTCGGCATGATCAACATCGAACAGAACGCGATCATCAAGATCTTCTCCGTCGCAGCCGTGATCTTCCTGCCGCCGACGCTCGTCGCCTCGATCTACGGGATGAACTTCGAGCACATGCCCGAACTCGACTGGCTGCTCGGCTATCCCTTCGCCATCGGTGTCATGATCCTGTCGGCGATCCTGCCGAATCTCTACTTCAAGCACCGAGGTTGGTTGTAAGTCGCGATGGAAGATGCGTTTCTCTCTATGGCCGACCTGTGGCGCCTGGTCGTTCTGGCGCTGGTGCAGGGCAGCTCGTTCTCGGTTGAACAGGTCGACCCCGCATAAAAGAGATCTTATTCCGATCGAGAAACCTCGCCTCGAGATTTTATTCGGGTGGCGTTAATTTTCCGACTGAAGTGACCGCGCCAGTACCGGCAGCGCCGGGAAGGTTTCCAGCGGGCGTGAACCGGCGCGGTCGGAAGGAGCGGGCTTGATGCGCAGTTGCAGCGGTGAGTCACGAGGTAAAGGATCAGGTGAAAGATGGCGGTGGACAGGTTCCACCTTCATTGCCCCGTACCCTGCACCGCAGATCGAGGTCATTGGCGAAGGCTCACCCGGAATGGAGGCGGACATTTAAGGAGTTTGCAGCGGTTGCGCTCCTGTTCATCGTCACGGGAGCTATGATCGAAAATGGGTGATGGGGTCTGAGAAGGCGGCGTATCGAGGCGGGTGATCAAGCCTGCCGGAACCTCCGAAGGGAGCGATACGCCGTGACAGAAGATACCGAGATCATCCCGTTCCGTCAGCCGCATTCGGTGGACGATCCTCTGACCGAGATTGCCCGGGAGGGCGCGCGCCCGATGCTGGCGGCGGCGCTGCGGGCGGAGGCCGATGCCTTTGTCGCCGAATTGGCCGAGGAGCGCCTGCCGGACGGCCGCCAGCGGGTCGTGAGACACGGCCAGGGTCCCGAGCGCGAGATCCAGACCGGGATCGGCGGTTTGGCGGTACGGCGGCCGAAGGTTCGCGACAGGGCCGAGGGGCCCTCAGAGACCAAGGTCCGGTTCACTTCGGCGATCCTGCCCCGATGGGCTCGGCGATCGCGCCGCCTCGATGCGCTGCTGCCCATCCTGTACCTGCGTGGCATCTCGACAGGCGACTTTCAGGAAGCCTTGGCGGCTCTTCTCGGGACGGATGCGCCCAACCTCTCGCCTGGAGTGCTGTCGCGTCTGACCGGGGAGTGGGAGACGGACTACCAACGCTGGCAGCGCCGCGACCTCTCGGCACGCCGCTACGTGTATGTCTGGGCGGACGGTGTCTACCTCCAAGCCCGGATGGAGCCCCAGGCCGAGTGCATGCTCGTCCTCATTGGCGCCACACCGGAGGGCCGGAAGGAACTCGTGGGCTTTCAGGTCGGAATGCGGGAGAGCGCCCAGAGCTGGCGCGAGCTCCTGGTCGATATCAAGGCCCGCGGTCTCGCGGTCCCGCCCGAGATCGCGGTGGGTGACGGAGCGCTCGGGTTCTGGAAGGCCCTCGACGAGACGTGGCCGAGCACGCGGCATCAACGGTGCTGGGTCCACAAGACCTCCAACGTCCTGAACAAGGTCCCCAGATCGATCCAGCCCGCGGTCAAATCCGACCTCCGCGACATCTGGCAGGCCAAGACCCGCGCCGCATCCGGAGCCGCAATGGACGTCTTCGCCGAAAAGTACGGCCCGAAATACGAGAAAGCGGGGACGTGCCTGACCAAGGACCGCGTGGCCCTTCTGGCCTTCTACGACTTCCCCGCGGAGCACTGGGACCACCTGCGAACCGCCAACCCGATCGAGAGCGTCTTCGCCACCGTCAGGCATCGCACCATCCGGACCAAGGGGGCCCTGTCGCAGAAAACGGCGAGGCTGATGGTCTACAAGCTCGTCCAGGCCGCTTCGAAAGGATGGCGCCGCCTGAAGGGCGCCATCCATTTGCCCATGGTCATCGAGGGCGTCAAATTCATCGACGGGCTCGCCAAGAGCGACGCCGCCAGAAGCTCGAGATGCCACGTCTTCAATTGCCCGGACGTGATACCCAGCTCCGCCGAAAGGCTCGCGTAGGTCACGCCCGCCTCAGAAAGGCGTGCCACCGCCTGCTCCTTGTATTCCGGCGTAAACCGCCGCCTTGTCTTCTTGGTCATCTGCTTCTCCCGGTTCAGACGCTACTTTAGCCCCTGGTCCGGGATCTGGGGGCAACGTCAGCTAGACGCCGGCCTTTCATCCGGCCGGATCGATCCGTGTCCCGGTCGCGACCGGCTCCCGGAACCGGTAGCCGATGCCCGGTTCGTTCAGGATCAGGCTCGGGCTGGAGGGGTCGTCCTCGAGCTTCTTGCGCAGCGACCTGACGGTGACCCGGAGATATTCCACATGCGCCGTATGCGCGGGGCCCCAGATCTCGCGCAGCAGGTGCGTGTGGGTCAGGACCTTGCCGGCATGGCCCGCCAGTTCGGCCAGCAGGGCGAACTCCTTGGGCGTAAGCCTGACCTCCCGGCCTGCCTTCCGGACGGCATGGTCGTCGAAGTCGATCACCAGCGGGCCTGCGGAGACGGTGCGGGGACGGCCCTGGATCGTCTCCGCCCGGCGGCGCAGGCAGGAGCGGATCCGGGCCATGAGCTCCTCGCTGTCAAACGGCTTCGTGACATAGTCGTCGGCCCCCAGGTCGAGCGCGGCAACCTTCTCGGTCGAAGCCTCCCGGGCGGTGAGCACGATGATTGGAACGCTTTTGTCGCGGAATGCACCGATGAGTTCCAGGCCGTCGCGATCGGGAAGTCCGAGGTCCAACAGGACGAGCTTCGGTGGGGTCCGGTCGAGGGACGCGAGAGCGCTGGCGGCGCTTACGGCCTCTTCCGTCGCATGTCCGCTTCGTTCGATGGAAACCCGCAGCAGCCGCCGGATCGGCATCTCGTCGTCGACGATCAAGATGTGGCCCGTCACGCGATGTCCTCCATCGACAGCTGAACGATCGCCTCGGCCGGCATGCGGATCGTGAAGCGCGATCCGCCGCGCTGCCGCCGCGCCGCCTCGACGGTGAACCCCATCGCCTCGGCGAAGCCCTTGACGATCGCGAGGCCAAGGCCAGAGCCGCCCGTTCGATCCGAGGTCTCGCCGCGGGCGAAGCGGTCGAAGATACGCTGCTCGCTTCCCTGCGGAATGCCGGGCCCCCGGTCGAGCACCTCGATCACCGGACCGCGGCGGCCCATGCGGGCGGTGACCTCGATGGGCTCGCCCTCGGGCGAATACTTGGCCGCGTTGTCGATCAGGTTCAGCAGCGCGTGGTGGAGAAGCACGGCATCGGCCCGCACGAGGGGAAGGGTGGGATCGATCGAAGTCTTCAGCTCGCGGCCCTCCAGACGGTCCGAAACGTCGCCGATCGCCGCCGTAATCACGTCGGTCAGGTCGATCGGCTCGATTTCGGGCGAGACCGCTCCTTCCTCGATGCGGGTCAGGTCGAGAAGGTCGGAGAGGAACCTGTTGAGCCGCCGGGCTTCGCCGCGGACCGTCTCCACGAGCTCCGCCTCGTCCCCTGTCGCCGTGATCGCTTCGGCCGCCGCGGTCACCGCGGTCAGGGGCGTGCGCAGGTCGTGACTGAGGGAGGCGAGAAGCGCCGAGCGGAGACTGTCGCGCTGGCGCACGACCTCCATCATGCGCATGTCGGTCTCGAGCTTCAGGCGTTCATGGGCGAGCGCGGCCTGGTCGATGAGGCTCTCGGCCAGAGCCGCGCGCTCGGCCGGGACGACCTCCCGCCCCGGCGGGCCGCGCAGACCGAGGACTGCGAGGGTGCCGAGCGAGGTCTTGAGGGGGCGGAACTGCCAATCGCTGGCGGTCAGGGTGTTCGTGCCCTGACCGGCCGGCATTCCGTGGTCGAAGGCCCATTCCGCCGCTCCCCGGTCGATGGGACCGAGCTGGGGCTTCGTCTGTCCCGAGGCCGTGATCCGCACGCCGTCCCGGGTCTGGTGCAGGACGATGGTCTGCACCGCCAGGAGCCCGCGGACTTCCTCGCAGACGATCGATGCCGTCTCGGAGGTATCCTTCGCGGCGCCGAGACGCGTCGCGAAGCGCGCCAGCGCCGCGTTCTCTCGCGCGCTGCGCATGGCCAGCGCGGCGGCGGCCCGGGCTCGCGCGGCAAGTTGGCCGGTGATGAGCGCCACAATGACGAGCAGGATCGCGGTGATGATGTTCGCCGGGCCGTAGATGATGAAGGTGTAGAAGGGCGGCAGGAAGAAGAAGTTGTAGGCAATGCCGGCCCCGATGGCCGCCACCAGGCCCGCGCGGAAGCCGTAGAGGCTGGCGCTCACGATCACCGGAACGAGGTAGAGCAGGTCGATCGGACCGCGGCCAATCCAGCCCTGGGCGAGATGGGCGGCCAGGGTCAGGCTCGCCACCGAGCCGATCGCGACCAGGTCCCCCGTCCACCATCCGCGTGGCAGGAGACGCCTCCACTCTCGCGAGCGGGCTTCCTCGGCGACCGGCACGACATGCACCGCGATCCCGCTCGCCCGGTCAAGAATGTCCGCGACGACCCTGTCTCTCCGCCCGAACCATCGCGTCTGCCCGCGGAGATGGCCGAGAACCAGTTGCGTGGCCCGGGTCTCCTTGCATTGCGCCAGGATCGCCTCCTGCGCCGAGGTCGCGGGAACGGATTGCAGGGTCGCGCCCAGAGTCGAGGCGAGCGACAGGGTCCGGGCGAGACGGGTCTTCTCGGCGTCGCTGACGCCGCTCGACGCCGGTGTTTCGACGTAAAGAGCGATGAGCGGCGCCTTCAGGCTGTCGGCGAGCCGTTTCGCGGCCCGCACCACCTGCTCGCCGCCCGGCATCTCCGGCACGACGACCAGGATGCGCTGTCCGCCGGCATAGCCGCCCCCGCTTCCCGTGACGCTCTGGTGTTCCTTGATGCGCGCATCGACATACTGGGCGGCATGGCGCAGTGCGAGCTCGCGCAGCGCCAGCAGGTTGCCTTTCGAGAAGAAGTGCTCGAGCGCGTGGCGCGCCTGGTCGGGAACGTAGACCTTGCCCGCCTCCAGCCGCACGATCAGGTCCTCCGGGGGAAGGTCGACCAGTTCGATCTCGGCATTCTCGAAGACCTTGTCCGGAACCGTCTCGCGCACCCGGACATGGGTGAAGCTGCCGACCACGTCGTTGAGGCTCTCGACGTGCTGGATGTTCACCGTGGTCATCACGTCGATGCCCGCGGCGAGCAGTTCCTCGATATCCTGCCAGCGTTTCGGGTGCCGGCTTTCCGGCGCGTTGGTATGGGCGAGTTCGTCGACGAGGACGATGTCGGGATGCCGGTCGATCACGGCATCGAGGTCCATCTCGGTGAGGGTCTGGCCCTTGTAGGAGATCTCCCGGCGGGGAATGACCGGCAGCGGCGCCAGCAGCGCCTCCGTCTCCTTCCGGCCGTGGGTCTCGACGACGCCGATCACCACGTCCGTCCCCGCCTCGTGCTTCTCGGCGCCCTCCAGAAGCATCTCGTAGGTCTTGCCCACGCCGGGCGCGGCGCCGAGGAAGATCTTCAGCGTGCCGCGCCCCTCCCGTTCCGCTTCGCGGAGAAGGGCGTCGGGAGAGGGCCGGGTATCGTCGGCCATGGTGCGATCCTAGTTCGACGCGGTCGGGATGATCGGGGCGGCCGTCTCGGCGTCCAGCGCCATGTTGAGCTCCAGCACGTTGATGATGCGGCCCTCGGTGAGGAAGGCGCCGGGACGATACGCCAGCTGCTCGATGATCGCCACCACATCCTCCCGGTCCACTCCGCGCGCCCCGGCGACGCGCCCGGCCTGGAACAGGGCCCCTTCGAGCGAGATATGGGGGTCGAGCCCCGCGCCGGAGGCCGCTACGAGATCGGCCGGGATCGGCTCGTCCTCGGTCGCGCCGCCATGGGCCGCGATCAGCGCCTTGGCCCGCTCGCCAAGGGCGGGGTTGGCCGGCGAGAGGTTGGAGCCGCCCGCACCGGCGGCGTCGTAGTCCACGGCCGAGGGCCGGGGCCAGACATAGCCGGGAGAGGTGAAGTCCTGGGCGATCAGGCGGCTGCCGATGACGGTGCCGTCCGCGTCGGTGACGAGCGAGGCATTGGCCGTGCCGGGCGTGACCGCCTGGGCGAAGGCGAGGATCAGGGCGGTATAGCCCGCCACGCAGATCCCCATGGTCGCGGACGGCGACGCGCAGGCCGGAGGTGAAGTCGGACATTGCTTTGGTTCTCCTGTTTCCGCCGCTCAAGGCAGCGCGAAGTGTTCGGCGAGCGGGCCGAGGGCCGCGGCCGGAAGGAAGGTGAGTGCGCCGAAGATGAAGATGGTCAACCCCAGCATGGTGGCGAAGGTCGCGTCCTCGACGCCGAGCGTGCCCGCGCTCTCCGCCGCGCGGCGCTTGGCCATCAGGCTGCCGACGATGGCGAAGGGCAGGATGATCGGCAGGTAGCGACCGAGCAGCATCACGAGGCCGGTGGCGATGTTCCACGGTCCCGTGCCGTCCCCCAGCCCCTCGAAGCCCGACCCGTTGTTCGCCGCCGCCGAGGTGAACTCGTAGAGGATCTCGGAGAAGCCGTGGGCGCCGGGGTCCTGCACCGTCGCCTGGCCGAGCGACGTCGCGGCGAAAAGCGCCGTGCCCCCGAGGATCAGGACGGCATGCGCGAAGAGCGCCAGGATCGCGAACCGGACCTCCTTCGCCTCGATCTTGTGGCCCAGATACTCGGGCGTCCGCCCCACCATCATGCCGGCCACGAAGACCGCCACGACAATGTAGAGGAACATGTTGATCATGCCGACGCCGACGCCGCCGAAGGTCGCGTTGAGCCACATGCCCGCCATTGGCATCAGCCCGGTCAGCGGGTTGAGGCTGTCATGCATCGCGGCGACCGAGCCGTTGGAGGTGGAGGTCGTCAGCACCGCCCAGAGCGGTCCGCCCGTGGCGCCGAAGCGCAGCTCCTTGCCTTCCAGGTTGCCGGTCGTCTCCGAGACGGGCAGGTCGGCGAAGGCGGGCGTCGGCGCGCTCTCGAAGGCCACCGAGCCCGTGATCTTGACGAGGATGAACACCAGCATCACGGCGAAGACCACTGCGGCGTGTCTCGTCCGGCCGAGGATCCGGCCGAACATCCAGACGCAGGACATCGGGATGAGGATGAGCGCGACCATGGCCAGCGCGTTGGTCCAGAAGGTCGGGTTCTCCAGCGGATGGGTGGCGTTCGGACCGAAGAAGCCCCCACCGTTGGTGCCGAGCTGCTTGATGGTCAGAAAGGTCGCGACCGGACCGCGGGCAATCGTCTGCGCCGCGCCTTCCAGCGTCGTCGCCGCAGCTGATCCCTGGAGCGTCATCGGCATGCCGCCGAGTACCATCAGGAGTGCCACGACCACGGCTACGGGCAGCAGGACGAGAAAGCTCGCGCGCTGCACGTCGATCAGGAAGTTGCCCATGCTCGGTCGTCCGGCGATGCCGCGGGCCATTGCGGCAAGAGCCGCGATGCCCGTGGCCGCCGAGACGAATTGCAGCCACATGAGCCCCCCGAGCTGGCTGAGGTAGCTCAGGGAGACCTCGCCGGAATAGTGCTGCAGGTTGGTGTTCGTTGTGAAGGAGGCGGCCGTGTTGAACACCAGCGTCGGATCGAGCGCGCCCTTGCCGTCGGGGTTGAGCGGCAGCCATTGCTGCGTGGCGAGGATCGCGAATGTCACCGTGAACATGATGATGTTGAAGACGAGCAATGTGACGAGGTAACGCTTCCAGTCCTGCTCGCCGGACGCGCCGGCGATCCGCGAGAAAAAGCCGGTCAGGCGGTCGACCTCGCCCGGGGCGGGATCCATCGCCCGTTTCATCCAGGCCCCGAGGGGCAGCGACAGGAGCGCGGTGCCTCCGACGATGAAGAGAATGATAGATGCGTGGTCCATGGGGTCAGTCCTTGAAAGCCCGTGTCACGGCGCCGATCAGGCCGGCGAAGACGAGGATCCCGAGAGCGTAGGTGAGAAGGATCATGTGAAGTCTCCTGTCAGGCGAGGCCGAGGCCGGACACGGCGAGGTCGATCAGCTTGATGCCCGCGAAGGGCGCGATCAGGCCGCCGGCCCCGTAAACGGCGAGGTTCTTGAGCAGCTGCCGGGCCGCGCTCTGCGGCCGATAGGCCACCCCGCGGAGAGCCAGTGGCACCAGGAGCGGGATGATAAGCGCGTTGAAGATCAGCGCCGACAGGATCGCGCTCTCGGGGCTCGCGAGCCCCATCACGTTCAGCGCCCCCAGGCCCGGGTAGAGCACGACGAAGATCGCCGGCAGGATCGCGAAGTACTTCGCCACGTCGTTCGAGATCGAGAAGGTGGTGAGGGCGCCCCGCGTCATCAGGAGCTGCTTGCCGATCCCAACCACCTCGATGAGCTTGGTGGGGTTGTTGTCGAGGTCGACCATGTTGCCGGCCTCGCGCGCAGCCTGGGTGCCGGTGTTCATCGCGACGCCGACATCCGATTGCGCCAGCGCGGGCGCGTCGTTGGTGCCGTCGCCGCACATGGCCACGAGCTTGCCGCCCGCCTGTTCCTTCCGGATCAGTTCCAGCTTGTCCTCGGGCGTGGCCTCGGCCAGGAAATCGTCCACCCCGGCCTCGGCGGCGATGGCCGCCGCCGTCAGGGGGTTGTCGCCGGTGATCATCACGGTGCGGATGCCCATCCGGCGCAGTTCGGCGAAGCGCTCCTTGATGCCCGATTTGATGATGTCTTTCAGGTGGATCGCCCCGAGGAGGCGAGTCCCGTCGGCCACGGCAAGGGGCGTCCCGCCCGCGCGCGAGATGCGGTCGGTCAGCGAGCGCATCTGCTTCACGGCTTGGGAGTCGAAATCGTGCAGCTTCAGGATCGCGTCCACGGCGCCCTTGCGGATTTGCCGCTCACCGATGTCGATCCCGCTCACCCGCGTCTGGGCGGTGAACGGCACGACCTCGGCCGCCTCCGGGCGCGCATCGCCCTCGCCGGCCAGCTCAATGATCGACCGGCCCTCGGGGGTGTCGTCGCCCAGCGAGGACATGCGCGCCGCCTCGATCAGCTCGGCCTCCCGCACCCCGGACAGCGGCTGGAACTCGCTCGCCTGGCGGTCGCCCAGCGTGATCGTCCCGGTCTTGTCCAGGAGCAGCGTGTCGATGTCGCCCGCCGCCTCGACCGCGCGCCCGGACTTGGCCAGCACGTTGAACCGGATCAGCCGGTCCATGCCGGCGATGCCGATCGCCGAGAGGAGTGCCGAGATCGTGGTGGGGATGAGCGCCACGAACAGCGCGACCAGGACCGGCACCGCGATCGATCCCCCCGCATAGGCGGCGAAGGCGGGCAGCGTTCCGACGGCGACCAGGAAGATCAGCGTGAGGCCGGTCAGAAGGACGGTCAGCGCGACCTCGTTCGGCGTCTTGGCCCGGCTCGCGCCCTCGACGAGGGCGATCATCCGGTCGAGGAAGCCTTCACCGGGCTCGACCGTGACCTTCACCTTGATCCAGTCGGAGATCACCCGCGTGCCCGCCGTGACGGCGGACCGGTCGCCGCCCGCCTCGCGGATGACGGGCGCGCTCTCGCCCGTGATCGCGGCCTCGTTGACGGAGGCCACGCCCTCGATTACCTCGCCGTCGGCCGGGATCAGGTCCCCGGTCTCGACCAGTACGATGTCGCCGGCCCGCAGATCGCTCGCGGTTACCTCTTCATGCCTCTCGCCCTTGATCCGCTTGCCGGTAAGTTCCGCCTTGGTCGAGCGGAGCGACGCGGCCTGCGCCTTGCCGCGCCCCTCGGCCAGAGCCTCGGCGAAATTGCCGAAGAGCACGGTGAGCCAGAGCCAGAAGACGATCTGCGCCTCGAAGGCCACGTTCTCCCCGGAGATGAGGCTGCGCCCCAGCAGGACCGTCGCGAGGAGCGCGACGCTCGCGGTGGTGAACATGACCGGGTTGCGGATCAACTGGCGCGGATCGAACTTCGTGAAACTTTCCCGGATCGCCGGCCCCGTGAGCTCGGGCGAAAATATGGAAGCGCTGGATTGCTGTGTCATGCTGTGCGCCTCAGAACCGATCCGGCCGCACGAGCACGGCGACAAGATAGACGAGCAGTGCTGCGGCCACGAGGCCGCCGAGAACAAGATCGACGCCCATTGGTCGATTCCTCCAAGTACCGGTTTGTTCGGGGTATCTGGGCCCGAAGGGCGTAAAGCCGCCATGTGAAGTTGCGGCCCGAAAAATAAGCGCAGCATAAAAATTATTCAAAAACAAGTAATTAAGCATGACGATGTCGACCGCGGCACCCTATCAGCCCCCGTGGACCTTTTGCCGGATCCGGTCGAGCGTTGCCTTTGCGGAAGGCACGAACTGGAATTTTCCAAACCTTGGGCCTGGGCACGTTCGGAGTCGACATGATCACCGCGATCAGTGCCATTCGCTAGTCGGACATCGTCCTCTCGTTCCCGTTCCAGGTCTTGCTACCCGAACCTTCTCCGAAGACTGGCGATGGCCGCGAGCGTCACCCCCGGCCGCGCGCTGCGCTACGACAAGGGCCCCGCGCGGCCTACTACACCATTTGCTGCAACACGACCCTGAGCCTCCATGGCTATGCCCAATTGTCCGGGCGAAACGGGGCCAAGTCCAGTCGGCCGCCCTATGGACTAGCCTGCACGTGATCGGCCTTTTTCAACAGCCTCGGACAGTTATCTGACATGAGGACATCGCGATGGGAGCCGTGTACTCGCAGTTGAGCTTGTCGGAGCGGCGCAGGATCGAACGGTGGCGCGCAGCCGAGATGCCGGTCGACGAGATGGCCTCCACGATCTTCCGAGAGGTCCGGCGCAACCATTTTTCCGATCCCTGCCTGCCGAAATGCGCCGGCTATTACGGCATGGCCGCGCAGCTGATGACAGCGAATCGGCGCGCCCGGCAGCGCAAGCTGCTCCGCCATCGGGACCTGCGCGACCGCGTGGTTGCCCGGATCAAGGATGGCTGGACACCCTAGCAGATCGCGCACCGGATGATCCATGAGCGGGCTCGGCCGCGTGTCTGTCAGGAGACGATCTACCGGTATGTCTATGCCGAAGACGGCATGCGCGAGGAGCTGTGGTGGTACCTGCCGACGCATCGCAAGGCCCGCCGGCCACGGCGTGCGAGGAAAAAGCCGCCGCCGAAATTCCACCGCGATGTCAGCATCCTGTTCAGACCGGACGCGGTGGCGCGCAGACGCCAATCTGGGCATTGGGAAGCTGATCTGATGCTGTTCGAACAGCGCTTCGGGCAGACCAACGTGACCTCGCTGGTCGAACGTACCAGCCGCTTCGCCGTGCTGCTGAAGAACCCGAGCAAGCGAACGAAGCCGGTCATGGGCAAGGTGATCCGCGCCATCCGGGATCTGCCGATTGTGGCCCGGCGCTCCATCACCTTCGATCGTGGGACCGAATTCGTCTCCTGGCCGCATCTCCAGGCCGAGATCGGAACGCAGACCTGGTTTTGCGATCCCTCGGCGCCCTGGCAAAAGGGCACCGTGGAGAACACCAACCGGCGCGCCCGAAGATGGCTGCCCCGCAAGCTCGATCCGACGGCGGTCTCAGATCATGACTGGAAGATGATCGCGCCTCAACGCACGCCCAGGAAATGCCTCGGATGGAAGACGCCCGCAGAGGTCTTCCGCGAGAAGATGCTGGAGCGAAGCGCGTGAGGCCCCTACCCTGACCCGCAAGAGTCGCGGTTCAGGTATCGCGCACAGCGCCGGATCAGCCGTTTGGCCGCCGTCCGGTCCCCCGCGGATGCAGGATCTCTTCGAGCACGACGCCCTGCTCCTCCACCGCGCGCCAAAGCCAAAAGCGCTGACGGCGGATCGAGATCTGCACCTCGTCGAGGTGCCAGACCCTGCCCGCAAGGGTTTGCCGGCGTCGGAGGCCACGCGCGATCGCGGGGCCGAACTTCGCGATCCAGCATCGCAGCGTCTCATAGGAGACCTCAATGCCGCGTTCGAGCAACATCTCCTCGACCGCGCGCAGGCTGAGCGAGAAGCGCAGCTACAGACACACGGCGTGGCAATGACCGCGGGCGGGAAGTGGTGGCGCTTGTAGGAGAGCATGGTCGTGGACATCGCGTCCTTCTGCCTATCCTAAATCTCGGCCACTTGCGCCGCGGCGGTTACCGTAACACCTCCCTCCTAGCTGCTATACGCCATCACACGGCACTCCAGAAAAAAGCGCTGCGAATCTGCGTAGCTTGCCTGTATTCTCGTCTCAGGGAAATGCTTTCCGCTTGGCAGAACCTGGAGCTGGCTTTGATGCTGGCGTGCCGGCTCGCGGAACAAGTGGAGAGGACGGCAATGGCGAAGGCGAGTTTCTCGGCCCATTCGCGCAGATCAGCATGGACCTCGGCAGCGCCGGCATGGCCGGCATCGGCGCGGCGGCGCAGAATCACGGCGCCTGTGCCGGTGCGCGTAGCGCGCAGGCGAGCGGCGCATTTCAGCGCCTCCCAAGGCGGCGAGCGTACGTCATTGGCCGAGACGTAGATCAAGGCGTCCGGATAGCGGGCGGGCTTGATTCCGGCATAGGGCGAAACGTCGAGAAGCGAAGCGAGATCGTCGGGATTGGCAGGGTCGCCCCACTCGCTCCACTCGCTACGGGTGAAGGGTCTGTTGGGATCGCCGAGAATCGCTATGGGGTCGAGGAAGGGGCAGTCGAGGATCGCCGCGCGGAACAGCTCTGGCCGGCGGTTCAGCGCCGCTGCGACGAGGAAAGCGCCGGCGCTCTCGCCCATAACGTCGATTCCGGCGGGATCGGCGTCGCCGGCTGCAATGCAGGTTTCGACGGCTGCGATTAGGTCGGCAACACCGACGCCCTTGGCGCGGCCTGCCCCGGCCTTCCACCACGACAGCCCAAACTCGCCGCCGCCCCTGACATGGCAGGTGGCGTGGCCGACTCCGTGCGCGGCGAGCACCAGCGGCAAGACCGAGAAGCGATCCTCGAGAGCGTAGCCGTAGGCCCCATAGGCGGTGCACAGCACCGGCACGGGGCCTCGGCGGTCCGCCGGCAGGATCAGCGTCGCCGGCACGCTAGCCGCGCCCGAGACGGCATGGCGCCGCCGCACGGCAACGCGCGCTAGATCGTTCTCGGTCACCTCCTGGCGGGAGAGGACGTGCGTCAGGCACGTGGCGAGGTCGTGGGCGGCGTAGATATAGGGCATGGCCGGCCCGTCGGCGCCGAAGCGCAGAGCGTCGGTGTCGAAGTCGCGATTGTCGCCCGGATCGGCATTGAGCGTACCCGGTGGCAGTGCCACCTCTTGTAGGGAACCGTCGGCGAGGCCGAGGAGCCGCAGCCGCGGCAGCCCGTCGATCCTCTGGCAGAGCAGCAGGTGGTCGCGAAATGCCTGCAGGGCGGTGATCGGGCTCTCGCGCGGGGCGGCGTAGACAAGTACGTCACACCCCGGCGGCGCGTCAAAGTTCTGGCGATGAACGGCGCTGGCGCCGCAATCGCCCAGCCTGAGCAGGTAAAAGGCCGCCGCCGCCTCGGCGGCAAAGACGCGGCCGCCAGGAGCGCTATCGGCGACGCGGCGGGGGACGGCGCCGCCATCGCCCAGGTCGAGCGCCCAGACGATGTCGGCGCCGTGAGTGCTTTCCGACAGCAGAAGGTGGCGGCCGGCCTCGCCACGGCGCAGGCGCAGACGCCCTTCGGGCGTCTCGGCGCGGTGGATCTCGACGAGCGCGCCGCTTAGCAACTCGAGACGCAGGACGCGCCAAGGGCGGCCCGTGTCGTCTAGCTCGACAACGAAGACGGTGTCGTCCTCGGCGCCCCAGGCCAAGCCGCCGGCCGAGAGGCCCTCGAGAGGCGGGCTGAGATCACGGGCCGTGGCGATATCGCAGATCCGCAGGGTCAGGCGCTCGCCCCCGCCGGTCCTGTCGAGGCCGAGGAGTATGCGGCGTTGACCCGGGCCGCTGCGCAGGACGACGAGCTCGGCAGCGGGATCTTCGGTCGCCAGATCAGCCTCGTCAACAAGCAACTCCGCCGGCCCCATGCCTTCCAAGGGTCGGCGCATGTGACGCAAGTGCAGGGCCGCGCCATGTCTCTCGCTCCAATAGAGCCAGCGCCCATGCGACACGGGCGGCGTCGCGCCCTCCGGGGCGAGGCGCGCCAGGATTCCGTCTTCGACGGCATCGGTCAGCGCTACCAGGGGGGCGAGGGCGCTCTCGGCGAAAGCCGACTCGTCCGCCCAGAGCCGCGCCGCAATCGACTCAGGCGCCGTCTCGATCCAGCGGAACGGATCCGGCACCGCGGCGCCGGCTATGTAGCGGCGGCAGCGGCCGTCGCCGGGAAGGCGCGGCTCTGCCGCGCTGACATCACGCATCGGCTCAGACGAAGCGTACGCGGCGATCAGAGCCAGGAAGGCGGGCTTCCGGTCCCTGGCCGAGGACATTGACACAACGACCTCGGCCGGCCGTCTCGTCTTCCACGTCTTTGCCTCGATCGCCCAGTTCGAGCGCGAGCGGATCTCGGAGCGGACTCGGGAGGGACTGGCGGTCGCCCGGAGGGCGGGGTGGATCGGTGGCAGGCTCCCTGCCCTGTCCCGGCAGCAACGCGACGAGGTCCGCCGCCTACGCGACGAGGAGGGTCGCCGCATCGCCGAGATCGCCAGATTGTTCGAGGTCAGCCCGAACACGGTGCGGCGCGCTTAGATATGGCAAAGGTTGCCAAGAGGCGCTATCCTATCTCAGAAAGGAGATGCACATGGCGACGATGAACGTCTCTCTGCCCGACCCGATGAAAAGCTGGGTCGAGACCCAGGCGAAGAGCGGGCGCTACGGCAATGCCAGCGACTACGTGCGGGACCTGATCCGGCGGGACCAGGAGCGGCAAGCCGCTATTTCGGAGATCCAGGAGCTCGTCAACGAGGGATTGACCAGCGGCGAAGCCAAGTCCTTCGACACCGAAGCTTTCCTGGCCGACAAACGCGCAGCGTATGCCCGACGTTCCAGTTGAGGGATACCGGCTCCGGCCAGCGGCCGAGACCGACCTGGAGGATATCTGGGACTACACCGCCGAGACATGGGGGCCGGACCAGGCGGATGACTATGTCCGCGGTCTCGCCCGGACGTTCGACCTGCTCGCGGAGTTTCCCGAGATCGCCCGGGAGCGCACGGAGATCGAGCCCCCGTGCGCTGCCACCCGTATCGTTCACACCTGATCATCTACCGGCAGGAGGGAGCGTGGGTCGTCATCGTGCGCGTCGTACATGCCCGCCGGCATTGGGCGGCCCTGCTCGAGTACTGAGTTGGACATTCGACACTTCGCCGGCTGGCCGTAATCATGCTCCGGCCAGGAAGCCCTTTGGCTCGGGGGAAGCGTAGAGCCACTTTTGACAGTAGGCACCTTGTGTAAAGAGTGGGGCCGGGACCGGTCATTCGCCAGACCGCGGCGGAAGGTCAACAGCGCGGGACGGAGCCGCCATTCGCTGTGCCTGCGAACTGTCCTGCGCCACTCGGGACGACTGCCCATGGCGACGCGGCCGGCGGCGGAGCGGAGCGATCTGCGCAGCTCGGCGCATATGCGGCCCGACACGGGCGCGGAGGCGGCAAGAGCAGCCCCCCGGCACGGGGCCGGCGCTCACCCTGCGCCTTCGGCGTGGTTCCGGGCGGGAGGCTCCGATCGGGGATGGCGGTGCCGAACCTCGGAGCGGTGTTCACACGCGATCTTGCTTCGCGCGCGTCGCGCACAGCACGCAGCATGGTGCCGCCGGCCTCCTGGTGGGGGATGCAGGTCACCATTGCCCTGACAACTCGAAGTATTTCTCCAGCACCCTCGCGGCGAGCATCCGTTCCTTCAGGGGATCGGCGAACTGATCAAGCCAGGCATGCGCGTTCGAGATGATTTCCTCGGCCTCGTCCGGGTGCGCGCTGTAATAGGCGACCTTGTCCTCGAGATCGCTGAAATCGTCTTCGAGGAGAACGAAGTGCCTCCCCGGTTCGAGCGCGCCTTCCATGAACCAGGTTTCGTATTCAAGCGCGGGCGACATCACGAGCATGTTCGAGGCCATCGACCATTTCAGGTTGGTGGCCACGTCGTTGCCTTCGAGCGACAGGAAGAACTTGAACTGCTTCTGCTCGTGGTGGGTCAGCGAGCGTTTGGGGGGGGCGTCCGCCCACGTCACGGCTGGAATGGCCGATGTCGAAGACCGGATGGTCGTAGAAGCGTTCGACGAGCAGCTGGCGCCGCTTGGTCCTCGGGGTTCCGCGCCAGACCGCGGCGGGCTTTTTGCTCCGGAACGGCAAGGGGTCGTCCGACCATGTGAAGTGCCGCAGCGCGTCTTGGTTCAGGATCACGGAGTTTTCGTTGCCCCAACAGACCGGACGCGATTTCACCGCCGTCGGCTGGTCGGGCACGTGCTTGATATCGCCGAACATGTACCAAAGGCGCCGATCCGATCCGAACCCCTTCGCATGTCGGTTGAGGTCAAAGAAATAGCGGCTTCTGCCGCGTTCGATCTCGCTGATCTTCGGGGCCTGGGAGGCGTCGAAGGAGCCCGTGAGCCTGTTGTAGTAGCCGGCCCTCGCTTCCAGTTCATCGTGATCGGGATGCGCGCGCATCTGGTCGAGCAGTCTGCGTGTTTTGCGCCGGCATATGGCGGATGGCGTCAGATGGTGGATGAGGCCGCGGCGGTAGTAGCCGAGCCGCTTGGTGTGACGAGACCACGTCGTGAGATACGAGAGCCTCCTGCGATATTTCATGGGCCACGCTCGATCACCGACATTGAGGCTCCCTACCCAGACCCGTTTTGGCTGCAAGGCCCGGCCCTTTGGCCCCCCCCGATCCATTCGCCGGGTCCGGGATCGGCCACTCGAAGGCGTCACCGGCGGCGAGGCGGGACCCGGACCCGCCGGGACCGGGGGCGCGGGGGCCGCCGGCGCGGTGAATGGCGCTGGCGCCGGGGGGCGATGCCGCACGCGCGGAAGACCTGCCGGCGCGACGGCCGCGACGGGCTTATTCCGTTGAAAAACTCGACTTGCCCGAAGGGGTGACCGCTGATTCAGTTTGGCTGTAACAGGCGGAGGTGAACGGCGATGATGGGGTCCCGGCAGGAAGCGCAAAGCGCGCTCTTCTACGAGTTCTCGATCGAAGCGCATGTGCCGCCAGACCATATGCTCCGATCTGTGGATCGGTTCGTCGACCTGACCGGCATCCGGCAGCACCTGGCGCCATTCTACAGCTCCACTGGACGACCGTCGGTCGATCCGGAACTGATGATCCGCATGCTACTGGTTGGTTATATCATGGGCATCCGGTCCGAGCGTCGCCTTTGCGAAGAGGTTCACCTCAACCTCGCCTATCGCTGGTTCTGCCGCCTTGATCTGACCGTTTCGGTCCCGGATCACTCGACCTTCTCCAAGAACCGCCACGGTCGTTTCCGCGACAGCGACCTGCTGCGGCACCTGTTCGAGACCGTGGTGGCGCGGTGCATCGCGGAGGGCTTGGCGAGCGGTCAGCGCCTCGCCGCGGATGCCAGCATCATTCAGGCTGATGCGAACCGGCAGAACTCGACTCCGAAGTCGGACTGGCAGCCGGGCAGCATCGATCCTGAAGAGGCGCCCCGGGCTGTCAGGGAATACCTGGAAACACTCGATGATGCCGCCTTCGGCGCAGCGAGCCCGGTGGAGCCGAAGTTCACGTCACATTCCGATCCTGCCTCGCAATGGACCGGGGCTCGGGGAGGTCCGGCCTACTTTGCCTATTCCACCAACTACCTGATCGACACCGACAACGGCGTGATCCTCGACGTGGAGGCGACCCGGTCGATCCGCCAAGCCGAGGTTGGTTCGGTGCGGACCATGATCGACCGGGTGAATGATACCTTCGGCCTCACCCCGGAACGGCTAATCGCAGACACCGCCTACGGCACCGGTGCCATGCTGGACTGGCTGGACCAGCGGCGCGGCATCGCACCCCATATCCCGGTGGTCGACAAGTCGGGGCGCAAGGACGGAACATTCGAGCGCGCTGACTTCACCTACGAAGCCAAGGCCGACGTCTACACTTGTCCGGGCGGCAAGGAGCTGAAGCGAAGCCGCCGGGCCTTCACGAAGCCCCGCGAGAAGAAACCCGACGAGGACGGCATGCTCCGCTACCGGGCCAGCAAGGCCGATTGTGATACCTGCGCGTTGAAGACACGCTGTTGCCCGAAGGAGCCCGCGCGCAAGATCCTCCGGTCGATCTTCGAACCATCACGGGACCGGGCACGTGCGATCGCCCAGTCCCCCGATTACGCGATATCATGCAGGCTGCGTAAGAAGGTGGAGATGCTGTTCGCGCATTTGAAGCGCATTTTGGGCCTGAGCCGCCTTCGATTGCGGGGCCCGAACGGCGCGCGAGACGAATTCCACCTCGGAGCCACCGCCCAGAACCTCCGGAAGCTCGCAAAGCTCCTTCCAGTCCCGGAAATCGCCTGCTGAGGAAGGTCAGGCGCACGCGTCGCAAACATCGGGACGGAAGCAACGCGGCCGCCGAGCCGAGTTTTCAACGGAATACGCTCGCTCCCGACCTTCGCCGCGCGCTGTTCGAACGACCGCTTCTATGCAGCAGCTCACTGAACTGCCTGTGTTGATCTGCTGAACTCATTTTTGAAAAATGACACTACCGCGTCGAGAAGCTCTCCGCGCGGCAATGCCGGACCGTGCTGAAGAAGATGGATCACGGGCCGCAGAACCGCGCCGCCCGAGCGCCGGCCCGATGGACATGGCACGCGGATGCGGCTAGCGGCGGGCGATGGCCGACGTGCTCTCGCAGGTGCTCCCGTTCTTCGCGCTGATCGTGCTCGGCGCCGCCGCGGCGCGGGCCGGGCTCTTCGACGCCGGCGCGGGACGGGTGCTGACCGACTTCGTGTTCTACTTCGCGCTCTCGGCGCTGCTGTTCCGGTTCGCCGCGGCGCTCGATCTGGCGGCGCTGTTCGACTGGCCGGTGCTGGCCGGCTACGCGGTGCCGAGCTGCCTCGTCTATGCGCTGGCGGCGAGCGTGGCGTGGCGGCGGACGCGGGACCTCGCGGAGACGGCGGTGGAGGCGCAATGCGCGGTGGTGGGCAATGTGGGGTTCCTCGGCCTGCCGATGCTGACCATGCTCACGGGCGAGGCCGCGGCGCTGCCGATCCTGCAGGTGCTGACGGTCGATCTGCTGATCTTCGCGGCGCTGATCGTCGGCGTCTTCTCGGTGGCGCGGGAAGGGCGGCTGACGCCCAGGGCGCTCCGCCGTATCGGCCTCGCGCTGGTGCGCAACCCGATGCTGGTGGCGATCTTCGCCGGCTTCGGCTGGGCGGCGACGGGGGCGGCGCTGCCCGGGCCGGCGGACGACCTGCTGCGGCTCCTGTCGAATGCGGCGACGCCCGGCGCACTCTTCGCCATCGGCGTGTCGCTGGCGAGGAAGAGCGCCGAGCGGCTCAGCGTGGCGAGCTGGCTCTCGGCCTGCAAGCTGGTGCTGCACCCGGCGGCGGTGGCGGTCTCGACGCTGCTGGTCTTCCCGGTGCCGGCGGAGACGGCGAAGGTGATCGTCGCAGCGGCGGCCTTGCCGGTGGCGGGCAACGTGTTCATCCTGGCGCAATCCTACGACGTGGCGCCGCAGCGGGTGTCGACGGCGATCCTGGTGTCGACCATCGTCGGGATCGCGACCCTGACGGCGACTCTCGCATTGACCGCCTGAGCCGTGCCCGGTTCGGTGGGCGCGGCGAGACTGAAAACGGAAGGGACGGAGATGGAGACGAAAGCCGAGAACGCCTGCTTCGGGGGCACGCAGGGGGTCTATACCCACGCCTCGGAGGCCTGCGCCTGCGACATGACCTTCGGGCTGTTCCTGCCGGAAGCGGCGAAGTCCGGGCCGGTGCCGGTGCTGTGGTTCCTGTCGGGGCTGACCTGCACCCACGAGAACGCGATGACCAAGTCGATGGCGCAGGCCCATGCCGCGGCGGAGGGGATCGCGGTGGTGTTTCCCGACACCTCGCCCAGGGGCGAGGGCGTGGCCGACGACGAGGCCTTCGACATGGGGCAGGGCGCGGGCTTCTACGTGAACGCGACGGAAGAGCCCTGGTCGAAGCATTTCCGCATGTGGGACTACGTGACCGAGGAGCTGCCGGGCCTCCTCGCCGCCGAGTTCGCGGTGGATCTCGACCGGCAGGCGATCACCGGGCATTCGATGGGCGGGCACGGGGCGCTGACCGTGGCGATGAACCTGCCCGAGCGCTTCGCCTCGGTCTCCGCCTTCTCGCCGATGTGCAACACGATGGACAGCGAGTGGGGGACGCCGCAGCTGACGAAGTATCTGGGCGAGGACCGCTCCCGGTGGGAGGCGCACGACGCCAGCCACCTGATGCGGACGAAGGGCTTCGACGGGCCGGTGCTCGTCGATATCGGCACCCACGACCAGTTCTGGGACAAGCTGAAGCCCGGCGCGCTGGCGGCGGCGATCTGCGACCGGAAGCAGCAGGCGTCGTTCCGGCTGCAGCCGGGATACGACCACAGCTACTTCTTCGTCTCGTCCTTCATCGAGGACCATGTCCGCTTCCATGGCGAGGCGCTCTGGGGATGATCTATGTCGACGCCGATGCCTGCCCGGTGAAGGCGGAGGCGGAGGAGGTGGCGACGCGGCATCGGGTCCGCGTCGCCATGGTGTCGAACGGCGGCCTGCGGCCGTCGGCCAACCCGCTGGTGGAGATGGTCTATGTGGCCGAGGGGCCGGACGCGGCCGACATCTGGATCGCGGAGCGCTGCGGCGCCGGCGACGTGGTGGTGACCAGCGACGTGCCGCTCGCCGCGAAGGCGGTGGCCGCGGGGGCGCGGGTCCTGAAGCCCGACGGAAGCGAACTTCACGAGAGAAACGTCTCCGAGGCCCTTGCGGCGCGCGACCTGATGACCGATCTCCGGGCGGCGGATCCGTTCCGGCAGGGCGGCGGACGCGCCTTCGGCAAGGCCGACCGGTCGCGGTTCCGCGAGGCCCTGGAGCGGGTGATGAGAGCGCCCTAGAGCGGGAGGACCACGATGAGGCCCGAGGCGGTCGTCTTCGACATCGGCAACGTGCTGCTCAGATGGGACCCGGAATCCTACTATGACCGGAGCATCGGGCACGTCGCGCGGGTGCGGATGTTCAAGGAGGTCCCGCTCGCCGAGATGAACGCGCGCATCGATGCCGGCGCGCCCTGGCACGAGACCGTGGAGGAGACCGCGGCGACCTATCGCCGCTGGGGGCGCGACATCCTCGCCTGGCGCGACCATTGGGACGAGATGGCCGGGCCGGTGATCGAGGACAGCGTGGCATTGCTGCGCGCGCTCCGGGCGCGGCGCGTACCGGTCTTCGCGCTGACCAATTTCGGCCGCGAGACCTTCGCGCTGGCGCGCCGGCTGCATCCGGCGCTGACCGAGTTCGACGGTGCCGTGGTCTCCGGCCACGAGCGGGTGATGAAGCCCGATCCGGCGATCTTCGAAACGCTGGAGCGGCGGTCCGGGATCGCGCCCGAGCGGCTGTTCTACACCGATGACAGTCCCGAGAACGTGGAGGCGGCGGCGGCCCAGGGCTGGCGCACGCATCTCTTCGAGGGGGCGGCGGGGCTCGCGCTCAGACTCGTCGAGGAGGGGCTTCTCGACGAGGGCGACGTGCCGGGACATTCCGCGCCGCGCGGGGCGCCGGCTGAGGAACCGGCCGGCGATGCGGACCGGGACGAAGGCGGGAATGAAGACGGAAACTGACGGTCACGCGTCATTGCGGTCCGGCGCGGTCCGGGCCCGGCCGTTCCGGGCGACAGGCGGCGATTCATGCGAAGGGCCGGTCCGATGACCTCTGCCTCGGACGACAGCGCCCGCGCCGTGTGCGCGAAGGTCGATGCCTTCGTCCGCGCGCATTTCCGCCTCGCCGGGACGCTGAGGCTGCACCGCGCGGCGCTGGGCTGGGACATCCTGCGCGCGCCGCTGAACGTGGCGCTGGCACCGGTCTTCCTGCTGGTGCGGCTGGCGGGCGGGCTCTGCCGCCTCGCGGGATTCGCGCGGCTCGGCGCCTGGCTCGGGGCGCGGCGCATCCTGCTTCCGACCTCGGTCGCGCGCGCGGTGAAGCGGCTGATCCTGAGCGACCTGCTGGAGGGCGCCGATCTCGGCCGGCGCGGCCGGGAGATGATCGAGGATTACGTCAGCGTGCGCTCGGCGGTCTCCGAGATCACCACCTCGCTCCTGGTCCTGGCCGCGGGGCTGGCGCTCTTCGGCTCGGCGACGCCCGGCATCGTCTCGCTGGCGCCGCGGATCACGGATGCCTACGCCCATGCCCAGGCGGTGGCCGGATTCCCGCTGGGGCAGGGTCTCGGGCGGGTCTGGTACGGGGTCTTCAGCGTGGACGTGCCGCCCTGGCTGGTGGTAGTGACGGGGGTGCTGCTGGCGATGGCCGCCTCGGTGGTGACGACCTTCGCCGGACTCGTCGCCGACCCGGTTCAGGCGCATCTCGGCATCCACCGGCGGCGGCTGATGCGGCTTCTCGACCGCATCGCCACGGTCGAGGGCAAGCAGGCGGGCCTCGCCCCCGAGCACATCCTCGCCCGGCTCGCCGACCTGACCGATGCCGGGTTGAGCCTGGTGCGGCTGTTCCGGTCCTGAGCGCGCTCCGGCGGCGCGACTCTCGCCCTGGGGGGCGGCGCTCGGATCGCCGCCGCTGCCGGTCGCGCCGATCCCGAACCCCGCCGCGCGCAGGCAACCTGCCCCGGCGCAATCGTCGCAGGCCGGAACGACCGAGCGCCTGTCCCGTTGCCCGGGCGACCCAGGACAGAAGGACAGGCCGAATGGATCTCAGGATCGAGGGAAAGATCGCGCTGGTGACCGGCGGCAGCAGCGGCATCGGCCTCGCCGCGGCACGCGACCTCCACGAGGCGGGGGTGAAGCTCACCCTCACCGACCTGGACGCGGACGCGGTTGCGAAAGCGGCGCGGTCGCTCGGCGACGACGTGGACAGCGCGCCCGCAGATCTCACCGAGACCGACGACATCGACCGGCTGGGTCGGCTCATGGAGCGGAAGGGCGGCTGCGACATCCTCGTCCATGCCGCGGGGGTGACCGGCGAGAAGGGTGACCCGCTGGAGATGACCGACGCGGAATACACCCGGGTCTGGGAGACGAATTTCCTCTCCGCCGTGCGCCTGGCGAGGCAGATGCTGCCGCAGATGACCCAGAGCGGCTGGGGGCGGATGGTCTGCGTGACCTCCGAGAACGCGGTCCAGCCCTACTGGGACGAGGCGGTCTACAACACGGCCAAGGCGGCGCTCGTGAACTGGATCAAGGGGGCGAGCTTGGGCTACGGGCCGAAGGGCGTGCTGATGAACACGGTGGCGCCGGCCTTCATCGAGACGCCGATGACCGACGGCATGATGGAGATGCGCGCCTCCTCCCTCGGCGTGTCGAAGCAGGAGGCGATCGAGAGCTTCCTCAAGGAGGAGCGCCCGTTCCTGACGCTGAAGCGGCGCGGGCAGGCGGATGAGGTGGCCGCGGTGATCGCGCTCCTCTGCTCCGACCGGGCGAGTTTCACCAACGGGTCGGCCTATCGCGTCGATGGCGGCGCGGTCGCGGCGATGAATACCTGAACCATTCCGGCGGGCGGTCGTTTCGTCGGTCCGACGTGCAAATGGCGCGCCGGACCGGCCGGTCCGGGCGCCCGCGACAAAGGAGTGACGTCATGAGTGAGAACGCGACGGAGCGTGTGCAGGAGCGGATGCCCGCCCACGAGCACGAAATGGATCCGAAACCCGATTACGAGCCCCGGTTCCCGGGCGTCGGCAAGCTCGAGGGCAAGGTGGCGCTCGTCACCGGCGGCGACAGCGGCATCGGCCGCGCGGTGTCGGTGCTGTTCGCCCGCGAGGGGGCGAAGGTGGCCATCGCCTATCTCGACGAGCACGAGGATGCCGATGAGGCCAAGCGGCTGGTCGAGCGCGAGGGCAGCGAGGCACTGCTGATCCCCGGCGATCTGGGCAAGAAGGACCATGCCACCGAAGCGGTCGAGAAGACCGTCGAGCGGTTCGGCAGGATCGACGTGCTGATCAACAACGCCGCGCTGCAATATATCGACGTGCCGATCGAGGAGGAACTCGGCGAGGAGCAGCTCCGCAAGGTGATGGAGACCAATGTCCTGAGCTACTTCTTCACCACGCAGGCGGCCCTGAAGCACATGGAAGAGGGCGCGGCGATCGTGAACACCACGAGCGTCAACGCCTTCAAGGGCAACGATTCGCTGGTCAGCTATTCGACCACGCGGGGCGCGAGCCTGGCCTTCACCCGCTCGATGGCCTCGAACCTCGCCGAGCGGGGCATCCGGGTGAACGCGGTGGCGCCGGGGCCGGTCTGGACGCCGTTCATCGAGGGCTCCATGCCGCCGGAGATGGTCGAGGGGTTCGGCGAGGGCACGCCCCTGGGCCGCGCCGGCCAGCCCTGGGAGATCGCGACCTCGTTCCTGTTTTTGGCGAGCGCCGACGGCTCCTACTTCACCGGCCAGACCCTGCATCCGAACGGCGGCAAGATCGTTGGCGCCTGACGGCCCCCGGCCGGACGCGCCCGCGATCTACGCGGTCTATCCCCGCTCCTTCGCCGACACGACCGGCTCGGGAGTGGGGGACCTGAACGGCATCACCGAGCGCCTCGACCACATCGCGGCGCTCGGCGTGGATGCCATCTGGGTCTCCCCGTTCTACGTCTCGCCCCTGCATGACGGCGGCTACGACGTGGCCGACCACCGGGCGGTGGCCGAGCGGCACGGGACACTGGAGGATTTCGACCGGCTGGCGGCGGCGGCGCATGCGCGCGACCTGCGAATCATCGTCGACCAGATCTATAACCACACGAGCGTGGAGCACGAAAGGTTCCGCGCGGCGCTCGACGGGGATGCGGAGAAGGCGGAGGCCTATGTCTTCCGCGATCCCAGCCCCGACGGCACGCCGCCCGACAACTGGCTGAGCCAGTTCGGGCCGCCGGCCTGGACCTGGAGCCACAGGCGGCAGCAATATTAGGCGGTCTCAACCGGTCGTCGCAACACTCTTGCACAGGAGGTTGCGATGGCTGCGAAGAGACGACGGTCGGATTTGTCCGGACGGAGGAAGTTGTCGTCACCGGGACGGCCGCCGGTCGCGACCCGCGAGGACATGGCCCGGTTCTGGGCGGCAGTTTCTGCGAAGCGATCGAGCGAGGACGCCTCGCCGACGGTGCTGGCGCTCCGCATCCGCAGGGGAGAGGCGGGCTGGCTCGCGGTGTTCAACTTCTCCGCCGGGGCCGACCTGCCCGTTCCGACGCGCCAGGGGCGGCCGCCGGCGCTCGAGACCGACTGGGACGGGCGGCGGCTGGCGCCCTGGGGCGCGGCCGTCTGGCAGGGGATCGACGCGGAGGCGGGCAGCGTCTGCGGTTAGCCGCTCGAGCCGGCGCCATTCGGGGACGATGCCGGGTGGCTGGGCCATGGGCGCTTCGTTCGCTCCGGCCGGGCGCGACATGCGCCCGCGCGGGGCGGTCCCGCGTCGAACCGGACGCGCCCCTAGCGGCGGCCGAGCATGGACAGGCGGATGAGGGCGCGCTCCATCAGCGCCATGTGCGGCACGCGCGCCGGCGAGCGCAGCGTGAGATCGGTGTCAACGAGGATCTGCACCGCCTCCTCGAGCCGGTGCAGGCCGAGCCGCGTCGCCTGCCGCTGGAGCGCGTCGCGGCGGGGGCCCCAGACGGGGGGGCGGAGCCTGCCGATGCCGGCCGCGGCGCCGCCCGGATCGGCGGCGACGGCGTGGAGCTGGCGGAAATGGCGCAGGGCGGCGATGGCGAGCCCGACCGGCTGGGCGCCCTGCGATTCGAGGCGCGAGAGGATCGGGCCGATCGCGTCGGTATGACCCTCGGCGGCGGCGTGGAGCACGTCGTCGAGATCGGCCTCGGTGGAGCCGGGCGCGCAGGCGGCGATGTCGGCGGCCCGGGTGGGGGCGCTCTCTCCCAGCATGTAGAGGCCGATCTTGGCGAGAAGCTGGCGGAAATCGCCGGGGCCGAGATCGGCGGCGAGCGCGCCGAGGAGCGCGCGGGCGTCGCGGTCGGGCTCGGGCAGGCCGGCCTCCGCGATCCAGGCGTCGATCTCGGCGCGGTCGGGGGGATCGTCGTAGATGGCGATGGCGACCGCGGAGCCATGCGATTCGAAGCCCTTGCGGAGCGCGGAGGCGGGTTTCAGCTGGCCGGCGGCGACGACGATATGGGCATCGCCCGGACGCCAGTCCGCGAGCGCGGCGAGGATCGGGTCGGCGACCTGGTTCGTGGCCTCGTCGACGAGGGCGACGCGGGGGCCGGGGAAGAATCCTTGCGCCTTGACCGCATCGGCGAGGAGCAGCTTCTCGCGGCGGAGATCGGCGGCGGCGATGCGGGTGAGGCGCATCTCCGCGTCGGCGTCGGGGCCGGCGAGGTGGGCGACGAGCTCCTGGCGCTTCAGCGCGACGCGCATCGCGTCGGTGCCGTGGAGGAGGGTGCCGGGCCGGTCGGCGGCGGGCTTCGCGATCCAGTCGCGGGCGTCGCGGGCGTTGAGCTTCATCGCCGCCAGTCGGGCGAGGTGGCGAGCAGCTCGGCGACGAGGTTTTCGGCGAGAATGATCATCAGCCGGTCCAGCGCGTCGTTCGCGGCGCTGTCCACCGAGACGGGATTGCCGGCGAGGCTGGCGCTCCCCCTTCCCACGACCGGGGAGGAATAGGCGGTGAAGTTGCGGATTCGGCCGGATTTCACCACCTTGTCCGTCTTCGTGTCGCGCAGCCGGTAGCTCAGGAGGCCGTTCAGACGGATGCGGGTGATGTCGCCCGCCGGGGTGCGGCCGAGCTCCTCGTCGACGACCCGGATGTCGGCGGAGAGCCTGTAGCTCGGGGTGGCGGTGGCGCGGCCGAGCCGGGTCTCGAGCGCGCGGACGAAGAAATAGCTGCCCTCGTCCTCCGGGGCATCGACGGCGATCTCGCCCGAGAGACCGTAAGCGGCGCCGGCTGGCCCGTAGACCGGGGTGAAGCCGCAGGCGGAGAGCGCGGCGAGGCTGCCGAGGGCGGCGAGCGCGCCGCGTCTCGACCAGGAGGAGGCGCGGCCGGACCGCGGTGCCGGAGCAGGCGATTCCATCCGGGCGCGGCTGCCGGACCACGGGTCTCCATCGGGGCGGAACCCGGACCACGGGTCTCCATCGGCGTGGACCCTAGACCACGACTTTCTATCGGCGTGGAACCTAGACCACGACATTGACGATCTTGCCCGGCACCACGATCACCTTCTTCGGGCTGCCGCCGGCCAGCGCCCGCTGCACCGCCTCGGAGGCGAGCGCCATCGCCTCGACATCGGCCTTGGCGGCGTCGCGGGCGACCTTCATCTCGGCACGGCGCTTGCCGTTGACCTGGATCGGCATGGTCAGCTCCTCGTCGACCAGCATGGCCGGATCGGCGACCGGCCAGCGGGCGGTGGCGCAAAGCCCCTCGCCGCCGAGGAGCTGCCAGATCTCCTCCGACAGATGCGGCGTCATCGGCGCCATGAGCTGCGCCAGGACGCGCGCCGCCTCGACCTGCGCCGCGCGGCCGGCCTCCGATTTCGACAGGGCGGCGGCGAAGGCGTAGAGCCGCGCGATGGCGGCGTTGAAGCCGAAGCTCTCGATCTGCTGGGTCACGTCATGGATTGCGCGGTGGGTCTCGCGGCGCAGCTCGGCATCGCCCGATCCGGTCTCGGCGGCGTCGCGGGCGGCAAGCGCCGTGCGGAAGACCCGCGCGAGATGGCGCGACGCCGCCTCGGCGCCGGCATCGGTCCATTCCACGTCGCGCTCGGGCGGGCTGTCGGAGAGCACGAACCAGCGCGCGGTGTCGGCGCCGAAGCGGTCGATGATGTCGATCGGATCGACCACGTTGCGCTTCGACTTGGACATCTTGGCCGAGGGGATGACCTCGACCGGCTTGCCGTCTTCTTTCAGTATCGCGCCTTCGGCCGTCCGCTCGATCTCGGAAGGCATAAAATACTTCGCGCGCGTGCCTCCATAAGCGGCATCGTTGTCTCCGTATTTCCAGTCGCCGTCACCGTAATTGATCGGGATCTCGCGTTTGTAGATCTCGTGGGTGACCATGCCTTGCGTGAAGAGCGCGTCGAACGGCTCCTTCGCGCTTTCCGGCAGGTAGCCGCATTCCTGCATCGCGCGGGCGAAGAAGCGCGAATAGAGAAGGTGCAGGATCGCGTGCTCGACGCCGCCGATATACTGGTCGACGTTCATCCAGTAGGCGACCTCGTCCGGGTCGGTGGGGGTGTCGGCCCCCGGCGAGGTGAAACGGGCGTAGTACCAGGACGAATCGACGAAGGTGTCCATCGTGTCGGTCTCGCGCCGGGCGGGGGCGCGGCAGGCGGGGCAGGGCACGTTGCGCCAGGTCGGGTGGCGGTCGAGCGGGTTGCCGGGTGTGGAGAAGTCGATGTCGCGCGGCAGCTCGACGGGCAGGTTCTCCTTCTTCTCCGGCACCACGCCACAGCTCTCGCAATGGACGACCGGGATCGGGCAGCCCCAGTAGCGCTGCCGGCTGAGGCCCCAGTCGCGCAGGCGGTAGCGGGTGGTGCCGCGGCCCTTGCCCCGCGTCTCGAACCAGTCGATCGAGCGCTCGATGGCGTCGTAGGCGGTGGTCTCGCCGAGGCCGGCGAAGTGGTCGACATAGACGACGGGCACATCCTTCGGCGGCACCAGCGCCTGCGTCGTCACCTCTTCCGGCGCATCCGGGAGATGGAAGGCGTTGCGGACCGCGAGCCCGTACTTGCGGGCGAAGTCGAGGTCGCGCTGGTCGTGGGCGGGGCAGCCGAACACTGCGCCGGTACCGTATTCCATGAGGACGAAATTGCCGATCCAGACCGGCAGGTCGCGATCCTCCGCCGGATGGCGGACGGCGAGGCCGGTCTCGATGCCGAGCTTCTCGGCCTTCTCCAGCGCCTCCTCGCTGGTGGCGCTCCGGCGCGCCTCGGCGTTGAAGGCGGCGACCCGCGCATCGTCGGCCTCCAGCGCCTTCGCCAGCGGATGGTCGGGGGAGATGGCGAGGAAGCTCGCGCCCCTCAGCGTGTCGGGGCGGGTGGAGTAGCAGGTGATCGACTCGTGGCCGTGCGCCGGCCGGGCGAGCGCGAAGTCGATCTCGATGCCGCGCGACTTGCCGATCCAGTTGCGCTGCATCGTCTTGACCTTGGCGGGCCAGTCGTCGAGCCCGTCGAGGGCGGCGAGCAGCTCCTCGGAATAGTCGGAGATGCGGAAGAACCATTGCGTGAGCTCGCACCGCTCGACGGGGGCGCCGGAGCGCCAGCCCTTGCCGTCCTCCACCTGCTCGTTGGCGAGCACGGTCCTGTCCACCGGATCCCAGTTCACCACCGCGTTCCGGCGATAGGCGAGGCCCTTGTCGAGGAAGTCGATGAACATCGCCTGCTGCTGGCCGTAATAGGACGGATCGCAGGTGGCGAATTCCCGGCTCCAGTCGAGGGTCAGGCCGAGGCGCGCGAACTGGGCGCGCATCTGGTCGATATTGGCGTAGGTCCAGTCGCCGGGATGCACGCCGCGCTCCATCGCGGCGTTCTCGGCCGGCAGGCCGAAAGCGTCCCAGCCCATCGGGTGCAGGACGGCGTGGCCGGTGGCGAGCTTGTGGCGCGCCACCACGTCGCCCATCGCGTAGTTGCGCACATGCCCGATATGGAGGTTGCCGCTCGGATAGGGGAACATCTCGAGCACGTAGTATTTCGGCTTCTCTGGATCGCGGCGGGCGGTGAAGCAGCCGGCATCGCGCCAGGCCTGCTGCCATTTCGGCTCGATCGCGCCGGCATCGTAGCGGGCCATGAAACCTCGTCCCTCTGGTCGTGCCTGTTCAGGGGGGTGATACGTGCGCCACAGGCCCGGGTCCAGCGGCATCGGACCGCCCCGGACGAGCCGGGGGAGGGCCGCGGGACAGCCGCGACCCCGGCCGGATCAGAGCTCGCCGTCGGCGACGCGGAGCTGGCGGGCGCGGGTCAGGATGGCGTCCTCCACCGCGCGGGCGGTGGCCGGCGTGACCGGGCCGGAGCGGGTGGCGATCGCGACGTTCAGGGAGCGCGCGTCGAGCGCGGGATCCTGCACGTAGACGGTGGCGCGATAGACCGGGCCGCCGCCCGGCGGGGTGCCGTAGCCGTAGGCGAGGACGCCCGAGAACGGGTCGGCCGTCTCCAGCGGCAGGAAGTCCAGAACCTCCTGCGCGGCGGACCAGAGATAGGTGTTCACCTCCACCGTGCGATTCGGATTGTCGCGGTTGGAGAAGAGATCCCAGATCGTGGAGCGGTCGGGATCCTCGTAGACCTCGAGGTTCTGCTGCTGCCAGATCTCGGCCCGGCTCGGCCCGGGCTCGCCGGGCGGCGGGCTGTCCGCACATCCCGCGAGCATGGCGAGAGCCGTCGCGACGGCAATCATGCGCATTATGGTCCGAGACCCCATGGCGTCCCCCGTGAACTCGATGTCCTCGCCTCGTGAGTAGCGGAGCCGGGCGCGCCCGGCAAGGAAGCAGAACGAAGCCCTGCCGCGGCGTGGCCGTTAAGGATTTTGACGGCGATGTGAGGGGGTTGTGACGCTTTGTCCCCTGATCGCCGCGGCCGGGCAATTTAACTCCCGCTCGGAAGGCGGCCTGAGGCCGTCCTGACCCGCCGTCGCGCCGCATCGTCCGGCGCGACAATCATATAGAAGACCGAGAAGGGAATTTTTTCATGAAACGCATGATCACCGTCGCCGCCGCAGCCCTCATCGCCGCGCCGGCCTTCGCGCAGGATGCCACCGCCGACATGCAGTCCGACGAGCAGATGACGATGCTGCAGCAGCGGCTCGAAGAGGCGCTGTCGGGATGCGACATCGATATCGACGAGGACGGCATGATGAACCTGACCATGACGCAGGTCTCCGGCATCGTCCTCACGGCGAACTCCCAGGGCGGCAGCGAGGAGTGCCAGCGGATCGAAGGGATCGCGCGCGGCGACGACATGTAAGCGCCGCCGCTCCGGCCGGGATGCCGGCCGGACACGCCTGGCATGGCCGCCTTTCGGGGCGGCCATTCTTGTCTCCGGCGCGGCCGCGGTCACTGTGGCGCGGCTGCACCAATCCGATGCCCCGTTCCCTCACGCCTTTTCCCATCGCTTGATGCAGAAGGGGAAAAGGCGCACTGCGATCACGTACCCTTGAGGCCGCTGGACCTCTTGGGGCCGGGAAAAGCTAATGAGGGATACAATGAACAAGCTGCTTCTTGCCTCCACGGCTCTGGTCGCCTCGACGACCTTCGCCATGGCCGACGTCGAGCTCACCGGGTTCGCGGAGATGGGCATCTTCGGGGGCGAGAGACCGTCCGGAGACGACATCGACACCCAGTTCCACACCGATATCGACGCGACCTTCTCGATGTCCGGCGAGACCGATACCGGCCTGACCTTCGGTGCGACGATCGACCTCGACTCGCTCAACGACGAGGACGCGGACGGCAATATCGGCGCGTTCGACGCCTCGGAGGGCGGTGACGACACCTCGGTCTTCGTCTCCGGCTCGCTCGGCACGCTGACCATGGGCGACACCGACGGCGCCTACGACTTCGCGCTGCAGGAAGCGATCATCGGCGGCACGCTGCAGGACGACAACGAGCATGCCGGCTACGACAACGGCATCGTCGGCGGCAACAGCGGCCTCGACGGGCTGTATTCCAAAGATGCCGGCGATGAAGGCCAGATCGCGCGCTACGACTATTCCTTCGGCGACTTCTCCGTGGCCCTCT
This sequence comes from uncultured Alphaproteobacteria bacterium, assembly GCA_963829665.1. GTDB lineage: Bacteria > Pseudomonadota > Alphaproteobacteria > Rhodobacterales > Rhodobacteraceae > Palleronia. The sequence goes on along the minus strand of CAWHJL010000013.1, from coordinate 232,810 downwards.
CGGCCGAGATCGACGACAATACGGACAGGGCGCTCGCCGGCACCGAGTTGGGCGACATCGGCTTCGATCTCGACGAGATCAGCGCGTTCGTGAACGACGAGATCCGCGCCATCTCGAACGACACGGTTCTCGGCATCGGCTTCCGCTATTCGGGCGAGTTCTCGGGCGTCTCCTTCGGCGCCGGCCTCGGCTACCAGCAGGCGGGCAACTTCGAGGTCACCGACATCACCGTCGACGACAACGGCACCGCGGATACCGACGACGATGTAATCACCGACGTCGAGTACGAGGACAACTCCGCCAGCGTCGTCGGCGGCAGCCTCGACTTCGCCATGGATAACGGCCTCCAGGCGATCCTGAACTACTCCAGCTACGACGAGTTCCCGGGCGGGATCGAAGACCATGTCGGCGTCGCGGTCGGCTACGAGTTCGATGCCTGGCTGGTCGCGGTGAACTGGGGCAAATTCACGTACGAGGACATCAACGACAGCGAAGGCGTGGCCCTGACCGTCAACTACGACCTGGGCGGCGGTGCCGAGCTGCAGGGCGGCTATGCCCACAACGAAGTCGACAACCTCGACCCGGATGTCGACGGCACCAACGAGTACGACCGCTACTCCTTCGGGATCGCGATGTCGTTCTGATCCGACCGGATCGGGACGCGGGACGGGGGCGGCTCTTCGGAGCCGCCCTTTCCTTTTGCGGGCTCCGGCCCCATAGATCGGACCCCACGGGATCGGCGCAGGAGGGCGCGAGATGGGTCTGAGCGACATCCGCGAGCGGATCGGCACCGCGGCGAAGGCGGCGGGCCGCGATCCCGCCGGGATCGAGCTGGTGGCGGTCAGCAAGAAGCAGCCCGACGCGCGGGTCGAGGCGGTGCTCGGGGAAGGGCATCGCGTCTTCGGCGAGAACCGCGTGCAGGAGGCGGAAGGCAAATGGCCGGGCTTCCGCGACAGGTTCGGGGGCGTGCGGCTGCATCTCATCGGCCCGCTGCAATCCAACAAGGCCCGGCAGGCGATGGATCTCTTCGACGTGATCGAGGTCGTGGACCGGCCGAAGATCGCTCGGACCATCGCCCGGCTGGCGCAGGAAACCGGCGCCTGCCCCGATCTCTACGTGCAGGTGAATACCGGCGAGGAGGACCAGAAGGCGGGCGTTCTGCCCCGCGAGGCGGATGCGTTCGTGGCGACCTGCCGCGATCTCGACCTGCCGGTCCGGGGACTGATGTGCATCCCGCCGATCGACGAGGAGCCGTCGCTGCATTTCGCGCTGCTGGCGAAGATCGCGGAGCGCAACGGGCTTTCGGGCCTGTCGATGGGAATGAGCGCGGATTTCGAGACGGCGATCCGGTTCGGCGCGACCTCGGTGCGCGTGGGCTCGGCGATCTTCGGCGAGCGGCCCACGGGCTAGGATCGCGGCCCGGCGCGCCGCTCGGGGATGTGACAAATAAGGCGCGGTTCGCTCAGGGCATTATGAGATTGCGTGCCGCTCAGGGCACGAGGAGCCGCGTGCCGGGAACGGCGCGGGCGGCGAGCCAGGCGAGGTCCGGGGGCGAAAGGGCGATGCAGCCCTCTGTCGGGGCGCCGGGGAGGCGCCAGCGGTGCAGGAAGATTGCCGAGCCCCGGCCCGGCCGGGCGGGGCGGTTCCAGTCGGTGACGAGAATCAGGTCGTAGAGCGGGTCGGCACGGCGCAGCCGCTCGTGGGTGAAGGGCGAGGGGGCGCGGAGGCGCGTGTTGTAGGCCGGGTCGGCAGGATCGTCGGACCAGATGTCGCGGAGCCCGATCGGACGCGCCCAGGGAGCGGGCCGGGCGACCCGGTCGGGACGGTAGAGGAGAGCCGCGATCCGGTGCGTCCCGCGTGGCGTGGCGCCGTCGCCCTCGCGCTTGTCGGCGGCGCGGCCGCCGCGGCCGATCGTGCAGGGCAGGGTGCGGCCGAAGACCAGGAGGCCCCGGGGGGTGAGCCGCAGCGGGCTCACGAGAGATGCCCCGACTTCTCCGACTTGACGCGCAGGTAGTCGCGATTGAACCGGGTCTCGCCCACCCAGAGGGGGACACGCTCGACGACCCCGATCCCCTCGGCGGCGAGGCGCTCGACCTTGCGGGGATTGTTGGTCAGGAGCCGGACGCTGCCGATGCCGAGGTCGCGCAGGATCGCGGCGCCGAGGCCGAAATCGCGTTCGTCGTCGTCGAAGCCGAGCCGATGGTTGGCCTCCACCGTGTCGAAGCCCTGATCCTGCAGGGCGTAGGCGCGCATCTTGTTGGCGAGTCCGATGCCGCGCCCCTCCTGGTTGAGGTAGAGCAGGATGCCGCCGCCCGAGCCGGCCATGAGCTCGAGCGCGGCGGCGAGCTGGGCGCCGCAATCGCATTTGAGCGAGCCCAGCACGTCGCCGGTGAAGCAGGCCGAATGCAGCCGGGCGAGGATCGGGGCATGGCGGTCGGGGCGGCCGACCTCGATCGCGTAGTGTTCCTCGGCGCCGTCGGCGGGGCGGAAGACATGGAGTCGCGTCGCCACCGATGCGGCGATCGGCAGGTCGGCGGCGACGACGCGGGAGAGGCGCGCGGGCGTCGGCGGGGTGAGCTCGTCGATCGCCACCTCGGTCAGACCCGGCGGCGTCTCCGTCGCCGGCGTGATGATCACCGCGGGCAGGATGCGGGCGGATTTGGCGATGGCGAGACCGGCGCGGGCGAAGGTCGCGTCGCCGTCGCGGATCGCGAGGAAGGGGCCCTTGAGGGGCGTGGCGAGGTCGCCCGCCGGGTCGATCAGCGCCGAGAGCTGGCGCGGCAGGGTCTCGGGCGAGAGCGGCAGGCGGGCGAGGTCGCCGTCATAGACGCGGATCTTCAGGGTCTCGGCGCGCCAGTGGGTGAGCGCGAGTTCCGCGTCGCCGCCGGCGCAGAGGGCGGCGAGGCGCTCCGCCGCGACGGTCTCCGCCGCGGCGACCAGGGCGCGCCGCGCGCCGTCGCACAGCACCACCGGGAGCCCGAGGCGCAGATCCGCCCGGGCCCTGGCCAGCCGCTCGGCGCCGGTGGGGGAGAGGCGCATCATGGGCCGGCAATAGGGGCGGCGGGGCGCAATGTGAAACGAATCCCGCTTCGGCTACACGGCCCCGTGACCGAGTGTTGCAAGCCTTGCGTCAAGCGCATCGCGATCACATTTGCGCGGGTGAGAGGCGACGGAGTAGTATGATGAGCAATCCGAAAAAGATTCTTCTGGTCGACGATGACGACGACCTGCGCGAGGCGCTGAGCGAGCAGCTCGTGATGACCGAGGATTTCGACGTGTTCGAGGCCGAGAGCGCAGCGCATGCGATGGAGAAGGTGAAGGCGGGGCTTTTCGATCTCGTGATTCTCGACGTGGGCCTGCCCGACACGGACGGGCGCGAGCTGTGCCGGCTGATGCGCAAGCAGGGTGTGAAATGCCCCATCCTGATGCTCACCGGCCATGACAGCGACGCCGACACGATCCTCGGGCTCGACGCGGGCGCCAACGACTACGTGTCGAAGCCGTTCAAGTTCGCGGTCCTTCTGGCGCGGATCCGTGCCCAGCTGCGCCAGCACGAGCAATCCGAGGACGCGGTGTTCCAGCTCGGGCCCTATTCCTTCCGCCCGGCGCAGAAGATGCTGGTGGACGAGGCGGAGAAGAAGATCCGCCTGACCGAGAAGGAGACCAACATCCTGAAGTTCCTCTACCGCGCGCCCGACGGCGTGGTGCCGCGCGACGTGCTGCTGCACGAGGTCTGGGGCTACAATGCGGGCGTCACCACGCATACGCTGGAGACGCATATCTACCGGCTGCGGCAGAAGATCGAGCCCGACCCCTCGCAGGCGCGGCTGCTGGTGACGGAATCGGGCGGCTACCGCCTGGCCAACTGATCGCTCACTCGGCGATCTCGACGGCGCCGAGCTCCGCCTCGGCGCCGGCATCCGCGCGCCGGACCCGAAGCTCGCCGCCCGCGCGATAGAAGCGCAGGCAGGTGGTCTCCGCCTGCCCGAGGGTGAGGCAGATCCGGTCGGTGCCCTCGACATGCCAGCGCCCGGTCAGGGGCGCGCCGCCGCTGCCGTCCCGGCGGGTTGCGGTGCCGTCGGCGGCGAGGCGGGTGACGGCGCCGGACCAGGCGAGATCGCGGTCCACGAGATCGGAGCTGACCGCCTCGGAGGAATAGATGCGCTCGGGGGCAGGCACCCCGGCGCCGGACCGGTCGCGGTCCGCGGTGCAGAGCGATTGCGCGCGCTCGATCCCCGCGCTCGATCCGGCGAGCGGGAAGTTCAGCTCGAGCAGCGGCTCGCCCTCGACTTCCGCGACCGTGGCGGCGGCGTTCAACCCGCGACGCAGGGCGGTGCGCGCCGCCTCCGCGAGATCGAGCCGGTAGAGGGTGACGCGCCCCTCGGTGGCGGCCTCCACGGCGCCGCCGAACGTGGCGCCGGCCGCTTCCATCCGGATGTCGGCGCGGTCGGGCAGGCCGGAGAAGCCCAGGAAGCTGAGGTCGAGAAACGGCCCCTCGCCGCCGTCGCAGATCACCGACAGGCAGTAGGTCCCGTCATCGGCATGGGACATTGCCCGCGGGCAGATGCCGGCGCCGATGCGGCCGCCCGCCGCGAAGGTCTCCCAATCCTGCGCGGCGGCGGGCGCGGCGGCGAGCGCGAGCGCCAGTGCGAATCTGATCATCGGCAAGTCCCGTCCTGTTTGCCGCGTCTTAGCAGGTCCGGCGGCGGCGCGTCATCCGCGATGGGGGCCGCGTCTCACTCGGCCTGCGGGATCGTGGCCTGGAAGTTGCCGTCGAAGGTGAGCACGTTCTGACCGTCCGCCACGAGGTCCTCCGACCCGCCGGGAGTCATCGCGGCGACGAGGTTGCCGGCGATGGCGATGTCGTCGCCCTCCACCTCGAAAGCGGTCAGCGACAAGTCGATGTTCTGGCCGGTCGCGACGAGCGGGGCGGCGCCGCTGCGGGCAAGCTCGACCCGGGCGTTCTCCGCCGCGGGCTCCACCGCCCCGGAATTGGCCGTGAAGGTGATCGTCATCGCGTTGTCGGGGGAGGGCCGTTCGGTCTCGGGATAGCCGATCACGGTCATCCGGTAGCCCGCCTCGACCTCTTTCCAGTTGCTGGTCGGCACTTCGGCGTTCGCGAGAATCGTCCAGTTCGCGGGATCGAGGCCGAGCGTTCCGGTGAGGGTCCCCGTCGCCGTCTGGGCGGCGAGACCCGCCGGGAGGGCGAGGGCGAGGGCGAGGGCGAGGATGGGCATCGGTCGCATCTGAGTCTCCGTATCCGTGGTTCCGGCGACAACGGCTCGCCGCTCCCGCCCGTTCCGGTGACACGCGCGCCAGGTCTGGATATGGAGGCGCTTCACCCCGAGGAGAGACCATGCCGTTCACGATCTGCACCTGGAACATCAACTCCGTCCGCCTGCGCGCGCCGCTCGTGGAGCGGCTTCTGCGCGAAGAGGCACCGGACGTGCTCTGCCTGCAGGAATGCAAGTCGCCGGTGGAGAAGATCCCGTCCTTCGCGGCGCTGGGCTACGGCCATGTCGTGGCGCAGGGGCAGAAGGGCTACAACGGCGTCGCGATCTTCTCGAAGCGGCCGATCGAGGAGGTCGGTGCCCGCGATCACGTCGATCTCGGCCATGCCCGGCACGTCTCCGCGCGGCTCGAGAACGGGGTGGTGGTGCACAATTACTACGTCCCCGCGGGGGGCGACAAACCGGACCGGGAGGCGAACCCGAAATTCGGCCAGAAGCTCGACTATCTCGTGGCGATGCGGGAGGCGTTCCGGGTGGCGCCGCCGCAGCGCTCGATCCTCGTCGGCGACCTGAACATCGCGCCCCGGGAGGACGACGTCTGGTCGCACAAGCAGCTTCTCCGGGTGGTGAGCCACACGCCGGTGGAGGTGGCGCATCTGGCCGAGGCGCAGGAGGCCGGCGGCTGGGTGGACGTGACGCGGGCCGACATCCCCGAGGGGCAGCTCTATTCCTGGTGGTCCTACCGGAGCCCGGACTGGCAGGCCGCCGACAAGGGCCGGCGGCTCGACCATGTCTGGGCCTCCGCCGACATCGCCGGGGCGGCGCATTCGAGCCGCATCCGCCGCGATGCGCGGGGCTGGGAGCAGCCCTCCGACCACGCGCCGGTCTTCGCGACCTTCGACATCTGAGCGGTTGCAAAACTGCCGCGCGCGCCACATTTGTCGACCGAGACACGGGATCGAGACGGGATCGAGAGGAGTGGAGCGATGATCGAGCTCGGACAGGGCACGGCTCAGCCGCAGGGCGGCGGCGACCTCATCAAGGAGACCACCGAGGCGACCTTCATGGCCGACGTGGTCGAGGCCAGCAACGACGTGCCGGTGATCGTCGATTTCTGGGCGACCTGGTGCGGCCCCTGCAAGACGCTCGGCCCGATGCTCGAGGACGCGGTGCGCGCCGCCAAGGGCGCGGTGAAGATGGTGAAGGTCGACGTGGACCGCGCCCAGCAGATCGCCGCGCAGCTGCGCATCCAGTCGGTCCCGACCGTCTATGCGTTCTGGAAGGGCCAGCCCGTGGACGGCTTCCAGGGCGCGGTGCCGCAGAGCGAGATCAAGGCCTTCGTCGACCGGCTGGTGGCGCAGGCCGGGGGCGGCGACGGCAGCGCGGCCGGTGGCGGCCTCGGCGAGGCGGTCGCCCAGGCCGAGGAGCTTCTCGAGCAGGGCGCGGCGAGCGAGGCGGCGCAGATCTTCGCCGCCATCGTCGGCGAGGACAAGTCGAACGCCGCCGCCTATGGCGGGCTCGTGCGCAGCTACATCGCCATCGGCCAGCTCGACCAGGCGGAGGCGATCCTGAACGGCATCGACGCCGAGATCAGCCACGCCCCCGAGCTCGAGGCGGCGCATGCCCAGCTGCAGCTCGCCAAGGAGGCGGCCGATGCCGGGCCGGTGGACGAGAACCGCGCCAAGGTGGAGGCGAATCCGGACGACCACGAGGCGCGGTACAACCTCGCCCAGGCGCTGCATGCCCACGGCGAGACCGAGGCGGCGGTGAACGAGCTGCTGGAGCTGTTCCGGCGGGACCGGGAATGGAACGACGGCGCGGCGCGCAACAAGCTCCTGACGATCTTCGATGCGCTTCCGGCGAAGGACCCGGTGGCGCTGAAAGGCCGCAGGCGGCTCTCCTCCATGATATTTGCCTGACCAGTGGGGCGGACTACCTCGCCGCTCATGTTCCACGCCGCGGATCTTCCCCAGAATATTCCCGTCTTTCCGCTGCCCGGTGCGTTGCTCCTGCCGCGCGGCCGGCTGCCGCTGCACATCTTCGAGCCGCGCTACCTGGCGATGATCGACGATTGCCTGAAGACCAGCACCCGGCTGATCGGGATGGTGCAGCCGCGGGAGACGAGGGAGGGGCCGCCGCGCCTGCACGCCATCGGCTGCGCCGGGCGGCTGACGCAGTTCAGCGAGACCGAGGACGGGCGCTACATGATCACGCTGAGCGGGGTGTGCCGCTACCGCGTGCGCCGCGAGGTCGAGGGATTCGCGCCCTACCGCAGCTGCGATGTCTCCTGGGAGGGATTCGAGCGCGACCTGGGGCAGGCGGAACGGGATGCGGGATTCGACCGCGCGCGGTTCCTGAAGCTGCTCGAGCGCTATTTCGACGCGGAGGAGCTGAAGACCGACTGGGAATCGCTCTCCGAGGCGGAGGACGAGCTTCTCATCAACGCCCTGTCGATGCTGTGCCCGTTCGAGCCGGAGGACAAGCAGGCGCTTCTCGAGGCGCCGGACCTGACCACCCGGCGCGAGACGCTGGTGACGCTCATCGAGTTCGCTCTGGCGGGCGGAAGCGAGGAGCGGCTGCAGTGAGCGCCACCAACCGCAAGATGCTCGAGGCGCTGGTCTGCCCCGAGACCCATGCGGTGCTGACCTACGATCCGGCGCGCGGGGAGCTCGTTTCCAAGGCGGCGCGGCTCGCCTTCCCGATCCGCGACGGCATTCCGATCATGCTGGTCGACGAGGCGCGGCGGCTCGACGACTAGAGCGGCCGCCCGTCGAGAAGCCGCGGACGGTCGCCGGTCAGCCCCGCCGCCTCCCGGATCAGGCCGCGGCGCAGGCGCGGCAGCCGCGCCACCGCGGCGAGGCCCATGTCGCGGGCGAGGCGCAGGGCGGGATTGTCGTTCGAGAACAGGCGGTTGAACCCGTCGGTCGCGAGCGCCAGGGTGGTGATGTCAGCGCGGCGCCATCGCTCGTAGCGCGCCAGCACGTCGATCCGGCCGAAATCCTCGCCGCGCCGTTTCGCCCCGACCAGCACTTCGGCGAGCGCGGCCACGTCCTTCAGCCCGGCATTGAGCCCCTGGCCGGCGATCGGGTGGACGACATGCGCCGCATCGCCGAGGAGCGCCACGCGGTCCGCGGCGAAGCTATTGGCGAGGGACAGGCCGAGCGGATAGGTGAAGCGCGCCCCGGCGAGGCCGATCTCGCCCAGGAAGTCGCCGAACCGCGGGCGGAGCACGTCGAGATAGGCGGCGTGCGGCAGGTCGGTCAGGGCGCGGGCGCGGTCGCTGCGCTCGGTCCAGACGATGGACGAGCGGTCGCCCGCGAGCGGCAGCACGGCGAGCGGCCCCTCGGGCATGAAGAACTGGTGCGCGGTGCCGTTGTGCGGGCGGTCATGGGTGATGGCGGCGACGAGGGCGCTCTGGCCGTAGTCCCAGCCGGTGCGGCGGATGCCGGCGCGGCGCGCGACCCCCGAGCGGCGCCCGTCGCAGCCGACGAGGAGCCGCGCGCGGCGGCGCGTTCCGTCCCCGAGGGTGACGGCGATGCCGGCGGGGCCGGGCGCCTGGTCGGTCACCCCGGCCTCGATCCGGGTGACGGCCGCTAGCGCCTCGGCGAGGGCCGGGCGGAGATGGCGATCCTCCACCATGTGGCCCATCGGCCCTTCCTCGATCTCGGCGTGGTCGAAATGCAGCGTCAGCGGCGAGGGGCCCTCCCCGGCGCGGCCGTCGGAGATGCGGATGTCGAGGATCGGCTGCGCTTCCCCGGCCAGCGCGTCCCAGAGGCCGATCGCCCGCAGGAGGTTGCGCGAGCCCACGGAGAGCGCGTAGCTGCGCCCGTCGAAACCGGGCGCCGCGTGACGGCTGGCCGGGGTCGGATCGGCGAGCGCCACGTCGAGCCCGAACCGGGCGAGCGCCGCGGCCAGGGTCGAGCCGGCGAGCCCGCCGCCGGCGATGATGACATCGTGGTCCATGGCGGGGATGATGGGCCGGGGACGCGGGATGTCCATGCGGCCCGGCATCACGGGGATGGGGAGAAAGACGTGACCGACTGGCTGAGAATGGGCGCCGCGGCGCTCGGACGCGAAATCGGGGCCGGCCGGGCGGACCCGGCAGAGGTGACCGACGCGGCTCTCGCGGCGATCGGGACCCATCCGGTCGGCCCGCGCGCCTATGCGCGGACGACGCCGGAGCGGGCGCGGGCAGAGGCGCGGGCGGCCGCGGCCCGGGCGCGCGCGGGCACGCGGCGGGGGCCGCTGGACGGCGTTCCGGTCTCCTGGAAGGACCTGTTCGACAGCGCGGGCGTGGGTACCGAGGCGGGATCCGCGATTCTTTCCGGCCGGGTGCCGGCGCGCGACGCGGAAGTGCTGGCCAACGGGTCGGCGGCGGGTCTCGTCTGCCTCGGCAAGACCAACATGAGCGAGCTCGCCTTCTCGGGCCTCGGGCTCAATCCCTCGACGGCGACGCCGCCTTGCGTGAACGATCCGGACGCGGTCGCGGGGGGCTCCTCCTCCGGTGCGGCGGCCTCGGTGGCGTTCGGCCTGGCCGCGGGGGCCTTCGGCTCGGATACCGGGGGCTCGGTGCGGGTGCCGGCGGCGTGGAACGATCTCGTCGGTCTGAAGACCACCTCGGGCACCCTGCCGATGGCGGGCGTGGTGCCGCTCTGCCCGCGATTCGACACGCTCGGACCCCTGGCGCGCTGCGTCGAGGATGCGAGCCTGCTCTGGGCGGCGATGGGAGACGCGGCGGCGCCGGATCTCCGGGGCGCGACGCTCGACGGCAGGCGGCTGATGCTGCTCGAGACCGCGGCGATGGAGGATTTGGAGGCGCCGGTCGCGGCGGGGATGGAGGCGGCGGTGCGGCGGCTCGAGGCGGCGGGGGCGCGGGTCGAGCGCGGCGCCGTGCCGGCGGTGACGGAGGCGATGCCGCTGTCCGCGACGCTCTTCGCGACCGAGGCCTACGGCGTCTGGCGGACGGAGATCGAAGCGGCGCCGGAGAAGATGTTCTCCGAGATCCTGGCGCGGTTCCGGGGCGGCCGGGACGTTTCGGGGGCGGAGTTCGTGGCGGCCTGGCGCCGGCTCGAGGATCTGCGGCGGGATTATCTGGCGGCGACGGCGGGATACGATGCGGTGATCCTGCCGACCTGCCCGATCCTGCCGCCCGAGATGGCGCGGCTCGAATCCGACAGCGCCTATTACGGCCGGCGGAACCTGATGACGCTCCGCAACACGCGGATCGGCAACCTGATGGGCCTGCCGGGCCTGACGCTGCCGACCGGGGTGCCCTCGGCGGGGCTGCTGATGCAGACGCCGCCGAGGACGGAACGGCGGCTTCTGCGCCTCGGCGCGGCCGCCGAGCGTGCGCTGGCGTGAAAGGCACAAACGGGGGCCGGGCGGCGGCTGTCGCGCCCGCGAGGGTGGACCCGGGGGCGCTCGCCGCGGTAGGATGCGGCAAAACGGGGCGCCAGACCCCGATCTGAGGCGAAACATGCAGTATCCCCGGCGGTTCGAGGCTCTGCCCGACTACGCATTCCCGCGTCTGCGCGCCCTGCTCGATGGTCACGAGCCGGGGGGCGAGGTCGTGTCCATGTCGATCGGTGAGCCCCGCCACGATCCGCCCGGCTTCGTGGCCGAGGTCATCGCCGAGAGCGCGGCCGGCTTCGGACGCTATCCGGCCAATGACGGTACGCCCGAGCTGCAGGCGGCGATCGCCGGCTGGATCGCGCGCCGCTACGGCGTGGCGGTGGAGCCGGAGACGCAGATTCTGCCGCTGAACGGCACGCGGGAGGGGCTGTTCAACGCCGCACTGGCGCTCTGCCCCGAGGGCGGGCCGGCGGTGCTGACGCCGAACCCGTTCTACCAGGTCTATGCCGTGGCGGCGCTGGCCGCGGGCGCGGAGCCCGTCTATGTGCCGGCGACGGCGGAGACGGGGTTCCTGCCGGATTTCGCGCGCGTGCCCGCCGAGACGCTCGACCGGACCGCCATCGCCTATATCTGCTCGCCCTCCAACCCGCAGGGCGCGGTGGCGGATGCGGGCTACTGGCGGGCGCTCATCGGGCTCGCGGAGCGGCACGATTTCCGCATCTTCGCCGACGAATGCTATTCCGAGATCTGGCGCGACGCGCCGCCACCGGGGGCGCTGCAGGTGGCGCGCGAGATGGGCGCCGATCCGGAGCGGGTGGTGATCTTCCATTCGCTCAGCAAGCGGTCGAACCTGCCGGGGCTGCGCTCGGGCTTTCTCGCCGGGGGCCCCGAGACGGTGGCCCGCTGCAAGCGGCTGCGGGCCTATGCGGGCGCACCGCTGCCCGGCCCGGTCCAGGCGGTGAGCGCGCGCGCCTGGGCGGAAGAGGAGCATGTCGCGGCGAGCCGGCGACGCTATGCCGCGAAGTTCGAAATGGCGGACGCGATCTTCGAGGGCGTCGCGGGCTGCGGCGCGCCGGAGGCGGGGTTCTTCCTGTGGCTTCCGGTGGAGGACGGCGAGGCCGCGGCGCTCAGGCTCTGGCGCGAGACCGGGGTGCGGGTGCTGCCCGGCGCCTATCTCGCGCGGGAGGTGGCCGGGGAGAATCCGGGACAGGGCTACATCCGGGCCGCGCTGGTGGCGCGGGAGGACGCGTTGCAGAGCGGGCTCGCACGGCTCCGCGACTGCCTTTACAGGTGACGAAGAGGACGGCATGGCATCATATCAGACCCGCGGGCGCGACCCCCTTCTCGACAGCGACACGCAGGCGATCCTGGAGAGGCGGGGGCGCGAGCTGGTCGGGCTGGCGCTGATCGCGCTCGGCATCGCCGTCGGCGCGATGCTGTGGAGCTACGCGCCAGACGACCCGTCCTGGCTCGCCGCGACCTCCGAGCCGGCGCGGAACATGCTGGGCCGCTTCGGCGCCTCGGTCGCCTCGCCGATGATGGTGATCGCCGGTCTCGGCTCCTGGGGCGTAGCCCTGGCCTGCGTCGTGTGGGGGGGGCGGTTCGTGCTCCATGCCGGGTCGGAGCGCGCCCTGAACCGGGCGGTCTTCGTGCCGATCGGGGTGGCGGTCCTGTCGGTCTATCTCTCCACCCATGTGCCGGGGCCCGGCTGGGGCCAGGGCTTCGGGCTCGGCGGGCTCTTCGGCGACACCGCGCTCGCGAGTTTCCTGAACCTGCTCGGCATCGGCGGCGCCTTCGGGCTGAAGATGACCTCCGCCGGGATCATGCTGGCGACGCTGGCGGTGGGCGGCTTCGTGCTCGGCTTCACGCGGACGGAGATCCGCGCCATCGCCGCCTGGCTCGTGCGGGGGACGGTCGTGACCTATGCCGGGATCGTCTCCGCGCTGGGCCTCGGGCGGCGCGGAGTCGCCGCGGGGATGAGCGCGGGGGCGCGGGTCGCCGCGGACCGCATGGCCGCGCGGCGGGCGGAGCCGCCGCTGACGGCGCCCGATGGGGAGGACGACCTTTTCGACGAGGAGCCGCGGCCGGGCCTGTTCGGGCGTCTCTTCGGGTTTCTCCGCGGGACCGCGGTGGCGGAGGCGGATTTCATCCCGGAGGTGGACCTGCCGGAGCCCGGCGAGGAGCGGGTGCGCACGAAGATCGCCGATGCGATCCGGGGGCGGATGTCGACCCGGTCCGGCCCCGCCCCCGGCCAGCGCGTCGAGCCGGCGGTCGGGCGGCGCCCCCGGCGCGGTCCGCATCCCCCGGTCCTGCCGGAGCGGATGGCGGAGGCGGACGACGAGGACGCGCTGATCGACGACGAGCACATGCCCGGCGCGCGGCCGTCACCGCGGGCGGAGGCGGAACCCGGCCTCCAGACCGCGCCGGCGATCCGGCGCGAGGCACCGCGCCCGAAAGTGCAGGAGATCGCGGCCGCGCCCGCCGACCCGCAGCCCCGCGAGACGGCGCCGCGATCCGCGCCTTCTGGAGCCGATGCGGACGCGGCGGACTACGGGGCGCCGCCCCTCACGCTGCTGACCGATCCGGGCACGGTGCAGCGGCACGTCCTGTCGGACGAGAGGCTGGAGGAGAACGCGCGGGTGCTCGAGACCGTTCTCGAGGATTACGGGGTGAAGGGCGAGATCGTCAGCGTCCGGCCCGGCCCGGTCGTCACCATGTACGAGCTCGAGCCCGCGCCCGGGCTGAAGGCCAGCCGCGTGATCGGTCTTGCCGACGATATCGCGCGGTCGATGTCGGCGCTCTCGGCGCGGGTCTCGACGGTGCCGGGCCGCTCGGTGATCGGCATCGAACTGCCGAACGACAACCGCGAGATGTGCGTCCTGCGCGAGATCCTGTCGAGCAGGGACTTCACCGACGGCAACCGCAAGCTGCCGCTGGCGCTCGGCAAGGATATCGGCGGCGATCCGGTGGTCGCGAACCTCGCCAAGATGCCGCACCTGCTGATCGCCGGGACGACCGGGTCGGGCAAGTCGGTGGCGATCAACACGATGATCCTGTCGCTGCTCTACAAGCTGACGCCGGAGGAATGCCGGCTGATCATGATCGACCCGAAGATGCTGGAGCTTTCCGTCTATGACGGCATCCCGCACCTGCTGTCTCCGGTGGTGACCGACCCGAAGAAGGCGGTGGTGGCGCTGAAATGGGTCGTCGGCGAGATGGAGGACCGCTACCGGAAGATGTCGAAGATGGGGGTCCGCAACATCGAGGGCTACAACAGCCGGGTGAAGGACGCCATGTCGCGGGGCGAGATGTTCGAGCGCACGGTGCAGACCGGCTTCGACGACGAGACCGGCGAGCCGGTCTTCGAGACCGAGGAGATGCGGCCCGAACTTCTGCCCTTCATCGTCGTCGTCGTGGACGAGATGGCCGACCTGATGATGGTCGCGGGCAAGGACATCGAGGCCTGCATCCAGCGGCTGGCGCAGATGGCGCGGGCGAGCGGCATCCACCTGATCATGGCCACGCAGCGGCCCTCGGTCGACGTCATCACCGGCACGATCAAGGCGAACTTCCCGACCCGGATTTCCTTCCAGGTGACCTCGAAGATCGACAGCCGCACGATCCTCGGCGAGCAGGGGGCCGAGCAGCTCCTCGGCATGGGCGACATGCTCTACATGGCGGGGGGGAGCCGGATCATGCGGGTGCATGGGCCGTTCTGTTCGGACGAGGAGGTGGAGGACGTGGTGCGGCACCTGAAATCCTTCGGGCCGCCGGACTACAAGTCGGGCGTCGTCGAGGGGCCGGACGAGGACAAGTCGTCGGACATCGACGCGGTGCTCGGGCTCTCGGGGGCCGGCGGCAGCGGGCCGGAGGGCGACGAGGAGCTCTACGACAAGGCGGTGGCGATCGTCATAAAGGACCGGAAATGCTCGACATCCTACATCCAGCGCAAGCTCGGGATCGGCTACAACAAGGCCGCGCGGCTGGTCGAGACGATGGAGGACGAGGGCGTGGTCAGTTCCGCCAACCATGTCGGCAAGCGCGAGATCCTGGTGCCCGAACAGGCGTGAGATCCGCCCGTCAACGCAGCGGGTCCGGCGCCTGAGACGCGCCGGACCCGGTGTCGGATTCCTGTCGGAGTCCTGTCGGTTTTCCGTCGGTCGCCCGTCGGCGGCGCTCAGGCCTCCTTCGGGGCGTTGGCGCCGATGAACCAGGCGTCCTTGTCGATCTGGCGGGAGACTTCGGTGAACAGGTCCTCGGTGTCGTCGTCGCCGATCTCGCCGGCTTCGTCGATGGCCGCGCGAATCTTCCCGCCGACATCGAGGAAACGCTCGCGGAGCGCCTCGATATGGACCTGGATTTCGTTGATCTCGAGCGGGTAGGGCTTCATCGAGGTCTTCTCGGCCACCACCTCGGCGGTGCCGTCGGCAAAGCCGCCGAGGATCACCGCGCGCTCGGCGATGAGGTCGGAACTTTCGCGCAGCCGGTCGGCGACCTCATCGAGAAGCTCGTGGACGCCGATGAAGCCCGGACCCCGCAGGTTCCAATGCGCCTGCTTCGTGGCGAGCGAGAGGGACAGGACGTCCGTGAGGCGCGCGTTCAGCAGATCGATGATCTTGTTGCGGGTGTTGTCGTTCAGTCCGTCGGCAAATGCTTCGGGCATGGGGACCTCCTTGATCGTGGTTTCGGTGCGGGTCTCCGGGCGACCGGACCCGCTTTCCCGGACAATTCGCAGGAACCGGAGGCGGTTCCAGCGGATCTCGTGGAGGCGTTATCGCATGACGATGGCAAGATGCCGCAGAGATCCCTAGATCACGGCGGAAACCGACACGGAGCCCGAGACATGCTCGACCGCAGAACCTTCCTCGCCGGGGCCGCCGCCGGCGCCCTCGTCGCGCGCCCGGCCGCCGCGGCGCCGATCCCGCTGGCGGCGCTCTCGTCCTATCTGAACGGGCTGACCACGGCGCAGGCGAAGTTCACCCAGATCAACGCCGACGGGACGATCTCCACGGGCACGCTCTACATCCACCGCCCCGGCCGGCTGCGGTTCGACTACAATCCACCCGAGGAGATGCTGGTCATGGCCGGCGGCGGGCAGGTGGCGGTGTTCGACGGCAAGTCGAACAAGCGCACCCCGGAGCAGTACCCGCTGAGCCAGACGCCGCTCTCGATCATCCTGGAGGAGAACGTGGATCTGGCCCGGCGCGGCATGGTCACCGGCCACCGGCAGGAGGGCAACAAGACCATCGTGACGGCCCAGGATCCCGCGCACCCGGAATACGGAAGGCTGGAGATGGTGTTCACGGCGAACCCGGTGCAGCTCCGGCAATGGGTCGTGGTGGACGGGCAGGGCAACCGCACGACCACGGTGCTCGGCGACCTCGGGCGCGTGCGGAGCCTGCCGGCGCGCTACTTCTCGATCCCGACGGAGATACGATCGCGGTCGTGAGGGGCGGGCCGGCGCGGCGACCCGCGAGCGCCGTCTAGCCGGACGACACCAGCCCGGCCGGGGGGTGCTCGCATCCCTCGATGACGAGGGCCGCGCCCTCGGTCGCCTCGAGCCGCATGGTCCGCAGCGGCAGGTAATCCGCCGAGCCGTACCAGGCGTCGAACTCCGTCCGCGAGGGAAATTCCAGGAGCACCGGCGTGCCGATCTCCCAGGCGCCCTCGACGGCCTCGGCCGGCCCGCCCATGATGCGGTAGCGCCCGCCATGGGCCTCCACGGTGGCCAGCACCCGCGACCTGTAGACGTCCATCTTGTCGGGATCCGTGACCTCCCGGATGTTCACGAGAAAGTAGACCGGCATCGTCGCGCCCTCCTTCGCACCGGGGCGTCGGCGGCCTGCGCGCCGCATCCCCCCGGGCCATCGCGGCCGAGGATGGCCCGGGCGCGCGCCCCTGGCAAGACGGGACGCGCGCACCGGACGATCGCTTGTTCCGATCTTAACCTGCCGGTTCCATTTGTCGTGGAAGCTCCGAGCCGCTAGAACTCGTTTCCGACGATCCGTCGCCGGCGACGCGGAAGGCCGCGGCGAGGGGTCTCCGCATACAGGTCCGTCGCGTGCTGCAGCCGAATTTCGAGATGTTCATGACCGGCGACCTGTCCGACGACCGGGCGGGGCGGATCGTGCGCCAGATCTTCGCGCAGAGCCGGCTGGCGATGATCGCCACCGATCCGCACCAGCCCGATGGCCCGATCGTCGCGGTGAACCGCGCCTTCACAACCATGACCGGCTATTCGGTGGAGGAGAGCCTCGGCCGGAATTGCCGGTTCCTGCAGGGCGCGGACACCGATCCCGCGACCGTCGAGGCCATCCGCGACTGCGTCGCGCGCAAGGCCCAGGGCGAGTTCGAGATCCTGAACCACCGCAAGGACGGAACGGCGTTCTGGAACGCGCTGCATCTCGGTCCGATCTACGACGAATACGGCCGGCTGATCCTGTTTTTCGGATCGCAGCTCGACGTCACCGCGCGTGTCGAGGAGCAGCGGCGGACGGAACTGATGATGCGCGAGATCGACCATCGCGCGAAGAACATGTTCACCCTCCTGCCCGCCATCGTCTCGCTGTCGGCGCGTGGCGCGCCTGACACGGCGACGCTGGCGGCGGATGTGCGGCAGCGCATCGCCGCCCTGGCGCGGGCCCATTCGCTGACGCTCGCGGCGCATACCGCGCAGGCCGGCGTGTCGCTCGGCGACCTTATCAGGGCGGTGCTCGAGCCCTATGTCGGCCGCGGGGCGGGGCACCGGCTGGACGGGCCGCCGGTGCGGCTCGACGAGAGCGAGGCCAACGCGGCCAGCCTGACCATCCACGAACTGGCCGTCAACGCGGTCAAGCACGGGGCGCTGTCGGCCCCCGAGGGGGTGCTGGACATCGCCTGGGAGGTCCTGCCGGGCGAGGAGGCGGACGGGTCCGACCTGCTGCGGCTCTACTGGACCGAGACCTCCGGCCCGGCGGTGTGCGGGGCGCCCGCCCATCGCGGGTTCGGCACCGAGCTGACCGACCGCCTGGTGGCGGCGCTGGGCGGGGAACTCCTCCGCCGCTGGGAGCCGGAGGGTCTCCGCGCGACGCTCACCCTGCCCTTCGACCCGAAAGCCTCCCCGCGCGACTTCTCGACCCAGCAGGGGGCGGGCTGGGCGCCGACGGGGAGCGGCCGGGGTACGTGACGCGGCCGGGACCGGGCGTCCGGCCGCCGGCAGCTTGAACAGATCGGATTTGCCGACATGACATTGACGGGAAAGCGCATTTTGCTGGTCGAGGACGACGTGATCCGGGGCGTCGAGATGGCCTATGGCCTGGAGAGCGAGGGCGCGCGGATCGTCGGCCCGATCCGCCGCCTGTCGCAGGCGCTGGCGCTGCTCGACCGGGAGGGGGACACCGCGTTCAGCGGCGCGATCCTCGACGTGGAACTGAAGGACGGCGAGAGCTTTCCGGTGGCCCTGCGGCTCCGCGAGCGGGGCGTGCCCTACCTGTTCTATACCGCGAAGGGCTCGGCCGGTCACGACGAGGCCAGCACCTACGGCGCCCCGGTCTTCGGCAAGGGGCGCAGCGTGACGGAGGTGATCGAGGCGCTGGCGGCGCTGATCGCGGGGCGCGCGCGCCGCTGACCGGGGCGCCTCAGCGCCGCCGGCAGTCGAGGAGCTGGCCGTGGTAGAGCACGGCGCGCGAGGCCACCCGGTCGGAGACCGACAGCAGCCAGGGCTTGCTGCGATAGCTGCCGCGGGCATAGCCGGTGCGCCCCTCGTGATAGGCGAGGTACTGGTTCCTGGCGTCGGTCTTGGGGATGCCCAGCCGCTGCGTCGTGCTGTTCATGTACCAGCCCATGAAATCGGCGGCGTCGTCGATGTCGTCGCGCCGCGCCCGCCGGCGCCCGGTCTTGTCCTTGTACTCCTCCCAGGTGCCGTCGAGCGCCTGGGAATAGCCGTAGGCGGAACTCTGGCGGCCCATCGGGATGATGCCGAGGGCGAATTTCAGCGGCGTCCGCGCATTGCCGATGAACTTCGATTCCTGGTGGATGGTGGCCATCTGCACCGACACGGGCACGCCCCATCGGCGTTCCGTGCGGGTCAGCGCGCGTGTATAATGGGGGCGTTCGTCGAGAATTGCGCAGGCATTCTCGAGGTTCTGGGGCGCCGTGCCCTCCGTTCCGCCGCAGCATGCGACGAACAGGACGAGGACGAGGGCGCGGACGGGACTGCTCATCTGCCGCTCGTTTATTGTTTTTGCCGCTCGATCTTCTTGTTTTGGGAGACGATAGCAGGCATTGGCGCGCCGATAAACACTTTCGCGGGACAAGCCGGTGCGGGGAATGGGCACGGGCGGAAAAATGTTTTACCTTGCGTCACACTGTGTTTCCGTCCATGCGCCGGTGGGCGCATGGACTTCGCATCGCCGCTCCTACATGGTGCGGCGCGGTGGACCCAGAGGACTGAAATGCTGAAGACCCGCGCACGATACAATCTGGGACAGGTCGTCCGGCACCGGAAGCATCCGTTCCGGGGCGTCGTCTTCGACGTGGACCCGACCTTCGCCAATACCGAGGAATGGTACCAGGCGATCCCCGAGGAGGCGCGCCCGGCGAAGGACCAGCCCTATTACCACCTGCTCGCGGAAAACGAGCAGAGCTATTACGTGGCCTATGTCTCCGAGCAGAACCTGGAGGCCGATTATTCGGGCGAGCCGGTGGGCCATCCCGACCTGTCCGACCTGTTCGGCGAGATCGAGGACGGGTCCTATCCGCTGCAGGTGCAGCTGAACTAGTCCGTCCGCTCCGCCTTTCTCTCCACCGGCAGGTCGCGCTTCGACCAGCCTCCGAACCCCTCGTCCATCTCCGCGACATTCTCCAGGCCCATGTCCCGCAGCGTCTTGGCCGCCAGCGCCGAGCGCGAGGCGGCGGCGCAGAAGAGGACCAGCCGCCGGTCGGTGGCGAAGACCTCCTTGTGGTAGGGGCTGGCCGGATCGACCCAGAATTCGAGCATACCGCGGGGCGCGTGCACGGCGCCGGGGATGCGGCCGTCGCGGTCGAGCTCGCGGATGTCGCGGATGTCGACGAGGACCGCGCGGCCGGCCTCCACCTCGGCCTGCGCCTCCTCGACCGAGAGCGTGGTGATTTCCGCCTTGGCGCGGGCGACGAGATCGGCGGCGGGGGTGATGGGCATGTCTGTCTCCTGTTTCAGTATCCGAGCGCGCAGCCGTCCTTGCGGGGGTCGGAGCCGCCTTCGAGCACGCCCCGCTCGTGGTCGATGCGGATCGCCTGGGCGCCGCCGATCGCGGTGTCGGGCACGGTGACGGCGTGGCCCTTCTCGGCGAGGGCGCGGCGCACGTCGTCGCCGTAGCCGCGCTCGACCTTCAGCGCGCCGGCTTCGGGGAAGCTGCGGGGCGCGTCGATGGCGTCCTGCGGATCCATGCCGAAATCGGCGACGTTCGACACGAAGCGGGCATGGCCGGCGGCCTGGTAGGCGCCGCCCATGACGCCGAAGGGCATGACCGTCCGGCCGCCCCGTGTGAGAAGGGCGGGGATGATCGTGTGCATCGGGCGCTTGCCCGGGCCGGCCTCGTTCGGATGGCCCGCCTCCAGGGTGAAGCCGGCGCCGCGGTTCTGGAACAGCACGCCGAACCGCTCCGAGGCGAGGCCGGAGCCGAAGCCGTGGAAGATCGAGTAGATCAGCGAAACGGCCGTCCGCTCGCGGTCGACGACGGTGATGTAGATCGTCTCCCTATGCACCGCCTCGGAGAGCGGCGCGGCATCGGGCATCGCCCGGTCGGGGTCGATCAGCGCGGCGAGGCGCTCGGCGGTGCGATCGCCGAGGATGTGGTCGAGCCGGGTGGTGTGGCTGTGCTCGGCAATGAAGCGGTTGCGCGCATCGTAGGCGAGCTTGGTGGCCTCCGCCTCCAGATGCACGCGCTCGGCCCCGAGCGGATCCATGGATTTCACGTCGAACCGGGCGAGGATGTTGGCCAGCAGGATCGCCGCCGCGCCCTGGCCGTTCGGGGGATGCTCGACGAGCCCGTAGCCGCCGTAGCCGCCCTCGATCGGGGTGACGTAATCGCATTCGGTGGCGGCGAAATCGTCGAGCGTGTGGGCGCCGCCGGCGGCGTGGAGGGTCTCGACCATGTCCTGCGCCACCTCGCCCTCGTAGAAGGCGGCGCGTCCGTCGCGGGCGACGCGGCGCAGGATCTCGGCCTGCTGCGGCGCGCGGAAGAGTGTGCCCGGGCGGGGCGGGCGGCCGTCCGGCAGGTAGTGGCGGCGGGCGGTCTCGGTGAGCTTGTCCGCCTCCACGGCCCAGTCGGAGGCGACGCGGGGCGCCACCGGGATGCCGGCCTCGGCGTAGTGGATCGCCGGGGCGAGGGAGGTGGCGAGACCGGCGCGGCCGTGATCGGCGGAGAGCCGGCAGAAGGCGTCGATTGCACCCGGCACGGTGACGGGCGCGGCGCCGGCGAGCGGCATCGTCGCATGGCCCTCCCCGCGCAGGCGCCCGGCATCGAGCGCCGCGGGGGCGCGCCCCGATCCGTTCAGCGCCACGACCGTGCCGTCCGCGCGGGAGACGAGCGCGAAGCAGTCGCCGCCGATCCCGGTCATCTGCGGCTCGGCGATGCCGAGGAGCACCGCGCCGGCGATCGCGGCGTCGACGGCGTTGCCGCCCGCCTCCAGCATCTGCACCGCCACCTTGGACGCCAGCGGATGCGACGTGGCGCACATGCCGTTCGTGGCGAAGACCGGCGACCGGCCGGGCAAGTGGAAATCGCGCATCTCGTCCTCCCTGTCGGGGCGGACGCTAGAGCGCCGGGAGGAGAAAGGAAATCCCCCGGCGGCCGCGCGCGCCGCGGGGGGCGGCCGTCAGCTCGGCAGGGCCGTCCGGCCGTCGAAGGCCATCTCGAAGGTCAGGACGTTGCGCCCGTCGCGGCGGCGGTAGTCGAGCTCGCGGGCGAGGGTGTGGATCAGGAACCAGCCGAACCCGCCCTCGGGGAGGTCGTCCATCGTGTCTCCGAAATCCGGCAGGCAGGCGCCGGGCAGGGCATCCGTCGGCATCGGCTTGCCGGTGTCGATGACGCGGCAGACGAGGGTCTGCTGGTCGCGGCGCAGATGCAGCTCGACCATGCCGGCCGGATCGTCCGAATAGGCGTGCTCGGAGACGTTGTTCAGGACCTCGGCGAGAACCAGTTGCAGGTTCGCCGCCTCGTCGGTGGAGAGGCGCAGGCCCTCGAGCCCGCCCATGATGGCGGAGAGCGCATTGCGGACGGCATAGGGGCGGTTCGGGTAGAGCACGCGGAGCTCGAAGCTGCCGTCCCCGGCCCGGTCGTCCTCGACAAAGATCGCCTCGGCTCTGCGGTCAGCTCGCACGGCAGGCATCGATTCCCACCGCTCCGATCGAGGCGAGGTCCGGGTGGATGACGAAGATGCTGTCCATGCGGGTCAGCTTGAAGACCTTCGCCACTGGCGGGGTGAGCTCGGCGAGCTCCAGGCGGACCTTCGGCGCCATGAGCTTCATCGCGCCGATCACCGCGCCGAGGCCGGAGGAATCGAGGAACCTGACGCCTCCCAGATGCAGCACGACCCGGTCCGGCGCATTCATGGCGATGGCGCGCATCCCGTCCTTGAACTTGACCGCCACGGCCGCATCGAGCCGATCCCCGGTCGGGGTCACGATCAGGACGGCGCCGCTTTCCTCTGTCTCGAGCTGCATCGGTGATCTCTTCGGTTGGGCCGTGGTCTTTCTGGAGGAATATGTGCTAACGGCCGATTAAGATCGGGACGAATTGGCGGGAGGCACAACCCTGGGTTATGACGCGCTCCTCCGCCGGGTCCGCAGCCTGACCGAGGGCGAGACCGACCCGGTCGCGCTGATGGCGACGCTGGCCTGCGAGATCCATCACTCCGACGCGCGCTTCGACTGGACCGGATTCTACCGCGTGGTGGCGCCCGGGCTGCTGAAGATCGGCCCCTACCAGGGCGGGCACGGCTGCCTGACCATTCCCTTCGAGCGCGGCGTCTGCGGCGCGGCGGCGCGCACCGGGGAGGTGCAGATCGTCGCCGACGTGGAGGCGTTTGCGGGCCATATCGCCTGCGCCGCCTCGACGCGGAGCGAGATCGTGGTGCCGGTGCGCGACGGCGGGGGGCGGATCGTCGCGGTGCTCGACATCGACAGCGACCGTCCGGACGCCTTCGGGCCGGCGGATGCGGACGGATTGCGGCGGATACTCGATGCTACCTTCGCCGGCGCCTGACTACGACCCGCCCCGGGGGCCGGCGACGGTCCTGCACGCCGACGAGGACCTCGTCGCGGTGGAGAAGCCCGCCGGGCTGCTCTCGGTGCCGGGGCGCGGGCCGGCGCTCGCGGATTGCCTGATCGCCCGGCTCGGGGAGGCGTTTCCCGGCATCCTCCTCGTGCACCGGCTCGACCGGGACACGTCGGGCGTCATGGTCTTCGCCCGGACCGCCCATGCCCAGCGGCACCTGGGACTGCAGTTCGAGAAGCGGCAGGTGCGGAAATCCTATGTCGCGCGGGTCGCGGGCGAGATGGCGGAGGAGGCAGGGCGGGTGGATCTGCCGCTCTGCGTCGACTGGCCGAACCGGCCGCGCCAGAAGGTCGATGCCGAGGCGGGGCGGCCGGCGCAGACCGACTGGGCGGTGGTGGCGCGCGAGACCGGCGGGACGCGGCTGCGGCTGACGCCGCTGACCGGCCGTTCGCACCAGCTCCGCGTGCACATGCTCACGCTCGGCCACCCGATCCTCGGCGACACGCTCTATGCGGAGGGCGCGGCGCGCAACCATCCGCGGCTGATGCTGCATGCCGAGGTGCTGGAGCTGCGCCACCCGACCGGAGGGCGCTGGATGCGATTCGCCGCGCCGGCGCCGTTCTGAGCGCGGCTTTCCCCGGCGGGCCGCCGTGCTAGGCTGGCGGCGCGGAGGAGGCCGTGCGCGGCCCGAGGGAGGAGACCCAGGATGACGATATTCGCGAGCCCGCATCCCGCTCTGGAGATCCCGGACCGGAGCGTGACCGAGCAGCTCTTCGCGGGGCTGGCGCGGCGCGGCGACGGCGTGGCGCTGACCGACGGGACGACCGGCGACACGCTCACCGCGCCCGCGCTTCGGGAGCGGATCGAGCGGCTGGCCGGCGGGCTGGCCGAGCGCGGCTACGGCGCGGGCCGGACGGTGGCGCTGATGGCGCCGAACGTTCCCGACTACGTGACGGTGTTCCACGGCGTCGCCTGGGCCGGCGGCACGCTCACCACGATCAACCCGACCTATACCGCGCACGAGGTGCGGCGGCAGTTGCAGGATTCCGAGGCGCGTCTGCTGGTCGTCGCGGAAGCCTTCGCCGAGACGGCGCGGGAGGCGGTGCGCGACACCGGGGTGGAGGCGGTCGCGGTGATCGGGACGGGCGATCTGACGCTCGAGGACCTGATGGGAGAGGCGCAGCGAGAGCAGGCGCCGATCGACCCCGCGACCCACGTGGTGGTGGTGCCCTATTCGTCCGGCACGACGGGCCTGCCGAAGGGGGTGATGCTCACCCATCGCAACCTCGTGGCGAACGTGATGCAGTGCCACGTGGCGCTGGGGATCGAGGCGGGCGAGACGACCGTGGCCTTCCTGCCCTTCTTCCACATCTACGGCATGACGGCGGTGATGAACGGTTATCTGAGTGCGGGCGGCGCGCTCGTCACCCTGCCGCGCTTCGATCTCGAGGCGTTCCTG
Organism: uncultured Alphaproteobacteria bacterium; assembly: GCA_963829665.1. GTDB lineage: Bacteria > Pseudomonadota > Alphaproteobacteria > Rhodobacterales > Rhodobacteraceae > Palleronia. The sequence goes on along the minus strand of CAWHJL010000013.1, from coordinate 208,532 downwards.
CGCCTCGTCGCGGATCACGATGTCTCGCGCCTCTTCCTCGTGCCGCCGGTGGTTCTGGCGCTGGCCAAGCACCCGCTTGTCGAGCAGTACGACACCTCGTCGGTGGAGCAGATCGTCTGCGGCGCGGCCCCGCTCGGCGGCGAGCTGGGCGAGGCCTGCGCGACGCGGCTGGGCGCGGTGATGACCCAGGCCTACGGCATGACCGAGTTGTCCCCCGTCAGCCACGCCACGCCGCGCGACGCACCGCGTGCTGGCGCCTCGGGGCTGACCGTGCCGAACAGCGAGAGCCGGGTGGTCGACCCGGAGACGGGCCGCGACCTGGGACCGGGAGAGGAGGGCGAGCTCTGGGTCCGGGGGCCGAACGTCATGGCGGGCTATCTCGGCAACGAGGCGGCGACGCGGGAGACGCTGACGGAGGATGGCTGGCTCAGGACCGGCGATCTCTGCGTCATCGACGCGGACGGCTACATGTTCGTGCGCGAGCGGGTGAAGGAGCTGATCAAGGTGAAGGGGTTCCAGGTGGCGCCGGCGGAGCTCGAGGCGGAACTCGTCGGCCACGAGGGCATCCGCGACGCCGCGGTGCTCGGGCGGGCGGATGCGGAGGCCGGCGAGGTGCCGGTGGGCTTCGTGGTCCGCGCCGAGGGCGCCGATCTCGACGAGGACGGGGTGCGCGCCTATCTGGCCGAGCGGCTGTCGCCCTACAAGCAGCTCCGCGAGGTCCGGTTCGTGGACGAGATCCCGAAATCGGCCTCGGGGAAGATCCTGCGCCGGGTCCTGCGCGAGCGCCTTGGTTGAGGATGCGCGCATCGCGGAGTTCCTCATGGAGCTTGCCCGCAACCGGGGGCCGGGCAGGACCTTCTGCCCCTCCGAGGCGGCGAGGCGCCTCGCGGCGGAACGGCGGCCGCTGATGAAGGATGCCCGGCGGGTGGCGCGCGACCTGCCGCTCAGCCGTCGGGGCCGTAGATCGCCTGCTGCGCGATGCCCGCGAGCGCCAGGTAGATCGAGCTGACGATCAGCGCCGCCTCGAGCGTCGCGAAGGGCTGGAAGTCGAGCCAGGCGGCCCAGCCCGCCATCGCCGTCCAGAGGAACGCCACCGGCAGCGTGATCCAGCGCCAGCGCGCGGTGCGGACCGGGTGGACGAATTTCAGCGGCAGGAACATCGCCACCGCGAAGAGCACGACGAGCAGCAGGATCAGCCACCAGGCCGGCTCCGCGGCGAAGAAGACCAGCACCGCCATGTTCCAGCAGCCGGGGAAGCCCGAGAAAGAAAAATCCTTCGTCTTCATGCGCGTGTCGGCGAAGTAGACGACGCTCGTATAGGTGATGACGATGATCGCGATCCAGCCGGTCCAGCCGGGCAGGAGGCCGGAGGCGAAGAGCGCGAAGGCGGGGATGAAGACGTAGGTGAGGTAGTCGATGATGAGGTCCATCAGCACCCCGTCATAGGCGGGGGCGTTCACGCCGACCTCGTAGCGGCGCGCGAGCGGGCCATCGACGCCGTCCACGGCGAAGGCGACGACCAGCCAGAGCCACATCATGCCCCAGGCATGGTCGATCGCGGCCAGCAGCGCCAGCATGGCGAAGACCGCCCCGGTCGCGGTCAGGAAATGGACGGCGTTGGCCTTGATCCGCATCGACATTCGCGGAAGATGCCAGCCGCGCGGGGCGAACGCAACGCGATCGCCGCTACTCGGGCTGGCGTTCGAGCCGGCCGGCGAAGGCGTCGAGGCCGCGCGCCAGCCGCCGTTCCAGCGATCCGCGCGCGAGCTTCAGGGAGTGCAGCAGCAGCCGGCCCGGAATCGAGGCCGGGCGCAGATCCACCGACCCGGTGAGCCGCGTGGTCCGCGACGGGAGGGGGGCGAGATCGACCGCCGCAAGCGCGGTGACGTCGTCGAGATCGGCCGCCAGCGCGATCCGCTCGGCGGGCTCGAAGGCCACGACCCGGGCGATGCCCTTGCGCACGCGGCCCTTGAGGTCGAAGCGGACGGTCCAGGTGGCGCCGGCCGGGCCGGCGGCGCCGTCATCGCTGCGCACCAGGTGGACGCCCCTGTCCCGGGCCATCCGCTCCAGGGCGTCGAAGGCGGCGATCTCGTCGAAGACTTCCGCCTGCGGCGCGTCGATCTCCCGTCCGAGCGTCAGCTTCATGGGATTCCTTTCGTCACCGGCGGAAGGTGTGTCAGTCGAGGCGGTCGGCAAGCCATTCGCGCAGGAGGAAGCGGGCGATCGCGCCGGGCCGGGCCGGCGTCACGTCGTGGTCGCCGGCGAAGGCCGCCATCATCTCCTCGCGGGTCATCCAGCGGGCATCGGCGATCTCCACCGGATCGGTGGCGATTCCGGTCGAGGCGGCCTCTCCCCGGCAGCCGATCATCAGGCTGGCGGGAAAGGGCCAGGGCTGGCTCGTCAGGTAGCGCACCCGGTCAACGCGCACGCCGGTTTCCTCGAACGTCTCCCGGCGCACCGCCGATTCGACGGTCTCGCCCGGTTCCACGAAGCCGGCGAGCAGCGAATACATCCGCTCCGGCCAGCCCGGCGCGCGGCCGACGAGGACCGAATTGCCGGCAGTGACGAGCATGATGACGACCGGATCGGTGCGCGGGAAATGGCGCCGCCCGCAGGACGGGCAATGCCGCTGCCAGCCGGCCTGGGCGGCCATGCTCCGCGCGCCGCAATTGGCGCAGAACCCGTGGCTGCGGTGCCATTCCAGAAGGCCGCGGGCGGTGGCGGCGAGTTCCGCGTCGCGGGCCGAGAGCCGGGTCATGGCGCCGCGCAGATCGCGGAAGGCGGCGCCGGGAAGGTCGGGATGGACCTGTTCGGAGGGGTCGCTGAAGCGGCCGACGGTCTCGGGGATCTCCTCCGGCATCCAGTCCGACAGGTCGGCCGCGAAGCGCGGCGCCTCCCCCTCGAGCCCGAGGAACAGCGTCTGCCCTGCCGTCTCCAGCGCGGCATGGCCGCGGACCACGGAGGCGAGGGTGAACCCGCCGCTCTCCGGATCCGGCGTCATGAGCGGCTTGCCGCGCCAGACCGGAACCCACCGGGCGGCGGGATGAGCGGCCTGTGCCTCCGTGTCGCCCCGCAGATGCGCGGCGCGATCGAGCCCCGAAGCCCCGAAGGTGACCCGTTCGGCATGTCGCAAGGGCGAATCCTCCATCCTGCGCCGCCCGACAGGTGCGCCGGGGCAACAACAATGGCAAGCGGGGGACATCGCGGCAGTTTACAACCTTGGGTTTAGCTGATTTCGTCGGTCACGACCGCGTGCGGAAGGACGAGATGGACGGCGAGCCCCCGAGGGTCCGCGACGGCGAGGCGACGATCCGGATACTCGCGACGACCGACCTCCATGCCGCGATCCGAAGTTACGATTACGGCCTGCGGCGCCCGGACCCCTCCCGGGGCCTGAGCCGCATCGCCAGCCTCGTGCGCCGGCTCCGCGCCGAGGCGGCGACGGTCTTCGTGGACAACGGCGACTTCCTCTTCGGCGACACCAATGCCGTGGTTCCCGACGGCAGCGTCACCGGCGTCGTGGCGGCGATGAACGCCGCCGGCTACGACGCGGCGCTACTGGGCAACCACGAGTTCGACCAGGGGCGGGCGGCGGTCGAGACGGCGATGGGGGCGGCGCGCTTCCCCTTCCTCTGCGCCAATCTCGCGGAGGCCGACGGGTCGCCCTTCGCGCTGCCCCACATGGTCCTGTCGCGCGCGGTGTCCGGGGTCGATCCGCCGGTGCGCCTGGGGCTCGTCGGCTTCCTGCCCCCCGAGGCGGTGGGCGCCGGCGGGAGGCCGAAGCTCGGCACGCTGAAGATCGGCGATGTCGCCCGCAGTCTCGAGACGGCGCTGGCGCGCCTCAGCGAGGAGCGGGTCGACCTGGTGCTCGCACTCTGCCACGGCGGGCTCGGCGGACTTTCCGAGCGCGCCGTCCGGACGCTCGCGGCGAGCGGCGGGGTCGATGCGCTGGTCCTCGGCCATGTCCACACGCTGTTTCCCGGCCCGGGTTTCGAGGGGTCCGAGGCGGTCGATGTCGCGCGGGGCGAGGTCTCCGGCGTGCCGGCGGTCATGCCCGGCTTCCTCGGGCGCCATCTGGGCCGGATCGACCTGCGGCTCGAGCGCCGCGACGGCGGCTGGCGCGCGATCGGGCACGAGGTCGCGCTGCATCCGGTCTGCCGCCAGGCCGCGAAGGGCGGGATCGAGCCGCAGATTCGCGGCGACCCGGCGGTCCTCAGGGCCAGCCGGGCCATGCATCTCAGGGCGCTGGAGATCGGCAACCGGGTCGTGGGGGCGACTGCGGCGCCGCTGACCAGCTATTTCGGGCGGATCGGCCATTGCCCGGCCACGATGCTCGTCGCGCGGGCGCAGCGGCAGGCGGTGGAACGGGCGTTGCCGGCGCATCTGCGGCAGTCGGGGCATCCGGTCGTCGGGCTCGCGGCGTCGAAATGGGCCGGCGGGCTCGGCGGACCGCTGCACTACATCGACATCGCGGCCGGCCCCGTCGTCGAGGCGGATCTGCAGCGGCTCTGCAGCTTTCCCGACCGGGTGGTCGGCGTCGAGGCCACCGGCGCCGACCTCCGCGCCTGGCTCGAGCGGACGGTCAGTGCCTTCACCCGGATCGGTCCCGGCACGGCGGAGGCGGGGCTCGTCGATCCGCGCTTCCCGCCGACCGATTTCGACCTGCCGGAAAGGGTGCGGTTCACGGTCGACCTCTCCCGCCCGGCCCGGTTCGACGCCATCGGCCGGCGGTTGGGCTACGGGAGGGGCCGGGTGTCCGGCCTGAGCCTCGACGGCGCTCCGATCGCCGACGAGACCCCCCTGATCCTCGCGATGACGGATTTCAGGGCCTATGGCGGCGGCCGGTTCCCGGCGCCGGCGACGACGCTCTTTCCCACCGGCACGATCGTCCGCGACGCGGTGGGCGACCTGGTCCTCGACGAGGTGGCCGGGACAAAGGAGCCGAGCTTCGACTTCGCGCCGGTGGCGGCCGCGACGGCGATCTTCCGCACCGGCCCCGGCGCCGCGGCGCATCTGGCCGATCTCGCCGGGCGCGATCTCGAGCCGCTCGGCATCGACGCGGAGGGATTTGCGGCCTATCGGCTGCATCTCGGCGCCCGGCCCTGACGTGGCCCGGCCTTCGGGACCGGCCCGCCCTTGAAACGCGAGGATCGGAGGGGTATCTCGATAGGCGAGAGGCTGGCGCGGGCAGGCGCCTCGCCAACCCGGTCAGGTCCGGAAGGAAGCAGCCGTAACGAGCCCCGCCTGGGTCGCGTCCAGTCTCTCACCCGACTTCCCCGATCCTTGCGGCGATCAGCGATCCCTCGGCGGGCGCGGCTTGTAGACCGGCAGCCGCCAGTCGAGCGCGAGCGATCCGGCGCGCAGGCCGAAGGTGGCCAGCGCCCCGGCGGCGAGCGCGGCGGCGAGGGGCATCGCGAGGTGGAGGAGGAACGCCGTCGCCGCGCCGGTCAGGGCGGCGGTGGCGTAAAGCTCGCCCTGCCTGCAGCACCAGCGGCACCTCGTTGGCGACCACGTCGCGCATCAATCCGCCGAAGGTGCCGGTGGCGACGCCGGTGACGAGGACGATCGGCCAGCTCTGCCCTGTGACGATGCCGACGCCGGCACCGGCCGCCACCGCCGCGGCCAGCGCGGCGGCATCGAGCCAGTAGAGCGCGCTCAGCCGGCTTTCGAGGAGATGGGCGGTGAAGAATACCGCGAGCGCCGCCACGAGGGCGAGACCGAGATAGCTCGGCGCCGCGACCCAGAAGATCGGCTGGTCGAGCAGCAGGTCGCGCAGCGTCCCGCCGCCCACCGAGGTCAGCGCGGCGAGGAAGACGAAGCCGACGATGTCGAGCTGCGCGCGGCTGGCGGTCAGCGCCCCGGTGAGCGCGAAGACCAGCACTGCGGCATGGTCGAGGACCGCGACGGCGCTCATTTTCCGGAGCCGGACTTGTAGGGCGCCATGCCGGCGCGCGCCAGCTCGTCGGCGCGCTCGTTCTCGGGGTGGCCGGCATGGCCCTTGACCCATTTCCAGGTGACCTCGTGGCGGCCCTGGGCGGCATCGAGCCGCTGCCACAGCTCGGCGTTCTTCACCGGCTTCCTGGCCGCGGTCTTCCAGCCGTTGCGCTTCCAGCCGTGAATCCAGCCGGTGACGCCGTTCTTCACGTACTGGCTGTCGGTGACGATGGTGATGCGGGAGGGACGGGTGAGGCTTTCCAGCGCCGCGATGGCGGCCATCAGCTCCATCCGGTTGTTTGTGGTCAGCGCCTCGCCGCCGGAGAGGGGGCGTTCCCTTGCGACGCGATCGCCCTCCCGCGCCACGAGCAGCGCGCCCCAGCCGCCGGGGCCGGGATTTCCGGAACAGGCTCCGTCCGTATAGGCGAAGAGATCGGGCATCTGCGGTCCGCCGGGGCTCGGCTGTCGCCTGTCACGCCGCGGGTTTGCGTGCAAGGAGGAAGACGTGGGGGCGACCAGGTCGATGTACCTCTCGCCGAGCCGCTCGGAGACCTCGAGGGTCGTGCGGTCGAGCGATCCCGGGCCGCCGATCCCCTCCCCGGTCAGATGACCACCGTCAGCAGGGACAGGAGCACGACAGCGGTCAGGACGAGGCGCAGGGACATCCACCATTCGGGCGCGAGGCCCTGGCGCTGGAACATCCAGTCGAGCCCGAGGATGCCCAGAAAGCCCGCCATGAGATAGATCGCGGCGGAGACCGGGCCGCCGCCGACGAAGAAGAAGGCCCAGAGCGCGGGCAGGGTCGAGAGCGCGTAGCCGGTGGCCGCGACGGCCCCGGTGGCCTGGGTCGAGAAGCCCCAGAGCACGCCCGACATGAAGGAGAGGATCACCGTGCCGTAGGCGAGCTGGACGTAGGGGCCCACGAAGCGCGGGCCGATCGCCTCGGCGCCCCAGAGGCCGAGCGACGGCGCGAGGAGGGTCAGCGCCCCCCAGAGGAACGGCAGGAGCCCGGCAAGGCCGAGGAGCAGCGGGGCGGGGGGGATCGGTCGCAACACGAAGCCTTTCTCGGAACGGAAGGGGAGGAGTCCGGCGCGGGCCAGGGGTCGGTTGCGGAAGGCCCGTCATCTGCGGTCAGCATAGCCCATATAGATCAGTGTGGTGAAGGGGAGGGGGCCGAAGGTCGGATCGAGGCGGCGGTCGAGGCCGCGGGGGCCGAGCCCGGTTCTCTCGCCGGGCGCGAGCCCGGCCCGCCCGAGCGCCGCGGCGAGCTCGCCCGGCCGCAGGAACATGGCCGGGTCGTGGGTGCCCTGGGGCAGGATTCGGAACAGGTCCTCGGCCAGGGTGACGACGACGAAGCTGGCGAGCGGGTTGCGGTTGATCGTGTCGTAGAGGAAGCGGCCGCCGGGGCGGAGCACGCGGTGGACCTCGCCGAGCACGGCGTCGAGATCGGCCACGTGTTCGAGGACGTCGACGCAGACAACGGCGTCGAAGGCGGCGTCCGCGAAGGGCATGTCCTCCCCGCTCCCGACCTCGTAGCGGATCGCGAGACCCTCCGCCGCGGCATGGGAGCGCGCCGCCGCGATCGCCCGCTCCGCGGGGTCGAGGCCGGTGACGCGGGCGCCGCGCCGGGCCAGCGCCTCGGAGAGGAACCCGCCGGCGCAGCCGAGATCTAGGACCCGCGCGCCGCGCCACTCCAGGTGCCGGTCGAACCAGGCAAGGCGGCCGGGTACCATGTTCCTGAGGATGCGGACCCAGCGCAGATCGTACGACCACCAGGAGGCGGCGGCCCGGTCGTAGATCGTCTGGTCGTTGCGGTGGCGCGTCATCTCTCCTCCGGGCGGGGCGTCCTGGGCTGGCCGGGCGGGAAACCGGCGGGCATTAGCGCCGGATTCATCTCTGTTCCCTAGGCCTGCGCCATATCGAACCCGAGGCCCGCGACATGGCGCAGGACAAGAGCGCACCGACGATCATCAAACGCAAGAAGACCATCGTCGCCGCGGCCCACCATGGCGGCGCGTGGAAGGTCGCCTACGCGGATTTCGTGACGGCGATGATGGCGTTCTTCCTGATGATGTGGCTGCTGAACGCCACGACCGAGGACCAGCGCAAGGGTCTCGCCGACTATTTCAGCCCCTCGATCCCGATATCGAGGGAATCGGGCGGCAGCGACCAGGCGCTGAACGGCCGCTCGATCATGGACGACGACACGCTGATCGGCCAGCCGGCCGAGGGCGCCTCCATGGAAGGCGCCGCCAACAGGATGGACGCGGATTTCGAGGACATCGCGAAGCAGTTCGACGCCAGTTCCGGCGAGAGCGAGGTGGCCGACGAGCTGCTCGAGCACATCGAGGTCCGGGTCACTGACGAGGGGCTGATCGTCGATCTCTTCGACCTTCCGGGGGCGACGCTGTTCCGGAGCGAGACCGCCGAGCCGACGGCGCTGATGCGGGATCTGATCGGGGTCGTCGACGAGATCTTCTCGATGGCGGTGAACCCGATCGCGGTCAACGGCCATGTCCGCGCGGAGGCCGTGGTGCGGCGCGACAGCGCGCCCTGGACGCTGTCCACCGACCGGGCCGAACAGGCGCGGCGGATGCTGATCGGCGGCTTCACCAATGCCGCGCGCATCCGGCGCCTGGGCGGCTTCGGCGACGGCTCCAACATCCATCCCGACGGGATGGACATCCGCAACAACCGGATCGAGCTGATCCTCCTGCGCAAAATGTAGCGGCTTAGGGCGGTGTTAAGGCCGGCGGCCTAACGCTTCCGTCAAAGCCCGGGAATCGACACGAAAGGTTCGCCCATGTCCATCTCCTCCTCCCTTTCTGCGGGAGTCAGCGGTCTCAACGCCAACGCGCAGAAGCTCGCCACGATCTCCGACAACATCTCCAACTCGGCGACCTACGGCTACAAGCGCGCGACCACCGATTTCCACTCGGTCGTCCTCGGCTCGGACTCGCCCACGAAATACACCGCGGGCGGCGTGCGCACCACCAACGCGCGGGCGGTCGACGAGCGCGGACAGCTCGAGGGGACGGGCAATTCCACCGACATCTCCATCGACGGGCGGGGCTTCCTGCCGGTCACGATGCTCTCCGACGTGGAGGCCGGCGGCAAGCTCGAGATGTCGCTCGCCACGACCGGCTCGTTCCGGCCCAACGACGACGGCATCCTCGTCGATCCCGCCGGCAAGGTTCTGCTCGGCTGGCCCGCCAATCCCGACGGCAGCTTCGGCAGCTACGCCCGCGACAGCTCCGCGAGCCTCAGGCCGGTCAACGTCAATCTCAACCAGTACGCGGCCTCCCCGACCACCGAGGTGAAGCTTGGCGTCAACCTGCCCGCCGATGACGCCGCGTCCGCCGACCCGGCCGAGCTCGGCACGGCAAGCGACATCTCGCTGGAGTATTTCGGCAATCTCGGCCAGACCGAATCGCTGAACTTCGGCTTCGAGCCGACGGCATCAACCAGTGGCGGATGACGGTCAAGGACAGCAACACCGCGGCTCCGGGGACCGTGGCCGAATTCGATCTGCAGTTCAGCGAGGATTCCACCGGCGGCGGGACGCTGCAGGACGTGACCTCCACCGGCGCCTATGCGGCGGCCAGCTACGATCCCGTAACGGGCGCGATCTCGCTCGACGTGGGCGGCGGGCCGATGGAGATCGAAATCGGCCGCTACGGCGAGAATACCGGCCTGACCCAGACCGCGGCCGATTTCGGGCCGACCGCCCTGTCGAAGAACGGCGCCACCGTCGGCAGCCTGGTCAGCGTCGAGATCGACGATGCCGGGATCGTCAACGGCATCTACGACAGCGGCTTCACGCGCCCGATCTTCCAGGTTCCGGTGGTCGACGTGCCGAACCCCAACGGCCTGACCACGGGCGACAGCCAGACCTTCAGGATCAGCGGCGATTCGGGGCCGATGTTCCTCTGGGACGCGGGCTCGGGGCCGGTGGGCTCGACGGCGGGCTTCACCCGCGAGACGAGCACCGTGGACGTGGCCAAGGAGCTCACCGACCTGATCCAGACGCAGCGCGCCTATTCGTCGAACGCCAAGGTCATCCAGACCGTCGACGAGATGCTGCAGGAAACCACCAACCTGAAGCGCTGAGCTAGACCATGAGCATCTCCGCCGCCCTCTCATCTGCCGTCTCCGGCCTCTCGGCCACCGGTCGGGCGGCGCAGACCGCGTCTCAGAACGTGGCCAACGCGCTCACCCCGGGCTACGGGGTGCGCGAGGTCCGGCTCTCGAGCGACCGCACCGGCGGCGTCCGGGTCGATGCCGTCGACCGCCGCACGGACATCGCGCTGCTGACCGACCGCCGCGCCGCGGACGCGTCGAGCGCCGGCGCCGGGACCCGGCTCTCGGCGCTCGAGAAGGTCGCCGATGCGGTCGGCCGCGCCGATTCCGCGACCTCGATCGCCGCCCGGCTCGGCGATCTCAATGCCCGGTTCCTCGACGCCGCGAGCCGGCCCGATTCGGATATCCGGCTGGAGGCGGCGGTTCGCGCGGCGGACGAGGTGGTCGGCGCCTTCAACGCCGCGGGCGCGGCCATCCAGGACCAGAGGCTGGCCGCGGACGGCGCCATCGGCGATGCGGTGGCGGCGCTGAACCGGGGTCTCGCCCGGATCGACGAGCTGAACGACCAGATCGCCAAGGCCACCGCCACCGGCACCGACGCGAACTCGCTGATCGACATGCGCCACAAGGCGATCGACGAGATCGCCGACACCGTGCCGCTGCGCCAGATCGACCGCGAGGGCGGCCGCGTGGCGCTGATCACCGACACGGGCCGCGTGCTTCTCGACAGCCGGCCCGCGGAGATCGGCTTCGCGCCGTTCAACGGCATGTCCGCGGGCTCGACGCTCGGCGCGCCGCTCTCGGGCCTCACCGTCGACGGCCGCGCCATCGACATGACCGATCCGAAGAGCGCCATGGCCGGGGGCAGGCTCGAAGCCCTCTTCGACCTGCGCGACACGCGGCTTCCCGCGGCGCAGGCGCGGCTCGATTCGCTGGCCCTCGACCTCGTGCAGCGCTTCGAGGCGGTCGATACCGGTCCGGGGTCCGGCGGGCTGTTCGGATTCGACGGCACCGATCCCGCGACCGTCCCGGGCGCAGCCCAGCGCCTCGAGCTTTCCGCAGACGTCGCGGCCGAACCCCGCCGGCTCCGCGACGGCCTCGACGGGGCACCCGGCCCGGTGGGCGAATCGCGCCTGCTGACCTCCTTCGCGGAAGTGCTGACGACCTCCGGGCCGCCCTCGGGCATGGCGCTGTCGAGCGGCTCGAAATCGCTCCTGCAGCTCGGCGACATCCTCACCGGTCGGGAAACGGCGGAAGCCTACCGGACCGAGAGCGACCTCGCCTACGCGGAGAGCCGCGCCGCCACCTTGCGCGAAGCGGAGCTGCAGAAGGGCGTCGATACCGATGCCGAGATGCAGAAGCTGCTGCTGATCGAGCAATCCTACGCGGCCAATGCCCGCGTCATCCAAGTCGCCGGGTCGATGATCGACCGCATCCTGGAGATCTGACATGCCCCTGCCGAGCCTCGGCGATCTCGCCCAGAACTTCGTCCAGCGCACCAACGTGACGCGCCTCAGCCGGGAGCTCTCGACGCTCGGGGAGGAGCTGTCCACCGGCCTGAAATCCGATGTCGCAGCGGCGATGCGCGGCGACACCCAGGCGTTGTCCGGTATCTATCGCGGGCTGGCGGCGCTCGATTCCCACGATCTCGCGGCGAAGGAGGCCGGCATCCTGGTCGATGCCGCGGAGCGCACGATCGACCAGTCGCGCGGCCGCTTCCAGGGCCTCTTCGCTCTGGCCGCGGCGGCGATGAACACCGCCGACCAGAGCAAGATCGAGATGGTCGGCGCCCAGGCGCGGCAGGATTTCGACGCGATGATCTCCAACCTGAACACCCAGGCGGGGGGGATCGGCCTGTTTTCCGGGACCGCAACCGACGGCCCGGCCCTGCGCCCCGCCGACGCGATCCTCGCGGACGTGACCGCCGCGGTCGCGGGGCTGACCACGGCCGCCGAGGTGACCGCCGCGGTCGACGCCTATTTCGCGCCGGGCGGGGATTTCGACGCCAACGATTACATCGGCGGCACGACCTCCCGCGGCGCGACGCGGCTCGGACCCGACGACGTGGTGGATTTCGCCCCGCGGGCCGACGACGCCGCCTTCCGCGAGGGGCTGAAGGTGCTGGCGCGCTACGCGGTGGTCGATGCCGGCGCGCTCGCCGGCCAGCCGGACGAGATGTTCAAGCTGGTCACCGGCAGTCGCGACGACATTCTCGGCGCCCAGGGCGCGCTTTTGGACCTGCAGGCCCGGGCTGGCGCCGCGCAGGCGCGGGTCGATGCGGCGCAGACGCGCAACGCGGCGGAGCGGCAGGGCCTCGAGACCGCGCGGAACGGCTTCGTCACGGCCGACCCGTTCGAGACCGCCACGAAACTCCAGCAGACGCAGGTGCAGCTCGAGAGCCTGTACACGGTCACCGCGCGACTTTCTCGTCTCAACCTGACCTCCTATCTCTGATGCGGCATCTCCTGATCCTTCTGCTCTGCCTTCTGCTGCCGGTCGGCTCCGCCGCGGCGGCCGCTCCCGTGCGGATCAAGGACCTCGTCGAGTTCGACGGCGTCCGCGGCAACGACCTCGTGGGCTACGGCCTCGTCGTGGGCCTGAACGGCACCGGCGACGGGCTCAGGAACTCGCCCTTCACCGAGGAGATCATGTCGACGATCCTCGAGCGGCTGGGCGTTAACGTTACCGGCGAGCAGTTCCGCCCCGACAATGTCGCCGCAGTTCTGGTGACCGCCGACCTGCCGCCCTTCTCGCGCACCGGCAGCCGCATCGACGTGACCGTGTCGGCGATCGGCGACGCCACATCGCTGCTCGGCGGCACGCTGATCATGACGCCGCTCAACGCCGCCGACGGGCAGGTCTATGCGGTGTCGCAGGGAACCGTCATCGCCGGCGGCGTCAGCGCCACCGGGGAGGCGGCCTCGGTCACCCAGGGCGTGCCGACCTCCGGCGCGATCCCGGCAGGGGGCCGGGTGGAGCGGGAGATCGACTTCGACTTCACCCAGCTCGACACGATCCGCCTGGCGCTCAGGACGCCCGATTTCACCACCGCGGCGCGGATCGAGCAGGCGATCAACGCCTCCATGCACCCCGGCGTGGCGCTGATGCTCGATGCCGGCACCGTGGCCGTGGACATCCTCGCCACACAGGCGATCTCGCCCGCCCATGCGCTGGCGCGGCTCGAGAACATCACCGTCGAGCCCGAGACCCGCGCCCGCGTGGTCGTCGATCAGCGCTCCGGCACCATCGTCATGGGCGCGGATGTGAAGATCAGCCGCGTCGCGGTCAGCCAGGGCGGGTTGACGCTGCGGGTCGAGGAGGCGCCGCTGGTGTCGCAGCCGAACCCGTTCGCGGACGGCGAGACGGTGGTGGTGCCGCGCACCAATGCCGAGATCGAGCAGGAACCGGGGATCGGCCTCGCCGAGGTGCCCGACACCGCCTCGCTCTCGGACGTGGTGACCGGGCTCAACGCGCTCGGCGTCGCGCCGCGCGACATGATCGACATCCTGAAGAGCATCAAGGCCGCGGGCGCCCTGCACGCCGACTTCATCGTCCAGTGACGGGCTCCGCCAGAAGGCCGCGGATCGTCTCGGCCACCGCCTCGGGCGCCTCCTCGTGGGCGAGGTGCCCGAGCGGTCCGAGTGAGATCGCGCGGCCGCGCGCCGCCAGCGCGGCGCAATCGCGCGAAATGCCGGGCGGTACGGTGCGGTCGTTCTCGCCGTAGAGAAAGATCGCCCGCACCGCGAGATCCGGCAGCCGCTCGCGCACGCAGCGCGTGGACCATTGCGCCATCATCTCGATCGCGCCCTCGACGTGGCTCGGCCGGGCGATCAACTGGCGATAGAACCGCTTGCCGTCGGCGTCGATCCGCGAGCCGGTGGCGTCGAGCAGCCGCTCGGCGCCGCCCGTCGCGGTGATGATCCCGGCGAGGGTCGCCGGGACCAGGGGGGTCGCCGCCAGCAGCCGCGCCATCGTCGGGAACAGGAAGGCGGCGGGTCCGTCGAACTCCCCGAGCGCGGCGTTGAGCCCGATCACGTGGTCGATGCCGGGCCGCGCCAGGGCCATGCCGACCCCGATCGCGGCGCCGGCGGAATGGCCGATCACGGCGGAGGGGGACAGATCCAGCGTGTCGCAGAGGGTCCAGACATCCTCGACCATCGCGGAAAGGGAGGAGCGCCGCCGGCTGCCGAGACGGGTGAAGCCGTGGCCGGGCAGGTCCGGCGCCACCACGCGGTGGGTGCGGGCGAGGCGCGGCAGCAGGTCGCGCCAGGAATGGGTGGCCGCGCCGGTGCCGTGAAGGAGCAGCAGGACCGGCCCCTCCTCCCCGGCGACCTGCACGTGCCAGCGATGGGGCCGGCTCTCGACGAGGCGCGACGACTCCGCGTTCGGCCAGGCGGCCCCGTCCCGCGCCCGGTCCATCAGCGGGCCATGGCCCGGGCGATCTCCCCCGCGCCCTGCCGGGGCAGCGACAGGAGCGCGGCGCCGAGGCGCGCCGCGAGCGTGCCGAGGGCGGGGTTCGGCCGCGTGCCGGTGTCGATGACGAGGGCCGGCAGGCCCAGCGCGGCGAGGCGGCGGGCGACCGTTTCGGCATCCGCCGCCGCGCGGACGCGGTCGGCGCGGCCGTCGAGCGCGATGTTGGCGCGGCCGTCGGTCAGCAGAACGAGACTCGGGCTGTAGCCCCGCTCCGCGGCGCGGCGGGCGAGGTTCTCGGCGGCGGCGAGCCCGGCGGCGAGCGGCGTGCCGCCGCCGCCGGGCAGCGCGGCGAGGCGGCGCCGGCTCTGCACCAGCGAGCGCGTGGGCGGCAGCAGGAGCTCCGCCTCCTGCCGGCGGAAGGCGACCAGGGCGACCTCGTCGCGCGCCGCGTAACTGTCGGTCAGCAGGGATTCGATGGCGCCCTTGGCCTCGGCCATCCGCGACATCGCGGCCGAGCCAGAGGCGTCGACGAGGAAGACCACCAGCCGGTCGCTGTGGCGCTCGAAGCGCCGCAGCCGGATGTCGGCGGGGCGGACGAGCAGGCGCCGCGGATCGTCGGGGGCCGCGCGGCGGCGGATCGTCTGCCAGGGCACGGCGGCGCGCAGGGTGGCCGAAGCGTCGACCGGGCCGCGATCGGGCCGGCCGGGCCGCGCCGGAAGCGGCCGGCCGCGGCGCGACGAGCGGCTCTTCGCGCCTGCCCCCGCGCCGCCGGTCCGCTGCGCGCGGCCGGCGGCGGTGAGCGCGGCGAGCAGGCCGGGCGGCAAGGCGGTGCGGACGGCCTCCACCAGCCGGTCCTCGGCGGCGTCGCCCTGCCGGCTGTCTGCCGGGGTTTCGGGGGGCGGCGGATCGTCCGGCCTTTCCGCCTCCGCCGGGGCCTCGGGCGGGGCGCCGCGATGGGCGAGGCAGAGCGCGGCGGCCATCGCGGCATCTGCCTCGGACACCTCGGATCGTCCTTCGAGCGCGGCATGGGCCCGCGCCGCGGCGAGGGCGAAGCGGGGCGCGCGCAGCGAGGCGATGCCGCAGGCGGCGGCGGTGGCGACGAGGCTCCGGGCGATGTCCTCCGGGACCTCGACCCGGGGGTGGAGCGCGGCCGCGGCGGCGATGTCGGCCGCCGGCGGAGCGGCGAGATCGCCGAGGGCCAGGTCCTCGAGGGAGAGGAAGAGGCCGAGCCGTTCGGTCAGCGCGCGCGGAGGAGCCTCCTCTTCGGTGCCCTCGTCGAGCGCGATCACCGGCGGGCCGCCGGCGTCCAAAGCGAGGCCCAGCCGGCCGGCGAGCCCCGGCCCGGCCCGCTCCGCCATCGCCAGCAGAAGCGCCGGGGCGCGGTCCAGCAGACCCGCGCGGAGATGCAGCCGGCCGGTCGCCAGCGTGGCGGCGAGATCCGGGCCGCCGGAGAGCGACTCGTCGGAGATGTCGGGGTGAATCCGCACGGCGCCGAGCGGTGCCAGATGGTTCGAGAGCGCGTCGCGGGCCGGGCCGGGGCGGGCCCGGAGCCAGAGCCCGCCGAGGTCGCGGGGCGCCACGCGGAGCATGTCGGCGGCCCGGACGGCGCGAGCCCAGGCGGAGGTCATGTGGCGCTCATCTAGGGCATGGCCCGGGGGTCATTCGGCGGCCGCCCGGTGCGGCCCGAACACCTCCTCCACCACGCGCAGCACGCGGGTGGCCGATCCGGCCTCGTCCATCGGATCGCGGCGCAGGCGGTGCTGCAGGGCCATCGGCGCGACGGTGCGCAGATGCTCGCGCGCGACCCTGTCGGCGCCCTCGAAGGCGGCATGGGCGCGGGCGCTCTTCAGGAGCGTGAGCTCGCCGCGAAGCCCGTCTGCGCCGAGGGCGAGGCAGAGCTCGGCGCAGTCGCGCAGCGCCGCGTCCGGCGTCGCGATCCGCCCCAGCTGCCGGCGCGCGGCGAGGATCGCCCCGCGGAGCGCGTCCTGCTCCGCCTTCCAGAGCTTCAGGAAGGCGGCCCGGTCGCGCTCGAAGGCGTCGCGGCGGCGGATCACCTCGATGCGCGCCTCCACCTCCGTCGGCGAGGCGACGTCGATCATCAGCCCGAAGCGGTCGAGGAGCTGGGGCCGCAGCTCGCCCTCCTCGGGGTTGCCGGAGCCGACGAGCACGAAGCGGGCCGGGTGGCGGATCGAGAGCCCCTCGCGTTCCACCATGTTCTCGCCCGATTGCGCCACGTCGAGGAGGAGGTCGACGAGATGGTCCTCGAGGAGGTTCACCTCGTCGATATAGAGGTAGCCGCGATTGGCCTTCGCCAGCAGGCCCGGCTGGAAGGCGCGCTCGCCCAGGGTCAGCGCCCGCTCGATGTCGAGCGCGCCGGTCACCCGGTCCTCGCCGGCGCCGAGCGGCAGATCCACGACCGGGGTGGGGCGGGAGACGATGCGGGCGTCCTCTACCTTCGCCCAGTCGGGGATGTCGGCCTTGCGCGCGGAATTGACCGGGCAGCCGGCGACCATGCGGATCGGCGGCAGGAGCGCGGCCAATGCGCGCACCGCGGTCGACTTGCCGGTGCCGCGGTCGCCCATGACGAGGACGCCGCCGATCGAGGGGTCGATGGCGGTCAGCACCATCGCCCGCTTCATGTCCTGCTGTCCGACGATCGCGGTGAAGGGAAAGGGTCCGGTCATGCGGCCTCGCTCTGCGGTGCCAGGTCGGGAAGGCCCGGCCAGCGCCCGGCCTCGCCGGTGACGCGGAACCGGGCGTAGAGTTCCTCGGCGAACCAGCCGCCCCGGCGCACCGCGCCGATCGCCTCGGCATGGGCGCCGGCGCGGGCGAAGCGCGCCATCGAGGGGGCGTCGGGCCAGACGGAGAAGGTGATCTGGTTGAGCCAGGGCACCTCGCCGATGCCGATCTTGAAGAGCACGTCCGGGTTCGCGCCGATCCGGGACGAAACGTCGGGCTGCTGCCGCCAGAAGCGCAGCGCGTGCCGGGGCCTGATTTGGGCGCGGGTGAGAACCGCGAGCGGGCCGGCGACCTTATCCGCGGATAAGGTCGCGGCGAAGGGCGCCGCCCCCGACCAGAGGCCGCGTGCGGCGGTGGGGGCGAGAAAGATCGTCCAGGCCTCCGCGGCGCGGGCGCGCCAGCGGCGGTAGACGGGCGCGGTGCCGGTCTGCCGGCGGGCGGTTTCCTCGTCGGGCCAGGCGGCGAGGATCGCCCAGACGGCCGGGTTCGGCCGCGGCGTGAAGCCCTCGCCGGTGCCCGAGCCGCAGAGCTTCCAGAAGGCGCAATCCTCCATTCCCGCGAAATCGAGGCGGGAGAGCCCCATCTGCGCGAAGGCCCAGAGCCGGTCGCGGCGCCGGTCGAACCGGTGGAGCGAGAGCGTGACGATCTGGATGGCGAACCCTCCCCGGTTGGCGCCTGTCAACGAAGTCTGACAGCCTTTCGGCAGGCTGGAAAGGGGGCGAGGCGGATTGTCAGGCAAACTGGACAGGGCTAGGGTCCGGGGATGGACGAGGGATCGACAGGGGCGAGCCACGCGGTGGTGATCGGGGCCGGGCTCGGGGGGCTCGCGGCGGCGATGCGGCTCGGCGCCAAGGGCTACGCGGTGACGGTGCTCGACCGGCTCGACGCGCCCGGCGGCCGGGGCTCGGCGATCCATCGGGACGGCTACCGATTCGATCTCGGGCCGACCATCGTGACCGTGCCGCAGCTTTTACGCGATCTTTGGGCGGAATGCGGACGCGACTTCGACCGGGAGGTCGACCTGCGCGCGCTCGACCCGTTCTACGAGATCCGATGGCCGGACGGGTCGTCCTTCACCGCGCGCCAGGACACCGCCGCGATGCGCGCCGAGGTGGCGCGGCTTTCCCCCGGCGATTCAGGGGGTTACGAGAAGTTCCTGGCCGATGCCGAGGCCCGCTATCGGTTCGGGTTCGAGGATCTCGGGCGGCGCTCCATGCACCGGGTGAAGGACCTGCTCGCGGTGCTGCCGACCTTCGCGGCGATGCGGGCGGACCGCTCCGTGGCCGCGCATGCGGCGCGGCGGTTCAGCGATCCCCGGCTTCGGATGGCGTTCAGCTTCCATCCGCTGTTCATCGGCGGCGATCCGTTCCGCGTGACCTCGATGTATATCCTGGTCTCCCATCTGGAGAAGGAATTCGGGGTGCACTACGCCATGGGCGGGGTCGCGGCGATCGCGGAGGCGATGGTTCGGGTGATCGTTGCGCAGGGCGGGGAAGTGCGTACCGGCGCGGAAGTGGACGAGATCCTGCTGTCGGAGTCGCGTCGGAGTCCTGTCGGAGTTCCGTCGGAGTCGGTGAGGGGGGTGAGGCTGGTTAACGGAACCGAAATCACGGCCGATCTGGTCGTCTCGAACGCCGATGCCGGCCATACCTATTCGCGGCTGCTGAAGGGCAAGCGGCGCTGGACCGAGAAGAAGCTCGGCAGGCGGCGCTGGTCGATGGGGCTCTTCGTGTGGTATTTCGGGACCGCCGGCACGCGCGGCATGTGGCCCGATGTGGGCCACCACACGATCCTGAACGGGCCGCGCTACGAGGGACTCGTGGAGGACATCTTCCGCAAGGGCCGGCTCGCCGGCGACATGAGCCTCTATCTTCACCGCCCGACCGTCACCGACCCCTCCGCCGCGCCGGAGGGCTGTGACACGTTCTACGCGCTCTCGCCGGTGCCGCATCTGGGCCACGCCGCGCCGGTGGACTGGCAGGCGGAGACGGAGAGCTACACCGACAAGGTCGCGGCGCGGCTCGAGGAGGTGATCCCGGGTTTCCGCGACAGGATCGCGGCGGAGCACGTGATGACCCCGCACGATTTCCGCGACCGCTATCTGAGCCCGCACGGCTCGGGCTTCTCCATCGAGCCCCGAATCCTGCAATCGGCCTGGTTCCGGCCGCACAACGTGAGCGAGGAAGCGGCGGGGCTCTACCTCGTCGGCGCCGGCACGCATCCGGGGGCCGGGGTGCCGGGGGTGATCTCCTCGGCGGAGGTGCTGGGCACGCTGGTGCCCGACCCCGCGCGCCCGGTCGGCGCGCCGAGGCTGGCCGCCGAATGATCGACCCGCGCGACATGGAAGCCTGCCGGGAGGCGATCCGCCACGGGTCGCTGTCGTTCCACGCCGCCTCGAAGCTGCTGCCGGCGCGGGTGCGCGACCCGGCGCTGGCGCTCTATGCCTTCTGCCGGCTCGCCGACGACGCGGTCGATCTCGGCGGCGACAAGACGGAGGCCGTGCTGCGGCTGCGCGACCGGCTCGACCTCGCCTATTGCGGCACGCCTGCGGACCGGGCGGCGGACCGCGCCTTCGCCGCCGTGATCGCCGAGTTCGACATGCCCCGCGCGCTGCCGGAGGCGCTTCTGGAGGGGCTGGCCTGGGACGCGCTCGGCCGCCGCTACGCGACGCTGTCGGAGCTCAAGGATTATGCGGCGCGGGTCGCCTCCGCGGTCGGCGCGATGATGTGCGTGCTGATGGGGGTGCGCGACGCCCATGCGCTGGCGCGCGCCTGCGACCTGGGCGTGGCGATGCAGCTCACCAACATCGGCCGCGACGTCGGCGAGGATGCGCGGGCGCGGCGGGTCTACCTGCCCGACGACTGGCTCGCGGAGGCGGGAATCGAGGCAGAGGCGTTCTTCGCCGCGCCACGCGCCGACCCGGAGGTGCGCGCGATGGTGCGCCGCCTGCTCGACGAGGCCGACCGGCTTTACCTCCGGGCCGAGACGGGGATCGCGGCGCTGCCGCTCGCCGCGCGGCCGGGCATCTTCGCGGCGCGGCACATCTACGCCGCGATCGGCGGCGCGGTCCGGCGCAACGGCTACGACAGCGTGACCCCGCGGGCGCGGACCGGGCGGGGCCGGAAGACGGCGCTTCTGGGCCTGTCGCTGGCGCGGACGGGGGCGACGCTGGCCATGCCGCGCTCGGCGATCATCTATGCCGCGCCGCTGCCCGAGGTGGCCTTCCTCGTCGATGCCGCATCGCGCGACGCGGCGCTTCATCGGGGGCGCGGGCAGCAGCTGATCGAGGTCTTCGCCCAGCTCGAGCGGCAGGACCGGGCGGCGCGGGCCTGAGCCGGCGGCCGGCATCGTTGACAGCCATGCCGCGCCCGGGCAGGCTCGTTCCGTCTGAAACAGGTGAGGTCGGGAGGGTTGGCCCGGCCCCCGCTCCGGCGGGTCCTTCCGTTCGGTTCGCCGCGGCCCGGGACCACGAGGCCGTCCGCAGGGGGCGGGCGGCGACAACGGGGTCGCGACCATGCAGCAGCAGATATCCGTCATCACCCTCGGCACCGCCGATCTGGCGCGGTCGCGCCGGTTCTATACCCGCGGCTTCGGCTGGGCGCCGGTCTTCGAGACCGACGAGATCCTGTTCTACCAGATGAACGGCCTCGTCCTCGGGACATGGGCGCGGGCCGCGCTCGAATCCGACATGCGGCGCAGCGGACCGGAGGCGCCGGGCGCCGTCGCGCTGGCGCACAACGTCTCTCGCCGGGACGAGGTGGCGCCCCTCATGGACCGGCTCGCGGAGGCGGGGGGCGATGTGCTCCGTCCGCCGGACGCCCCGCCGCATGGCGGGTATCGCGGCTACGTCGCCGATCCCGACGGCCATGCCTGGGAGATCGCCTGGAATCCGGCCTGGACCATCGACGACAGGGGGGCGGTGACCTTCGGGCTCTGATCCGGCCCGACCGCGACAGTGGGCCTCGGGGCCGGCGCCGGAACAAGCTTCCCCGCGTCTCGTTTGCGGGGAAACCAAGGAGGTTCCCGCGATGGCCGAGACCTATACCTTCACGCTGAGGGACAAGGCGCCCGTCACCCACGACACCTACAGGCTGGTCTTCGACCGGCCGGAGGGATTCGACTGGGAGGCGGGGCAATGCACCCACTGGGCGCTCGACGCCGACCGCTGGCGCGACGAGGACCGTCCCTTCACCATGACCTCCCAGCCCGAGGAGCGGGACCGGGTGGAATTCGTCATCAAGACTTATCCCGACCACGAGAACGGGGTGACGCGGCAAATCCCCGCGATGAGCCCCGGCGACCGGGTGATCGGCGACGCGCCGGGCGGCGCGATCACCGACCGCGGCGGCCGGGCCGTGTTCATCGCCGGGGGCGCGGGGATCACGCCCTACATCCCGATCCTGCGCGCGCGGGCGAAGGAGGGCACGCTCGACGGCTCGACGCTGATCTTCTCGAACCGCACCGAGGAGGACATCATCCTGCGCGAGGAATGGGAGGGGATGGACGGGCTCGAGACCGTGTTCACCGTCACCGACCAGCCGGGCGCGGAGGTCGGGACCGGGAGGATCGATTCCGGCTTCCTGAAGGCCCATGCCGGCGATCTGGACCGGGACTTCTATCTCTGCGGGCCGAAGGGGCTGGTGAACGACGTGCGCGAGGCGCTGAAGGGGATCGGCGTGAAGGAGGACGACATCGTCACCGAGAACGGCTGGTAGAGCGTCACGGAAGCGATACAAGAGGGTCTTACTCGGAAGGGGTGCGTGCCGGCTCGACCGGCCGCGACCGATTCAAACCCAGTGAGGTCTCGCGATGAAAGATCAGCCGAACCAGGCCAGCCGTTTCCGCTCCAGCGCGCTCGAGGAGGCCGAGGGGCCGGGCGCGAACCCCACCGACACCCCGACCATGGGCGAGATCATCGCCGCGCGATTCTCGCGGCGCGGATTCCTGCAGGGCTCGATGGCGGCGACGGCGATCTCGGCCACCGTGGCTCCGGCGGCGCTGATGGCCGCGCGCCCCGCCGCCGCGCAATCGGCCGGCGCTTCGTTCGACTTCCCCGAGGTGACGGCCGGGGTCGATGCCGACCACCACGTCGCCGAGGGCTATGACGCGCAGGTCCTGTTGCGCTGGGGCGATCCGGTCTTCGCCGACGCGCCCGAGTTCGACCCAGAGAACCAGAACGAGGCCGCGCAGGAGCGCCAGTTCGGCTACAACAACGACTTCGTCGGCTACATCCCGATCGAGGGCTCCGCGGAACACGGCATGCTCGTGGTCAACCACGAATATACCAACGACCACCTGATGTTCCCCGGCATCGTCACGATCGAGAACGCGGCCCCCGCGCAGCAGGAGGTCGCCCCCGACGACGAGACCGCGGAAGCCTCCGCCGACACCTCCACCGAGGCGGCGGTGCCGCCGGCCGAGATGCCGGAGCCCGAGATGGTCGTGGCGCCTGCCGACCAGAACCGCGTCGATGTCGAGATGGCCGCCCATGGCGGCACGATCATCGAGATCCGCAAGCAGGACGGGCGCTGGACGCCGGTGCTCGACGGGGCGCGCAACCGCCGCATCACCGCCAAGACGCCGATGGAGATCACCGGCCCGGCCGCCGGCCACGACCGGCTGAAGACCTCAGCCGACCAGACCGGGCGGCACGTGCTCGGCACGCTCAACAACTGCGCCGGCGGCGTCACCCCCTGGGGCACCTACATCATGGCCGAGGAGAACTTCCACGGCTACTTCATCGGCGCCTTGCCCGAGGGCCATCCCGAGGCGCAGAACTACGAGCGCTACGGCGTGCCGGACGAGAGCTACGAATGGGGCAACTTCCACAGCCGGTTCGATATCGGCCAGGAGCCCAACGAGCCCAACCGCTACGGCTGGATCGTCGAGGTCGACGTGGACGACCCGCAATCGACGCCGAAGAAGCGCACCGCGCTCGGCCGCTTCAAGCACGAGGGGGCCGAGAACATCGTCGCCCCCGGCGGCCAGGTGGTGTTCTATCTCGGCGACGACGAGCGCTTCGACTACGTCTACAAGTTCGTCACCGAAGGCAGCTACGACGAGACCGACCGCGCGGCGAACCTCGACCTTCTCGATTCCGGCACGCTCTACGTCGCCCGGTTCTCCGAGGACGGCACCGTCGAATGGATGCCGCTCACCCATGGCGAGGGCCCGCTCACGGCGGAGAACGGCTTCGAGAGCCAGGCCGACGTGCTGATCGAGACCCGCCGCGCGGCCGACGCGCTCGGCGCCACGCCGATGGACCGCCCCGAGGACATCCAGCCCAACGAGACCAACGGCCGCGTCTATGTCATGCTGACGAACAACACCCGGCGCGAGGAGGCGAACGCCGCCAATCCGCGGGTGGACAACGCCTTCGGCCACATCATCGAGATCGCCGAGGAGGGCGGGGATTTCGCCGCCACCACCGGCAGATGGGAGATCCTCGTCCAGTGCGGCGACCCCTCCGTTGCCGAGGTGGGCGCCACCTTCTCCACCGAGACGAGCCGGAACGGCTGGTTCGGGATGCCCGACAATTGCGCCGTGGACAGCGACGGCCGGCTCTGGGTGGCGACGGACGGCAACTCGGCGGGCGAGACCGGGCGCACCGACGGGCTCTGGTCGATGGAGACCGAGGGCGAGCTGCGCGGCACCTCGCGGCTCTTCTACCGCGTGCCGGTGGGCGCGGAAATGTGCGGTCCCTGCCCGACGCCGGACCTCGCGACCTTCTTCGTGGCGGTCCAGCATCCGGGCGACGGCGGCGAGGACTGGGAGGGTTTCGGCCGGCTCTCCTATTACGAGGACCTGTCCACCCGCTGGCCCGATTTCGACGAGGCGATGCCGGTACGTCCGGCGGTGGTGGCGATCACCAGGCAGGGCGGCGGCCGCATCGGCTGAGCGGCCGGAGGACGGACCGGGCCGGGCGGCGCGCCGTCGGCCCGGTCCGGGATCAATGCTCCCGGAGCGCGGCGATGAGCTCGTCCTTGGTCATCTCCGAGCGGCCCTCGATGCCGACCTTCTGCGCCTGTTCGTAGAGGTCGTCCCTGGTCCAGTCCTCGTAGCGGGGCCGCTCGCCGCCCTTCTCGTCCGGGTTCATGTCGTCATTGGCCCGGGCATTGGCGATGCGCGCGGCCTTCCCGGTCGAGGCGCCCTGATCGCGCAGCGCCTCGAAGGTCTCGTCGTCCTTGATGGAGGGGCCGTGGTCCTTGGTCATGGGGGAACTCCATACTACTTCCCGGGTTCAATCCGGTCGCCCGTATGCGGGTTCCGAGGCTCGATGGACGGGGACTGAAATGGTACATAACAGCGAAGAGCGGACCCGGGTCCGGCAGCAAAGCCGGGAGCATCAGGAGCGGCAGAACATGGACGGCGGCGAGGAGCAGCACGTCCACGAGGCCACCGGCCTGACCGCGCGGCTGATCTACGAGGTGGTGCGCCGCGACGGCGTCGACGAGATGACGCGGCCGAAGACCTCGCTGGTCTTCTCGGGCTTCGCGGCGGGCATCCTGATCGCCTTCTCGATCATCGGCGAGGCGCTGTTCCGGGCGCATCTGCCAGACACCCAGTGGCGGCCGCTGATCGAGAGCGCCGGCTATTCCTTCGGCTTCATCCTGGTGATCAAGGGCCGGATGCAGCTCTTCACGGAGAACACGATCACCACCGTCCTGCCGCTGATGTCGCAGCCCTGCGGGAATTACTTTTACCTCACCGCCCGGCTCTGGGCGCTGGTGCTGGCGGCGAACGTCGTCGGCGCCTTCGTCGCCGGGACCTTCATGTTCTACACCCCGGTTTTCGGCGCCGAGGTGAAGGGCGCGATACAGGCGATCTCGGAACATGCGGTGATGCATCCGCCGCTGCACGGCTTCTTCCTGGCGCTGCCCGCCGGGGTGCTGATCGCCGCGATCGTGTGGATGCTGCCGACGGCGCCGCAGAATTCCTTCATCATCATCGGCGTCTTCACCTGGCTGATCGCGATCGGCGGCTTCAGCCACATCATCGCCGGGTCGGTGGAGATGGCCTATCTCGTGGTCAACGGCACGATCGGGTTCCTGGCGTCGGTGAAGTTCTTCGTGCCGGTGCTGCTCGGCAACGTCGTGGGGGGCACGGCGGTGTTCACGTTGTTAACTTGGGCACAGGTCGCCGCAGAAGTGGAGGACTAGGACGAAAGGTCGCTGTCCGCGACTGGCCGGGGCCGGCGGCGCCCCCTATGATCGCCCTCGGTCTTTCGGGCAGGGGGCAGCGTGTTGCGCAGTCGGGTCATCGGTATCTTCGCGGTCTTCGGCGCGGTCTGCGCGACGCCCGCCCTCGCCATCGACAACTTCACCTTCGAGGTCCGCGGCGACGAGGATCTGGAGGACGAGCTGCGCAATTCCTCCCTGCTCGTGGCGGCGGACGAGGAGCAGGGCGAGGACGCGGCCGCCGATCCGGCCGAGATCCTCGCCGCGGCGCGGGCCGAATACGGCCGGCTGATCGGCGCGCTCTATTCCTCGGGCCATTACGGCGGCATCATCCACGTCACCGTGAACGGCACCGAGGCGGCCGAGATCCCGCCGATCGCGCAGCTCGGGCAGATCACCAGCGTGCGCGTCACCGTGGATACCGGCCCGGTCTACACCTTCTCGGCGGCCGAGATCGCGCCGCTGGCGCCCGCGCGGGAGGCACCGGAGGCCGAGATCCCCGACGGTTATGCGAGGGGCGAGGAGGCGCCCTCGGGCGTGATCGTGGAGGCCGCCGGCGCGGCGGTGGACGGCTGGCGCTATGCCGGCCACGCCAAGGCCGAGGTGGCCGACCAGAGCGTCGTCGCCGACCACGCCTCCGACACGCTCGCCGCCGCCATCGGCATCGCGCCGGGGCCGGTCGTGACCTTCGGCGAGGTGCGATTCACCGGCAGCCGGGCCGTGCGCCCCGAGCGGCTCCGGGCGATCGCCGGTTTCCCGACCGGCGAGGTCTACGATCCCGACAAGCTCGAACAGGTCGGCACGCGGCTGCGGCGCACCCAGGTGTTCTCTGCGGTTGCACTCACCGAGGCGGAGGAGCTGAGCTTCGGCGACAGGCTCGACGTGGAGGTCGATCTCGTCGCCTATCCGCCGCGGCGGATAGGCTTCGGCGCCGAGATCGACTCGACGGACGGCGCCACGGTGTCGGCCTTCTGGATGCACCGCAACCTTCTCGGCGGGGCGGAGCGGTTCCGCGTCGACGGCGAGATCTCCGGCATCGGCAGCGACGAGACCGACACCGGCAATTCGGGGATGAATTACAGCCTCGGCGTGCGGCTGGAGCGGCCCGCGACCTTCTCGCCCGAGAACACGCTCTATCTCGAGGCCACGGCGGAGCGGCTGAACGAAGAAGACTACACCTCCAATGTGGGCCAGGCGGGCTTCGGCATCACCCGCTACGTGAACGAGGACCTGGAGGTCGATTTCGGCCTCGCCTACCGGTTCAGCCGGGTGACGGAGCCCGACGAGGAGACCACCGATTACAGCATGGTCATCGCGCCGCTCTCGGCGACCTACGATACCCGCGAGGATCCGCTCGACCCCAAGGGCGGCATCTACGTCGATATCGGGCTCACGCCCTTCGCGGGGCTCAACGACGAGACCGGCAGCGGCGCGCGGGCGACCTGGGACGGGCGCACCTATCTGAGCTTCGGCGCCGACGAGCGCTTCACGCTCGCCGGTCGCCTCCAGGGCGGCTCGATCCTCGGCGCCGAGCTGGAGATGGTGCCGAACGACTACCGCTTCTATTCGGGCGGCGGCGGCACCGTGCGCGGCCAACCGTACCAGTCGCTGGGCGTCATTCTGGCGGACGGCACGCGGTCGGGCGGCGCCTCCTTCGTCGGGGTCTCGGGGGAGGTGCGGGCGGAGATCACCGACTCGATCGGGATCGTCGCCTTCTACGATTACGGCATCGTCGGGATCGACAGCTTCCCCTCGAGCGACAGCGAATCGCAGTCGGGCGCGGGTCTCGGGCTGCGCTACCTGACGCCGATCGGGCCGATCCGTCTCGACGTGGCGACGCCGGTCACGACGGCGGAGACCGAGGAGGATGTCGGCAGCGTCGAGGTCTATGTCGGCATCGGTCAGGCGTTCTGAGGAGAGAGTGATGCGGAAGTTCGCGCGGTATGCCGTCATCGTCGCCGGTCTCGGCATCCTGCCGGTGCTCGCGCAGGATGCCGGCGAGGATGAGGATGACGGCGGCGGCTTCCTCGAGCGCCGCATCGAGGGGCTGCTGTCCTCGGACACGATGAGTGTCGAGGTGAGCGGCTTCGAGGGGGCGCTCAGTTCCCGCGCGACCATGGACCGGATCGTGTTCTCCGACGAGAACGGGACCTGGCTCACCGTGAACGACGCCGTGCTCGACTGGTCGCGGGCCTCGCTTCTCCGCGGCCGGCTGCAGATCAACGAGCTCGGCGCGCGCGAGATCCTGTTGCCGCGCCTTCCGCAGGGCGAGCGCCAGGCCGAGCCGCCCTCGCCCGAGGCGCAGCCGTTCTCGCTGCCGGAGTTGCCGGTCTCGATCAACATCGACCAGCTCGCGGTGGATAGGGTGGAACTGGGCGAGCCGGTGATCGGCGAGGCCGCGGCGCTGAGCCTCGACGGATCGGCCTCGCTCGCGGGGGGCTCGGGCGAGGTGAATGTCGAGGCCGCGCGGCTCGACGGCGAGCAGGGGCAGTTCAACATCGCCGGCAGCTTCGACAACGACAGCCGCGAGCTCACCGTCGATGTGGGGATCGACGAGGCGGCGGACGGGATCGTCGCCAACCTCATCGACCTGCCGGGCCGGCCCTCTGTCGCGCTCGACGTGGAGGGGTCGGGGCCGCTCTCCGACTTCGCCGCCGAGATCGACCTGCAGACCGACGGCGAGCCGCGGCTCGCCGGCACCGTGGAGCTGATGGGCGAGGAGGGCGCGACCGAGTTCGCCGTCGATCTGGGCGGCGACGTCACCGCGCTCTTCAACCCCGAATACCGGCCCTTCTTCGGCGAGAACGTGCAGCTCAGCGCGCAGGGCACGCGGCGGGAGAACGGCGCCTTCGACCTCTCCTCCCTCGACCTGACGGCGCAGTCGCTGCAGCTCCGGGGACAGGTGAGCGTCGGCGCGGACGGCGTGCCGGATCTCATCGACGTGACCGGGCGGATCGGGGCAGGGGAGGGGCCGGTGCTGCTGCCGGTCGGGCAGGATATCGAGATCGGCCGGGTCGGGCTCGACGTGCAGTTCGACGCCAGCGAATCGGAGGACTGGACCGGCGAGATCGTGGTCGAGAACCTCGACATGCCCGACCTGCAGGCCGAGCGGGTGGCGCTCGACGGATCGGGAATCATTGCCGGCGCGAACGAGACCCTCGACGTGGAGGCGGGGTTCGACTTCACCGCCGCCGGGCTCACGCTGCCCGATGCCGGGCTCGAGGAGGCGCTGGGCGAGGAGATCGAAGGCCGGATCGAGCTCGGCTACGAGGCCGGCGACCCGATCACGCTCGACCTGCTGCGCCTCGCCGGGGCGGGGTTCAGCCTTGAGGGCGAGGGGCAGGTGGACCCCGACGGCGAGAACGTGCCGCTGGCGCTCACCGCGGCGCTCGACGCGCAGGATCTGTCGGTGTTCTCCGCCCTGGCGGGCCGCCAGCTTTCCGGCGCCGCCGCGCTCGACCTGGATCTCGAGGCCACCGCGCTCGACGGCGGCTTCGACGTGACGCTCGACGGCGAGACGCGCGATCTGTCCACCGGAACGCCGCAGCTCGACCCGCTCCTGGTGGGCACCACGGCGATCGACCTCGCCGCCGAGCGGGACCGGACCGGGTTGCGGGTGAGCCGCCTCGGCGTCGACAACGAGGCGCTGGATCTCTCCGGCAATGCCGACCTGACCTCGGACGGTGGCACGGCTGAGGCATCCCTCAGGGTGGACGATCTCGGCCGCATCGACCCCGAGCTTTCCGGCCCGGCGACGCTCGACTTCTCCGCCGAGCGCCCGGCGGACGAATGGGACGTAACGCTCCGCGCCTCGGGCGCCGAGGCGGAGGTGGCGGGGGACGCCATCGTCAGCCAGCTCGACGCGGAGAGCCCGCTGGCGAATTTCGACCTGTCGGTGGAGGCCGTGGATCTCGGCAACTTCTCCGTCTTCGTCGGGCGCGAGCTCGGCGGATCGGTCGATCTGCGCACCCGCGGGCAGGCGCGGCTCGACGCGAGCCTCGCCAACGTTTCGGCGCGGGGGACGATGACCGACGTGGCGCTGGGCGTGCCGGAACTGGACGCGCTGCTCGCCGGCACGACCGAGATCGAGGGCAACGTGGACCGCAGCGGATCGCGGATCGAGGTGCCGGTGCTGCGCATCGAGAACCCGCAGATCGCGGTGACGGGCGAGGCCGACGTGATGCCCGGAGACAGCGAGGTGTCGGCGCGGATCGCGCTCGCCGAACTGTCGCGGATCGTTCCGCAGATGAGCGGCCCCGCCACTTTGACGCTCGATGCCGACGAGGGTGCCGAAGGCTGGACCGTGGATCTCGACGGCGCCGGCGCGGGGTCGCGGATCGTGGCCGACGCGCTGGTGAAGGGTCTGCGCGATGCCGGGACGGCGCCGCTCGTGGACGGGTCGGCGGAGGTTTCCGTGGCGGATCTCTCGGTCTTTTCGCAGCTCGCGGACCGCGAACTCGGCGGCTCGCTCGACCTGACGGTCGAGGGGCAGGGTCGGACGGACCTGTCGACGGCGCAGGCGCGGGTCTCGGGCCGCATGCAGGACGTGGCGCTGGGCCAGCCGGAGCTCGACCGGCTGCTGGCGGGGCGCACCGAGCTGGCCTTCGAGGGATCGAAAGACGGCGCGGCGATCCGGGTGCCGCGGCTGGAGGTGACGAATCCGCAGGTCGGCGTGACCGGCGAGGGGCAATACGGCACCGGGCAGGGCGCGGTGCAGGCCAAGGTGGACTTCCCCGACCTCGGCGCCATCGTGCCGGCGATGTCGGGGGCGGGCGAGATCGCGGTCTTCGCCGAGGAGACCGGGGACGAGGCCTGGCAGGTCTCGCTCGACGGCGACGGCGCGGGCGTGGTGCTCGACGTGATGGCGCAGGTCTCCGATCTCGGGGCGGTGCCGCTGGTGGACGGCGAGATCACGCTCGCGGCGGAGGATCTCTCGCGCTTCTCCAGTCTCGCCAACCGCGAGCTGACCGGCTCGGTGAACCTCGACGCGGACATCCGGGCGCGCACCGACGCCAGCACCTTCGACGTGTCGGCCGATGCGCGGAGCGCGAACCTGCGCCTGGGCGTGCCGCAGGCCGACCAGCTCTTCGCCGGCGGCGAGACCACGCTCGACCTTGCGGCGAGCCGGGAGGGGATGGAGGCGCCGATCCGCATCGGCGCGCTGAACCTCGACGCGCCGGGCCTCGACGTCACGGCCAACGGCCAGGTGCTCGGCGGCGCCAGCGACCTCACGCTCGACGCGACGCTGGCCGATCTCGGCGCCTTCGTGCCGGGCCTGAACGGCGCGCTCCGGGTGCAGGGCGATGTCGGCCAGAACGGCGAGAACATCACCCTCGACATCGGACTCGACGGGCCGCAGGGCACCAATGCGCGGATCGGCGGATCGGTCGCGCAGAGCTTCGACCGGGCGGACCTGTCGGTGACCGGATCGGCGCCGCTGGCGCTCGCCAACCCGTTCATCTCGCCGCGCTCCCTGAGTGGAACGGCACAGTTCGACCTCGGGCTCGACGGGCCGCTGGCGCCGAGCTCGCTCACCGGGACGGTGACGCTGTCGGACGGCCGCGTGGTCGCCCCGACGCTCCCGGCGGTGCTGAACAACGTGAACGGCACGGCGCGGATCGAGGGCAACGAGGTGCAGCTCGACATCACAGCGGCGAAGCAGGCCGGCGGGCAGATCCGCGTCTCCGGTCCGATCTCGCTGCAGCCGGGCTATGCGGCCGATATCGGCATCGAACTTTCCAATCTCGTCTTCGAGGACCCGCGGCTCTACCGCACCACGCTGAACGGGCAGGTGGGGATCACCGGGCCGCTCACCGGCGGCGCGACGATCGGCGGCACCGTCCGGCTCGGCGAGACGGAGCTGCGCGTCCCCTCCACGGGGCTCGGCGCGACCGGGCCGATCCCGGACGGGCTCGTCCACCGCAACGAGCCGCAGGCGGTGTACCTGACCCGTCGCCGCGCCGGGCTCGTGGAGGAGGAGGCGGGCGACGAGGCGGAGAGCGGCGGCGGCATCGCCTTCCCGCTCGACCTGACGATCCTGGCCGAGAACCGGATCTTCATCCGCGGCCGCGGCCTCGACGCCGAACTCGGCGGCCAGCTCGAGATCGGCGGCACGACGGCGAACGTGGTGCCTTCGGGCCAGTTCGAGCTGATCCGCGGCCGGCTCGACCTGCTCGGCCAGCGCATCACCCTGACTGAAGGTTACGTGACGCTGCAGGGCAATTTCGACCCGGTGATCCGCCTCGTCGCCGAGACGGAAACCGACGAGGTGACGGTGTTCATCATCGTGTCGGGCCAGGCGACGGAGCCCGAGATCGAGTTCTCTAGCTCCCCCGAGCTGCCGCAGGACGAAGTCCTGGCGCGGCTGCTGTTCGGGCGGTCGATCGACGAGATCTCGCCGCTTCAGGCGGCGCAGCTCGCCTCTGCCGTGGCCACCCTTGCCGGGCGCGGCGGCGGCGGCGTCATCAACAACCTGCGCAACTCGACCGGGCTCGACGATCTCGACGTGACCACCGACGAGGAAGGCAATGTCGGTCTGCAGGCGGGCAAGTACATCTCCGACAACATCTATACCGACGTGACGGTCGATTCGACCGGCGAGGCGGAGATCAACCTCAATCTCGACGTCACCGAATCGGTCACCGTGCGCGGCGGAGCCGCGAATGACGGCGATACCAGCCTCGGCGTGTTCTTCGAGCGGGATTACTGACGGCGGCGGTCCGCCGGAAACGGGGCGTGCAAGCCACAATCCCGTGACCGGCGGATCAGGGACGAAAAGACATGGAACCTCTCGTCCCGTCAGGTCTTAGCGGTCCAGGGGGCTGGTACACGGCAGGACTCGAGACACCACAAGATGATATACTGGTCTTTCATATCGTTCAGCGTCGCGCTGGCATCCGGCCTGTTCGGATTCGGCGGGTCCTCGACCCCGGCCGCGGGCCTGGCGCAGACGCTGTTCTTCGTCTTCCTGCTGATCGCCGTCTGCCTCGCCGGCGTGAAGGTCGCCCGGGACGCGGACGGGGCGCAGCGGAGCGTCGAGGATGGGGACGGATCGCGGCGCGCCGACTGATCCCACGACGCGGACGGGAAGCGACCGCGCCCGGCGCCGCGATCAGCTCGGCTTGAGAGATTCGGTGGAGGCGAAGAACATCGCCTGGCTGACGGCCGAGCGCACCTGTTCCTCGGAATAGGGCTTCGGGATCAGGAAGGCGGGTTCCGGCTTGTCCCCGGTCAGCAACTTCTCGGGGAAGGCGGTGATGAAGATCGTCGGGATGTCCCCGAACTGTCCGAGAATGTCGTTCACCGCGTCAATGCCGCTCGAATTGTCGGCGAGCTGGATGTCGGCGAGGATCAGGTCGGGCCGGTCCTTGGCGCCGAGATCAACGGCCGCGTCCCGGGTCCGGGCGATGCCGGTGATCGTGTGGCCCATCTCGGCGACGATTGAATGAATGTCCATCGCGATGATCGCCTCGTCCTCGATGATCATCACCTTGCCGGTCATGGATTTCTCCATTTCGGCGATGGCGATGTCGACGAGGCTCGAGGCCTCTTCTGGATCGACCTGCATGATCCGGCCGATCTCGGCGTAGTCGAACCCCTCGATCGTCGACAGGAGGAGCGCCTCGCGCGTGTTATTGGTGAGCCCCGACATGTGGTCGAGCGCGCGGCTCTCCATGCGGCTCAGCGGGTCCTCGGTATCGGCGGTGGGGGCGCCGGCCGTGGCCCAGATCATGTGGAAGGCGCGGAACAGCGCCGTCTTCGGCGCGAAGGATCGCTCGAAGATCGCCGGTTCCTGCAGGATCGCCTCGAGCGTCGCGGCGGCGTAGTTGTCGCCGGTGGACTGCGATCCGGTCAGCGCCCGGGCGTATCGCCGCAGGAAGGGCAACTCGTCGCTGATGATGTCGGAAAGATCGACCTGCTCGGCATGTGATGGCATGCGTAATTGTTCCCTGACTCGCGGTCCCGCTTTTCAGGAACTAACCGGGCGTTGCCACGTTTGTTCCCGTCTCGCGCTGAAAAACCAAATGCAAGCAGGTGGCAACCCTCTTCATGGCAACCGACGGAAAGACATCGCATGTCATGCGGCAGATAGACGAAAACCTGCGGCGGGTGTACAAGAACGAGCAGGAGAACGACGTTCCGGACCGCTTCAAGGTTTTGCTGCAGAAATTGAAAGAGCAGGACAAGGGCACGCCGGATGAGTGAAGAGTTTCGCGATCCGCGGGACGAACTGGTCGATCATCTGGGCGCGCTGCGCGCCTTCGCCATGTCGCTCACCCGCAATTCCGCCGCCGCGGACGATCTCGTGCAGGACACGATCGAGAAGGCGTGGAAGAACATGGACAAGTTCCAGCCCGGCACGAACCTGCGCGCCTGGCTGTTCACCATCCAGCGCAACGCCTTCTACTCGATCCGCCGCAAGGCCAAGCGCGAGGTCGCCGACGTGGACGGCGCGATGGCCGCCTCGCTGTCGGAGAAGCCCGCCCATGACGGGCGGCTGGCGCTCAACGACTTCCGCAAGGCGTTCGAGCAGCTCCCCGACGAGCAGCGCGAGGCGCTGATGCTCGTGGGTGCGAGTGGCTTCGCCTACGAGGAGGCTGCGGAGATGTGCGGCGTCGCTGTCGGCACGATCAAGAGCCGCGCCAATCGCGGGCGTCGGCGGCTCGCCGAGCTCATGGGGCTCGATCCGAACGAGGATCCGGTAATCGGCGACACGACCAATGACAGCGTCATGACGACGACTTCCTCACGGCAAGGATGAGCGATGCTGAGCCCCGGCCGCGGCATCGAGGGGCTGGACCGATTGGACGTGCGCCTGGTGGCGCTGCTCGGTCTGGCGCTCCTGCCCATCGGCCTGATCGCCATGGTGCAGACCTACCGGGTGATCGCCGAGGCGGACCGCAACGCCGAGGCCGCGCTGACCGGCGCGACGCTCAGCGCGGCGACGGCGGAGCGCGAGGGCATTCTCCGGGTCCGCGGCGCGGCGCAGCTCGCCGCCAAGGTGGTGCCGATACTGCTCGCCGACCGCACGAGCTGCTCCGAGCGGCTGTCGGAATTCGTCACCGGATATGACGGCGTGACCTTCGCCGGCTACGTCTCGCCGGAGGGGATCGTAGAATGTGGCTCGGACGGCGCCGGCGCGGATGTCACCGAGACGCAGATCTACCGCACCTTCCGGGAGAATCCCGCTCCCTCGATCGACGCGGTGATCGGCCAGATCTCGAACCGCAGCGTGATCGTGGTGACCGAGCCGGTGGAGATCGACGGCCGGCAGGCGGGCTATGTCGCGCTCTCCGTGCCGCAGCAGGCGCTGGAGGTCGCGACCGCGGAATCGCTCGGGCTTAAGCCGATCTACTCGATGACCTTCACTACCGACGGGCTGGTGCTCTGGGCGCCCGAGGAGGCCGAGGGGATCGAGGCGGAGCTGCCCGCCGACCGGGCGCTGGAGACGCTGGCCGGGGAGGGGCCGCGCACCGTGCGCGCGCAGGCCGTGAACGGCCATGAGCGCGTCTATAGCGTCGCGCCGCTGGTGCCGGGGGAGGTCTACGCCCTCGCCATCTGGCTGCCCGACGCGACCCGGACCTCCGGCCTGACGGCGGCGAGCGCCATCCTGTTCCCGCTCCTGATGTGGCTGGTCTCCATCGGCGTGGCATATTTCGCCGTCCACGGGCTGGTGGTGCGCCATATCCGCGACCTGCGCCAGCGCATCCGCGCCTTCACCGCCAACCGCCGCGTCCTGGAACCCGTCTACGGCGCCGACATGCCGAGCGAGCTTCGCGAGGTCAGCGAGACCTTCCGCCAGATGACCGAGCGGATCGTCCGCGACGAGGCCGAGCAGGAGAACAGCCTCCACGAGAAGGACGTGCTGCTGAAGGAGGTCCACCACCGGGTGAAGAACAACCTTCAGCTCATCGCCTCGATGACCAACATGCAGCTCCGCAAGGCGCAGTCGGCGGAGACGCGCTTCGTGCTGCGCCGGCTCCAGGACCGGGTGCTCGGCCTCGCGACGATCCACCGCAACCTCTACCAGGCCACGGTGCTGAGCCGGGTCAATTCCGGCCGGCTGATCGAGGAGCTGATGGACCAGAGCCTGCGGAACTCCGAGGTGCGGGAGCGCGGGGTGGACGTGCGCACCGAGGTCGACGACATCCCGCTCTATCCCGACCAGGCGGTGCCGCTCTCGCTGCTGGTGACCGAGACGATCACCAACGCGCTGAAATATGTCGGCCGGCCGGCGGAGGGGCCGCCCTGGATCGAGATGTCGCTGAAGGAGGGCGCGGAGGAGCGGGTGACCCTGCATGTCGCCAATTCCTGCGGCACGCCCCTGAGCGAGGATGCCGGTATCTCCACCGGGCTCGGCACCCAGCTCATCACCGCCTTCGCCATGCAGCTCGACGCCGAGCTCGACATGGTCGAAAGCGACGACGTCTTCGCCGTGGACGCCGTGTTCCGCCGCAGCGACTTCGGAGCGGAGGCATGACCGCCGATCTCGACTACCACCTGACCGCCGAGGAGGCCTGGCCGGCCTTCGAGCGCCATGTGCTGTCCGCCCGCCGCCGGGTGGCCGCCGGCTTCCGGGTGTTCGATCCGATGACCAGGCTGCGCTCCGAGGAGGGCCGCGCGGTCGGCGAGGACTGGTTCGATCTTCTGGTCCATGTTCTCGCCAAGGGCGTGCGGTTCGATCTGATCCTGTCGGATTTCGATCCGATCATCGCGCCCGACATGCACCGCCAGACCTGGTACAGCATGCGCATCTTCGCCGCGATCCGCGAGGCGGCCGGCCCGGAGGCGCGGCTCGGCGTGATCCCGGCGATGCATCCCGCGGAGGCCGGGACGCTCGCCGAGCTGGGCCTCTGGCCGAAGGTGCGCCAGGAGATCCACGACGTGCGGGACTGGCTCAACGGGATGCCGCCCGGCGAACGCGAGATGGCCTTCGCCGACCTGCCGGGCGCGCATCCCTGGCTCGGGCTGGGCGAGGACGGCTCCGTGGAGACCGGCGGGGCGTTCCGTCCGCCGCCGCTGCATCCGGTCTCGCACCACCACAAGATCGCGGTCATCGACGGCGAGGTGCTCTATGTGGGCGGGCTCGACCTCAACCCGCGCCGCTACGACACGCCGCTGCATCACCGCTCCGCGGAGGAGACCTGGCACGACGTGCAGATCTCGGCGCGCGGCCCGGTGGCGGCGACGGCCGAGGCCCATATCGACGCGCTGGTCGATGCCGTCTCCGGCCGCGGCGATCCGGCGCCGGAGGCGCATGGCCTGCGCGTCACCCTGTCGCGCGCCCGGCCCAGCCTCGCCTCCATGGCGCCCGAGATCCTGCGCCGGTCGATCGCCGACACGACGATCGCCGAGGTCGGTCGCGCCGAGCGCCTGCTCTACTTCGAGAGCCAGTTCTTCCGCGACCGCGAGCTCGCCGCGGCGCTGGCCGCCCGGGCGGAGGAGGCGCCGGATCTCGAACTGCTGATGATCCTGCCGGCGGCGCCGGAGGTCGTGGCCTTCGACAACCGCAAGAAACTCGATGCGCGGTTCGGCGAATACCTGCAGGCGGAATGCGTGACGCAGGTGGCGGAGGCCTTCGGCGACCGCGCCTTCTTCGCCAGCCCGGCCCAGATCCGGGCCGCCGACGAGCGGCTGACGGCGGAGGGCGACCGGTCCGCCTTCCACGGCGCGCCGCTCGTCTATGTCCACGCCAAGGTCTCGGTCTTCGACCGGCGCGCGGCGCTCGTCAGCTCCGCCAACCTCAACAGCCGTTCGCTGCACTGGGACACGGAGGCGGGGCTCTTCGTGGAGGATGCGGCCTTCGCGCGCCACATCATCTCGCGGTCGCTCGCCCACTGGCTGCCCGAGACGGCGATCGACGCCGATGGCCCCGTCGTCGCGGCGGTCCGCGACCAGGCGGAGCTCGACGTCGCCCGCCAGCCCGACAACCGCTCCGGCTACCTGCTGCCCTTCGACGTGTCGCGGGCGCGGGACTTCGGGATCAACCTCCCCGGCGTGCCGGTGGAGCTGGTGTGAGGAACGAAGATCGCGGAAGCGGCGTTGCCGCGCCATGACCGACATCTCCTCCCTCCCCGACCCCACCCGGCACGACGGCACGCTTCGGAAGGTGGGGATCGAGGTCGAGCTCGGCGGGCTGTCCGAGGGCCGCGTCGCCGAACTCATCGCCAAGCGGTTCGGCGGCGAGGTGGAGACCACCGGCGCCTATGCGCGGACGGTGCGCGGCAGCGACATCGGCGATGTCGAGGTGCTGCTCGACACCGCGCTCCGCGACAAGGTCTCGGGCGAGGTCGGGCGGACCGGGCTCGACTGGGGCCGGGCGGTGATCCCGGTGGAATTCGTCACCGGGCCGGTCGACCCTGCCGAGATCTCCCGACTCGACGCGCTCTGCGGCGAGCTGGCGCGGGCCGGCGGCTTCGGCACCGAGGACGGCGTGCTGCTGGGCTTCGGCCTGCATCTGAACGTCGCGCTCCGCGGCATGGAGATCGACGACATCCTGCCCGCCCTCACCGCCTTCGCGCTGGTCGAGGACTGGATGCGGAGCCGCATCGCCATTGACCCGTCCCGCCGGGCGCTGCCCTTCGTCGATCCCTATCCGGCGTCGCTTCTCGACCGGCTCTGCGATCCGACGATCGACTGGACGCTGGACCGGCTGACCGGAATCTATCTGGCGGAGGCGGGCAGCCGGAACCACGCCCTCGACCTGCTGCCGATCCTGAAACAGGCAGATCCCGATCGCGTCGTCGCGGCGGTGCCGCAGATGGGCCACAAGAGCGCCCGGCCGGCCTGGCATTACCGCCTCCCCGACGCCCGGATCGACGATCCCGACTGGTCGATCGCGCTGGAGTGGAACCGCTGGTGCGAGGTGGAGCGGATCGCGGCCGATCCGCTGCTGCTCGACCGGTTGAAATCCGCCTGGCGCGACTATCGCAACCGGGTCCTGCCGATCCCGGGGCAATGGGCCTCGGTCTCCGCCGGGATCCTCGACGCGGAGGTCGCCCTTCCGTGAAACCGCTGATCGGTGTGACCACCTCCAGGCGGTCGGGCTGGCGGATCTTTCCGCTCGTCGCCTTCAACGTCTGGCTCGCCGGCGGCCGCGCCGTCCGCTGGGTCGCCGGGCGGCCCTCCGATGTCGCCGACGTGGACGGGATCATCATCGGCGGCGGCGACGACATCTCTCCCGACCTCTACGAGGGCAGTCTCGTCGCCTCCTCGACCCTCGATCCGGCGCGCGACCGGATGGAGGAGGAGCTGGTCGGCGAGGCGATGACGCAGGGCAAGCCGGTGCTCGGCATCTGCCGCGGCAGCCAGATGCTGAACGTGGCCCTCGGCGGCCGGCTCGACCAGGACGCCTACGGCACCTACACGGCCAGCGCGCAATACTGGACGATCCTGCCCAAGAAGGCGGTGGAGATCCTGCCCGGGACGCGGCTCGCCGCCCATGCCGGCACCGCGCCGATGAAGGTCAACGCGCTGCACAGCCAGGCGGTCTCGACGCTGGGGCGGGGGTTGAAGGTCGCGGCGCGCGATCGCGGCGGCATGATCCAGGCCATCGAGCGCACCGAGGAACCCTTCGCCCTCGGCGTCCAGTGGCATCCCGAACACCTGTTCTACGCGCATCGCCAGCGCGCCATCTTCCGCGCCCTTGTCAGCGCCGCGCGCGCCAGCAGGCGCGCGGAGGCGCAGCTTCCCGAGGTGGATCGCGGCGCGCCGGACCTGTCCTGGCCGAACCCCTCCTAGTCGAAGACGGCGTGGCCCTGCTCGGCGAGGTGGCGCAGCCGGTCGAGCGGCATTTCCGTGCCGTCCTCGAGCACGGCGGCGGTCAGCACCATGTCGGTGACGACCATGTCGGCGATCGGCCCCATCGCGCCGCCCGGGCCGAAGGCCTCGCGGCCGAGCCAGTCGGTGCTGCGCTCCATGTCGTGCAGGCGGCCCTGCGAGCTGCCGAGAACGTCGGCGGGCGGCTCCTCCCGCTCGGGCCGGTCGGGCGTCGTGCGTTCGGCCCCGACCTCCATGCCCGCCGCGATCATCAGCGGCGAGAAGGTGTAGCCGAAGGGGCCGACCACCAGCGGCGGCAGCGCCTCGCCCCAGCCGCCATCCCCTGCCTCGATCGCCGGCGCCGCCTCGAGCTCCTCGCGGCCGAGGGAGACGGGCCAGATGCCGTCCTCCGGCGTCCCGAAGCGGTCGAGGGAGACGAGGACCTCGCGGCGGTCGAGCCAGCCGCCGATATCCACCGCGGCGTAGCTGAGCCGCAGCGTCTCGGTCCGGTGGAACAGGGTGCGGATCGGAAAACGGTCCTCCCCGGAGGCGGCCTGAAGCTCGAGGAGACGTTTGAGGCGGGTCTGGGTATTCATGTCCATACTGGTCAAAGCGTCGCACCGGGGCCCGGTTCCGGAACAAGGCCGGAGCGCCCGACATTCACCGGCCAAAGAAATCGGGACAGTGTTGGTGTTCACTCTAGTACGAGGTTTCCCGAATGGACTTCACTTGGCTTGTGCCGCTTCTCGCCCTGATGACACTGCTTATCGTGCTCGTGACGGCCCTTCGCTCGAAGAATGCGACGGAACGGAGGCAAGACGATCCGGACGCAAAGCATTCATCCCTCTCGGCCGACGGAGACAGGCACGACGCCGCTCCGTGATCGTCGGAACCATCGGAGCGTGCCGGCATTGAACCCGGCACGCAACGCCGATGCATGGAGAATCCGATGGAAAACGACCCGAACGTGAAAACCACCACCACCGCGGCAGCCGCGCGGGCATCGGCGCCGAGCAACGAGGATCTCTCCCGCCAGGTCGAGGCTCTGAAGGCCGACATCTCCCGCCTGACGGAGACGATCGGCGCCTATGGCCGCGCCAAGGGCAGCCAGTACCGCGCCGAGGCGCAGCGGCGGGCGGACCATTACCGCGACGAGGCGCAGGGCCGTGTCGACGAGATCGAGGCCTATGTGCAGCACAATCCGGCGCAGGCGCTTGGCATCGCGGCCGGTATAGGGTTGCTCATCGGTCTGTTCAGCCGTCGCTGAGATGTTCGGACCGCAACTGAACGCACTGAGATTCGCCGTCAGATCGGCGGCGCGCCGGGCCAAGTGGAGCGCCATCGGCGGCATCCTTGTGCTGGCGGGGCTGATCTTTCTCGGCGTTGCCGGCTGGATCGTGCTCGAGGACAGGTTCGGCGCCCTCGCGACCTCACTGGTGGCGGGCGGCGTGCTCTTCGTGCTGGGGCTTCTCGCCCTTGCCTTCTCGCGCTACCCGCCGCGGGTGATCCCGTCCGAGCAGACGCGGGAGATGCAGAATCCGCTGAACAACCCGGCCTTGACCACGGCGGGCATCATCAATGCGGTCGTGCTCGGGATCTTTGCGGGAAGAGCGGCGCGCCGGCGACGGTGATGCCCTGCAGATCCTCGCGCAGGCTCGACGAGGTGAAGGGGGTGCGCGCGACATGGACCGGCTCCGGATCGGGGGCCGGCTCCGCGGCATCGCCGATCAGCAGGATCGAGTCCGCCGCCTCCGCCAGCCCGTCATAGGCCGGCGCTTCGGTGAAGGCCCCCGACCGGTTCGACACGATCAGCAGATCGATCCGTTCCATACGGACGGCGCACTCCGCTGCCGCCTCGAGCGACAGCGCGATTTCCACCACAGCGTCCTTCGCCATCGTGAGGATCTCCTCGCGCAGGTCGTCCGCGATGAGCGGCTCCCGTTCGAGGAGCAGGATGTGGGGTGATTTCATTGCTCGGAATGGACTTCGCGTTGCTCAGGCGTTGAACTTAGCCGCTATGATGTCCCAAGTCATTAAACTGGGACATAGGAACGGACCGAGGAAGGACGAAACCACGCATGGCGGTCGATTGCCATCATTGTCCACTCCGCAAGCTCGACTGCTTCGAAAACATGTCGGAGCAGGAGGTCGAGTTCATGCGGCGCTTCAAGACCGGCGAGCTGAAGGTGGGACCCGGCACGCCGGTCCTGATCGAGGGCGCCCGGTCGCCGCAGCTCTTCACCGTGCTGTCGGGGCTCGGACTGCGCTACAAGACGCTCGAGGACGGCCGGCGCCAGGTCCTCAACTTCGCGATGCCGGGGGATTTCCTCGGCCTACAGGCGGCGGTCGACGGAGAGATGAGCCATTCCGTGGAGGCCACGACGGAGATGACCCTCTGCGTGTTCAAGCGGTCGGAGATCTGGTCGCTGTTCAAGCATCAGCCGAACCGGGCCTACGACATCACCTGGATCGCGGCCAGCGAGGAATATTTCCTCAGCGAGGCGCTGACGAGCCTCGGCCAGCGCTCGGCCATCGAGCGGATCGCCTGGGGGCTGCTGGTGATCTGGGAGCGGGCGCGCCAGCTTCGGCTGCTCGAAAACGGCACGCTCGACTTCCCGTTCCGCCAGCAGGACCTCGCCGATGCGCTGGGCCTGTCGCTCGTGCATACCAACAAGACCCTGGCGAAGCTGCGCGAGCGCGATCTCGTCACCTGGGCCGACCGCCGGCTGCGCCTTCACGACACCCGCGCGCTGGCGCGGCTGGCAATCACCTCCGGGCCGCCGGCGCCGGGGCCGCGTCCGCTGATGTGATCATTCGACGCCCTCGGTGTCGGCCGGGCCGGCGCGACGCTCGCCCATCGGCCGCGGCCCTCCGACGGTCGAATCCTGCCGCGCCCTGATCTCGAGCTCGGCGTTGAGCGCGGCGCCGAGAAGCACCGAGAAGGCGCTGAGATAGAGCCACATGAGCAGCGCGATGACGGCGCCGAGCGCGCCGTAGACCTCGTTGTAGCGGCCGAAATTCGACAGGTAGAAGGAGAAGCCGTAGGAGATCGATCCCCAGATCATCACCGCGACCAGCGCGCCGGGGGTGAGCCAGGGCACGCGCGCCCTGCGCCGGTTCGGCCCGAACCGGTAGAGCACGCCGATGCCGACGATCACCACGACGAGCGCCACGACCCAGCGTACCGAGGCGATCATCAGAGCGGTGATCGGCCCGAGCGGCAGCACGGCCAGCACGATCGGCAGGATCACCACCGACATCAGCGCCACCAGCGCCACCGCGATCAGCAGGAAGGTGACGCCGAAGGCGGCCGCGATCTGCCGCAGCCCGACGCGGTTCTTCTCCCTGTAGATGGCGTTCAGACCGCGAATCAGCGCCGCCACCCCGGCGCGCGACGACCACAATGCCGCAGAAAGCGAGATGATCGTCGTCCATCCGAGCGTCGAGCTGTTGGCGGTGATCAGCGAGGTGATCTGCTGGTCGAGGATCGCGTAGGCATCTTCCGGGATCAGGCCCCGCGCCGTCTCGAGCTGGGCATAGACCTCGTCGGGATCGGCGAAGAAGCCCCAGAGCGCGATGATCGCCGCGAGCGTGGGGAAGATGGCGAGCATCCCGTAGAAGGCGATCCCGGCGGAGATCAGGCCGATATTGCTGTCGTTGAGCCCCATCACCAGCGCCTTCAGGGCGCCGAACCAGGCGCGCCGGTCGAGCCCCGGCCCGATCGCCGCGCGGCGGATCGATCCCGTCCGCCCGCTGGAGGTCCGCATGATGCGCATCGGCGGCAACATAGCCTGCCGGGCGCCGCCTTCACCAAAGCCGAGGGGCGCGGCCGCGGGCCTGTCGCGCGCCGGTCACAGATCCGGGACCCGGCCGGACAGGCAGGCGTTGGCAAGACGCCTTCGAGGCATTACGTTTGAACCATGCCCGGTGCCGGGGCTCCACGGCGCAGCAATTAGGAGGACAATGTCCTGTCTCTTGCAGATCTTGCGGTGCAGACACGCCCCGCAGACCGGTCGCGGCCGATGAATGCCGGGACCGATACCGTGCCCCAGGGCGACACGCTCCTGGCGCATGTCCTGAAATCCCTCGACGACGATCAGGCGCTCGACATCGTGGAGATCGATCTCCGCGGCAAGTCCGAGATCGCCGATTACATGGTCGTCTGCTCGGGCCGGTCCTCGCGGCAGGTCGTGTCGATCAGCGACCGTCTGACCGACCGTCTGAAGCAGGATCACGGCGTGCTCTCCAAGGTCGAGGGCAAGGATGCCGGCGACTGGGTGCTGATCGACGCGGGCGACGTGATCGTCCACGTCTTCCGGCCCGAGGTGCGCGACTTCTACCAGCTCGAGAAGATGTGGCTGAGCCCGGAACAGGCGGCCGCGCGCTTCTGAGATGAGGCTTCGCATCTGCGCGGTGGGCCGGATCAGGTCCGGCCCCGAGCGCGACCTGATCGACGATTACCGCGCCCGGTTCGACCGGGCGGGGCGGCCGCTCTCCCTCGGCCCGCTCGACGAGGTGGAAATCGAGACCCGCAAGGTCTCCGGCCCGGAGGCCGAGGGCGAGGCGCTGCTGCGCGCGGTGCCCGACGGGGCGCCTCTGGTCGCCCTCGACGAGCGCGGACCGCTTCTCTCCTCTCCCGACTTCGCCGCGAGGCTCGCCTCCTGGCGCGATGCGGGCCGGCCGGATTTGGCCTTCGCCATCGGCGGGGCGGACGGGCTCTCGGCGGCCGTCCTCGACCGGGCGGAGGCGCGGCTGGGCTTCGGGCCGATGGTCTGGCCGCATCTCCTCGCCCGCGTCATGCTGGCCGAGCAGCTCTACCGCGCCGCCGCGATCCTCGGCGGATCGCCCTATCATCGCGCCTGAGACGGTTCCCCCCGGCAGCCGGCTGCGCTACCGAGACGGGGCAACCGTCCTGGGGAGACGTTCCATGAGCCATCCGAAACCCGTCGTCCTGTGCATCCTCGACGGCTGGGGCGACCGCGAGGCGCGGGAGGCGAACGCGCCCTTGCTCGCCGAAACGCCCAATGTGGACCGCATCCGCGCCGCCGGCCCGGTCTCCCACCTGACGACCCATGGCCCCGATGTGGGTCTGCCCGAGGGCCAGATGGGCAATTCCGAGGTCGGCCACACCAATATCGGCGCCGGCCGCGTGGTGGCGATGGATCTGGGCCAGATCGACCTCGCCATCGAGGATGGCAGCTTCTTCGAGAACGCCGCGCTGCGGGAGTTCATCTCTACGCTGAAACAATCGCGCGGAACCGCGCATCTGCTGGGCATCGTCTCCGATGGCGGCGTCCACGGCCATCTCGACCACATCGCCGCGGCGGCGCGGTGCATCGCCGAGGCGGGCGTGCCGGTCGTGATCCACGCCATGACCGACGGGCGCGACGTGGCGCCGAAATCGGCGGCCGATTTCCTCGACGCCCTTCAGGGCAAGCTTCCCGAGGGCGCAAGCATCGGCACGGTGACGGGGCGCTACTACGCCATGGACCGCGACAATCGCTGGGAGCGGGTGGAGGACGCCTACCGCGCCATTGCCGAGGGCAGGGGCCGGGCGACGGCCCCGGATGCCGGCGCGGCGGTGCGCCAATCCTACGAGGCCGGCAAGACCGACGAATTCGTCGCCGCCACGGTGATCGACGGCTATGCCGGAATGGCCGCGGGCGACGGCCTGTTCTGCCTCAACTTCCGCGCCGACCGGGCGCGCGAGATCCTGCGCGCCCTGGGCCAGCCCGACTTCTCCGAATTCGACGTCCCGGCGCGGCCGGAGCTCGCCGCGCGGCTCGG
This sequence comes from uncultured Alphaproteobacteria bacterium, assembly GCA_963829665.1. Taxonomy (GTDB): domain Bacteria; phylum Pseudomonadota; class Alphaproteobacteria; order Rhodobacterales; family Rhodobacteraceae; genus Palleronia. The sequence goes on along the minus strand of CAWHJL010000013.1, from coordinate 163,644 downwards.
CATGGTCGAGTACAGCAGCGCCCACACCGCCTGGTACGAGACGGTGTTTCCGAAGCGCAAGCTCGTCAACACGCTGGGCGAATGGGTGGCGGCGCACGATTTGCGCCAGTTCCGCCTCGCCGAGACCGAGAAATACCCCCATGTCACCTTCTTCCTGAACGGCGGCAAGGAGGAGCCGGAGGCCGGCGAGCAGAGGGCGATGCCCGCCTCGCCCAAGGTCGCCACCTACGACCTGCAGCCGGAGATGAGCGCCCCTGAGGTGACCGACCGCTTCGTGGAGGCGATCGAGGATGGCTACGACCTCATCGTGTGCAACTACGCCAATCCCGACATGGTCGGCCATACCGGGGATCTCGACGCCGCCATCGCCGCCTGCGAGGCGGTGGATGCGGGCCTCGGCCGGGTGCTCGCGGCGCTGGAGGCGGCGGGCGGCGCGATGATCGTCACCGCCGACCACGGCAATTGCGACATCATGGTGGACCCGGAGACCGGCGGGCCGCACACCTCCCACACGCTGAGCCTCGTGCCCTGCATCCTCGTCGGCGGGCCGGAGGGCGCCACCCTCGCCGACGGGCGGCTCGCCGATCTGGCGCCGACGCTCCTCGAACTCATGGGGCTCGGCCAGCCCGATGAGATGACCGGGCGGAGCCTGATCCGGCGGTGATCCGCCAAGACGACAGGAAAGTGATGGGATCGCGGCAGGAAACCGCGTTTCCTGCGGTGTGCGCGGCGCTGCCGGACCGCTATGCTGCGGCGCGGCCGGCGCGGCGGCGCGGTCGGCGGGTGCCAGTTTGAGGAAGAGGCAGAGATGAGAAAATACGCGATGGCCGCGCTCGGCGGCACCCTGGCCGGGGTCCTGCTGACGACCGAGATCGCCGGCCCGCTGCTCGCGCAGGAGAGCAAGGACAACACCTCAATCTACGAACAGCTCGACCTCTTCGGCGACATCTTCGAGCGCATCCGCGCGCAATATGTCGAGGAAGTGGACGAGAAGGAGCTGATCGAGGCGGCGATCGACGGGATGCTCACCTCCCTCGACCCCCATTCCAGCTATCTCTCCCCCGACGACGCCCAGGACATGCGAACCCAGACCCGTGGCGAGTTCGGCGGGCTCGGGATCGAGGTCACCCAGGAGGACGGCTTCGTGAAGGTCGTCTCGCCGATGGACGGCACGCCGGCCGCGAAGGCCGGGATCGAGTTGGGCGACTTCATCACCCATGTCGACGGCGAGAGCCTCCTGGGCCTCACGCTCGACGAGGCCGTGGAGCTGATGCGCGGCCCGGTCGGCTCGGAGATCGACCTCACCGTCGTGCGCGAGGGCGAGGAGGACCCGATCGAGGTCTCCATCACCCGCGACACGATCGAGCTCACCGCGGTGCGCGGCCGGCTCGAGGGCGACACGGTGGTGCTCAGGATCATCACCTTCTCCGACCAGACCTATCCCAAGCTCGAGGAGACGCTGAACGACCTCGTCAAGGAGGCCGGCGGCATGGACAAAGTGACCGGCTTCGTCATCGACCTGCGCAACAATCCGGGCGGTCTGCTGACCCAGGCGATCGAGGTCTCCGACGCGTTCCTCGACGAGGGCGAGATCGTCTCCACCCGCGGCCGCGACCAGCAGGACAGCGACCGGGTGAACGCCACCGACGGCGACCTCGCGGACGGCAAGCCGATCGTCGTGCTGATCAACGGCGGCTCCGCCTCCGCCTCGGAGATCGTCGCCGGGGCGCTGCAGGACCATCGCCGCGCGGTGGTCGTCGGCACCAAGTCCTTCGGCAAGGGCTCGGTGCAGACGGTGATGCCGCTGCGGGGGGAGGGCGCCATGCGCCTGACCACGGCGCGCTACTACACGCCCTCGGGCCGCTCGATCCAGGCGCTCGGCGTCTCCCCCGACATCGTCGTGCAGCAGCCCGCGAACCCCGCTCCCGAGGAGGGCGCGGAGAACGCCGAGGAGGAGCGCAATCCCAACCTGCCGCGCCGCTCGGAGGCCGATCTGCGGGGCGCGCTCGACAACGATTCGCTCAGCAAGGACGAGCAGGACACCATCCGCCAGGAACAGAAGTCCGCCGAGGAGGCGGCGCGGCTGCGGGAGGAGGATTACCAGCTCGCCTACGCGATCGACATCCTGAAGGGGATGCTGGTGCTGCGCCCCGAGATCCTCCGCGAGCTGCAGCAGCAGCAGGCCAAGGCCGATCAGACGGAATAGCGGGTCCCGCGCCGCGTGGCGGAACGCGCCCGCCGGGCTACCTGCCCGGCGGAGCGCAGCACGGGAGCCGACGCGCCGATGACCGACAGAGAAAGCCTGCCCTATCGCCCCTGCGCGGGGATCGTCCTCGTCAACGCCGACGGCCACGTCTTCGCCGGCCGGCGGATCGACCACCGATCCGGCGCCTGGCAGATGCCCCAGGGCGGCATCGACGCGGGCGAGGACCCGCGCGAGGCGGCGCTGCGCGAACTCGAGGAGGAGACCGGCGTGCCTGCCACCCTCGTCGAGATCCTTGCCGAGACCGAGGGCTGGCTGCTCTACGACCTGCCCGACGAGCTTCTGGGGCGGATCTGGAAGGGCCGCTACCGGGGGCAGAAGCAGAAATGGCTGCTCTTCCGCTTCCGCGGGCGGGATGCCGACATCGACATCGACACCGACCACCCGGAATTCAGCGCCTGGACCTGGATGGCGCCGGACGCGCTCGCCCGCCAGATCGTGCCCTTCAAGCGGGCGGTCTACGACGAGGTCTTCGCCGCCTTCCGCGACCGGCTCTGACCGCCGCGCCGTTCAGCGCCCGAAGATCGAGCCCAGCACGTCGTTGATCGCCTGTCCCGCCGCCTCGATCGGGTTCTGCGTCGCCGGCGCACGGCCCACGAGCCGGTCGCTGTCGGACCGCGCCACGCGGCTGCCACCCTGATCCGCGTTGCCCGCGACCCGCGGCGCCGAGGGCCCGTCGGGCCGGTCCATCGGCAGCTGGTGGATCGGCATCCCTTCATGCACCCGCACCATGGTCTCGCGCCAGATCTCGGCCGGCAGCCCGCCGCCGGTGACGCCCTTGAGCGGCGTGTTGTCGTCGTAGCCCATCCAGACGCCGGTCACGTAATCGGCGGTGAATCCCAGGAACCAGGCGTCGCGGGAGGCCGAGGTCGTGCCGGTCTTGCCGGCCGCCGGCCGCTCGCCCAGATCGGCGCGCCCGCCGGTGCCCTCGTCCACCACCCGGCTCATCATGTAGACGAGCTGCCGGGCCGCGTGCTCGGAGATCACCCGCTCGCCGAGGCCCCCCTCCTGGCCCACGAGCGGCTGCTCGTCGCCCTGCAGGCGCAGCTCGGTGATGCCGTAGGGCTCGACCGCGCTGCCGCCGTTGAGGAGGCCGGCATAGGCGCCGGTCATCTCGAGCAGCGTCGATTCGGAGACGCCGAGCGCCAGTGAGGGGCTGTCGGCGAGGTCTGAATCGATGCCGAACTGCTCCGCGACGTGGCGCACGTTGTCGCGTCCCACCGCCTCGGAGACCTTCACCGCGGGGATGTTGAGGGAGTTCTGGAGCGCCTGGGCCAGCGTCACCCGGCCGTGATACCTGCGGTCGTAATTCTCCGGCGACCAGGAGCCGGAGCCCGGGATCTGCATGGTCAGGGGCTCGTCCATCACCGTGTCCATCGGCGAATAGCCCATCTCCAGCGCGGTGGCGTAGACGAAGGGCTTGAAGGCCGAGCCGGTCTGCCGCTTGGCCTGGATGGCGCGGTTGAACTGCCCCGCCACGCCCTTGAACTTGCGCCCGCCGACCATGCCCCGGACCGCGCCGTCGGCCGACATCACCACGATCGCCGCCTGCGCGTCCGAGCCGGGGCGCACCTTGGTGTCGAAGACGTGGTCGAGCGCCTTCTCGGCGGCGCGCTGGATGCGGGGGTCGAAGGTGGTGCGCATGATCACGTCCTCGGTGGTCTTGCGCGTCAGGAAGTCCGGCGCCGCGCCCATCACCCAGTCGGCGAAATAGCCCCCCGCCCGCGCCTCCGCCGCCGCGGAGAGCACCGCCGGGTGGCTGCGGGCCTGCTCGGACTCGGCATGGGTCAGGTAGCCCTGGTTCTCCATCAGCCCGACGATCACGTCGGCGCGCTCCTGGCTGCGCTCGAGATTCGCCGTCGGCGCGTAGCGGGTGGGCGCGACCAGAAGCCCCGCCAGCATCGCCGCCTCCGCCGGGTCGACCTCGTTGGCGGATTTGCCGAAATAGCGCTGCGCGGCAGCCTCGAAGCCGCGCGACCCGGCGCCGAGGAACACCCGGTTCATGTAAATGGTGAGGATTTCCTGCTTGGTGTAGCGCAGCTCCATCGCCAGCGCGTAGATCGCCTCCTTGGCCTTGCGCCAGAGCGAATCCGCGCGGCAATCGGCCTCGTATTCCGCCTCGCTCTCCCAGATGTCGGGGTCGTAGGGCCTGCCGACGCAGAGCAGCTTCGCCGTCTGCTGGGTGAGCGTCGAGCCGCCATGGCCGGAAAGCGGCCCGCGCCCCTCGCTGAGGTTGATCTTGATGGCGCTGGCGATGCCGATCGGATCGACGCCGGGATGCAGGTAGAAGCGGCGGTCCTCGGTGGCGACGATGGCGTTCTTGAGATGCGGCGAGACGGTGTCGGCGGAGATCTGGCCGCCGAACTGCTCGCCGCGCCAGGCGAAGATGTCGCCGTCACGGTCGAGCAGCGTCACCGATCCGCGCGCGCGCCCGTCGAGCACCTCCTCCGGAGCGGGCAGGGTGGTGTAGTAATACCCCACCGCCAGCGCGAGCATCAGCGCGACGACCAGCGCACCGCGCCAGGCGAGGCGGAAGGCAAGCCCGGCGATCCAGGCGAAGGGGGCGACGAGCCAGCCGAGCGGCCCCCGCGTGCGACGGGTCCGTTTCGCCGTGCGGCGGGCGGGCCGCCGGGTCGTCGTCGTGGTCTTCTTCGCCTGCTTGCGGCTCTTCCGCCGGCGGCGGGGCGCCACAAGGGGGGTTCGTGCCATGCCCGGTCGTCCTGCTCGTTTCTTGTCGCTCTGCTCTGCCGTGCAGCATACGGGATGAGATCGGGGACGAGAACCGAGGATGCAAGATCGTGACCCGATTCAGGTCCGCCTAGTAAACGGGCAGAGCCGTTAATCTGAGCATAAATTGTGCAGTCAGGCCCGCGGAGCGGCCGATTCGGGCGCCGGATTCCTTGTCCGGCGGTGCCAAAGGCCGTGTGACTGAGCGCCGAGGCTGCGCGCCCGCCGGAAAAACGGACAAGGATAGGTACGTGAAACTCATCATAGCAGCGATCAAGCCGTTCAAGCTCGAGGAGGTCCGCGAGGCGCTGACCGCAATCGGCGTGCGCGGGATGATGGTCTCCGAGATCAAGGGGTTCGGTTCGCAGTCCGGTCATACGGAAATCTATCGCGGCGCCGAATACGCGGTGAACTTCGTGCCCAAGATCAGGCTCGAGATCGTGGTCTCGGACGGCATGGCCGAGCAGGTGGTGGAGACCATCGCCAGCACCGCCAAGACGGGCAAGATCGGCGACGGCAAGATCTTCGTCCTCGAGGTCGGCAGCGCCACCCGCGTGCGCACCGGCGAAACCAACGAAGACGCCATCTGAACCGGCGTGAAGGACATCGGATTCATGAAACTGACGACACCCATTCTCATGACGGCCGCGGCCGCGCTCCTGCCCGTGGCGGCGGTCGCGCAGGAAAGTTCCGAGGCGGCGCCGGGCTTCGACCAGATCGGCCCCTACATCATGACCACGCTGCTGTTCCTCGTGGGCGGCTTCCTGGTGATGTGGATGGCGGCCGGCTTCGCCATGCTCGAGGCCGGCCTCGTGCGCTCCAAGAACGTGACCATCCAGCTCACCAAGAACATCGCCCTGTTCTCGATCGCGGCGATCATGTACTGGCTCGTCGGCTATTCGGTCATGTATCCGGGCGACGCCTGGATCATCCAGGGCTGGTTCGGCAGCTTCGGCACCGCACAGATGGAGGCCGTGGGCCTCGCCGCCTCCGACGCCGATCTGGGCTATGCCTCGGTGGCCTCGGACTTCTTCTTCCAGCTCATGTTCTGCGCCACCACCGCCTCCATCGTGTCGGGCACGCTGGCCGAGCGGATCAAGCTCTGGCCGTTCCTGTTCTTCGTCGTGGTGCTGACCGGCTTCATCTACCCGATCGAGGCGTCCTGGCAGTGGGGCGGCGGATTCCTGTCGGAGATGGGCTTCGCCGACTTCGCCGGCTCCACGCTGGTACATTCCGCCGGCGGCTGGGCGGCGCTCGCGGGGGCGCTCGTGCTCGGGCCGCGGCTCGGCAAGTTCGGCGCCGACGGGCGCATCCACCCGATGCCGGGCTCCAATCTCGGCTTCGCCACGCTCGGCACCTTCATCCTCTGGCTCGGCTGGTTCGGCTTCAACGGCGGCTCGCAGCTCGCCGCCGGCACGGTGGGCGACATCACCGATGTCGGCCGCATCTTCGCCAACACCAACACCGCCGCGGCCGGCGGCGCGATCGCGGCGCTGATCCTGACCCAGATCATGTACGGCAAGGTCGATCTCACCATGGTGCTGAACGGCGCGCTGGCGGGGCTGGTGTCGATCACCGCCGAGCCGCTGACGCCGGTGCTCGGCGGCGCCACGCTGATCGGCGCGATCGGCGGCCTTCTCGTCGTCCTGACCGTGCCGATGCTGGACCGGATGAAGATCGACGACGTGGTCGGCGCCATTCCGGTGCACCTCGTCGCCGGCATCTGGGGCACGCTCGCCGTGCCGCTTTCCAATGACGGCACCAACTTCGTCACCCAGGTCATCGGCATCGTCGCGGTCGGCGCCTTCGTCTTCGCGGTGAGCCTCGGGCTGTGGTTCGTCCTGAAGGTCGCCATGGGCATCCGCGTCAGCGAGGAGGCGGAGGTCGACGGGCTCGACGTGGCCGAGCTCGGCATGGAGGCCTATCCCGAGTTCGCCAAGGGATAGAGGGAGATGGGGGCCGGCGGGCGGCGCGCGCGCCGGCCCGCCGGACTATCGGGCCGCCCGGGACCGGCGGCGAGATGAGGCCCGCTCCGTCCGGACGGGGCGGGCGCGTCCGATGGCGGATGGCGCCGGGGACCTGACCATGGATGACGAAACATGCCGAAACTCATGAAGCCGACGATTACCGCCGCCGCCCTGGCCGCGCTGGCCGCCCTGCCGGCGCTCGCCCAGGAGGGGGCCGGCGGCCCAGTGACCGACAAGGGCGACGTGGCGTGGATGATGACCTCCACGCTGCTCGTCCTGTTCATGATCCTGCCGGGGCTGGCGCTGTTCTATGGCGGCCTCGTGCGGCAGAAGAACATGCTGTCGGTGCTGATGCAGTGCACGCTCGTCACCTCGGTGGTGATGATCGCCTGGGTGCTCTGGGGCTATTCCTTCGCCTTCGGCGGCGGCAGCTCGCCGTTCTGGGGCGGCACCGCGAAACTGTTCCTGGCCGGCGTGACGCCCGCCACCACCGCAGCCACCTTCAGCGAGGGGGTGGTGCTGCCGGAATACGTCTTCATCGCCTTCCAGATGACCTTCGCGGCGATCACGCCCGCGCTGATCGTCGGCGCCATCGCCGAGCGGGCGAAGTTTTCCGCCGTGATCCTGTTCATGCTGCTCTGGGTCACCTTCGTCTATTTCCCGGTCGCCCACATGGTCTGGGACGGGGCGGGCCTGATCTACAACTGGGGCGCCATCGACTTCGCCGGCGGCACCGTGGTGCATATCAATGCCGGCGTCGCCGGGCTCGTCTGGTGCCTGGTGCTCGGCCCGCGCATCGGCTTCGGCCGCGAGAACATGGCGCCGCACTCGATGACGCTCTGCCTCGTCGGCGCGGCGATGCTCTGGGTCGGCTGGTTCGGCTTCAATGCCGGCTCCAACCTGGAGGCGACCGCGGGCGCCACGCTGGCCATGCTCAACACCTTCGTTGCCACCGCCGCCGCCGTGGTCTCCTGGTCGCTCGTCGAGAGCCTGACGCGCGGCAAGGCCTCGGCGCTCGGCGCCGCCTCCGGAATGATCGCCGGTCTCGTCGCCATCACCCCGGCCTGCGGCACCACCGGCCCGGTGGGCGCGATCGTCCTCGGCCTCGTGGTCTCGCCGGTCTGCTTCTTCTTCGTCACCGGCGTGAAGTCGCGCTTCGGCTACGACGACAGCCTCGACGTCTTCGGCATCCACGGTGTCGGCGGCATCGTCGGCGCGATCCTGACCGGCGCGCTCTGCGCGCCCGCGCTCGGCGGCACCGGCTTCGTGGCCGAGGGCGGCACCATGGCCGCCCAGCTCGCCGCCCAAGTCAAGGGCGTCGCCACCACGATCGTCTGGTCGGGCCTCGGCTCGCTGGTCCTGCTCTTCGCGGTCAGGGCGGTCACCGGCCTGCGGGTGGAGGGCGAGGCCGAGCGCGAGGGACTCGACCTCGCCGCCCATGGCGAGCAAGCCTACCACGCCGGCTGAGGCGAAAAGGCCCGGATTTGCCGATCCGGGCCTTCCCGATCTCCGGCGCGGGCCGGGGGATCACTCCGCCGGGACGGCGCGGTGCTCCTTCTGGTCCGCGGTGGCGAGGCTCACCCCGATGATCGCGGCGAAGGCCACGAGGAAGCCCGGGATGATCTCGTAGACCCCCGGCCCCCCGAGGAAGCTCGAGCTCCAGCCGAGCGCGATCCACGCCCCCACCGTGACCGCGCCGGCGACGAGGCCGGCGACCGCGCCCGCGCCGGTCATCCGCGCCCAGGTGAGCGACAGGATGATGAGCGGGCCGAAGGCGGCCCCGAACCCGGCCCAGGCGTTCGAAACCAGCCCCAGCACGTTGCTCTCCGGATCGCGGGCGATGACGGCCGCGACCACGCCCACCAGCACCACGGCGAGCCGGCCGATATTGACGATCTCGGTCTCGCTCGCGTCGCGATGCACGAAGAGGCGGTAGAAATCCTCCGCCAGCGACGACGAGGCGACGAGAAGCTGGCTCGACACCGTGGACATGATCGCGGCGAGCAGCGCGGCATAGAGGAAGCCGGTGACGAGCGGGTGGAACAGCAGGTTGGCCAGCACGATGAAGATCGTCTCGCTGTCGCCGACATCGACGCCGTTACGCTCCACATAGGCGCGGCCGAGGATGCCGACGCCGATCGCGCCGACGAGGGAGATGAACATCCAGACCATGCCGATATTGCGGGCGGTGGCCACCGCCGGCACGCTTCTGACCGCCATGAAGCGCACGATGATGTGCGGCTGGCCGAAATAGCCCAGCCCCCAGGTCACCGCCGAGAGCCAGCCGATCACCGTCAGCCCGTTCCAGAACGAGAGAAAGTTCGGATCGACCTCGGTGAGCGTGGTCGCCGCCTGGTCGAAGCCGCCGCCCTGTCCGGCATAGAGCACCACGACGGGCATCACGACCAGCGCCAGCATCATGATGCAGCCCTGCACGAAATCGGTGAGGCTGACGGCGAGGAAGCCGCCGACGACGGTGTAGCAGAGCACCACGCCAAGGGTCAGCCAGACGCCCATCTGGTAGTTGCCGTCGAAGGCCGATTGCACCAGCTTGCCGCCGCCCACGAGCCCGGAGGCGGTGTAGACGGAGAAGAAGACCACGATGACCACGGCCGAGACCACCCGCAGGACCGTCGCCATGCTGGGGAAGCGGTTGGCCAGGAAGGCGGGGATGGTCAGCGAATTGTCGTAGCGCTCGGTCTGCTCCCTCAGGCGCGGCGCGACGAGGATCCAGTTCGCCAGCGCCCCGAAGAACAGGCCGATCCCGATCCAGGCCTCGACGAGGCCGGTGGCGTAGAGCGCGCCGGGAAGGCCGAGCAGGAGCCAGCCCGACATGTCGGAGGCACCGGCCGAGAGCGCCGCCACCGCCGGCGGCAGGTTGCGCCCGCCGAGGACGTAATCCTCGGAACTGGCCGTCGATTTCATGTACGCGTAGAGCCCGATCGCGAGCATCAACACGAAATAGAGTATGAGAGAGATCCAGATCCCTGTCGCCATTCCGCACCCTTTCCGTTGCTGGTGGGACTCACGGTGGCACGGATTGACGGGATTGTGAAATCGGCGCCGGACGCGGCGCCCGCGTTCTCGGCGGGGTCCGGCTTGCCTTAACGGGTCCGCGGCAGGCCCGATCCCCGGCCGCGGTGGCGCGCCCCCGGCGGCCCTCCGCGCGCGGGATTCCGCCGGCTCCGGCGTTCCGGGCGGAACTTAAAGCGCTTCTGTTAACCTTTTTGCACTGCAGCATCATATCGCGGCTGCGAAAATGAAAGAGTTTCGCGATTACCAGAAAGGAGGCCCTTCATGGCTACCAATCAGACACGCTCCGCCGCCGAGGATGTCCAGAACCTGTTTCGCCCGCAGGGCTACAACAACGTGCTGCGCACCTGGGCCAGCATGAACGAGCGGATGACCTCGATCGCCGTCGATGCCGGCAGCCGGTCGACCGACATCGCCACCGAGACGACGAAGGAATCCTTCGAGAATCTCCGTGAAGCCGCGCAGGTGCGCGACGAGCTGGCCGATTACGGCAAGGCCTACAGCGACTTCGTCCAGAAGCAGGTGGACCTGTTCATGCGCACGGTGCAGAGCCTGACCGAGGTGTCGGAGAAAGCCTCCAGCGCGGCGACCGATACGGCGGCCGAGTCCGGCGAGGAGTTGGCCGACAAGGCCGCCGAGAATGCGGAAGGCGCCGCCGGCAAGGCGAAGTCGGCCAGCAAGAAGGCGAGCTGACGCGCCGCGCAGCCGGATACCGGGAACGAGGCATGGCGGGCTCCGGCCCGCCATGTTTCTGCGGGGGCCGGCATGACCCTGCGGCTGCGGGCTCGGGTTGTGCCGATCGCCGCGCTGCTGTCAGCCGCGGGTTCGCGTCCTGATCACGGGCAGGTTTGTGTCCTGATCACGCGCAAGTCTGCGCGCTTATGATTACGCGCAAGTCTGCGCGATTTTTAATCACGCGCAGCTCTGCGCGCTTTTAATCACGCGCAGCTCTGCGCGATGGCGCGGGCGAGGATCGGCACGGTTTCCGCGTTCAGCCCGGCGATGTTGATGCGGCTGTCGCCCACCATGTAGACGCCGTGGTCCTTCCGCATCGCCTCCACCTTGTCGGCATCGACGCCGAGCCGGGAGAACATGCCCCGGTGGCGGGCGACGAAGTCGAAGGCGCCGGAATTGGTGCGCTGGCGAAGCTCGTCGGCGAGCTGCTGGCGCAGCGCCAGCATCCCCGTCCGCATCTCCTCGAGTTCGGCCTCCCAGTCGGCGCGCAGCTCGGGATCGGAGAGAATCGTCGTCACCACCCGCGCGCCGTGATCCGGCGGAAAGGAATAGGTCTGCCGGTTGAGGTAGTTCATGTTGCCTTGCGTGGTCTTCGTGTCGGCCGCGTCGCCGATGGCGAAGAGGATGCCCGTGCGCTCCCGGTAGATGCCGAAATTCTTCGAGCAGGACGCGCCGATCAGCATTTCCGGCTGCGTCTCGGCCAGGATGCGGGTGCCGGCGGCATCGGCGTCGAGCCCGTCGCCGAAGCCCTGATAGGCGAGATCCACGAAGGGCAGCGCCTTCTTCGCCCGGAGAAGCTCGGCCACGCCGCTCCATTGCTCGCCGGTGAGGTTCGCGCCGGTGGGGTTGTGGCAGCAGCCGTGCAGGAGCACCACGTCGCCTTCGGCCACGCCGTCGAGATCGGCCATCATGCCGTCGAAATCGACCTCGCCGGTCTCCGCGTCGAAATAGCGGTACTCGGTCATCGGGGTCCCGGTCGTCTTCAGGATCGACAGGTGGTTGGGCCAGGTCGGCTGCGACACCCGGAAGGTGACGTCGGGATTCGCCATCCGCACGAGGTCCACCCCCTGCCGGAAGGCGCCGGTGCCGCCGGGCGTCGCCAGCGCGGCCACGCGCTCCGCCGCGACACTGTCGGCGAGCACCAGCTCGCGCATCACGCGGCCGTATTCCGGGTCGCCGGCGAGGGCGACGTAGGACTTGGTGGTCTCGGTCTCCAGAAGCCGCCGCTCGGCCTCCTTGACCGCGCGCATGATCGGCGTGTGGCCGCGAGCGTCCTTGTAGACGCCGACCCCGAGGTCGATCTTGTCGTCGCGCGGATCCTCGCGGTAGCTCTGCATGAGCGCGAGGATCTTGTCCGCTGGCTGGTCCTTCAGGTTGCCGAACATCTCAAGCCTCTCCCGTCGCGACCGGCAGGTCGCCGAAGGCGCCCCATTCGGTCCATGATCCGTCGTAGAGCGACCAGTCGTCCCGCCCGATCCGCGCCAGTCCGAGCGCCAGGATCGCGGCGGTGACGCCCGAGCCGCAGGTTGTGATCACCGGCTTCGCGATGTCGATGCCGGCGGAGTCGAAGGCGGCCTTGAGGCCCGCCTCGTCCTTCATCGTCCCGTCCGGGTTCAGGATCTCGCCGTAGGGCAGGTTCCTCGAACCGGGGATGTGACCCGCCCTGAGCCCCGGCCTGGGCTCGGCGGTCTCGCCGCGGAACCGCTCCGGGGCGCGGGCGTCGAGGATCTGGGGCTGGCCGAGTTTCGAGGCCTGCGCCACCTGCGTCACGTCACGGGTGAGGTCGTTCTGCAGGCTGACGGTCATGTGCCGGTCGCGGACCACCGGCTCCATGTCCTCGATCTCCCGGTCCTCGGCGCGCCATTTCGGCAGGCCCCCGTCGAGCACCGCCACGTCCGCTTTGCCCATCAGCTTGAAGAGCCACCAGACCCGCGGCGCGGAGAAGATGCCGGTCGTGTCGTAGATCACCACCTGGTGCCCGTCGCCGACCCCCAGCGCCCGCATTCGGCTGATGAACTTCTCCGTCGGCGGCGCCATGTGCGGCAGATCGGAGCGCTGGTCGGCGATCTCGTCGATGTCGAAGAAGCGCGCGCCGGGGATATGGGCGTCCCGGTATTCGGCCTGCGGATCGCGGCCGGACTCGGGCATGTGCCAGGAGGCGTCGAGGATGCGGAGATCCGGATCGCTCAGGTGCCGGCCGAGCCAGTCGGTCGAGACAAGGGTGGTCGGATCGTCCTGCATGTACGGGTCTCCCGGCAGAGGGCGCGCTTGGCCCTTCCGTGCCTACTCAAGGGGTTCGGCCAAGGCAAGCCGGTGGCTCGGGGGGCGGCCAGGACTCCGACAGGAATCCGACGGGACTCCGACGCGAGTCCGACAGGCCGTCCGGCGCCTATCCGTGCTCCTTCAGGAGCCGCTGCTTCTGCCTCTGCCAGTCGCGCTTGGCCGCGGTCTCCCGCTTGTCGGGCGCCCGCTTGCCCTTGGCGATCCCGATCTTCACCTTCGCGATCCCGCGGTGATTGAAGTAGAGGACGAGCGGCACCAGCGTCATTCCCTTGCGGCTCGTCTCCGACCACAGATGCGCGATCTGCTTCCGCGTCGCCAGGAGCTTTCGCCGCCGCCGGTCCTCGTGCCCGAACATCGCCGGGTCGTAGGGGGCTATGTAGCTGTTCACCAGCCACAATTCGCCATCCTCGACCGCCGCGTAGCTCTCCGCGATGTTCGATTGCCCGATGCGGAGCGACTTCACCTCCGAGCCCTGCAGCTCGATCCCGCATTCGAGATCCTCGGCGATCGCGTAATCGTACCGCGCCCGCCGGTTCTCGGCGATCACCTTGTAATTCGGATTGTCCGTCGGTTTGGCCATGATGGATCAGGTGGGGATGCCGGCCTCAGCCGAGAAGCCCCAGCCGCTCCATCGTGCTCTTCACCATGAGCTTCGTTCCCTCCGTCAGCCCGGTCAGAGGCAACCGCACCTCCTCCGAACACCGCCCCGTCAGCGACAACCCGTACTTCGCCGCGACGAGCCCCGGCTCGATGAAGATCGCCCGGTGAAGCGGCAGAAGTTTGTCCTGTAGTTCCAAGGCCCTGGACCAGTCTCCTTCGAGTGTGGCGTGCTGGAACTCGGCGCAGAGACGGGGCGCCACGTTGGCGGTGACGCTGATCGCTCCGACGCCGCCATGGGCGTTGAAGCCCAGCGCCGAGGCGTCCTCGCCGGAGAGCTGGACGAAATCGGGGCCGCAGGTCACGCGCTGGTCGCTCACCCGCACGACGTCGCCGGTGGAATCCTTCACGCCGACGATCCGCGGCAGCTTGGCGAGCTCGCCCATGGTCGAGGGCAGCATGTCCACGACCGACCGTCCGGGGATGTTGTAGATCACGATCGGGATGTCGGTGGCCTCGTGGACCGCCTCGAAATGCGCGTAGAGCCCCTCCTGGGTGGGCTTGTTGTAGTAGGGGGTGACGACGAGCGCGCCGTCGGCCCCCACCTTCTGGGCATTGGCGGTGAGCCGGATCGCCTCGCGGGTCGAATTGGCGCCCGCCCCGGCGATCACCTTGATGCGGCCGGCGACGGCGCGGACGACCTCGCCCACCACGAGGTCGTGCTCGTCGTGGCTGAGGGTCGGCGTCTCGCCCGTGGTGCCCACCGGCACGATCCCGTCGGACCCCTCCTCGACATGCCACTCGATGAGCCGCTTCAGGGCGTCGAGGTCCAGATCGCCGTTCTTGAACGGCGTCACAATCGCGACGATCGAGCCTCTGAACATGGAGTCCTCCTGGTAACCGCTGCCGGGCGATCCCGGCGTGGCGCGGACCCTATGCAAGCCACCGGCGGTTGCCAAGCACGTGAGTTGGACTTTGAGTGGCGTCGTCCTATCGGTGGCCGGGACATGCTGCGCCTTCTCTGCCTGATCCTCGCGTTCGCCGCGCCGCTCCGCGCCCAAGAGATGCCGCTTCCCGTGACGGGCGCGTTCCGTGGCGTGGCCGAGGCCGTCGACGAGGCGCGGGAGGGCCGCTGGCTCTCCGCCCGGGAAGCCGCGGCGCGCGCCGGTCCCGTGGCCGAGGATATCGTGCTGTGGCTCTGGCTCCGCGAGGGGCTGGGCGAGTTCGAGACCGTCCGCGCCTTTCTCGACCGGCGGCCGGACTGGCCCGGCCTGCCGCTGCTCCGTCGGGTCTCGGAAAAGCTGGTCCCGCGCGTGCCGCCGACTGCGGAGGGCGCGCGGAACGTGGTGGCGTTCTTCGGCGACGAGCCGCCGCAGACCGGAGACGGCACGCTGGCGCTCATCGCGGCCTACCGGTCTCTCGGACGGGAGGGGGACGCCAGGGCGCAGGCGGCGCTGTCCTGGTTGGAGCATTCGCTGTCGGTCGCGGCGGAACGGGCGATCCTGGCCCTCTACCCGGAGGTCGTCGGACCGCTCGAACCGGAGCGCGCGGAGCGCATGTTCTGGGCCGGCAACGCGCTGGCGCTCGAGCGGTCGGCCGAACGGGCGGAGGGCGACGCGCGGACGCGGCTTGCCGCGCGGGCGAACGCGCTCCGGGGCGGCGACGCCCGGCGCCTGACCGCGACGCTGCCGGTCGGCATGAAGTCCGACGCCGGGCTTGCCCATCGCCGGTTCGAGCAGCTCCTGGCGCGGGACCGGTTCACCGATGCGGTCGCGCTGATCCGGCGCCGGTCGGTCTCTGCGAAGGCACTGGGCGATCCGGCATCCTGGGCGGAGGGCCGCGCCGATCTCGGCCGGCGGCTGATGCAGGACGGCGACGCGGAAACGGCCTATGCGGTGGTCGCGCCGCACTGGCTCGCGGAGGGTGCCGACTTCGCCGAGCTCGAATGGCTGTCGGGCTTTCTCGCCCTGCGCTTTCTCGACCGGCCAGAGGATGCGGCGCGCCATTTCGAGCGGATGCAGGCCGCCGTCGCCACGCCGATTTCGCTCGGCCGGGCGGGATACTGGCTGGGGCGGGCGGAGGAGGCGGCGGGCCACGCGCGGGAGGCCGAGGCCGCCTACCGGGCGGGTGCGGCGTGGCAGACCAGCTTCTACGGACTGCTGGCGGCGGAAGCGGCGGACGTGCCACTCGACCCCGCCCTCCGGGGCGATGCCGTCTATCCGCCGCTCTCCGCGGCGAGCTTCCGCGACAGTTCGGTTCTCGAGGCCGCCCTGCTGCTGCAGGCCGCAGGGGAGCGCGACCTCGCCGAGCGGTTCTTCTGCCATCTGGCCGAGTCGCTCGATCCCGAGGAGGCGGGGACGCTCGCCGACCTGGCCCTTGCGCTAGGCGAGCCGCATATCGCGCTCCGGATCGCCAAGACCGTCGCGGATCGGGGCATCGTCCTGCCGCGGGCCTATTACCCGGTCGTCAATCTCGGCGTCGAGCCGCTCCCGGTCGCGCCGGACCTGGCGCTTGCCATCGCGCGTCGCGAGAGCGAGTTCGACCCCGGCGTGTCGTCCCATGTCGGGGCGGGAGGGCTGATGCAGCTCATGCCCGCGACCGCGCAGGAGGTCACGCGTGCGCTCGGGATCGGGTTCTCCCGCGAACGGCTGTTCACGGATCCGAGCTACAATGCCCGCCTCGGCACCGCCTATCTCGCCGGTCTCGAGCGGCGGTTCGACCGCAATCCGGTCCTGGTCGCGGCGGGGTACAATGCCGGTCCGGGGCGCCCGCTCCAGTGGATGCGGGAGCGGGGCGATCCGCGCGACCCGGACGTGGACGTGGTGGACTGGATCGAGCTCGTCCCCTTCGCTGAGACGCGGAACTACATCATGCGCGTGGCCGAATCGCTGCCCGTCTACCGCGCCCGGCTCGGCATCGCCGATCCGCAGATCGCCTTCACCCGCGACCTGAAGGGTCGCTGAGATCACTCCGGCTCCGGCGGCGTCTCCCCCTCGTTCTTCTCGGCGGTGCTGACCGCCGCGCCGTCGTCGCAGGGCTCGTACTTGAAGGCATAGCCGTCCCAGATGAGATATAGCCCACCGTCGGCGGCCTTCAGGAACATGGCGCGGGCGGTGAAGGAGCTGTCGTCCTCGGCCGCGCACTCCATGTCGTAGAGGACCGCCTCCATGTCGCGAACCTCCTGGGGGTCGGTCATCCGGCATTCTGTCTCGACGCCGTGGAGCACGCCGTCGGCGATCCGGATCGGCGCGGAATCGCCGCCGGCCGCCTCGCAGGCAGTGTCCGGATCGGATCGCCAGACACCGTCGAAATCCGGCGTCTGTGCGAGAAGCGCGGTCGGACCGGAGGCGAGGGCCACGAGGGTCACGAGGGCGAGGCGGTAGCTGACCATGAATCCTCCCGTGCGGTCAGGGGATGATAGGCGGTCGCCGCCGCGACACAAGCGCGGCCGAGGTTGACCCTCCGGCGCCGGCGATGCCTAGTGCGCGGACACAATGGGGAGAGCGGAATGGCCGGACGCACCGAATCGAAACTGAGCGACCTCGGCGTGACCCTGCCTGATGCCCCGGCCCCGGCGGCGAACTACGTGCCTCACATGCGGGTAGGAGACACGCTCTACGTCTCCGGCCAGATCAGCCGGGATGCCGAGGGGCTGATCACCGGCATCCTCGGCGGGCCCGAGGACGTGGAGAAGGGCCGGCGGGCGGCGCGCGCCTGCGCCCTGTCGCTTCTGGCGCAGGTGAAGGCCGCCTGCGACGGCGACCTCGACCGGCTCGTCCGGGTCGTGAAGCTCACCGCCTTCGTCGCCTCCGCGCCGGGCTTCACCGACCAGCCCCAGGTGGTGAACGGCGCCTCCGACCTGCTGGCTGACGTGCTCGGCGAGGCGGGGCGCCATACCCGTTCGGCGGTCGGCGTCGCCGCGCTGCCGATGGGCGTCGCGGTGGAGATCGACGGCATCTTCGAGGTGGCGTGACCCTGCCAGCGGGCTTTCTCGAGCGGCCGGTCGCGCATCGGGGGCTTCACGGGGCGGCCCGTCCGGAAAACGGACTCGCGGCGATCGCCGCCGCCGCCGAGGCCGGCTACGGCATCGAGATCGACGTGCAGCCCTCGGCCGACGGCGTCGCGATGGTGTTCCACGATTCCACGCTCGACCGGATGACGGCCGCCTCCGGGCCGGTCCGGTCGCGGCCGGCAGCGGATCTCGTCTCGATCGCGCTGGGGCCGGCGGGGGAGACCATTCCCACGCTGGCCGCGGCGCTCGTCGAGATCGCGGGCCGCGTGCCGCTGGTGATCGAGCTGAAGGACCGGTCGGGCGCGCTGACCGGCACCGACGGCGTCCTCGAGGCGGCGGTGGCGCAGGCGCTCGACGGCTATCCGGGGCCTGCCGCAATCATGTCCTTCAACCCGGACATGGTTGCACGGATGCAGGAGATCGCGCCGCATCTTCCGCGGGGTCTGGTGACGGCGGCATTCGGTTGCGACTGGGCACTGCCCGAGGAGCGGCGCGAGCGCCTCCGCGCGATCGGGGAGTACCGGCGGGCCGGAGCCTCCTTCGTCAGCCACGAGGCGGCGGACCTGTCGCGCCCGCGCCTGGCGGAGCTCAGGATGGAGGGGGCGGCGATCCTGTGCTGGACCATCCGCAGCGCCGCGGAGGCAAAGGCCGCGCGCCGGGTCGCGGACCAGATCACGTTCGAGGGATTCCGGCCGACTTGAAGCGACCGACGGCAGGGCCACCTCTCGCCCCATGACGCAGCCCCCCCAGATCGAGATCGCCACCCACCGGTCGCTCGCCGAGATCGCACCGGCGGAGTGGGATGCCTGCGCCTGCCCGGAAGCCGCCGACGGTGGCCGCCCCGGGGACCCGTTCACGACCCACCGGTTCCTGCTCGCGCTCGAGGCCTCGGGGTCGGTCGGGCCGCGCACCGGATGGGAGCCGCACTACCTGACCGCGCGGGCCGAGGGCGAGATCGTCGCCTGCGCGCCGCTCTACGCCAAGGGGCACAGCCAGGGCGAATACGTCTTCGACCATTCCTGGGCCCATGCCTACGAGCGCGCGGGTGGCGAATATTACCCGAAACTGCAGATCGCCGTTCCCTTCACGCCGGCGACCGGGCGGCGCTTCCTGACCCGTCCAGGCTGGGAGGAGACCGGGCGCGCCGCGCTGGTCGAAGGGGCGGTCACGGTCGCTGACCGGAACGGGATCTCCTCCCTCCACGCCACGTTCTGCACGGGCTTCGAGGCCGAGGCAGGCCGCGAGATGGGTCTCCTCCACCGGACGGGACAGCAATTCCACTGGTTCGACGAGGGATACGGCGATTTCGACGGGTTCCTGGCTTCGCTCTCGTCGCGCAAGCGCAAGACGATCCGGCGGGAGCGGCGCGAGGCCCTGGGCTTCGGCGGCCGCATCGTCCATCTGACGGGCGACGAGATCACCGAGGACCACTGGGGCGCGTTCTGGACATTCTACCAGGATACCGGCGCCCGCAAATGGGGGCGCCCCTATCTCACGCGGGACTTCTTCCGCGAGGCCCATGCGCATCTCAGAGACGATCTTCTTCTGATCCTGGCGCTCGACGAAACCGACAGGCCGATCGCGGGCGCGCTGAACGTCATCGGTCGGGAGGTGCTCTACGGCCGCTACTGGGGCTGCGTCGAGGAGGTGCCGTTCCTGCATTTCGAGCTTTGCTACTATCAGGCGATCGACTGGGCGCTGGCGCACGGCCTGACGCGCGTGGAGGCCGGGGCCCAGGGGGAGCACAAGCTCGCGCGGGGCTACTTGCCTCACCCTGTCCATTCGGTGCACTGGATTGCCGATGCTGGTTTTCGCCGTGCGGTTGAGCAGTTCCTTGCCGCCGAGCGGCAGGCCGTGGACGAGGAAATCGAGGTCCTGACCAGTTTCGGACCATTCAGGAAGACGAGCGGAGAGGCCGAATGACGCAGAAACTGACTGGCGAGGCGAGGCGGGAGGCGCTTGCGCCGCTGATCGAGGCGGGCTGGCGCGAGGTCGAGGGGCGCGACGCCATCACGAAGCATTTCGAGTTCGCCGACTTCGTCGCCGCCTTCGGGTGGATGACGCAAGCCGCGATCCACGCCGAGAAGATGAACCACCATCCCGAGTGGTCGAACGTCTACAAGAGCGTCGATGTCACGCTCGCCACGCATGACGCGGGCGGGCTGACCGAGAAGGACGTGACGCTGGCCGGCGTTCTGGAGAAGCTGCGGTGAATCTCGACTTTCTCAATCCGGTCCTCGACTTCTCCATCGGCAACGGCACGACGGTCGGCGACCTGCTGACGCTCGAGTTCCTCATCGGGCTGCTCGGCAACGTGCTGGCCGCCATCGTCATCCTGTTCATCGGCTATACGATCGCGGGGTGGTTGAAGCGGCGCATCCGCTCCATCGGCGGTCGCAAGCCGCAGCTCGACACGACGCTGTTCAATTTCCTCGGCAACATCGCCCGCTACACGGTGCTGGCATTCACCTTCCTGTTCGTCCTGAACACGTTCGGAGTGCAGACGACCTCGATCGTCGCCGCGATCGGTGCCGCCGGCCTCGCCGTCGGCCTCGCGCTGCAAGGCACGCTCGCCAATGTCGCGGCGGGCATGATGATCATCTTCTTCCGGCCGATCAAGGAGGGCGATTTCGTCGAGGTGTCGGGCCAGATGGGCACGGTGAAGGAGATCACGCTGAACTTCACCGAACTGGCCAGCATCGGCAACGTCCAGATCATCATCCCGAATTCCGAGGTCTGGGGGAACACGATCGTCAATTACTCCGCCTATGACCGCCGGCGCGCCGAATGGACCTTCGGCGTCGGCTACGGCGTGAATCTCGCCGAGGCGGAGCGGGTGATCCGCAAGACGATCACCGCCGACGAGCGGACCGATCTCAGCGAGGACCTGTTCCTGCAGGTGAACAATCTCGGGGAGAGCTCGGTCGATTTCCTCGTACGGGCCTGGGTCGCGGCTGAGGATTACTTCGCCTATCAGGCCGACATGAAGCGACGCGTGAAGGAATCGCTGGATGCGGCCGGGGTCGCCATCCCGTTCCCGACCCGGACCCTCCACATGACGCGGGAGGAGGCGGGATCCCCGGACCACGGAACCGGCAGGCGGAGCCGGGAAAACGGGGTGCGTGAAGACGAGAGCGTGACCGACGGGGAGGACTGATCAACGGAGCCGTTCGCGATCTACGGATCGCGAATCCGGCCGCTCGGCGTGGCGGCCGACCGCCCTTCGGGCGCCTACAGCGTCTCGAGCAGCGATTCGCCGCCGGAGAGATCGCAGGTGCCGGGGTTCTCGTCGATCTGCAGCGTGACCACCCGGCCGTCCTCGACCACCATCGCGTAGCGCTTCGAGCGATCGTAGAAGCCGGCGGGCGGCGCCGTGAAGGCCATGTCTATGGCGCGGGTGAAGTCCGCGGCCGGATCGGCGAGATGCGTGATCCCGGCCGCGGCGGCGCCGGTCTGGTCGCTCCAGGCCTGCATCACGAACGGGTCGTTCACCGCGACGCAGAGGATCTCCTCCACGCCCTTCGCGCGGAACGCGTCCGCGGTCCGGATGAAGCTCGGCACATGCGCGGTGGTGCAGGTGCCGGTGAAGGCGCCGGGGAGCCCGAAGATCACCGTCTTCCGGCCCGCCACCCGGTCCGCCAGGCGCACTTCCTCCGGTCCCGTCTCGCCCATCCGGAGCAGGGTCGCGTCGGGCAGGCTCTCGCCTTCACGGATCGGCATCGGGCTCTCCTTTGCAGCTGAATCTGGGACGCGATATAGCCGTCCGGAGCGGGATCGCCAGCGGGGGCGGAAATGAGCCGGATCGTCGTGATCGGGGGCGGGCAGGCGGGGCTGAGCCTGGCCGGCAAGCTCCGGAAAGAGGGCTACGGCGGCGAGATCATCCTCGCCGGGGCGGAACCCCATCCGCCCTATCAGCGCCCGCCGCTCTCGAAGGGCTACCTGCTGGGCGAGATGGCGCGGGAGCGGCTCTTCCTCCGGCCGGCGGAGTGGTACGCCGACCAGGGGATCGAACTCAGGCTCGGCGTATCCGCGGACAACGTCAACCTTGCTGACCGGACCGTCCGCCTCGGCGGCGAGACCCTCGGCTACGACCAACTCGCCCTGACGACCGGCCTCGCCGTGCGCAGGCTGCCGGCCGAGCAGGGCGGGGCGCTCGAGGGCGTGCATACGGTCCGCACCCTTGCCGACATCGACGCGCTCGCGCCGGCGGTGCGCGGAGCGCGGCGGGTGCTTGTCGTCGGGGGTGGCTATATCGGCCTCGAGGCGGCGGCCGTGGCGCGCAAGCTCGGCGTCGAGGTGACCGTGATCGAGGCGGCGCCGCGCATCCTCGAACGCGTCGCTTCCGCGGAGACGGCGGATGTCATGCGCCGGATCCACGTCGGCCGGGGCGTGGATATAAGGGAGGGGGCGCGTCTCGAGACGCTTCTCGGCAAGGGCCGGGTCTCCGGCGCGCGGCTCGAGGGGGGCGGGGAGATCGACGCGGATCTGGCCATCGTCGGGATCGGCCTCCTGCCACGCTGCGCCATCGCCGAGGAGGCGGGACTCGCCATCGAGAACGGCGTCCGGGTCGACGCGTTCGGCCGGACCTCGGACCCGAATGTCTGGGCGGCCGGCGATTGCGCGTCGTTCCCCTACGGCGAGGGGCGCACGCGGCTCGAATCGGTGCAGAACGCCATCGACATGGGCGAGGCGGTGGCGGCGAACATGCTCGGTGCGGAGGCGCCCTACCTCCCGGTGCCGTGGTTCTGGTCGGACCAGTACGACACCAAGCTGCAGATCGCGGGTCTCGGCGCGGGCCACGACCGCGTGGTCCGGCGCGGCGCGCTGCCGGCGCTCTCGCACTGGTATTTCCGGGACGGGAAGCTGTTGGCCGTGGACGCGGTGGGCGATCCGCGCGCCTATATGGTCGGCAAGCGGCTTCTCGAGGCCGGCCGGTCGCCCGACGCCGCTGCCGTGGCCGATCCGGCGACGGATTTGAAGGCCCTGCTCCGCGGGTGAGGATCATCGGCGGCATTCACCGCGGCCGGTCGCTGGCCGCGCTCGGGTCGGGCGATCCGGCGGCGCATCTGCGTCCGACCACCGACCGGGTGCGCGAGAGCCTGTTCGGGATGCTGGAGGGTGGCCGCTTCGGCGATCCGCTGGCCGGCGCGAGGGTCCTCGATCTCTTTGCCGGGACGGGGGCGCTGGGGCTCGAGGCGCTGTCGCGGGGCGCCGCCCGGGTCGTCTTCGTCGAGACCGGCCGCAAGGCGCAGGCGCTGCTCGCGCGGAACGTCTCGGCGCTGAGGGAGGGGGCCCGGACGGAGGTGATCCGCCGCGACGCGACGCGGCTCGGGACCGCCCCGTCGGCGTTCGATCTGGTGTTCCTCGACCCGCCCTACGGGAGCGGGCTCGGGGGGCGGGCGCTGCGCGCGGCTCATGCCGGGCACTGGCTCGCGCCCGACGCGTTGGTGGTGTGGGAGGATTCGGCCGAAGCGGACCTTCCCGGCGGCTTGGTCCGGCTCGATGCGCGACGCTACGGAGCCACCTGGGTGACCCTGGCGCGGCCCGCAGAGGATGCTCAGTCGTAGGTGGGGTGGAAGCGGCCCGCGGGGGAGGGCGTGAAGATTTCCACGCCGTCGCCGGTGACGCCGACCGAATGCTCGAACTGCGCCGAGAGCGACTTGTCGCGCGTCACCGCGGTCCAGTCGTCGGCGAGGACCTTGGTCTCCGGGCGGCCCAGGTTCACCATCGGCTCGATGGTGAAGAACATGCCCTCCTCCAGCACCGGACCGGTGTCGGGGCGACCGTAATGCAGCACGTTCGGCGGCGCATGGAAGACCCGGCCAAGCCCGTGGCCGCAGAAGTCGCGCACGACGCTCATCCGCTGCTCCTCCACGAAGCTCTGGATGGCGTGGCCGATATCTCCGAAAGTGTTGCCGGGCCGCACCGCCTCGATGCCGATCAGAAGCGCATCGTGCGTCACCTGCACCAGGCGTTCCGCCTTGCGGGAGAGCTTGCCGGCCACGTACATCCGGCTGGTGTCGCCGTACCAGCCGTCGACGATCACGGTGACGTCGATGTTGAGGATGTCGCCGTCCTTCAGCTTCTTGTCGCCGGGGATGCCGTGGCAGACGACGTGGTTCACGCTGATGCAGCTGGCGTGCTGATAGCCGCGATAGCCGATCGTGGCGGAGGTCGCGCCGGCCTCCTCCACCCAGGCGGTTATGAGGCGGTCGAGCTCGCCCGTGGTCTGGCCGGGAAAGATATGCTCCGAGATCCGGTCGAGGATGTCGGCGGCGAGCGCCCCAGCGGCCCTCATGCCGGCAAAGTCGGCCGCATCGTGGATACGGATGCCGTCTCTCGTCAATCTGCCGGTCGACCTGTCGTCCAAGGCGAAATCCTCGTTTTTATGCGACGCGATATAGGGACCATGCGTCGTATTGACTAGCACTCTGCCTCAGGGTGCAAGAGGCACCGGCCCCGAAGCGCGATCTCCTCCGGCGAGATCGCCGCGTCCCGACAGAGCGCCTCCACCCCGCGGCTCCGCGCCCGGTCGAACGCCGCGCCGTAGGCGGGATCGAGGTCGCGGGCGAGACGGAACCGGGCGCAATCGGTTCGCTGTACGACATAGAGCATCACCGCGCGATGTCCCGCCGCGACCATGTCGCCCAGCTCCTCGAGGTGGCGCGCACCGCGGGCGGTCACGCAGTCCGGAAACTCGGCCCAGTCGCCGGCGCGCCTCAGATGGACGTTCTTCACCTCGACATAGGCGTCGGGCAGCCCCTCGCCGGTCAGCAGGAAGTCGACCCGGCTCCGCCGCCCGTACTTCACCTCCGCGCGGACATCGCGGTATCGGGCGAGCTCGGGGATTGTCCGCGCCCTCAGAGCCTCGCCGACGACGCGGTTCGGCACCGAGGTGTCGATGCCGGCCCAGCCGCCCCGGGACAGTTCCACCAGCCGCCAGCCATGGCGGAGCTTGCGTTTCGGATCGTCGTTCGGCTCCACCCAGACCCGGAGCCCCGGTTCCGCGAGGCCCAGCATCGCGCCGGGATTGGGGCAGTGGGCGCGCACGGTCGCACCGGTGTCGAGCGTCACCTCGCAGAGGAACCGGTTCCATCGGCGCAGCAGCGTGCCGGGGCGGAGCGGGGTTTGAAAGCGCATGGCGGGGGCCTATACCGCCCTCCTGCGGGCAAGTCCAAGGAGGTCGCCGATGTCCGATCCCACCGCCGCGATGCTGGTCATCGGCGACGAAATCCTCTCGGGCCGGACGCGGGACGTGAACGCCCATCACCTCGCCGGGCGGCTCTTTGCCCACGGGATCGCGCTCCGGGAGGTCCGCTTCGTCGGCGACGAGGCGGCGACGATCACCGGCGCGGCGCGAGAGCTCTCGCAGGCCCACGACCATCTCTTCACCTCCGGCGGGATCGGGCCCACCCATGACGACATCACCGCGGATTGCATCGCCGCGGCGACCGGAGCGGCAATCGGCGTGCGCGAAGATGCCCGGGCGATCCTCGCCGCGCATTACGCGGCGCGGGATGTCGAGCTGAACGAGGCGCGGCTGCGGATGGCGCGAATCCCGGAAGGTGCCCGGCTCATCGAGAATCCAATCTCCGCCGCGCCGGGCTTCAGCCTCGGCAACATCCACGTCATGGCCGGCGTGCCGCAGATCTTCGCGGCGATGCTCGGGGGCCTGCTGCCGCGGCTCGGAGGCGGGGAGGCGCCGAAGATCCGCACGCTGCGCCTCGACCGGCCGGAAGGCGAGCTCGCCGGCCCGCTGCGGGCATTGGCGGACGTCTTCCCGAGCCTCTCCATCGGCAGCTATCCGGCCTGGTCGGGCACGCGCCACGAAGTCTCCGTGGTCCTGCTCGGGCGCGACGCCGCCGGTCTCGACGCGGCGGCCGACAGGCTGAAGGCGGAGTTTCCCGAGGCGCGCGAATGACCGATCCGCTGGTCCTCATGCGGACCACCTGGCCCCCTGCCGCGACGCGCCGACGCGGCCCGTTCACGCTCAGGCAGGGGGCCGGCGGCGGCAAGCGCGTCGAGGCGGCGACCTGCGACGGCCCGGCGAGCGACGCCGAGATCGCCGCTGCGGAACGGGCGATGGTCGAGGCAGGCGACCGGGTGCTCTTCGCGCTCTCCGCCGCGCAACGGGATCTCGACGGCAGGCTGGCCGAACGCGGATACCTGATGCTCGACCCGACCCTGGCGCTCACCTGCCCGGTCGATCGGCTCGCCGAGCCGCCGGCGCCGGTCAGCGGCTATCCCGTCTGGCCGCCCCTCCGGGTGATGCGCGAGATCTGGCAGGAGGGCGGCATCGGCCCCGGTCGGCTCGACGTCATGGCGCGGGCCGCGGCGCCGAAGACCGCGATCCTCGGCCGGGCCGGCGACCGGCCGGCCGGCGCCGCCTTCGTGGCGGTCCGGGAAGGGGCGGCGATGGTCCACGCGCTCGAGATCCGCGAGCGCGACCGGCGACGGGGGCTCGGCCGCGACCTGATGCGCCATGCCGCGCGCTGGGCCGGCTCGGAAGGCGCGACCGAGATGGTTGTTCTGGTCACGGAAGCGAACCTTTCCGCGATCGCCTTCTACGAGTTGCTCGGCATGACGGGCGGGCGTTGCTACCATTACCGCGTCAGACCGTGAGAGGGTACATGACCCTGAAATGGACCGCGTCCGTCCCTGTCACGCCGGAGGTCGCGTGCGCGCGCCCACGCCCTCCGGCCGACCGGCGGAACCTCGCCCTGCGATGATCCGTCTGGCGATCCTTCTGGCGCTGGCCGCGGCGCCGGCTCTCGCGGCGCCTTCGCTCGATCTGCCGGACTCGGCGCAGGAGACCGGCGCGGCCCGCGAGGTCGGCAAGATCGCGCTTCCGGCCGGACCCTGGCAGGGAGGGCGGCTCGAGCGGGTCTCCGCCGAGGGCCGGATCCTGCGGCGGGCCTGGTCCCTCGGCGGGCGGACGGTGACCGTCGACCAGATCGCCGGACCGCTGCGTGCGCAGCTTCGGCGACAGGGTTACGAGATCCTCTTCGACTGCGAGGCGGACGGCTGCGGCGGGTACGATTTCCGCTTCGCGACCGAGACCTTGCCGGCGCCGGCGATGTTCGTGGATCTCGGCGATTATCGCTACCTGCTCGCCCAAAACCCGGAGGGCGAGGTTCTCTCGCTTCTCGTCAGCCGCGCCGGGTCGACGGGCTACGTCCAGGCCACCGCCGTCTCGGAGGCGCCGGAGGAGACCGTCGTCGCCTCCTCGAAATCGGGGGAAACGGACGCGACCGGCGGGATCTGGGATGCGCTCTCGGCCGGGGGCCGCGCGCCGCTCGACGACCTGGCGTTCGCGACGGGGTCCTCGGCGCTCGAGGACGGACCGTTTCCGTCGCTCGACGCTCTCGCCGAGGCCCTCGCGGCACGGCCCGAGGCGCGGGTCGCCCTGGTCGGCCATACCGACACGTCGGGACCGCTCGAGGCCAACATCGCGCTCTCGCGCCGGCGGGCCGAGGCGGTCCGCGACGAGCTCGTGGACCGCTACGGGACCGATCCCGGGCAGGTGATCGCGCGCGGCGTGGGCTACCTGGCGCCGCGCGGATCGAACGACACTGCCGCCGGGCGGAAGGCGAACCGCCGCGTCGAGGTGGTGCTGACCGAGTGAGATCTCACCACTCGTCGGGCCCCTTGTCGGCAAAGCGGTGCGCCAGGAAGTCGATGAAGGCGCGAACCTTCGGCTGGGTGAACCGCCCCGGCGGATAGACCGCGAAGATGCCCTGCTGCTCGACCGGCAATTCCGGGATCGCGAGTTCCACCGCCCCCTCCTTCAGCGCGTCAGCGTAGAGGAAGGAGGGCAGATAGGCGATTCCGAGACCCGATATGGCCGCGTTCAGGAGCGAATGGCCGTCGTTCACGCTGAGCCACCCGCTGGTGCGGACCTGCCGCTTCTCGCCCGAGGGGGCGGTCAGCTTCCAGACCGCGCCGTTGGCCTGGCTCGAATAATGCAGGAGCTTGTGCTCGTTCAGATCGTCGATCTTCTGCGGCCGGCCGAACTTCTGGAAGTAGGAGGGCGCGCCGACCATCCGCTTCGTGGTCTCGGTGAGCTTGCGCGCGCGCAGCGTCGAATCCTCGAGCTCGCCCATCCGGATCGCCATGTCGAAGCCTTCGGAGATCAGCTCCACGTAGCGGTTGTTCAGGATCATGTTGATCGTGATGTCGGGATATTCCTGCAGGAAGTCGCCGATGATGGGCGAGAGCAGGTTCACCCCGAAATCGGTGGCGACGCTGATCCTGAGCAGACCGGAAGGGGCCGACTGCATCGAGGTCACGAGACTGTCGGCCTCGCCGGCATCGTTCAGCACGCGTCGCGCCCGGTCGTAATAGGCCAGCCCGATCTCGGTCGGGCTCACGCGCCGCGTCGTGCGGTTCAGGAGCCGTGCACCGAGCCGCGCCTCGAGCGAGGACACGTGCTTGGACACGGCAGATTTCGAAATGCCCATCTTTCTGGCCGCATCGGTGAAGCCGCCCTGGTCGACGACCGTGGCGAAGGCTTCCATTTCCGTCAATCTATCCATTTCAATCCAGTCTGCTTCGTCGCACCCCCATGCCGCTCCTCGCCTATCCATCGAATTTGACGGAATTGCGGAAAGGGCGGACAATATTCGGGTCCACCCCATCGCCGTCGACGCCATGGAAACGCGCTGAGGCGGACGGACTTCGCGCGGGAACCACGCAGGAGGCTCGGGGCGGGACCGGAAAAGTTTCACGTCACGCAGGATTTTTGACGGCCGGCCTCGCTGGGGCGGACGGGCCGCGTGGGGGCTCCCCCCCTGGAGGGCCCGCTCGTCGTGCCGCGGCGAGGCCCGTCGGCAGACGGCCGGTCAGAGATCCATGTAGACGTGGGTCTCCGCCTCGGCGCCGGGATGGGTCACCGCGCCGCGGTAGGTCGGCCCGACGAGCTGCGCGTATTTCCACAGCGCCCCGGAGGCGTAGTTGGTCGGGCGCGCCCCGGCCCAGGCCGCGCGGCGGGACTCGAGGGTGGCCGCGTCGAGATCGACCGAAATCTCGCCCGCGACGGCGTCGATGGTGATGCGGTCTCCCGTCTCCAGGAGCGCGATCGGCCCGCCCTGGGCGGCTTCGGGCCCGACATGCCCGACGCAGAAGCCGCGCGTCGCGCCGGAGAAGCGACCGTCGGTGATCAACGCGACCTTCTTGCCCATGCCCTGACCGGAGAGCGCGGCGGTGGTGGCCAGCATCTCGCGCATGCCGGGGCCGCCGGCGGGCCCCTCATTGCGGATCACCAGCACCTCGCCCTCCTCGTAGGCGCGGGACTTCACCGCCTCGAACGCCTCCTCCTCGCTCTCGAAGACGCGGGCGGGGCCGGTGAAGACCTGATCCTCGGGCGCCATGCCGGCGACCTTCACGATCGCGCCCTCGGGAGCGAGATTGCCGGTGAGGCCGACAACGCCGCCGGTCCTGGTGATCGGGGTGTCGACCGGATGGATCACGCGCCCGTCGGCGTCCCGGTCGATGCGGTCGAGCTCCTCGCCGATGCTGCGGCCGGAGGCGGTGACGCAGTCCTCGTGGATCAGGCCGGCCCGGCGCAGTTCCTTCATCACCACGGGGACGCCCCCGGCGTCGAAGAGATCCTTGGCGACGAACTGGCCGCCGGGCTTCAGATCGACGAAATAGGGGGTGTCGCGGAAAATCTCGCAGACATCGCCGAGGAAGAAGTCGATCCCCGCCTCGTGGGCGATGGCCGGCAGGTGCAGGCCGGCATTGGTCGATCCTCCGGTGCAGGCGACGACGCGGGCGGCGTTCTCGAGCGCCTGGCGAGTGACCACGTCACGGGCGCGGATGTTCTTCTCCAGAAGGCTCATCACCGCCTCGCCGCTCGCCGTCCCGTACTGGTCGCGGCTCTCGTAGGGCGCCGGAGCACCGGAGGAGTTGAAGAGCGCGAGCCCGATCGCCTCGCTGACGCAGGCCATGGTGTTGGCCGTGAACTGGCCGCCGCAGGCGCCCGCGGAGGGGCAGGCGACGCGTTCGAGAATGGCGAGCGCCTCGTCGGAGAGAGTGCCGTTCTGGTGCCGGCCCACCGCCTCGAACATGTCCTGGACGGTCAGGTCGCGCGTGGCGAAATCCTCGGGCACGTTCGATCCGGCGGGCACCTTGCCCGGCAGGATCGAGCCGCCATAGATGAACACCGACGGCACGTTCAGTCGCACCATCGCCATCATCATCCCCGGCAGCGACTTGTCGCAGCCGGCGAGACCGACGAGCGCGTCGTAGCCGTGGCCGCGCATGGTCAGCTCCACCGTGTCGGCGATCGCCTCGCGGGAGGCGAGCGAGGAGCGCATCCCCTCATGGCCCATGGCGATGCCGTCGGTGACGGTGATGGTGGTGAATTCGCGCGGCGTGCCCGACGCGGACTTCACGCCGAGTTTCACCGCCTGCGCCTGGCGCGACAGCGCGATGTTGCAGGGCGCGGCCTCGTTCCAGCAGGTGGCGACGCCGACGAAGGGCTGGTGTATCTCCGCCTCCGACAACCCCATCGCGTAGTAGTAGGAGCGGTGCGGCGCCCGGGCCGGGCCTTCCGTCACGTGCCGGCTCGGCAGCTTCGACTTGTCCGGCTTTCCCTTCAGCATGGCGCTCTCCCGTTCCGATCTCGTGGTCCGGCAATAGGCGAGGCGACGATGTTCGACAAGGCGGTCGGCCGGCCCATCTCCCGGCGCGAGGAGTGCCCATGCCGGAGCCCGCCGCCTTCGACGCCTTCGTCGCGCCCGCCCGCCGCAGACCGCAGGTCTGGCGGCTGTGTCTCGGCTGCGTCCTGATGGCGGCGGTGGCGCTGCTGTGGGTCGCCGCGACCTTCGGCGGGATCGTCCTGGCGGCAGGACCGGACCGAGCCGCGGCTCTGCTCCGCGGGATGCTTTCGCCGGAGACGCCCACCGGCACGCTCCTGCTGCTCAGCACCTTCCTCGGCATGGCGCTCGCGCCGGTGCTCGCCGCCCGGCTGCTGCACGGGCGGGGGCCGGCGACGCTCTTCGGCCCGGCGGCACGGACGGTGCGGCATTTCGGCGTGGCGGTGGGGGTGGTCGCCGTGGTCTACGGTCTCTCCACGCTCCTGTGGTCCGCGGGGTTCGATCCCGAGCGCGGCCTGGGCCTCGATCTCTGGCTGCGGCTCCTGCCGCTCTCGCTGCTCCTCGTCCTGATCCAGACCGGGGCAGAGGAGATGATATTCCGCGGCTACCTGATGCAGCAGGTCGCCGCGCGGCTGCCCTGGCGCCTCGCCTATCTGGGTCTGCCGGCGATGCTCTTCGCTGCGCTCCATTTCGATCCCGCCACGATGGGGCCGACCGCCTGGCTGGTCGTCTGCTCCGCCTTCCTGTTCGGTCTCGCGGCCGCGGACCTCACGCAGGTCACGGGCTCCCTCGGCGCGGCCTGGGGGCTGCACTTCGCCAACAACGCGCTCGCCATCCTGCTGGTGGCGACCCAGGGCTCGATCACCGGGCTCGCGCTCTACGTGACGCCCTACCGCGCCGACGAGGCGGACGTGACGGCGCCGCTGATCCTTGTCGACCTGCTGACGCTCGCGCTGGTCTGGGCCCTGCTGCGCTGGCGGCTCGGGCGCTCATTGCATCACCTGCGACCTGGGCGTATTCCGCCGCAATCCGAGAGGGACGAGAGATGAACTGGATCAGCAATTACGTGCGGCCGAAGATCAACTCGCTCTTCAGCCGTCGCGAGGTGCCGGAGAACCTCTGGACCAAGTGCGACGAATGCGGCTCGATGCTCTTTCACCGCGATCTGGCCGGGAATCTCAACGTCTGCTCGAATTGCGGCCACCACCTCCCGATCACCCCGCGCGAGCGGTTCGAGGCGCTGTTCGACGGCGGCGCCTTCGTCGAGGTGCCGGTGGAGCAGCCGGTGCAGGACCCGCTGCAGTTCCGCGACCAGAAGAAGTATCCCGACCGGCTCCGCGCCGCCCAGCGCGAGACCGGCGAGCGCGAGGCGATGCTGGTGGCCGAGGGGGATCTCGGCGAGGTGCCGATCGTCGCGGCGGGGCAGGACTTTACCTTCATGGCCGGCTCCATGGGGCTCTATGTGGGCAACGCCATCCTCGCCGCGGCCGAGCGGGCCGTCGCCGGCGGTCGCCCGCTCGTCCTCTTCGCCGCCGCGGGCGGCGCGCGCATGCAGGAGGGCATCCTGAGCCTCATGCAGATGCCGCGGACCACGGTCGCCGTGGAGATGATGAGGGAGGCGCGGCTGCCCTATATCGTCGTCCTGACCCATCCGACGACGGGCGGCGTGACCGCCTCCTACGCGATGCTGGGCGACGTGCAGATCGCCGAGCCGAATGCGCTGATCTGCTTCGCGGGGCCGCGCGTGATCGAGCAGACGATCCGCGAGAAGCTGCCCGAGGGCTTCCAGCGCGCCGAGTACCTACTCGACCACGGGATGCTCGACCGGGTCACCGACCGGCGCGAACTGCGTGCCGAACTGGCGACGATCCTGCGGATGCTGACCGGACGGCCCGCCGCGGTCATCGCCGACCTGCCGGCGCCGATCCTGGCGACCGAGGGCGCCGCCGCGATCCATCCGCCGCCGACCGCGGAGAGCTGATCCGGTGGCGGCGAAGTCCGACGCCATCCTCGACCGGCTGATGCGCCTGCATCCCCGGATCATCGATCTCTCGCTCGACCGGATGCACCGCCTCCTCGCCGCGTTGGGCGCGCCCGAGACGCGCCTGCCGCCGGTCATCCACATCGCCGGCACGAACGGGAAGGGCTCGACGCTCGCCATGCTCCGCGCCGGGCTCGAAGCCTCGGGCGCCCGGGTCCACGCCTATACCTCGCCGCATCTCGCGCGGTTCCACGAACGCATCCGCCTCGGCGGCGACCTGATCGCCGAAGAGGCTCTGGCGGAGCTCCTGGACGAATGCGAGGCGGCGAACGGGGACGCGCCGGTCACCTTCTTCGAGATCACCACGGCGGCGGCCCTTCTCGCCTTCGCGCGGAGCCCGGCGGAGTGGACGCTTCTCGAGGTCGGCCTCGGCGGGCGACTGGACGCGACCAACGTGGTCTCCCCCCGGCTCTCGGTGATCACCCCCGTCTCGGTGGATCATCAGCAATTTCTGGGGGAGACGCTGGCCGAGATCGCCGGCGAGAAGGCGGGCATCCTGAAGCGCGGCGTGCCCTGCATCGTCGGCGCGCAGGAGGAGGCGGTGCTCGACGTGATCGAGGCGCGGGCCGCCCGCATCGGCGCGCCGCTTCTGGTCCACGGCCAGCACTGGCACGTCTCGACGGAGCGCGGCCGGCTGGTCTTCCAGGACGAGCGCGGCCTTCTCGATCTGCCGCCCCCGGCGCTGGCCGGTCCGCACCAGGTCGCCAATGCCGGGGCCGCGCTCGCCGCGCTTCGCCATCTCGGCATGGACGAGGCCGCCTGCGAGGCGGCGATGGCGCGTCCCGTCTGGCCGGCGCGGATGCAGCGGCTGCGACAGGGCCCGCTGGCCGAGGCCGCACCCGAGGCGGAGATCCTGCTCGACGGCGGACACAACCCGGCTGCCGGGCTCGCGCTCGCCGCGGCGCTGGCCGCGCTGCCGCCCCGGGAGACCCATCTCGTCTGCGGGATGCTCAGCACCAAGGACGTCGCCGGCTTCCTTCGCCCGCTCGCATCCCATGCCGCGAGCCTGACGGCCGTGCCGATACCGGGCGAGGCCAGCACGCTCGACGCCGCCACCACCGCACGGATCGCGGCGGAGGCGGGCCATCGCGTCGACGAGGCGCCCGATGCGGAAACCGCGGTGGCGCGGGTCGCCAGCATCGCGCCCCGCGCCCGCATCCTCGTCTGCGGCTCGCTCTATCTCGCCGGGCGAATCCTGCAGGAGAACGGATGAGCGAGCCGATCCGGGCGCTCAGTCCTCCGCCTCCGCGCCCCAGCCCTCCGACTGCATTTCCCGCAGACGGGAGGCGGTGCGCTCGAATTCGAAGGATCCCGTTCCTTCGGCGTAGAGCGATTCGGGCTGGTCGGCGGCGGACATGACGAGCCGGACGCGGGCCTCGTAAAGCGCATCGACGAGCGTGACGAAGCGCTTGGCCTCGTTGTAGTTCTCCGAGCTGAGCCGCGGCACGTTCTCGAGGATCAGGACCCGCACCCGCTCGGCCAGCGCCAGATAGTCCGCGGCGCCGAGCGGGCGGCCGCAGAGATCCCAGAAGCCCGCACGGGCGATGCCGGCGGCGTAGTCCGGCACTTCCACGGTCCGGCCGGAGACCTGGAACCGCAGCGGCTCCGGCTCCGCCTCGCCGGCGAGGCGCTCCCAGATCGCGTCGATCTCGGCGCGGGCAGCGGCATCGGCGGGGGTGAAGTAGACCTCGGCGCCCCCGATCCGGTCCTGCCGCCAGTCCTTCGGCGAGGCCAGCTCCACGACCTCCATGCGTTTCTTGAGCAGGTCGATGAAGGGCAGGAAGAGGTTCCGGTTCAGCCCGTCCTTGTAGAGCTCGTCAGGCGGCCGGTTCGAGGTCGAGACGACGGTGACCCCGCCGGCGAAGAGCCGTTCGAAGAGCCGGCCGACGATCATCGCGTCGGTGATGTCGCCGATCTGCATCTCGTCGAAGCACAGCAGCTGCAAATCCGTCGCGATGGCGTCGCCCACCGGCTTGATCGCGTCGTCGACGTTCTTCTCGCGGGCGGCGTTGATGCCGCGATGCACCTCCTGCATGAAGGCATGGAAATGGACGCGCCGCTTGCCGCCCGCCACCTCCACCCGGCCGTGGAAGAGGTCCATCAGCATCGACTTGCCGCGTCCGACCCCGCCCCAGAGATAGAGGCCGGTCTCCGCCTGCGGCTGGGATCGGCGAAACAGCCCCTTCCGGGAGGGCTTGCGCGACACCGCCTCGGCGAGCCGCGAGAATTCGGGCAGGATCGCGCGCTGGGCGGGATCGTCCTCGATCCGCCCGGCCGCGACCTCCGCCTCGTAGACTGCTTCGAAATCCGTCATCGCGCTTCGCTTACCGGTCCCGCGCGGGGGAGGGAAGCGCCCGCGACCGGGGCCTCCCGTACTGGACCGGATCGCGGCGCGCCTTATCTCCGCCGTCATGGACTGGACGCTGTTCCTTCTCTTCCTCATCGCCTGCGGCGGCGCGGGCACGACGGGTGCGATGTTCCAGCCCGGTTCGTGGTACGAAAGCCTGCGCAAGC
Source organism: uncultured Alphaproteobacteria bacterium (assembly GCA_963829665.1). Classification (GTDB taxonomy): domain Bacteria; phylum Pseudomonadota; class Alphaproteobacteria; order Rhodobacterales; family Rhodobacteraceae; genus Palleronia. The sequence continues at coordinate 128,873 of CAWHJL010000013.1, read as the reverse complement.
CCGCCTGGACGCCGCCGAACTGGGTCTTCCCCACGGTCTGGACGATTCTCTACATCTGCATCGCCACGGCCGCGGCGCGGGCGGCGCCGCTCGACCGGACCGGACTCGCCATGGCGTTCTTCGCCGTGCAGATCGCCTTTAACACGCTCTGGACGCCGATCTTCTTCGGCTTGCACAACATGAAGGCCGGTCTCGTGGTCATCGGCATCCTCTGGCTCGCCGTGCTCGGAACGCTGGTCGCGTTCTGGCGGCTCGATCTGCTGGCGGGGCTGCTGTTCGTGCCGTATCTCGTCTGGGTCTCGACAGCCTTCGCACTCAACCTCTCCGTCTGGCGGCTGAACCGCGCGCGGCCCATCGCCGGCTGAGAGGATCGGGGGCGGTCGGGTCAGCCGCGCCAGCCCGCCCGGCGCGGCACGCGCACGGCCAGGAGCGGCATGAGCCACGGGCCGCGGAAGCGGTCTAGATCGAGCGCCTCGTGCACCCCGGTGGTGGCCTCGCCGCCGAGCGTCGTGGTGACGGCGGAGCGCGAATAGAACGGCGCGTCGAGCATGGCGAGGTGCTGGCGGGGCGAGGTTCCGGCATCGCACCGGGTCTGCCGCCGCAATTGCCAGAAGGTGCGCGGCAGGCGCTGCCGGCCGGGCGGGTCGATCGGCGCCGCGGAGCCGTCGCGGCCGAATCGGAACCCCGCGTAGCTCTCGGCTCCGTCGCGGCGCCGCGCCTCGTAGAAGCAGACCGCGCCGTCCGCGACCGGGAACCGGCCCCAGGTCCAGGACGAAAAGTCCGATTCGAGCGCGCGGAGACCGAAATTGGCGTCGAAATAGCCATGACCGGACCACTGGCCGCGCGGCCCGAGATCGACCTCGATCCGCGCGACCGGCGCGAAGGGCCGCCAGACATGGGCGCCGTCGCCGGTCAGGCAGAGTTCGCGATCGGTGATCGCGGCAGGCGTCACCGTGATCGTGCCGCGCATCCGGGAGACGATGGGAGGGGAGCTCACCTCCTCGACGGCGATGACGAGACGGGTGCCGTCCCAGGTCATCGAGGAGGGGCCGATCGTCAGCCGGTCGCGCGACCGGTCGAGCGCCGGCTCGCCGCGGTCGGTCATGGCGAACCGGCCGCCGGGGCCGTAGGTGGCGACGTTCATGCAGACGTGGTTCTGGGGTCTTCTGCGCCCCGACCACCGATACCAGGGCGAAAAGACTGATCCTATGAATCCGATGACCGAGACGGCGCGGGTGCCGTCGTCGCTGATCCCGTCGACGTACCACCAGGCGTATCCGTCGGGCGGGACATCGATGTCGAAGTTCGGTCGGCGATGATCGCCTCGGCCGCATGCCGGCCGGAAAGCACCGCCATCGGAACGCCCGGCCCCGGATGCGCTGCCCCCCCCGCAAGATAGAGGCCCGGCATCGCCGTCCGGGCTGTCGGCCTCCGGAAGGTCGCCCGCGGTCCCGAGGGGGATCGCCCGTAGAGTGCGCCGAGAGAGCCCGGGTAGAGCGCCTCCCAGTCCTGCGGACCCGTCCTGGCGCTCTGCTCCGGCTCCGGGGTGAAGCTCAGGCCGCGCTCCGCGAGGAGGGGAATCGTCCGGTCGAAACATGGCGCTGGTTCCTCGGTCTCGGATAGGGGGGCGGCGTTGACGATGGTCTCGAATCGCTCGAGTCCGGGTGTTGTCCGGCCGGTGCCGCGATCCTGCGCGCAGACATAGATCGTCGGGTCCTGGGCGGCCTCCCCGCGGCCGATCGGCTCGAATTCCGTCGCCGGATCGGCGCCGAAGAAGACGTTGTGATGGGCGAGTTCGGGACCGCGCGGCGTGGCGGCGAAGGCCCAGACCTCTGCGGAGAGGCTTCGGGGGGCGATCGCGGCATCGCGCACCGCGCCCTGCGGGTCCGGGCCGAGCCGGCCGGTGCGGAGCGCCCGCGGCTCGCCGTTGAAGAGCACACGGTCGGCGGCGTGTCGCGTGCCATCCTTCAGGATGACGGCCGGTCCGGTCTCGATTCGGGCGACCGGAGCGTTGTAGTGCAGCGTCGCGCCGAGCCGTTCGGCCGCCCGGGCGAGGGCGAGGGCGAGCGACGACATGCCCCCCGCGACCCGCCAGATCCCCCGCGCCTCGGCCTGCCAGATCAGCGCGAGGAGCCCCGGCACCTCGTGCGGCAGGCCGCCCACATAGGTGGCGTAGCGACCGAAGAGCTGTGCCAGGCGGCGATCCTCGAAGGTGCGGGCGAGGCGTCGGGAGAGCGACGAGAACGGCGCCATGGCCCGGAGCAGGGCGGGCTCCGCGAGCACGCGCGCGGCGAGCGGGCCCATTCGCGGGCGGGCAGTGCGGAGCATCGGGGCGTCGAACGCGCTGAAGAGCCGCCGCGTCTCGGCGGAGAATTTCGAGAAGGCCATGGCCGCGTCGGTGCCGGCGAGGGAATCGATCTCGGCGACCGTCGCGGCCTCGTCGGCGAAGAGGTCCAGTCGCGAGCCGTCGGGCCAGAAATGGCGGGCGAGGAGCGGCTCCTCCTCCAGGGTCGCGTAATCCTCGAGCCGCAGGCCGACATCCGTGAAGAGATCGTCGAAATGCGCCCTGAGCGTCAGCACCGTCGGACCGGTATCCACCGGACCGGCCTCCGAGGGCACCGTCCGCATCTTGCCTCCGGGTGCGGTGGCGGCCTCGTACAGCGTCACCTCGCGATCCGCGTGCGCGAGCCGCATGGCAGCGGCGAGCCCGCCCATGCCGGCACCAACGACGATCACGCGCTCCCGGGTCATGGCGGGGACGTTGACAGGGGACGGCGCATGTGTCCAGATTGGTTGACACTCTCCCGGTTCGGTTCCGTGACAGTCAGGAGCGACATGGATCTTCCCGCCCGTATCGAAGCCGCGCTTCACGCCGCGCTCAGCCGCAGCGGCCGCGGGCCGGCGCCGGCGAAGCTCGCCGCCGCGCTGGACTATGCCTGCACGCCGGGGGGCGCGCGCATCCGCCCGACGATCCTGGTTTCCGTCGCTCTGGCCTGCGGTGACGACCGGCCCGGCGTCACCAACGCGGCGGCGGTGGCGCTCGAACTGATCCATTGCGCTAGCCTCGTCCATGACGACCTGCCCTGCTTCGACGATGCCGCCATCCGCCGCGGCAAGGCGTCCGTGCACCGCGCCTATTCGGAGCCCCTGGCGGTGCTCGCCGGAGACAGTCTCATCGTGCTCGCCTTCGAGGTCCTGGCGCGCGCGGCGGGACCCGCCCCGGACCGGGCGGTGGGGCTCGTGCGCATCCTCTCGGAACGCACGGGCATGCCGAACGGCATCTGCGCGGGGCAGGGCTGGGAGAGCGAGCCGGAGATCGACCTTTCCGCCTATCACCGCGCCAAGACCGGCGCCCTGTTCATCGCGGCGACCCAGATGGGCGCGCTCGCCTCGGGCCAGGAACCGGAGGCCTGGGAGGAACTCGGCGCCCGGATCGGGGAGGCGTTCCAGGTGGCCGACGACCTGCGCGATGCGCTTCTCGACGAGCGCGTTCTCGGCAAGCCGGCCGGTCAGGACGACCTGCACGGCCGGCCGAACGCCGTGGCCGCGCTCGGCCTCGCCGGTGCAGCGCGGCGTCTCGACGACATCCTCTCCGGCGCCATTGCCTCCATTCCCTCCTGCCCCGGAGAGGCGGTGCTCGCCGATCTGGTCACCAGGTACGCGCGGAAGCTCGCCCCTCGGGAGGCGATGCGCCTGCCCGGCGAATAGCGCCCGAGCGCCGTGACACGCCGCTTCTGGCTCGCCCGTCTGGCCGATCCTGTCCTGCAGTCCCGGCTGGCGCGGCTGCCGTTCCTCCGCGCCGTCGCCCGGCGCGAGGGGGAGGCGATGTTCGATCTCGTCTCCGGTTTCGTGCAGAGCCAGATGCTGCGCGCTCTCGTGGAGGTCGAGGCGATCGAGGCGCTTCTTGATGCGACGGCGACGGCCCGGGATCTCGCGCCCCGGTTCGGGTTGAGCCCCGAGCGGACGGAGATTCTGCTGCGCGCCGGCGTGGCGATGGGCCTCCTGTCCCTCCGCCGCGGCCGGTTCCGTGCCACGCCGCGCGGCGCGATCCTGACCGGCGTGCCGGGGCTGCGGGACATGATCCGGCACCACGACGTGCTCTACCGCGATCTGGCCGATCCGGTCGCCTTCCTCCGCGACGAGACCGACCCCGAGCTGGCGCGGTTCTGGCCCTACGTCTTCGGGGGCGGGGCCGGGGCGGACGAGGCGCGGCGCTATTCGCGCCTGATGGCAGACAGCCAGGCGCTCGTCGCCGAGGAGACCCTGGCGCAGATCGACCTCTCGGGTGTCCGCCGGCTGATGGATGTGGGCGGCGGGACCGGCGTGTTCCTCGCCCATGTTCTCGCTCGCCGGCCCGGCATCGCCGCCATGCTGGTCGATCTGCCCTCCGTTCTGCAAGCCGTCCCGCCGGACCTCGCGGCGCGCATCGAGCTCCATCCCCGATCCTTCCGCGACGCCTCCTTGCCCGAGGGCGCCGATGCGATCAGCCTTGTCCGCGTGCTCTACGACCATCGGGACGCGACCGTGCGCGAGTTGCTCGCCAGCGTCCGGCGGGCGCTGCCGCCCGGTGGCCGGGTCATCGTCTCGGAACCGATGACCGGCGGCGACGCGCCGTCCCGGGCGGGCGACGTGTATTTCGCCCTCTACTGCGCGGCGATGGGAACGGGGCGGGCCCGATCCGCGGAGCAGATCGCCGAACTCCTGCGTCAGGCAGGGTTCGGCGGGGTCCGCTGTCACCGGCCGGGGCGGGCTTTCGTGACATCTATTGTCGAAGCGCGTCGTTGAGTTGTCATCTGCCGTTGACAGGGCGCAGTGTAAAGTTAAGCTGACACATGACGGCGGGCGAGTCCGCAGCCGTCGCCAGGGAGGCCGACGTGATCGACACAACCGCCATCATTCTGGACGCACCGCAGGAGCTGGGGCTTCGGAGCGTGCCGGTCATTTCGCCGGACGTGGATGACGCGGTCGTGGAGATCCGTGTCTCGGGGATCTCCACCGGCACCGAGAAGCTTTTCTGGGACGGGCGGATGCCGCCCTTTCCCGGCATGGGCTACCCGCTCGTGCCCGGCTACGAGAGCGTGGGCGAGGTGGTCGAGTCCGGCGCCGGATCGGGACTCAGGACCGGCGATGTCGTCTTCGTGCCCGGGGCCGATTGCTACGGCGACGTGCGCGGGCTCTTCGGTGGCGCGGCCCGGCGAATCGTCACGAAAGGATCGCGGCTGACGAAGGTCGATGCCGCGCTCGGCGAGACCGGTGCGCTTCTGGCGCTCGCGGCGACGGCGCGGCATGCGCTCGCCGGGTTCCGGACCGATCTGCCGGAGCTCATCGTCGGTCACGGGACGCTCGGGCGGCTGCTCGCGCGTCTCACCGTCGCCGCGGGCGGTGCGCCGATGGTGTGGGAAATCTCCGAAGACCGCATTGCGGGTGCGAACGGATACGAGATTCTGCGCCCCGAGGACGATCCGCGCCGCGATTACGGCACGATCTTCGACGCGACCGGGCGCGCGGACCTGCTGCCGGACCTCATCGGGCGCATCGCCAAGGGGGGCGAGATCGTGCTCGCCGGGTTCTACGACCAGCCGATCAGTTTCGCCTTTCCGCCCGCCTTCATGAAGGAGGCGCGGCTCAGGATCGCGGCCGAATGGAACCCGGACGACATGCGGGTGACCCGGCAACTCGTCGAATCGGGCGCGCTGTCGCTCGATGGCCTGATTACCCACCGCCGGCCGGCGAGCGACGCGGCGGAGGCCTATCGCACGGCCTTCGACGATCCGGCCTGTCTGAAGATGATACTCGACTGGAAGGACGTGGCATGAGCCTCGACGACCCGAAAGCGCGCCCCGGAACGGGCGACCAGGAGACGGTCCCGAACCTCAAGGACTACGATTCCAGGCTGCGCGAGGAGGCGGCGAAGCCGCTTGCGGAGCCGACGCTCGAAGTGCCGCATTCCGAACCGACGAAGCACACGCAGATCATCGCGATCTACGGCAAGGGAGGCATCGGCAAGTCGTTCACCCTGGCCAATCTGAGCCACATGATGGCCGAAGAGGGCAAGCGGGTGCTGCTGATCGGCTGCGACCCGAAATCGGACACGACCTCGCTGCTGTTCGGCGGCAAGGCCTGCCCGACGATCATCGAGACCTCGACCAAGAAGAAGCTCGCCGGCGAGGAGGTCGCGATCGGCGACGTGTGCTTTAAGCGCGGCGGCGTCTTCGCGATGGAACTCGGCGGGCCGGAAGTCGGCCGCGGCTGCGGGGGCAGGGGCATCATCCACGGATTCGAGCTTCTGGAGAAGCTCGGCTTCCACGATTGGGACTTCGACTACGTGCTCCTCGACTTCCTCGGCGACGTGGTCTGCGGCGGCTTCGGCCTGCCGATCGCGCGCGACATGGCGCAGAAGGTGATCCTGGTCGGGTCGAACGACCTGCAGAGCCTCTACGTCGCCAACAACGTCTGCTCGGCGGTGGAGTATTTCCGCAAGATGGGCGGCAATGTGGGCGTCGCGGGCCTCGTCATCAACAAGGACGACGGATCGGGCGAGGCGCAGGCCTTCGCGAAGGCGGTCGACATCCCGGTTCTGGCGGCGATTCCGGCGGACGACGACCTGCGCAAGAAATCGGCGAATTACCAGATCGTCGGCACCGCGGAGTCGCGTTGGGGAGAGCTGTTTTCCGGCCTTGCCGAACAGGTGGGGCTGGCCCCGCCCTGCCGGCCGTCGCCGCTCGACCAGGACGGGCTCCTGGCGCTCTTCGACAGCAAGGATACCGGCGGCGACGTAGTGCTGGAGCCGGCGACGGATGCCGACATGCGGGGCACGAAATCGGCGCCGAAACCGTCGCTGGAAGTGGTCTACGACGATGCGTGAGGGCGAAGTCGCATACGACGATGCCGGCTCCGCCCCGGTGATCGAGGGCGAAGCGGTGCGCGACAGCGCGCCCGACCTCGCCGCCGATCCGCGCGCGGGCGACGGGATCGGATGCCATGCCGGCGCCGGCGAGATGGAGGCCGCCGCGCGGAGGGCGGGGCAGAGCGAGCTGCTCGACCGCTACGCCGCCGACTATCCGCAAGGCCCCCACGACAAGCCGCAGAGCATGTGCCCGGCCTTCGGGTCGCTCCGCACCGGGCTGCGGATGCGGCGGGTGGGCACGGTGCTCTCGGGCTCGGCCTGCTGCGTCTACGGATTGACCTTCGTCAGCCACTTCTACGGCGCGCGGCGGAGCGTGGGCTACGTTCCCTTCTCGTCGGAATCGCTCGTCACCGGCAAGCTCTTCGAGGACATCCGCGACTCGGTGCACGAGATGGCCGATCCGGAGAGATACGACGCGATCGTGGTGACCAATCTCTGCGTGCCCACGGCCTCGGGCGTGCCGCTCAGGCTGCTGCCGAAGGAGATCGACGGCGTCCGGATCATCGGCATCGACGTGCCGGGCTTCGGCGTGCCGACCCATGCCGAGGCCAAGGACGTGCTCGCGGGCGCCATGCTCGCCTATGCGCGCGGCGAGATCGAGGCCGGGCCGGTGGCGCGGCCGCTGGCGGGCGTGGAGGACCGGCCGACGGTGACGCTGCTCGGCGAGATGTTCCCCGCCGACCCGATGCAGATCGGAGCGATGCTGGCGCCGATGGGGCTGGCCGCGGGGCCGGTCGTGCCGGCGCGGGAATGGCGCGAGCTCTATGCCGCGCTCGATTGCGGGGCCGTTGCGGCGCTGCACCCGTTCTACACGGCGTCCTGCCGGGAATTCGAGAAGGCCGGGCGGCCGATCCTGGGCTCCGCGCCGGTGGGCCATGACGGCACCGCGGCATGGCTGGAGGCGGTCGGCGAGGCCTTCGCCTTATCCGCGGATAAGGTCGGGGCGGCGAAGGACGCGGTGTTGCCCGCGATCAGGGCGGCCCTGGACGGGGCCCGGATCGAGGGGACGGTGACGCTCTCGGGCTACGAGGGTTCGGAATTGCTGGTCGCGCGGCTGCTCGTCGAGAGCGGGGCGACGGTGCCTTACGTCGGCACGGCCTGCCCGAAGACGCCGCATTCGCGGGCGGACAGGGAGTGGCTCGAGGCGAAGGGCTGCAAGGTCGTCTATCGCGCGAGCCTGGAGGAGGATCTTTCGGCGATGGAGGGGGTGCGCCCCGACCTCGCGATCGGGACCACGCCGGTGGTGCAGAAGGCCAAGGAGCTGGGACTGCCCGCGCTCTACTTCACCAACCTGATCTCCGCCCGCCCGCTGATGGGGCCGGCCGGCGCCGGAAGCCTTGCCCAGGTGGTCAATGCGGCGATCGGCAACGGCGACCGGATGCGCAAGATGCGCGAATTCTATCAAGGGGTTGGCAGCGGGGAGACGGCGGGCGTCTGGGAGGGCGTGCCGAATGTGCGGGCCGAGTTCCGGGCGCAGAATCTCAAGAAGCTGGAGCGCCAGCAGAAGGCCGCCAAGGCCCGGGAGATGATCTGAATGGGACCGCTCGCCGCCGTCGGAAACGAGGCCGGGACCGGCCGGAGCGGGTGTCGGAATCCTGTCGGAATCCTGTCGGTTTCCTGTCGGAGTCGGAAACCGGGATTTCGCGAAGGTTACCGCGCCGGGACGATGCTGCGTTCCGGGGAGGGTCGGCCATGATGGTGACCGACCATGACCGGGCCGGCGGCTACTGGGGGGCGGTCTATGCCTTCACCGCGGTGAAGGGATTGCAGGTGGTGATCGACGGGCCGGTGGGCTGCGAGAACCTGCCGGTGACGAGCGTTCTGCACTATACCGACGGGCTGCCGCCGCACGAACTGCCGATCGTCGTCACCGGCCTGGCCGAGGACGAGATGGGATCGGGGACCGAGGAGGCGATGAAGCGGGCCTGGGAGACGCTGGACCCGGCGTTGCCCTCGGTGGTCGTCACCGGCTCCATCGCCGAGATGATCGGCGGCGGGGTGACGCCGCAGGGCACCAACATCCAGCGCTTCCTGCCCCGGACCATCGACGAGGACCAGTGGCAGGCCGCGGACCGCGCGATGACGTGGCTGTTCACCGAATGGGGCCAGACCAAGGGGCGGATGCCGCCGGAGAAGAAGCGCGAAGAGGGTGCGGCGCCGCGCGTGAACATCCTCGGGCCGATGTACGGGGTCTTCAACTCGGCCTCCGACCTGCACGAGATCCGGCGGCTCTGCGAGGGGATCGGCGCCGAGGTCAACATGGCGATGCCGCTCGGCGCGCACCTGGCCGAGATGCGGAACCTGGTGAACGCGGACGTCAACATCTGCATGTATCGCGAGTTCGGGCGCGGGCTCTGCGAGGTGCTGGGCAAGCCCTACCTGCAGGCGCCGGTGGGCGTGGAGAGCACGACGCGGTTCCTGCGCAAACTGGGCGAGCTTCTGGGCCTCGACCCCGAGCCCTTCATCGAGCGCGAGAAACATTCGACGATCAAGCCGGTCTGGGATCTCTGGCGCTCGGTGACGCAGGATTTCTTCGCCACCGCCGAGTTCGGGATCGTGGCGAGCGAGACCTATGCCCGCGGCATCCGGCACTTCCTCGAGCAGGAGCTGGGCTTCCCCTGCGCCTTCGCGGTGGCGCGGATGGCGGGGCGCAAGACCGACAACGACGAGGTGCGGCGGCTGATCCACGAGAAACGGCCGCTGATCCTGATGGGGTCGATCAACGAGAAGATGTATCTCGCCGAGACCAGCGGCGGCCACGGTCCGCAACCGGCCTTCATTCCGGCGAGCTTTCCGGGCGCCGCGATCCGGCGCGCCACGGGCACGCCCTTCATGGGCTATGCCGGCGCCACCTACCTGCTGCAGGAGATCTGCAACGGGCTGTTCGACGCGCTGTTCCACATCCTGCCGCTGGGCTCGGAGATGGATGCGGCGGAGGCGACACCGGCCAATCTGCGCCGCGACCTGCCCTGGGAGCCCGAGGCGCAGGCCGAGCTCGACCGGATCGTGGCCGAGCATCCGGTGCTGACCCGCATTTCCGCCGCGCGCCGGCTTCGCGACGCCGCCGAGAGGGCGACGCTCGCGGAGGGCGAGACGCGCGTGGCCAGGGAAACCGTCCGGGCGCTCTCGCCCGGCCGGTCCGATCGACACGCAACGACCGAAGCGGACGCGACATCCGCGCGGGACAAGTCCAACGAGGAGGACGACAGATGACCGACATGACCAACCAAGGTGCCTTCGCGGCCCCCGAGCGGAAGTCGGGACTGCAGACCGAGTTCGCGATCTATTTCGCCGTCATCTTCGCCGCCACCGTGCCGCTCGCCTGCCTGACCTGGGGGCTGACGCTGCTCCGGTCCGGGCGGCTGCCCGAGCGCGGACCCGTGGCCCGCGCCTGGAGCCAGGCGCGGATCATCACGCCGATGATCTTCTCGGCATGACACGACCTTCCGGCCCCGTCGGGGCCAGGATGTCCGGCAGGAGCCGGAACCCGGCCGCGGGGCCCCGCGGCGTCAGCTTGAAACCTCAAGGAGTGTTCAATGGCTGATAGAACCGACCCCGGGCATTCCGGCTCTGGCATGACCAGAACCGATCTGTCCTTCACGGGTCTCACCGACGAGCAGGCGCAAGAATTGCACTCCGTCTACATGAGCGGGCTCTGGCTGTTCTCTGCCGTCGCTGTCCTCGCTCATCTGGCGGTGTTCATCTGGCGCCCGTGGCTCTGAGGAGGACCTGACACATGGCACGATTCTACAAGATCTGGCTGGTCTTCGACCCGCGGCGCGTCTTCGTGGCGCAGGGCGTCTTCCTGTTCCTGCTCGCGGCGATGATCCATCTCGTCCTGCTCAGCACGGACCGGTACAACTGGTTCGACACCGCGGCCGCCAAATACGGCGTGCCCGGCGAAGAAGCCGCCGCGGCGGAATGACCCGCTGACGCGACCATGCGCGTCGGGCGGGTCCGCCCGCCCGACGCCACCCCGATCGACCTGACCGGCGGGCCGCCGCCGAGAGCCAAGGGAGCGCGAAGATGGCATTGCTCAGCTTCGAGAGAAAGTACCGCGTGCCTGGGGGCACGCTGATCGGCGGCGACCTCTTCGATTTCTGGGTCGGGCCGTTCTATGTGGGGTTCTTCGGTGTCACGACGGTGTTCTTCGCCGGTCTCGGCACCATCCTGATCTTCTATACCGCGGCGATGCAGGGGGTCTGGAACCCCTGGCTGATCTCCATCAACCCGCCGCCGCTGTCCTACGGGCTGGGGCCGGCGCCGATGCAGATGGGGGGGCTGTGGCAGATCATCACGATCTGCGCGCTCGGCGCCTTCAATTCCTGGGCGCTGCGGGAGGTGGAGATTTGCCGCAAGCTCGGCATCGGTTTCCACGTGCCGGTGGCGTTCTGGGCCGCGATCGCCGCCTACACGACGCTGCAGGTGGTCCGCCCGGTGCTGCTCGGTGCCTGGGGGCACGCCTTTCCCTACGGGATCTGGAGCCACCTCGACTGGGTGAGCTACACCGGCTACCTCTACGGCAACTTCCACTACAACCCCGCCCACATGATCGCGGTGTCGCTGTTCTTCACCACGACGCTGGCACTGGCGCTGCACGGCTCGCTGATCCTGTCTGCGGCGAACCCGGAGAAGGGCACGCTGATGAAGCAGCCCGACCACGAGGACACGTTCTTTCGCGACTTCATCGGCTATTCGATCGGACCCTTGGGCATCCACCGGCTGGGCTACCTGCTGGCGATCAATGCCGGGCTCTGGAGCGCGGTCTGCATCGGCATCTCCGGCACGATCTGGTTCGACCAGTGGGTCGTGTGGTGGGACTGGTACCTGAACCTGCCCTGGTGGGCGGATCTGTGAGGAGGAACTGACAGATGGCACAATATCAGAACATCTTCACGCAGGTTGTGGTTCAGGGGCATCCCGAGATGGGCATGGTGGCGGAGGATCTCGATCTCCGCGACCGCACCAAGAGCGCGACCTACAGCCCGTTCCTCGGCTGGCTCGGCAACGCGCAGCTCGGGCCGATCTATCTGGGACCCTTCGGCGTGCTCAGCTTCATCACGGGGGGGATGTGGTTCTTCCTCGTCGGCATCAGCTTCTGGGTGCAGGTGGACTTCAACCCGGCGCTGTTCTTCCGCGACCTGTTCTATCTTGCGCTGGAGCCGCCAGCACCGGAATACGGGCTCGGCTTCGCGCCGCTCTGGGAGGGGGGCCTGTGGATCATCGCCTCGGCGCTGCTTCTGGTGGCGGTGCTGTCCTGGCTGGCGCGGTCCTGGGTGCTGGCGCAGCAGCTCAGGATGGGCAAGCACGTGTTCTGGGCGTTCTCGTCGGCGGTGTGGCTGTTCCTGGTGCTCGGCCTGATCCGGCCGATCCTGATGGGAGCGTGGTCGGAGGCGGTGCCCTACGGCATCTTCCCGCATCTGGACTGGACGAACCTGTTCTCGCTCACCTACGGGAACCTGTTCTACAACCCGTTCCACGCGCTCTCGATCGTGTTCCTCTACGGCTCGACGCTGCTGTTCGCGATGCATGGCGGGACGATCCTCGCCGTCAGCCGCTACGGCGGCGACCGGGAGCTCGACCAGATCTACGACCGCGGCACCGCCGCGGAACGGGCCGGGCTGTTCTGGCGCTGGACCATGGGGTTCAACGCCACGATGGAGGGCGTCCACCGCTGGGCGTGGTGGTTCGCGGTGCTGACGACGCTGACCGGCGGGATCGGCATCCTGCTGACCGGCACGGTCGTCGACAACTGGTTCATCTGGGCCCAGGAGCACGGCTACGGCGCCGAGAACAACTACGTTCCCGCCCGGACGGCCGAGGAATGGGAAATCTACAGCCCGCCGAGCACGGAGTGACGCCATGAAGACGAATACCGAAAAGTGGTATCTCGAGCAGGAGCAGCCCTCGCTGCGGATGTGGATTTTCACCCAGATGTCGATGGGGGCGGTCTACGGGGCGGTGCTGTTCTTCGGAGTGATCGCCTTCGTGCTGATCCTCCGGGTGATCAGCTTCCTGCTGCCCGAAGACCCCTATGCCGCGCTCGACACCGCCGGCGCGCTCCTCGGGGTGATGACCGGCTAGACGGATCGGGCGGGCCCGCGCGGCCCGCCGCCGAAGTGCCCCGCCCGGTCGATCCGGGCGGGGGACGAGCGGGGCCCTCGCGCCCCGGTTCCCTTCCTGTTGGCAACAGGAGACTGCACCGCCCGGGACAAGCCCGGCGCGGTGCACTTTTTTGCGCTACCGGGTTTTTGCGCTACCGGGCGGCGGTGGCGGTCGAGGGTCCGGGGTGGAGGACGCGCGTCCGTTCCGGGACCGCCGACCCGGTCTGCACGAGCTCTCCCTACCGCGCCAGCGCGGTGACATCCGGGGGCCACTCGCGTCCGGCCGGGCCCGGTCCGGCCTGGCGAGGGTGGTAGAGCGTGAACTCGAGCCCCCTGAGCGCCTGGCGCCGCCCGGATTTGACACGTCGTGGAGACGGATGCGGATCTCAGTCCGGTCCGCGCGCGGAAGGCAGGGCATCGTCGCGGAGCCAGACGAGGACGCGCGGCCGCAGCGGCCGCGCGCCGTCGAACAGGCCGCGGATCGAGAGCTGGACACGGGGCCCGCTCGGGCCGCCCGTGGCGATCTCGGCGGCGGAGACCTGCCATTCGCTTGTGCCGGCGGCGCGGCGCACGGCACCGGGGAGACGGCCCTCGGGGTCGACGAAGACCTGGAAGAGATTGGGCAGCGGACCGTCCTCGTCCCGCTCGAGCCGCTCGCGGGCGGGACGGTTCATGGCCAAAATCTCGCCCGTCACCTCGACGACGAGGCAGGGATAGGGACCAAGATTGAACAATTGCTCGTACACGGCCGCCGGCCCCATATGCGGAGAACCTATTCCACTGCCTCCGGATCGCCTGTCCCGGTCTCATCACGCCCGTCTGGCCCCGGCGGCCCGACGGGCGAGAGAGGCGCCGCGCTCCGGCCTTGCGGACCGTTTCCCGCGATGCGCCGTCCGATGCCCATGCGGGCCGGGCCGCGATAGTCCGCGGCGCTCGGGCCACGGGGATTCGCGGTCATCGCGGGAGGAAGGTCGCGGGTCCGGGCGGCGGCGATTGGGGGACGGCGCTGCCGGCGAGGGGCGCGGGGAGCTGCGCCGCGGTATCGGGGTCGCGACGGAGGGCGGCCGCATCCTGCACGCGACCGGCCCGGCCGCGGAGAAAATCGCCCGTTGCGGAGGTCGGCGGTCGGGCCGACCTCCGCAACGGGCCGGGGACGCCGAAATGTCATCGGTCGTCGGTCGAGTGATCGTCCGTGGTGTCTCTCCGACCCGAGCGTGCCACGGCGCGGGGCCGAAGACCACGAAAACCCGACGCCGCGAAAAGGTCGATCTGTCGCAGGCGGATCGGCGCCGGCCGGGCTCAGTAGCTGATCACCCGGGTGCCGAGCGAGACCTTCGGATAGAGCTCGATGACGTCGTCATTGGTGAGGCGGATACATCCCGAGCTGACGGCGCGGCCGATCGTCCAGGGCTGGGGTGTGCCGTGGATGCGATACATCGTGTCGCGGCCGCCACGGTAGAGATAGAGAGCCCGCGCGCCCAGGGGGTTGTCGCCGCCGCCCTCCATGCCGCCGGCATAGGGGCCGTAGACCTCCGGCTCGCGGCGGATCATGTTCCGCGTCGGCGTCCAGGAGGGCCATTTCTCCTTGCGCTTGACGGTGGTGGTGCCGGACATGTTGCGCCCCGCCTCGCCCACGGCGATGTGGTATTCGCGGGCGCGCCCCGGGGCGCGGACATGATAGAGGGCGAAATATCCGGGAAAGATGTGGATCGTGTCCACATCCACGTCATCGCGGATCTCGACGTCGCGGGCGCCCATCGTCGCCAGGGATTGGTGCGGCAGGCCGGCATGGCCGAGCACCGCCTGAGGGGCGACGAGGGCCAGTCCGGTGGCGATGAAGTGGCGGCGAGTCAGCATCCGATCTCCTTCCGTGGCAGCGGCGGATCGGTGCCATGTTGCACTCGCGCCCCGGGTGCACAACGGTCGCGCGGTTGGATCGTCCCTGTCTGTGACGCAATCGCCGCTCAGCCGGCCGGAACCGTGCCGAAGATCGTAGAGCCATGATCCCGCACGTAAATCCTGAGCCAGGGCGTGTAGCGTTCGGGGCGGACCTCGATATCCTGCACGAGATCGTGAAGCTCGACCCAGCGGGTCGCGGCGACCTCCTCGGGGGCGGGGTGCGGCGGCGCGAGACGCGCCGGCGCCTCGGCGGCGAAGAGGTCCACGACCTCGTGTTCGACGAGGCCGCCGCCGACATCGGCGCGGTACTCGATCCGCTCGCGCCAGACCAGCGGCAGGGGGCCGAGGCCGAGCTCCTCGCGCAGGCGCCTTGCGGCGGTATCGGCGGGATCCTCGCCCCAGGCGGGATGGGTGCAGCAGGCATTCGCCCAGAGGCCGGGGGTGTGGTACTTGGTCTCGGCGCGCTTCTGCAGCAGCGTCGCGCCGCCGCGCATCACGAAGACCGAGACCGCCCGGTGGCGCAGCCCGCGGCGATGCACCTCCATCTTCTCGACCGGCCGGAGCCGGCCGTCGATCCAGGCGGGGACGCGGATGGTCATGCGTAGGTCGGCGGCACGAGGCGCAGCAGATGGGCCACGTTCTTCACCCCGATCCTGAGATGCGCCATGGGCCGGGCGCGGACGAGCTTCTTGTTCATGTAGGCCTCGAAGGTCAGGCGCTGCACGTCGACGTCGTGACAGAGGGAGACGAAGCGTTCGCGGCGCTCGTCGGACTTGTAATAGGCGTCCTGCATGCTGCGGAGAACCTTGAACACCGTCTTGTGCTCGCGCATGAAGAGCTTTCGCGCAAGCCGGAGATCCCGGGCCTTGCCGGAGGCGAGTGCGGCCTGCGCCGCGGTGGCGGCGACGCGGCCGCCGGTCATGGCATAGTAGATGCCCTCGCCGGAGGAGGGCGCGACGACGCCGGCGGCGTCGCCGGCGAGCACCAGGTCGCGGCCGTTGTCCCAGCGGTCGAGGGGCCGGAGCGGGATCGGCGCGCCCTCCCGGCGGATGGTCTCGCACCCGGCGAGCCCGGCGCTGGCGCGGAGCGATTTCGTCGCCGCCTTGAGGTCGATGCCGTCGATGCCGGTGCCCATGCCGACCGAGGCCTGGTGGCCGTGCGGGAAGACCCAGCCGTAGAAGTCGGGGCTCACCTTGCCGTCATAAATGACGTCGCAGCGGGCGGGGTCGTAGCCGGCGACGGCGCCGGAGAGCGGGGCGGCGTCGACCGCGCATTCGGGCGTGGCGATGATCTCGTGATAGGCGATGACATAGGGGATCTCCTTGCCGCCCGGGACTTCCGCCTTGGCGACGCGGGAGCGGGCGCCGTCGGCGCCGATCACCAGGCGGGTGGGCAGGCGGGTCTCCTCGCCGGTCTGCTTGTCGCGGTAGACGACCGCGGTGCTGTCGCCGCGCTCGATGCGGAGATACTGGCCGGTGCGGCGCTCGGCGCCGGCCGCGGCGGCGCGGGCGCGGAGATATTCGTCGAAGGGGCCGCGATCGACCATGCCGACGAAGCCATTCTCGATCGGGATGTCGACGGCGCGGCCGCTGGGCGAGATCATCCGGGCGGTGGAGATCTTCGCCACGATCTGCTCGTCGGGAATGTCGAAATCGGCGATCAGGCGGGGCGGGATGGCGCCGCCGCAGGGCTTGATGCGGCCGGCCTTGTCGAGGAGCGCGACCTTGTGGCCGGCCTTCGCCAGATCCTCCGCCGCGACCGCGCCGGAGGGGCCGCCGCCGATCACCACGACGTCAAACATGTGCTTCACCTCCCGCAAGCGGCGCCGGGCGGCCCGCATCCATGATCCGCCCCGCCACGAGGGCGGCGGCGACGAAAAGCAGTGCCTCGGCGGCGAAGACGAGGCCGAAGGCCGGGGCCGGGGCGACGACGAGGCGCAGGAGATCGGCCGAGGCGGCGCCGAGGAGCCCGCCGAAGCCGGCGGCGATGGCCTGCGCGGCGCCCCAGAGGCCCATGCGCGTGCCCTCGCGGGAGTCGCGGCCCTGGCCGGCGAGCTGCATCATCGCGCCGATGGCGGCGACCGCGAACATGCCGTTGAAGAAGCCCAAGCCGGTGGCGGCGGGGACGAGCAGCGGCAGGCCGGTCTGGCCGATGGCGGCGATGACGAGGAGCGACGCGGCGGAGCCCGCGCAGCCGGCCATCACCCAGTCGCGCAGGGAGCCGCGGCGCAGGCCGGTGGCGACGATTCCGACCAGCGCCATGCCGAGGAAGACGCCGCCGTTCTGGGCGCCGGAGAGCTGCGTGGACTGGCCGGGCGTGAAGCCGAAGACCAGCCCGGCATAGGGTTCGAGGATCAGTTCCTGCATGAAATAGGCGGTCATCGACAGGGCGACGAAGAGGGTGAAGGCGCGGGCCTTCGGCTCGGCCCAGATCTCCGCGAGGCCCTCGCGGAAGGGCATGGAACCGGGCTCGGGACGGGCGACCACGCCGCGCTCGATGCCCCTTGTGGCGAGGGTGCTGAGGGCGAGGGCGCCGAGGCCGATGCTCGCCACGATGACGAGCAGGCGGGCATGGGTGTAGGGGTCGAGAAGCGTGCCCGCGACGCCGGCGGTGACGGCGATGCCGAAGATCATCATCAGCCAGGTGATGGTGGCCGCCGCGGCGCGCCGGTGCGGTGCGGTGGCGGTGGCGAGAAGGGCGAGGAGCGTAGTGCCCGAGGCGCCGACGCCGAGGCCGATCAGGGCGTAGGAGACCACCGAAACCAGCAGACCCGCGGCCAGCGAGGTCTCGAGGAGGAGGATGCCGAGGGCGGCGCCGAAGGCGCCGAGCGCGAGGATCGCGACGCCGCCGATGATCCAGCGGGTGCGGTCGCCGCCGGTATCGGAGAGGAAGCCCCAGGAGGGCCGGGTGATCTGGATGCCGTAATGGAGCGCGACGAGCAGGCCCGGAAGCACCGCGGGGAGGGCGAGCTCCACCACCATCAGGCGGTTGAGCGTCGAGGTGGTGAGCACCACGATGGCGCCGAGGCACATCTGCACGAGGCCCAGCCGGACGATGGCGAGCCAGGAGAGGGTCACAGCGCCAGGCCGCGGATCGCGACGGCCGCGACCATCATGCCGGCGACGTAGAGCGGCACGCCGGCGGCGGAATACCACAGCGCCCGGCCGGTGGGTTCGGCGAGGAAGCGGCGCATCATCGCGCATTGCGCCACGATCAGCAGCGCGATGAGCACGGCATGGACCGGCTGCCCCCAGATCACCAGCATGGCGACCACCAGGGTCTGCGGCAGGATCATCACCGCGCAGCAGATGCGGGCGGCGATCTCGGGCCCCTTCAGAACCACCATCGAGCGGATGCCGGTGGCGCGGTCGCCGGCCACCGCCTTGAAGTCGTTCAGCACCATGATCCCCTGCGCGCCGCCGGCATAGAGGACCGCAACCACGAGGACGAAGAACGACGGCGCGCCCTGGGACAGGACGGCGGCGCCGGTGAACCAGGGCAGGCCCTCGTAGGCGAAGGCGACGAGCATCGGCCCCCACCAGCCGGAGCGCTTGAGCCGCACCGGCGGAGCGGAATAGGCCCAGGCGGCGGCGACCGCGACGATCGTGGCCCCGAAGCCCCAGGGGCCGAGCTGCCAGCCGACGAGGAGGCCCGCCGCGGACATGGCGATGGCGACGTAGAGACCCCAGGCGCCCGGGATGCGGCCCGAGGGGATCGGGCGGTGGGGTTCGTTGATCGCGTCCACGTGGCGGTCGAACCAGTCGTTCGCCGCCTGCGACATGCCGCAGACGATCGGGCCGGCGAGAACCACGCCGAGCAGGACAAGGCCCCAGTGCTGCCCCGGCCAGACCCCCGCCGAGACGATGCCGCAGAGATAGGCCCACATGGGCGGGAACCAGGTGACCGGCTTCAGCAGCGTCAGCAGGGCTGCGGGCTCCGGCAGGCGGCGGGTTTCGTGTAAGGCCAGATTGACACTCATGCGTCAACCGAACACCAAAACGGCGAGTCGGGCAAGTGGAGCGGCGCCGCGCGGCGGCAGAAAAAAGCGCACAGGCCGCGACGGAGGATCGCGGCGGGTGCGTATCAGGGCGGTCGCCGCGACAATGAAGGCGGCGCGGCGCCGCCGCGACGAAGACGGCGAACTCGTTCACAAGGAGACACGGCATGTTTCGCACATCCCTCTTGGCCCTGCTTCTGGGCAGCGGCATGGCCGCCGCGGCCTTCGCGCAAGGCGCGACACCCGAGGCCCAGACGCCACCCGACGGGCAGGCCGAGGCGCAGGATGGCGGGTCCGGTTCGGCGCCCGACTCGCCCCCCGACGCGGCGCCCGACCGGCCGGCCCCGATGACGCGGCTCGACGCGAACGGCGACGGGCAGGTGACTCGCGAGGAGGTCGAGAGCCCCGCCGCCGCCCGCTTCGCCGCGATCGACGCCGACGGCGACGGCACGATCACCCGCGAGGAGGCCGTCGCCCATGCCGAAGCCCGAGCCGCCGAGCGGGCCGGCGCGATGTTCGACCGGGTGGACGCGGACGGGGACGGCGGGATCACCGCCGTCGATCTTCTCGACCGGCCGGACTGGCTCGGCGGCGGCCGGGGCGCCGCCCGGATGGAGAGCGTCTTCGACGAGCTGGATTCGGACGGCGACGGCGCCCTCTCGGCCGGGGAGATCGACGGGATGCAGTCGATGCCGGGCCATCGCGGCGACCGTCACGGGGCTCGCGGGCATCACGGCGGAATGCCCGGCTGCATGCACGGCGGCGTGCAAGGCGGCATGCACGACCGGATGCACGGCGGGATGCAGGGCGGAATGCACGGCGGGATGCAGGGCGGAATGCCCGGCGGAACGCCCGGCGGGACGCATGGCGGGATGCATGGCGGGATGCAGGGTAGCATGCAGGGCGACGCAGACGGCGCCAAGTGAGGTCCGGCGGGCCGGTCCCGGCTGCCGGGGCCGGCCGCGACCGGGGAGGACATATGGCGGAGCCCGAGCCCGAGGACGACGACCTGCTCGCCGCCTATGCGGCCGGCGACGTGGCCGCCGCCGCGCCGCTGGCGCGCCGCCACGCGCCCCGGGTGCTGGCGGTGGCGCGGCGCATGCTGGGCGATGCCGCGGAGGCCGAGGACGTGACCCAGGAGGCGTTGCTCAGGCTCTGGCGGATCGCGCCGGACTGGCAGCCGGGGCGGGCGCGGGTCTCGACCTGGCTCTACCGGGTGACGGCCAATCTCTGCACCGACCGGCTGCGGGCGCGGCGGCCCACGGAGCCGCTGGAGGCGGCGAACGAGCCGGCGGCGCCGGGGCGCAGCGTGGCGGGGCGGATGCAGGACGCGCAGCGGCGCGCGGCGCTGGAGGAGGCGCTGGCGCGGCTGCCCGAGCGGCAGCGCATGGCGGTGATCCTGCGCCATATCGAGGAGCTGCCGAACCCGGAGGTGGCCCTGGCGATGCAGGTCAGCGTGGAGGCGGTGGAGAGCCTGACCGCGCGCGGCCGGGCGGCGCTGGGAAAGATCCTGTCGGCGCGGAAGGAGGCGCTGGGCTATGCGGACGAATGACGACGACCTGATCCGCGCCCTCGGGGGCCTCCGCGACGCCGGCGCGCCCGACGGGCTGCTGGCGCGGAGCCTTGCCGACGCCGCCTTCGAGGCGGCGAAGCGGGAGCGGCCGATGGTGTCGGAGGTTCTGATGGCGCGCATTGCCGGGGATGCGCGGGAGGTGGCGCGGCGGCGCCGCAGGCAGGGCTGGGGCGCGCTCGGCGGGCTCGTCGCCGCCTCGGTGCTGGGCATGGCGATCGGGGTCGCCGATCCCGGCGGGCTGATCGCCGGCGTGCTGCAGAGCGACAGCGCCTATGACGATCTCGTCGGCGGCTACGAGTTCCAGGTGGCGGAGCTCGGGCCATGAGCCGGCCGCTCGCCACCGCGCCGCGGGCCTGGCGGGTCGTTTTGGTCGTCTCGCTGGCGCTCAATCTCTGCGTCGCGGGCGTGGTCGTCGGCGCGGCGTTCGACCGCCGGGGTCCGGGCCACGATCATCTGCGCGGACCCGCGGGGGGCATCGTGCGTGCGCTGCCGGAGGCGGACCGGGAGGCGGTGATCGACCGGCTGAGGGGGATGCCGCGGCAGGGGCGCGACGAGCGGCAGGCCGGGTTCGAGCGGCTGCTCGCCGCGATCCGCGCCGAACCCTTCGACCGCGGCGCGGTGGAGCGGCTTCTGGCCGAGCAGCGCAAGCGCGGCGGCGCGCGGTTCGCCCGGGTGGAAGAGGCGATTCTCGACCGTCTGGCGGTGATGTCGCCCGAGGCGCGCGCGGGCTTCGCCGAACGGCTCGCCGAGGGCGCGCGGCGGCATTAGCCGAGGGCGAGGCCGAGCCCGGCCAGGATCAGGATCGTCCAGCCCAGGCCGAGGCGCAGCAGCAAGGCGGCGAGGGCGGCGAGGGCGAGCACCAGCGGGTCGAGCGTGGCCGGGTCCGGGCGCCAGAGGACGAGCGGCCCGAGGCGCTCCCGCGTCACCGTGGCGAAGGCGGTGTGGAGGGCGAACCAGAGCGAGAGGCTGGCGATCACGCCCACCACCGCCGCGGTGATGCCCGAGAGCGCGCCCGAGAGGCGGGGCGCGGCGGCGATGCGGTCGATGTAGGGCCCGCCGGCGAAGATCCACAGGTAGCAGGGCACGAAGGTGGCCCAGAGGGTGACCGCCGCGCCGGCGAGCGCCAGCGGCATGCCGCCCTCGCGGAAGGCGGCGAGCGTGCCGACGAACTGGGTCACGAGGATCAGCGGGCCGGGCGTGGTCTCGGCGAGGCCGAGCCCGTCCATCATCTCGCCGGCCGAGAGCCAGTGGAGGGTGGCGACGGCGTCCTGCGCCATCCAGGCGAGGACGGCATAGGCGCCGCCGAAGGTGACCACCGCGAGACCGGCGAAGAACAGGCCGATCTCGCGCAGGATTCCGTCGAGCAGCAGGAGCGGGCCGAGCCAGATCGCAAGGCCGAGAGCGAGGACGAGGGCGGTGCGGCGCCAGGGGACCGGCGCGGTCTCGGTCGCCGATTCGGTCTCGCCGCCGAGCGCCGCCCCCCAGAGCGCCGCGCCGAGGACGACGAGCGGGTAGGGCACGGCGAGGACGAAGAGCGCAACGAAGGCGAGAACGGCGATGGCCCAATGCTGCGGTCGGAGCAGGGCGCGGCGGGCGACCTTCCAGAGCGCGGCGAGGACGATGACGAGCACCGCGGCCTTGATGCCGAGAAAGGCCGATTCGACCGCCGGGACCGTGCCGTAGAGCGCGTAGCCCAGCGCCAGCGCCAGCATCACCGCGGCCCCGGGCAGGACGAAGAGCGCGCCGGCGACCAGCCCGCCGGCCAGCCCGCGCAGCCGCCAGCCGGCATAGGTGGCGAGCTGCATCGCCTCGGGCCCGGGCAGCATCATGCAGAACGACAGCGCGCCGAGGAAGCGACGCTCGGAGAGCCAGCCCGTTTCTTCCACCAGGATGCGGTGCATGATCGCGATCTGCGCCGCCGGACCGCCGAAGCTCAGAAGCCCGATGCGGGCGAAGGCGGCGAGGAAGGCGGCGCGATCCGGCACCGGCCTAGCGCGCGCGGCCCAGGAGGTAGGTGTCCATGATCCAGCCGTGGCCGGCGCGGGCGCGGGCGCGGGTCGCGACGATGCGGGGGCCGGCCTCCCGGAGCCGGCCGTGATCGAGGATTTGCGCCTCCATGCCGAGAAAGGCGCCCCACCAGATCAGCAGCTCGGGGTCGAGCGTGGCGAAGCTGCAGACGCCGTCGAGCATGACGGCGACGCGCTCCGCGCCCGCCGGCCAGCCCTCTTCGCGCAGGCGCCGGCCGGTGGTGATCGTCACCGGGCCGTTCAGCTCGCTCAGAGGCACCGCATGGGCGGCGGTCAGGGCTTGCAGCGCGGTGATGCCGGGCACCACGCGCAGGCGCGGCGCGGGCCGCAGGCGGCGGGCGATGCGGAGGGTCGAATTGTAGAGGCCGGGATCGCCCCAGACCAGCAGCGCGACCGGGCCGGGACGGTCGCCGATCGCCGCCTGCCAGCGCCGGGCGATCTCGTCGTGCCAGCTCTCCACGCGGTCGGCGTAGCCGAGCCCGTCGTCGCGCACCGGATAGTCGAAGCTGCGGCGTTCCGCGTGGGTCCCGGAGAGGTCGAGGATGGCGTGACGCAGATGCGCGAGATCCTCCTTGCCCTCGCCCTTGTCGGGAATGAGCACGGTCCGCGCCGCGCGCAGCGCCGCGAGCCCCTCGCCGGTGATGTGGCCGGGATTGCCGGTGCCGATGCCGACGAGGATGATCTCGGTCATGGTGCCTCCGCGAGCGGGCCGTAGAGAATGAGGGCGGGCGCGGCGGAGCTGCCGGCGGCGAGGCGTCGGGCGAGATTCGCGACGGTGCCGCGGTGGAGCGCCTGGTCGGGGGTGGAGACGGCCTCGGCCAGGATCGCGGGCTGATCGGGGGGCAGGCCGCGGGCGAGCAGCGCCTCGGCGAGCGCCGGGAAGGTGCGCTTGCCCATGAACACCACCGTCGAGGCCGCCGGGTCGGCCAGCGCGGCGAGGTCGATGTCGGCGGGCAGGCCGCCCTCGGCGTCGTGGCCGGTGACGAACTGCACCCGGCGCGCGGTCAGGCGCCGGGTCAGGGGGATGCCGGCGGCGGCGGCGGCGGCGACGGCGGAGGGCACGCCGGGGACGATCTCGTGGGCGATGCCCGCGTCGCGGAGGGCGACGAGCTCTTCCTCGAGCCGGCCGAAGAGGCCGGGATCGCCGGATTTCAGCCGCACGATCCGGCCGCCGCCCGCCGCGTAATCCACCAGCAGGCGGCTGACGTGGTGCTGCCGCGGGGAGGGGCGCCCGGCGCGCTTGCCGACGCCCACGAGATCGGCGCCGGGCCGGGCGTGACTCAGGATCGGGCCGGCGGAGAGGTCGTCGAAAAGCACGGCGTCGGCGCGTTTCAGCCGGTCCACGGCCTTCAGCGTCAGCAGGTCCGGGTCGCCGGGGCCGGAGCCGACGATGCTGACGAAGCCGGTTGCGGGGCCGGTCACGGGCGGGAACCTCCGGGCTCTGATGCGGCTCTGTCGCATCGAACGCAGCCCGGCCGCAAGATGCCGATCGCGCGGAGCGGCCGGAACGGCGGGCGGCGGCCCGGCGTTGCAGCAGCGGATCAGACAGGGGGGGACCGATGAGTCTCAAGCGAATACTCGGAACCATGCTCGCAACCCGGATGGGCGGACGGGGCCGCCGGCGCGGCATGCACGGCGCGTCGTCGATGCTGGGCGGCTTCGGCCGCCGGCGGCATTCGGGCATGGGCGGCAAGATGGGTCTCGCCGCGCTCGGCTACATGGCCTACCGCGCCTATCAGGACCACCAGTCCCGCTCCGGCGGGGCGGGCGCGTCGGGCTCCGCCGCCGGGTCGGCATCGGCCTCCGGCACCGGGTCGGCCTCCGGCTCGGGTGGCAGCACCGGGTCGGGCGCGGGAGGCGGCATCGCGGGAATGGTGCAGGACGTGGTGAACCGGGTCACCGGCGACAGCGGATCGTCCGGCGCCGGCACTTCGGACCACGGAGCCCGAGAGGCCCCGCGCGAGGAGGATCTGCAAGAGGAGGCGAAGGCGGCCGAGGGGCTCAGCGAGGACACGGCGCTGCTGCTGATCCGCGCGATGATCACCGCCGCCTATGCCGACGGGTCGCTCTCGGTCGCGGAGCGGGAGCGGATCATGGGCGAGATCGCGGAAGGCGGCGGGACCGATGAGGACCGTGCCGTGATGGAGCGCGAGATCGCCAATCCGAAGCCGCTCGACACGCTGCTTGCGGAGGTCACCGACCAGGAGACGGCGGAGGAGTTCTACCTCGCCTCCCGCGCGGCGGTGGACGCGGAGACCGATGCCAACCGCGCCTATCTGGCCGATCTGCGCTCCCGGCTCGGCCTGTCCGACGCGCAGGTGGCAGAGGCCGAGGAGATGGCGACGGACTGAGCCGCGGCGGGCCGGGTCTTCGCCGGTCCGCGATCACTCGCCGGAGATCAGGTGGAAGAAGGTGCCGGTGACGTGGCCGCGGCGAGAGCCGGTCTCCGGCACCGGCGCGCCGTCGGCATCGGCGACCTCCGCGAGGGGCCGGTCGGGCATGTCGAGAATCGTCGAATAGTGGAATTCGTGGCCGCGGAGCGCGGCGCCGGCGGCGAAGCCCGGCATGCCCTCGCGCAGCATCGCGCGGCGGTAGCCGAGATGGAACTTCCGCGTCTCGTAGCTGGTGGCGAGGCCGAGAAGGCCGGCCATGCGGTGCGTGGCGCCGTCCTTGTCGGTGAGGCTCTGCCCGAGCGCCATGTAGCCGCCGCATTCGCCGTGGACCGGCCTCGTCGCGGCATGGACCCGGAGCGCGGCGCGGAAGGTCTCCGCCGCGGCGAGGCGGCCGGCATGGAGCTCGGGATAGCCGCCCGGAAGCCAGACCAGATCGGCGTCGGGATCGGGCGGCTCGTCGGCCAGCGGCGAGAAGGGGCGGATCTCGGCGCCCGCCTGCCGCCAGCCCTCGAGGAGATGCGGATAGGTGAAGGAGAAGGCCGCGTCCTGCGCCAGCGCGATGCGCTGGGCGGGCGGGTCCGGCAGGCGGCCGCCGGAGGGCGCGCCGCCGGCGCGGGCGGCGGCGCGGATCGCGGCGAGGTCCACATGCCCGCGCAGGAAGTCGGCATAGCCGGCTATGGCGGCGTCGAGATCGGGGTGCTCTGCGGCCTGGACGAGTCCCAGATGCCGCTCGGGCAGGGTCAGGTCGCCGCGCCGGGGCAGCACGCCGAGGACGGGCATGCCGGCATGGTCCATGCCGAGGCGGATCAGCCGCTCGTGGCGCGGCGAGGCGACGCGGTTCAGGATCACGCCGGCGATCGGCAGGTCGGGGCGGTAGGCCGCGAACCCCATCGCGGTCGCCGCGGCCGATTGCGCCTGGCCGCCGGCGTCGATGACGAGCAGGACCGGCCAGCCCATGCGCGCCGCGGTCTCCGCCGAGGAGCCGAAGCCGGCGCGGCCTGTCGTGGCGACGCCGTCGTAGAGGCCCATGGAGCCCTCGGCGAGGCAGATGTCGGCGCCCGCGGCCTGCCCGGCGATGGCGGCGAGCAGCGCCTCGCCCATCGCCCAGGTGTCGAGATTGAAGGAGGGCCGCCCGGTGGCGGCGCGGTGGAAGGCGGGGTCGATGTAGTCGGGGCCGGACTTGAAGGGCTGGACCGCCAGCCCGTCATCGGCCAGCGCGCGCAGCAGGCCGAGCATCACGGTGGTCTTGCCGGTGCCCGACGCGGGGGCGGAGACGAGGAGGCCGGGGGGAAGCATGGGCGGGACTTTCGGATCGGGGGGCATCGTGCCCCGGCGGAATTCGGACCGCCGGGCGGGTCAGTCGTCGCCCGGCTGCCAGTCGGCCCAGGGGCTCGCGGCCGATCGCGGGCGGTAGCGGCGGTCGTAATCCGCCGCGTAGAGGCGCGATTCGGCGAAGTCGGAGGCCCCGAGCGCGGGGCCGACGAGGATGAGGGCGGTGCGGGTCATCCGCGGGTCGAGCCGGGATTCGACGGTGGCGAGCGTGGCGCGGAGGATCGTCTCGTCGGGCCAGGAGGCGCGGAAGACGACCGCCACCGGACAGTCGGCGCCGTAGGCGGGGGCGAGATCGGCGACGACGCGGGCGATGTTGCCGATGGAGAGGTGGACGGCGAGGGTCGCGCCGGTGGCGGCGAAGTTCGCGAGGCTCTCGCCGGCGGGCATGGAGGAGGCGCGGCCGGGGGTGCGGGTCAGGACCACCGACTGGGCGATGCCGGGCAGGGTGAGCTCGGCGCCGAGCGCGGCGGCGGCGGCGGCGAAGGACGGCACGCCGGGGGTGATCGTGTAGGGGATGGCGCGCGCCTCGAGGCGGCGGATCTGCTCGCCCATGGCCGACCACACCGAGAGGTCGCCGGAATGGAGCCGGGCGACGTCCCGGCCGGCGCGGTGGGCGGTCTCGATCTCGGCCAGGATGGCGCCGAGGTCGAGCGGGGCGGTGTTCACGATCCGCGCGCCTTCGGGGCAATGGTCGAGCACGGCCGCGGGAACCAGCGATCCGGCATAGAGGCAGACCGGCGAGGCGGCGATGAGGTCGCGGCCGCGCAGCGTCAGGAGGTCGGGTGCGCCGGGCCCGGCGCCGATGAAGTGGACGGTCATCGGCGGCCTCCCTCGGCCAGGGCGCAGGTCGCCATGCGGTCCGAGGAGATCGTGCGGGCGCCGACGAGACGGCCCCCCGGCCCGGCGGCGGCGAGCGCCGCGGCCTCGGCCACGGAGCCGATCCGGCGGTGGCGCAGGGAGACCGAAGAGCGGGTCGTGGTGCGCTCGGCCTCGAGGCGCTCGGGGGAGATTGCGACGATGCGCAGGCCGAGACGCCGGGCGAGGGCGCGGAAGACCGGCTCGGCGGCCTTGTCCTCGGGGGTGGCGAGCGCCTCCGGCCGCCCGCCGGTGCGGTGCAGCGCGTCGAGGAGACTTTCGAGCCCCGCTTCGGAGCGGAAACCGAACCCGGCGACGATCATAGGGTGACGCTCCATTGCAGAAGGGGGCGCTGGGGGGCCCAGCCGCGGAAGCTGCCCAGGGGCTCGGCGCGGGAAATGGCGAGGCGGAGCAGGTCGCCGCCCCGCGACGCATGGGCGGCGAGGAGCAGCGCCTCGGTCTCGAGGGTCACGGCATTGGCGACGAGGCGCGCCCCGGGCGCCGTGGCGGCGAGATGGTCGAGCAGGGCGCTGTCGAGACCGCCGCCGGCGAAGATCGCCTGCGGCGGGGCGAGGTCGGCGAGCGCCTCCGGCGCCCGGCCCTCCACCACCTGAAGGCGGTCCTGTCCCAGGGCGTCGGCGTTGCGGCGGATGGTGGCGGCGCGGTCGCGGCGGGCCTCGATCGCGGTCGCCGAGAGAGAGGGATGGGACAGAAGCCATTCGAGCGCGATGGAGCCCGATCCGGCGCCGATGTCCCAGAGGTGTTCGCCGGCGCGCGGGGCGAGGGCGGAAAGGGTGAGGGCGCGGACCGGCCGCCTGGTGATCTGGCCGTCGTGGGAAAAGAGCGCATCGGGGCGGCCGGCGGCGAGGGGAACCGGCTGGCCGTCGCCCGCGACCTCGATCGCGGCGGCGACGGGGGCGGTCCAGGGCGCGCCCTCCGCGGCCGGGGCGAGGCGCTCGCCGGGGCCGCCGAGACGCTCCAGCGCGGTGACGCGGCTGGCGCCGAAGCCGGCGCCGTCGAGCCAGGCGGTGAGCGCGGGGACGGCCTCGCCGTCGCGCAGGGTGACGAGCAGGCGGGCGCCGGCGGCGAGATGCGGCCGCAGGCGCGACAGCGGCGCGGCGTGCAGGCCGAGGCACGTCGTCGATTCGAGCGGCCAGCCGAGCCGCGCGGCGGCGAGCGAGAAGACCGAGGGCGCCGGGATCGCGCGCCACTCGCCGGGGGCGAGATGGCGGGCGATGACGGTGCCGGCGCCGAACCAGAACGGGTCGCCCGAGGCGAGCGCCACGGTGGGGCGGCCGCGGAACCCGGCGAGGAGCGGCAGCCCGTCGGCGAAGGGGGCGGGCCATTCGAGGCGCTCGGCGCCGCCCGCCACCGCCGCGACGAGGCGGAGATGGCGGGGCGGGCCGATCACCACCTCGGCCGCGGCGAGGGCGGCGCGGGCCGCCTCCGACAGGCCCGCCGCGCCGTCCTCGCCGATGCCGAGGAGGGTGAGCCAGGGGGCGGTCACCGCGGCACCGCCTTGTCGGAGGGGGCCGCCCCGGCGCATGGTCCGCCGCGATGGCACGGATCCCGAACGTCCTGGTGCTCGGCGGCACGACCGAGGCGAGCGACCTCGCCGGCGCGATGGCGGCGGCGGGGATGCGTGGCACGATCTCCTTCGCGGGACGGGTGGCGCGGCCCGGAGCGCAGCCGCTGCCGGCGCGGGTCGGCGGATTCGGCGGGGTGGCGGGGCTGGCGGCGCATCTGCGCGGCGAGGGCGTCACGCATCTGGTGGACGCCACCCATCCCTTCGCCGCCGGGATGAGCCGCAACGCGGTGGCGGCGGCGGCGGAGGCGGGCCTGCCGCTGGTGGCGCTGACACGTCCTCCGTGGCGGGCCGGGCCGGGCGACGAATGGCGCGGCGTGCCCGACATCGCCGGGGCGGTGGCGGCGCTCGACGGCCCGCCGCGACGGGTCTTCCTCGCGGTCGGGCGGATGCATCTGGGCGCCTTCGCGGCGCAGCCGCAGCACGCCTATCTCGTGCGGCTGGTGGATCCGCCCGGCGCGCCGCTGCCGCTGCGGCAGGTCGCCGTGGAGGTGGCGCGGGGACCGTTCGACGCGGCCGGCGACCGGGCGCTCATGGCGCGACACGGGACCGAGATCGTGGTCTCGAAGAATGCCGGCGGCAGCGGGGCGCGGGCGAAGATCGACGCCGCGCGCGCGCTCGGCCTCCCGGTGGTGATGATCGACCGGCCGGCCCTGCCCGCGCGGCTGGAGCTTCCCGGCGCGGCGGCGGTGCTGGACTGGATTCACCGGACCGACCGGGGCGTGTAGACGTAGCGGCCGACCCTTCGGGTAGCCGAGGACCCGACGAGGACCACCGTCGCCATGTCGGCCATCTCCGGGCGCGCCTCGGGCAGCGGGACGGTGCGGATGGTCTCTCCGGGGGTCGAGACGGCGCGGGCGAAAACCACCGGGCGGGAATCGCCGCAGGCCTCGGCGAGGATCGCCAGCGCGCGGGCGAAGCCTTCGGGGCGCGATTTCGAGCGGGGATTGTAGAGGGCGATGGCGAAATCGGCCTCCACGGCGAGGCGCAGGCGGCGCGCGATCACCTCCCAGGGCTTGAGGTTGTCGCTCAAGTTGATGGCGCAGAAATCGTGGCCGAGCGGCGCGCCGGCGCGGGCGGCGGCGGCGAGCATGGCGGTGACGCCGGGGATCACCTCGATGTCGAGGTCCGGCGTGGCGCTGCAGGCCATCGTCTCCAGCGCCTCGAAGACGGCGCTCGCCATGGCGAAGACGCCGGGATCGCCGGAGGAGACGAGGGCGACGCGGGCGCCGCCGGTGGCGAGACGGAGCGCCAGCGCCGCGCGGTCGAGCTCCACCCGGTTGTCGCTCGCGTGCCGGGCGATGCCGGGCATCTGCGGGATGCGGTCGAGATAGGTGCCGTAGCCGACGAGGTCGGTGGCCTCGGCGAGGATCGCCTGCGCCTCCGGCGTGATCAGGCTGTCGGAGCCCGGCCCGAGACCGACGATGCGCAGCCAGCCGCTGGTGGCATCGGTCATGGGCGCCGCCCCCGCCCGTGGACGAGCACGATGGAGAAGTAGGGGGGCACGCGGTCCCCGGATTGCGACAGTTTCGTCACCCGCTCCTCCGCCATCGCGGCGCATTCCACGAGCCAGGCCCGGTCCGAGAGGCCGGCGGCCGCGAGCGCGCGGACGACCTTGCCGATGTTGCGGCCGATCTTCATCACCACCAGCGCGTCGGCGGCGGACATCCGCCGGACGAGCTCCGCCTCGGGCAGGGTGGCGGTCAGCACGGTCAGCACGTCGTCGCCCCAGGTGATGGGCTCGCCGCTCGCCGTCCAGGCGGCGGACATGCCGGTGATGCCGGGCACGACGGCGACCGGGACCTCGTGGCGCAGGCGCTCGTAGAGATGCATGAAGGAGCCGTAGAAGAACGGGTCGCCCTCGCAGGGGACGACGACCTCGTGACCCTCGGCGACGAGGGCCGCGAGGCGGTCGCGGCAGCCGGCGTAGAACTCCGCGAGGCAGCCGTTATAGGCGGGATCGTCGAGCGGGATCTCGGTGGTCACCGGGTATTCCATGGCGATCTCGGTGACGTCCCGGGCGAGCATCCCGTCGATCAGGGTGCGGGCGCGGCCGGGCCGCCCGGCCTTGCGGAAATAGGCGACGTGGCTGGCGCCGCGCAGCAGCCGGTCGGCCCGGACGCTCATCAGCTCCGGGTCGCCCGGTCCGAGGCCGACGCCGATGATCCGGCCGGTCATTCGGCGCGGCTCGCCAGGGCGTTGACGGCGGCGACGGTGATCGCTGAGCCGCCGAGGCGCCCCGCGACCACGATCGGCGGCGCGGGGCGGTCGGCCCAGAGCGCGGCCTTCGATTCCGCGGCGCCGACGAAGCCCACCGGGCAGCCGATGATCGCTGCCGGGCGCGGGCAGGCGGGATCCTCGAGCATGTTGAGCAGGTGGAAGAGCGCGGTGGGCGCGTTGCCGATGGCGACGAGGGCGCCTTCGAGATGCGGACGCCAGAGCTCCAGCGCGGCGGCCGAGCGGGTGGTGCGCATGTCGCGCGCCATCTCGGGCACGCGGGGGTCGTGCAGGGTGCAGATCACCGCGTTGTAGGCGGGCAGGCGGGGTCGGGTGATGCCCTCGCTGACCATGCGCGCGTCGCACAGGACCGGCGCGCCGCCTTCGAGGGCGGCGCGGGCGGCCGCGGCGGCGCCCGGGGCGATGCGGATATCGGCCTCGAGACCGACCAGGCCGGCGGCGTGGATCATGCGCACCACCAGGGGCTCCTCGTCCGGGCCAAATCGTGCCAGGTCGGCCTCCGCCCGGATCGTGGCGAAGGAGTGGCGGTAGATCGTGGCGCCGTCTGTCTCGTAATCGTAGGGCATCTGTCTCACGCCGTCGGGCCGTCGAATGCGTCGTCGAGGTCTTCGGGGGAAAGCCCAGACCGGACCGGTGTGTCGCCCGCCCGGCCGTGCTTTACAAGGTCGAAGCGGCCATCGCGGCCGACCAGGGTGACGGCGGCGGGGGCAGAGCGCGCGCAGCCCTTGGCGCAGCCGGAGACATGCAGGCCGGGGAGGCGGCGCGCGAGGCGGCGCGCGAGCGGCCGGGTCTCGACGCTGGCCTGGGCGCAGAACGGCGCGCCGGGGCAGGCATCGACGGCGAGGAGCGGGTCGGCGGGGTCGCGGACGAGACCGGCAGGCATCCGGCGCGCGCCCTCGACCAGGATCAGGCGCCAGGGCGTGAGGCGCAGGCCGGGCGCGGCGGCGAGGGCGGCGAGCGTGCCGGCCGCCATCTGGCCGAAGGGAAGCCCCGCCAGCGCGCCCTCCGGCCGCAGGCCCGGCACCGGGCGCGGGGCGGCGGGGCACGGCGCGGTGCCGGCGAAGCGGGCCGGCAGCGGCACCTCGCGCAGGCAGGGCGCCATGCGCCTGTGGGCGCCGCGACGGGCGGCGAACCAGCGCGCGAGATCGAGGGCGGCGGAGACGGCGTCCGCGTCCCCCACGGCGCGCCCCGTGGCGGCGCCGTCGGCGCGCACGAGAAGGCCGCTCCGGCTGCGCTCGATGCGGATGTCGGCCGGCGCGTCGCCGAGCAGGGGCGCCGGGCCGGCATCTACGGCGAAGCCGAACTTCGCCGGCAGCGGCGGCAGGAGCGGCAGGGCGGCCTCGAGCCTGCGGGCGATTCGGGGCGAGGCGGCGTCGAACGGGGCGACGAGGATGTTGCGCCGCGCCTCGGTCTCGGGGTCGGGATCGAGCAGGCCGAGCGCGGCGAGCCCCTCGAGCAGGGCGGGATGCGCGCCCTCGGTGACGCCGCGGATCTGCAGGTTGGCGCGGCGGGTGAGCTCGATCACGCCGGAGCCGTGCCGGCGCGCGAGATCGGCGAGGCCCGCGGCCTGGATGCCGTCGATCCGGCCGAGCCGGGGGCGGAGGCGCACGACGAGCCCGTCGCCCGACATCATCGGCCGGAGCGCGCCGGGGCACCAGCCGCGCACCGCGGCGCTCATCGGAACAGGCCCTTCTTTATCTTTCCAAATACCCCGGCGCCCGGTCCGCGGCGGGGGGAACGGATGGCCCTCATCGCGCCGCCTCGATGCCGGCGAGGATCGCGTTGCGGCGGGTGCGCCAGAGGCCCGCCTCGGAGAGCGCGGCGAAGCGCTGGCGCATCGCCTGCGCCGCGCCGGGATTCTCGCGGTCGAGGAAATCCGCCACCTCCGGGTCGCCGAGCGTGGCGTCGTGATAGGCGTCGAAGAGATGCGCCGGGACCGCATCGGCGAGGTGGGCGAAGGCGGCCATGTGCTCGAGCGTGGCGGCGATCTCGGCGGCGCCGCGGAAGCCGTGGCGTCGCATGCCCGCGATCCAGCCGGGATGGGTGGCGCGGCCGCGGACGACGCGCGCGATCTCCTCGGTGAGGGTGCGGGTCCGGGGCCGGGCGGGGTCGGTGTTGTCGAGGTGGTAGAGCCGGGCGGAGCCGCCGGCGACGGATTGCGCGGCGGCGAATCCGGCCTCGTGTGTGGCGTAGTCCTGCGCCAGCAGGAGATCCGATTCGGCGAGGTCCTGGGCGTGGAGGAAGGCGCCGGCGCCGGCGACGCGCCGGCGGAACCCTTCGGCGTCGCGCTCGGGCTGGGCGCCGTCATGGGCCCAGGCGGAGGCGGCGAGCCAGGCCTCGCCGGCTGCGCGGCGGCCGGCTTCGGTATAGTTCTCGACGCCCATGCCGAGGCCGAAGCTGCCCGGCGCGGGACCGTAGACCCGGTTGCCGGCGCGGCCGACGAGGGGGTTCCAGTCGGGGGCTTCGTCGCGCGCGGCAAGCGCCCGGACCGCCTGGCCGTGGAGGCGGGCGAGTGCGGGGAAGGTGTCGCGGAACAGCCCCGAGATGCGCAGCGTCACGTCCACGCGAGGGCGGTCGAGCTCGGCGACGGGCAGGATCTCGATGCCGGAGACCCGCTCGGAGCCCTCGTCCCAGACCGGGCGAACGCCCATCAGCGCAAGCGCCATGGCGAAATCCTCGCCCGCGGTGCGCATGGTCGAGGAGCCCCAGAGATCGACGACCAGGGCGCGCGGCCAGTCGCCCTCCTCCTGCAGGTGGCGGCGGACGAAATCCTCCGCGAGGCGGACGCCCTGGGCATGGGCGCTGCGGGTGGGGACGGCGCGGGCATCGACGGCGTAGAGGTTGCGGCCCGTCGGCAGCACGTCGCGACGGCCGCGATAGGGGGAGCCGGAGGGGCCGGGGGGGATGCGGCGGCCGGCGAGCGCGTCGAGCAGCGCGCGGCGCTCCCCGGCGCCGTCGCCGAAGGCGGAGGCGCGGCCCCAGACATGCAGCCCGTCGCCGAACTGGCCCTCCTTCACGTCGCAGACGAAGCGGTCGATGCGCGTCACCGCCTCCGCCGGGCAGCCGGCGCGGTCGAGCCCGAGATCCTCCTCGACGCCGAGCGCCTGCGCCTCGGAGCGGATCTCGGCGACGAGCCGGTCGCGGCGCTTCGGGTCCAGCCCGTCGGCGTTGGAGAACTCGTCGAGCAGCGCCTCCAGGGGTGCGAGCCGGTCGGACGTGCCGGAGGGCTTCAGCGGCGGCGGCACATGGCCGATGGTGACCGCGCCGATGCGGCGCTTGGCCTGCGCCGCCTCGCCGGGATCGTTGACGATGAACGGGTAGATGACCGGCAGGTTGCCGATCAGGGCCTCGGGCCAGCAGGTCTCCGACAGCGCCACGGCCTTGCCCGGCAGCCATTCGAGCGTGCCGTGGGCGCCGACATGGACGAGCGCGTCGGCGCGGCCGCGGAGCCAGAGGTAGAAGGCGACATAGGCGTGGCGGGGCACGCGGGAGAGGTCGTGGTAGGCGTCGGCCCTGGCCTCCGGCGTGCCGCGCTCGGGCTGGAGGGCGACGAGGACGCGGCCGCGCGGCACGGCGGCGAAGCGGAAGGCGCCATCCTCGACCTGCGGGTCGTCCGCGGGGCGCCCCCAGGAGGCGGCGAGGTCGTCGCGGATGCTCTGCGGCAGGCGGGCGAGGGCGGCCTCGTAGGCCGCGACGGGCCAGCGCGCCTGCCGCGCGGCGAGGGCGGCGGGAAGGTCGCCGGCCGGGGCGGTGTCGTAGCCGGCGGCGGCGAGGTCGGAGAGGATCGCCACGGCCGAGGCCGGCGCGTCGAGGCCGACCGCATGGGCCATGTTCCAGTCGCGGCCCGGATAGGTGGACAGGACGAGGGCCGGGCGGCGCTCCGCGGCGGGACTGGCGGCGAGGCGCAGCCAGGCCGCCACGCGGTCGGCGATGGCGGCGACGCGGCCGGCATCGGGGCGGTGCGCGGCGCGGGCGAATTGCAGGTCGGGGTCGCGCTCGCCCTCCTCCTTGAAGCTGGCGACGCCCGCGAGGATGCGGCCATCGATCTCCGGCAGGACCACGTGCATGGCGAGGTCGGCGGGCGAGAGGCCGCGCTCCGCCTCCGCCCAGGCGTCGCGGCGGGCGGTGGCGAGGGCGACCTGGAATACCGGCACGCCGGCGGCATCGAGCGGCGAGCTGCCATCCGCGCCGATGCCCGAGAAGGAGGTGGCGTTGACGATCGCGGCGGGGCGGAGATGGCGAATCTGACGGGCGAGCCAGCCGGCCGCCTCCGGCGCCTTCAGGGAAGGGGCGAAGAGGCCGGCGGCGTCGAAGCCCCGGGCGCGGAAGGCGGCGATGAGGGCGGCGACCGGCGCGGTGTCGGCGGCGGTCAGCCAGGAGCGGTAGAAGGGGATCAGGATGCGCGGCCGCTCCTTCACCCTTTCGGAAATACTCTCGGGGGGGCGCGCAGCGCGGGGGGCCGACGGCCCCCCTCCGCCCAGATCCAGCAGTGCCGGACAGGTGGCCCCGTGCTCGGGCGTCCAGGCGCCGACCTGCGGCAGGGTCTTCTGGCCGCGGGCGGGGGGCGCGTAGAGTCCCGAGGCGAGGGCGAGCTGCTGCAGCGCGGCCTGCGCGGCGACCGCGCCGCCGGTGTCGCAGAGATGGGCGAGGCGCCGCAGGGTCGAGACCGGCAGGGTCGAGGCGGCGTCGAGCCTCTCGTCGGGGCGGCCGTCGGCGGGCAGGACGGCGAGGGCGAGACCACGGGTGCGGGCCAGCCGCTCCACTTGGTCGAGCCCGTAGGACCAGTAGGGGGCGCCGCCGATCAGGCGGAGCAGGATGCCTTGCGCGCCGGCGAGCGTGCGCTCGACATAGGTGTCGACGGAGAGCGGGTGGATGAGGGCCGAGAGGTTGGCGAGGCGCAGGGATGGCATCGTCCCGCGCCCGCCGCCGCGGTGCCAGCCGGCGGCGAAGGCGCCGAGATCGGAATCGGAGAAGCTGAGGACCACGAGCTCGGCCGGCGCCTGGGCGAGGTCGCGGGGGGTGTCGGCCTCGTCGAGACCGTGGCTTTCGCGGAAGATCACGTGCATGGCGGCCCTCCCGCGGGCGGCCGGCGGGGCGCCGGGGGATGTGCGAAACCGAAGGCGTATCGCCCGCTGGCGCGGCAAGGCTCGAAGGGCCCTCGGGCGGTCATGTCACTCGGCCGCCTCGAGCGCGCCGAGGGCGGCGCGGATCGCGGTCTCGTCCACGTCGTCGTGCTCGGCGATGACGACGAGGCGCCCCGACCGGGGCTCGTCGGGGTTCCACGGGCGGTCGAACTGGTGGCGGACGCGGGCGCCGACGGCCTGGACGAGCAGCCGCAGCGGCTTGCCGCGGACCGCGGCGTAGCCCTTGACGCGCAGGATGTTGCGCTCCGCCGCCAGCCGCTCGATGGCGGCGACGAGATCGGCCGGGCCGTCCAGCTCGGGGATGTCCACGACCACGCTGTCGAAATCGTCGTGGTCGTGCTCGGCGGCGTCGTCGTGATGCGAGGGGCGGGCGTCGATGTCGTCCTCGGCCGCGGCGCCGAGGCCGAGGATCACGCGCGGATCGACGGCACCCTCGGTGACCTCGACGACCGGCAGCGGCCGGGGGGCCTCGGCGGCGATCACCTCGCGGGCGCGGGCCACGCCCTCGGGTCCGGCCAGGTCGGGCTTGGTCAGCAGCACGATGTCGGCGCAGGCGATCTGGTCCTCGAAGACCTCCGACAGGGGCGTCTCGTGGTCGAGACTGTCGTCGGCCAAGCGCTGGGCGTCGACGCGGGCGACGTCGGGGGCGAAGCGGCCCGCGGCCACCGCCTCGGCGTCGGCGAGCGCGATGACGCCGTCCACGGTGATGCGGGAGCGGATGTCGGGCCAGTCGAAGGCCTTGAGGAGCGGTTTCGGGAGCGCCAGGCCGCTTGTCTCGATCAGGATGTGGTCGGGGCGCGGCTCGAGCGCCATCAGCGCCTCGATCGTGGGGATGAAATCGTCGGCGACGGTGCAGCAGATGCAGCCGTTGGCGAGCTCCAGGATGTTCTCCGCCGGACAATCGGGGATCGCGCAGCCCTTCAGGATCTCGCCGTCCACGCCCACGTCGCCGAATTCGTTGACGACGACGGCGAGGCGGCGGCCGCCGGGATTCTGCATCAGGTGGCGCACCAGGGTGGTCTTGCCCGAGCCGAGGAAGCCGGTGACGACGGTGACGGGGAGTTTCGACAGGTCAGCCATTGGCGGCCTCCGGTTCGGGAAGATCGAGGGGCGGGATGCGGGCGATGCAGTTGCGCTTGAAATGCTCGGGACGCTCGCGCCACGGCACGAGGCCGTCGGCGCGGGCGGCGTAGCGGGCGGCGCCGTCGGTGACCACGGCGGCGTCGGCCTCGGTGAGGTTGCCGTAGACGAAGGTCCAGCGGCCGGGACCGCGCAGCGCCACCGAGCAGCCGCGGTCGCAATTGGCCATGCATTCGACCTCGGTGAGGCGCACGCCCTCCGGCAGGTCGGCGGCGATGCGGTCGGCGAGCACCTGTCCCGGACGGCGGCGTTCGCCGGGCGGGTCGATGCCGCGGCGGCACTTCACGCAGACGAGGAGTTCGGCCTCCGATTCCGATCCGGCCATGTCAGTCCTTTCTGGGCGGGGCAGCACGGAAGGGGAGCGGCGTCGCTCCGTCATCCGATCCCGGCGCACCCCGTCCGGTTCGTCTCGTCTCCGCTGGCAGGTCTCCCGGCTTGCGGATGCGGGCCCATTCGGCCCTCGGTCGCCCGGCCTTCCCGGCCCGCCCGGGTGAGGGTCGGGGCCAGTGGCGGTGGGGCGGCCTCTCCGGTCACGGTCGCGGGGGCGGCTGAGGTGTTCCTCATTCCCTTTTCACCCGTTTGACACGGGCACCAGCATGGTGCGACTTGCCGGCAGGAGCGCCCCCTTGTCAAGCGAGAGACCCGATGGACGACGCCCAGCGCCACAAGGCGAAGATGGAGAGGATCAAGGCCGCGCGCGACCGGATGATGGCCGCCAGGACCGAGGAGCGCGGGCTGATCGTCGTTCATACCGGCAAGGGCAAGGGCAAGTCCTCCTCGGCTTTCGGCATGGTGATGCGCTGCGTCGGCTGGGGCATTCCGGCCGCGGTGGTGCAGTTCGTGAAGGGCGAGTGGGAGACCGGCGAGAAGCGGGTGCTGGCCGAGCGCTTCCCCGAGGTGCGCCTCGTCGTCGCCGGCGAGGGCTTCACCTGGGAGACCCAGGACCGCGACCGCGACATCGCCGCGGCGGAGAAGGGCTGGGCGGCGGCGAAGGAGCTGATCCGCGATCCCGCGATCGGGTTCGTGCTGCTCGACGAGATCAACATCGCGCTGCGCTACGATTATCTGGACATCGACGAGGTGGTGGGGTTCCTGCAGGCGGAGAAGCCGCAGATGACCCATGTGGTGCTGACCGGGCGGAACGCGAAGGAGGAGCTGGTCGCGGCGGCCGATCTGGTCACCGGGTTCGATCTGGTGAAGCATCCGTTCCGCGACGGCGTGAAGGCGCAGAAGGGGATCGAGTATTGATCCGGTTCGACCTCGCGGTCTGGGATTTCGACGGGGTGCTGAACGTCAATCCGGGGGGCGAAATCTTTCCGTGGGTCAGCCGGCTCGACCGGGATATCGGCGTGCCGGCCGAATTGTTCCGGGCCTTTCTGCGCGAGCCGGGACAGGCGCGCGAGGTGCTGAAGGGCGACGCCGATCTCATCGCCCGGCTCGACGCCTGGATCGCGCGGGAAGGCCACGACGTGACCGCGGAGGCGTTTCTCGAGCACTGGCTCTCCGCCGACGACCGGCCCGACGAGGAGGTCGCGGCCTGGTACGCGGCGCATGCCGGTCGCCGGGCGATCGGCACCAACAACCCGCCGGCGCGGGCGCGCTACATCCGCGAGCGGACGCGGACCGGGGCGCTCGCCGAGGCGGTGCTGGCCAGCGGCGAGATCGGCGCCGCGAAGCCCGATCCGGGCTTCTTCCGCGCCGTGGAGGACTGGTCCGGCCTGCCGCCGGCCGGGCATCTGCTGATCGACGACAGCGCGCAGAATTGCTCCGTGGCGGCGGCGCGCGGCTGGTCGGTGTTCCGGTTCGGGCCGGATACGCGCGCGCGGCTGCCCGAGGCGCTGGGGCTGTGAGCCTGCGGGTCGTCAGATACCGGATCGGGGCGCTGCGCGAGGTGGCGGTGCCGCGACTGAGGATCGCGGTCATCGCCGATCTGCACGCCGCCTGGCCGGCGGTGAGCGGGCGGCGGGTGGCGCGGATCGTCCGCCAGGCGAACGGGCTCGGCGCGGACATGATCTGCCTGCTGGGCGATTATGTCGGCCATGCCTTCGCCACGCGGCGGTCGCGGCCGGAGGAGGTGCTGGCGCACCTGACCCGGCTGTCGGCGCCGCTCGGGGTGTTCGCGGTGTTCGGCAATCACGACTGGATCGACGACGGGCCGGCGCGGAAGGCCCGCGCGCCGGAGACCCGGTGGCACCGCGCCTTCCGGGAGGCGGGGATGGCGACGCTGGTCAACGAGACGCGGCGGATCGAGGCGCCCGGCGCCCCGCTGACGCTGGCGGGGATCGATTCGCAGCGCGCCTTCAACAAGAAGGGCACCGGCGGGGCGCACGATCTCGGCGCGATCTCAGAGGGGATCGACCCGTCGCGCTTCACGCTGCTGCTGGCCCATGAGCCGGACATCTTTCCCGACCTGCCCGACCATGTGGACCTGACGCTGGCGGGCCATACCCATGGCGGCCAGATCCGGCCCTTCGGCGAGGCGCTGATCGCCTCGTCGCGCTACGGGACGCGCTACGCCTACGGGCATGTCACGGAAGCCACGCGGCAGATGGTCGTTTCCGGCGGGATCGGGCATTCGGGCATCCCGGTGCGCTTTCGCATGCCGCCCGAACTGACGGTGATCGAGATCGGATGAGCCGCGCGCTCATGATCCAGGGCACGGGCTCGAACGTCGGCAAGTCGATGCTGGTCGCCGGGCTGGCCCGCGCGGCGCGGCGGCGCGGGATCGCGGTGGCGCCGTTCAAGCCGCAGAACATGTCGAACAACGCCGCGGTGACGGCGGACGGGGGCGAGATCGGCCGGGCGCAGGCGCTGCAGGCGCTGGCGGCGGGGCTCGATCCGGTGACGGACATGAATCCGGTGCTGCTGAAGCCCGAGACCGATCTGGGCGCGCAGGTGGTGGTGCAGGGAAAGCGCGTGGCGACGGTGGCGGCGAGGGACTACGCGCGGCTGAAGCCCGAGCTTCTAAAGCGGGTGCTGGAGAGCTTCGGGCGGCTGAGGCGGGCGCATGAGCTGGTGCTGGTGGAGGGGGCGGGGAGCCCCGCGGAGGTGAACCTGCGCGCCGGCGACATTGCCAACATGGGCTTCGCGCGGGCGGCGGAGGTGCCGGTGGTGCTGGCCGGCGACATCGACCGGGGCGGGGTGATCGCGCAGGTCGTGGGCACGCAGGCGGTGCTGGAGGCGGGCGACGCGGCGCTTGTGGCGGGCTTCGTGATCAACCGCTTCCGGGGGGACCCGGCGCTCTTCGCGGAGGGCTACCGGATGATCGCGGACCGGACCGGCTGGCGCGGCTTCGGGGTGTGCCCGTGGTTTCCCGACGCCTGGCGGCTGCCGGCGGAGGATGCGCTCGACGTGGTCGCCCCGCGGCGGGAGCGGGGGCTGCATGTCGTGTGCCTCAGGCTCTCCCGGATCGCGAATTTCGACGATCTGGACCCGCTGGCGCAGGAGCCGGGGGTGCGGCTGACCATGCTCGGGCCGGGGCGGGCGCTGCCGGGGGATGCGGATGTGGTCATCGTGCCGGGGTCGAAATCGACACGGGGGGACCTGGCCTATCTGCGTGCGCAGGGCTGGGACATGGACCTTGCCGCGCATGTGCGGCGCGGCGGGCACGTTCTGGGGATCTGCGGCGGATTCCAGATGCTGGGGCGGTCGGTGGGCGATCCGGAGGGCTTCGAGGGCGCGCCCGGGACCGATCCGGGGCTCGGACTGCTGGATGTCGAGACGGTGATGAGCGGCGACAAGCGGCTGACCCAGGTGGCGGCGGTGCACGCGGCGACGGGGCAGGCGTTCCGCGGCTACGAGATCCATCTCGGGCGGAGCGCGGGCGCCGATCTCGCGCGGCCCTTCGCGCGCGTGGCGGGCCAGCCCGAAGGGGCGGTCAGCGCCGACGGGCGGGTGGCGGGGAGCTACCTGCACGGGATGTTCCGGGACGACGGGTTCCGGGCGGCGTGGCTGGCGGGGTTCGGCATCGCGTCGCAGGGGGGCTATGACGCGGGGGTGGAGCGGGTGCTCGACGCGCTCGCCGATCACCTCGAGGCGCATCTCGACGTGGACGGGCTGATCGCGGCGGCACGCTAGGCGAGGGCGCGGGCGAGGCGGGTCCAGTGGGCCTCCGGGCCGGGCGGGCCGAGGCGCAGCCAGGTCGGGGAAAAGGCGAAGCGACGCGACCAGATACGATGGCGGGCGAGCACCACCTGTGCCGCTGCGGCGTCCGGGGTCGCGTAGGTGCGGAACAGCGGGGTGCCGCCGACGAGGGACCAGCCGGCGGCCTGCGCGAGGGCGTCGATGCGGGCGCTGCCGGTGCGGAGCCGCTCGGCGGTACGCGCCTGCCAGACGGTATCGGCGAGGGCGGCGCGGCCGATCTCGATCGCCGGACCGGAGACCGGCCAGGGCCCGGCTTCGGCGCGAAGGCGTGCTGCCAGATCGCCGGTGGCGAGGGCGAAGCCGAGGCGCAGGCCGGCGAGGCCGTAGAACTTGCCGAAGGAGCGCTGGACGAGGACGTTCGGGAGCCCGTCGAGCTGCGGCGCGAGGGAGAGCGACGGATCGGGATCGGCGAAGCTCTCGTCGACCACCAGCAGGCCGACCTTCCCGGCAAGCGCGGCGAGGGCGGCCGGATCGTGGCGCGCGCCGTTGGGGTTGTTGGGGTTCACGATCACCGCGACGGAGGCGCCGGCGAGGCCGGCCATATCCGGCATCTCGGCCACCGCGCGGCCGGCGGCGCGCAGGGCGGCGGCGTGTTCGGCATAGGTCGGGGCGAGCACGCGGGCAGGGCCGGGGGGCGCGAGATGGGGGACAGCCTGGATCGCGGCCGAGGCGCCGGCGAGGGGAATTGCCTCGGCCGCCGTGCGATAGGCGGTGCGGGCGGCGGTTTCGAGGCCGGCGATCGCGGCTTGCGTGGGCAGGGCGGCCCAGGCGTCACCGGGGATCGGCGGCAGCGGATAGGGCAGCGGGTTGATGCCGGTGGAGAGGTCGATCCAGTCGCCTTCGCCGTGGCGGGCCCGCGCCCGGTCGAGATCGCCGCCATGGCCCTGCATCACAGCCACGCCAGCGCGAGCAGCAGGCCGGCCAGGACCACGCCGGCGCGGCGGTAGAGCGAGAGGGCGCGGTCGATATCGGCGGCGGCGGGATCGGGGGCGCCGGGGTTCAGCCAGGGCTCGACGGCGGTGCCTCCGGCATAGCTGCGGGGGCCGGAGAGGCGGATGCCCAGCGCGGCGGCCATCGCCGCTTCCGGCCAGCCGGCATTGGGGGAACGGTGCTGCGGCGCGTCCCGGCGCATGGCGGCGAGGGTGGCGCGCGGGGCGCGGGAGACGAGGGCGAAGAGCGCGCCGGTGAGGCGCGCGGGCAGGAGGTTCGCGAGATCGTCGAGCCGGGCGGCGGCGCGGCCGAAATCGCGGTGCCGGGGGGTGCGGTGGCCGATCATCGAATCGAGCGTGTTGATCGCCTTGTAGGCGGCGATCCCCGGCAGGCCGAGAAGCACGCCCCAGACGACCGGGGCGACGACGCCATCGGAGGCGTTCTCGGCCAGGCTCTCGATGGCGGCGCGGGAGATGCCGGCGCGGTCGAGCCGCTCCGGGTCGCGGCCGACGATCCGCGCGACGGCGGCGCGCGCCCCGGCGACATTGCCGAGGGCCAGGGGGTGGGCGACGCGGGCCACGTGGTCGTGGAGCGACCGCCCGGCGAGGAGCGGCCAGGCCAGCGCGCCGAGGACGACGGGGCCGAGGGGCCCGTCGCCGAGCCAGTCCTGCAGGAGATAGGCCGGGACGACGGCGGCGAGGACGGCGATCGCCAGGGCGATGCGGCCGGCGCGGCGGCGGCGCTCGGGCGGGTCGGTCTCGCGGTTCAGGCGCAGATCGAGCGTCCAGACCAGGCGGCCGAGCCAGGTGACGGGATGGCCGATGCGCCGGAAGAGCTCGTCGGGCCAGCCGATCAGCGCCTCGAGCGCGAGGGCGACGAGCAGCGCGCCGGTCACGCCCCGCCCCCGGTGCGGAACCGGACGATGTCGGTCAGCCCGGCTTCGGCGAGCAGCGCTTCGGCCCGGCCGGGACCGGCGCCGGGGGCGAAGACGAGGCCGCGGGCGGAGCCGGTATGGGCGCGGACATGGCCGAGGGTGCCGAGATCCGCGGCGAGATCGGGCATCGGATCGTCCGCCGGTCCGCGCCGCGCGGTGCAGCGCCGCGCCGATTCCGCGGCGAGCCCGGCACGGCAAGCGAGGTCGCCCGTCGCCGCCTGCCAGAGCGTGACCAGATCGGAGATGTCGGGAAAATCGGTGTCGGCCGGGTCGGTGGGACTGGGCGGCCCCAGGAAGCCGCCGACGATCTCGGCTGGCGGCATCGGCGGCAGGCGGCGGATCGGGCGCGCCTCCCGCGGCGCCCAGAGCAGCGCGTCGGGGGAGGCGACCATCAGCGGATCGGTCGCGCCTTCGGCGGCGAGGCATGCGCGGGCGAGGATGTCGGGGTCTTCGGTGGCGCCGGCGGCGCGGGCGAGGGCGAGGAGCGCGGCGGTGGAGGCGCCGGCGCCGCCGCCGAGCGGCATGTCGGCCCGGAGCCCGGTCGCGGCGAGGCAGCGGCCGAGGGCGGCGGCGAAGCGGTCGCGGGTCTCGGCGGGGAGCAGCGGATCGGCGCCGCCGACGGTGACGGCGAGGGCGGGGCAGGGAATGGTGACGAGGGCGAGGGGGCCGTCCTCTCCCAGACGGCCCTGAAGCCATTCGCCGAAATGCCCCGCGACACGGATCATAGGGCGGCGTTCACGCAGGCCACCGACCAGCCCTGCGCGTGGCGCGTGATCCGGGTGAGAGAGAGCGGCGCGATCTCGAAGGCGAGCGCGGCCGGGACGGTGCCCAACGCGAGGGCCAGTGCGGCGCGGATCGTGCCGGCATGGGCGACGATGGCGACGGCGCCCGCGAGCTCCGACAGGGCGGGGGCGACGCGGGCGGCCATGTCGGCGAAGCTCTCGCCCCCCGGCCAGCGGTGCCGGGCCAGATCGGCGGCGGAAAGCGGGCCGAGATCGGGCAGGTCGGCCAGGGGGCTGCCGTCGTGGCGGCCGAAATCCTGCTCCCAGAGGCGCGGGTCGGTCTCGACCGCGGCGGCCCGGAACAGCGCCTCCGCGGTGCCGGTGCAGCGGCGGGCGGGGCTCGACAGGAGGCGCGCGGGGCGGAGGCCGCACCCGCCCGGGACGAGGTCGAGGCGCGCGGCCGGATCGGTCCGGCCGTGAAGCCGCCCGGCGGGGGTGACGGGCGCGTGGCGGATGAGGGAGAGTTCGGCGATCGGCATCGGACTTCCACAAGCGGGCGCTTTATGGTCTGTCAGCCGGGAATGGGAAAGTCGATCCTCATAACCGGCGGCGCACGGTCGGGAAAGTCGGCCCTCGCGGAGCGGATGGCGCGGGCGATGGGGTCCGGGCCAGTCTACGTGGCGACCGCGCAAGCGGGCGACGGCGAGATGGCCGAGCGCATCGCCGCGCACCGGGCGCGGCGGGGGCCGGACTGGTCGCTCGAGGAGGAGCCGTCGGACCTCCTGGCCGCGCTCGGGCGCACGGATTCGGGGCCCCGGCTCGTCGATTGCCTGACGCTGTGGCTGTCGAACCTGATGCTGGCCGGCGCCGACTGGGAACGCGCCGCCCGCGACCTCGCGGCGGGCCTCGGCGGGCTCGACCATCCGGTCGTCATGGTGACGAACGAGGTGGGCTCGGGGATCGTGCCCGAGACCGCGCTCGGCCGGCGCTTCCGCGACGCGGCCGGCCGGGTGAACGAGATCG
The DNA here is from genome assembly GCA_963829665.1 of uncultured Alphaproteobacteria bacterium. Classification (GTDB taxonomy): domain Bacteria; phylum Pseudomonadota; class Alphaproteobacteria; order Rhodobacterales; family Rhodobacteraceae; genus Palleronia. The sequence goes on along the minus strand of CAWHJL010000013.1, from coordinate 83,927 downwards.
TCGCGGAGGCCGCGGACGAGGTGTATCTCTGCGTCGCCGGACAACCCCTGAGAGTGAAGCCCGCCCATGTTCCTTGACGACGTGACCGACCTCGCCGCGCTGCCCGAGGCGCTCCACGACCTGCCCGCCTTCGACGAGGCGGCGGCGGAGGCGGCGCGGGCCCGTCAGGCGGAACTGACCAAGCCGCCGGGGTCGCTGGGGCGGCTCGAGGATCTCGCCGTCTTCGTCGCCGGCTGGCGGGGGCAGGCACAGCCGCGGATCGGGCGGGCGCAGGCGCTGGTCTTCGCCGGCAATCACGGCATCTGCGCGCAAGGGGTGAACCCGTTCCCGCAGGAGGTGACGGCGGCGATGGTCGCCAATTTCGAGGCCGGCGGCGCGGCGATCAACCAGGTCTGCCGGGTCGCGGGCGCGGATCTGAAGGTCGTGCCGCTGGCGCTCGATCGGCCGACGGCGGATTTCACCGAAGGGCCGGCGATGGGCGAGGACGAGTGCCTCGAGGCGCTGAAGGCTGGCGCCGCGGCGGTGGACGGGGAGGCCGACATCCTGGTGCTGGGCGAGATGGGGATCGGCAATTCCACCGTTGCCGCCGCGCTCGCCTGCGCCTGTCTCGGCGGCACGCCCCGGGACTGGGCAGGGCCGGGAGCGGGTGCCGACGAGGAGCGGGTCTGGACCAAGGTCCAGGTGGTCCGCAAGGGCGTCGATCTGCATCACGGCCTGAAGCCGCTCGAGATCCTGGCGGCGCTCGGCGGGCGGGAGCAGGCGGCGATCGCCGGCGCGGTGCTGGCGGCGCGGGCGCGGCGCATCCCCGTCCTTCTCGACGGGTTCATCTGCACCGCGGCGGTGCTGCCGTTGTTCTATCTCGACCGGCACCTTCTCGACCATTGCCTCGCCGCCCATCTCTCCGCCGAGCCCGGGCATGTGCGGATGCTGGAGTTGATCGGCAAGGCGCCGATCCTGAAGCTCGACATGGCGCTGGGCGAAGGCTCGGGCGCGGCGCTGGCGCTGTCGGTGGTGAAGGCGGCCGTGGCCTGCCATTGCGACATGGCGACCTTCGGGGAGGCGGGGATCGCCCTTCCATGAGCATCGCGGGCCGGGCGCGGGAGGCGCGGCTCGCCGTGACGATGCTGACGCGCCTGCCGGCGGGCCGGATCGGGCATCCGCCGTCCCTGGCGGCGTCGGCCTGGGCGTTTCCCCTCGTGGGGCTGCTGCCGGGGCTTGCCGTGTGGGCGGTCTTCGCGGCGCTGGGAGGGCCGGTCGGGGCGTTCGCCGCCTGTCTCGCGGGCGCTCTCGTCACCGGCGGGCTGCACCATGACGGGCTCGCCGATTTCGCCGACGGGATCGGCGGGGCGCGCGACCGTGCGCAGGTTCTGGAGATCATGCGCGACAGCCGGATCGGCAGCTACGGGGTGCTGGCGCTCGTCTTCGCGGTGGCGTTGCAGGCGCTCTCCATGGCCGATGCCGCGCCGGGGCTGGCCGCGTTCCTGTTTCTGGGCGTGGCGAGCCGGCTGGCGATGCTGGCGGCGATGACGCGCCTGCCGGCGGCGCGGGAGGACGGGCTCGGGCGCATGGCGGCGGGGGGACGCGGCCTCTGGCCCGGCGCGGCGCTGACGGCGGCGCTCGGCCTCTGGCTCGGGGCGGCGGCGATTCCGGCGCTGGTCGCGCTCGGCCTCGCGGCGGCGGCCGTCGCCCGGCTCGCGCGGAAGCGGATCGGGGGGCAGACCGGCGACGTCCTGGGCGCGGCGCAGCTCGCCGCGGAAGTGGCGGGCTGGGTCACGCTCGCGACGCTCTCCGGGTGAGGGCGAGGCGGCGGGCCAGCGCCAGGAGGAAGAGCGCGGTCAGGATCAGGATGACGGTCGGTGCGGGGGCGGAATCGATCCAGAAGCTCGCATAGGCGCCCGCCCACATGGAAAGGAGGCAGGCGGCGACGGCGACGCCGAGCATCTGGCCGAACCGGCGCACGGTGAGGAAGGCGATGGCGCCCGGCGCGATCAACAGGCCCACCGCGAGGATCAGGCCGGTCGCCGAGAGCGTGGCGACGATGGTGAGCGACAGCAGCGCCAGCAGACCGTAATGCAGCCAGCCGGTGCGCAGGCCGCTGGCCTGCGCCTGTGCGGGATCGAAGGCGTGGAGCAGGAGGTCGCGCCATTTCAGCAGCAGCGCGGCGCTGACCAGGGCCGAGACGAGCCCGGCGGTGCGCAGGTCCTCCGGTCCGACGCCCAGCATGTTGCCGAACAGGATGTGGTCGAGATGCACGTCCGACGGGGTGGCGACGAAGAGGACCAGCCCGGCGGCGAACATGCCGGAGAAGACGACGCCCATCACCGTGTCCTGTTTCACCCGGCTGTTGCCGCTCAGGTATCCGGTGGCGAGCGCGCAGGTCATGCCGGCGGCGAAGGCGCCGAGGATCAGCGGCAGGCCGAGGATGTAGGCGAGGACCACGCCGGGCAGGATCGCGTGGCTGACCGCGTCGCCCATCAGCGCCCAGCCTTTGAGGACGAGGAAGCACGACAGCAGTGCGGTCGGCACCGCGACCAGCGCGCCAATCAGGAAGGCGTCCTGCATGAACGGCAGCCGGAACGGCAGCAGCGCCGTCTCGAGGCTCACGGTAGGGCCCTCGCGGCGCGGGCCCGGGCCGCGAGCCGGCCGTGTTTCGGGGCGAAGACGAAGGCGGCGAGGAAGATCAGGGTCTGCAGGCAGACGATGATGCCGCCGGTCGCGCCGTCGAGGAAGTAGGAGGCATAGGCGCCCGCGGCGCTGGTGGCGGTGCCGATGGCGACGGAGGTCGCCACCAGCCGCGGGAAGCGGTCGCAGAGGAGATAGGCGGTGGCGCCCGGCGTCACCACCATGGCGACGACGAGGAAGGCGCCCACGGTCTGCATCGCCGCCACCACGGAGGCCGAGAGCAGCGCGAAGAACAGGAGCTTGAGCGGACCCGGACGAAGGCCGACGGAACGGGCATGGGTCTCGTCGAAGAAGACCACCATGAGATCCTTCCAGCGGAGCGCGAGCAGCGCCAGCGAGACGCCGCCGATGATCGCCAGCTGGAGCGTGTCCTGCGGCGAGATGGCGAGGATGTTGCCCATCACGATGGTCTGCACCGAGACGGAGACCGGGTTCATCGACACCATGAAGAGTCCGAGCCCAAAGAAGGCGGTGAAGATCAGCCCGATCACCACGTCGATCTTCAGCCCCGAGCGGTCGGAGAGGAGGAGCATGGCGCCCGCCGCCAGCCCGCCGGCGATGAAGGCGCCGAGCGCGAAGGGCAGGCCGAGCATGTAGGCGCCGGCGACGCCCGGCACGACGGAATGCGACAGCGCGTCGCCGATCAGGCTCCAGCCCTTCAGCATCAGGTAGGCAGAGAGGAAGGCGCAGACCGCGCCGACCAGGGCCGAGACCCAGATCGCGTTGACCATGTAGCCGTAGGCGAAGGGCTCGAGCGGGCTCATTGCCCCGGACCCTTGGTGCGGGTCTCGCCGCCGTAGCGGACGAGCGGGCGCTCGTCGTCGCTGAGGATGGTGATGCGGCGGTCGTCGGCGTCGTCGTGGAGATCGGTGGCGGCGAGGGTGAAGTGGCGCAGGACGCCGCCGAAGGCCTCCTCGAGATTGTCCCGCGTGAACACCTCGGAGGTGGGGCCGTGGGCGAGGATCGTGCCCTTCACCAGCACGGTGCGGTCGCAGAATTCGGGCACCGAGCCGAGATCGTGGGTCGAGACGAGCATCACCCGCCCCTCGTCTCGCAATTCGCGCAGGAGGGCGACGATCTGGTCCTCGCTGGTCACGTCGACGCCGGTGAAGGGCTCGTCGAGGAGGATCACGCGGCCCTCCTGCGCCAGGGCGCGGGCGAGGAAGACGCGCTTGCGCTGCCCGCCCGAGAGCTCGCCGATCTGGCGGTGGCGGAACCCGGTCATGCTGACGCGGGCGAGCGCCTCGTCCACCGCGGCGCGGTCGGCCGCCCTCGGCCGGCGCAGGAACCCCATATGGCCGTAGCGGCCCATCATCACCACGTCCTCCACGAGGACGGGAAAGGCCCAGTCCACCTCCTCCGATTGCGGGACATAGGCGATGAGACTGCGCCGCAGCGCCTGCGCCACGGTGAGGCCGAGGAGGCGCACCGATCCGCGCGCCGCCGGGACCAGTCCCATGAGCGCCTTGAAGAGCGTCGACTTGCCGGCGCCGTTGACGCCGACGAGGGCGGTGATCGTGCCCTCCGGCACGGTGAAGCTCGCGTCCCGCAGAGCGGTGTGGCCGTTGCGATAGGTGACGGTCAGGCCCTCGACCGCGATGCCGTCAGCCATCGGCGCCGTCCGCGAGCCCCGCGGCGATGGTCTCCGACGTTACCCGCAGGAGATCGAGATAGGTCGGCACCGGCCCGTCCGGCTCGGAGAGCGAATCGACGTAGAGGATGCCGCCGAACGTCGCGCCGGTCTCCCGCGCCACCTGGCGCGCGGGGTCGGAGGGCACGGTGCTTTCGCAGAACACCGCCGGCACCTCGTGCTCTCGCACCCCGTCGATGACGTGGCGGACCTGCTGGGGCGTGCCGGTCTGGTCGGCGTTGATCGGCCAGAGATAGAGCTCTTTCATGCCGAAATCGCGGGCGAGATAGGAGAAGGCGCCCTCGCAGGTGACGAGCCAGCGCTGCGTCTCGGGCAGCGCCGCAATCCGGTCGCGGGCCGGACCGACCGTGGTGCGGATCTCCGCCTTGTAGGTTTCGGCGTTGGCGGCGTAGGTGGAGGCGTTTTCCGGGTCGGCCTCGGACAGGGCGGCGGCGATGTTGTCGAGATAGACCATCGCGTTCTCGACCCCCATCCAGGCATGGGGGTTCGACTGGCCCTCGTAGGCGCCCTCCGCGATCGGGATCGGGTCGATGCCCTCGGAGAGGGTGGCCGCGGGCACGTCGCCCAGATTGGCGAGGAACTGCTCGAACCAGCGTTCGAGGTTCAGCCCGTTGCGAAGCAGGAGATCGGCGTCGAGGGCGCGGACGATGTCCTGCGGCGTCGGCTCGTAGCCGTGGATCTCGGCGCCCGGCTTCGTCACCGAGACGACCTCCGCCGCGTCGCCGGCAACATTGCGGACCATGTCGGCGATCACGGTGAATGTGGTGACGACCTTCAGGGGTGCGTCGGCCTCTGCCGCAGCCGGGGCGGGGCACAGGGCGGCCGCGGCGGCCAGAGCGAGGATCGGGAGAGACGGAGGGCGCATCGGCACGACTCGGGATGGGATGTCGCGAGGAAGCAAATGAAATTCAGTCGCAGAAGTCAACGCGAATGCGACACACTCGCAAGAACGTTCTTTTCTCTCCGGCCGCGCTGCGTTATCCTGCGCGGCAGATCGGAGCGCGGGCGGACCATGAGCGGACACACGGACATCCTGCGGGGGGCGGGCCTGCGCGTCACGCAGCAGCGCACGGCGATCGTCGCCGTGCTGGCGGGGACGGAGGAGCATCCGAGCGCCGACGAGCTGTTCTTCAAGGCACGCGAGATCGACGAGACGGTTTCCTCCGCCACGGTCTACCGCACGCTTGCGGTGCTGGAGGAGGCCGGGCTGATCCGCAAGCTCTCCTTCGAGGACGCGCCGGCGCGCTACGAGATGACGCCGCAGAGCGAGCACGATCATCTCGTGGACGTCGAGACGGGCGAGCTGATCGAGATTCCGAGCACGGAGATCGCGAGGCTCCGGCGGCGCATCGCGGACGATCTGGGATACGAAATCCTGAGCCAGCATACCGTCCTGCGGGGCCGCCGGAAGACGGAATAGCAGGCGCGCCCCGCTTTCCCCGAAGGCTTCCGCGGCCGGTCGCGGAGATCGCCGGTCCTTGCCCCGGCCGCGCTTGCGGTCCGTTTCCCGATCTTCGCTCGAGGCCCCTGAATAGCAGTGACATTCCGCCCCGGATAACGCCGGTTGCGTGCAATTCGCGTCGACGAATTGGCGAAGGGCGACGGCGGTTTCGCGGTGACGCCGCATATTGCGCCTGAATGACGATATGGAATTGAAGCATGCACGTTATGCGTGCGGGGCCTGACCGAAAGTGCTGCAGGACCTGATCGAAAGATCAGGAACCTCTCATCGGAATGCCCATGAATTAAAGGTGGACGAAGGCGTCCGGACAAAATCTGTGGACAGATGAGGGAATTGAAGGGTATTAATGGAGGCCGGATCGGGAGGGGGGTCTCCCCGGATCAATCCCAAGGAGATTTTCGAATTTCGACGAATTAGGGTGATCGATTTTCATAGGCTGGAGTCGCAAGATGGACGGGACAGATTGCAGACAATCCGCAACGATCGGGGACTTCATATCGGTTATCGACAAGCGCAGCCCGGAGCGTGAGCGGTTGCTTCGGGAGATCGACCGCATACATCTCGGGGCGAGCGTTGCGGGATTTGCCACGGTGTCGGACTGGGCGGCGCATGCCCGGACCTCGGGCTGCACGGCGATCCTCTACAATACGGGAGGGCGGTCGGTGACGGAGGCGTCGGTCGCCGCCGATATTGCGGGGCTCGTGACCGCGACGAGGGCGCCGGTCCTCCTCCTGTCGCCCTTCGAGGACCTTGAAGAGATGATCGCCGCGCTCGAGATGGGGGCGATGGGCTACGTTCCCGCGAGCCTAGGAGCCGAGGCGATCCCGAGCGCCATCGCGCTGACGCGCATGTCGGTGGTGTTCCTGCCGGTCCGCACGCTCCTCGCCATGCGGGGCTCGGGCGCCGAAGATCGGAAATTGCCCGAATCCGCCCCGAGGCTCACGGCCCGTCAGAGCGCCGTGGCGGAGGCGCTGCGCCGCGGCAAGCCCAACAAGCTGATCGCCTACGAGCTCGAGATGGGCGAGAGCACGGTGAAGTTCCATATCCGGAACATCATGAAGAAGGTCGGGGCCCGCAACCGCACGGAGGCGGGCTACAAGCTGAACGCCTTCCTGCCGGGCCCGTCCGCGGCCTCGGAGGTCGCCTAGCGCGGCGGTCCGGCCGGCCTGCGGCCGCGCACTCGCCCGGGCGCGAGAAGCCCCTGCGCCGCGCCGTGTCAGACCAGCACGTCGCGTCGCTCCTGATGGCCGACCTCGAAGATCCGGCGGTAGCGCTCCACCTCGGAGGCGGGGCCGGTCGCCTTCCCGGGATTGTCGCTGAGCTTCACCGTCGGACGGCCATTGGCGGCGCGGGCCTTGCAGACGAGGGAGAAGGGGGCCAGCGCATCGCCGGCCGTCAGGCCGCGGAAATCGTTGGTCAGCAGCGTGCCCCAGCCGAAACTCATCCGGACCCGGCCGTGAAACTGCGTGTAGAGCTCCTCGATCTTGTCCACCTCGAGACCGTCGGAGAAGATCACGAGCTTCTCCCTGGGGTTCTCGCCGCGCTGCCGCCACCAGCGGATCGCGCGCTCGGCACCCTCCGCCGGATCGCCCGAATCGACGCGGATGCCGGTCCAGCCCGCGAGCCAGTCCGGCGCATTCCGCAGGAACCCCTCGGTGCCGTAGGTGTCGGGCAGGATGATCCGGAGATTGCCCTCGTGCTCCTCGTGCCAGTCCGCCAGCACGTCGTAGGGCGCGCTGCGGATCTCGGCCTCGGTCCCGGCGAGGGCGGCGTAGACCATCGGCAGTTCGTGGGCATTGGTGCCGATCGCCTCGAGGTCGCGGTTCTTGGCGATGAGGCAGTTCGACGTGCCGGTGAAGGACGGCCCGAGCCCCTCCTGCATCGCCTGAACGCACCAGTCCTGCCAGAGGAAGGAATGGCGCCGCCGGGTGCCGAAATCGGCGATCCGGAGGTCGGGCAGGTCCTGCAGACGCTCTACCTTCTCCCAGAGCTTGGTCATCGCGCGGGCGTAGAGGACCTGCAGCTCGAAGCGGCCGAGATCGTTCAGGACCGCGCGGCCCCTGAGCTCCATCAGCACCGCGAGGGCCGGGATCTCCCACAGCATCACCTCGGGCCAGGCCCCCTCGAAGGTCAGCTCGTACTGGTCGCCCACGCGCTCCAGATGGTAGGGCGGCAGGCGCAGGCCCTCGAACCAGTCCATGAAGTCTGGCGTGAACATCTGCCGCTTGCCGTAGAAGGTGTTGCCGCGCATCCAGGTGGATTCGCCGCGGCTGAGCGACAGGGAGCGGATGTGGTCGAGCTGTTCGCGGAGTTCGCCCTCGTCCACGAGCCGGGCGAGCGGCACCCTGGTGGTACGGTTGATGAGCGAGAAGGTGACGCGGGTGTCCGGATGCCGCCGCAGCACCGTCTGGCACATAAGGAGCTTGTAGAAATCCGTGTCGATCGGCGAGCGGACGATCGGATCGATCTTCCACTTGTGGTTCCAGACGCGGGTGGCGATGTCGACCATGGGCCTCTCCGGCAGTTCTGTCGGGGCTTGCGAGTATGTGCATCCGGGCACCGCGGGCGCAAGCCGGGGGCTCAATCGCCCGGATCGACCCGGCCGCGCATGGCCTTCACCTCGCCGCGCTGCTTTTTCGCGGCGAGCCGCCGCTTCTTCGAGCCGAGGGTCGGCCGCGTCGGCACGCGGCGCTTGGGCCGCTCGAGCGCGCGGCGGACGAGGTCGGCCAGCCTGTCGCGGGCGATCTCGCGGTTGCGGGCCTGATGGCGGGTCTCCGCCACCTGGATCAGCAGCGCGCCCTCCTTCGTCCAGCGGCGGCCGGCCAGCCGCCGCAGGCGCGACTTCACCGCGGGGGCGAGGTTCGGCGACCGCTCCGCCTCGAAGCGCAGCTCCACGGCGGTGGCGACCTTGTTCACGTTCTGCCCGCCGGGCCCGCCGGACTGGACGAAGTGCTCGGTCATCTCCCACTCCTCGAGCGAGAATCCGGTCGGTGATGCGAAGGGTCATGGAGAGGATACGCGCGAAGGGGAGGCGGCGGGCGGCCGCACAGGAAAAAGGGACCGCCGGAAATCGGCGGCCCCTTCGAATGTTTCGGAGATGGGCCCGGTTAGAGCGGGAGCCCAATCATGGATGTTCCGTCGGAGGGACTGCCCTCAGACGTCGGCCCCCATGACTGTTCCGACCTCATACTCCACCATCATTCTAGACACTGGACCACCTCCTTTCATTGCGTTGCCGATGGCCGGACCGTGGCACAGATCTGGTTCGTGTCAAACGAAATCACGCCGCATCTGGTGTCCTTCTGGCGGTGATGAGGCGAAATGGCGCCAGAGCGAGCAGCGCGAGGGCCAGTTTGACCAGCCAGTCGGCAAGCGCGAGAGACAGCCAGAGCGGTGCCGCGGGGCCGCGCCCGAGCAGCGGCAGCGCCTCGTTCGCCCAGGCCACGTCCTCGGCGGGATGGAGGAATGCGAGCGAGGCGGAGAAGGCGATGGAGAAGAACAGGGCGGTGTCGAGCGCCGACCCGATCACGGAGGAGACGAGCGGCGCCGACCACCACTTTCCGCGCCGGATGCGGTCGAAGACGGCGACGTCCACGAGCTGCGCGACGAGGAAGGCCGTGCCCGAGGCCATGGCCACGCGCAGGGTGACGAGCGGGCCGAACTGGCCCTCGATCTGCGTGCCCGCGAGCGAACAGGCGACACCGGTCAGGAAGCCGGCGACCACCACCTTCCGCGCGGTGGCGGGGCCGTGGAGGCGGTTCATCACGTCGGTCACCAGGAAGGCGAAGGGGTAGCTCAGCGCCCCCCAGGTCAGCCACTGGCCGAGCAGGTGCTGCACGAGGATGTTGGAGGCCACGACGATGGCGGCCATGGCGAGGATGCCGGGAAGGAGGCGGGTCATGGAACGGATCCGTTTTGGCAAGGTGGCCGGAGACTTGGCGCCCGGGGGCGCGCCGTGCGCGTAGCGCGGCGCCGGGCCGCAATCAAGCCCGAGCCTCAATCCGGGACCGCGAACTCGACGAGCTGGGTCTCCTGGATGGGCAGGAAGTTGTCGTCCGAGACGAGGGTGACGCGCAGCCCGCCGCGCCGGTCGCGCCAGACCGACAGGCCCTCGAGATTGTCGTATTGGCCCGACCGGCTGGACAGGAACTCCTCCGCCAGCGCGACGCGGTTGCCCTCGAAGGTGAAGCGCCGGACGCGGGCGCGGAACCGGAACGGCAGGTCGAACTGGCGTTCGAGCAGATAGAGGCGGCCGACATCGTCGAAATCGAGGCCGACGGGCACGAAGCCGCCTCCCGCAGGCACGCTGGGGCCCTGTCTCCACGCGCCGCGGCAGAGGACGAGAAAGTCCAGCGTCTCGCCGGTCACCTGTTCGGGGAGCGTCCAGAGCGCGCCGTCCGGGGCGCGGGCCAGCCCCTCGGGGCCGCGGTTCTTCGGCAGGTCGGGGAAGTCCGGCTCGGCCACGAGGAGGTCCGGAGGCGCGTCCGGCCCGTTGTAATGCAGGAGCCGCGCCGGTCCCTCGGTCGAGACGTAGAACCCGCGCCGGCCGTCGAGCGCGAGCCCCTCGGTGTCGAACTTGTTGTCGAGATCCGGGGGCGGGCTGAGATATCTGCCGCCCGTCGTGCGGACCGCCGCGATCCCGCCCGCCGCGTTGCGGTCGATCCTGACGGTCACGAGCCAGCCGGTGTCGATCAGCAGGGTCGCCCGCGTCCCGCCCTCCTCCACCTCGATCGCCGAGAACCCGCCATGGCCCTTGCGGTCGCTCGGCCAGGGGAACACGCCGACATCGGCCGCCGGCGCCGGGGTGCAGGCCGCGAGGCCGGCGAGGATCAGCGCGCGAGCACCGCCTGGCAGGCGCGCGGCAGGTCGGCCATGCGCAGCTCGCGCTTCGGCGCCGCAGCCGGAGCGTTCGGGTCGGGCGGCGGCGGGTTCAGGATGTTGCTCACCCATTGCCGCGCCTCGGCGCAGCCATCCCCGGCGGGCGGCGGATCCTGCGGCACGCAGCCGGGCGCGTCGGCCGGACAGGAGAGCCTGACATGCATGTGATAGTGATGTCCCCACCAGGGCCTCACCTTCCTCAGCCACGACCGGTCGCCGGTCTCGTCCTCGCACATCTGCACCTTTGCCCCGGGAAAGATGAAGATGCGAGCCGTCCGCGGGTCCTGTGCCGCGGCCTTCACCAGTTCGTGCTGGTATGGCGACCAGCGCGAATTGACGTAGGCGCCCTCGGCGCGGCGGAAGGACACCGCCGAGAGGCTCTCCCGCTGGCTCGGCGACAGGCCGAGGCTCGCCGGCATCAGCCAGATGTCGGCGTCGAGCCCGATCTGGTGGCTGGCATGGCCGGTGAGCATCGGCCCGCCCGCGGGCTGGCTCATGTCGCCGACATAGAGGCCGTTCGAACCCGGCAGCGCCGCGGCCCGGCGGCTCAGGGTCTCCACCATGTCCACGGTCTTGGGATGCGCCCAGTTGCGGTTGCGGCTGAGCCGCATGGCCTGCCAGGTCGGGCCGGTCTCGGGGAGCTGCACGCCCCCGGCGAGGCAGCCCCTGGAATAGCCGCCATAGGGGGCGGAGGGGAGTTCCGCGGGACGCCCCCTGGCGCCGAAGAGTTGCCTGGCCAGTCCCGATTGGGTGACCTCGACGCCCGCAAGGCTCGGTTCGGGCACCTCGCCCGGCCCACAGGCGGCGAGGGCGGCCAAGCTCAGCAGGGCCGGAAGGCGGAGGAGCTTCATGGGGCGCGGTCTCCCTGTGGATCGACCCAGAGTAGCAGCAGCAACCCTGCCGCGAACAGCACCACCAGCGGCAGGATCCCGAGGTGTTGCGATCCGGTCAGCGAGGTGACGACGCCGATGGAGAGCGGCCCCAGGAAGGAGGTCGCCTTTCCCGAGAGCGCGTAGAGACCGAAGGCTTCCGTCATCCTTTCCGGATCGGCCTGGCGCACCATCATCGCCCGGCTGGAGGATTGCAGTGCGCCCCCGGCGGCGCCGATGGTCGCGCCGATGCCGAGGAAGATCATGTCGGGCAGCCGCGACCCCTCGGATTGCGGGAAACCGAGCACCGCCCCGCGCGAGACTGCTGCGGCGAGCAGCACCGCGAGGATCAGGCAGGTGGTCGCCACGACGATCACCGGCATCGGCCCGAAGCGCTGGTCCGCGCGGCCGCCGAGCCAGGCGAAGAGCGCGCCCGCGACCACCGCGATGATGCCGAAGGTGCCGGTCTCGATCACCGACCAGTTCAGCACCCCGGCAGCGAAGATCGCGCCGAGCGCGTAGGCGCCGGCGAGCCCGTCGCGGTAGAGCATGGAGGCGACGAGGAAGGCCGCGCGGCTCGGCGTCTCCGGCAGCCGGCGCAGGGTCGTCGCGAGGTCGCGGAGCGCGCCGCCGAGGGCGAGTGGCCGGCGCGGCGCGTCCGGGTCGCGGACCCAGAGGAAGAACGGCACCATGAAGATCGCGTACCAGAGCGCGGTGAAGGGGCCGACGGCACGCGTTCCCTCGCGGGTCGCTGGATCGAGGCCGAGGACCGGCTCGATACCGATGAGCGTGGTGCGGGTCACGGGGTCCTCGGCGAGGAAGACGAGGACGAGGACCAGCGAGACGAGCCCGCCCAGATAGCCGAAGGCCCAGCCCGATCCGGAAAGCCGACCGATCGTCTCGATCGGGCCGAGTTCGGGCAGCATGGCGTTGGTGAAGATGGTCGCGAATTCCATGCCGACGAGGCCGATGGCGAAGAAGGCGAGCGTGCGGATCAGGTGGAACTCCGTCGGCGCGGCGAACCAGAGCGCGCCGGACCCCGCGACGTAGAGGAGCGAGAAGCCCCAGATCCAGGGCATCCGGCGCCCCGAGCGGTCGGCGATGGCGCCGAGGATCGGGGCGAGGAGGGCGATGACCACGCCGGCCGCGCCGATGCCGTAGCCCCAGGCGGCCTGCGCGGCGGTGCCGTCGCCCAGGACCTGGGCGACGTAGGGGCCGAAGACGAAGGTGATCAGGATCGTGTTGTAGGGCTGGCTGGCCCAGTCGAAGAAGAACCAGCCCCAGATGCGCCTGCGTGCCGAGCCATCGCTCATCTGCCGCTCCCGTCCGGTCGGCCGCATGAAACGCGAGAACGCGCCGGTGGCAAAGCCTTATTGCCGCATCGGCGGCCAGGGGCGCAGGTCGTCGGCCGCGGACCAGGCGGCGACCCAGTCGGGCAGGGCGGGGCTCTCGCCGGCGCCGAGCAGGCCGGCCGCCTCCGTCATCGGGATCAGGCGGGTGCGGTCGGTGACGGCGGTGCGGACGAGGACGTGGCCGGCGCAGGTGTCGCCCCTGAAGATCGCCTGTTCGACATAGAGGAAGCGCGCGTCCCAGCCGATGATGCGGCTCCGCATCTCGATTTTATGAAACATCTGCAACCGCTTGCGGTAGCGGATCGAGGCGCCTGCGACGGTGCCGGCCCAGCCGCGCCCGCGCAGGAAGGCGACGAGCCCGGTCCGCTGCAGGAGCAGGATGCGCCCCAGGTCGTAGAGGGTCAGCGTGCGGCCGTTGTTGAGCTCCATCCAGACGTCGATGTCGAGGGGCCAGATGCGGTGGTGGCTGACATGGGTGTCGAAGAGGCCGAGAGGCTCGGCCGAGCGGTGGACAAGGGCTTCCTTGGCGAGGCGCAGGACGGGATACATGAGCCGCGTCCTTTCGCCTCCGGGGGGCGGGGTCAAGGCTTGCCGCTGGGGCCGGGCGTCGTTACCTAGCGGCGGACCACCAAGGGAGGCCCCGGATGCTGTCGCTCATCCAGATCATGCTTTTGATCCTGAACGTGATCTGGTTCATCATGATCGCCCATATCATCATGTCCTGGCTGATAAATTTCCAGGTCCTGAATCTCCGCCAGCCGCTCGTGGCCCAGATCTGGGACGGGCTGAACCGGCTTCTGGAGCCGCTCTACGCGCCGATCCGGCGGGTGCTGCCGCCGATGGGGGGGCTCGACCTCGCGCCGCTGGTGGCGCTGATCGCGGTCTATGCGATCAGGATCATCATCATCAACAATGCGCCCGCCTTCTACTGACCGGCGCCAGATCCGAATGTCGGAATCCTGTCGGATTCCTGTCGGAATCCCGTAGGAGTCCGCGACACCCGATGCGCCCCTCCGAGGACCTTCTGAAATCCGTTTTCGGCTTCGACGGATTCCGGCCCGGACAGGGCGAGATCGTCGAGGCGGTGGCCGCCGGCGAGCCGGTGCTGGCGATCATGCCGACGGGCGGCGGCAAGTCGCTCTGCTACCAGCTTCCGGCGCTGATGCGCGAGGGCGTCACGCTGGTGGTCTCGCCGCTCATCGCGCTGATGCGCGACCAGGTGCGCGCGCTCAGGGAGGCGGGCGTGGCGGCGGGCGCGCTGACCAGCGCCAACAGCGAGGAGGAGACGCGCGCGGTCTTCGAGGGCCTGGAGGCGGGGAGCCTGAAGATCCTCTATCTCGCGCCGGAACGGCTGGGCTCGGCTTCGGGCCTGCTGCGACGCGCGGGGGTCGCCTCGATCGCCGTGGACGAGGCCCATTGCGTCAGCCAGTGGGGGCACGATTTCCGGCCCGACTATCTCCGGATCGGCGAGCTGCGGCGCAGCCTCGGCGTGCCGCTCGCCGCCTTCACCGCCACCGCGGACGCGGAGACGCGGGAGGAGATCGTCCGGCGGCTCTTCGACGGGGCCGAGCCGCGGCTCTTCCTGAAGGGCTTCGACCGGCCGAACATCCATCTCGCCTTCCGCCCCAAGGACCGGCCGCGGCAGCAGATCCTGGAGGCCGCGAGCGCCCGGAAGGGCCAGCCCGGCATCGTCTATTGCGGCACGCGGGCGAAGACCGAGAGCCTGGCCGACGCGCTCGCCCGGGCCGGCCACACCGCCTGCGCCTATCACGGCGGCATGGAGGCCGAGGCCCGGCGCGAGGTGGAGCGGCGCTTCGCCATCGAGGACGGCCTGATCGTCTGCGCGACGGTGGCCTTCGGCATGGGGGTGGACAAGCCCGACATCCGCTGGGTCGCCCATGCCGACCTGCCGAAATCCATCGAGAGCTACTATCAGGAGATCGGCCGGTCGGGGCGCGACGGGGCGCCGGCGGACACGCTGACGCTCTACGGCCCCGACGACATCAGGCTCCGGCGCAGCCAGATCGACGAGGGGATGGCGCCGGCGGAGCGCAAGGCCGCCGATCACGGGCGGCTGAACGCGCTTCTCGGGCTGGCCGAAAGTCTGGGCTGCCGGCGGCAGCGGCTGCTGGGGTATTTCGGCGAGGACTCGGAGCCCTGCGGCAATTGCGATCTCTGCGACGCGCCGCCCGAGACCTTCGACGGGACCGAACCGGTGCGGATGGCGCTCTCGGCGATGCTGCGGACCGGCGAGCGGTTCGGCGCCGGGCACCTGATCGACATCCTGACCGGCCGGACGACGGAGAAGGTGCGGGCGCGGGGCCATGACGAACTTCCGACCTTCGGCGTCGGAAAGGCGCACGGGACGCGGGAGTGGCAGGCGATCCTGCGGCAGATGATGGGGCGCGACCTGGTGCGGCCCGATCCCGAGCGGCACGGCGCGCTGAGGATGACGCAAGCCGCGCGGCCGGTGCTGAAGGGCAAGGAGAGCGTGGCGCTGCGCCGCGACGCGATGGCGGCGCCGGAGCGGCCGGCGGCGACGCAGATGGTGGCCGAGGAGGACGCGCCCCTTCTCTCGGCGCTGAAGGCGAAGCGGCGCGCGCTTGCCGAGGCGCAGCGGGTGCCGGCCTATGTGGTGTTCACCGACCGGACGCTGATCGAGATGGCCGAGCGGCGACCCGAGAGCCTCGACGGGATGGCGCGGATCTCGGGCGTCGGTGCGACCAAGCTCGAGCGCTACGGCGCGACCTTCCTCGCCGTGATCACCGGCGGCGGGGAGGCGGAGCAGCCGCATCCGGCGCGGCGGAAGCTCGCCGGCCGCGAGTTGGGGGAGGTCTACGACCGGCTTGAGGCGGCGCAGCGCGCGCTCGCCCGCGGGACGGACGGGACCGGCAAGCCGATGTCCTGCGCCGCCTCCACCCTGCGCTGGATCGCCGAGCGCCGGCCCGCGGATGCCGATGCGCTCGCCCGCGCGCCGGGGCTGAACGGGGCGAAGCTGGAGCGGTTCGGGGAGGCGTTCCTGGAGGTCGTGCGCGAAGGATGAGGCGGCGGCGCGGGCGATCCGCGCGCCGGAGAGGAAGGCAGGCAGGGATGGCGATCGTGTTCGTGCCCGGTTTCATGCTCGACGCCGATCTGTGGTCGGAGCTCCTTGCCGAGCTCCGGCCTCGCGGTCCGGTCGTCCATGCCGATCCGCGCGCGGGCTCGATGGCGGAAATGGCGGCCGCGACCCTGGCCGCCGCGCCGGAGCGTTTCGCGCTCGTCGGGTTCTCGATGGGGGGCTACGTGGCGCGGGAGATGCAGCGCCGGGCGCCGGAACGGGTCTCCCGGCTGGTTCTGATCGCGACATCGGCGCGCAGCGATACCGCGCTTCAGGCGCGGCGGCAGGTGGTGGCGGCCAATACCGATCCCGGCGCGTTCCGGGGCCTGAGCCGACGGTCGCTGCGGGGCGCCGTGGCGCCCGGATGCCCAACCGCGGCGGCGCTCGTCGAGCGGATGCACGCCATGAGCCGGCGGCTCGGCGGGGAGACGTTCCGCCGCCAGTGCCTGTTTCGCCGGGAGGGCGATCTGGAGCGGCTGGCGGGGATCGGCTGCCCGACCTTGATCGTCGCCGGGCGCGAGGACCGGGTGCGGTCGCTGGAGGAATTGCGCGAGATGGCGGCGGCGATCCCCGGCGCGGAGACGAGCGTTCTGGAGGCGGGCCACATGATCCCGCTCGAAGCGCCGCGCGCACTGTCCTCCGCGCTCGGGGACTTCCTCGGGCCGGAGGGTTGAGGCGGCGGCGGCTCGCGGCTATGCCGGGCGCCCCGATGCCCCGGAGGTGCCCATGCTGATCGTCGTCTCGCCCGCCAAGAAGCTCGACTGGAGGGAGCGGACGGTCGCGACCACGGCGCCGCGGATGGCCGATCAGGCGGCGATCCTCGCCGACCGGGCGCGCGAGCTCTCGGCGGCGGAGCTGGGGCGGCTGATGCGGATCAGCGACGATCTCGCGCGGCTGAACGCGGAGCGGTTCCGCGCCTGGCGGCGCGACCCGGAGCCGGAGGCGGTGCGGCCGGCCGCCTGGGCCTTCGCCGGGGATACCTATCAGGGGCTGGAGATGGCGACGCTCGACGCCCCGGCGCGGGACTTCGCTGACCGGCATCTGCGGCTGCTCTCGGGGCTCTACGGCGTCCTGCGCCCGCGCGACGCGATCCAGCCCTACCGGCTCGAGATGGGCAGCCGGCTGGCCACCGAGCGGGGACGCGGCCTCGTCGATTTCTGGGGCGCGCGGATCGCGCGGATGCTCGCCGGAGATGCCGCGGCGGCGGGGACGGGGGTGCTCCTGAACTGCGCCAGCAAGGAATATTTCGCCGCCGTGGACACGGAGGCGCTGGGACTCCGGGTGGTCAGCCCGCGGTTCCTCGACGAGAAGAACGGCGAGCCGCGGGTGATCGCCTTCCACGCCAAGCGGGCGCGCGGCGCGATGGCGCGCTTCGTCTGCGAGAACCGGATCACCGATCCCGGGGATCTGAGGGCCTTCGATGCCGGCGGCTACGCCTATGCGCCGGCGCTCTCCGAGGCGGGGGTGCCGGCATTCCTGCGCAGCGCCGCCTCCGCCGCGGCCTGAGGGCCGCGGCGCGCGGGCGGCCCGGTCAGAGCCGCTCGATCGCCAGCGCGATGCCCTGACCGCCGCCGATGCACATGGTGACGAGGGCGAAGCGACCCTGCACGCGCTCGAGCTCGTACATGGCCTTCACGGTGAGGATGGCGCCGGTGGCGCCGACCGGGTGGCCGAGGGCGATGGCGCCGCCATTGGGGTTCACCTTCTCGGGGTCGAGGCCGAGCTCGCGGTTCACCGCCACGGCCTGGGCGGCGAAGGCCTCGTTCGATTCGATGACGTCGAACTGCTCGATCTTCAGCCCTGTGCGCTCCAGCAGGTTGCGCACCGCCGGCACCGGGCCGAGACCCATGACTTCGGGGCGGACCCCGGAATGGCCGTAGCCGTGGACGCGGAATTTCGGCGCGAGGCCGGCCTTCTCGGCCTGCGAGCCCTTCGCCAGCACCAGGGCGGCGGCGCCGTCGTTGATGCCGCTGGCATTGCCGGCGGTGACGGTGCCGCCCTCGCGGAAGGCGGGCTTGAGGCCGGCGAGGCGTTCGGCGGAGGTGTCCTTGGGGTGCTCGTCCTTCTCGAAGGCGACCGTGTCGCGCTTCTGCTTCACCTCGACGGCGACGATCTCGCGCTGGAAGCGGTCCTCCTTCATCGCCCGCCTGGCGCGGGTCTGCGAGGCGAGGGCGAACTCGTCCTGCGCCTCGCGGCTGATCTGGCGCTCTTCGGCGACGTTCTCGGCGGTGACGCCCATATGGCCGGTGCCGAAGGGGCAGTTGAGCGCGCCGAGCATCATGTCGCTGCCCGCGACATCGCCCATCTTCTGGCCCCAGCGGGCCTGTGGCAGGATGTAAGGGGAGCGCGACATGTTCTCTGCGCCGCCGGTCAGCACGAAATCGGCATCGCCCATGGCGAGCGACTGCACCGCGCTGACGATGGCCTGGGCGCCGGAGCCGCAGAGCCGGTTGACGTTCATCGCCGGAACCGTCTCCGGCACGCCGGCCTCCATCGAGGCGACGCGGCTGAGATACATGTCGCGCGGCTCGGTGTTGATGACGTGGCCGAAGGTGACGTGGCCGATCCGATCGCCCTCGACCCCGGCGCGGGAGAGCGCCTCCCTCGAGACCGTGGCCGCGAGGTCGATCGGCGGCGTGCCGGCCAGCGCCCCGCCGAACGTGCCGATCGCGGTGCGCACCCCGGACAGGATGACGATGTCGTCGAGCATGGTTTCCTCCTCTTCGCGGGACTCGCGCCGGGCAATATGGGCCGGGCTGCGGCCGGGACAACACGGGAACGCCATCGGCGCCGCGATCACGAGCGCGCTAGCGGGCCGGGGCCGCCGCGCGGAACGCTTTCTTTTCCGTGACATCGCGGACTAGAGTGCGGGCTACGTCAGCCAAGCCCGGGACCGCCCATGTTTCCTGTCGCCGCCCTCTGTCTCGCCGCGATCCTCGCCGCAGAGCCCCTTGCCGCGCAGGAGGTCGCCTCCCTGCGCCCCGTGCCGCGGGAGGAGATGGCGAGCGCCAGGCCGCTGCTGCCGCCGGCGCCGCGGGCGCGGCCCGCCGACCTGCCGAAGGTCAGCCCGCGCCAGCGGGGATTCGAGGAATGGTTGTCGCGGTTCCGCGGCCGGGCGCTCGCGCAGGGCATCCCGCCCGAGGTGGCGGATGCGGCGCTCGCGGGGCTCGAATACGATCGGGAGGTGATCGCCCGCGACCGCAACCAGAGCGAATTCACGAAGACGATCTGGGAATATCTCGACGTCGCCGTCTCCGAGACGCGGGTGGCGGACGGGCGCGCGGCGCTGGCGGCCCACGCGGATCTGCTCGACGCGATCGAGGCGCGCTACGGGGTGGACCGCGAGGTCGTGGTGGCGGTCTGGGGCCTCGAATCGGCCTATGGCACGTTCCGGGGCCAGACCGACATCGTCGAGGCGCTGGCGACGCTGGCCTATGACGGCCGGCGGGGGCGGTTCTTCGAGACCCAGCTCGTCGCGGCGCTGAAGATCCTCGAATCCGGCGACGTGACCCGCGCGCATCTGACCGGGAGCTGGGCCGGCGCGATGGGGCACACGCAATTCATCCCGACCTCCTATCTCGTTCATGCGGTGGATTTCCGCGGCGACGGCGCGCGCGACATCTGGAGCGCGAACCCGACCGACGCGCTGGCTTCCACCGCCGCCTATCTCGCGCAATACGGCTGGCAGGAGGACATGCCCTGGGGGGTCGAGGTGCGGCTTCCGGAAGGGTTCGACTACGCGCTGGCCAGGCGGTCGGAGACGCGGATGCCGTCTGACTGGGCGGAGATCGGCGTGGTCGGGACCGACGGCGCGCCGGTGGCCGATCACGGCCCGGCCTCGGTGCTGCTGCCGGCGGGGGCGCAGGGCGCGGCGTTCCTGATCTTTCCGAACTTCGCGGTGCTCGAGCGCTACAACACCGCCGACGCCTACGTGATCGGGGTCGGCCACCTGGCCGACCGGATCGCCGGCGGCGGACCGATCGCGGCGGAATGGCCGCGGGACGACCGGGCGCTGACGCGCGAGGAACGGGAGGAATTGCAGCGGCGGCTGACCTCGGCGGGGTTCGACACGCAAGGCGTGGACGGGCGAATCGGGCCGCTCACCGTCTCCGCCGTGCGCGCCTACCAGCGCGACGCCGGGATGGTGCCGGACGGCTATGCCTCGCTCCGCATCCTGCGGGCGTTGCGGGAGGGGTGAGCGGGCCGCGGGCACCGTTCAGGGGATCGTAATATCGGGCCTCCAGGACGGGTCTCGCGATTTCCAGCGCTGACCATTTCCGGCGGCCCGCTCGATTGAAGTTCACGCGGGCCGCCCCCTTTTCCGATCCCGACCCCTGTTACCCGATCCGCCCGCGCGGGCCGGGACCGACCTGGGCGCGGTGCAGGAGCAGGTGGTCGAGCATCACCGCCGCCGCCATCGCCTCGGCCACCGGCACGGCGCGGATGCCGACGCAGGGATCGTGGCGGCCCTTGGTGACGATCTCCGTCGGCGCGCCGGCCTTGGTGATGGTGCGGCGCGGGGTCAGGATCGAGGAGGTGGGCTTCACGGCGAACCGCACGACGATGTCCTGGCCGGTGGAGATGCCGCCGAGGATGCCGCCCGCACGGTTGGAGGAATAGACCGGGCCGGTTTTGCCCATGGCGATCTCGTCGGCATTCTCGCTGCCGCGGAGGGCGGCGGCGCCCATGCCCTCGCCGATCTCCACGCCCTTCACGGCGTTGATCGACATGCAGGCGGCGGCGAGGTCGGTGTCGAGCTTGCCATAGACCGGCGCGCCGAGGCCGGGAGGCGCGCCGGCGATGCGGATCTCGATGGCCGCGCCGACCGAATCACCGGACTTGCGGAGCTCGTCGAGATAGGCGGCCCAGTGCTCCGCGGCCTGCGGGTCCGGGGTCCAGAACGGGTTCTGGTCGATCTGGGCCATGTCGAGCCGGCTGCGGTCGATCGGGTGGGGACCCATCTGCACCATGTAGGCGGTGATCGACAGCTCCGGCGCGAGCTGCGCCAGGGCGGCGCGGGCGACGCCGCCGGCGGCGACGCGCGACGCGGTTTCCCGCGCCGAGGAGCGGCCGCCGCCGCGCGGGTCGCGGATGCCGTATTTCTGCCAGTAGGTGATGTCGGCATGGCCGGGGCGGAAGGTCTCCGCGATCTCGGAATAATCCTTCGATCTCTGGTCGGTGTTGCGGATCATCAGCTGGATCGGCGTGCCGGTGGTCTCGCCCTCGTAGAGCCCCGAAAGGATCTCCACCGCGTCGGCCTCGCGGCGCTGGGTGGTGTATCTGGTCTGGCCCGGCCGGCGGCGGTCGAGCCAGGTCTGGATGTCGGGTTCCGACAGGGGCACGCCCGGCGGGCAGCCGTCCACCGTGGCGCCGAGCGCTGGGCCGTGGCTCTCTCCCCAGGTGGTGACGCGGAAGAGGTGGCCGTAGGTGTTGAGGCTCATGGGCGTCTCGCGGTCGGGGTCGGGTGCTGGTTAGGCGATGGCGCGGCACCGCGCAATGGCGCCGGACTGCCTCAAAAGCGGGCAGAGACACGCCGGAACGCGCCTCCGCCGCGAATTTTGGAGCCATTGGCGCGGAACCCGTTAACCTGAATCCATTGCAGAGGGAGATGGCCCATGTCGGAGACAACGCATGCCAGCGGCACCAAGATGTCGCTGACCGTGAAAATCATGATCGCGATGGCGGCGGGGATCGTCCTCGGCGTGATCCTCAACACCATGCAGAACGGTTTCCTGAACACCTACCTGGTGTCGGGCCTGCTCGGCATGATCGGCACGGCGTTCGTCAACGCGTTGAAGATGCTGGTCGTGCCGCTGGTGTTCTTCTCGCTGATCTGCGGCGTCGCCGGGATCGGCGACATCCGCGCGCTCGGCCGCGTCGGCGGCAAGAGTTTCGGGCTCTACATGATGACGACCGCCATCGCCATCGCCATCGCCATCGTGATCGCCTCGCTCGTCGGGCCGGGGCAGGG
Organism: uncultured Alphaproteobacteria bacterium; assembly: GCA_963829665.1. Classification (GTDB taxonomy): domain Bacteria; phylum Pseudomonadota; class Alphaproteobacteria; order Rhodobacterales; family Rhodobacteraceae; genus Palleronia. Next base: position 61,965 of record CAWHJL010000013.1, on the reverse strand, counting down.
ATTCGACATGGCCGGCGTGGACACGTCGGGCGGGGTCGAGACCGCCGAGGCGCCGACGGTCTGGGAAGTGTTCGCGGGCATCGTTCCGACCAACCCGGTCGCCGCCTTCGCCAGCGGCGAGATGCTGCAGATCATCTTCTACACGATCGTGCTCGGCATCGCGGTGCTGATGGTGGGGCAGCGTTCGGAGCCGTTCATCGAGGCCTGCGAATACATGAACGAGGTGATGATGAAGATCGTCCAGATCGTCATGCACTTCGCCCCCTATGGCGTCTTCGCGCTGATCACCAAGACCTTCGCCGAGCAGGGGATCGGGCTCTTCGCGCCGGTGATGCTCTATGTGCTGACGCTGGTGGGCGCGCTGCTGCTGCACCTGTTCGTGACGCTGATGCTGGTCCTGAAGCTGTTCTCTGGGCTTAACCCGCTGATCTTCCTGCAGAAGATCCGCTCCGCGCAGGTCTTCGCCTTCTCCACCGCGTCGTCGAACGCGACGATCCCGGTGACGCTCCGGGCGGTGACCGGCCGCATGGGCGTCAACAACTCGGTGGCCTCCTTCACCGTGCCTTTCGGCGCGACGATCAACATGGACGGCACGGCGATCATGCAGGGCGTGGCGACGGTATTCCTGGCCAATGTCTATGGCATCGATCTGGGGATCGGCGGCTATCTGGTGGTGATCGCCATGTCGGTGCTGGCCTCCATCGGCACCGCCGGCGTGCCCGGCGTCGGCCTGGTGATGCTGACCATGGTGCTGAGCCAGGTGGGCCTGCCGATCGAGGGGATCGCGATCATCCTCGGGGTGGACCGGCTGATGGACATGATCCGCACCGCGGTGAACATCTCCGGCGACGCGGTGGTGAGCTGCATCGTGGCGAAGTCCGAGGGGCAGATCGACATGGCGATCTACAACGACCCCGATGCCGGCCTGACGGATGGCGAGGTGGACGTGGAGCACCTGCCGCATCTGGGCCACCCGCAGCCGGCGGAATAGGCGCGCCCCCCGGTCTCGCGGGGCGCGCTCCGCCGCCGGGCGGTCAGCCCGCGAGGTCGAGCACCCGGCCCCCGGCATCGACCGTGCAGGTGGCGCGGTCGATGCCGTCGACGGTGAACATGGGCAGCGTGGCGCCGCCGCCGGGACCGGGGCCGCGCGCGCCGATCTCGATCGCCGACATGGGCAGGCCGAGCCGCTCCGCGAAGGCCCGCCGGCAGGCATCTTCCCCGGCGGCGCCGCGGACCGGGCCGTCGCCGGTCCCGGCAGAGCAGGCGGCGAGGGCGGCGGCGGCGAGGAGGGCGGTCTGTCGCATCCGGGTCTCCGGCTCTCGGGCGGCGGGCAACAACCTGCGCGTCCCGTGTCCGCGGACAAGGCGAAAGCGCCCGGATCGCCGGATCGGCCTCCGCGCGGCGTCTGCGGCGCAATCAGAAGTTGGGGGAGAGCCGGCTCGGATCGAGGCGCTCGCCTTCTGGCGGTCGCCCGGCGCCCCGCCGATTCGCGCGCGCTGCGGAGGCGCTCAGAAGAGCGGCGTGATGGCGACGATCGTGCCGTTCTGGTCCACCTCGCAGGCGGCGGTGGACATGCTTTCGGCGGTCTCTAGGAAGACGAGGTCGTTCCCCGAGGGCGCGGTGTCGCGGCCGGCCACGCGGATGGCGGATACCGGGACTTCGAGGGACGCGGCGTAGTTCCCCGCGCAGGCCCGGTCCCGGCCGACGGGGATGGCGGTGGCCGAGGTCGCCTCCGCGGTCCCGATGCAGGCCGGAACCGCGATCAGCGAAAGGACGAGATGGATGCCGGTGCGCATGGCGGGGTCCTTTCCGATGCTCCAGGTCGTGGCGCGTGGCCTTCGCCAGTGAGGCCCCGGGATGGCCGCCGGCGCAACGAAAAAGGGCGCGGACCGGCAGATCCGCGCCCGATCGTGGCGCTGCCGTGTCGGCGGGATCACTCCGCCGGAACGTCCTTCGCCTTGCGCTTATGGGGCGCCCAGATCCGCTTGTTCGTGAGGTAGAGGAGCGCGGCGAGCACGGTGAGCATGATGACGCCGGCGAGACCTGCCTGCTTGCGGGCGGCGAGCTTCGGCTCCGCCGTCCACATCAGGAAGGCGGCGACGTCCTGCGCCTCCTGCTCCATGGTGGCCTCGGTCCCGTCCTCGAAGGTGACGTCGTCGCCGTAGAGGGGCGGGGGCATCTGCAGCCAGCCGCCGGGGAAGGCGGTGTTCTCGTAGAGGATCGTGCCGGCCTGCTCCTTCTGTTCGCCGGTATAGGAAGTCAGCAGCGTGGCGATGTATTCCGGCCCGCCGATGCCGCGCAGGAACTGGTTGATGCCGAGCCCGTAGGGCCCGTGGAAGCCGGCGCGGGCCTTGGCCATCAGGCTCAGATCCGGCGCGGTCGCCATGGTGGATTTCGGGTAGTGGTCCACCGGCGTGGCGGGGCGGTAATCGCCCATGCCGTCGTTCAGCTCCATGTCGTAGACCTCGAAGGTCTCGGCATAGGCGCGCACCTGGTCCTCGGGCAGGCCGGGGCCGCCGGCGTCGCCGAGGTTGCGGAAGGTGACGTATTGCAGCCCGTGGCAGGCCGAGCAGACCTCGGTGTAGACCTGCAGGCCGCGCTGGAGCTGGAACTGGTCGTAGGTGCCGAAAGGCCCCTCGAAGGGGAAGGCGAAGTCGACGATGTGGGTCTCTTCCTCCGCGGCCTGCGCCGCGAAGGGAACCAGCAGAAGCGCGGCCGCCGCCGCCTTGAGGGTGGTGTGAAGCGTCATTGTCGTCCCTCTCACTCCGCCGGCGTTCCGACGGTCTGCGTGCCGCCGGTTTCCGGGGCGTAGTGGCGGGCGTAGTCCGCCTCGATGGTCTCGGGCTGGGCGCGCGGCTTCTCGATCACGCCGAGAAGCGGCAGGATCACCAGGAAGTAGGCGAACCAGTAGGCCGCGGCGACCAGAGAGATGGTGGCGTAGGGCTCCTCGGCCGGCATCGCGCCGCACCACATCAGCACGAAGAAGTCGACGATGAAGAGCGCGTACCACCACTTGAAGATCGGCCGGTAGCGGCCCGAGCGCACCGAGGAGGTGTCGAGCCAGGGCGCCAGCGCCATCACCGCGATGGCGCCGAACATCGCCATGACCCCGAAGAACTTGGCGTCGACGATGCCGCCGGTGAGGAAGCTCGCGATCTGCACCACCCAGACATCGCCGGTGAAGCAGCGCAGGATCGCGTAGAACGGCAGGAAGTACCATTCCGGCACGATATGGGCAGGTGTCTGGAGCGGGTTGGCCTCGATGTAGTTGTCGGGGTGGCCGAGATAGTTCGGCATGAAGCCCACCACGGCGAAGAAGATCGCCAGGATCACCGCGAGGGCGAAGAGGTCCTTCAGCACGAAATAGGGCCAGAAGGGCAGGGTGTCCTTCTCCGCCTCGCGCTTCGAGCCGCGCCGCACCTCGACCCCGGTGGGGTTGTTGTTGCCGGTGGTGTGGAAGGCCCAGATATGGACCGCGGTGAGCCCGACGAGGATCATCGGCAGCAGGTAGTGCAGCGAGAAGAACCGCGTCAGCGTGTACTCGCCCACGGCCGGTCCGCCAAGAAGCCAGGTCTGGATCGACTCGCCGACGAAGGGGATGGCGCCGAACAGGCCGGTGATCACGGTGGCGCCCCAGAACGACATCTGCCCCCAGGGCAGCACGTAGCCCATGAAGGCGGTGCCCATCATCAGCAGGTACATCAGGATGCCGATGATCCAGGTGACCTCGCGCGGGTCCTTGTAGGAGCCGTAATAGAGGTTGCGGAAGATGTGCAGGTAGACGGCGACGAAGAACAGCGAGGCGCCGTTGGCATGCATGTAGCGCAGCATGAAGCCGCCGTTCACGTCGCGCATGATGTGCTCGACGGAGGCGAAGGCGGTGTCGACCGAAGGCACGTAGTGCATCACGAGGGCGACGCCGGTGGCGATCTGCAGGACCAGGGTGAAGGTCAGGACGATGCCCCAGATCCACATCCAGTTGAGGTTCTTGGGGGTGGGGATCATGATCGTGTCGTAGAGGAGGCCGAGGATCGGCAGCCGCTTGTGCAGCCAGCGCTCGCCGCCGCTCTTCGGTTCGTAATGGTCGTGCGGGATTCCGGCCATGATCGCTCCTCCTATCCCAGGACGATTGTCGTTTCGCCGTCGAAGGCCGCGACGGGCACCGGCAGGTTCTCGGGCGCGGGGCCGCTGCGGATGCGGCCGGCGCTGTCGTATTGCGAGCCGTGGCAGGGACAGAACCAGCCGTTGAAGTCGCCCGCGCCGTCGCCCAGGGGCACGCAGCCGAGATGGGTGCACACGCCCATCATCACGAGCCATTCCTCGCCGCCCGTTCCTTCGGAGGATTGCAGCGCGCGGTTCTCGTCGGTTGCCGGCGCGGCATCCTCGATATTGGCGTTGCGCGCCAGCGGATCGGGAAGGGAGCTCACGTCGACCGATCTGGCCTCCTCGATCTCCTGCGGCGTGCGGCGGCGGATGAAGACCGGCTTGCCGAGCCATTGCACGGTGAGCTGGGTGCCCTCGGACACGTCGGCCACGTCGACCCGGATCGACGACAGCGCCTGCACGTTGGCCGAGGGGTTCATCTGGTTGACGAGCGGCCAGATCGCCGCGCCCGCGGCCACGGTGCCGGCGCCGGCGGTGGCGTAGTAGAGGAAGTCGCGGCGCGTGGTGTCGTGATCGTCGGCATGGGACACGGGATCTCTCTCCTTCTCCGGGGCCCGGCAGCGGCGACGGGGGCAGGGCGGGGACCCGCGCCCCGGTCTTCCGCCCGGCGCGTTGCCCGGTGTCTAGCCGCTGTCGGGCGCCGGGTCCAGCGGTCAAAGCCGCGCATCGCCCGCGGAATCCGGCTCTGCGGGCGGGACGGCCCCGCTCACAGCTGCGCGGCGATGCCGCTCCTGTCGATGATCGACCAGACGGTCGCGATCCGGCCCGCGGCGATCTCGTAGAAGACGTTCTCCGCGAAGCGCACGCGCCGGCCGTTGACGGGAAGGCCGAACAGGGAGCCGACCGGGGTGCAGTCGAAGGTCAGCCGGCTCGCCACATGCCGCGCGTCGCAGACCAGCAGCGCGACGGTGAATTTCAGATCCGGTATGGCGCGGAAATCGCCCTCGAGCATGGCCCGGTAGCCGGCCAGTCCGACGGCCTCGCCGTTGTAGCGCACGGTCGCGCCGACATGGCGGCCGAGATCGTCCCAGTCCTGCCGGTTCAGGCAGTCGATATAGCCGCGGTAGAGCGAGGCGAGATCCGGTCCGGTCATGCTCTCCCCCGGCTGATCGCCGGAAGGATAGCGGACCCGGCGCGCAGCGCAACGCAGCCTTGGCCCGCGCGCGGTGCCGGTTCAGGCGGGCCGGGTCGTGGCCATGGCGGGGCGCGCGTCGAAGCGGGCGAACCACTCGGCCAGTCCGGCGCGGCCCTCGCGCCAGGGCCGGTCGGGATGGCGGAAGTCGAGATAGCCGAGCGCGCAGCCGACCGCGATCGGGCCGATGGTCAGCGGCCCGGAAAGGTGGCTCATCCAGCGCGATTCGAGGGCGTCGAGGGCGCGGTCGATCTTCGCCCATTGCGCCGCCACGTAGTCGGGGAAGCGCTTTTCCTCGGGGCGCAGCCGCTCCTCGTAGACCATGAGGACCGCGGCGTCGAGCATGCCGTCGGCGGTCGCCTCGAGAGTCAGGACCTCCCAGAGGCGGGCCTCGGGATAGAGCGCCGCGCCGGCGCGCGCGGCGAGGTAGCGGCAGATTACGCGGCTGTCGTAGAGCGACGGGCCGTCGGGCCGCGTCAGTGTCGGCACCTTGCCGAGCGGGTTCTGGGCGATGTTCGCCGCGTCCGGCCGCAGCGGCGTCTGCTCGGTCGGGACGAGGGTGACCGCATCCGCCTGGCCGGTCTCGTGCAGCGTGACCATGACCTTGCGGACGAAGGGCGAGGACGGGGAATAGGAAAGCTCCATCATGTCCGGGAAGGTAGCGGCGCGCGGCGGGAAGGCGAGGGGCAGGCTGCCGCCGAGGCAAAGCGGGCGTTTCGCCGGGAGTTGCCTGCTCCGGGCGGGACTGCGAGGGTCGCGCGGCGCGCCGCGGGTCTTCGCGGCGACAGGCGCCACGAACCGAAAGGATGTCCCGCCATGGTCCGACTTCTCATTCCCGTCCTCGCGCTGTCCGCGCTCGCCGGCTGCATCGACACGTCCGGTGAGAACGAGCGGGAGATGAACACCAGCTTCGAGCTGAACGAGGCACAATATCCGGGCTATTGCCGGCAGCAGGCGGCGGAACAGTTCGACGTCAATCCGGGCGACATCGTGATGGATTCACCGGAGACCGAGGGCGGGGTGACGACCGTCGCGGGCAGCACGGCGAACGGGGTGCTGTCCTTCACCTGCACCTTCGCCGCTGGCGGCGAATTCGTGGGGCTCGCGACCACCGGCTGAGGCGGCAGGCCTCGGGTCAGGCGGCGCGGAGGCGCCGCCCGTCCTGCGATGCGATCCCGGCCTCGACGATGTGGCCCTCGGGCTGGTCCCGGTCGAAGGCGACCTCGGCGAACTGCTCGGTGCGGCCCATGCGCGGGCTTTCCATGAGCACGCGGTGCCTGCGGCCGATCTGCGCCGCGAGGTGGCGCGCGACCGCCTCCTTCCCGGCGGCGCGGAGACGGCGGGCGCGCTCCTTGACCACCCCTCCGTCGAGGCCGGGCATCCGCGCGGCCGGCGTGCCCGGCCGGGCGGAATAGGGAAAGACGTGGAGCCAGGTCAGGCCGCATTCCTCCACCAGCCGGAGCGACTCCGCGAAATGTGCCCCGGTCTCGGTGGGGAAGCCGGCGATGATGTCGGCGCCGAAGGTCATGTCCGGCCGGAGCGCCCGCGCCTCGTCGCAGAAGCGGATGGCGTCGGCGCGCAGGTGACGGCGCTTCATCCGCTTCAGGATCAGGTCGGCGCCGTGCTGGAGCGAGAGGTGGAGATGGGGCATCAGCCGCTCCTCCTCGGCGATGGCGCGCATCAGCGCCGGGTCGGCCTCGATCGAATCGATGGAGGAGATGCGCAGGCGCTTCAGGCCCGGCACGAGCTTGAGGATGCGGCGGACGAGATCGCCGAGCCGCGGCGTGCCCGGGAGATCGGCGCCCCAGGAGGTGAGGTCGACGCCGGTCAGGACCACCTCCTCGAACCCGGTGCCGGCGAGGCGGGCGATCTGCTCGACCACCACGCCCGCGGGCACGGAGCGGGAATTGCCGCGGCCATAGGGGATGATGCAGAAGGTGCAGCGATGGTCGCAGCCGTTCTGCACCTGCACGTAGGCCCGGCTTCGCGTGCCGAAGCCGTCGATCAGGTGGCCGGCGGTCTCCTCCACGCTCATGATGTCGTCGACGACGACGCGCTCGGTCTCGCCCGCGAAGTCGGGTGCCATCTCGGCCCAGGTCTCCCCTCGCATCTTCTCCGCATTGCCGATGACGCGGGCGACCTCGGGCATCCGCGCGAAGGTGGCGGGCTCGGTCTGCGCGGCGCATCCGGTGACGACGACGCGGCGGCCGGGGTGCTCGCGGGCGAGGCGGCGGATGTCCTGGCGCGCCTTGCGGACCGCCTCCGCCGTCACCGCGCAGGTATTGACGACGACGAGGTCCTCGGCGCCGCCCTCGGCGGCGAGGCGCGTCATCGCCTCGGTCTCGTAGGCGTTGAGGCGGCAGCCATGGGTGGAGAAGACGGGCGCGGTCATTGCGCGGCTTCGAGGAACGCGACGGTGAACGCGCCGCTGGCCACATGGGCGGTCGGGCCGGCCATCCAGACGCCGTCCTCGCGCCAGTCGACGGCGATCTCGCCGCCGTCGAGAACCACCGTGACCCGCCGGCCGGTGAGGCCGCGCCGGTGGGCGGCGACGGCCACGGCGCAGGAGGAGGAGCCGGAGGCGAGGGTGATGCCGGCGCCGCGCTCCCAGACCCGCATCCGCAGCCGGTCCGGCCCGGCGAGATGGGCGACCTGCACGTTGGTGCGCTCGGGAAACAGCGGATGGGTCTCGTGGGCGGAGCCGAAGGCGGCCAGATCCACCGCCTCGGCATCCTCCACGAAGAAGGTGCAATGGGGGTTGCCCATGCCGGTGGCGAGCGGTGCGCCGGCGATCGGCAGGGCGTCCGGGTCCGCGGGTTCGGCGAGCGGGATGCCGCGCCAGTCGAGGATCGGGGCGCCCATGTTCACCGCGACGCCGCCGCCGGTCCTCCGCGCCTCCAGAAGCCCGTGCGCGGTGCGCAGGCGCAAGGAGTCGGCGCCGCGCTCGGCCAGCAGCTCGGCGGCGACGCAGCGGGTGGCGTTGCCGCAGGTGGCCGAGCGCGAGCCGTCGGCGTTCCAGAAGGTGAGCCGCGCCTCGGCCTCCCCGTCGCCGTCGCCGATCTCCACCACCTGGTCGCAGCCGATGCCGAAATGGCGGTCGGCGATGGCGCGGGCGAGGGCGGGGGTGAGCGGCGGACGGCCGGCGCGTCGGTCGAGCACGACGAAATCGTTGCCGAGACCGTGCATCTTGGCGAAGGGATATGTGTCGGGCGCGGCCTGCATGAGGGGCGCCTATAGACCCGTCGGGGCCGGCTGGAAAGCGGGGGCTTTGCGCTTGACGCTTGCGGACCCCGCCGTTACGTCCCCCCCTCGTGAGCCGGTAGCTCAGTTGGTAGAGCAACTGACTTTTAATCAGTAGGTCCAGGGTTCGAGCCCCTGCCGGCTCACCACCGCCTCCCCGCTCGCGGGCCGGGGCCTTTCGGGAGCGCGCATCCTGACCCCGAGACGACGGTTCCTGCTGACTTGCGCCGGTGCGGCGGCGATCGTCGCCGGGGTCCAGACGCTCCCCGACCTCCTGTCCGGTCGCGATTTCGACTTCTCCGCCGTCGAGGGGATGCCGGGATTCCGCCGCCTCTCGGACGGCGCGACCTCCGCGGCGGGACTCGATCCGTTCCTCGGCATCGGCAGGCGGGAGGACGTGCCGCGGCAGGCCGTGGAGAGGCTGCGCGCCGATCCCTGCGCGCAGATCTTTCCGGCGGGGACGGGGGCGCCGGAGGAGGTGCCGGTGGCCTTCGTCTCGGACCATTACTGCCCCTATTGCCGCGAGCTTCGCGCGGAGATCGACCGGATGCGCCCGTCGGCCGGGATCACGCTGTCGGTGCATCACTGGCCGGTCTTCGGCGCCGCCTCCGACCGCGCCGCGCGGGCCGCGCTCGCCGCGCGGGCGCAGGGGGCGGGGGAGGCGATGGATTCCCGGCTGATGGCGACGCGGTTCCGGCCGACGCCCGGCCATCTGTCCGAACTGGCGGAGGAGCTGGGGATCTCGGCGGCGCGGTTGGTGCGGGACATGGAGGGGCCGGCGGTGGAGCGGGCGCTGGCGCGGAGCCGGGCATTGGCGCGGGTCTTCGGATTGCCGGGGACGCCGGCGCTGGTGGTGGGCCGGACGCTGGTGGTGGGCGAGATCGCGCCGCGACGGCTCGCGGCCCTGATCGAGCTGGAGCGCGGGACGAGCCCGCTCTGCGGCTAGAGCACGGTGCGCCGCGGCGAGGGCATGGGCGCCCGGGAGAGCTGCACGGCGAGGATCCCGGCCATGATGATCGCGACGCCGACGAGGTCGAGGAGCCCGAGCCTCTCGCCGAGCACCGCGGCGGCGATGGCGACGCCGAGGAACGGGTTCAGGAAGTGGAAGGTGGCGGCGCGGACCGGGCCGATCCGGTCGACGAGGACGAACCAGACGAAGGTGGCCAGGAGGCCGGGCACGAGCGTGATGTAGACGAACGCGACGATCAGCGAGGGGGTCCAGTTCACCTCCCAGGGCTCGAAGATCGCGGCGACCGCGCCGAGGACGGCGGAGCCCACGAGCATCTGCAGGCCGACCACCATCAGGACGTTCCCGCCCGCCGAGGCGCCCCGCACCGAGAGCGTGGCCAGCGTCAGCGCCAGAACCGCGGCCAGGGTGAGGGCGAGGCCGGCCGTGTCGACCCCGCCGGAGAGGCGGCTGCCCATGATCAGGACGACGCCGCAGAGCCCGGCCGCGAGGCCGGCGACCCCCAGGGGCCGCAGCCGTTCGCCGAGCACCGACCAGCCGGCCAGCGCGACCAGCAGCGGCATGGCGGAGGCGACGATGGAGGCGAGACCGGCATCGACCGTGCGCATGGCCATGAAGTTGAGCCCCAGATAGAGGGCGTTCTGGCAGAGCCCGAAGACGATGGTGGCGCGCCACTGGGCGGGGGTCAGGCGCCAGGATTGTCCGAGCGCCCGGGCGATGGCGATGCCGAGCGTGCCCGACACGAGGAAGCGGAAGGCGAGCGCGGTCAGGGGCGGCGCGTCGGCGACGATGAACTTCGCGGAGGTGAAGGCCGAGGACCACATGACCGCGAAGGCGAGCCCGAGCAGGAGACTGCGGACATCCATCAAAGGCGCACGCCGGCATTCTCCATCGCCGCCGCGGCCTGCCGCTCGGACCCGTCCATGTCGATGGCGCGGGTGAGGTCGCGCCGGACGGTCACGTCGAAGCCGAGCTTCGCCGCGTCGAGCGCGGAGTAGGCCACGCAGAAATCGAAGGCGAGGCCGACGAGGGTCAGCCGCTCGATGCCGCGGCTGCGCAGATAGCCCTCGAGCCCGGTCGGCGTCGCGCGGTCGTTCTCGAAGAAGGCCGAATAGCTGTCGATCGCGCGGCGGAAGCCCTTGCGGAGGATGAGGTCGCCGTCGGTGCGCAGGCCGGGCGCGAAGCCGGCGCCCTCGGTGCCCTGCACGCAATGGTCGGGCCAGAGGATTTGCGGCCCGTAGGGCATCTCGACCGTGTCGAAGGGGGCGCGGCCCCGATGCCCGCTGGCGAAGGAGGAATGGCCTGCCGGGTGCCAGTCCTGGGTGAGGATCACCGCCCCGAACTCGGCTGCCAGCGCATTGATGCCGGGGACCAGCGCGTCGCCCTCGGGCACGCCGAGCGCGCCGCCGGGCAGGAAGTCGTTCTGCATGTCGATGACGACAAGCGCGTGGGTCGCGTCGCGCATGGAAGCCTCCCGCGGGTCGGTCGGCATCTGCCTTGCACCGGCGCGCGAGGCGGTCAAGGGCGCGCGCCCTGCCGGCGGCGTGCGAGGAGTATTTGGAAAAGGGTGAAAGGGCGGGGCCGGCGCTCAGCTCCGCCGGGTGCGCTTCACCTTGCGGTCCTTCGCCTTGCGCTTGGCGTCGGCGCGGGCCTTCTTGCGCTTCGGCGGGGGGCCGCCGCGACGCGCGCGGGACCGGGGCGGCGGCAGGCGCTCGCCCTCCACTTCGAGAAGGTCGAGGACGAGACCGCCGGTCACCGGCACGGCCTCCGCGATGCGCACGGTGACGCGCTGGCCGAGGCCGATGACGCGGCCCGAATCGGCGCCCATCAGCGTCTGCGCCTCGCCGTCGTAGTGGAAGAACTCGCCGCCGAGCGCGCGGACGGGGACGAGCCCGTCCGCGCCGCTCTCGTCAAGCTTCACGAACAGGCCGAAGCGCTGGACGCCCGAGATGCGCCCGGTCATCTCGGCGCCGACGCGCTCGGAGAGATAGGCGGCGAGGTAGCGGTCGGTGGTGTCGCGCTCGGCGACCATGGAGCGGCGCTCGGTGTCCGAGATCGCCTCCGCGGTGGCGTCGAGCATCTCGATATCGGCCGGCGAGAGCCCGTCCTCATCCCATCCGTGCGCCGTGATCAGGGCGCGGTGCACGACGAGGTCGGCGTAGCGCCGGATCGGCGAGGTGAAATGCGCGTAGTGCCGGAGCGCCAGGCCGAAATGGGCGAGGTTCTCGGAGCTGTAATAGGCCTGGGTCATGGCGCGGAGCGTGGACATGTTGACCAGCTCGTCGAACTCGGTGTCCTCGGACTGGGCGAGGAGGCGGTTGAGATGCACCGTGTGCAGCACCTGGCCCCTGGCGAGGGTGAACCCGGAGGCCTCGGCCACCTCGCGGAGTGCGTCCAGCTTCTCCGGCGAGGGCTCCTCGTGGACCCGGTAGAGCAGCGGCTGGCGCTTCGCCGACAGGGTCTCGGCGGCGGCCACATTGGCCAGCACCATGAACTCCTCGATCAGGCGGTGGGCGTCGAGCCGTTCGGTGAAGGCGATGGAGGTCACGCGCCCGTCCCTGGAGAGCTCGATGCGCCGCTCGGGCAGGTCGAGATCGAGGGGCTGGCGGCGCTCCCGCGCGGCGCGGAGGGCGCGGTAGGCGGCGAAGAGCGGGCGGATGACCGGCTCGAGTAGCGGCGCGGTCTTCTCCGAAGGGTGGCCGTCCTCGGCGGCCTGCGCCTCCTCGTAGCTCAGCGATGCGGGCGATCGCATGAGGCCGCGGTAGAAGCGGTGGGAGAGCTTGGCGCCCTGCGCGTCGAGGACCATGCGGACGGCGAGGCAGGCGCGCTCCTCGCCCTCCGTCAGCGAGCAGAGATCGGCCGAGAGCGCCTCCGGCAGCATCGGCACGACGCGGTCCGGGAAATAGGTGGAATTGCCGCGCTTGCGGGCCTCGCGGTCGAGCTCGGAGCCGGGGCGGACGTAATGCGCGACATCGGCGATGGCGACCCAGAGGACGTGACCGCCCTCGTTCCCGGGGTCGTCGTCCGGCGCGGCGAAGACCGCGTCGTCGTGGTCGCGGGCGTCCGACGGGTCGATGGTGACGAGCGGCAGGTCGCGCAGGTCGGTGCGCCGGCCGAGCGCGACCGGCTCCGCCGCCTCGGCCTCGGCGACGGCGGCGTCGGGGAAGATATCGGGGATGCCGTGCTGGCGGATGGCGATGAGGGAGACCGATTTCGGCGCCGACGGGTCGCCGAGGCGCTCGAGGATGCGGGCGCGGGGCAGGCCCATGCGGTCCTTCGGCGCGCGCTCGGCCTCCACGAGCTCGCCGTCCCGCGCGCCGTGGGCGTCGCGCGCGGCGACCTGCCATTCCTTGTCGTTGCCCTTGTCGATGGGCACGATGCGCCCGCCGTCGGAGCCGGCGCGGTAGATGCCGAGCATCCGCATCGCGGTGCGGTTGAGCTTGCGGATCAGGCGGCCTTCGTACTGGTGGTCCTCGTCCTGGACCCTCGCGAGGCGCAGCAGCGCGCGATCGCCCGCCCCGAGCGCGGCGTCGCTGCGCCGCTCCACGATCAGGATCCGTGGCTCCGGCCCGTCGCCCTGCCATTCCATCGGGCGGGCGTGGAGGTCGCCGTCCCGGTCCGGGCCGGTGACTTCGCAGACGGAGACCGGGGGCAGCGTCTCGGGGTCGCGATAGGTCTTGCGGCGCTTCTCGAGATGGCCCTCGCTCTCGAGCTCCTTCAGGAGACGCTTGAGGTCGATGCGGTCCGCGCCCTTGATGCCGAAGGCGCGGGCGATGTCGCGCTTGGCGGTCTGGGTGGGATTGTCCGAGATCCATTGCAGGATTTCGGCCTTGGAAGGGATATGCGCCATGCCGGGGCCCCTATCACCGCGCAGGCGCGAGCGACAGGACCATGTCGCGATGGGGGATGCCGGCATCGTCGTAGATCGGACCCTCGGCCTCGAAGCCGAAGCGGCGATAGAAGTCGAGGGCGTGGATCTGGGCGCCGAGCCTCGCCCGGTCGATGCCGTCGGTGCCCCGCAGGACGCCGATCGCGGCCTCCACGAGCGCCACGCCCGCGCCGGTGCCGCGATGCGGGCCAAGGACGCAGACGCGGCCGATCTTGCCCGCCGGCGGGTCGAGAAGCAGGCGGGCGCTGCCGATGGCGGTGCCGTCGAGCCGGGCGAGGAGATGGACCGCCTCGCCGTCGCGGCCGTCCATCTCGTCGGCCTCGGAGACGCCCTGCTCCTCGATGAAGACGGTGCGGCGGAGCGCGCTGCAGGCGGCGACATCCTCGGTGCGGGCGACGATCAGGCTCACGCGAAGACCCCCTCGATGATGCGGGCGTAGATGGCCGTCAACTGGCGGATATGGGCGAGCTCCGCACGCTCGTCCACCTGGTGCATGGTGGCGTTGACGAGGCCGACTTCCACAACCGGGCAATGGTCCTTGACGAAGCGGGCATCCGAGGTGCCGCCGGAGGTGGAGAGGACGGGCGTTCGGCCGGTCTCCGCCGCCACGGCGCGGGAGACGATCCCGGTGAGCGGGCCGGGCGGGGTCAGGAAGCTCTCGCCGGAAATCCGGATGTCGAGGGCGAAGGTGACGCCGGTCTCGCGCTCCACCTCCTCGGCCCCGGCGCGGAGCCAGTCTGACAGGCGCGCGCCGTCATGGGCGTCGTTGAAGCGGATGTTGACCATGGCGCGGGCGGCGGCGGGGATGACGTTGTTGGCCGCGTTGCCGGTGTCGAAGCCGGTGACCTGCAGGGTCGTCGGGTCGAAATGGGCGGTGCCGGCATCGAGCGGCCGCGCGGTCAGGCGCGCCAGGTAGGCGATGAGCGCGTGGATGGGGTTCAGGGCGTTCTGGGGATAGGCGGAATGTCCCTGCCGGCCGGTGGCCTCGATCCAGGCGGTCATCGAACCGCGGCGCCCGATCTTGACCATCTCGCCCATCTGCGAGGGGCAGGTGGGCTCGCCGACGATGCAGGCGTCGAGGCGCTCTCCGGTCCCGGCCATCCAGTCGAGGATGGCGCGGGTGCCGTCGGTGCCCGGCCCCTCCTCGTCGCCGGTGATGGCGAGGACCAGGGAACCGGGGCAGGCGGGGGCGGCGGCGATGGCGGCGGCGGCCCAGGCGGCGACGGCGGATTTCATGTCGCAGGCGCCGCGGCCCCAGAGCGCGCCGTCGCGAATCGTGGCGGCGAACGGGTCGTCGGACCAGAGGGCGGGGTCGCCGGGGGGGACCACGTCGAGATGGCCGTTGAAGCCGAGCACCGGCCCGCGCGAGCCGTGGCGGGCGTAGAGGTTCGGGACGCCGCCGCGATCCACGCGCGTGCAGGCGAACCCGTGGGCGGAGAGGAGCGCGGCGAGCTCGCCGATCGCCCCGCCGGCATCGGGGGTGACCGAGGGGTGGCGGATCAGCCGGGCGGCGAGATCGACGGGATCGACGCCCGGTTGCGGCGCGGTCATGTCCGCTCCGGATAGACCGGCGTCGCCTGTGCGACAACGACCGCGTTCTCCGCCAGCGCCCGGTCCATGAGGGCGGCTTCCTCGGCGTCGATCTCGTGGCCCTGGGCCTCCCGCTCCTCGCGCGTGCCGTAGCCGGTGACGTCGAGGGGCGCGAGATCGGCCTTCTTCAGGACCGCCACGGTCTCCCGCACCGCCTCCGCCTCGTCGACGCCGGTCGCGTAGCACAGAAGGCCGGCGCCGGTGGCGCCGTCGGGAAGGCCGTCGCCCGGCGCGCGGCCGACCTCTACGAGCAAGGTGTAGATGTGCTGTGCGCGGGCCATGGGCGGGGGGTGCGCGCGCGCGCGCCCGGTGTCAAGCCGGCACGAAAACGGCCGCGTCCGGGAGGACGCGGCCGGGTGCCGGAATAGCCGTCTGCGTCAGGCGCGGCCCTTGATCGCCCGCCAGATGAAGATCAGCCCGCAGGCGCCGATGATCGCAACGATCAGATAGGCCAGCCAGCTCGTGGCCGGGTACAGGCCGAGAAGAGTCGAAAGAATGAAGTTCAGGACCGCGGCCCCGACGATGCCGAGAATGATGTTCATCAGCAGGCCGTGATCGGCCCCCATGATCTTCTCGGCGATCCATCCGGCCAGGCCGCCGATGATGATGGTGAGAATCCAGCCCATGAGCCATTTCCTTCGCGTAGCTGTAAATCGCCCGTGTCGGGCATCTGCGTTCTACACCAGCGAACGAGCCGTCGCATAGATCGGTTCCGTCTGCGGCGGGCCGGAAATGGCCGGGAGGGCGCCGGAAATTGACAGCGACGGGAGGCTTTCGTAGCGTAAACCTTTCCACGGACAGACAGGGACGACACCATGAGCGCCACGGGCGAAAACCGCGGACCGACCCGCCGGGAGATTCTGGGGGGGACGGGGTCGCTCCTGCTCGCGGGAGCCACATTTGGCGGAGCGGCGGAGGCGCAGGCCGGGCCTGCCCTGCCGCGATCGGTCGGCGAGGCGGGCGCGGCCTTCCGGTCGGGGGCGCTGTCGAGCGCCGATCTGACCCGGCGCTATCTCGACTGCATCGAGACGCTCGAGCCGGAGCTGAACGCCTTCATCTCGATCCTCGGGAAGAAGGCTCTCGCGACCGCGCGGGAGCGGGACGCGGAACTCGGATCGGGCACGGATCGCGGACCGCTGCACGGCGTTCCCATCGTGGTGAAGGATCTCTTCGAGGTGGCGGGCACGCGCACCACCGTCGGCTCCGAGGCCTTCGCGGAGAGGGTGACCGACAGCGACGCGACGGTGATCGCCAAGCTCAAGCAAGCCGGCTGCGTGATCCTCGGAAAGACCAACATGAACGCCTTCGCCGCAGGCGTTTCGGGGACGAACACGACCTTCGGGGACGTCCACAATCCGTGGGATCCGGAGCGGTCGCCGGGCGGCTCCTCGAGCGGCACCGGGGCGGCCATCGCCGCCGGGCTCTGCCTCGGCGGGCCGGGGACCGATACCGGCGGCTCGATCCGCGTGCCGGCCTCGTGGCTGGGCATCTCCGGCATCCGGCCGACCTTCGGGCTGGTCAGCCTCAAGGGCGTCTATCCGCGCTCCCTGAGCCTCGACACGGTGGGGCCGCTGGCGCGATCGGTCCGGGACGTGGCGATCTTCCTCGACGCCATGGCCGGGTTCGACCCCGGCGATCCGAACTCCGCGCTGGCCCAGCCGGGACGGAGCTACACGGTCGATCTCGACCGGGGGATCGAGGGGATGCGCGTCGGCCTGGTGCAGAACTATTCCCTGACCGACATCGATCCCGCGGTGGAGAGCGCCGTGCGGCAGGCGGCGGAGACGCTGTCGGGCCTCGGCGCCGAGATCGTCGAGATCCGGGTGCCGGCGCTCGAAGGGCGCCTGAACTACGCCGCGCTCTTCAGCGAGATCCTGCTCTACGAGTTCAACCAGATCCTCGGCGAGGAGGTGCGTTCCACGCCCGACGCGGAGCGGCTGTTCGGGCCGATCGTGATGAACAACATCGCCGACGGCTCGGCGGTAACGGCCGAACAATACGAGGCGCGCGTGCGCGAGCGGCCGCAGATCGTCGCCGAGGTGAAGAGCGCCTTCGAGCAGGTCGATGCGTTCCTGACGCCCTCGCTGCCCACGACGGCGCCGCTGCTCAGCGCCGCGGCACAGGATTTCGGACGCGGGCGGCAGTTCACCATCCCGTTCAGCTACACCGCGCTGCCCTCCGTCGCGGTGCCATGCGGCTTCTCGCCCGAGGGTCTGCCGATCGGCATGCAGCTCGTCGGCAATCACTTCCAGGAGGCGCTGCTTCTCAGGATGGCGGCGGCCTACGAGGGCGCGACGGACTTTCTGGAGCGCCGCCCGCCGATCTATTGCGAGGGCTGAGGGCAGGGCGGCGGGGTTTCCCCCGCCGCTGCGTCAATCGCGGAGCAGTTCGTTGATGCCGACCTTCGCGCGGGTCCGCTCGTCCACCCGCTTCACGATCACGGCGCAGTAGAGGTTCAGGTCGTTCCTGGTCGGCATCGAGCCGGAGACGACCACCGAATAGGGCGGCACCTCGCCGATGAAGGTCTCTCCGGTCTCGCGGTCCACGATCTTCGTGGACTTGCCGATATAGACACCCATGCCGAGCACCGACCCCTCGCGGATGATGCATCCCTCCACCACTTCGGAGCGGGCGCCGATGAAGCAATTGTCCTCGATGATCGTCGGATCGGCCTGCAGCGGCTCCAGCACGCCGCCGATGCCGACGCCGCCGGAGAGATGGACGTTCCGGCCGATCTGCGCGCAGGAGCCGACGGTGGCCCAGCTGTCGACCATCGTGCCCTCGTCCACATAGGCGCCCACATTGACGAAGGAGGGCATCAGCACCACGCCCTTGGCGATGAAGGCCGAGCGGCGCACGACGCAGTTCGGCACCGCGCGGAAGCCGGCCTCGCGCCAGCGGGTCTCGCCCCACCCGGCAAATTTCGACGGCACCTTGTCCCACCAGCCGCCGCCCTCGGGGCCGCCGGGCTGGATCTCCATGTCGCGGATGCGAAAGCCCAGCAGGACCGCCTTCTTGGCCCACTGGTTGACCTGCCAGCCGCCGTCCCGCTTCTCGGCCACGCGCAGCTCGCCCCGGTCCAGCGCCTCCAGCGTCGCCTCGACCGCCTCGCGGGTCTCTCCGCCGGTGGCGGGCGTGATCTCGCCGCGGGTTTCCCATGCGGCGTCGATGGCGGTTTCGAGATCCTCGTGGCGCATCGCGGTTCCCCCTGGCGCTCGCTGCATCCTCCGAGGCGCATAGACGGCCGCGGCCGGCGCCGCAACGGGGCGCGAGGTCCGCCGCACGACCCCCGATCCTCCACGCAGCGTGTCCTGTCGGCCGGTCCCGCGCCCATTGGTTCCCCGGATGAGGTGAATTAACCTTTTGAGAACCTTGTCCTTCGGGTCCGGGAACGGCGTGGCATAGGAGGTGACGGGAAGCGGCCGGGGTCCTCCGGCCGCGCGACCAAGCGAGTAGGATCCAGTATGAAACTCCTTTCCCTCACCGCCATCGTGGCGGTCCTGGCGGCCAGCGGAGCCGGCGCGGCGACGTTCAGCATCACCGACGCGACCGGCACCTGCGCCGGACAGGCCGGAACCGCGGGATGCGGAGACGATTCGCGCGACGACCTGTCGAGCGTCAATCTCGGCTCCGGCGACGGCAGCTTCTATTCGCTCGGCCTCGGCGGATCGGCGACCTTCCGGGTCGCGCCCGGCTTCTCCGGCCCGATCTCGGTGGTCGAGGTGACCTACGGCAGGAACTATCCGCTGGAGGCGGTCGACGTCTTCATCGGCCGCGGCGGTGTCGCCGACGTCTTCGCCGGCACGGTCACGAACCGGAACGAGGGCGTCCTCGGCGGCACGCAGACCCTGACCTTCGGCGCCGGCCGCTACGACACGATCAGCTTCTTCGACAAGTCCGACGCCGCCGGCGGCGACGGCTTCGATCTCGATTCCTTCTCGGTTTCGGAGACCTCGCAGGTTCCGCTGCCAGCCTCCGTCCTGCTCCTGGGCGGCGCGCTCGGCGGCCTCGGCGCCTGGCGCCGGCGCCGCGCCGCCTGAGCGGGGCCGGGCCGACGACGACGGGACGCGGGCGCCTGCGGGCGCCCCGTCGCGGTTCGGGGTGCCGCATCGCGCCCTGCTCTGCTAGGGCAGGTCCGGCCCCATCCCCCGAGGACGACCAGAAAGATGACAGACCGCTCCGTCTCGCCGTTCCGCGACGCTCCCACCGACCGCGCCACGGCCGAGCAGATCCCGGACACGCCCCAGACCCGCGCCCCCTCCTACCGGCTCGCCTTTGCCGACGAGGACTTCCTCTGCCGCGAGGAGCTGCGCCCGGTCCGGCTGCAGCTCGAGCTGCTGAAGCCCGAAATGGTGATGGCGGAGAAGAACATCGCCTCCACCATCGTGCTCTTCGGCGGCGCGCGCATTCCCGAGCGGCCCGGCGGCGCCCGGACCGAGACGCTGGCGGGGCTGTCGCGCTACTACCACGAGGCGCGGCGCTTCGCGCGGATCATGACCGAGCGCTCGATGCAGAGCTACGGGCGCGACAACGTGATCGTCACCGGCGGCGGGCCCGGCGTCATGGAGGCGGGCAATCGCGGCGCGGCGGATGCGGGCGGCCAGTCGATCGGGCTCAACATCGTGCTGCCGCACGAGCAGGCGCCGAACGAATACGTGACGCCGGGCCTGTGCTTCAACTTCCACTACTTCGCGGTGCGCAAGATGCATTTCCTGATGCGGGCGCGCGCGATCTGCGTCTTTCCGGGCGGGTTCGGCACGCTCGACGAGTTCTTCGAGGCGCTGACGCTGATCCAGACCGGGCGGATGAGCCGCATCCCGATCCTGCTCTTCGGGCAGGCGTTCTGGGATTCGATCATCGATTTCGCGGCGCTGGCGGAGGCCGGCACGATCGCGGAGGAGGATCTGGGCCTGTTCGCCTTCGTCGAATCCGCCGAGGAGGCGATCGAGTGCATCGAGACCTGGTCGGTGCCGCAGGAGCCGCGCAGCTCGGTTCCCGGCCGATGACGAGTCCCGGCCGCACGACATCCGGAGGTTGTGCGGGAACGGAATGAAAATCTTGCCGTTTCGCTGGGCGCGCAGCATAACAGCCCCGCATCCGTGGGCGGAGGGAGCGATTTGGACCACCATACACTGGCAACCGTCATCCGGCGGCTGGCGCTCGAGGCGGGCGATGCGATCATGGAGATCTACGGCCGCGACGAGATGGAGGTGCGCGACAAGGCCGATGCGAGCCCGGTGACCGAGGCCGACGAGGCCGCCGACGCGCTGATCTCGGCGGGATTGCGCGCCGCCTTTCCCGACCTGCCGCTCGTCACCGAGGAACAGGCGGCGAGCCACGGCCAGCAGGTGGAGACCTTCCTGATCGTCGATCCGCTCGACGGCACCAAGGAATTCGTGAAGCGGCGCGGCGACTTCACCGTCAACATCGCCTATGTGGAGAACGGCGCGCCGGTGCGCGGCGTGGTCTACGCGCCGGCGCGGGGCCGGCTGTTCTACACCGATGCGGACGGCCGCGCGGTGGAGGAGACGGGCGCCTTCGACAAGGAGAGTCCCGGCCCGACCCGCGCGCTCGCCGTGCGCGAACCGGACAATGCCGCCCTGCTCGTCGTCGCCTCGCAATCGCACAGGGACCAGGCGACCGACGACTATATCGGCCGCTACGCCGTCGCCGACACCCGCAGCGCGGGGTCGTCGCTGAAATTCTGTCTCGTCGCCACCGGCGAGGCGGACCTCTATCCCCGCCTCGGGCGGACGATGGAATGGGACACCGCCGCCGGACAGGCCGTGCTCGCCGGCGCGGGCGGTCGCGTGGTGCGCCTCGACGACCACGCGCCGCTCGGCTACGGCAAGGACGGCTTCGCCAATCCGCATTTCCTCGCCTATGCGCCCGGCGTGACTTTGCACGACGGCCCCCGCGCCTAGGTTTCCAGTGAAATACACCAGAAAATGCCCCAACGGGAGGTCCAGATGCCCCGCAAAGTCACCAAGGCGGTCATGCCCATCGCCGGTCTCGGAACCCGGTTCCTGCCGGCGACCAAGTCGATGCCGAAGGAGATGATGACCCTCGTCGACCGGCCGCTGGTCCAGTACGCGATGGACGAGGCGCGCGAGGCCGGGATCACCGATTTCATCCTGGTCACGGCGCGTGGCAAATCCTCGCTCGTCGATTACTTCGACCGCGCGCCGGAGCTGGAGACCGCGCTGAAGGAGAAGGGCAAGGACGATCTGCTCAAGGAGCTCAGCCGCACGGACATGCCCTCGGGCACCGTCTCGACGATCCGGCAGCAGCAGGCCAAGGGGCTCGGCCACGCGGTCTGGTGCGCGCGCCGGCTGATCGGCGACGAGCCCTTCGCGGTGGTCCTTCCCGACGACGTGATCGCCGGCGAGGTGCCCTGCCTGAAGCAGATGGTGGATGCCCAGGCCGAGACCGGCGGCTGCATGGTCGCCGCCATGGAGGTCGATCGCGAGGAGACGAACAAGTACGGCATCCTCGACGTCGCGGATTCGGGCGACAAGTCGGTGCGCGTCGAAGGGATGGTCGAGAAGCCCGACCCGTCGGATGCGCCCTCGAACCTCGCGGTGATCGGCCGCTACATCCTGACGCCCGAAGTCCTCGGCGTGCTCGACACCCAGGATCCGGGCAAGGGCGGCGAGATCCAGCTCACCGACGCGATCGCCAAGCAGATCGGCACCGAGAAGGGCGTCTGGGGCCTGAAGTTCGACGGCCAGCGCTTCGATTGCGGCTCGAAATCGGGCTTCCTGCAGGCGACGGTCTATTTCGGCCTGCAGCACCCGAGCCTGCGGGACGACCTGGCGAATTTCATCCGCACGCTCGACCTCGGATAAGGGCGGCGGAGCGCCCCTCCCCGCTAAGGGCGGCGGAGCGCCCCTCCCCGCCCGGGCGGGGGGTCAGGCGGCGTGGCTGGCGCGGCGCTGGGTAAGCACGGCGTGGATCGTGGCGGGATCGTCGTTGGCACGCAGCGTCGCGCACAGATCGGGATCGCGGAGCGTCCGCGAGACCGAGGCCAGGGCCTTGAGATGGTCCACCCCGGAATCCGCCGGCGCGAACAGGCCGAAGACGAGATCCACCGGCTGACGATCGGCGGCGCCGAAATCGAGCGGCTTTTCCAGCCTCAGGAAGACCCCGCGCACCCGGTCGAGGCCGGGCATGCGCGCATGGGGCAGGGCGACGCCGTGGCCGACTGCCGTAGGGCCCAGATTCTCGCGCTCCATCAGCGCCTCGCAGGTCCGGTCCTGCGGCAGGTCGTAGATCTGCCGCGCGAGGTCTGCGAGCGTGTTGAACAGACGCTTCTTGCTCGACAGGCTCGGGAGCACCCGAACTGCCTCGGGTGCGAGGAGGTCTGATACGATCATAAGGAACCCTACTGCATCCTGACGGCCCGCGCCGCCCTATCGGGCCGAATTGGGGTCAATCCAGCCAATATTGCCGTCCTCGCGGCGATAAACCACATTGACTCCGCTGGCCTGTTTCTCATTGCGGAACACCAGCACCGGCGCGCCCGCGAGTTCCATCTGCATCACGGCCTCGCCGACCGAAAGAGACGGAATCCGAGTCTCCATCTCCGCGACGATGATCGGCTGAAGCGTCTCCGGTTCATCGATGTCCTCATCCTCGGATGCGGCGAGGATATACGAAGCGACGCCGGAAAGTTCAACGGGCTGGGCGCGCTCCCTGTGATGGTCCTTCAGGCGGCGCTTGTAGCGGCGGAGCTGCTTCTCCATCTTGGCGAGGGCCGCGTCGGTCGCGGCATAGATGTCGTGCTCCGTCGCCTTCGCCTGCACGGTGATGCCGGTGGACAGATGCAGGACCGACTCGCAGCAGAAGGCCGGACCGTCCTTGGAGAACACCACGAGCGCATCCGTCGGGCGGCCGGGATACTTGCTCACCACGGTGTCGATCTCGCCCTTTACATGGGCCTGCAGGGACTCGCCTATATCGATCTGCTTGCCGCTGATCTGGTAGCGCATTGAGCTCTCCTTCTGCGAAATGGAGGAACGCGGCCGGCGCGCAGGGAGGCCGGGCCGTCGCGACCGCTGAGCGCCTCGAATCGGGGCGGGCGGGAGCGGTGTCTCCACTGCCAAGCCCCCGTCGGACGGTGCTTTTCTGCCCCACCCCGCATGGACTGCGCCGGGTCTCATCGGGACATTTGGCGCGAAAACGGCGGCGGGTGTCAAGCGGATCGGGGGGCGGTGCGATCAGGCGAGGCGGAAGCCCTGACCGAGATAGACATGGCGCACGCGCTCGTCGGCGATCACCTCGTCGCTGGTGCCGCTCATCAGCACGCCGCCCTCGTGGAGGATATAGGCCCGGTCCACGATGGCGAGGGTCTCGCGCACGTTGTGGTCGGTGATCAGCACCCCGATACCCCGTTCGGTCAGCGTCGCCACGAGGGCGCGGATATCGCCGACGGCGATCGGATCGACCCCGGCGAAGGGCTCGTCGAGAAGCAGGTATTTGGGATCGGCGGCGAGGCAGCGCGCGATCTCGGCGCGGCGCCGCTCGCCGCCCGACAGCGCCACCGCCGGCGTGCGGCGCAGGTGTTCGATGGAGAATTCCTCCAGAAGCGCGTCGAGCCGGTGCCGGCGGGCATGCCGGTCGCGCCCCGTCAGCTCGAGGATGGCGAGGATGTTGGCCTCGACGCTGAGGCCGCGGAAGATCGACATCTCCTGCGGCAGGTAGCCGACGCCCATCCGCGCCCGGCGGTACATGGGAAGCGCCGTGACCTCGCGCCCGTCGATGGAGACCCGGCCGGCATCGGCGCCGACGAGTCCGGCGATGGCATAGAAACAGGTCGTCTTGCCCGAGCCGTTGGGGCCGAGCAGCGCCACCACCTCGCCGCGGTCGAGCCTGAGGCTCACGTCGCGGATCACCGGTCGCCGGTGATAGCTCTTGGCGAGGTGCTCCACCTCGAGGCCGGCGCCGGGGCCGGTCCGCCGATCCGCGCCGTTCCGCATCTAGTTGCCGTCGGTCCGGAAGATGGAGCGGACGCGTCCGCGCATCCGGCCGGTGCCGGTGGCGAGATCGATGTCGAGCGCGTCGCCGGTCAGGGCGGTCTCGCCCTGGGTCAGCAGCACGTCGCCGGTCATCACCACCTCGCCGGTGCCGAGGGTATAGACGGCCGCCTCCGATTCGGCCGCCTCCTGGCCGTTGACGAGGGTGACGCCCCCGGTCGCGCGGACCTTCTCGATGCGGCCGCCCTGGCCCTCCGTATAGGTCACCTCCAGCCGCGGCGCGGTCAGTCGGAGCGCGCCCTGGGTGACGAGCACGTCCCCGGTGAAGATCGCGGTGCCGTCCTCCTGGTCGACCTGCAGCTCCTCGGAGGTCACCTCCACCGGCAGGCTCGGATCCTGCCGCAGGCCGCCGAAGGAGACCTGAGCCTGGTCGGATTGCGCCGCCGACTGGCCCGCAGCGGCGAGCAGCGCCAGCAGGAGGATGGACAGGAGTGATCTCATTGCCGATCCTTCTCGGAGGCCTTCGGGTCGTATATCACCTTCACGCCGTCCGTGAAGGTGACGAGCGCCTGGCTCTCGGTCTGGCGGACCTGCATGGCGCCGGCGTCGATGCGGAAGTCCGGCCCGGTGCCGGTGACCGGGCCGGGGGAGACCATCCGGCCGGCATCCATGTCGATGTTCATCCGCTCGCTTCTGAGCCGGTAGCCGCCGTCGGTCTCGATGTCGACCGCGCCGGTCAGCTCGGCGCGCGAGCGCTCGGGGCCGATGACGCCGGAGGCGGAGGAGGCGACGACGCGGCCGCTCTCGCGCCCCTTCCAGGTGCTCGTGAGGGAACTGGCGGTGACCTCGCCGTCGGTCCGACCGGGCCAGGCCTCCTCGGCGGTGACGAAGATCTCGGCGCCGTCGCTGCCGATTCCGGAATAGTCCGGGCGGCCGACCCGGCCCGCCTGCGCGGTCTCCTCGTAGCCGGCGGCGCTGTAGCGGATGACGCGCTCCCGGTCGTGGCGGTCGGCGAGCAGGAACAGGGTGGACAGGATCGCGAGCGCGGTGAGCGGCAGGATCACCTTCAGCCGCGCCACCCGGTCGGAATGCCTGTTCTTGAAGCGGCCGAGGGGCCGCGCTGATGCCTTGCGCGCCATGGCACCGATGTAGCCGGTCGCGACCGCCGCCAACAGGTCAATGCGCGAAAATGTCAGGATCGTCCCAACCGAGGAGGTCGAGGCGCGCGCGCGTCGGCAGGAACTCGAAGCAGCGCGCCGCCAGCTCCGCCCGGCCCTCGCGCTCGAGCCGCGCATCGAGCGTCTCGCGCAGCCGGTGCAGGTGGAGCACGTCCGAGGCGGCATAGGCGATCTGCCCGTCGGTCAGCGTCTCCGAGCCCCAGTCCGACTGCTGCTGCAGCTTCGAGACATCGACGTCGAGAAGCTCGGTGAGGAGCTGCTTCAGCCCGTGGCGGTCGGTGAAGGTCCGCACCAGCTTGGAGGCGATCTTGGTGCAGTAGACGGGCGCGGCGAGGGTGCCGAAGGCGTGATACATCGCCGCAATGTCGAATCGGCCGAAATGGAAGAGCTTCAGCACCTCCGGGTCGGCGAGCAGGCGCTCGAGATTGGGCGCCGCGCTCTGGCCCTTGGCGACCTGGACGAGATGCGCGTCGCCGTCGCCGGCCGACATCTGCACCACGCAGAGCCTGTCCCGGTGGGGATTGAGGCCCATCGTCTCGCAGTCGATGGCGATCACGGGGCCGAGATCGAGGTCGTCCGGCAGGTCGCCGCGGTGGAGGTGATTGGTCATGGGCGGCTCTGTATCCTGCCCGCCCGGCGGCGTCCATCGGAGAGCGCCGCTTGGTGGTGGACGGGCCTCTCTCCGGCAGCCCGGCGGCCACCGTTAAAGCATTAACGCTTGAGACCGATGGCAAATGCAAGGAAGGTTGCCCGAACCTCCGAGCCGCAGGGAGCTTCATGTCGCTATTCCTGATCGTCCTCCTGCCGTTCCTCGGCGCGCTTCTGCCCGGCGTGGTGAGCGATGCCGGACGCCGCGCCTGCGCCCTGGTCACGCTCGGTGTCACCGTCACCGCTCTCGTCGGGCTGCTGAGCCGCCTGCCGGAGCTGCTCGCGGGGGAGGTGCCGAAAGCGGGGGTGGAATGGATGCCCTCGCTGGGGCTCAACGCCACGCTGATGCTCGACGGGCTCGGCTTCTTCTTCGCGGCGCTGATCCTCGGCATCGGCTGCCTGATCATCATCTACGCGCGCTACTACCTTTCCCGGAACGACGACATGGGGGAGTTCTTCAGCTATCTTCTGCTCTTCCAGGGCGCGATGGTGGGGATCGTGCTGTCGGACAACGTCCTGCTCCTGCTGGTCTTCTGGGAGCTGACCTCGCTGTCGTCCTTCCTGCTCATCGGCTACTGGAAGCACCTGCCCGAGGGGCGGCAAGGCGCGCGCATGGCGCTGACCGTCACCGGCATGGGCGGGCTGGCGATGATCGGGGGCATGCTGCTGCTGGGGCGGATCGCAGGCAGCTACGACCTGTCGGTGATCCTGGAGAACCGCGAGGCGATCCAGGCCTCGCCGCTCTACCTGCCGGCGCTGATCCTGATCCTGCTCGGCTGCTTCACCAAGTCGGCGCAGTTCCCGTTCCATTTCTGGCTTCCGCACGCCATGGCCGCCCCCACGCCGGTCTCCGCCTACCTGCATTCCGCGACCATGGTGAAGGCCGGCATCTTCCTGATGGCGCGGATCTGGCCGGTGATGTCGGGCACGCCGGAATGGTTCTGGATCGTCACCTCCGTCGGGCTGCTGACCATGGTGATCGGTGCGGTCGTGGCGCTCTTCAAGGACGACCTGAAGGCGCTTCTCGCCTTCTCCACCGTCTCGCATCTGGGGCTCATCACCTTCCTGCTGGGAACGGGGAGCGCCTATGCCGCGGTGGCCGCGGTGTTCCACATCCTCAACCACGCGACCTTCAAGGCGGCGCTCTTCATGACGGCCGGGATCGTCGACCATGCCGCCCATACCCGCGACATCCGCAAGCTCGGCGGGCTGCGGCACCTGATGCCGGTGACCTTCGCGATCGCGCTGGTGGCCGGCCTGTCGATGGCCGGCATCCCGCTCTTCAACGGCTTCCTGTCGAAGGAGATGATGCTGGAGGAGGCGACGCATACGAGCCTCTTCGGCACGCACTGGTTCGTGCCGGCGGTGGCGACGATCGGCGCGCTCTTCTCGGCAGCCTATTCCTTCCGCTTCATCGTGCACACTTTCATGGGGCCGGAACGCGACGATTATCCCTCCCATCCACACGACGCGAATTTCGGCATGTGGGGGCCGCCGGCCTTCCTCTGCGTGCTGGTCCTCGCGATCGGCATCCTGCCCTTCGTCGCCGAACCGGCGGTGTTCTTCGTGGCCGAGCATGTCATCGGCGACGCCGCCGCCTTCCCCGAGCACCTGCATTTCAAGATCTGGCACGGCCTCACGCCGGCGCTGATGATGTCGTTGGTGGCCACCGCGGGCGGTCTGCTCCTGCTGTGGCTCTTCCGGCCCGCCGACCGGGCCTGGACGGCGCTCGGCGTGCCGGCGGCGAAGGCGATCTTCGACGGGATCGTGGCCGGCGCCGTCGGGCTCGCCCGCGCGATCACCTTCCGTCTCCATGACGGCGCCTTCAGCCGCTTCGCCGCCATCTTCACGCTGGCGGTGCTGGCGCTCGCCGGCCATGGCTGGCTGACCGGCGAGGCCACCGCCCCGGTCCGCGAGCCCCTGCCGGTGAACGAGGTCGCCGCGGTCGGCTGGGTGATGCTCGTCGCGGCCTCGGGGGCGCTGGTCATCCTCCATCGCGACCGGCTCTTCGCGCTCGTCCTCATCGCCATCATCGGGGTGATCGTGTCGCTGGGCTTCGTCATCCTCTCCGCGCCGGACCTCGCCATGACGCAGATCTCGGTCGAGGTGGTGACGGTGATCCTGCTGCTGCTGGCGCTGAACTTCCTGCCCAACGAAACCCCGCGCGAGAGCACGGTCTTCAAGCGCCTGCGCGACGGAGGGCTGGCGGTTATCGCGGGCGGCCTGACCGCCGGTCTCAGCTACCACCTGCTGCGCGGGGACTTCGTGCGTCCGACGATTGCCGACTACTTTCTCGAGAACAGCTATGCGGGCGGCGGCGGCACCAACGTGGTGAACGTCATCCTCGTCGACTTCCGCGGCTTCGACACGTTCGGCGAGATCACCGTCCTCGGCATCGCGGCGGTGGTGATCTACGCCCTCGCCGAGGCGCTCCTCACGGGGCCGGTGCGCGCCAAGCTGCGCAGCCGCCGGCCCGACAAGGACCTCGCGGGCGACGCCCATCCGATGATGATGGTGGTGCTGACGCGCGTCATCATGCCGGTCGTCCTCGTCGTCGGCATCTACGTCCTCCTGCGCGGCCACAGCCTGCCGGGCGGCGGCTTCATCGCCGGGCTCATCGTGGCGGTGGCGGTGGTGATGCAGTACATGGCGAGCGGCTTCTACTGGGCCATGCACCGCCAGCGGCATCCCTATCACGGCATCGTCGGCGCCGGCATCCTGACGGCGGGCCTCACCGGGATCGGCGCCTGGTTCACCGGTCACCCGTTCCTCACCAGCTCCTTCGGCTACCTGCACCTGCCGCTCATCGGCGAGGTCGAGATCGCGAGCGCCATGGCCTTCGATCTCGGCGTCTTCCTCACCGTGGTGGGCGCCGTCCTCCTCTCGCTCGAGAGCTTCGCCAAGATGGCGCGGCGGGCGGACATGCGGCGGCCCGGTTATGCCATGGACATCGACCCCTCGCGCCGGAAAAAGGAGTAGGATGGAACTTCTCGTCTCTTCCGCGATCGGAATCCTCACCGCCGCGGGTCTCTATCTCGTGCTGCGGCTCCGGACCTTTCCGGTGATCATCGGCACGGCGATGCTGACCTATGCCGTCAACGTCTTCCTCTTCGCCTCCGGCCGGCTGGTGCTGAACCAGCCGCCGATCCTGCGCGACAGCGCCACCCTCTATACCGATCCGCTGCCGCAGGCGCTGGTGCTGACGGCCATCGTCATCTCCTTCGGCATGACGGCGGTGGTGGTGGTGATCGCCCTCGGCGCCTATCTCGGCGGCGGCGAGGATTGGGTGAACGAGACCGGCACCCATGTGGACGCCGTCCGCAGGTCGGACGAATCATGAGCCACTGGATCATCGCCCCGATCGTCCTGCCGGCGATGCTTGCCGCCTTCATGGTGCTGGTGGCCCGCCATAACCGGCCGCTGCAGCGCACCCTCTCGGTGGCCGGCACCCTGGCTCTCGTCGGCGTCGCGCTCGGCCTGCTCGTCCGGGCGGCGGGCGGCGAGATCACCGTCTATCTCCTCGGCGACTGGTCGGCGCCCTTCGGCATCGTGCTGGTGGCCGACAGGCTCTCGACCTACATGGTGCTGCTGACCGCGCTGCTCGCGCTGCCGGTCCTGCTGCACGCCATCGGCTCCGGCTGGGACCGCCGGGGGCGGCATTTCCACGCGCTCTACCATTTCCAGCTCATGGGGATCATGGGCGCCTTTCTCACCGGCGACATCTTCAACCTCTTCGTCTTCTTCGAGGTGCTGCTCATCGCCTCCTACGGGCTGGTCATCCATTCGGGCGGCGCGGTCCGGCTGAAGGCCGGCGTGCAATACGTGCTCTACAACCTCCTCGGCTCGACCCTGTTCCTCTTCGCGCTGGGCACGCTCTATGCCGAGACCGGGTCGCTCAACATGGCCGACCTCGCCGGGCGGGTCGCGGCCATCGACGCGGGCGGGAATGCGGCGATCCGGGTGGCGGCGGTGCTCCTGCTTCTGGTCTTCGCGGTGAAGGCGGCGCTGGTGCCGCTGCATTTCTGGCTGCCGGCGGCCTATGCCGAGGCGCCGGGCCCGGTGGCGGCGCTGTTCGCGATCATGACCAAGGTCGGCGCCTACGCGATCATCCGCGTCTACACGCTCGTCTTCCCGCCGGACCTGGAGATCACCCAGGGGCTGCACCAGACCTGGCTCCTGCCGCTGGCGCTGATCTCTCTCGCGCTCGGCATGATCGGCGTGCTGGCGGCGACGCGGCTCGACCGGCAGGCCGCCTTCGCGGTCATCGGCTCGATGGGCACGGTGCTGACGGGGGTCGCGCTCCTCAGCCCGGCGGGGATCGCGGCGGCGCTCTACTACGTCGCCCATTCCACCTTCGCCGCGGCGGCGCTGTTCCTCGTCGTCGACATCGTCGAGATGCGGCGCGGCGGGCACGGCGCGCGGATCGAGAAGGCGCCGGCGATCGTCGGCGGGCCGCTGGTCGCCGGGCTGTTCTTCGTCTCCGCCATCGCGCTGACCGGCCTGCCGCCGCTCTCGGGGTTCCTGGGCAAGCTCCTGATCCTCGACGCGGCGGCCTCCTCGCCGGCGATCGCCTGGATCTGGGCCGTGGTGCTCGGCTCGTCGCTGGTCGCCGTGCTCGGTTTCGCGCGCGCGGGCTCGACCGTGTTCTGGAAGTCGCGCGAAGGGGGGGGCGCGCCCGACACGCCCGACACCCAGACCGACGACCCGGTCAAGGAGACCGACCACGCCCCGTTGCCGCCGGTCCTGCCGATCATCGCCAGCGCGCTTCTCGTCGCGTATCTCGTCGCCCACACGGTCTTCGCGGGACCTATCACCGGCTACATGCGGGCGACGAGCGCGCAGCTCTTCGCGCCCGGGCCCTACATCTCCGCCGTGCTCGACGCCGAGGGCAAGGACGTCGAGCATCACGGGGAGGGCCACGGCCCCGCCAAGCTCGAAGCCGACGGAGAGGGCGCGGGCGAGGGGTCCGGCGAGCATGCCGAACCGGAGACTGGAGGTCACTGATGGCACGCTTCACCGGACGTATCCTGCCTCATCCGCTGCTGTCGATCCTGATCGCGGTGGTGTGGTGCCTGCTGGTGAACTCGCTCGGCGTCGGCACCGTGATCTTCGGCATCCTGCTCGGATTGCTGGTCCCGGCGATCACCGAGCCCTACTGGCCGGACCGGCCGGGGCCGCCGCGGCTCGGCCGGCTCGCGCTCTACATCCTGCTCGTGCTCTGGGACATCGCCGTGGCCAACGTGGCGGTCGCCTGGATCGTGCTCACCCGCTCGAACCGCAACATGCGCTCGCGCTGGGTGGTGATTCCGCTGGAGATCCGCACGCCGGAGGCGATCGCGATCCTCGCGGGCACGATCACCCTGACCCCGGGGACCGTCTCGGCGGACCTCTCCGCCGAGGGGAGCTGCCTGCTCGTGCACGCCCTCGACACCGCCGATCCGGTGGAGGAGGCGAAGGGGATCAAGCACCGCTACGAACGCCGGCTGAAGGAGATTTTCGAATGATCGACATCGCGCTCGTCGTGGCCTTCGTGGCCGTCAGCCTGGCCCAGCTCCTCGCCATGGTGCGGCTGATCAAGGGCCCCCATATCGGCGACCGGATCCTCGCACTCGACACGATGGTGGTGAACGCCATCGCGCTCATCGTGCTGCTCGGCATGTGGGGGGGGACGGGCCTCTATTTCGAGGGCGCGCTGATCTTCGCCATGCTGGGCTTCGTCTCGACCGTCGCCTATTGCCGCTTCGTGCTCCGGGGGGACATCATCGAATGATCGAGGACCTGATCGCGCGGGAGGAGCGGGTGATCGCCTACCTGGCGGGCCTCGGCCCGGCGGGATGGGCCGACATCGCCACCGTCGTGGCGCTTCTCGCGGGCGCCTTCTTCGCCTTCGTGGGCTCGGTGGGCCTGCTGAAGCTCGACACGCCCATGAAGCGCCTGCACGCGCCCACCAAGGCCTCGACGCTCGGCGTCGGCTCGCTGCTCCTCGCCTCGATGATCCACGCCTTCGCCCGTGGGACGGGATCGCTGCACGAGGTGCTGATCATGGCCTTCCTGTTCGTCACCGCGCCGATCTCGGCCAATTTCATCTCCAAGGTGAACCTGCACCGGGAGAACGCGGACCCGGCGCCGCCGCCGCCCGCGGACACGACCTGGGCCACCTTCGACACCGACGCTTCCGACAAGGGCTATCCGAACCAGGTCTGAGCCGCCCTCAGGCGAGCAGGCGCTCGATTTCCGCGCGCAGCGGCATCGACGGCGCCGCGCCCGCGCGGGTGACCGACAGCGCCGCGGTGGCATTGGCGAAGGCGAGGGCGCGGCCGATGTCGCGCCCCTCCGCGAGGGCGGTGGCGAGGCCGCCGTTGAAGGCATCCCCCGCCCCGGTCGTCTCCACCACCGGGCCGGCGGAGATCCCCGCGACATGCCGCGTCTCCCGCGCGTCGCGGTAGAGCGCTCCGGCGGCGCCGAGGGTCACGATCGCTGCGCCGACACCGCGTCCGACCAGATGCCCGGCCGCCGCTGCGGCGCTCTCGGGGCCGGTGACCTCGCGCCCGGTCAGGAGCGCCGCCTCGCTCTCGTTCGGGGTGACGAGGTCGCAGAGCTGGAGCATCTCGTCGGGCAGCGCCGCCGCCGGCGCGGGGTTCAGGATCGTGCGCACGCCCGCCTCCCGCGCGATCTCGAGCGCCCGGTGGGCGGCGTCGAGCGGCTGCTCGAGCTGCACCAGGAAGACCTTCGCCGCCCGGATCGTCTCCGCCCAGCCGGTCACGTCTGCGGGCGAGATCGTTCCGGCGGCGCCCGGCGCCACGATGATGGCGTTGTCGCCGGTGGCGTCGTCGACATAGATGAAGGCCGCGCCGGTCGGCGTGTCGGCCTCCTCCTCGCCCGCGAAGGCCACGCCGGCCTCCGCCCAGGTCTCCCGCGCCAGCGCGCCGAACGTGTCCCGCCCGATCTTCGTCAGCATCGCCACCGAGCCGCCCGCCCGGGCGGCGGCCACCGCCTGGTTCGACCCCTTGCCGCCGGCATTGAGGGCGAAGCCGCGGCCGAGGACCGTCTCGCCGATCTGCGGAAGCCGGTCGGCGCGGTAGGCGGTGTCGGCGGCGAAGATGCCGAGGATCGCGATATCGTGGGTCATGGGTCTCCTTCCGGCCTCGATCCTAGCCGGGCGCGAAAGTGATCGCCAGAGAGGTGACAGGCGGCGCACGGGCCCTACACTACCGGAGCGATACCCGACCGGAGGACAGGCAGCTCATGGCCACCAACTTCACCGTCAACGGCGAGCAGGTGTCGGTCGATGCCGATCCCGAGACGCCGCTTCTGTGGGTGCTGCGAGACGAGCTGCGCCTCACCGGAACGAAATTCGGCTGCGGTGTCGCCCAGTGCGGCGCCTGCACGGTCATGCTGGACGGCATGACCCGGCGCTCCTGCGTCACGCCGGTGGGCACGCTCGAGGGGTCCGAGGTCACCACGATCGAGGCGATCGAGGGCCCCGAGGCCGAGGCGGTGCAGACCGCCTGGACCGAGATGAACGTGCCGCAATGCGGCTATTGCCAGTCGGGCCAGGTGATGTCGGCGACGGCGTTGCTGCAGGTCCTGCCGAAGCCCACCGACGCCGATATCGAGAACGCCATGGCCGGCAATATCTGCCGCTGCGCCACCTATGCGCGGATCCGGCGCGCGATCCGGCAGGCATCTGACACTCTGGAGGCCTGAGATGACGGACATGACCCTCTCCCGCCGCGGATTCCTCGCCGGGTCCGCCGGCCTCGTCCTCGCGGTGACGCTGCCCGTGAAGGGCCGGGCGCAGGCCGGGCAGCCCACCGCGCCCAACGCCTTCGTCCGCGTCGCCCCCGACAACACCGTGACCGTGATGGTCAAGCATATCGAGATCGGGCAGGGCGCCAATACCGGCCTGCCGGTCATCGTCGCCGACGAGATGGATGCCGACTGGTCGCAGATCCGCGCCGAAAGCGCGCCCGCGAACCCGGTCTACAAGAACCTTGTCTTCGGCGTGCAGGGTACCGGCGGATCGCTCGGCCTCGCCAACAGCTGGACCCAGATGCGCCAGGCCGGCGCCGCCGCCCGCGCCATGCTGGTCGCCGCCGCGGCCGAGAACTGGGGCGTCACCCCGCAGGGCATCACCGTGTCGAAGGGCGTCGTCAGCCATTCCGAATCGGGCAGGTCCGCGACCTTCGGCGAGCTCGCCGACGATGCCGCCAAGCAGCCCGTTCCCGTGGACGTGCCGCTGAAGGACCCCGCGGATTTCACCCTGATCGGCGGCGAGGGCGTGATCCGCACCGATTCGGCGGCGAAGTCCAGAGGCGAGGCGCAGTTCACCATCGACGTCTATCGCGACGGCATGGAAGTGGTGGCGATGGTCCATCCGCCCCAGTTCGGCGCCACGGTGTCGAGCTTCGACGACAGCGCCGCGATGGAGGTGCCGGGCGTGACCGCCGTGCGCGAGCTGCCTTCGGGAATCGCCGTCTACGCGAAGAACACCTACGCGGCGCTCAGGGGCCGCGCCGCGGTCACGGCCGAGTGGGACACCTCCAAGGCCGAAACCCGCTCCTCCGAGGAGATGGAGCGGGCCTGGCTCGAGGCGGCGCGCAACCCCGCCTCGCCGAAGACCGTCGAGGAGACGGGCGATGTCGAGCAGGCGTTCTCGGACGCCGCCCAGGTGGTGGAGGCGGAATACGTCTTTCCCTATCTCGCCCATGCGGCGCTCGAGCCCGAGGACGGCGTGATCGAGGTCCGGGGCGACGGCGCCGAGGTCTGGATGGGGTCCCAGTTCCAGGGGGCCGACCACCCGACCATTGCCGGCATCCTCGGCATGGCGCCCGAGAACGTGAAGTTCAACACCATGTTCGCGGGCGGCTCCTTCGGCCGGCGGGCGACGCAGGCTTCCTACACCGCGCAGGAGCTCGCCAACGTGGCCAAGGCGGCGGGCGGCGAGGGCGCCTGGAAGCTGATGTGGACGCGCGAGAACGACATTCGCGGCGGCCGCTACCGACCGCTGACGGTGCATACGCTGCGCGCCGGGCTCGACGGCGAGGGCAACGTCACCGCCTGGGACAACGTCGTCGCCAACCAGTCGATCATGATCGGCACGCCGTTCGAGAAGATGACCGTCAAGGACGGCATCGACCCGACCTCCTTCGAGGGATCGAACGAGCTGCCCTACGGGGTGGCCGCGGCCCGCCTGCGCTGGCAGCAGATGGAGAGTCCGGTGCCGATCCTGTGGTGGCGCTCGGTCGGGCACACCCATACCGGCTACGCGGTGGAGACCTTCATGGACACGGTACTCGCCGCCGCCGGCAAGGACCCCGTGGAGGGGCGCCTGGCGATGATGAAGGACGAGCGCCCCCGCGACCGCGCCGTGCTGGAGCGCGTGGCGGAGATGGCGGACTGGTCGGGCCCCGGAACCGGCGATCGCCGCAAGGGCGTCGCGGTGGTGCGCAGCTTCGACAGCTACGTGGCGCAGATCGCCGAGGTCGAGGACCGGGGCGGCGTTCCGAAGGTCACCCGCGTCTGGTGCGCCGTCGATTGCGGTGTCGCCGTGACGCCGGACGTGATTCGCGCGCAGATGGAGGGAGGCATCGGCATGGGGCTCGGCACTGCGCTCTATTCCGAGATCACGCTCGGGGAGAACGGCCGCGTGCGGCAGTCGAACTACGACGGCTACCGCGTGCCGCGCATCTCCGACATGCCCGAGATCGAGGTATCGATCATCAAGTCCACCGCCGATCCGACCGGCGTGGGCGAGCCGGGCCTGCCGCCTTCCGCGCCCGCCATGGCCAATGCCTGGCGGTCGCTCACCGGCACGCTGCCCACCCGCCTGCCCTTCGCGGTCGCCACGAGCTGAGAGAGACCATGAGACTGACGCTTCTGCTGACCCTGGCGCTGGCGGCTCCCGCCATCGCCCAGGAGGATCTGCCGACCGAGCTCGCGCCGGTCGACAGTTTCCAGGACATCGAGAACGACGACGAGCGCGCCGCGGCGCTCTTCGAGGAGATGGCGAAGGTGCTTCAGCATCCCCGCTGCCTCAACTGCCACCCGGTGGATGGCGGCCCCTTGCAGGGCGACGCCATGGAGCCGCACCAGCCGCCCGTGGTGCGCTCCGCGGGGATGGGGGCCGTGGGCATGGAGTGCAATACCTGCCACGGCCGCGAGAACATGGAATTCGTCGGCGCCGAGGGCTCGATCCCGGGCCACGAGCCCTGGAACCTCGCCCCGGTGGAGATGGGCTGGGTCGGCCTCTCCGCCGGCGAGATCTGCACCCAGCTCAAGGATCCCGAGCGCAACGGCGGCCGCGATCTGGCCGAGATCCACGAGCACAACGCCCATGACGGGCTCGTCGGCTGGGGCTGGCACCCGGGCAAGGGGCGCACGCCCGCGCCCGGCAGCCAGGAGCAGTTCGGCGCGCTCACCCAGGCCTGGATCGACGCCGGCGCCGCCTGTCCGGGCTGAGGGCGGTCAGCCCTTGCGGGCGCGGCGCCGCCGCGGCCGCGCGGGCTTCGCCTCAGGGGCCGTGCCGCCGGCGGGCTTCGGTCGACCGCCGCGGCCCGATCCGCCGCCGCCGCCGCGGCCCCGGCGGCCACCGCCGCCGGTGGCGGGCTTCGGCGGCGTCATCTCGGACCAGGAGGCGCTGACCGCCACCGGCAGCGTCCGGCCGAGGAGCTTCTCGATGTCGCGCAGATAGGCGAGCTCGTCGGGCTGGCAGAGCGCCACCGCCTTGCCGGACCGTCCGGCCCGGGCGGTGCGGCCGATCCGGTGCACGTAGCTCTCCGAGACGTTCGGCAGATCGTAATTGTAGACGTATTCGACCTCGGGAATGTCGATCCCCCGCGCCGCCACGTCGGTCGCGACCAGCACCTTGATCTCGCCCTCGCGGAACGCCTTCAGCGCCCGGTCGCGCTGGTTCTGGCTGCGGTTGCCGTGCAGCGCCGCGCCGGGATGGCCGGCCCGGTCGAGCTGCTTCATCAGCCGGTCGGCGCCATGCTTGGTGCGCACGAAGATCAGCGCCCGCTCGCCGACGTGATCGCCCAGAAGCTCGGCCAGGTGCGAAGTCTTCTCCTCCTTCGGCAGGAACCGCACCTCCTGGTCGACCTTGTCGGCCGGCTTGCCCGGCGGCGCCGCCTCGACGCGGATCGCGTCCGACAGGAAGGTCTGCGCCATCTCGTTCATGTCCTTCGACATGGTGGCGGAGAACAGCAGCGTCTGCCGCTCCGGCCGGAGCTTCGGCGCGATCTTCCTCAGCGCGTGGATGAAGCCCATGTCGAGCATCTGGTCGGCCTCGTCGAGGACCAGGAAGCGCGTCTGGCCCAGATCGACCGAGCCGCGGTCCATCAGGTCGATGAGCCGTCCCGGCGTGGCGATCAGCAGATCGACGCCGCGCTCGAGCCGGCCGATCTGGCGATTGATCGACACGCCGCCGGTGACCACCGTGATGCCCAGCCTGGCGCCGCCCGCGAGCGGGCGCAGGTTGTCGGCGATCTGGTTTGCGAGCTCCCGCGTCGGCGCCAGAACCAGCGCGCGGGCGGTCTTCGGCGCCGGCCGTCCGCCCTCGGCGATCAGCGCGTCGAGAAGCGGCAGGCCGAAGGCGACGGTCTTGCCGGTGCCGGTCTGGGCGAGGCCCATCACGTCGCGCCCTTCCAGCGCCGGCGGAATCGCCTTGGCCTGGATCGGCGTGGGCGTGTCGAGACCGGCCTCGGAGAGGCGGTCGAGAAGGGTGGGCGCGAGGCCCAGCATGTCGAAATCCATGAGCATCCTTTGCGCGGACGCGATGTGCGCGTCCGGGCGTTGCGTCGGGGCGTCAGCGTCTCGCCCGCGGGACCGCATTGTCCCCGGGCCGAACTGGCGCTGCGTCCCCGCGTGATCTGGGAAGCGTCGCGTCGGATCCATGTGGGCCCTTCGGCCCCTCTGTTCACGCGGCAGGGATCGACGTCTTCCCGGCCCATATCGACGGCGGCGGCCGGTCTGTCAATGGTTCCGCGCTATTGCAGGTCGGTGAAGGCGCGGGCGAGGCGCGCGCAGGCCGCCTCGATCTGGGCCCGCGGCATGGCGATGTTGAAGCGCAGGAAGTTCTCTCCCCCCTTGCCGAAGGCCGGCCCGTGGCTGGCCGCGAGCCGCGCCTCGCGCTCGACGCGCGCGGTGAACTCCTCCCGCGCCATGCCGGTGCCGGAGAAGTCGACCCAGGAGAGATAGGTGCCCTCGAGCGCCATGCCCCGCAGCCCCGGGATCGCCGCGACCGCCCCGTCGAAGAGCGTGCGGTTCTCCTCCAGATAGACGACGAGATCGTCCACCCAGGCCGCGCCGTCCGGCGAATAGGCGGCCCGCGCCATCTCCATGCCGAAGGAATTGGGCGAGAGGCCGAGCGCCGCCAGCCGCGCCTTGAACGCCGCCCGCAGGTCGTCGTCGGCGATGATCACGTTGCCGGTGTGACAGCCGGCGATGTTGAAGGTCTTGGTGGTCGCGGTCATCATCACCAGCCGGTCCGCGACCCCCTCGATCAGCGCCATCGGCGTATGGGAATGGCCGGGCAGGACGATGTCGTGGTGGATCTCGTCGGAGACGAGGATCAGGTCGTGACGCCTGGCGAAGTCCGCGACCGCCTCGAGCTCCGCCCGGCTCCAGACCCGGCCGCCGGGATTGTGCGGCGAGCAGAGCACGAGAAGCCTCTCGTTGCCTGTCATCGCCGCCTCGAAGGCGTCGAAATCGAGGACGTAGCGGCCGTCCTCCACCGCCATCTCCAGCTCGCGCACCTCGCGTCCCGCGGCGCGGATCACCCGCCCGAAGGCGTGGTAGACGGGGGTGAAGAGCACCACCGCCTCGCCCGGCTCGGTCCAGGTGTCGACGCAGAGCGCGGTGCCGTTGACGAGGCCGTGGGTCGTGAGGATGTGAGCGGGATCGACCTGCCAGCCGTGCCGGGTCTCCATCCACCAGCGAATCGCCTCGAGATAGGCGGCGTCGTCGCCGTAATAGCCGTAGAGACCGTGTTCGAGCATCCGCGCCAGCGCGTCCTGCACCGCCTGCGGCGGGCGGAACTCCATGTCGGCGACCCACATGGGCAGCCCGCCCTCCGGGGAGACCCCGTAGAGCGCCTCCATCTTGTCCCACTTCGCCGAATGGGTGCCGCGCCGGTCGATGATCTCGTCGAAACTCATGCCGCCTCCTGTCGTCGGCGGGCAAGCTAAGGCCCCGCGCCGCCGCTGCAAGGCGATTGCGCGGCGCGCGGCGAGGCCCTACATCGCGGCCCATGACGATCCGCCCCATCCTCATCCATCCCGATCCGCGGCTGAAGACGGTGGCCGCCGAGATCGGTCCGCCCACCGACGAGATCCGCGATCTCGCCTCGGACATGTTCGAGACCATGTACGACGCGCCCGGCATCGGCCTCGCCGCGCCCCAGCTCGGCGTGATGAAGCGCCTGCTGGTCATGGATTGCGTGAAGGAGGAGGGCGCCGAGCCGCGGCCCATGGCGCTGATCGACCCGGTAGTGGACTGGGCCTCGGAGGAGACCTCCACCTACGAGGAGGGCTGCCTCTCGATCCCCGAGCAATACGCCGATATCGAGCGTCCCGCACAGGTGGAGGTGAGCTGGACCGATCTCGAGGGGGCCCGCCAGCATGGCCGTTTCACCGATCTCTGGGCGGTCTGCGTCCAGCACGAGATCGACCATCTGAACGGCAAGCTCTTCATCGACTACCTGAAGCCGATGCGGCGCCAGATGATCACCCGCAAGATGCAGAAGCTGAAGCGCGAGAAGGCGCGGGCGTGACCCCGCCGCCAGTCTACGCGCCGCGCCCCCTGCGTCACCTGACGCTCTGGCAGGTCGGGCCGATCCGCGCCAAGACCTACCATGTCGGCCGCCGGACCCCGCGCGAGGACCGCGTCCAGGCCGCCCATGCCGCCGCCGCGCGGATGGGACCGGAGAGCGAGGCCGAGGGCGGGTCGCACGGCCTCGGCTTCGTCGTCCTGCACGAGGGCGAGGCGGGCACCTGGCTGCTGATGGACTGGTGGGCGCATGGCGACATCCTGTGCCAGCGCCTGAGCCTCGATACAGGGGCGGGCTTCCGGCCCGCGGACGACCGCCCGCTTCTCGCCTGTGTCTGGGAACTGCCGGTGATCGCCCATGAACGCGGCGCCTGGGTCCGGCACATGATGCGCGCCGCACCCTCGCCCGACGGATATCTCGCCGACCGATTGCCCGCGGGCATCGTCTGATGGCCGTCCGGCCCTTCGTCCTGTGGCCCGACCGGCGGCTCCGCACGCCCGCCGGGCCGGTAACGGACATCACCGACGAGATTCGCCGCCTCTGGGACGACATGGTGGAGACGATGGAGGCGATGCCCGGCGTCGGCCTGGCAGCGCCGCAGATCGGAATCATGCTGCGCCTCGCCGTGGTCGATGCCTCAGAGACGCGGGGCCAGGCGGTCCGCATGGCCAATCCCGAGATCCGCCATGCCAGCGTCGAGCCCCGCAGCCACCAGGAGGCGAGCCCGAACCTCCCCGGTGTCTCCGCCGCGGTCACCCGGCCGCGCGCCGTCACCGTGCGCTTCCTGAACGCGGCCGGCGAGACCGAGGAGCGCGATTTCGTGCATCTCTGGGCGACGAGCGTGCAGCACCAGATCGACCATCTGGACGGGCGGCTCTATGTCGACCGGCTGAGCCGGGTGAAGCGCGACATGATCCTGCGCAAGGCCCGCCGCCGCGGCTGAGCCTGCGCGCCGGGCCGCGCCCGATCCGAAGGAGGCGCCGATGCGACTGATCTTCATGGGAACGCCCGATTTCTCGGTCCCGGCGCTCAAGGCGCTCCACGCCGCCGGCCACGAGATCGCCTGCGTCTATACCCGGCCGCCCCGGCCCGCGGGACGCGGCAAGCGCGACCGGCCCGCGCCGGTGCAGGTCGCGGCCGAGGCGCTGGGCCTCGCCGTCCGCCACCCGGCCTCGCTCAAGGGCGCCGCGGAGCAGGCGGCGCTGGCCGCCCTCGAGGCCGATCTGGCGGTGGTGGTGGCCTACGGGCTGATCCTGCCCCGGCCGGTGCTCGACGCGCCCCGGCAGGGCTGCCTGAACATCCACGCCTCGCTGCTGCCGCGCTGGCGCGGCGCGGCGCCGATCCAGCGCGCGGTGATGGCCGGCGATGCCGAGACCGGCATCTCGATCATGCGCATGGAGGCCGGGCTCGATACCGGCCCGGTGCTTCTCCGCGCTCCGACGCCGATCGGGGCGGAGGACACGGCCGGCGATATCCACGACCGGCTCGCGGGCCTCGGCGCGGAGCTGATCGTCGCGGCGACGGGCCGGCTCGGCGCGCTGCCCGAGACGGCCCAGCCCGAGACCGGCGCGACCTATGCCGAGAAGGTGCAGAAATCCGAGGCCCGGATCGACTGGACCCGTCCCGCCGCGGAGGTGGACCGGCAGATCCGCGGCCTCTCCCCGTTTCCCGGCGCCTGGTGCCGCGCCGACGGGGAGCGGCTGAAGCTGCTCCGCTCCCGTCTCTCGGAGGGGCGGGGCGAGCCGGGAGAGCGCCTCGGCGCGGCGGTGATCGCCTGCGGCGACGGCGCGGTGGAGATTCTCGAGCTGCAGCGCGAGGGACGGCGCCCTCAGCCGGCCGCCGAGGCCCTGCGCGGCCGCGGCCTGGCGCGCCGGCTCGACTAGACCCCGGCGTCGCCGGATGCCGCCGTAGCGCGCCGCCAGCCCCGGGGGATCTGGCGCTCCGCCCGCGCGCCGGGTTAGCGTGGCGCCGATCCCGTCGCCCGAGGTGCCATGACCGACGCCCCCTACCAGGTGCTCGCCCGGAAATACCGGCCCGCCACCTTCGCCGACCTGATCGGACAGGACGCGATGGTGCGGGTGCTGAAGAACGCCTTCGCCGCCGACCGCATCGCGCAGGCCTTCATCCTCACCGGCATCCGCGGCACCGGCAAGACGACGACCGCGCGAATCATCGCCAAGGGAATGA
Organism: uncultured Alphaproteobacteria bacterium; assembly: GCA_963829665.1. Classification (GTDB taxonomy): domain Bacteria; phylum Pseudomonadota; class Alphaproteobacteria; order Rhodobacterales; family Rhodobacteraceae; genus Palleronia. Next base: position 20,227 of record CAWHJL010000013.1, on the reverse strand, counting down.
ACTGCGTCGGGCCGGACGGGCAGGGCGGACCGACGGTCAGCCCCTGCGGGACCTGCGAGCCCTGCCGGGCGATCGCCGGGGGGCGGCACGTGGACGTGCTGGAGATGGACGGGGCGAGCCAGACCGGCGTCGGCGACATCCGCGAGAGCATCATCAACTCGGTACAATACGCGCCGGCCTCCGCGCGCTACAAGATCTACATCATCGACGAGGTCCACATGCTCTCGACGAGCGCGTTCAATGCGCTCCTGAAGACGCTGGAGGAACCGCCCGCCCATGTTAAGTTCATCTTCGCCACCACCGAGATCCGCAAGGTGCCGGTCACCGTGCTCTCGCGCTGCCAGCGGTTCGACCTGCGCCGGATCGAGCCCGAGACGATGATCGCGCATCTGAAGGGGATCGCGGCGCGCGAGGGCGCGGAGGTGGGCGAGGACGCGCTGGCGCTGCTGACCCGCGCCGCGGAGGGTTCGGTGCGCGACGCGCTCTCGCTCCTCGACCAGGCCATCGCCCACGGTCAGGGGCAGGCCAATGCCGACGAGGTCCGCGCCATGCTGGGCCTGGCGGACCGGGGCCGGGTGCTCGACCTCTTCGACATGATCATGCGCGGCGACGCGGCGGCGGGTCTGGCCGAGCTCGCCGGGCAATATGCCGACGGCGCCGACCCGCTGGCGATCCTGCGCGACCTCGCGGAGATCACCCACTGGATCAGCGTGGCCAAGATCACCCCCGAGGCCGTGGAGGACCCCACGATCGGCCCCGACGAGCGCAACCGGGGGCGGGACATGGCCGAGCGCCTGCCGATGCGGAGCCTGACACGCATGTGGCAGATGCTGCTGAAGGCGCTGGAGGAGGTCTCCGCCGCGCCGAACGCGATGATGGCCGCCGAGATGGCCGTGATCCGCCTCACCCACGTCGCCGAACTGCCGCCGCCCGGCGATCTGGTGCGCAAGCTGAAGGACGGACCGCCGGCGGAGACCGCCGCCGCGCCGGCGCCCGCCTCCTCCGCTCCGGCATCCCCCGCCTCTCCCGCGCCCTCCGCCTCCGCCCCGGCCGGCGGCGGGGGCGGCCCGGCCGCGGCCCTCGCGCCTCAGCCCGGCGAGGCGCTCTCCCGCTACCGCAGCTTCGCGCAGGTGGTGGACCTGGTCCGCGCCAACCGCGACGCCAAGCTCCTGATCGACGTGGAGACCGGCCTGCGCCTGGTGCGCTACGCGCCGGGCCGGATCGAGTTCGAGCCGGCGGAGGCCGCGCCGGCCGACCTCGCATCCCGGCTCTCGGGCGCGCTGCAGCGCTGGACCGGCGTGCGCTGGGCGGTCTCGGTGGTGAGCGAAGGCGGCCAACCCACCATCGCCGAGGAGCGCGACGCCGAGGCCGCGGATCTGCGCCGCCGGGCGATGGACCATCCGATGATGAAGGCGGTCGTCGCCGCCTTCCCGGAGGCCCGGATCGTGGACATCAGGACGCCGGAGCAGATCGCCGCCGAGGCCGCCAGGGAGGCGCTGCCGGAAGTCGAGGACGACTGGAACCCCTTCGCGGAGGAGTGAGCCGCTGCGCCGCGGGGCGAACCGGCCCGGCTCAAACGAAAAAATTCCGGCCCGCCCCTTTCTTCTGGCGCCCGGAGGCCGAAGTGTAGCGAAGCCGGATCACCGGCGCGTGATTTCTGGAGGAGCTAGTTCCGTGAACCGTATCATCTACATCGTCGGTCTCGTCGTCATCGTCATCATCATCCTGTCGCTGCTCGGCATCACCTGACCGACCGGCCCGCGGCCGAGCCTGCGCCGCCTGGCGCGGGGGCGGCCGCGATCCGCCGGGCCCCGGCACCTTGCGCCGTGTCCGGACGCTCCGTATCTCAAACCCGCACGCGACATTCGGGAGACGGACATGTTCAAGGGTTTGGGCGGCTTCGGCGATATGGGCAAGATGATGAAGGCCGCGCAGGAGATGCAGGGCAAGATGGAGGCCCTGCAGGACGAGTTGCGCTCCGTCATGGTCACCGGGGAATCCGGCGCCGGCATGGTCAAGGCGACCTCCACGGCCAAGGGCGAGCTCGTGGGCCTCGACATCGACCCCTCGATCTTCAACGCCGACGAGAAGGAGGTGGTCGAGGATCTGATCCTCGCCGCCATCAAGGATGCCCAGCAGAAGGCGTCCGACCGCTCCCAGGAGGAGATCCGGAAGCTGACCGACGGTCTCGGGCTTCCGCCGGGGATGAAGCTGCCGTTCTGAGCCGGTCGCCCGTGTCCGGCCAGGACGACATCCAGGCGCTGATCGACCTCATGGCCCGGCTGCCGGGCCTCGGGCCGCGCTCGGCCCGGCGGGCCGTGCTGCACCTCGTCAAGAAGCGCGCCCAGCTCATGCGCCCCCTCGCCCGTGCTTTGCAGCAGGTCTCCGAAGAGGTGCGCGACTGCCTCGTCTGCGGCAATATCGGCACCGAGGACGTCTGCGCCATCTGCCGGTCCGAGAAGCGCGCAACGGGCGAGATCTGCGTCGTCGAGGATGTCGCCGATCTCTGGGCGATGGAGCGGTCCGGGGTGTTTTCCGGCCGCTACCACGTGCTCGGCGGCACGCTATCGGCGCTCGACGCCGTCGGGCCGGATGATCTGCGCATCCCGCGGCTCGAGGCGCGCCTCGCCGAGGAGGGAATCACGGAGGTGATCCTGGCGCTCGGCGCCACGGTCGACGGCCAGACCACCGCCCATTACATCGCCGACAGGGTGCAGGCGCGGGGCGGTGTGCGTCTGACCAGCCTCGCGCAGGGCGTGCCCGTCGGCGGCGAGCTCGACTATCTCGACGACGGCACGATCGGCGCCGCGCTCCGGGCGCGCAGGTCGCTGTAAACCATTGTCACGAAAACTTTGTTCGGCGCTTCGCAGATTTGGTGCCGTCTCGCCTCCTGTCCACAACTTAGTGGAGGTTATTAGCAAATATTCGCTTTACACGTAGATCCCCACACCACAGCATAGGACATGAGGACAGGGGGCCGAACCCTCCGCCTCCACCAGGTACCGAGCCCTTCGGGCGCCAGTTCCCGCGAGCCGAAGGGACAACCGAAGAGGGCGCCATGTCGCTGACCGAGCAGTACTACCACACCGACGATCTCGACCCGATCGACATCGTGGAGACCCTGGCCGAGCACCATGACTGGGAGTTCGACCGGATCGCTGAGGATCAGATCGCCATGTCCGTCCAGGGTCAGTGGCGCACCTATGCCCTCACGCTCGCCTGGTCGCCCGGCGACGAGACTCTGCGCCTCGTCTGCACCTTCGACATGGAGCCCCCGGCCGAGCGGCGGGCGCAGCTCTTCGAGGTGCTGAACGCCACCAACGACCGCTGCTGGCTCGGCGCCTTCACCCTGTGGGAGGAGGCGAAGCTCATGGTCTATCGCTACGGCCTGTCGCTCTCGGGCAGCCAGATCGCCGCGCCGGAGCAGATCGACCGCATGATCGACGCCGCGATCCGCAATTCGGAGAGGTTCTATCCGGCCTTCCAGCTCGTCTGCTGGGGCGACCGCACCCCGGCGGAGGCGATGCAGGTCGCGATCGCGGAGGCCTATGGCCGCGCCTGACCCGGCGATCCCCGAACGGATTGTTGAATGCCCCGGCCCGACGTGATCCCCTGACCGGAGCTGATCGGGGGATGCACGATGGACATGGAAACGCTGAAGCGTCGCGGGCTGGTGATGCTCGGCTGCGGCAAGATGGGCTCGGCGATGCTCGAGGGCTGGCTGAAGGGCGCCCTCGAGCCGGCGGATGTCTGGATCGTCGATCCCAACCCGACGGACTGGCTTCAGGGGATCGACGGTCTGCATCTCAACGAGGGGCTCCCCGAGGAGCCGGGCCTCGTCATGCTGGCGGTCAAGCCGCAGATGATGGACGAGGCGCTGCCGCAGATCACCGCCTTCGGCGGCGGCGGCACGGTGATCCTGTCGATCGCGGCGGGCGTGACCATCCGCCATTTCGAGACCGTCTTCGGCGGCGGCACGCCGGTGATCCGGGCGATGCCCAACACCCCCGCCGCGATCGGCCGCGGCGTCACCGCGCTCGCGGCGAACGCGGAGGGCGCGGCCTCGCTCGACCTGGCCGAAGCGCTTCTCGGCGCCATCGGCCAGGTGGTCCGCCTCGAGAGCGAGGAGCAGATGGATGCCGTGACCGCGATCTCGGGCTCCGGTCCGGCCTATGTCTTCCACATGATCGAATGTCTGGCGAAGGCCGGCGTGGGGCAGGGGCTCGCCCCCGATCTCGCGCTGGCGCTCGCCAAGGCCACGGTCGGCGGCGCCGGCCAGCTCGCCGAGGACAGTCCGAAGGATCCGGGCCAGCTCCGGCAGGACGTCACCTCGCCGAACGGCACCACCGAGGCCGGGCTGGACGTGCTGACCGAGGAGCTCGGCGACCTCATGCGCCGCACGGTCTGCGCCGCGGCCGGGCGCTCCCGCGAGCTCGGCAAATGACCGTCGGTCTCGAGGATTTCCTGAAGCTCGACATCCGCGTCGGCCGGATCGTGGAGGCCGAGCCCTTTCCCGAGGCGAAGAAGCCCGCGCTGAAGCTGCGCGTCGATTTCGGCGGCGATCTCGGCGTCAAGCGCAGCTCCGCCCAGCTCACCCGCCATTACGCGCCCGAGGGCCTCGCCGGCCGGCAGGTGCTGGCGGTGGTGAACTTCCCGCCGCGCCAGATCGGACCCGTCCTGTCGGAGGTGCTGGTTCTCGGCGTCCCCGACGCGGACGGCGAGGTGGTCCTGATCGCGCCCGACCGGGAGGTGCCCCTCGGCGGACGGCTCTACTGACCCATCTCCTCCCGCCAGTGCCGCCGGCAGAGCGCGGAATAGGTCTCGTTGCCGCCCACCTGCACCTGCGCCCCCTCGCGGAGCGCCCGTCCGTCCGGGCCGCGCCGGACCACCATCGCCGCCTTGCGCCCGCAATGGCAGATCGTGCGCACCTCCCTGAGCTCGTCGGCCCAGGCCAGGAGCGCGGCGGAGCCGGGAAAGAGCTGGCCGAGGAAGTCCACGCGCAGCCCGTAGCACATCACCGGCACGCCCAGATCGTCCACCACGCGGGCGAGATCCCAGGCCTGCGCCTCGGTCAGGAACTGCGCCTCGTCCACGAACAGGCAGGCGACCGGACCCTCGCCCAGCCAGCCCCGGGCGCGGCTCCAGAGGTCGTCCTGCGGCCCGTAGGTCTCGGCATCGGCTCCGATGCCGATCCGGCTGCCGATCCGGCCCGGCCCCGCGCGCGCGTCGATCCGCGCGGTCAGCAGGCGCGTCGCCATCCCGCGTTCGTTGTAATTGTGTGAGGCCTGAAGGAGCAGGGTCGATTTTCCCGCATTCATCGTCGAGTAGTGGAAGTAGAGCTTCGCCATGGGCCGAGCGGGTAGCCCGCCCGGCCCGGCCTGCCAAGGGCCGGCCCCTGATCGCAGCGCTCAGGCCGCGTCGCGGAGGCCCCCGGCCACGTCCCCGGGCAGCGCGCCGGCGGGCGGCTCCGCGCCGCGGTCAGCCCTGCAGGCTTCGGACCTCGATCTCGCCCTTGCGGCGGGCCTGCATCGCCTGCGCCGCGGCATGGGAGGCCGCCAGCGTGGTATAGTAGGGGATGCGGTCGGTGAGCGCCGCGGCGCGGATCGAGCGGCTGTCCTCCACCGCCTGCGCGCCCTCGGTGGTGTTCATCACCAGGTCGATGCCGCCGTCCTTCATGATGTCGACGATGGTGCGCCCGCCCTCATAGACCTTGTGCACCTTCTCGCTCGGGATGTCGTGCGCGGTGAGGAACCTGTGGGTTCCGTCCGTCGCGCGGATCGACAGGCCGAGATCGGTGAGGATGCGCGCCGTCTCCAGAAGCTCCGGCGTCTTGTCGGCGTCCTTGATCGACAGGAAGACGGTGCCGCCGGTCGGCAGGTCGACGCCGGCGCCCATCTGCGCCTTGAGAAAGGCGGTCGCGAAGTCCCGGTCCCAGCCCATCACCTCGCCGGTAGAGCGCATCTCGGGTCCGAGAAGCGTGTCGACCCCGGGGAAGCGGGCGAAGGGCAGGACCGATTCCTTGACCGAGAACCAGGGCATGTCGGGGTCGGCGAGCGTCATCGGATCGGCGATGGGCACCGTCTCGCCCGGCCCGGTGCCTTCGGGGTAGGGCGCGCGCATGGGGAAATCCGCCAGCTTCTCGCCGGCCATCAACCGCGCGGCGATGGAGGCGATGGCCGAATCGGTGGCCTTGGCCACGAAGGGCACGGTGCGCGAGGCGCGCGGATTGACCTCGAGCACGTAGATCTCGTCGTCCTTCACGGCGAATTGCACGTTCATCAGCCCGACGACGCCGAGCTCCAGCGCCATCGCCGTCGCCTGCCGCTCCATCTCCTCGATGAGCCCGCGCGACAGGGTGTAGGGCGGCAGCGAGCAGGCCGAATCGCCGGAATGGACGCCCGCCTCCTCGATATGCTGCATGACGCCGGCGATGTGCACGTCCGTGCCGTCGCTCAGGCAGTCGAGATCGACCTCCACCGCGCCCGAGAGATAGCTGTCGAGAAGCACCGGGTTGCGGCCCGACACGTCCACCGCGTCGCGGATGTAGCGCTTCAGGTGATCCTCGTCGCGCACGATCTCCATCGCCCGGCCGCCGAGCACGTAGGAGGGGCGGATGACGAGCGGGAAGCCCACCTCCCGCGCCAGCTCCATCGCCTGCGCGTCCGACCGCGCCAGGGCGTTCTTCGGCTGCCTGAGGCCCAGTTTCATCAGCATCGCCTGGAACCGCTCGCGATCCTCGGCGAGGTCGATCGCGTCGGGAGAGGTGCCGAGGATCGGGATGCCCGCCGCTTCGAGGTCGTTGGCGAGCTTCAGCGGCGTCTGCCCGCCGAACTGGACGATCACCCCCTTCAGCGTGCCGTCCTCCTGCTCCACCCGCAGGATCTCCAGCACGTGTTCGAGCGTCAGCGGCTCGAAATAGAGCCGGTCGGAGGTGTCGTAATCGGTCGAGACCGTCTCCGGGTTGCAGTTGACCATGATGGTCTCGTAGCCCGCGCCGGAGAGCGCGTAGCAGGCATGCACGCAGCAATAGTCGAACTCGATGCCCTGTCCGATCCGGTTCGGGCCGCCGCCGAGGATGACGATCTTCTCGCGGTCCGTGGGCCGCGCCTCGTCCTCGACCTCGCCCATCATCGGCGCCTCGTAGGTCGAGTACATGTAGGGCGTCTGCGCCTCGAACTCGGCCGCGCAGGTGTCGATGCGCTTGAACACGGCGGTGACGCCGAGATTGGTCCGCGCGCGGCGCACATTGGCCTCGTCGCGCCCGGTGAGCGTCGCCAGCCGGGCATCGGTGAAGCCCATCATCTTGAGCTCGCGCAGCCCCTCCTCGTCGCGGGGCAGGCCGGACTTCCTGACCCGCTCCTCGGCCTCCACGATCTCGCCGATGCGGGCGAGGAACCAGGGATCGTATTTCGTGACCGCCTGGATATTGTCGAGCGCGACGCCGAGCCGCAGGGCCTGGGCCACGATCCTGAGCCGGTCCGGCGTCTGCCGCGCGAGCGCCTTGGTGATCGCCGCGCGCCCCTCGGCCGTGGCCGGATCGGCATCCGGCGCGAGGCCCGGAATCTGCGATCTCGTCGAAGCCCGAGAGCCCGGTCTCCATCGAGGCCAGCGCCTTCTGCACCGATTCGTGGAAGGTCCGCCCGATCGCCATCGCCTCGCCCACCGACTTCATCGCCGTGGTCAGGTCGTCCTTCGCGCCGGGGAACTTCTCGAAGGCGAAGCGCGGGATCTTCGTCACCACGTAGTCGATCGCCGGCTCGAAGGAGGCCGGCGTCACCCCGGTGATGTCGTTGTCCAGCTCGTCGAGCGTGTAGCCCACGGCGAGCTTGGCGGCGATCTTGGCGATCGGGAAGCCGGTGGCCTTGGAGGCCAGCGCCGAGGAGCGCGAGACCCGCGGGTTCATCTCGATGACCACCATGCGGCCGTCCTCGGGGTTCACCGCCCATTGCACGTTCGAGCCGCCGGTCTCGACGCCGATCTCGCGCAGCACCGCGATGGAGGCGGCCCGCATGCGCTGGTATTCCCGGTCGGTCAGGGTCAGCGCCGGGGCGACGGTGATCGAATCGCCGGTATGGACGCCCATCGGGTCGACGTTCTCGATGGCGCAGACGATGATCGCGTTGTCGTTGCGATCCCGGACCACCTCCATCTCGAATTCCTTCCACCCCAGAAGGCTCTCGTCGACGAGCACCTGGGCCACCGGCGAGGCCTCCATCCCCGAGCGGACGAAGCGCGCGTAATCATCGCGGTTGTAGGCGACGCCGCCGCCCGTGCCGCCGAGCGTGTAGGCCGGGCGGATGATCGCCGGCAGGCCGATATTCCCGAGCGCCTCCATCGCCTTGGCGACGCCGGACCGGACATCGTAGCCGGTCTCGGTCTTCGGCGCCGAGACGATGGTGGCGCGGGGGTTCTCGAGCCCGATCCCCGCCATCACCTCGCGGAAGAGGCCGCGATCCTCGGCCTTCTCGATGGCCTCGCGATTGGCGCCGATGAGCTCCACGCCGTGCTCGGCCAGTACGCCCATCTCCTCGAGCTTCAGCGCGGTGTTGAGCCCCGTCTGCCCGCCCATCGTCGGCAGCAGCGCGTCGGGCTTCTCCTTGGCGATGATCCTGGCCACCACCTCGGGCGTGATCGGCTCGATATAGGTGGCGTCGGCGAGGCCCGGATCGGTCATGATCGTCGCCGGGTTCGAATTGACGAGGATGACGCGGTAGCCCTCCTCGCGGAGCGCCTTGCAGGCCTGGGCGCCGGAATAGTCGAATTCGCAGGCCTGCCCGATGATGATGGGCCCCGCGCCGATGATCATGATGGAAGCGAGATCGGTGCGTTTCGGCATGGTGCGGGTCCCCGGGTGCAAACGCCCGCGGGTTATACGCAAGCCCGGCGGAGCCGCAAGGCCCGCTCAGCTGTAGAGATAGTCCCGCGTGATCGGCACCGCGTCGTTTCTCCGCGACAGCTGCGCCTGGAAGACGATCTGGTTGCCGTGCACGAAGGCCATCTCGGAGGCGACGAGGTAGTAGCGCCACATCCGGCAGAAGCGCTCGTCGTAGAGCGCGCGGGCCTTGTCGATCCCGGCCTCGAAGCGGTCGCACCAGGCCCGGAGCGTCTTGGCGTAATGCAGCCGCAGCACCTCGAGATCGGCGAGGAACAGGCCCTGCCGCTCGATCGCCGCCGCCATCTCCGACAGGGCCGGAAGATAACCGCCGGGGAAGATGTACTTGTCGATGAAATGCGAGGTGATGCCCGGCGGGTTGGCCCGCCCGATCGTGTGCACGAGCGCGATGCCGTCCTCGGTCAGCATCTCGCGGCACCTGTCGAAATAGGTGTCGTATTGCGGCTGGCCGACATGCTCGAACATCCCCACGGAGACGATCCGGTCGAAGGTCTCGTCGATGTCGCGGTAATCCTCGATGCGGAACTCCACCCGGTCGGCGAGGCCCGCCGCCTCGGCGCGCTCGGTGGCGATGCGGTACTGTTCCTCGCTGAGCGTCACGCCCACCACCTTGGCGCCGAAATCGCGCGCCAGCGTCAGCGCCATGCCGCCCCAGCCGCAGCCGATGTCGAGCACGCGCATGCCGGGCTCGATCAGCAGCTTCCTGGCGATATGGCGCTTCTTGTTCTCCTGCGCCTGCTCGAGCGTGTCGTCCTCGGTCTCGAAGAAGGCGCAGCTGTATTGCCGGTCGGCATCGAGGAAGATGTCGTAGAGTTCGGCGGAGAGATCGTAGTGATGCGCCACGTTCTTGCGGGCAGTGAGCGGGTTGTTGAACTGCGTCACCCACCGGACCCTGCGCCCGACCGCCTCCTGCGCGTCCAGGAGCCAGTTCGACTGCCCCTCGCGCATGTTGGCCAGCACGAGCCCCAGAAAGCCGCGCAGGTCGTCCCCCTCGACCGTCACGGTCCGGTCCATGTAGCCTTCCGCGACGCCCAGGTCGGGATTGCGGAGAATTCGCTTCAGGGTCGCATTGTCGTGGATCGCCGCGTGGACCTCGGGATGGCCCGACCCGGAGCGCACCACCCGGCCCGAGGGCAGGGTCAGCACCAGCGTCCCGTCCGCGATGATCGCGTGGAGCAGGCGCTCCACCAGCCTTTCCCAGAGCGATCCGGGCCCCGCGGAGGCGGGCGCCTCCATCTCCGGTTCGCTCGACGTCTTCTGCAACATGTAACCTACCCCCGGTCTTCGGCGGGCGAGTCGCGTCGCCCGCTTGCGCCCTCCTCCCGCATCGAAACTGAAACTTTTGCGGGCGAGGTCAAGCGCGTGGGGCCGCGCTTGACTTCCCAGTGCCGCCCATGTGTATCGCGCGGGCAACCGGCAAGGAGCCTGAGATGCACGCCTATCGCAGCCATACCTGCGCCGCGCTCGACCGCGGCACCGTGGGCGAGACCGTGCGCCTCGCCGGCTGGGTGCATCGCGTGCGCGACCATGGCGGCGTGCTGTTCATCGACCTACGCGACCATTTCGGCATCACGCAGGTGATCTGCGATCCCGATTCCGCCGCCTTTCCCGATGTCGAGAAGGTGCGCTCGGAATGGTGCATCCGCGTCGACGGGCGCGTGCTGGCGCGCGACGACCATCTCGTGAACCCCAAGCTGCCCACCGGCGAGATCGAGGTCTTCATCGAGGAGCTGGAGGTGCTCGGCCGCGCCGGAGAGCTGCCGCTGCCGGTCTTCGGCGAGCCCGACTACCCCGAGGAGACGCGGCTGCGCTACCGCTTCCTCGACCTGCGCCGCGAGACGCTGCACGCCAACATGGTACTGCGCTCGAACGTGGTGCGCGACCTGCGCGAGCGGATGTGGGGGCAGGGGTTCCAGGAATACCAGACGCCGATCCTGACCGCCTCCAGCCCCGAGGGCGCGCGCGACTTCCTGGTGCCCTCGCGGCTGCATCCGGGCAAGTTCTACGCGCTGCCGCAGGCGCCGCAGCAATTCAAGCAGCTGATCATGGTCTCGGGCTTCGACAGGTATTTCCAGATCGCGCCCTGCTTCCGCGACGAGGATCCGCGCGCCGACCGCTCGCCCACCGATTTCTACCAGCTCGACATGGAGATGTCCTTCGTCACCCAGGAGGACGTCTTCGCCGCCATCGAGCCGGTCGTGCGCGGCTGCTTCGAGCGCTTCGGGCAGGGCCGCGCGGTCGATCAGGTCTTCCCGCGCATCTCCTATGCGGAAGCGGCGCTGAAATACGGCACCGACAAGCCCGACCTCCGCAACCCGATCGAGATGCAGGTCGTCTCCGAGCATTTCGCCGGCTCCGGCTTCAAGATCTTCGCCGACCTGCTGGAGAAGGACGGCACCGAGATCCGCGCCATCCCCGCGCCCAAAGGCGGCTCCCGCAAGTTCTGCGACCGGATGAACAAGTTCGCGCAGGGCGAGGGGCTTCCGGGGATGGGCTATATCTTCTGGCGCGACGGCGAGAGCGGGGTCGAAGCCGCCGGTCCCCTCGCCAAGAACATCGGCCCCGAGCGCACCGAGGCGATCCGGCAGCAGCTCTCGCTCGGCAAGGGCGACGCCGCCTTCTTCCTCGGCGGGCGGCCGTCCGATTTCGAGGGCGTCGCGGGCCGCGCCCGAACCGTCATCGGCGACGAGCTGGGCCTGACCGAGCAGGACCGCTTCGCCTTCGCCTGGATCGTCGATTTCCCGATGTACGAGACCGACGACGAGGGGCGGGTGGACTTCTCCCACAACCCCTTCTCGATGCCGCAGGGCGGGATGGAGGCGCTCGAGGGCGACCCGCTCGCGGTCAGGGGCTTCCAGTACGACCTCGCCTGCAACGGCTACGAGCTCGTCTCGGGCGCGATCCGCAACCACCGCCCGGAAATCATGTTCCGCGCCTTCGAGATCGCCGGCTACGACGAGGCCGAGGTCCGCTCCCGCTTCGGCGGCATGGTCAACGCCTTCCAGTACGGCGCCCCGCCGCACGGCGGCTGCGCGGCGGGCATCGATCGCATGGTGATGCTGCTCGCCGACGAGCAGAACATCCGCGAGGTCATCATGTTCCCGATGAACCAGCAGGCGCAGGACCTGATGATGGGCGCGCCCTCCGAGCCGACGGGCGAGCAGCTCCGCGAACTGGGCCTGCGCGTCCTGCCGCGGGAGTGAGCGGGCAGGGGCTTTCCGGCTGGCGCCCGCCCGATCCGCCGTCGCGCCTGACGCTTTGCGGTCGCCACGCCCGGCTCGAACCGTTCCGCATCGGCCACGAGGCGGAGCTCTTCGCCGCTTTCGCGGAGGATGCGGAGGGCGCGATGTGGCGCTACCTTCCCATCGGCCCGTTTGCCGATCCCGCCGCCTACACCGCCTGGTTCGACGCCGCGCGGATCGGGTGGGACCCCTTGCATTTCGCCGTGCGGATGGCCGACGGCCGGGTCGGCGGCTCCCTCTCGCTCCTGCGCATCGCGCCCGCCGCGGGCAGCGTGGAGGCAGGCTTCCTGACCTACGCGCCGCGCCTGCAACGGACGCGGGAGGCGACCGAGGCGGTGGCGCTCCTCATGCGCTGGGCCTTCGGCGCCGGCTACCGCCGCTTCGAATGGAAATGCGACGCCGCCAACGCGCTCTCGATCCGCGCGGCCGAACGGCTGGGCTTCGCCTTCGAGGGCACCTTCCGGCAGGCCGCCGTGGTCAAGGGCCGCAACCGCGACACCGCCTGGTTCGCGGTCACCGATCGCGACTGGCCGGCGCTCGACGCCGCCCTCGAGGCCTGGCTCGCGCCCGCGAATTTCGATGCGGCGGGCGGGCAGCGCCGTCCCCTCCGCGCCTTCCGGCGCTGAGCCTCACCCGGTCACGTTGCCCGGCAGGATGCCGAAGACCACGACCGGGCAGCCCCCCGACCGCCCCGCGGCGATCCGGCTGATGAGCTTGTGGGTGCCGGTGGTGGAGGCGCCGAACTTCGCCGCCACGCTCGTCGCCGCCTCGCTGCCGTCCTTCCTGAGCGCGGGGCCGAGGCCGGCGAAGAAGGCGTTGGACAATTCCCGCGTCACGATCACGCCGACATCGATCACGCCGGCCTCGAAGAAGGAGCGGAAGGCGTAGAGGTCGCGGTCGTAGGTCTGATCCTTGGAGTTCCACTCGTAGTCGAAGGCGACCCGGCCGCGCCAGAAATCCACGTGGTGATTGTGGATGTAATCCTCGCGCAGGATGCGGTCGATCTCCGGCGCGCCCTGTCCCTTGCCGGCGCGCAGCGTCACGTGCAGGTCGGCCTCGATCCGCACCTCCTCGTGGAACCCCTCCATCAGCGCCAGGTCGGCGAAGCGGCGCGTCGCCGGCATCCGGTTGCCGCCGGGCAGGCGGATCTCGCGCCGGCTGACCGTGAAGGCCCGCAGGATGCGCCGGATCCGCTCCAGATCGTCGGGCGCGCGGCTCCTCAGGACCGCCGCGGCGCTGCGGTAGCTCGTCACCGAATAGCGGTCCCTCAGGTCCTCGGGCAGGATCGCCTGCGCGGCCTCCTCGGGGTCGAAGACGGCATCCTCGACGCGTCGCATCTCACTCCGCCGCGACGCCCGAATTGTAGGCGTAGGTCGTCCAGGAGGGCTTCCAGTCCGCCTCCGCCTGGTTGCCCCAGACCGTCCAGCCGTCGCGCACGCCGCGCCCGAACAACTCCAGATAGGGCCCCCAGGAGCATCCCTCGATCAGGTCGTACTGTTCGTCGGGCTTGCGGGAATGCTCGCGCTTGCGGGTCTGCATCATGTTGACCTGCCGCCGTCCGGGCGCGAGTGTGCGTACGTCGCGCCCCCTCGTGCCGAAGAGCAGCAGCTCGGTCACGTTGCGGAAGTAGAAGCCCACGCCGCGCCCGTCGCTGCCGCCGTCCTTCCTGACCTTGTGCCAGACGATGTTCGACTTGTAGTCGAACCCCCAGGCGGAGAGCACGGCGAGCCCCTCGGGCAGGAGCGCGTTCGGCACCCACATGTAGCAATGCGCCCGCTCCGTCAGGTGGTCGGCCACCGGCAGCGCGCAGATCTCGGGAACCGTCATCGTCGGATAGCGCGACAGCCGCCGGTGCTCGGGCGCGACCTTGCCGGTGCGGTTGGTGAACCGCCAGGGCGGATCCGCCAGCACGCAGCCGAACCGGTCGCCGTTCAGGAACTGGATCAGGTCTTGCGACGGGTCGGCGGTCATGTCCAACATATGGCGGATCCTGGCGGGAGTGTCATGCGAACGTAACGGGAACATATAGGCTTCGCCGGGAATGTCGACCCTCTGCAACGCCCGGCCCGGAAACGTGCCGTTTCGTGCGGCGGGCATCACCCTCCGGCTGGCGCCCGCGCCACCTCCCAGCGGCGCGCTCTAGACGGCGACCCGCGCCGCGGTCAGCCGGTCGCGCACGGTGGCCGAGACCCCGCCCAGCTCGAAGCTCGGCATCTCGCCGCCGGCGAAGGCCGTCTCCGCCCGCGTCACCGCGGCGAGCAGATCGGCGTCGCCGGTGGCGCGGGCGAGGCTCCGCGCGAAGTTCAGCGCGTAGGCGATGGTCGCGCGCTCCGCGCGGCGGCCGAGAAGATCGGCGATCAGCGTCAGGTCGTCGCGGAGCGCGTCCTCGTCCGCCGAGATCTGCTCGTCGCTGACCAGCCGCGGGCCCTGCGGGCGCTCGTCATGGGGAAGCCGCGACAGGATCGCGCTGTGGAAGGCGGCGACCGAACCGAAGGGCTTCGGCAGGAAATCGTCCGCACCGGCCGCCAGCGCGTCGTCCTGCAGCGCCGGATCGCCGGAAACCGCGAGCAGCGCCATGACGCCGAAGGGCCCCTCCTTCAGCTTGCGGATCAGGCCCATCCCGTCGCCGTCCGGCAGGCCGAGATCGACGATCGCCACCGAGGGGCGATAGACCCTGAGATGCTTCTCGGCGGAGCGTAGCGAATCGGCGCGCCGCACCCGCGCGCCGCCGCGCAGGCACATGAGCCGCATGGTCTCGCCGGCATGGCGGCTGTCCTCCACCACGAGCACGGCCTGCCCGAGCAGGGGCCGGTCCGCGGTCGGGCGGCGAAGGATGGTGAAGTCGTGGTCGGTTTCCGGCATGGTCGGGGCCCCTGTCCTGCAATCGTGGAGATTTGATGGCAACAAGGTGAAGACCCCGTTAATCGCGAACCGCGCGCGCGGACCGGCGCTTGCGGCCCCTGCCGCGGCGCAATATCACGGCTGCCGGAACAACGGAGCCGCCGATGATCGGACGACTGAACCACGTGGCCATCGCCGTGCCGGATCTCGAGGCCGCCGCCGCGCAATATGCCGGCGCCCTCGGCGCCGAGGTCGGACCGGTGCAGGACGAGCCGGATCACGGCGTGCAGGTGGTCTTCGTGACGCTGCCCAACACCAAGATCGAGTTCCTGCATCCGCTGGGGGAAGGCTCTCCGATCGCCGGCTTCCTGGAGAAGAACCCCTCGGGCGGCATTCATCACATCTGCTACGAGGTCGCGGACATCCGCGCAGCGCGCGACCGTCTGGCCGCGGACGGCGCCCGCGTGCTCGGCGACGGCGAGCCGAAGACCGGCGCCCACGGCAAGCCGGTCCTGTTCCTGCACCCCAAGGATTTCAACGGCTGCCTGATCGAGCTCGAGGAGGTCTGAGTGGCGCTGACTTCCGGCATCGTCCTCTATGCCGTGATCTGGTTCATGGCGTTCTTCGTGATCCTGCCCATCGGCCTCTCGACGCAGGGCGATGAGGGGAAGGTGGAGCGCGGCACCCATGCCTCGAGCCCCGCGCGCTTTCCGCTGAAGCGCAAGCTGATCCAGACCACGCTCTGGGGCACGGCGATCTGGGGCATCGTCACCGTGGTGATCCTGTCCGGCTGGATCGGCGTGCGCGATCTCGACTGGTTCGGCCGGATGTCGCCTGTTCCTTCGGAAGCCGGTGATACAGGTGAGTGAAGGCCGCCGCGCCGAGGAGCGGCACGGCGAGGTTCACCACCGGCACGGTCAGCGGTAGCGCCATCACGCAGCCCGCCGCCCAGATGCGCAGGCCGTGGCGGCGTCGCAGATCCGCCGCGCCCGCCCGCCCGAGCCGTCTGGCCGCGATCAGCTGGAAATATTCCCGCCCGAGCAGGAAGCCGTTCATCGCGTAGAAGATGACCGGCGCCAGGGGCGCGAAGGCCAGGTAGAGCGCGAAGGCGGCCAGGTTCGCCACGACCAGCACCGCGAAGAACCCCGCCGCGTCCCGGATCGAGTCGAGGATCGACAGCGACGGCGCGGGCGGCAGGTGCGGGTAGTGCCGCGCCTCCACCGCATCCGTCACGTCGTCGAGGAAGAAGCCGATCACCGCCGAGGCCACCGGCACCATCAGGAACACCGACAGGACGAGCAGCCCCAGCACCGAGGCCCCCGAGGCCAGGTCGTCGATCCACCCGACCTCGCCCACCATCGGCAGGCCCACCCGGTCGGGAAGGAGCCGGTTCAGCCCCCAGAGCAACCCGTATCCGGCGGCGACGAAGATCCCGAGCGTCAGCGCGATGCCGCTCCAGAAGACCTTCTGGAAGGCCGGATCGACGAATTGCGCGATGGCCTTCGCGACGTCGCCGAGAAATCTCATTCCGACATCCAGGCGACCTTCCCGCCGATCTCCGGCCGCGGCCGCTCGGGCGGCCGGACCCGCTCCGTGCCGATATGGATCATCCCGGCGATCCGCTCGTCGGGGCCGAGCCCCAGCCCCTCCTCCCGGAAGCGCGCCTCCTTCGTCGCCCAGCCGGTCAGCCAGTTCGCGCCCCAGCCCGCGGCGAGCGCCGCGTTCAGAAGCTGCATGCAGACCGCGCCGGCCGACAGCAGCTGCTCCTCCTCGGGGATCTTGCCGCTTGCCACCGGCGCGGAGATCACCGCCACGGCGAGCCCCGCATCGGCATATTGCAGCCGCTGCTTGTCCACCTCCTCGGGCGGCCTCTCGCCCTCCGCGCCGAGGACCGTCACGAGGTCGGCGAGACGCCTGAGCGCCGCACGCTCCAGCACGACCAGCCGCCAGGGTTCGAGCTTGCCGTGGTCGGGGCTGCGCAGCGCGATGCGCAGCAGCGGCTCCAGCGCCGCCCGGTCCGGTACCGGCTCGCCCAGCGTCTTCGCCGGGCGCGAGCGGCGGGTGGTGAGGAAGTCGAGCACGTCGGGTCGGGGGTCTGGCATCGGGGTCTCCTTCGCCCGCCCATCTCGGCCCCGCGCCGGCCGCCGTCAAGCGGGCCGGCGCCCTGCGCGGGGCGCATGGCGGCTGTGCCGGAGCGTCGCTTGTGACCGGGCGGCGCCGGGGCGACATCGGGGGAGACGAACGAACGAGCGAAAGGAAACGCCATGCTCGGCTATTACGCGATCTACAGCGGCGCCATTTCCGACCGGATCCGGGCGCAACAGCCCCGCCGGTCCTTCTTCGGCCTGCTGCCTCACGAGATCGGGGCGCTTTCCCGCCGCCGCGCCGGCCGCAACGCCTGATCTGACAAGTCCGGCGGGCCGCCCGGAGGCGGCCCGCCCGGCGCTTCAGAGGTGGGGGAAGATCTTGTCCGGCGTCGCCGGATAGTCCCGCACCCGGACGCCGCAGGCATTGTAGATGGCGTTGGTCACCGCCGCGCCCGCGCCGGAGATGCCGAGTTCGCCGATCCCCTTCACCTGCATCGGGTTGGCGTGGTCGTCGCGTTCCTCGACGAAGATCACGTCGAGCGGCGGCACGTCGAGATTGACCGGCACGTGATACTCGGCGAGGTCGTTGTTGACCACGTGGCCGGTGCGGTGGTCGTGCTCGATGCCCTCGGTCAGCGCCGACCCGATGCCCCAGATGATCCCGCCATGGACCTGGCTCCGGGCGGTCTTCTCGTTGAGAATCCTCCCCGCCGCCATGACGCCGAGCGCCCGGCGCACGCGCACCTCGCCGGTCACCGCGTTCACCGCGACTTCCGCGAAATGCGCGCCGTAGCTCGCCTGCTGGACCTCGTCTGACATCGCGCCGGGCTCGATATGGCCCTCCTCGGCGATCGGCCCGTCCATCAGCTCGGCCAGCGGCCGGCGGTTGTTGCCGCCCGTCGCCATGCCGCCCTGCAGCCGCAACTCGCCGGCCGCGCAGCCCAGCCGCTCGGCCAGCTTCGCCCGGATCGCCTTCGCGCCGAGGAACACCGAGGAGCCCGACGAGGCCGCGCCCCAGGAGCCGCCCGATCCGCTGGCCTTGGGCAGGTCGGTGTCGCCGAGGTCGACGGTCACCGCGGAGGGGTCGATCCCCAGCATCTCCGCCGCGATCTGGCCGAGGATGGCATAGGTGCCGGTGCCGATATCGGTCATGTCGGTCTCGACCAGCGCGGTGCCGTCCGGGTTCAGCGTCACCCGCGCCTTCGATTCCATCAGCAGGTTGGTCCGCGCCGCCGCGGCGACGCCCATGCCGACATACCACTCGCCCTCGCGGCGCGCCTTCGGCGCCTTGCGGTTCTCCCAGCCGAAGGCGGCCGCGCCCTCCCGCAGGCACTGCGCCAGCGCCCGGGAGGAATATTGCACGCCGCTCTCGGGATGGACCTCGGGGATGTTGCGGATGCGCAGCTCGATCGGGTCGATGCCGGTCGCCTCCGCGAGCTCGTCCATCGCGTTCTCCAGCGCCAGCATGCCCACCGCCTCGCCGGGCGCGCGCACCGAGCCCCCGGCCATGCGGTTCAGTCGGGCCACGTTCTGCTCGTAGCGGCGGTTCTCGCCGCCATAGAGGAATTGCGAGGCCATGGTCACGGGCTCGGCGAAGGGCTCGTCGGGCAGGTTTGACTGCCAGTTGTCGTGCCCGAGCCCGGTCAGCCGCCCGTCCTCGCCGGCGGCGAGCCGCACGCGCTGCCGGGTCTCGGTGCGGCGCACCACCATCTCGAAGACGTGCTGCCGCGCCAGCACGCAGCGCACCGGTCGCCCCAGCGCCTTCGCCGCCACCGCGGCGCCGATCGCCTCGGGCGCGATGCCGAGCTTCGAGCCGAAGCCGCCGCCCACATAGGGCGACAGGATGCGGACGTTCTCGGCATCCATATCGAGCGAATCGGCCAGCTCGTTCCGGTTGTAGCCGAGCATCTGGTAGGAGCCGTGCAGCACCAGCTTCTCGCCGGTCCATTCGGCGAGCGAGGCATGCGGCTCCATCGGCGCGGAATTGTGCGGCTTGGTGGTGTAGGTCGCGTCGATGGCGAAGGCCGCGTCCTTCATCGCCTGGTCGAGGTCGCCCTGATCGAGCGCGACCGACTGGTCGACGGTGGAGGCCGTCTCGGGATCGACCTCGGAGCCTTCTTCCGGCGTGTAGTCGATCTTCAGCACCTGCGCGATGTGGCGCGCCTGCTCGAAGGTCTCCGCGGCGACCACCGCGATCGGCTGGCCGAAATACTGGATGCGGTGATCGAGCTGCACGGGGTTGGTGTTCATCGTCCCCTGCGCGGCGTTGCGGATCATGTGGTCGGTCCAGACCCCGAGGAAGCCCTCCATGCCCGAGACGGAGCTTTCGTCCACGCTGTAGCCGCCCCGGGTGATCGCCGCGCGCACCATGACGCCGTAGGCCATGTTCGCGGCCTTGTATTCGGCCGCATAGGTCGCCCGCCCGGAGACCTTGAGCGGCCCCTCGGGCCGGTCCAGCGGCCTGGTGATGGCGCCCTGGCCGGTCTCGTCCAGCAGCCGCGGCTGCACCTCGTCCATCTTCAGGTGTTCGGTCATTGGGACACTCCCGTGAGCTCGCCCAGCACCGCCTTCAGGACGCGGCGGGTGAGCGGAATCTTGAAGTCGTTGCCGCCGAAGCCCCTTGCGTCGGCCAGAAGCACGTCGGCGGCCTTGTCGAAGACCGCAGCGGAGGGCGTCTCGCCGACCAGCACCTCCTCGGCCTCGACGTTCCGCCAGGGCCGCGGCCCGAGCCCGCCGAAGGCCAGCGAGGCTTGCCCAATCCTGCCGCCTTCCACGTTCACCACCGCGCCGACGGAGACCAGCGCGAAGGCATAGGAGGCGCGGTCGCGCACCTTGCGATAGGCCTGGGCGCCCTTCGGCGGCTCGGGCAGGTGCACGGCTGTGATCAGGTCGCCCGGCTCCAGCACCGTCTCCTTCTCCGGCGTGTCGCCGGGCAGCAGGTAGAACTCGTCGAGCGTCAGCATCCTGGTCTCGCCCGAGGCGCTCTCGATCTCGATGCGCGCATCGAGCACCCGCATGGCCACGGCCATGTCGGAGGGATGCGTGGCGATGCACTTCTCCGAGGTGCCGAGCACGGCGAGGATGCGGTTCACCCCCTCCCGCGCGCCGCAGCCCGTTCCCGGGTCGCGCTTGTTGCAGGGCTGGGCGGTGTCGTAGAAATACGG
>CAWHJL010000012.1:0-213079 GCA_963829665.1 uncultured Alphaproteobacteria bacterium | reverse complement strand
GGGACGATCTTCTTCTTCCGGACCACCCAGTCGAGGGTTTCGGCCGAGCCGTAGGCGGTGTCTGCCGTCAGCCAGGTGGGCTTCAGCCCGAAGCGTTTCTCGACGCGATCCACCATGGTCCGGGCAGCTCCGACCTCGGCTTGCCTGATCGAGCGGGTCGCGTTCGCCTTTCGGCTCACCATCAAGAATGACGGCATTGTCGGTATCGATGAGGTAATTGTCCGAATACGTGAACACGGCCGGCCTCTTTTGCGCTGCCGTCCACTGGCTGGCCGGATCGGCATGGGAGACGAACTTCGGCTTGACCGGGGTCGCGGCGCCGAACGCGTTCGCAGGCTCACCGTCCAGCGTCTCGAGATATTCGCGGACTGCGCGCGGGGCCTTCTGCGTATCGATGGCGGCGATGTCCCATTCGGCCTGTGCGCTTGAATTCATCCTGGCGACATCGGCCAGGATGAGACTGGCATCGACCGCGAACCCCGCACCGCCCACCAGCCCCTCCTCGATACACCGAGCGACGACGCTCTCGAAGACCAGCCGAAGTAGATCGCTGTCGCGGAACTCGGCCCCTGCCGGTACTTCGAGAACGTGGAATGATCCGGCACGCGGCCATCGAGCCCGAGCTGGCAGAACCACCGATGCGCCAGGGTCACGTGAACTTCCTCGCAGAGCCTTCGCTCCGATCGGATGCCGGTCGGATATCCGATCAGCAGCATCCGCACGACCAGCTCCGGATCGATCGAGGGGCGCCCGAGGTGGCTGTAGAAGGGCCGGAGCCGAGCACGGATGTCGCCCAGATCGAGAAACCGGTCGACCCTCCGCAGCAGGTGATCAGCGGGAATGTGGCTCTCCAGATCGAAGTCGTAGAACAGCTTCGCCGGCGCCGTCTGCCTGCCCATCATCGCCAAATCCTCCCCACCACCCAAAACCAAGTGAATCAGGGGACTTGCCGCGCCGCAACAGCTACTTTTTCAACGAAATTCGAGACAAAGCGAGCTTTCGCTGCGCCGTGCAAGAAGGTCTATTTCAGGCGGTAAACGCTGCTGGCACTGTTGATTTTGTCCGCAACGGTGGATGTCGCGGCCGAAGCGACGGGAGGCGTACGTGTTCAATCTGATCGTTTCGGGAGGCTTCGAGACCAGAACCTACCACTTCACTCGAGCCGTCTGCATGGGTTTGTCCCCGTCCGCTTGATCCCGGGGGCTGCCGCCTCGTAGCATCACGCCATGCCCGCCCTGTCAGCCATCCTCGAAACCGTGCTTTACGTCGACGACCTGGATCGTGCGGCAGCTTTCTACGAAACCGTCATGGGCTTGCCTGTCCTTCATGCCGATGGCCGGATGCGCGCCTATGATGTCGCCCGGCGCGGCACGCTGTTGCTCTTTGTCCGCGGGGGAACGCTGGAACCCGTCGAGACTCCCGGCGGCACGATTCCGCCCCATGACGGGTCCGGCCCACTTCATGTGGCCTTCGCGATCGAGAAGGCAGAGCTTTCCGAATGGGAGGCGCATCTCGCTGGTCATGCCGTCGTCGTCGAGAGCAGCACGGATTGGCCCCGCGGCGCCCGTTCCATATATTTCCGCGACCCCGACGGCCATCTCCTGGAGCTCGCGACTCCCGGGCTTTGGCAGGGCTACTGAGCGGCTGCGGGGCGTCGCCCGCATCGCGGACATCGACCGGCCTTCTTCGCTGCGACGAGCACGTCTGGCTGGTATGGTGCGCGGCCAGGGAATGTCGAACGGCCAATATGGGCCGTCATTTCCGCCGAGTCTTCGGTGCGGCTGCGAAATCATGCACCTGTATCCTTGGTCAGAATATGGGCGCCGAGCTGCCATGCGGCAGTTCGGCAGTGCGGGCTGGAAGCCTTCTCACCGGATCGAGAAGCGCGCGGGGCTGGATGGTGCGGGATTTGGCCGACGAAGCCCGCGCCACAACAATTTTCTTTGGCGGCATTTACCTTGGGTTAACCATTGTCATCCGGACCGTCGCGGGCAGCCCGTGCCGTTGATCCCGCTCCGGACGCGCCGGATCGTTAAAGGAATGTTGCGATGGTTGAAACGACGGCAACCAATGCTGCTGCGCCCGCGGACAGCGCAATCAGGACTGACTACAAGATCGGTCAGGACAACATCACGCGCAAGATCGGCCCGTTCGGTCTCGACATCCACAACCCGGTCTTCGCGATATCGGGACTGAGCGTTGTGATCTTCGTGATCGTCACCCTCGCCTTCCCCGAGACGGCGACCGGCATCTTCGGGGCGATGATGTCTTGGGTCACCGTCCAATTCGACTGGTTCTTCATCCTCACCGCCAACATCTTCCTCGTCTTCGCCGTGGCCCTGGCGCTCTCGCCCTATGGCAAGGTCCGGCTCGGCGGGCAGGACGCCAAGCCCGACTTCACCCTGTCGGGATGGCTTGCCATGCTCTTCGCCGCCGGAATGGGGATCGGGCTGCTGTTCTGGAGCGTCGGCGAGCCGATGACCCACTTCGCCAGTTCGGTGGCCGAGGATGCCGGCAGCCCGGAAAGCTGGGCGCCGCTGGGCGGCATGCCCGGTGACGTCGAGGGCGCGGCGCGGCTCGGGTTGGCCGCGACCCTCTATCACTGGGGCCTCCAGGCGTGGGCGATCTATGCCGTGGTGGGGCTCGCGCTTGCGCTCTTCGCCTTCAACAAGGGGCTGCCGCTGGCGCTCAGGTCCGCGTTCTATCCGATCTTCGGGGAGCGCGTCTGGGGCTGGGTCGGGCACATCATCGACACGATGGCAGTTTTGGCGACGCTTTTCGGGCTCGCTACGTCGCTTGGCCTCGGCGCCGAGCAGATCAATGCAGGGCTCAACTACCTCTATGGCGTCCCGGTCAACAGCTTCGTGAAGATCCTGCTAATTACCGTCATCACTGGAATGGCACTGATGTCGGTACTTCGGGGTCTCGACGGCGGAGTGAAGGTCGCCTCGGAGATCAACATGGGGCTCGCCTTCCTGCTGCTGGTTTTCGTGTTCTTCATCGGGCCGACCGGAGCGGTCGTCGCGCGTGTGGGGGATTCGGTCGTCAACTACTTCGCCTACCTGCCCGCCCTGTCGATGCCGTTCGGCCGGGAGGATTCGAACTACGCGCAAGGTTGGTCGTCCTTCTACTGGGCCTGGTGGGTGTCCTGGTCCCCCTTCGTCGGCATGTTCATCGCGCGGGTCAGCCGCGGGCGGACCGTGCGGGAGTTCGTCACCTGCGTGATGCTCGTCCCCTCCACCGTCTGCATTCTATGGATGTCGATCTTCGCTGGCGTAGCCTTCGACCAGTACATCGACGACGGCTACCGGGCGGTGGCCGAAGCGGATCTGGAGGTCAAGCTGTTCGAGATGTTCGACGTAATGCCGCTGGCACAGCTCACCTCGCTCATCGGCATCATTCTGGTGGCAGTGTTCTTCATCACCTCCTCGGACAGCGGCTCGCTGGTGATCGACACGATTACCGCGGGCGGCAAGGACGACGGTCCCATTCCTCAGCGGGTGTTCTGGTGCATCTTCGAGGGGCTCGTGGCCATCGCCCTCCTCCTCGGCGGTGGCCTCGGCGCGCTCCAGTCCATGGTGGTCACGACCGGCTTTCCGTTCGCCTTCGTCCTGCTTCTCATGTGCGTGAGCATCGTGATCGGCCTGCGGAACGAACCGATCATCCGGAAAGGCAGAAGGACAATTACTGCATCATAGGCACCTGCGATCCGGTATCGAAGACGACATTTGTCCCTCCGAACCGGCATCGGCAACGCAGGGACAAACCTGCCGTCGAGGTTCAGCGGGCTTGCTGTGTAAAGCGATCATTTTTTACAAGAATCTCTATGGATGCTGAACGAGGCCTTCCATGGAGCGTCGCGGCGAGCCACGGCGGCCCATGACTCCGGAACCTGACCAGACGGCTCGATCAGGGGGCCTACGACCAAGAAGCTCCCGGTCGCGAGGTCGCGGCGAAAATAGCGGCCATTCATCGACTTTGAGACCAAGCCTCTCCGGATCCGGCTGGAGCGCTGCTGGGTGTCAAAACTCCACGATGGGTGCAAAGCCACCGAAGATCAGCCTCCTGCCGTTGAACGGCATAGGATTCCTCTCCGGGTCCATGCGCGGATCGCCGTGTTCCGGATGCTTCATCCAATCGGTCATCTTCGCCATGGCGGCATCGCGGGTCTCCTTGTCCGGCCATTCGACCCAGGAGAAGACGACCGCCTCCTCATTCTCGGCCAGGACCGCCTTGCGGAAGTCGGTGACCTTCCCGTCGGGGACGTCGTCCCCCCAACACTCGACGACGCGGGTCGCGCCGAGCTCGATGAACACGCTGTCGGCCTCCCTGGCATGCTCGATGAACTTCTGCCTGTTCACGGTCGGGACGGCGATCACGAACGCGTCGACATAGCTCATTGCGTTCCTCCTTCGGTCTCCGCGATCGCGGCATCCAGCGCCGCGATGTCGATCCGGGTCATCGTCATCATTGCCTCGAAGGCGCGCTTCGCCGCGACCCGATCAGTGCTCGTCGTCAGCTCGAGGAGCCGCCGCGGCGTGATCTGCCAGGAGTATCCCCAGCGGTCCCGGCACCAGCCGCAGGCATTCTCGGCGCCGCCGTTGCCGACGATCGCGTCCCAGTAACGGTCGGTCTCCTCCTGGTTTTCGGTGACGACCATGAAGCTCACGGCCTCGTTGGGTCGGAAGGCCGGCCCTCCGTTCAGGCCGACGAACCGCCGTCCGAGGACGGTGAACTCGACGGTCAGTTCGGCGCCCTCCTTCCCGCCGGGGAAGTCGCCGGGCGCGGCATTCGCGCGCTCGACCCGGGTGTCGGGAAAGGTCGCGGCATAGAACTGGGCCGCCTTTCTCGCTTCGCCGTGGTCGAACCACAGGCAGGTCAAGAGATCGGTCATGCTGCGTGCTCCCTCAACCCTGCGCCCTGTTGCCTTCGAGGTTTAGCATCCAGGGTGTGCCGTAGCGGTGGGTGAACATGGCGAAGCGTTCCGTCCAGAAGGTCTCGCCGGGCTCCATCTCCACGGATCGCGCGCCTTGCGCCAGCGCGGCATGAATCCGGTCGAACTCTTCACGCGACGGGGCCGAGATCGACACGCGGAAGCCTTGCGGCCTGTCGTACACGCCCTCGGGAGTGTCCGACGCCATGATCTTCGCGCCTCCGAGCGTGACAGACATGTTCATCACGATGTTATCGCCGCCGGACATGCGGCTTTCAGGGTTGGGCGCATCGGCGTTGCGGAAGACGCCGTTGACCGTTCCGCCGAGGACCTCGGCGTAGTGGGTCATTGCTTCCAGGCAGTCGCCCTTGAAGAAGAGGTAGATGGTCGGTTCCATCTCCGGTCCTCCCTTGGTGCTGAGCTGTTGCGGCTCAGCCCCTCGTCTGCTTGGACGATACCAAACGAAGATACGGCGCGTTCAACATATCGGTCAAGCGAGCCGAACAACCGGGACTGCCGAGAACCCCATGGGCGGTGTTCGGATCCTGTGCGCCCGTGGATCGGTGCCGTCGGTTGCGGCCCCTTGCGGCCATTGGTCCGGCCGCGCGGTGCAGCTTCCGTGAATCGCCGTTTGGCCCTGTGCAGTATCAAACCACCATCAATCACCAGCGACGCGGAACAGGAGCGAATTCGGTCTGAAGTCCGCCGCAGCGCTATGTCTGCGGATCAGCACTTTCACGAACGCGGAGTGGAGCGCAGCTGTCGAACGACCGCGTTGCGGACTTCGCTACGCGCCAGCCCGTCAGCAACCCCGCTCCTCATTGTCGAATATCGAACCTCGGCCGCTCGGGTCGCAGGCCTATTCCGACGATCCGCCCGGGCAAATCCCGAAGAAGCGGAACGGCGGCGATCATCCGAAGGGCAAGTGGTGCCCGAAGGTCCGATGTGCTGTTGAGGGCGGTTGCCAAAACCCGGTTCTGAATCAGGATTTGCAACCGCTGAGTCGCGCGCGTGGGCCAGGCGCGGCGACGCTGTACGGCTTGCAGATCGCGATCAGCCAACACGTTTCCCCGCAGGGGTAATGCCAGGGTATTGGCGGCGGCCACCGCATCCTGAACCGCGAGGTTCACGCCAACACCCCCCACTGGCGACATCGCGTGGGCTGCATCGCCGATGCAGAGAAGACCGGAGCGCCACCAAGTCTCGAGGCGATTCACCTGAACACTGAGAAGCTTCACCTGCTCCCACGTCTGCAATTCCGCAAGGCGCTCGGTCTCGAAGGAAAGCACCCGAGCAAGTTCGCTTCGGAATGCCGCAATTCCCGCAGCATTCTTGTCGGCGAAGCCGCCTTTCGGCACGACATAGGCGCACTGCCAGTAGTCGCCGCGATTCAGCATGATGAAGATCCGCCCGGCATCGAACCGGCCCTGGGTCTCGTCGGTGTCGGATGGCTGGCGCGACAGCCGGAACCAGAGCACGTCGATCGGAGCGCCGAGGTCTCGCACCCTCAGCCCGGCCGCTTCCCGCATACGCGACGTCCGTCCGTCTGCCGCCACCGTCAATGGCGCGCGGACTTCGATCAAACCGTCCGTGGTCTCCGCTACCACACCAGTGATATTCTGGCGATCTTTCAGCAAGTCCCGGGCCTCTGCGCCCATCAGCAGGCGAAAGCCCGGCAGAACCCTGGCCTTTTCGGCCAGGAAGTTCAGGAAGTCCCATTGCGGCATCATCGCGATGAACGGTGCGTGGACCGGCAAACGCGAGAAATCGGCCATCAGGAACCTGTCCCGCCCGAACTGCGCGAAGAGCTTCGGCACGCGCTGGTGCGGCAGGTCCATGAACTCAGCAAGGAGTCCGAGCTCGTGCATCAGTTCCATGGTCGAGGGATGAATGGTATCGCCGCGGAAATCGCGGAGGAAATCGACGTGCTTCTCGAGCACCGTTACTTCGATGCCTGATCGTGCGAGAAGGTAGCCGAGCGTCAGGCCGGCAGGACCGCCCCCGGCGATGCAGCATTGGGTCGCGATCGCCATCGCCCGAGCCCCCTACATGGGTCGTGGCGCCAAGCGAACTCGCCGATCGGAGCCGGACGCCAACAAACTCATATGATCGATCCTATAACACACCTGACTGGTGGCGGGCTCAGGCATTTTCCCTGGCGAGACGTTGTCGAAGAACCGAAGTTCGAGGCGTGACTTTCCCCTTTCTTTGGTTGCATCAGGCCGCACAAACTATTTCGGCGGTGCCGAGCGCGTGAAAGCGATTTATGCGCGCAACGCGGATGCGGATTGTCGCGATCTTGCGGTCCCGCCGAGTGTGGGTCGATAAGGGGTCGTTTGTCCAACGACAGTTCAACTTCACGGCTTTGTGGCAACTGAATGTCGGCTTCGGCGGCGAAGCCCGGAACGATGCGGCGCCGCCGCAAGTCAGCTCTCCGTCCAACCAGCGGATGCGCATCGTCGAAGCGGCCGGCGCGGGATGCGCCGGGCGCGCATAGGCTGATCAGAGCCGGTCCAGCGTCGGCCCGGCTTCTCCGGTCCAGGCGTCTCGCCACAGCGTCATCGCGGCCTCGGCACCCTCCGGGTCATCCTGCGCCTCCCGCGCTTTGGCGAGGCCCCAGTAGGCCCAGCCGTTGTCGGGACTTTCCACGAGGGTCGCGAAGAACTCCTGCTCCACGCGCGCGGCCTGGCCGTCGGCAAGCAGAGCCGCGGCGAAGCTCTGCCGCGCCGGATAGTACCAGAACGGGGGTTCGAGATACGGCAGCTGGGCCTGGATCGCCGTCGCCCGGCCCCAATGGTCGATGGCCGCCTCGAGGTCGGAGTCGGCCATCGCCGCCCGCGCCAGCACGCTCTGCTGCATGATGTCGACCAGCTGTTCGCCCGGCATGCCTGGGATCGCCGCGCCCCAGTCGGTGGCCGCGTCGAGGACCCATACTCTACTCCCGCCGACATGACCGGACGCGCCCTTCCAGCGCGGCGCGTCCGATCCCGACGGCGCCCGATGACACCGACGAACCTGACCCGAGCCGAGACTCGGATTTCCCAAGACCCATGGAGGTGTCATGTATCATCAACCCATCATCGCGTCCCGCATCCCGGCCTGGCCGCATCACGAGGACGAGGTGCGCCAGTTCGTGCGGGAGCATATGGAGGCGCTCTTTGCTGCCGCGTTGGCCCTGGCCGGGAACAAGGGAGGCCGGATCGTCGACGATATCCGGGAGGGGATCACCCAGCTTAGCCCATTGAACCGGCGGACGCAGCGGAAGCTCGCGGATCTTCTCGCGATCCTCGGCCTGGAGAACGCGCACGAGGAGGACTCGGTCGAGGCATCTTGCTTCGCGGAAATCGATCCGGCCGACCCGATGGTGGAGGAGATCTGCCTCCTCACGGACGGATTGCGCGCCGCGCTCGCTTCCGCCGGCCTCGATCCGGCGATCTAATGCGCGGTGTATCCAGAACCCGTCCAGTCCGGCCTCTTGAATCGTGATTGCGGGGACCACTTGGCCGGTCCGATGCTGCACAGTACGTTGCAAGTCCGAAAAGCGCTTCAGCAGGTCCGGCATGTCGCCGCCCCGAACTTGATGCCGCGACATCTTCGGGCCCAGAGGCGCCGCAAGCACCGTCATCAGCCAAGTCGACCGGCTCAATTCCAAGGATACGAAAATCGCCGCGCATTCGGACGTCGTGAACGCGGCTGCGGGGGAGGTCTCTGTCGTCGACATGGCAATAATCTCCATCGGGAAGGTGGGCGCCTTGACCCTTTCAGAGCCATGTCCGCCCGTCTCCTCATGGGATCTTCACGTAGGCCGGAGGGATTAGACGCACCTCGTGGCCCAGCCGGGTGATCTCCCGTCCCCAGTAATGCGAGCCGCCGCAGGCTCCAAGGCAACCATGCAGGGCGGGAGCGCGCCGAAGAACGCCAGCACCTGGTCCCGCCTGGGCTTCTTGCGCAGAACCGCCCGCCCCGCGCCGTCAGCCCCATGAGCCTGGAAGACGTTCTTCGCCAGATCGAGCCCGATCGTGATAATCTCCGACCTAACCGCTCTCCTCCGTGAATCGTTGCTGACCCACCTTGGCGCATCGACGCCGTGGGGGGCGGTCACAGCATCGACGCCGAGCGGGCCACGAACTGACGTGTCCCAAACTGTGTCCCAAAATGCGACCCAAATTTCAGCATATAGATAGCGGTTCCTCATAGAATAACAAAATCCTGAGGTTCTCGCCACTTTGAGGCACAGAAAATGGCGGAGAGACAGGGATTCGAACCCTGGGAGGGCTTGCACCCTCAACGGTTTTCGAGACCGCCCCGTTCGACCGCTCCGGCACCTCTCCGCGGGGGTCTGGCGGGCGGTGTATCCGCGCCGCCGGTCGGGTTCAAGGGGCAGGCCGATATTCGGGACGCTTGAGGCGGCGGAGCAGGAGGGCTACCTCCTCTGGGATAGGTTCTCGGGAGCTCTCCTGCGATGATCAGATCACTTGCCGCCGGCGTTCTCGGCCTGGTTCTGGCGCTGCCCGCCGCGGCCCAGGATCGCGCCGCGGATCTGTGGGAGGCGCTGCGCCTCGATGAGGTGATCGCGGTGATGCGGCAGGAGGGAACCGCCTATGGCGAGAGCCTGGAGGAGGAGCTCTTTCCCGGCCGGGGCGGCGCGAGCTGGGACCGCGCGGTCGCCGACATCCACCGGCGGGCCCGGATGCGGGACTGGGTGTCCGAGCGGTTCGCCTCCGCGCTCGCAGGGGTGAACACGACCTCGCTGCTCGACTTCTTCACCGGCGATCTCGGCCGCGAGATCGTGGCCCTCGAGATCGACGCGCGGCGGGCGATCAGGGATACCGAGACGGAGCAGGAGGCGATCGCTGCCTTCGACCGGCTCGCCCGCCATCGTCGCGAGCGGATCGAGACATTCGTGGCGGCGAACGACCTGCTCGACCAGAATGTCGTCGGCGCAATGAACGCCAATTACGCCTTCTACAGCGGCCTGGCCGATGGCGGCGCGTTCGGCGGCGAGATGACCGAGGAGCGAATCCTGAACGATGTCTGGGCCTCCGCCCCCGGCATCCGGGCGGAGTCGCGCGCCTGGCTCCTGGGTTATCTCGGTCTGGCCTATCGCCCGCTGAGCGACGCCGAACTCGACCGCTATATCGCGGTAAGCGAGAGCGATGCGGGACAGGAGCTGAACGCAGCGCTCTTCGCCGCCTTCGACGGGCTCTACGCGCGGATCTCGCGCGATCTCGGGCGCCGCGCCGCCGGCTACATGCAGGGCGAGGAGCTCTGAACCGACGGACTTGACAGGCGGGACGATCGCCTAGATACACCGCCCACCCGGCCGGAGCGGTCCGCGCGGGGTTTCCCAACGACGCCCCGAAAGGGCGCGCTGTCCGAGGCGGGGCGTTGCGCCCCACAGACGGTTCCCCCGGGAGCGGCCGAAGGACGCGGCATGAAAAGGAAGACGAGATGTTTGCGGTCCTCAAGACCGGTGGCAAGCAATATCGGGTCGCGCCGGGTGATGTCCTGCGCGTCGAGAAGGTTGCTGCCGCTGCCGGAGAGACGATCCAGTTCAACGATATCCTGATGGTGGGCTCGACGATCGGCACGCCGCTCGTGGACGATGCCGGCGTGCAGGCCGAAGTGATCGAACAGATCAAGGGCGAGAAGGTCATCCACTTCGTCAAGCGCCGCCGGAAGCACGGCTCGAAGCGCACGAAGGGCCACCGCCAGCAGCTCACGCTTCTGCGGATCACGGAAATCCTCGAATTGGGCGCTTCCACATCGGGCGTGAAGGAAGCCCTGGGCGCGGGACGTGCCGGCTGGACCGGAACGAAGACCGACAAGGGCGATTACGTGGAGAACCGCGAGGGCCAGTCCGAGATGGCGCGGCGCCTGAAGGAGGGCGATGCCGGCGAGAAGGCCGCCGCGAAGACCGAGGAGGCCGAGGGCGGCGCGACCGCCAAGCCCGGCAATCTCCTGACCGAGCCGCGCGGCGGGGAAGCGGACGCGCTGACGAAGCTGACAGGTGTCGGCCCGGCGATCGAGAAGAAGATGCACGAGGCAGGCGTCTTCCACTTCGACCAGATCATCGCTTGGGACGAGGCCGAGATCGCCTATATGGAAGACCAGCTCGGAGCCCGCGGCAAGATCGCCGACTGGGCCGCCGAAGCGACGGACCTGCAAGGGGAGTAACGACGGATGGCACACAAGAAGGCAGGCGGTTCCAGCCGCAACGGTCGCGACTCCGAAGGCAAGCGCCTCGGCGTCAAGAAATTCGGCGGCGAGGCCGTTATTCCCGGCAACATCATCATCCGCCAGCGCGGCACGAAGTGGTGGCCGGGCGACGGCGTGGGGCTTGGCCGGGACTTCACCATCTTCGCCACCGAGGAGGGGCGCGTGAGCTTCCGCAAGGGTCTCAAGGGGCGCACCTTCGTATCCGTGCTGCCAGCGGCGAACGCAGCGGAATAAGGCCGCGATTGCGAGGTATCCTTTCGGGGGACCGGCGGTGGCCGGTCCCCCTTTTCGCTTGGGACGACAAGATGCGCGACATCGCCATCCTGAGAACAGCGCGCCTTCTGCTCCGGCCGTTGCGGCCGGAAGACGCGGCGGCCGTGACCCGCGGGGTCGGCGACCGCGACGTCGCGCGATGGCTGGGCGCAGTGCCGTTTCCCTACCGCCTGTCGGACGCGGAGCGATTCCTGGAATCGCCCGCCGCGGTGCCGCGGCGTGCCTGGGCGGTCTGCGATCTTGGCGGCCTTGTCGGTGCGGTGTCGGTCGATGGCGAACTCGGATACTGGCTGGCGCGGGAGGCCTGGGGACGGGGTTTCGCCACGGAGGCGGTGGAGGCGGCGGTCTCGGCCGCCTTCGCCGATCCGCAGCGGCGCTCTCTCGAGGCGGCGCACGTGGTGGGCAACGACCGCTCGGCGCGCCTTCTCGCGCGGCTCGGGTTCCGGGAGACCGGGAACGAGCGATGCTTCGTCTGGACGCTCGGCCACGACGTACCGATCCGCAGGACGGCGATCACGCGGGCCCGATGGGGCTGGCTCGGGAAACGACGGCGCGGCGCCTGCCGGCGATGCAGAATGGAGGCCACATGAAGTTTCTCGATCTCGCCAAGGTGGAAATCCGGTCTGGCAGCGGCGGCGCGGGCGCGCAGTCGTTCCGACGGGAGAAGTATGTCGAGTTCGGCGGCCCCGATGGCGGGGATGGCGGACGCGGTGGCGACGTGGTGGCGGAAGCCGTCGAGGGTCTGAACACGCTGATCGACTTCCGGTATCAGCAGCATTTCTTTGCGAAGAACGGCCAGGGCGGCATGGGCAAGCAGCGCACCGGCGCGGACGGGGCCGACATCGTGCTGCGGGTTCCCGTAGGCTCGGAGATCCTCGAGGAGGACCAGGAGACGGTCATCGCCGACCTTGCGGTGCCGGGGCAGCGCGTCATGCTGGCCGAGGGCGGCAATGGCGGCTGGGGCAACCTGCGCTTCAAGTCCTCCACCAACCAGGCCCCGCGCCGCGCCAATCCCGGGCAGCCCGGGGTGGAGCGGACGATCTGGCTCCGGCTGAAGCTCATCGCGGATGCGGGGCTTCTGGGCCTGCCCAATGCGGGAAAGTCGACCTTCCTCGCGGCCAGCTCCAACGCGCGGCCGAAGATCGCGGATTACCCCTTCACGACGCTGCATCCGAATCTGGGCGTCGTCGGGGTGGACGACGCGGAATTCGTCGTTGCGGACATTCCAGGGCTTATCGAGGGTGCGCATGAAGGACGTGGCATCGGCGACCGGTTCCTCGGCCATGTGGAGCGCTGTTCCGTCCTTCTGCATCTCGTGGACGGCACTGCCGAGGACCCGGTCGCCGACTGGCGCACGGTCGTGGACGAGCTAGAGGCCTATGGCGGCGTGCTGGCGAAGAAGCCGCGGGTGACGGCGCTCAACAAAGTCGATGCGCTGGACCCGTCAGAGCGGGACGATCGCCGCGCCGCGCTCGAGGCGGTGGCCGGGCCGGTGCACCTGATGTCGGGAGTGAGCGGCGAGGGGTTGACGGATGTCTTGCGCGCGGTGCGGTCGGAGATCGCGGAGGGGCGCATCCGGCGCAGGGCGGGCGCGGAAGAGGACAGGCCGTGGCGGCCCTGAGCCTCGCGGAGGCGCGGCGCTTGGTCGTCAAGATCGGATCCGCGCTGCTCGTCGACCGGGAGACCGGCGATCTGAACGGCGAGTGGCTCGCCACGCTTGCTGCCGATGTCGCGCGGATCGCGGGGCGGGGCACCGATGTCGTGCTGGTGTCGTCCGGGTCCATCGCGCTGGGGCGCGGGCGGTTGCGGCTCGGCTCCGGCGCGCTGCCTCTGGAGCAGGCGCAGGCGGCGGCCGCGGCGGGACAGATCCGGCTGGCGCGGGCCTACGAGGAGGCGCTGGCACCGTACGGCCTGACTGCCGCGCAGGTGCTCCTGACCCTTGACGACACGGCGAACCGCAAGCGCTACCTGAACGCGCGCGCGACGCTCGGCACGCTGCTCGGTCTCGGCGTCGTGCCGATCGTCAACGAGAACGACACCGTAGCGACCGACGAGATCCGGTTCGGGGACAACGACCGGCTCGCGGCGCAGATCGCGGTGACGGTGGGCGCGGACCAGCTCGTTCTGCTGTCCGACGTGGACGGGCTCTACACGGCCAATCCGCAGACCGATCCTTCGGCGCGGCACCTGCCGGTGGTGGAACGCATCACGCCGGAGATCGAGGCGATGGCGGGCGAGGCGGGGTCCGCGCTCTCGAAGGGCGGGATGCGTACCAAGCTGATGGCGGCGCGGACGGCGACCGGGGCGGGCTGCGCCTTGTGCATCACCTCTGGATCGGCCCAAAACCCGCTGAGATCGCTCGAGAATGGCGGTTTGGCGACCTGGTTTCTCCCGGAGGGCGATCCGAAGGCCGCGCGCAAGGCCTGGATCGCGGCGATGAAGCCCCGGGGCGCGATCGGCATTGATGGCGGCGCCGTGGAGGCCCTCGCACGCGGCAAGTCGCTCCTTCCGGCCGGGGTGACGCGGGTGAGCGGACGCTTCGACCGGGGCGATTCCGTGGCGATAGAGGATGCGGACGGCCGCGCGCTGGGATACGGTCTGACCCGCTACACCGCGGCCGAGACGCGGGCGATCGCCGGCCGCCGCACGGCGGAGATCGTGGAGATTCTGGGCTATCCGGGGCGCGCCGCCCTGATCCACCGCGACGACATGGTTCTATGACAAGCGCGAAGGAGACGGCCATGAAGGATCACGATGACGTCGCCGGCACGATGGCCGAGATCGGCCTCCGCGCGCGCGCGGCGGCAACGGTGCTTGCCACCGCCGACCCGGACGCGAAGCGCGCCGCGCTCGACCATGCGGCGGTCCGGCTGGAGGACCGGGCCGAGGAGGTGCTGTCGGCCAACGCGGACGATATGGCCTTCGCGCGCGAGCGGGGTGTGACGCGGGCGATGCTGGATCGGCTGATGCTCGACCGGGACCGGATCGCCGGGATCGCCGCGTCGCTTCGGGCGGTCGCGGCCCAGGACGACCCGGTCGGCGAGATCATGGAGGAATGGGAGCGGCCCTCCGGCCTTTCGATCCAGCGGGTGCGGACACCGATCGGGGTGATCGGCGTGATCTACGAATCGCGGCCCAACGTCACCGCAGATGCCGGCGCGCTCTGCCTGAAATCGGGCAATGCGGTGATCCTCCGCTGTGGTTCGGAGAGCTTCCACACCTCCGGCGCCATTCACCGATGCCTTCTCGACGGACTCGCCGAGGCGGGACTGCCCGCGGACGCGATCCAGCGCGTACCGACCCGTGACCGCGCGGCGGTGGCCGAGATGCTGCAGATGACCGACGCGATCGACGTGATCGTTCCCAGGGGCGGCAAGGGGCTTGTCGGCCTCATCCAGCGCGAGGCGCGGGTGCCGGTCTTCGCCCATCTGGAAGGGATCGTGCATATCTACGTGGACGCGGCGGCGGACCCGGAGATGGCGCTCGGCGTGGTCCTGAACGCCAAGACGCGGCGGACTGGCATCTGCGGCGCGGTCGAATGCCTGCTGATCCACGAGGACGTGGCCGAGACGATCGGACAGGGCCTGATCCGGGCGCTCGTCGATGCCGGCGTCGAGGTCCGCGCCGGCAAGCGACTTGCGGCGATCGAGGGCACGGTCGCCGCGAGCGAGGACGATTGGGGACGGGAATTCCTCGAGAGCGTCATCGCAGCCAGGGCCGTGCCCGATCTCGAGGCCGCGATCGACCACATCCGCCGCTACGGCTCCAGCCATACCGATTGCATCATCACGGACGACGCGGCGGTTGCCGAGCGATTCCTGAGCGAGGTGGACAGCGCCATCGTCATGGTCAACGCTTCCACGCAATTCGCCGACGGGGGCGAGTTCGGCATGGGCGCGGAGATCGGGATCGCCACCGGGCGGCTGCACGCGCGCGGGCCGGTCGGCGCCCGGCAGCTCACCTCCTTCAAGTACAAGGTCCGCGGGGCGGGTGCGATCCGCGCCTGATCTTCAGGCGGCGATTACCGTTCGGTTTCCCTCGGTCCCGATCGCGAGTCGCCGCCCCATTTCCTCCGCGGCATAGCGGGCGAGGGGGAAATGGATCTCCGAGGCGGCCGGCAGCGCCTCCTCGCGACCATTGAGCAGCGCGAGCAGGCCCGACGCATCGCGCATCCTCTCCGCGGCGATCGTCAGCCGGATCGCCTCGCCGGTGACCTCGGCCCGGGCTTCGCCGCCATAGGGCAGCAGGGTCTCGGCGCAGAGCAGCAGCAGCAATCCGAGCTTCGCCGTGGGGCGGTCGATCTCCTCGGCGGAGATCCAGACGGCCTCGAACCGGCT
Source organism: uncultured Alphaproteobacteria bacterium (assembly GCA_963829665.1). GTDB lineage: Bacteria > Pseudomonadota > Alphaproteobacteria > Rhodobacterales > Rhodobacteraceae > Palleronia. The sequence continues at coordinate 197,317 of CAWHJL010000012.1, read as the reverse complement.
TGAGCCGAGCCGGGCGGCATGGTCGCGCAATTCCGAAGCGGAGACGGACTGGTTGGTGGCGGCGGCGCCGAAGGCGAGACGGAAGAGTTTGACCCGTGCCGCGGCCGTGTCGACGCTGTCGGCAACCAGCGACATTTCGGGGCTGTCGCCGTTTCCCATCATCTGCAACAATTCCAGCCCGTTACCGATGGCGCCGAGCGGGCTGACGAGGTCGTGGCAGATCCGTGAGCCGAGCAGCGCCGTCATCTCCGCCGCGCGCGCCGCGTTCATGTCCGTCCCCGACCGGAGAGGCCGCCCATGTCCGAGATGCACGCGTTTCTCGAACCCGGCATGATCGTGCGCCATCCCGACCGGCCCGACTGGGGGGAGGGGCAGGTGCAATCCAATATCAACGGCATCGTCACCGTCATGTTCCGCGAGGAGGGCAAGGTCGTCATAGATAGCCGCCGAGTCGAGTTGGTTCGGGTCTTCTAGAAGTCGCCCCCACCTAGAGACGCCACGGTTAAATTTCTGTCAACCTCCGGGGGTGTCGACCGCGGTTGCTTCGCCCGCTGCGGCGTCCTAGTGAAGCCGTCCATGACCCAGATTGCCTGCCCAGATGCGTCCCAGCCTCAGTTCGTGGTGTCGCTGGCCGCGGGATCGGACGATGTCGCTGCCGCGCAGAGGCTGCGCTATGCGGTCTTCGTGCAGGAACTGGGCGGCGACGGTGACCTCGTCGACCACGTCGCGGGGCGAGAGGCGGACCGATTCGACGGTCATTGCGATCATCTGCTTCTGCGCGACATGGCGCGCCCGCCGGGCGACGAGGTCGTGGGCGTCTACCGGCTTCTGCGGGAGGGGGGCGCCCGTGCGGCAGGGGGCTTCTATACCGAGGCGGAATTCGATCTCAGGCGGGTGCTCGGCTGCGGCAGGCGGCTTCTGGAACTCGGCCGGTCCTGCCTGCACCCGGAGTATCGCGGCGGCATGGCGATGTACCATCTCTGGACGGGTCTCGCCGCCTATGTGGAGCACCACGAGGTCGAGCTGATGTTCGGCACAGCCTCCTTTCACGGCACACGGATCGACCGGCTGGCCGAGCCGCTCTCGATTCTGCATTACCGGCATCTTGCACCGCCCGGCATACGCGTGCGGGCCAGGGCGCCCGGTGCGGCGGCGATGGACCTCCTGCCGGCGGAGCGGATAGACCGCGCCCGGGCCATGCGGGCGGTGCCAGCGCTGATCAAGGCGTATCTGCGGCTCGGTGGGACGATCGGCGAGGGCGCCTGGATCGATCACCGTTTCAATACCACCGATGTCTGCCTGCTTCTCGACACGACGCGCCTCAGCGACCGGGCGCGCGTCATCTACGCCGCGCGCCGCGCATGAGCACCTGGCGCGGCGCGCCGCCGCCGGCACCGGAGCGGATCGGCGCCCTCGGATGGTGCCGGGTGGTCCTCAAGGGCGGTCTGCTCCTCGGCTGGATCTCCAGCCTGCTCGCCACGCACATGCTCGTACGTCTGGTCGAGCGGCCCGTCGCGGGGCTCCACCGACCGGTCAGCCCCTGGATCACCGTCCTGGTCTGCCGCGGTGCGCTGACCATCTTGGGCATCGCGCGGCGGCGGCGGGGGCCGCGCATGCGGGGGCAGGGCGCGATGGTGGCGAATCATTCCTCCTGGCTTGACATCTTCGCCCTGAACGCATCCGAGCCGCTCTACTTCGTCTCCAAATCGGAAGTCGCGGGCTGGCCCGGGATCGGACTTCTGGCGCAGGCGACGGGAACGATCTTCATCCGCCGGGACCGCCGCGAGGCTCGGGGGCACCAGGAACTCGTCGAGCGGCGGCTCCGGGCGCGGCACCGTCTTCTGTTCTTCCCCGAGGGAACCTCGACGGACGGGGTGCGGATGCTGCCGTTCAAGACCACGCTCTTCGGCGCGTTCTTCGGCGCGGGTCTCGCTCCGGACATGGAGGTGCAGCCGGTCACGGTGATCTACCATCCGCCGGCAGGGGCCGATCCGCGCCATTACGGCTGGTGGGGAGACATGGCGTTCGGCCCGAACCTGGTGAAGCACCTGGCCGCAGGGGTCGGGGGATGGGTGGAGGTTCTCCACCATCCCCCGCTGCGGGTCGCCGACTATGCCGACCGCAAGGCGCTCGCGCGTGCGGCGGAGGCGGTGGTGCGCGACGGGCTGGAAGCCGCCGCCCGTCCGCTTGCGGACTGAGGACGGCCCGGCTGCGCTGCGGCGGCCGGACGGTCTGGCGGGATGTGCGGGATCAGCCGGCAGCGAAGAGGCGCGGCGTGACGAGGCCCGACCCGGCAAGGCCGCGCACCGTTCTGGCGCCGGCCAGCACCGCGAGATCCACGAGCGGCTCGATCAGCACGACCGTCATGTAGGCGGCGCCGAAGGTGGAGATTGCGGCGAGGTTCGCCGCGCCGGCGCCCTGTCCGTAGAGCGCCCAGAACGCCACCCAGGCCACCACGCCGCCTTGATAGGCGGTGGAGAGGGCGAGCGCCTGGCCGTACGAGATGTCGGCATAGGCGGTATTGGCGGGGATCACCTGCCGGGCCAGCGCCGAGATCGCAAAGAGCGGGACGAGGAGCGTGGTGACGTTCATGCCGTATTGCGGCAGGTCGAAGGGGGCGAAGAACAACCCCTGAATCAGAAGGCCGAGCGCCAGGCCGATCGCCGCCGGAGCGGCGCCGAGGACGAGAAAGAGGGTCGAGCCGAGGATGAAATGCACCTCCGACACGCCGACCGGGTAATGCGGCAGTACCTGGAAGAAGGTGAAGACGGCGGCGGTCGCCAGCGCGCCGCGCGCGACGAGCGAGCCGGCCCCGCGCCTGGCCAGAGCGTCGCGTCCGAGCTTAAGGCTATAGGTGCCCGCACCGGCGGCGGCGGCGTAGCTGAAGGCGATCTTGGCGCCGGTCACGACGCCCGGTTCGATATGCATGCGATGTCTCCTTCCCCGTCACACCCGACGGGCGGTTTGGCAGGTTTCGTTCCGCATGGCAGGTCTCCTGGCTTGCGGGTCCGGGCGCCGCTCCGCCTTCCCGGGAGACCTCCCAGTGGCATTCGGAGATGCGCTCGCCGCTCACAGTCGCGGGGGCGGCTGCGGCTGCCGGCCTCGGACCGGTCCGCATTCCCTTTCTCGTCCCGTCAGACGGGAACCATACACTCGGGACTGGAACAGATACCCGAACCGCGGTCAATCGCCCGTGATCAGCCACGGCGCGATCGGTGCCCCGAGACGGGCATGGAGACCATGAAGAAGGGGGGCGGCCGGAGCCGCCCCCTCGATCCATGTCCAAACCAACAAGAGGAGCGGGACCAGCGCTCGGGACGGGTTTGGCTAAAAATCGCGGCAAGATTGAGGAGAGTTCGGGCGAAAGGCGGGGCGCGCGATCTTCTACGCCCAGGCGGCGATGAGCGGACCCGCGGCGCCGGCGGATGGATCGGCTTGCGGGCGCGGGACGCCGGCGATCCGGCTCCGGAGATTTTCCGATCCCTCCCCCTGCCGCAGCGTCTCGAACCGCTCCTGGCCGGGGGGATAGGCGCCGCAGAGCCGGAAATCGGGGCTTGCCGCGGCGCGCTTGTGGCCGGTCCCGGCCGGCAGGACGAGGCAATCGCCCCGCTCGACATGCACCGTCTCGCCTGCCGGGCCGCCGAGCGCCAGGTCGGCCGCGCCCGCGACGACGGCGAGCGCCTCATGGGCGTCGGGATGGAAATGGTGGTAGTCGAAGACGGTCCAGATCCAGGTGCCGCTCCAGCCGTTGCCCTCGATACGGGCTCGGACCTCCTCCGGCGCCAGGTCCGCGAAGGCGCCGCGGAGGATCAGGACCGGCAGGTCGGGGTTGTTGGGCACGCCGGAGCCGGCGTCGAATCTCAGGGTCTCGGTGGTCATGCGCATTCTCTCCAGTCTCGTCGGACAAGGCCGGGGCGCGCGGCGTGTTCCCGAGCCGGGGGCTTGTGCCCGGGGCGCAGGAGGCCGATCCTCGCCGCATGAGCGACGATCCGATCTGCGGTCTCTGCGGCCGGTCTATCCCGGCTGGAGTGCCGCAGAGCCGGCATCATCTCGTGCCGAAGCTGCGCGGCGGCAAGGGCGGTCCGACCGTGCTGCTGCATCAGATCTGTCATTCGGAGATCCACGCCACCCTGACCGAGACCGAACTGGCGCGAGACTACGACACGCTCGAGGCGCTGCGACGGCATCCTCGACTGGAGGCGTTCACCCGGTGGGTGGCGCGGCGCCCGCCGGGGTTCCGCTCGAAGATCCCCACAGGGCCCCGCAAACGCCGCAGGCAGGAGCAGAGATGAGCGACGACAGACGGACGGAGTGGGAACTCGCGGCCCGGTACCGCCCGCGTCTCGAGGCGGAACTCGACGAGATCACGACCGCCTCGACCGCCACGGCGGCGGCGCGCCGGCCGGTGGAGCTGGACCAGCAGAGCGTCGGCCGGCTGAGCCGCATGGACGCGATCCAGAACCAGGCGATGGCCGCCTCGTCGGAGGAGCGCCGGAAGGGCAGGGCGCGTGCCGTGGCCGCGGCGCTCGAGCGGATCGAGGCGGGAACCTTTGGCTTCTGCGACGAATGCGGCGACGTCATCGGCCGGCGGCGCCTGGATCTCGACCCCGCCGCGATGCGCTGCATCGGATGCGCGTGAGCAGGGCTTGCGTTCCGGGCCGGCGGGGCCTTCTCTGCGGTCGACCGAACCCGGAGACAACATGCGCGCCCCCCTGATCTTCGACGGCCACAACGACCTGCTGACCCGGCTCCTGCAGAAGGGCGGTACGGTGGCGGCGGGGGAGCTCGACCAGCCGAGCGACGGGGCGATCGACCTGCCCGGCGCGCGGGCCGGGGGGTTCGGCGGCGGAATCTTCGCCATCTGGGTGCCCTCTCCCGCGGACGTCAGCGCGAAGATGGCCGCGATGCAGGGCGAGAGCTACGATATGCCGCTGCCCGAGATGATCACGCGGGGCGATGCGGCGCGAATCGTCAGCGAGGAGATGGCGATCCTGCGCGAGATGGAGGCGCGGGGCCAGGTCACGCTCTGTCGCGACATGGCCGAACTCGACGCCGCCTTCGGGGGCGAGACGATGGCGGCGATCTGCCATATCGAGGGTGCCGAGGCGATCGGGCCGGATCTGGAGGAGCTGGAGCCGCTCTACGCCCAGGGGCTGCGGTCGCTGGGGCCGGTCTGGAGCCGGGAGACGATCTTCGGCCACGGCGTTCCGTTCCGCTTTCCCGCATCGCCTGATACCGGACCGGGGCTGACCGAGGTCGGGAAACGGCTCGTGGCGCGTTGCGGCGAGATGGGGATCATGCTCGACCTCAGCCATCTGAACGAGGCCGGGTTCTGGGACGTGGCGCGGCTCTCGCAGCGCCCCCTGGTCGCGACCCATTCCGGCGCCCACGCGGTCAGTCCCCATGCGCGAAACCTCACGGACGCCCAGCTCGACGCCATCGCGGAGAGCGACGGTCTCGTGGGGCTGAACTTCGCCTGCGCCTTCCTGCGCCCCGACGGGAAGATGCGCGACGATGTGGTACTCGACGTGCTCCTGCGCCATCTCGATCATCTGATCGGGCGGCTCGGCGAGGACAGAGTCGGGCTCGGATCGGATTACGACGGAGCGCTGGTGCCGAAGGAGCTGGCGCGGGTCGCCGATCTGCCGGCGCTGCGCCGCGCCATGGTCGCGCACGGGTTCGGCACGGAACTCGTGGCCAGGATTTGCCACCGGAACTGGTTCCGGGTGCTGAAGAAGAGCTGGGCCTGAGGCGCCGTCCTATCGCAGCTTCGCGTCGAGCCTTTCGAGCATGTCAATACAGGCAACCATCTGGTCGCGGGCGACGAACTCGTCGGGCTTGTGCGCCTGTTCGATGGAACCCGGACCACACACCACTGCCGCGCAGCCGAGCGACTGGAAGAGCCCGGCCTCTGTGCCGAAGGGAACGGTGCCGACGGTGAAGTTGCCGGTGAGCTGGGTGACGATCTCGCGCGCCTCGTTGTGGGAAACGGGCTCTAGCCCCACCACGTCACCGATCGTCGTGGTCTCGATCGCGGCATCCGCGGAAACGGCCCGCATCTGCGGCAGGAGCACGTCATTGCAATAGTCGCGCAAGGTGCGGACGGCGTGCTCCTTGTCGGCGGCGTTGATGGGCCGCAGTTCCCAGTCGACGTTGGCGAGCCGGGCGATCACGTTCCGCGCCACGCCGCCATCGATGCGCCCGACCTGGACGGTGCTGTGGGGCGGGTCGAAGGCGCTCGCCGCCGGTGCGCGCCGCTTCAGCTCCTCGCGCAGGTCGAGCAGCCGCGTGATGAACCGGGCGGCGTATTCGGTGGCCGAGACGCCGCGTTCGGGAGCCGATCCGTGACCCTCCAGCCCGTGGAACGTGGTGGTGTATTCGCAGCAGCCCTTGTGGCCGTCGATGGCGCGCATAGAGGTCGGCTCGCCGATGATCGCCGCCGCCGGACGCAGCTTTTCCTCCTTCAGGAGCCGGACCAGGTCCTGTGCACCGAAACAGCCGACTTCCTCGTCGTAGGTGAAGGCGAAGTGCAGGGGGCGCGAGAGGGCGCCCTCGGCATAGAGCGGGGCGCATGCGAGGGCGCAGGCGACGAAGCCCTTCATGTCGCAAGCGCCGCGCCCGTAGTAGAGCCCGTGCGATTCGCGGAGCGTGAAAGGGTCCGAGACCCAGTCGGTTTCGTCGACGGGCACGACGTCGGTATGGCCGGAGAGGACGAGGCCGCCGTCGCCCTCCGGGCCGAGAGTCGCGAAGAGATTGGCCTTACGGCCCTCCTCCGCCTCCATCACGTGGACGCGGGCCCCGAGACCCGCCAGGCGGTCGGCAGCATAGGCGATGAGCTCGCGGTTCGGCTCGGAGGAGACGGTCGGAAAGGCCACGAGATCCGACAGGATCGAGACGGCGGTGTCGGTGTGGCTCATCGGCAGGCTCCGAAACATGGGACTGGCCGGACGTAGCTTATCACACGGATAGTGTGAACCGGCAGAGGGACCCGAGATTCGAGTTCCGGTCTTCTAGGGCTTGACCACGAGCTTGCGGGGATAGTCGCAGATGCACTCCGCCGGGCCGTTCTCGCGGATCACGATGCTCTCGGTGATCTCCAGTCCCCAATCCTCCATCCACAGCGCCGGCATGAAGTGGAAGGTCATGCCGGGCTTCAGCTCGGTGCGGTCACGCTCGCGCAGCGAGACCGTGTGCTCGCCCCAGTCGGGCGGATAGGACAGGCCGACGGCATAGCCGACGCGGCCCTCCCGCTCGATGCCGTTCTGGCGCAGAACCGCCTTCAGGGCGCGGGCGATGTCGCCGGCGACATTGCCGGGCCGGGCGGCATCGAGCCCAGCCTCGATCCCTTCCAAGAGCGCCTTCTCGGTGTCGAGGACGACCTGCGAGGGCTGGCCGAGATAGACCGTGCGGCAGAGCGGCGCGTGATAGCGGCGGTGGCAGCCGGCGAGTTCGAAGAAGGTGGCCTCGCCCGATTGCAGCGGCCGGCCGTCCCAGGTCAGGTGCGCGGCCGAGGCGTCGGGGCCCGAGGGCAGGAGCGGCACGATCGCGGGATAGTCGCCCCAGGCCTCCTCCGTGCCCTCGATGGCGTCGTGGTAGATTTGGGCCACGAGCTTGTTCTTCGCCATGCCCGGCTCGATTCGCTCCATGATGCCGCGGATCATCTTCGAGGAGATGGCGCCTGCCTTGAACATGACGTCGAGCTCCTCGTCGGACTTGACGAGGCGCTGCCAGTTCACCGTGTTCGTGGCGTCGAGGAAGGTCGCGTCGGGCATCTCCTCCCAGAGCACCTCCATGGCGCGGGCGGTGAAGTAGTAGTTCTCCTTCTCGACCCCGATCCGCGCCGTCTCGAGCCCGAATTCCTTCAGCATGTCGGCTAGGGTCTGCATCGGGTGCAGGTCGTCGGCCTGAATGTAGTCGTCGGTGTAGTCGCGGATATTCTCGCGGGCCATCCAGACGGTGCGCCGCGCACCGAACGCGTCCATCCGCCGGCCCCACCAGACCGGATCGGAATCGGGCAGGACGAGGACGCCCTGGTGGACGTAGAAGGACCACCCGTCATAGCCCGTCAGCCAGTTCATGTTCGACGGGTTGGTGAGGAAGAGCGCTTCGAGCCCCTCGGCCTCCATCGCCGCCCAGGTCAGGCGGAGGCGGCGGTTGAATTCGTCGACGGAAAAGCTCTGGACCATGCGGGCTCCTTGGACACTGTCTGAGGGGAAGATCAAATCCGCAGCCGGGTCAAGGGCTGCCGGGGCCGGCGGCCGGGGCTTGGATCGGGCCATCCGCTTGCGTATGGCGGAACAATCGAAGCCGCGCGGGTCGCGGCGTGCCCCAGCCGGAAGGACACCGCGATGATCGCTCTCGACGACCGCGACATCGCGATCCTGCGGATCCTGTCTGAACACGGACGGATTTCCAAGACCGACTTGGCCGAGCGAGTGGGGCTGTCGCCCACGCCCTGCTGGAACCGGCTGAAGCGGCTCGAGGAGACGGGGCTCATCGAGAGCTACCATGCACGGGTCGAGCTGAGGAAGATCGGCCCCCATGTCACTGTCTTCCTGGCGGCGGAGCTGCGCGACCATACCGCGGAGCGGTTCCAGGCCTTCGAGCGCGCCGTGCAGGCCTATGACGAGGTCACCGCCTGCTGGGGGCTCGGCGGCGGGTTCGACTACCTCCTGCAGATCGTCACGCGCGACATCGACGCCTACCAGCGGCTGGTGGACGACATGCTCGATTCCCGGATGGGGCTGGCACGCTACTACACCTACATCGTGACGAAGGCGGTGAAGGCGCCGTCGCCGCCGCCCTTCGACCTTATCCGCGGATAAGGTCGGGCGCGGGTCCGGGGGCCACCTTGCCCGCGGATAAGGTCCGAACCGGACCGATCCCGATCGCCGCCACGAGAGAAATTCTCTTCCGGCAGGGGGGTCCGCGAGAGAAATTGCGCTGCCGCGGGTCCGCGCAACGGACCCGCTCTCCTTTCTGACGGGTCATACTCGGGGCGCAACACGAAAGCTGGAGGTATGCCACGTGACCGAGACCGAACTCTCCGCCTGCCGCTCGATCGAGGACAAGCGGCTCGTGCGGTCCTTCTCCTATGTCGGCGGCAAGTGGGTCTCCGGCTCCTCCGACGAGACCCTGGCGGTCACCGATCCCGGCTCGGGCGCGCGGATCGGCGACGTTTCCGCCCTGACCGCCGATGACAGCGCCGCCGCCGTGGATGCGGCGCAGGCGGCCTTTCCGGGGTGGTCCTTCCGCCTGCCGCAGGAGCGCTCGGCGGTGCTGCGACGCTGGTTCGACCTGATGATCGCGCACCGGGAGGATCTGGCGCGCATCATGGTCATGGAGCAGGGCAAGCCGATCTCGGAAGCGCGCGGCGAAATCGACTATGCCGCCTCCTTCGTGGAATACTACGCCGAGGAGGCGAAACGGCCAAATATCGAGGGCGTCACCTCGCACATGCACGACGCGGAGGTGGAGTTGTGGCTGGAGCCGATGGGCGTTGCCGCGCTGATCACGCCCTGGAACTTTCCCGCCGCGATGCTGACGCGGAAGGCCGCCGCGGCCATCGCCGCGGGCTGCACGGTGGTCGCGCACCCCTCCCACGAGACGCCGTTCTCGGCACTGGCCCTGGCGGAGCTCGCCGAGCGGGCGGGCGTGCCCGCGGGCGTGTTCAACGTAGTCACCGGCCGCGCCTCGACGGTGGTGCCGCCCTGGACGGCGGATGCCCGGGTGCGGGCGCTGAGCTTTACCGGCTCGACGGAGGTCGGCCGGCTGCTCTACCGCGACAGCGCGCAGACGGTGAAGAAGCTCGTCATGGAGCTCGGCGGCCACGCGCCGGTCATCGTGTTCCCGAACTGCAATCTCGACGAGGCGGTGGAGGAAGCCATCAAGGCCAAGTTCGCCACCTCCGGTCAGGACTGCCTCGGCGCCAACCGCATCTACGTGCACCGCGAGATCCACGACGCCTTCTGCGAGAAGTTCGTCGCGGCCACCAAGGCCCTGACGGTCGGACGCGGCATGGACGATCCCGATATCGGGCCGCTGATGAACGAGAAGGCCGTGGCCAAGCAGGAGGAGCACGTTGCCGACGCGCTGGCGAAGGGGGCGACGCTCGCCTGCGGCGGCGCGCGACTGGATCACGGGCCGCTCTTCTACGCGCCCACGGTGCTGACCGGCGTGCCGGACTCGGCCGCGATCATGCGCGAGGAGACCTTCGGACCGGTGGCGCCGATCGCCGCCTTCGATACCGAGGAGGAGGTCATCGCACGCGCGAACGACACCGAGTACGGGCTCGTCGCCTACGTCCATTCGCTGGACCCGCGCCGTATCTACCGCGTCAGCCGGGCGCTGCAATTCGGCATGGTGGCGGTGAACCGCACCAAGGTCACCGGCCCGCCGATCCCCTTCGGCGGCGTCAAGCAGTCCGGTCTCGGGCGCGAGGGCGCGCGGCTCGGGATGCAGGAATTCATGGAAATCAAGTATGTCTGCCGGGACTGGGCCTGAGCGACGGAAAGGACGGACGCGATGAACGAACTTCTGAGGAACGACACGCTCGACCAATGGGACCGGGACACGTTCCTGCACCCCTCCACGAACCTGGCCCAGCACGCCCGCGGCGAATCCACCGCAAGGATCATCAAGACGGCCGAGGGCGTCCATATCGAGGATCGCGACGGGCAGCGCTGGCTCGACGGCTTCGCCGGGCTGTATTGCGTGAACGTCGGCTACGGCCGGCGCGAGATAGCCGATGCCATCGCCGAGCAGGCGCGCGAGCTGGCTTATTACCACGCCTATGTGGGCCACGGCACCGAGGCCTCGATCACCCTGGCGAAGATGGTTCTCGACCGGGCGCCGGACCACATGTCGAAGGTCTATTTCGGGCTCGGCGGGTCGGATGCGAACGAGACCAACATCAAGCTCGTCTGGTACTACAACAACGTCCGCGACAAGCCGGAAAAGAAGAAGATCATCTCGCGCTGGCGCGGCTATCACGGCTCGGGGGTGATGACCGGATCGCTCACCGGCCTGCCGCTCTTCCACCAGAAGTTCGACCTGCCGCTGGCGCCGATCCTGCACACGACGGCGCCCTACTACTACCGCCGCGAGGACCCCGACCAGTCGGAGGAGGAGTTCTCCGCGCAATGCGCCCGCGATCTCGAGGAGATGATCGAGCGCGAGGGCGCGGAGACGATCGCCGCCTTCTGGGCCGAGCCCCTGCTCGGGACGGGCGGCATCGTGCCGCCGCCCAAGGGTTACTGGGAGGCGATCCAGCCGATCCTCGAGAAGCACGACATCCTGCTCGTCGCCGACGAGGTGGTGACCGGGTTCGGGCGCCTCGGCACCATGTTCGGCTCCGAACATTACGGAATGAAGCCCGATCTCATCACCATCGCCAAGGGCCTGACCTCGGCCTACGCGCCGCTCTCGGGCTCCATCGTCGGCGACAGGATGTGGAAGGTGCTGGAGCAGGGGGCCGACGAGTTCGGTGTCTTGGGCCATGGCTGGACCTATTCCGCCCATCCGATCGGAGCCGCGGCGGGCGTGGCGAACCTCAAGCTCATCGACGATCTGAAGCTCGTGGACAACGCGCGTGACGTCGGGGCCTATCTGAACGAGCGGATGCGCGATGCGCTTGCCGATCATCCGCATGTCGGCGAGGTGCGCGGCGACGGCATGCTCTGTGCGGTGGAATTCGTCGAGGACAGGGATCGCCGCAAGGCGTTCGATCCGGCGAAGAAGATCGGCGCCAAGGTCGTGGGCGCGCTGGCGGAGCAGCATGTGATCGGACGCGCGATGCCGGGCGGCGACATCCTCGGCTACGCGCCGCCGCTCAGCCTGACCAGGGAAGAAGCCGACCGGATCGTCGAGGCGACCGTGAAGGCGGTGAGCGGCGCGGGTCTGTGAGCCTCACTCGCCGGGAGCGGTTTCGGCAGGTTCGGCCTGCCGCATCCGCTTCCGACCGAGGAACACCACGCCACAGACCCCCATCAGCGCCATCGACAGCAGGAAGGGCGCGCCGGGCAGGTAGAAGCCCGTGGAATCGGCGGTGGCGAACCAGAAGACCTGACTCATCAGCGCCGGCGAGACCACCATTGCCAGCGCGCCGGCGCTCGTCAGCAGACCCTGCAGGCCGCCCTGGGCGTTGTCGGGGATGGCGCGGGACATCATCGCCTGCAGCGCCGGCGGGACGACCGCACCGAGCGCTGCTACCGGCGCGAGGATGAGTGCCACCGTTCCGTTACCGACGAAGGCGAGGGCGAGGAAGGCGCAGGCATTGAAGCACAGACCCCAGAGCACCGCGCCGCGGTCGCCGAGCCAGCGGATGGCGTGCTTGATGAGGACGCCCTGCACGATGGCGAGGGAGATGCCGAAGAGACCGAGCGAGATGCCGATCATGCGCGGCCCCCAGCCGAAGCGTTCCTCCGCGAAATAGGCCCAGATCGCCGGATAGACGAAGAAGGCGGTCTGGTAGAGGAAGAACAGCAGCGTGAGCCGCCCGACCCGCTCGCGGCGTCCGAGATCCAGGAGCGACCCCACGGGATTGGCCCGCTTCCAGCTGAACGGCCTGCGGATCCGGTCGGTCACCGTCTCGGGCAGGATGAAGACGCCGAGCGCGAGATTGGCGGCGGCCAGCCCGCCCGCGGCCCAGAACGGCGCGCGGGTGCCGAGCTCGGCCAGGACGCCGCCGAGCAGCGGCCCGAGCACGAAGCCCAGCCCGAAGGCGGCACCGACGAGGCCGAAGCGTTCCGCCTTCTGCTCAGACGTGGAGATGTCGGCGATGAAGGCGGTGGCAACCGATCGGGTGGAGGCGGCGATGCCGCCGATGATTCGGCCCGCGAGCAGCACCCAGACGTTCCCGGCGAGCGCGATGACCACGTAGTCGAGCGCCATGATCGTCAGCGTGACGAGGAGCACGGGCCGCCGCCCGTAGCGGTCACTGAGCGTGCCGAGAAGCGGACCGCAGAGGAATTGCATGATCGCGTAGGCGGTCGTGAAGATGCCGCCCCAGAGCGCGGCCTGCGCGATGGTCCCGGCTTCGACCTCTTGGATCAGGCGCGGCATCACGGGAATGACGAGGCCGATCCCCATCGAATCGATCATCAGCGTGACGAGAATGAAGAAGAGAGGAAGGCGCTTGCCCATGGTGGCTCCGGTGAGTTGCGCCGGTATGGGTGGGGTGACGCGGGCAGTCAACGCGCGCCGGGGCATTTCCGGTGCCGGGTCGGACATCGGGTCGCGGAGCGGCGGTTTCCAGCCGGCAGGCGGGGGCGCGGGGGTCAGGGAGTGCGGAGCGTATCGGCGAAGAGCACCGGATCGACGTTTCCGCCCGAGGCGATGACGCAGACCGCCTCGCCCTCGATCGCCTCGGGGCGGAAGAGGGCGGCGGCGAGCGCGACCGCGCCGCCCGGTTCGCAGACGAGCTTCAGGCGCAGGAAGGCCTGGGCCACGGCCCGCAGTGCCTCGGCATCGGTGACGGCGAGGCCCGGCCCGCAGAGGCGGCGGAGGATCGGAAAGGTCAGGTCGCCGGGGCTCGGGGTCACGATGGCGTCGCAGATCGATCCGGACGCACGGTCGTTCCGCTCGATCCGCCCGGAGACCAGCGAGCGGCGCACGTCGTCGAATCCCTCGGGCTCCACCGGCCGCACGCGGAGGCCGGGGCGCCGGTCTTCGAGCGCAAGGGCGATGCCGGAGGTGAGCCCGCCGCCCCCGCAGCAGACCAGCACGTCGCCCGCGAACCCCTCCGGCAGCTGCTCGGCGAGTTCGAGACCAACGCTGGCCTGCCCGGCGATCACCTCGGGGTCGTCGTAGGGCTTCACGAGGGTCAGGCCGCGGCTCTCGGCGAGACGGGCGCCGATCTCCTCGCGACTGCCGCCGCCGGCGCGATCGTAGAGCACGATCTCGGCGCCCATCGCGCGGGTGTTGGCGAGCTTCAGGGCCGGAGCGTCGTTCGGCATGACGATCACGGCGGGAATGCCGTGGCCCTGCGCCGCCATGGCGACCCCCTGGGCGTGGTTGCCGGAGGAATAGGCGAGGATGCCGCGGCTCCGCGTGGCCGGGTCGAGGGCGCTGATCGCGGACCAGGCGCCGCGGAACTTGAAGCTGCCGGTGATCTGCAAGGGCTCGGCCTTCACCAGCACCCGGCGCCCCGCGATCTCGTCGAGAAAGGGAGAATCGAGAAGCGGTGTCATGCGCGCGCGTCCCGAGAGGCGGCGCCGCGCCGCCTCGATCCGGGCGGGCGTCACGCCTGGCCCAGCCAGGTGCGGATCGCCTCGAGCGCCTCGGGCTCGTCGAGGAACGGAACATGGCCCCGTCCGGGAACCTCGGCAACGATCATGTCGGGCCGCCGGGCCCGCATCTCCGCGAGGGTCGCGGGCGAGAGGAGGTCGCTGTTCGCGCCGCGGATGCAGGCCAGAGGCAGGCCTCCCAGCGCGTCGAACCATGGCCAGAGATCGGGCGCGGGCTCCGCTCCGCCACTCTCCACCGCTTCCCGCAGGGCCGGGTCGTAGTTGATGACGAGGCCCTCCTCCGTCTCCTCGTAGTGTTTCTCGACTTCCTCGCGCCAGCGGCTTTCGGGGACGCCCTCGAAGCCGGCCATGAGTTCGGCGCGCGCCGCGATCGCCTCCTCGCGAGTGGCCTGGGCCGGATTGCGGCCGACGTAACCGGCGATGACCGAGAGGCCGGCGGGATCGATCTCGGGGCCGATATCGTTCAGGCAGACGCCCGCGAGCCTCTCCTTCACCGTCGCGGCCATCAGCATGGCGATGAGGCCGCCCCGGGAGGTGCCGAGGACCGGAACGGTCCCGAGCCCCAGATGATCGAGAAGCTCGACCACGTCGCGCGCCTCAACCGGAACCGTGTAGGTGGCCGGCTCCGCCCAGTCGGATCGGCCGCGCCCCCGGTAGTCGAGCGCGATCATCCGCGTCTCGGGCAGATGCGGACGCAGATAGTCGAAATCGGTCGAATTCCGGGTCAGGCCGGAGAGACAGAGAAGCGGTCGGCCGCGGCCTTCGTCGGCATAGTGGAGGCGCAATCCGTCGGAAGTCGTGAAGTCTGGCACGGTCGGTCCTCGATAGCAGTGTCGGTCGGGTGTCGGGTCGGCGGACGGTTGCACGCTGCCCGTCAGGCGGCAAGGGGCGGGCGGCGACCCGATCCCCGGCCGAGCGGCTTTCGGGCGCCCCCCGGGGCGGCGCGTCCCGCCCTTATTCCGCCGCGACGGTTTACATTCCGGCAAGGGCTCACCACCTAAGGGCCGTCGCAAAGAGAACCCGCCGAGACTGGCGGCCTCGAAAAACTCAGCCAGACAGAAAGGGACCTCCCATGAGCCAGGCGAAGCCAGGCGACACCGTCCGCATGCATTATTCCGGCAGCCTTGCCGACGGCACCGAGTTCGATAGCTCGAAAGGCCGCGACCCGCTGGAATTCACCCTGGGCACTGGTCAGATCATTCCCGGACTCGACAATGCGATGACCGGAATGGAGGTCGGAGAGACCAAGCAGGTCGTCGTGGAACCGGCTGAGGCCTACGGTGATCGCGACCCGTCCCGTGTGCAGGCGGTCCCCCGGGAGCAGATTCCCGATCACATTCCCACCGATCCGGGCACGCAGCTCCAGATGCAGACGCCCGAGGGTCAGACCCTGCCGGTTACCGTCGCAGGATCGACGGAAAGCGAAGTGACGCTTGACGCCAATCACCCGCTCGCCGGCCAGCAGCTGACATTCGACGTGGAGCTCGTCGAGATCAAGTGAGCGCCGCCGGACGCGCGGCACGACATTCGCCCCGCCATCCCGCCCGGATGACGGGGCGTTCGCGTTCAGGGCCGGCATAGAGCCGGCTTGCGACACCGAAGGTCCCTCCGGGCTGCGCGGAAGTCAGACGTGGATGTGCTCGATCTGCGGCATCCCGAGGACGTGGTAGCCGCCGTCGATATGAATCACCTCGCCCGTCGTGCAGGCGCCGCCGTCGGAGGCGAGATGGACTGCGGTCGCGCCGATCGCGTCCAGCGTCGCGTTCGCACGCAGCGGCGCGTTCTGCTCGGTATGTTTGAAGGTCTTCCGGGCGCCGGAGATCGCCGCGCCGGCGAGCGTCTTCATCGGGCCTGGAGAGAGCGCGTTCACGCGGATGCCGTCGGGGCCGAGATCGTTGGCGAGATAGCGGACTGCCGATTCGAGCGCCGCCTTCGCGACCCCCATGACGTTGTAGAACGGCGTCACCTTGTTCGAGCCCTGATAGCTCAGCGTGAGGACCGTGCCTCCCTCGGGCATCATCTCAGAGGCCCGGCGGGCGACGTCGATCAGGGAATAGCAGGAGATCGACAGCGAGTTGCGGAAATTCGCCCGCGTGGTGTGGATGAAGCGGCCCGAGAGCTCCGACTTGTCGGAATAGGCGATGGCGTGGACGACGAAGTCGATGCTCTCCCACCGTTCGCCGAGACTGGCGAAAGCCGCACCCATCGAGTCGTCATCGGCGACGTCGGCCTGGATGATGACGTCGCTGCCGACGCTTTCCGCGAGCGGTCCGACCCGCTTCAGGAGCGATTCGTTCTGGTAGGTGAAGGCGAGTTCCGCGCCGGCCCCGTGCATCGCCCGCGCGATCCCCCAGGCGATGGAGCGATCGTTGGCCACACCCATGATGAGGCCGCGCTTGCCGTCCAGAAGTCCCGCCATCCTGTCACTCCTCCCATTTCGTCAGCAGCATCGACCCGTTCGTCCCGCCGAAACCGAAGGAATTGGTCATCACGGTATCGAGCCCGGCGCCTTCGACAAGCGTCGTCGCGATCTCGCCGGGGCGAATGCCCTCGTCGAGTACGTCGACGTTGATCGAGGGCGCGATGAAGTCGTGACGCAGCATGAGGAGGCAGTAGACCGCCTCCTGCACGCCGGCCGCGCCCTGGCTGTGCCCGGTCATGGATTTCGTGGAACTGATCGGCGGCATCGTCTCCTCGCCGAAGACGCGGCGCACGGCTTCGACCTCGCCGACATCGCCGACCGGCGTCGAGGTGCCGTGGGCGTTGATGTAGCCGATGCGCGTGGCATCGAAATGCTGAAGCGCGAGCCGCATGGCGCGCTCTCCGCCTTCGCCGGACGGGGCGACCATGTCGTGGCCGTCCGACGTGGCGCCGAATCCGGTGACCTCGGCGTAGATCCGCGCGCCGCGGGCCTGCGCGTGGTCGAGGCTCTCGAGCACGACCATGCCGCCACCGCCGGCGATGACGAAACCGTCCCGGTCGCGATCGAAGGCGCGGGAGGCGCGTTCCGGCGTATCGTTGAACTTCGCGGACATCGCGCCCATCGCGTCGAAGAGGCACGACAGGGTCCAGTCGAGCTCTTCCCCGCCGCCGGCGAACATGACGTCCTGAATGCCGAGCTGGACCTGCTGCGCGGCCATGCCGATGCAATGCAGCGAGGTCGAGCAGGCCGAGGTGATGGAGAAGTTCATCCCCTTGATCCTGAACGCGGTGGAGAGATTCGCGCTGACCGTCGAGGACATCGCCTTGGGAACGGCGAAGGGTCCGATCCGCTTCGGGCTGCCCTTCTCCTCGACGATCCTGTGCGCCTCGTGAAGCGCGGATGTCGAGGGGCCGCCGGACCCGGCAATGAGACCGGTGGCGGGGTTCGACACGACGGCATCGGGCAGCCCCGCATCGGCGATTGCCTGGCTCATTGCGATATGGGCGTAGGCCGCTCCCGGCCCCATGAAGCGCAGGGTCCGTTTGTCGACATGGTCGGTCACGTCGATCTTCGGCGTGCCGGCGATCCGGCTGCGGAAACCGTGCTCGGCCATCTCGGCACTGGCCTCGACGCCCGAACGGCCGGCCTTCAGCGCCCGCGCGACCTCCTCGGCGGAATTGCCGATGGGCGAGACGATGCCTAGGCCTGTGACGACGACGCGGCGCATCGCGCTCCTCCTCCGTTCCGGGTCAGCTTTCCGACAGGGCGACCTTCATGTCTCTGACCTGATAGATCAGGTCGCCGTCGGCATGAACGGTTCCGTTCGCGACGCCCATCGTCAGGCGACGCGAGCGGACCGCCTTGGTGAACTCCACATTGTAGGTCAGCACCGATCTGTCCGGCCGGACCATGCCGGTGAGCTTCACCTCTCCGACACCGAGCGCATAGCCGCGGCCCTGCCATCCCCGCCAGCCGAGATTGAAGCCCGTGAGCTGCCACAGCCCGTCGAGGCCAAGGCAGCCGGGCATGATCGGATTGCCGGGAAAATGGCATTGGAAGAACCACAGGTCGGGCGAGACGTCGAATTCGGCGACGACATGCCCCTGGCCATGCGGTCCGCCATCGGCCGAGATGTCGGTGACGCGATGCACCATCAGCATCGGCGGGAGAGGGAGTTGCGCGTTACCCGGGCCGAAGAGCTCGCCCTCCGCGCACCGGATCAGGTCCTCGCGATCGAAGGACGTCGGGAATTCGGACATTGAGGCCCCTTCGGCGTCGGTCGGTGCATGCGTCTAGCACCGCTCGGGAAAGGCTTGCAAGGCCGCGGCGCAGGGCGGGTAATCGATTGAACTCGGGCAGCGTTTCAGCGTAGTGATCGGATCGATGGTATCGTCTTCGACACATATCGATGCCGAACGGCTGGCACGTGGCGCCGAATGGCTCGCCTCCGCATGTCTGCGGCCGACGCGGCAGCGCGTATCGCTTGCCGCGCTCCTGCTCGGCGATGGCGAGGATCGGCACGTGACGGCCGAAAGTCTGCATTCGGCGAGCCGTGCCACGGGGGAGGCCGTCTCCCTCGCCACGATCTACAACACGCTCCGGGCGTTCTGTCGCGCCGGCCTGATCCAGGAGATTACCGTGGACGGGTCGAAGAGCTATTTCGACACCCGGACGGACGATCATCCGCATTTCTTCTGGGAGGACGAAGGGCGGATCGTCGACGCTCCGGCCGAGGATCTGGAGATTTCCAGGCTACCGAGTGCGCCGGAGGGCGCAACGGTTTCGGCGGTGGATGTCATCATTCGGCTGAGGAAGACGTCGGGCTGATCGGCCTGGAGGGGACGGGGCGGTCCAGAACGGGGCCTTGCCCCGGACCACGGCTGAAGCCTTGCGATGCCGACGGGTTCGCGCCGACCGGGACCGGAAAGACAGATCCGGTCCCGGTCGGAAAGCTGTGTCAGGTCGCCTTGCTGCGCGACCGGCGGAGGAGGCCGAGCCCGCCGAGCCCGCCGAGGAGAAGCACACCCCCGGCCGGAAGCGGTACGGCGCCAAGCGGACCGGACTCGATGTCACCCGGCGCGATGCGGCTCTCCTGCTCCACGGGCATTCCGGAAATGACGAGAGGCGCCCCGCCGGTCATTTCTTCCTCAGCGTCGAGGGTCTCGGCCGAAGCCAGGGTGGAACCGGACGCGGCGGCGGAAACAGAATCCGCCGGAAAGACCGGACGGCGCCGCTGCAATGGCGGAGCCGCCGGTATTCGCGACGTTGACGGCGTTCGCGACGCTGGACGACATCGCATTCGCCGGCACGCCGGTATTGAGAGAAGCGAGAAGTCCGGGAACCTGGCTCTCCGAAGCATCCACGCCGCAATTCACGAAGAAAGCCGACGCTTTCTCGTTGTCTGCACAGGTCATCGCGAACGCCTGGCCGCCGAGGCCGAGCGCAAGACCCGCCGCAAGTGTCGTCTTCAAAACCATATCGTCGCTTCTCCATTTCCGGCCAAACCGGACCTTCGATAGTCATCAACTCGCTCCGGGCCCGCAAGGTCCTGCCTGCTGCGGTGGATGGCCCGGTCTCCACGCCATTCTGGCGTCGTTTCACGACTGGTTAACGCAAATTTGCTTCGACCGCAACGGTGTAGGGTATTCGCCCGCCCTGCAGGCCGTCCCGCCGGCTATCGGGCGCTTCCGGACCCGACCGCGCTTGCGGGACGGTCCGGGGCGTTGCGGCGCGCGGTCGCGCATTGTAGGGGCAGGTCTGATCTATCCGGAGGGAACGGACATGGCCGCGACCCGCAAGCTCTATGTCAAGACATACGGCTGCCAGATGAACGTCTACGACAGCGAACGGATGGTCGAGGCGCTGGGGGAGGAGGGCTACGTTCCGACCGAGACGCCCGACGAGGCGGACATGATCCTGCTCAATACCTGCCATATCCGCGAGAAGGCAGCGGAGAAGGTCTATTCGGAACTCGGACGCTTCAGGGGATTGAAGGCGGCGAAACCGGATCTGAAGATCGCCGTGGCGGGCTGCGTCGCGCAGGCCGAAGGCGAGGAGATCCTGCGCCGCCAGCCGCTGGTGGATCTCGTGGTCGGCCCGCAGAGCTACCACCGGCTGCCGGAGCTGGAGCGACAGGCGCGCGGGGGCGGTCGCGCGCTCGACACCGACTTCCCGGCGGAGGACAAGTTCGACCGCCTGGGGCGGCGCCCGAAGGCGGCGCGCGGTCCCACCGCCTTCCTGACCGTGCAGGAGGGATGCGACAAGTTCTGCGCCTTCTGCGTAGTTCCCTACACGCGCGGAGCGGAAATCTCCCGCCCGGCCGCCACAATCATGGCCGAGGCGCGCGACCTCGTCGAGCGCGGCGTGCGCGAGATCACGCTTCTCGGGCAGAACGTGAACGCCTATCACGGCCAGGCCCCTGAGGGGGTTGAGGGGCCTCACGGGGAACGCAGCCTCGCCGGCCTGATCCGCGATCTGGCCGGCATCGACGGGCTGGAGCGGATCCGCTTCACGACGTCCCACCCCAACGACATGGACGACGATCTGATCGCCGCGCATGGCGAGGTCGACAAGCTGATGCCCTATCTGCACCTTCCGGTACAATCGGGCTCGGACCGGATGCTGAAGGCGATGAACCGCAAGCACACGGCCGAAAGCTATCTGCGGCTCATCGAGCGGATTCGCGCCGCCCGGCCGGACATCCTGATTTCCGGGGACTTCATCGTCGGCTTTCCGGGGGAGGAAGAGACGGACTTCGCCGCCACGATGGCGCTCGTGGAGGCGGTCGAGTACGGGCAGTGCTACTCCTTCAAGTACTCGCCCCGCCCCGGCACGCCGGCCGCCGAGCGGCCGCAGCTCGAGGAGGCGGTGAAGGACGACCGGCTGCAAAGGCTGCAGGGCCTGCTCGGAACGCAGCAAAGGGCGGTGCAGGACCGGATGGTCGGCCGGGAGGTGGGCGTCCTGTTCGAGAAGGAGGGCCGTGCGCCCGGTCAGATGGTCGGCAAGTCCGAACATCTGCATTCGGTCTTCGTGGAGGACGCGGGTGTCGGCCGCGGCGACCTGCGGCGCGTGCGGATCGTGAGGAGCGCCGCCAATTCGCTTGCCGGGGCGGTGCTCTGACGGGGCCGCCTTTTTCCGCCGGGGCGCATGGCCGCTCTTGTTTCGGCGCGGCGGAACGCCCACGGTAATTGCTCAACCTGTATGTGTACGGAGCATCGCTTGGCCCAAACCCCCAGCCCGCTGCCCCCGCTGGACCAGATCGCCGCCACGCCCGCCGAGACCCATCTCGAGTTTCCAGACAACCGCCTTCTCATCGACCTCTGCGGGGTGGGGGACGGTCACCTCGTGCAGGTCGAGCGGCAGCTCGAGGTGCAGATCCTGCGGCGCGGAAACCACCTGGTCGTGATGGGGGAGGAGGAATCCCGGTCCCGTGCGGCCGAGGTCCTGGAGGCTCTCTATGCCCGGATCGAATCGGGACGGGAGATCGAGCCGGGCGATATCGACGGCGAAATCCGCATGGGCGGTGCGCCGGCCGGGGAGGGGGCGCGGGACGGCGACCAGATGGAGCTGTTCCAGGGCGGCAAGGTCGAGATCCGCACCCGCAAGAAGCTGATCGAGCCGCGGACCGACGCGCAGAAGGCCTATGTCCGCTCGCTCTACGCGAAGGAGCTTGCCTTCGGGATCGGTCCGGCGGGGACGGGCAAGACCTATCTCGCCGTGGCGGTTGGGGTGAACCTGTTCATCAACGGCGACGTGGACCGGATAATCCTCTGCCGCCCCGCCGTGGAGGCGGGAGAGCGGCTGGGCTTTCTTCCCGGCACCCAGGAGGAGAAGGTCGATCCCTACATGCAGCCGCTCTACGACGCATTGAACGACTTCCTGCCCGCGAAGATGCTGGGAAAGCTCAGGGAGGAGAAGCGGATCGAGATCGCGCCGCTGGCCTTCATGCGCGGCCGGACCCTGGCGAACGCCTTCGTCGTGCTCGACGAGGCGCAGAACGCCACCGCCATGCAGATGAAGATGTTCCTGACCCGCCTGGGGGAAGGCAGCCGCATGGTGGTGACCGGCGATCGCAGCCAGGTGGACCTGCCGCGGGGCCAGGTCTCGGGGCTCAGCGATGCCGAGCGGCTGCTCGACGGCATCGACCAGATCGCCTTCAACTACTTCACCTCCAAGGACGTGGTGCGCCATCCGCTCGTGGCCCGGATCATCGAGGCCTACGAGGCGGATGCGTGAGGGTCGAGATCGAGGTCGTCCGCGATGACGCGGTCTGGGACGATATCGATCTGGAAGGGATCGCCGACAGGGCGGTCCGGGAGACCCTGGCCCGCCTGGGCCTCGGGACCGGCGAGATCGCGATCCTCGCCTGCGACGATTCCCGCATCGCCGCGCTCAACGCCGATTTCCGCGGAAAGCCGGTCGCGACGAACGTCCTGTCGTGGCCGCCGGAGGAGCGGGGGGCGCCCGAGGAGGGTGCGAGTCCCGCGCCGCCGCAGGATCCCGAACTCGGAGATGTCGCGATCGCGCGGGAGACCTGCGAGCGCGAGGCCTGCGCGGCTGGAATACCGCTTTCGGAGCATGTCTGCCATCTCCTCGTCCACGCAACGCTGCATCTACTGGGATACGATCACGCGCGCGACGGCGATGCGGCGCTGATGGAGCGGCTCGAGATCGAAATACTTGGCAAGATGGGCCTGCCCGATCCATATAGCCGGGGAGGGCACCTCCCGCCCGATTGACGGAAAGGCATCATGTCCAGTGACCACGCGCACCCGGTTCCGGACCCCGCGTCCGAGACCGAGGAGTCCGAAAGTCCGGATCGGGGGTTCTTCGGGCGGTTTTTCGAGGCGTTCTCCGGCGGCGAGGACGAGGACGACACCGATGAGGAGCGGGCTCCCGGCGTTCCCGGTCTTCTCAATCTCTCCCGCATGCGCGTCGAGGACGTGGCGATCCCCTCCGTTGAGATCGTTTCGGTGCCGATCGATATCGGCTTCGAGGAGCTGGTGGAGATCTTCCGCAAGACCGGCCTGACCCGTCTGCCGGTCTATGACGGAACGCTCGATCATCCGCGCGGCATGATCCACCTGAAGGACTTCGCCCTGCGCCACGGATTCGGTCAGACGACCGATTTCAGGCTCTCCGATACGCTGCGCCCGCTGATCTACGCGCCGCCGTCGATGCCCATCGGCGTTCTCCTGCAGCGGATGCAGAGCGAGCGGACTCATATGGCGCTGGTCATCGACGAATATGGCGGCGTCGACGGGCTGGTGACGATCGAGGATCTGATCGAACAGGTCATCGGCCAGATCGAGGACGAACACGACGAGGACGAGGATCAGCTCTTCGTGGAGGAGAAGCCGGGTGTCTGGCTTGCCCAGGCGCGCACTCCGCTCGCCGAGTTCCAGGAAGCGGTGCAGATGAACCTGACCGCACCGGAAGAGGACGAGGAAATCGACACGCTGGGGGGCGTGGTCGTCGTCCTGACCGGCCGGTTGCCGGTCAGGGGCGAGGTGATTCCGCATCCTTCCGGCGCGGAGTTCGAGATCGTCGATGCCGACCCGCGAAGGTTGAAACGGCTGCGCGTCCGCCTTCCGGCGCGTGACTGAGCGCCGCCGGCGGCTACTCGCGGTCCTCGCCGGTCTCTGTCTCGCGCTCGGACAGGTCCCGTTTTCCCTCGTTCCGGTGGCGCTAGGCGGTCTCGCCGGCCTCGTCGCCCTGGCGGCAGGTACGGCGACGGCTCGCCGGGCGGCCTGGATCGGCTGGCTCGGCGGGACGGCGTATTTCGCCCTCACGCTGCACTGGATCGTCGAACCCTTCCTCGTCGACGCGGCGCGGGACGCATGGATGGCGCCCTTCGCCGCGATCTTTCTCTCCGGCGGCCTGGCGCTGTTCTGGGCGCTGGCCTTCGGTCTCGCTCGTGGCATCGTCACCGGAGGCCGGCGCTTCGGGCTTGTCGCGGCGGCTGCGCTCGCGGCCGTCGAGATGCTGCGGTCGCTCATCCTGACGGGATTTCCGTGGGCGCTCGTCGGCTATGTCTGGTCGGAGGGCCCCGGGGCGCAGCTCGCGGCCTTCGTCGGGCCGTTCGGGCTTACGCTCGTCACCTGTCTTCTCGCGGCGTTCGTCGCGCAGGAGACCGGGCGGCCGGTGCGGATCGCGCTGGCCCTGACCGTCGCCTGGCTCGGGCCGGTCGGGTTGGGAGCGATTCGGCCCGATCCGCCCGCCCCGGCGCCCGACGCACCGCGGCTGCGCCTCGTCCAGCCGAACGCGCCCCAGGACGAGAAGCTCGATCCCGCCCTCGCGCCGGCCTTTTTCCGACGGGCGCTCGACCAGACCGCTGCGCCGGGCCGGCCCGACCTGGTGATCTGGCCGGAAACCTCGGTGCCGTACCTAATCGAACCGGGTCATCCGGCCCTTGCGGAGGTTTCCGCCGCCGCGGGGTCGCGGCCGGTGATCCTCGGGGCGCAGCGGCTCGAGGGCGCCCGCTACTACAATTCGCTGCTGGTGCTCGGGCCGGGCGGGAGGATCGAGGAGATCTACGACAAGCATCATCTCGTCCCCTTCGGCGAATACGTACCCCTGGGCGGGCTCGCCGCGCGGTTCGGCATCCGCGGACTCGCCAGTGCGGAGGGCTTCGGCTATTCGGCGGGGTCCGGCCCGCGGCTGGTCGATCTCGGCCGGTTCGGAGAGGTGCTTCCGCTCATCTGCTACGAAGCGGTCTTTCCCGAGGAGGTCGGCGGCACGAAGCGGCCGGACTGGCTTGTGCAGATCACGAACGATGCCTGGTTCGGCACTTTCGCCGGGCCGCAGCAGCACCTCGCCCAGGCCCGGTTGCGCGCGATCGAGCAGGGCCTGCCGATGGCGCGCGTGGCCAATACCGGCATATCCGCGGTGATTGATGCCGAAGGTCGGGTCGTGGCCGCGCTGTCGCTCGGCACGGCCGGGCACCTGGATTCCCGGCTGCCGCCGGCCCTGCCTCCCACCCTCTACGCGCGCACGGGCGACTGGCCCGCGCTCACGGCGATCGCCGCGATCCTGCTGATCGTTCCGGATCGCCGCCGCTCCAGATCGCGCTTGAAGCCGCGCCGGCGTATCGCTAGGTCCGAGCGTCGATAGCGCACAACGGCTTCCTGGCGTGCGCGTCTCTAGAGATCCCATTGGAGCACTTCCCGATGCCGCGTCAGAACTACGTCTTCACTTCCGAGTCCGTGTCCGAGGGGCACCCCGACAAGGTCTGCGATCGCATATCCGATGCCGTTCTCGACGCTTTCCTGGCACAGGAGCCCGAGGCGCGCGTGGCCTGCGAGACCTTCGCCACCACCAATCGCGTGGTGATCGGCGGCGAGGTCGGGCTGTCGGACCGATCGAAGCTGGACAAATACCTGGGCCGGGTCGAGCAGATCGCCCGCGCCTGCATCCGCGATATCGGTTACGAGCAGGACAAGTTCCACTGGAACACCTGCGAGATCACCAACCTGCTGCACGCGCAATCGGCGCATATCGCGCAGGGTGTCGATGCCGAGGGCGACAAGGACGAGGGCGCGGGCGACCAGGGGATCATGTTCGGCTATGCCGTCGAGGACACGCCGGAGCTGATGCCGGCGCCGATCCACTACGCGCATCAGGTGCTGAAGCGGCTGGCGGACGCCCGGAAATCCGGCGAGGAGCCGACGCTCAGGCCCGACGCCAAGAGCCAGATCAGCCTGCGCTACGAGGACGGCAAGCCGGTGGAGGTGACTTCGATCGTGCTCTCCACGCAGCACGAGCACGAAAGCCAGACCTCCGCCGACATCCGGCAGATCGTCGAGCCCTACATCCGGGAGGTCCTGCCCGACGGCTGGATCACGGAGGCGACCGAATGGTGGGTGAACCCTACCGGCGTCTTCGTCATCGGCGGGCCGGACGGAGATGCCGGGCTCACCGGGCGCAAGATCATCGTCGACACCTATGGCGGCTCGGCGCCCCATGGCGGCGGAGCCTTCTCGGGCAAGGATCCGACCAAGGTGGACCGCTCGGCCGCCTATGCCGCGCGCTACCTCGCCAAGAACGTGGTCGCCTCCGGCATGGCCAAGCGCTGCGCCATCCAGCTTTCCTATGCCATCGGCGTGGCGCAGCCGCTGTCGATCTACGCCGACACCTACGGCACCGGAGAGGTGCACGAAGAGGAGATCGAAACCGCGATCCGGCGGACCATGGATTTGACGCCGCGGGGCATCCGAACCCATCTCGGCCTCAACAGGCCGATCTTCGAGCGCACCGCGGCCTACGGGCATTTCGGACGCGCGCCGGAGACGGATGGAGGATTTTCCTGGGAGCGGACCGACCTCGCGGATGCGCTGCGCCGCGCGATCTAAGAGCGTCCGGACAGCAGGCAGGAGGCGGTTGCAACATGGGCGAGACGTTGCGCCGCTGCGCCGGCGACGCTACGGACCGCGTCCATGACTGGCAGCTTTCCATCCGGCCCGCGGCGCAACTTCTATGGGCGGCGCAAGGGTCATGCCCTGAAACCCAGCCAGCGGCGCTATCTCGAGGAGGATCTTGCGCGCCTGTCCCCAGGTGTCGTGGGCTGGGAAGAGAACCCGGACCGCGCGCCGCTCGACCTTGCCGGGCTGTTCGGCCAGCGCCCCGTCTGGCTGGAGGTCGGGTTCGGCGGCGGCGAGCACATGATGCACC
The DNA here is from genome assembly GCA_963829665.1 of uncultured Alphaproteobacteria bacterium. Lineage (GTDB taxonomy): Bacteria > Pseudomonadota > Alphaproteobacteria > Rhodobacterales > Rhodobacteraceae > Palleronia. Next base: position 170,479 of record CAWHJL010000012.1, on the reverse strand, counting down.
AGGCGGTCTCGAATCCCGGCGTCGGGATTATCGGGGCGGAACCCTACATCAACGGGGTGGCGATGCTCCTCGGCAAGATCCGGGACGTGGGCGCGACGAACCTGCGCGTTCATCCCGGCGACGCCCGGGATCTCCTCGATGTGCTTCCCGGCGGGTCGATCGCCCGGGCCTTTCTTCTCTATCCCGATCCGTGGCCGAAGGCGCGCCACCACCGGCGCCGCTTCGTCACGCCGGAGCATCTGGAGCCGCTCGCCCATGCGCTGCGTCCCGGCGCGACCTTCCGTGTCGCCACGGACATCCCCTCCTACGTCCGGCAGGCGCTTGTGGAAGTTCCGAAGGCCGGATTCGACTGGCTGGCGGAGAGCCCGCAGGACTGGCGCCGGCCCTGGCCCGACTGGCTGCCGACCCGCTACGAGCGAAAGGCCCTGCGCGAGGGGCGGACGCCCTGCTACCTCACCTTCCGGCGGCGGGAAACCTGAACGCCGCGGAGGCCTGCCGCTTCACCGCCTCCCGTGACGATACGGCGACACTCGGCCGGCAATCGGGATGCCTTAACCCCTTCCGTGGCGAGAACCGTAGAATCCCGGCATCCGTTCTGCTCATCTTGGTGCCGCCCATGAAACGCATGTCCTTCGCTCCGTTCGTCATCTTCGTCCTCGTGGTCCTGCCGATCCTTGCCGCTCTCTGATTGCGCCTTGCACGCGCCGGAGGACCATGCGACCCCGCCATCGGTCACCCGGATCGGAGGTCCGCATCCATGTCGGCCCAAGGCGCCCCCCGCCCCCTGACCGCCCGCCGCAGCGGTCCCCTGACCGGTGTCGCAGACGTTCCGGGCGACAAGTCGATCAGCCACCGGGCGCTGATCCTTGGCGCCATGGCAGTGGGGGAAACGCGGATCTCGGGACTCCTCGAAGGGCAGGACGTGCTCGATACCGGCCGGGCGATGCAGACGCTCGGGGCGGAAGTGGTCGGCCACGGGGCGGGGCGATGGTCGGTCCACGGCGTCGGCGTCGGCGGCTTCTCGGAAGCCGACAGGGTGATCGATTGCGGCAATTCCGGCACCGGAGCCCGGCTCCTCATCGGTGCGGTTGCGACGCACGGCTTCGCCACGACGTTCACCGGCGACGCCTCTCTCTGCACCCGGCCGATGGGGCGGGTGACCGACCCGCTCGCGCTCTTCGGCGCCAGGGCGGTCGGACGATCGGGGGGACGCCTGCCGCTGACGGTCGTCGGCGCCTCCGACCCCGTTCCGGTGCGTTACGAGACGCCGGTCCCCTCGGCGCAGGTGAAGTCGGCGATCCTGCTCGCGGGGCTGAATGCGCCGGGGGAGACCGTGGTGATCGAGCGGGAGGCGACGCGGGACCATACGGAGCGGATGCTCACCAGCTACGGCGCCGAGATTTCGACCGAAATGAGCAAGGCGGGCAGGGTGGTCACGCTCAGGGGGCAGCCCGAGCTCCGTCCGCAGGAGATCGCGGTGCCGCGCGACCCTTCCTCGGCCGCCTTCCCGGTCTGTGCGGCACTGATCGTCGAAGGGTCCGACGTGCTGGTGCCCGATATCGGGTTGAACCCGACCCGTGCCGGCCTCTTCGAGACGCTGCGCGAGATGGGCGCCGATCTGACTTACGAGAACCGAAGGGAAGAAGGGGGCGAGCCCGTTGCCGACCTGCGCGCCAGGTTCTCCCCCGACCTGCAGGGGGTGCGTGTTCCGCCGGAGCGGGCGGCCTCGATGATCGACGAATACCCGATTCTTTCGGTCGTCGCCGCCTGCGCGCAGGGCGTGACGGAGATGGCCGGCGTGGCCGAGCTCCGGGTTAAGGAGAGCGACCGGATCGACGCCATGGCCGAGGGCTTGCGGGCCTGCGGGGTGAGCGTCGAGGAGGGTCCGGACTGGTGGCGTGTGGCGGGCCGGGGGCCAGACGGAGTCGCGGGCGGCGCGACCGTGGCCGCGCGGCTCGACCACCGGATCGCGATGTCGTTTCTCTGCCTCGGTCTGGCCTCGAGCCGGCCCCTGACGGTGGACGATGCCGGCCCCATCGCTACCTCGTTCCCGATCTTCGAGCCCCTGATGGCGGGGCTCGGTGCCCAGTTTGAAAGGTCCGCGCTGTGAGCGACATATTCGACGCCGAGCCGAGCGCGCTCTCCGTTACCGGAGGGTGTCTATGCTCCGAGGTCTCCTACCGGGTCACGGGACCGCTGCGATCCGTCGTCGCGTGTCATTGCGGACAGTGCCGTCGCAGCTCCGGCCACCATGCCGCCGCGACCTCGGCGCCGCGAGACAGCGTCGAGATCGAGGGCGAGGTTCGCTGGTATCGCAGCTCCGATCGGGCGCATCGCGGCTTCTGTCCGGACTGCGGCTCGAACCTTTTCTGGGACGGCGGGGGCGACCGCCTGGCGATCTTCGCCGGAACCCTCGACGGTCCGACCGGCCTTCGCATGGAAGGCCACATCTTCTGTGCCGAGAAGGGCGATTACTACGAGCTCGCGGATGGGCTGCCCCAGGCGCCGGGGCCAGATGACGAACTGGCGCCCGCCCGCGGCTAGGCCACAGCGCCTCCGTGGCGGGGCGGCGGCGGCCGAGACGGAACCCCGCAGCCGGCGCGCGCCCGGGCCAAGACGAGACGGCGAGGATTTGACATGATGCGCGACGACAGCGTCCTGACACTTTTAGCGCGGGCGTGGTTATGGCGCCCTCGGCGTGATAGCCCGTTCGGGCCCGCCGCGCCTCTCCGGGGCCGCCCGCTGCGGTGGGTGCGCTGATGCCGTTCACCGTGGCCATCGACGGCCCCGCCGCGGCCGGGAAGGGGACGATCTCCCGCGCCGTGGCGGCGCATTTCGGTTTCCGCCACCTCGATACCGGCCTCCTCTACAGGGCCACCGGGGCACGCGTCCTGCGAGGAGAGGCCGCTGTGGACGCGGCCCGCGACCTGAGACCCGGGGATCTCGATCTGCCAGACCTCAGAACCGCTCCGATCGCGGACGCGGCGAGCCGGGTGGCGGCCAATCCCGAGGTGCGTGCGGCGCTCGTGACCTTCCAGAGGGACTTCGCGCGGACAGGAGAGGGCGCGGTGCTCGACGGGCGCGATATCGGCACCGTGATCTGCCCCGAGGCGGAGGTGAAGATTTTCGTGACGGCGAGCGCCGAGGCGCGGGCCGGGAGACGCCATGCGGAGCTGATGGACGGCACGAGCTACGAGGTCGTTCTGGCCGAGGTCCGGGCGCGCGACGCGCGGGACGAGGGGCGCTCGGATTCGCCGCTCCGTCCCGCGTCCGACGCGATCTGCCTCGACACCACCGAACTCGGCGTCGATGAGGCAATCGCCCGCGCCGTCGAGATCGTCGCTGCGGTGCGCCGCTAGGGCATGGCCCCCCATCCGGGCCTCCGGCTTGCCATCGCCGGTGGCATTCCGTATATCCTCCGGTGTCAACGGGGCGAAACGATCCCGGGATAGGGCAGGGTCGGTCTACGCCGGCCCTTTTCGCATCCCGAAACGTCCGAGAGGCCAATCCACCCGAGACCCAGGGAGACAACCCTGCGGCCAGAATACGTGAACCGAAGGAAACCGACCGCCACATGGCTCAAAACACATCGATGGAGGAATTCGAAGCCCTCCTGAACGAAAGCTTCGACATCGACACGCCCGACGAGGGCTCGGTCGTCAGGGGCAAGGTCTTGGCCATCGAGGCGGGCCAGGCCATCATCGACGTCGGCTACAAGATGGAAGGCCGCGTCGATCTCAAGGAATTCGCCCAGCCCGGCGAGTTGCCCGAGATCAGCGTCGGCGACGAGGTCGAGGTCTATCTGCGCCAGGTCGAGAACGCCCGCGGCGAGGCCGTGATCTCCCACGAGATGGCGCGGCGCGAGGCCGCCTGGGACCGGCTGGAAAAGGCCTATGCCGACGAGAACCGCGTCGAGGGCGCGATCTTCGGCCGCGTGAAGGGCGGCTTCACCGTCGATCTGGGCGGCGCCGTGGCGTTCCTGCCCGGCAGCCAGGTCGACGTGCGGCCCGTTCGTGACGCCGGACCCCTGATGGGGCTGAAGCAGCCCTTCCAGATCCTGAAGATGGACCGGCGCCGCGGCAACATCGTCGTTTCGCGCCGCGCGATTCTGGAGGAGAGCCGCGCCGAGCAGCGCGCCGAGGTCATCGCCAATCTCGAGGAAGGGGCGGCGGTCGACGGCGTGGTCAAGAACATCACCGAATACGGCGCCTTCGTCGATCTCGGCGGCGTGGACGGGCTGCTGCACGTGACCGACATGGCCTGGCGGCGGGTGAACCATCCCTCCGAGATCGTGAACATCGGCGAGACCATCAAGGTCCAGGTGATCAAGATCAACAAGGAGACCCACCGAATCTCGCTCGGCATGAAGCAGCTGCAGGACGATCCCTGGGATACGGTCGAGGCGAAGTTCCCGCTGGGTTCGGTCCATGCAGGTCGTGTCACCAACATCACCGATTACGGCGCCTTCGTGGAGCTGGAGCCGGGGATCGAGGGTCTCGTCCACGTTTCCGAGATGTCCTGGACGAAGAAGAACGTCCATCCGGGCAAGATCGTGTCGACCTCCCAGGAGGTCGAGGTCATGGTGCTCGAGATCGACAGCCAGAAGCGGCGTGTCTCGCTCGGCCTCAAGCAGACCATGCGCAATCCCTGGGAGGTCTTCGCCGAGACCCATCCCGAGGGCACCCACGTCGAGGGCGACATCAAGAACATCACCGAGTTCGGTCTCTTCGTCGGCCTCGAGCACGACATCGACGGCATGGTCCACCTCTCGGACATCTCCTGGGACGAGCGTGGGGAGGATGCGATCCAACGGTTCCAGAAAGGCGACACGGTGCAGGCCGTCGTCACCGAGGTGGATGTGGACAAGGAGCGCATCTCGCTCTCCATGAAGGCGCTCGACGACACCTTCACCGAGACCGTGGGGAGCGTGAAGCGCGGCTCCATCGTGACGGTCGAGGTGACGGCGATCGAGGACGGCGGCATCGAGGTCGAATACGAGGGGATGAAGTCCTTCATCCGCCGCTCCGACCTCAGCCGGGATCGCGCCGAACAGCGGCCCGAGCGATTCCAGGTCGGCGACAAGGTCGATGTCCGCGTCACCAATGTCGACCAGAAGTCCCGCCGACTCGGCCTGTCGATCAAGGCACGCGAGATCGCCGAGGAGAAAGAGGCCGTGCAACAATACGGCTCCTCCGATTCCGGCGCCTCGCTCGGCGACATCCTAGGCGCGGCCCTCAACCGCGACGACGACTGAGTCCCCGACCCTCATGACCTCACATGAAGAAACCCCCCTCAGCGGCGCTGCGGGGGGTTTTCTTGTGGGGTGAGTTGGAATTAACCTATGCCGGTTCGTCCATTCGAAAGCCGCCGGATCCGGGCCGATCACTCGGTGGCGGGAGTGACTGCGAGGTTTTCCGCAAGATGATTCGTTCGGAACTTATTCAGAAGATCGCCGACGAGAATCCGCATCTGACCCAGCGCGACGTCGAGCGGATCGTCAACACGGTCTTCGACGAGATCATCGGCGCCATGTCGCGTGGCAACCGGGTCGAGCTTCGCGGATTCGGCGCCTTTTCCGTCAAGAGGCGGGATGCTAGACAGGGGCGAAATCCCCGCACCGGCGAATCCGTCGCGGTGGAGGAAAAGCATGTGCCGTTCTTCAAGGCGGGCAAGCTCCTGCGGGACAGACTGAACGGGGATTGAGACGCCATGCGCTTCGTGAAGACAATTATCCTGGCGATCATCGCCGTAATCCTCGTGTCGATCGCGCTGGCGAACGCCCAGACGGTGACGCTTCGTTTCGTGCCGGAAGCGATGGCCGGGTTTCTCGGGCTGACATGGACGGTCACGCTGCCCATGTTCGTCGTCGTGCTCCTGGCTGTCGGAGTGGGGCTGTTGATCGGATTCCTCTGGGAGTTCGCCCGCGAACACAAGCACCGGGCTGCCGCCCGCGAAGAGCGGCGCGAGCGCGAATCCATCGAACGCGAGATGAAGCAGATGAAGTCGCAGCGTCAGGGGAGCGGCGACGAGATCCTGGCGCTTCTCGAGGACGGGTCCGTGCCGCGTAGAAAGGCCTCGTGACCCGGTTCAAGATCTGTGGCCTGACCGATCCGGCCGACATACCGGCTGCGCTGCTGGCAGGGGCGGCGTATCTCGGCTTCGTGTTCCACGCGCGATCGCCGCGCCATCTCGAGATCGCCGACGCGGCCTTCATGGCCGGCTCCGTGCCCACGGGCCCCGTCCGGGTCGCCCTGACGGTCAATGCCGACGACGCGGCGCTCGACGCGATCGTCGAGGCCGTGCCGCTCGACATGCTCCAGCTCCACGGCACGGAGACGCCTTTTCGCGTGGCAGAAGTTCGAGAGCGCTATGGCATGCCGGTGATGAAGGCTCTGGGCATTCGGGACGCCGATGACCTCGCCGGGATCGATGAGCATGCGCGCGCCGCCGACCAGTTGCTGATCGACGCCAAGCCGAGCCTGAACGAGGCCCTTCCCGGCGGGAACGGGCTGGCCTTCGATTGGCGCCTGATCGCGGGGCGGCGGTGGTCGTGTCCCTGGATGCTCGCCGGAGGGCTGACGCCCGAGAACGTGGCCGAGGCCGTGCGGGTGACGGGGGCGAGCCAGGTCGACGTCTCATCAGGGGTGGAAAGCGCGCCCGGCGTCAAGGATGCGGAGCGGATCGCGGCCTTCGGCGCGGCGCTGTCGAGCTAGCTCATCGTCTTTCGGCGTGACCTCCGCCTGCGGCACGCGTCGGGTCCTCGCCTAGACGTTGCGGGCCTTCTTCTCCGATCTGTGAGGGCGCGCAGGCGAGAGGGCGGTCGCGTCCCGACCGAAAAAGGACTAGGTGCCTTCGGGAGAGGTTCCGGTATGCGCCGCCCCCCGGTCGCGGGGGCGGAACCGACGCCGGGCAGATTGACTAGGCCGCCGATGACCGCGCCATGAACACCACGAATTCGATACCGACCCGCCGGGAGAAGATGCGCCGGCGGCTCGACCGGCAATTCGATGCGCTCGAGCACTCGGTTCCGGCGGCCGCCGGTTTCATCCATTACCTGAGGGGCCGGCGGCTCGCCCTCCTCCGTATCCCGTTGGGGCTTGTGCTCGCCGTCGGTGGCTGCCTGTCGATCCTGCCGGTTCTCGGGCTCTGGATGCTGCCGCTCGGGCTCCTCATTCTGGCGATCGATCTTCCCGCGTTGCGACCGGCGACGACCTCGACGATGATCCGTCTCCGCCGTCGCGTTTCCGGGCTGCGCCGCCGCCGCCGACGTTGAGGCTTGCCGGCGCCGTCGTCGCCGCGCTAGGCAGCAAGGATCACAACGGAGGCGCGCCATGGCCGACGATCTTCTGAACAGCTTCAGGACCGGACCGGACGAGAAGGGTCGCTTCGGGGATTTCGGCGGTCGCTTCGTCAGCGAAACGCTGATGCCGCTGATCCTGCGACTGGAGGACGAGTACGAGAAGGCCAAGACCGACCAGTCCTTCTGGGACGAGATGCACGATCTCTGGACCCATTACGTCGGTCGTCCGTCGCCGCTCTACTACGCCGCGCGGCTGACCGAGCGGTTGGGCGGTGCGAAGATCTATCTCAAGCGGGACGAACTGAACCACACCGGCGCGCACAAGATCAACAACGTGCTGGGCCAGATCATCCTCGCCCGCCGGATGGGCAAGGAGCGCATCATCGCCGAGACCGGCGCGGGACAGCACGGTGTCGCCACCGCCACGGTCTGCGCCAAGTTCGGACTGAAATGCGTGATCTACATGGGCGCTCACGACGTGCAGCGGCAGCAGCCGAACGTGTTCCGGATGCGGCTCCTCGGGGCCGAGGTGGTGCCGGTGACGAGCGGACGGGGCACGCTCAAGGACGCGATGAACGATGCGCTGAGGGATTGGGTAACCAATGTGCGCGACACGTTCTACTGCATCGGCACCGTCGCCGGGCCGCATCCCTATCCGGCGATGGTGCGCGACTTCCAGTCGATCATCGGAACCGAGGCGAAGGAGCAGATGCAGGCCGCGGAAGGCCGGTTGCCCGACACGATCATCGCTGCCATCGGCGGGGGGTCGAACGCGATGGGGCTCTTCTATCCGTTCCTCGACGACCGGTCGGTGCGGATCATCGGCGTCGAGGCGGGCGGCAAGGGAGTCGACGACAAGATGCAGCATTGCGCCTCCCTCGCGGGGGGGCGGCCGGGCGTGCTCCATGGTAACCGGACCTATCTGCTGCAGAACGACGACGGTCAGATCCTCGAGGGATTCTCGATTTCGGCCGGGCTCGACTATCCCGGCATCGGGCCCGAACATGCGTGGCTCCACGAGACGGGGCGGGCGGAGTACGTGGCGATCACCGACCGCGAGGCGCTCGACGCCTTCACCTTGTGCTGCGAGACGGAAGGAATCATCCCGGCGCTCGAGCCCTGTCACGCGCTGGCTCATGTCACGAAGATCGCGCCGGACCTGCCGGCCGATCACCTGATCTGCATGAACATGTGCGGCAGGGGGGACAAGGACATCTTCACCGTGGCCGCGGCGCTCGGCGTCGACATCTCCAAGTCGTCCTGAGCTCAGGACGCCGCGGCGTCCTCCGCGTAGCGTTCGAGCACGTCGAGCGGGACGATCTCCAACGCCCGGGCATGGGTGGCGGAAAGGCGAATCCGCGGCGCGCAGCGCTCCTCCACGGCCTGCAGGAAGCGGCCGGCGCAGAGACACCATCGATCGCCCGGCTTCAGGCCCGGAAACCCGTATTCCGGGCGCGGCGTGGAGAGGTCGTTGCCGAGATACTTGGAGAGCGCCAGAAACTCGCCCGTCATCACGGCGCAGACGGTGTGGCTGCCGCGATCTTCCTCGCAGGTGTTGCAATGGCCGTCGCGGAAGAAGCCCGTCATCGGGTCGGCGGAGCATCCCTCGAGCGGCTGGCCCAGGACGTTCACCGGATCGTCGATCTGCATCTGCGCCTCCTCTGAGCGTGCCCCGAATTGCGATCCGGGCGGTTCGTCAATCATTCGTCAGGACCGGCCGCGGGATCCGGCGCATCCTGCACGATGACAGCGTCGGATTCCTGTCGGAGTTCCGTCGGAGTCCTGTCGGAGTCGAGGCGGCGAATCGGCCGGTTCAGCGGAACCGGTCGACGAGCTTCTGCAGCGGCGTGCGGCGGTCCTGCGCCTCCGCCGCTTCGGGGGGCTCCGAATGTGTCGCGCCGCCGGGGTCGGGCGGCTCCGAGGCTTTTGAGCCTGTCGACGGCTCCGGCGCCTTCGACCCGGTCGAGGGGCGCGGCGGGGCGAGTCGCAGGGAGACCGCATTCATGAACCGGCCGGTATCGCCGTCGGCGAGATGCGGGGCCCCGTCGGAAACGCCCCGCAGCATGTCGTCGAGCCAGGTCTCGTCGGCCTTCGGGAAATCGTGGAGCACGTAGCCGGGAACCCGGTCCTTGTGGCCGGGATGGCCCACGCCCATGCGGACCCGCGCGTAATCCGGGCCGAGATGCTCGTGGACGGAGCGCAGCCCGTTATGGCCGGCATGTCCGCCGCCCGCCTTGCAGCGCAACTTGCCCGGGGCGAGGTCGATCTCGTCGTGGAAGACGACGATATCGGCGGGGGCGATCTTGTAGAAGCGCGCCGCCTCGCCGACGGACTGGCCGGAGCGGTTCATGAAGGTCTCGGGCAGCAGCAGCGCGATCTTGCCGCCGCCCAGCCGCCCCTCGGAGAACCGGCCCTGGAATTTCTTGCGGAAGGGCGGAAAGCCGTGATCAACCGCGATCCGCTCCACCGCCATGGCGCCGATGTTGTGGCGGTTGGCGGCGTATTTCGGGCCGGGATTCCCGAGTCCGACGAACAGGCGCATGGTCTCCTCCGCTTTCAGGCCCCCGAATGGCTGTTCGACGACTCGGTCAGCGCCTTGGCGCGCTCGGCCACGAAGGTGCTGGCGGCCGGCTTCGCGATCACCTCCGCGTCGATCCGCGCGATCAGTTCGCCCTGCCGCAGCAGGTCGCCGGAATGGATGAGGAACGGCACCTGCAATCTGCGGAGATGATCGGCCACCGGTTCGCAGGTGGCGCCGCGGCCGAGATTGACATCGAGGATCGCGGCGTCCGGCGGCCCCGCCTCGATCTCCGCGAGCGCCCTCTCGACCGAATTGGCTGCGATCGACGCCGCGCCCAGATCCTCGATCGCGAAGGCGAGCTCCATCAGGATCAGCGGCTCGTCCTCGACGACCAGGATGCGGGGCGGTTGGGATTTCGTGTTCGCCATCGTCCTCAGGACCTCGTGGCATTCGGGATCAGGATGCGCACTGCGAGGCCTTCCTCGCGCCAGTCGGGTTCCAGCGCGCCGCCCGTCGTGGTGAGAAGGGTGTCGACGATGCCGAGGCCGGAGCCACCGCCGGAGGTCTCGGCAGGCGCCTGCGGCCGAGGGCCCCCGGTTTCGGTCCAGTGGAAGAGCAGTTCCTCGCCGTCCCTGTCCCCCTCGCCGGTCTGCCAGCGGAGGTGGACGCGGCCGCCTTCACGCCCGAGCGCCCCGTATTTGAGGGCATTCGTGGCAAGCTCGTGCAGGGCGAGGCCGATCGTGGAGACGAGGACCGGATCGACCCTGACATTCGGCCCGGCGAGGTGGATGCTGTCGCCGGAGGCATCGTAGGGGTCGAGTACCGCCTCGATCGCCGGGCGCAGGTCGACCGAGCCGCGGGAGGCCTCGTCGAGCGTCGTCTCGAAGGCGCGGCCGAGGGCGCGGATGCGGTCGTTGATCTCGGAGGTTTCGTCCTGAATCCCCCGGGTGCGGCCGGTGATCGTGACGAGGCCGCTGATCACCGCGAACATGTTCTTCATGCGGTGGCTCAGCTCGCGCGCCAACATCCGGGCGTGCTTCTCGTCCGCCCGGGCGGTGTGGACGTCGGAGACATCCCATTGCGAGCCGAAATAGTAAATCAGCTCACCGCGCTCGCCGTAGATCGGCCCGAGATGGAGCGCGTTCCAGAAGCTCGACCCGTCCCGGCGGTAGTTCAGCATTTCCACCACGATCACCTCCTCGCTCGCGAGAGCGGAGCGCACCCGCGACACGGTTTCGGGATCGGTGCCGGGGCCTTGCAGGAACCGGCAGTTGCGGCCGATCACCTCGTCCTCCGGATAGCCGGTCAGCCGCATGAAGGCGCGGTTGACGAAGACGATCGGCATGTCCGGGTCTTTGGGATCGGCGAGAGTGATCGCCATGCGGCTCTGCGCCATCGCCTGCTCGAAGAGGACGCCGGACGACCCAGAAAAGTGCTGGCCGGGATTGGCGTTGCGGAACCGTTCGGGGCTGTCGTCGAACCGCATGTGGGCCTGGCGGCCCTCGTTCTGAGCATTCTCGTCGTCCATCGCGTCCCGTCCGGTCTCCGTTCGGTCAGTCTCGCCATTCGGGGCCCGGCGCAAGATAGGTCGTCCTGCGCAAAGAAAAACGGCGCAAGGCTGCGCTTGCGCCGCTGGCCCCTTACGAACCGTTCGGCCTCAGCCCTGCTCTGCGTCGGCCTCGGCTCCGGCCTCCATCTCGCTGGCCGGAACCTCGTCCGCCGCGACATCGTCTTCTTCCTCGTCCTCGTCCTTCTGGCTCGCAAGGCCGGAGGGCGCGGAGATGTTGGCAATCACGAAGTCGCGGTCGATGGTCGGGCGGGTGCCCTTGGGCAACTCGACCTCCGAGATGTGGAGCGTGTCGCCGATCTCCTTGCCGGCGACGGAGATGAAGATCTCCTCCGGGATGTCGCCGGCGGTGCAGCGCAGCTCGACCTCGTTGCGGACCATGGTCAGGACCCCGCCGGCCTTGAGGCCCGGGCATTCCTCCTCGCCGGTCACCGTGACGGGGATGAAGAGCGACACCCGGCTCGTGCGGCGCAGACGCACGAAGTCGACATGGGTGGGCAGGTCCTTCACCACGTCGCGCTGGACGCCGCGGCAGATCACCCGCACGTCGTCATGGCCGTCGACCTTGAGATTGAAGAGGGTCGAGAGGAACCGGCCCTGCTTCAGCCGCTTGATGAGGTCGTTGTAGGGCAGGTTGAGGGGGAGCGGATCGAGTCCGCCGCCATAGACGATGCCGGGCACGAGGTTCGCGCGCCGGGCCTGACGGGCGGCCCCCTTGCCTGTCCCCGTCCGTTCCATGGCGATGATGTCGGGCGTTTCGCCGGCCATGTCGCTTGTCTCCTGAGTTGTCGTCCCCGCCGCCTCCAAGGGTGGGCCCACGGGGAGGGTAAGCGGCCGGGGTCTAGGACAGGGCGGGGCGATTGACAAGCCCCGCCGCCAGCGCATGCACGCCGCGTGGCCACCGTTTCTGCCGCGAGGGCCGGGCGCTCGCTACCAGAGCGGCTGGTGGAGCCAGAGGGCGGCGTAGGGCGGCAGGAGGATCCGGTCGGCCTCGGTGGCGGGCGGGACACCGGTCAGGAGGTCGAGGGGGAGGGCACCGACGTCGAGGTGGAGGCGATGGGCCTCGATCTGCTGCGTCTCGGGGGTGAAATTGTAGAGCGCGGTCAGCGTCGCGTCGAGGCCGGGGCGCAGGACGCAGAACAGCTTGTCGTGGCCGGTGTCTAGGACGCGGCTCGGCACGTCGCCGCGGAGCGCGGAGGTCTCGGCGCGGACGCGCAGGATGTGGCGGGTGCCGCGGAAGAGGCGGCCGGCGGGGGTGTCGGCCTCCGCCGCGGTCCCGGCCGTCGCCCAGTCCATCGGCGGGCGATGCATCCAGCGGCCGTCGCCGGCGAGATGGGGATCGTCGAGATAGGTGCGGTCGTTCGGCAGCCCGATCTCGTCGCCCATGTAGAGGAGCGGCAGGCCGCCGAAGCCGGCGATCAGGGCGTGGCCGAGAAGCATCCGGGCGATGGCGAGATCGGTCTGCCGGGGGGTCTCCGCGGCCTCGAGACCTGCCAGAGCGGCGAAGGCGCCGTTGGTGCGGGCGTCGCCGGTGGCCTCGTTCACCTGGAAATCCGCACCGCGGGCGAAGGATCCGGGGAAGCGGCCGGCGTGGAAATCGGCAAGGAAGCGGCGATGCGCGGGTCCCGACAGGCCCACCGCCTCGGCGTCCTCCTCGGTGATCGCCCAGCCGATATCGTCGTGGCAGCGGATATAGGTCGCCCATTCGGCGCCGGTGAAGCGGTCGGGGAAGTGGCGGCGGAGCGTATGGGTCATGAGGCGGGTCTCGCCGCTCGCCAGCGCCGACCAGTACTGGACCATCAGCGAATTGTGGTAGGCGAGGTTGCAGACCTTGCCGGCATGCCGCCCGGCGCCGAGATAGGGAACGAGCTCGTGCGGACCGACGATCGCCTCGGCCTTGAAGATCGTGGCGGGGACGGCGACGGAGGCGGCCTGGTTGATCGCCTGGAGGATGTCGTGGACCTCGGGCTCGTTCTGGCAGACCGTGCCCATGCGCTTCCACATGAAGGCCACCGCGTCGAGGCGCAGCACCTCCGCGCCGGCATTGGCGAGGTCGAGGACGATGCCGAGGATCGCCAGGAAGACCTCCGGATTCTCCCAGTTCAGATCCCACTGGAAGCTGTTGAAGGTGGTCCAGACCCACTTTCCCGTCTCGTCGTCGCGGGTGAAGTTGCCCGGCGCCTGGTCGGGGAATATCTCGAGCAGCGTCTCCTCGTAGGCCAGCGGCAGGGTCTCGTCGTCGTAGAGGCGGTAGAAGCCGCGGTAGAAGGGGTCGCCCGCGCGAGCCCTGACGGCCCAGTCGTGCTCCTTCGCGGTGTGGTTCAGGACCATGTCGATGCACGGGCTGATGCCGGCGGCGCGCATGACGCGGGTGACGGCGCGGAAATCGTCCATCGTCCCGAGGCGGGGGTCGATCTCGCCGTAATCCATCACCGCGTAGCCGCCGTCGGACTCGCCCGGCCGCGGCTTCAGGCAGGGCATGAAATGAGCGTAGCGGATGCCCAGCGACTGCAGGTAGGGGATGCGGTCGGCGACGCCGGCCATCGATCCCGCGAAGCGGTCCACGTAGAAGACGTAGCCGGCCATCTCCTGGGACTGGAACCAGCCCGGATCGAGGTCGCGCGCGAGGTCGAGGCGGCGCAGGTCGGGCGCGCGCGCGGCCCATTTCTCCGCCAGCAGGCCGCGGAGCCGGGCGCGCATCGTCTCCGGCGCCATCCGGTCGCCGTAGAGGCGGATGAGCGGCGCCATCAGGTCGGTCTCCGCCCGGTCCCAGCGCAGGTCGAAGAGTTCCGCGTCGGTCACGGTGGCGGACGGGCTTTCTCGCATCTGTGACACTCCCTCGTGCGCGCGGTCGGGCGCGACCCTAGCGACCGGAGGTGCCGCGGCAAGCCGGACCCTCCATGTGGAAGCGCTCCAGCGTCTCGCCGCCCCGCCGGACCGTCTCGCGACGGACGATCCGCCAGCCCCGGCGTTCGAGGAAAGGGCGGAGAAGCCGGCTCGCATCGGCGGTGGGCCGGTCGATGCCGGCCTCCGCGCACCAGCCGGCATAGGCGTCGTAGAGTGCCGGGGCGACCGGGCCGCGCCGCTCGGCTGGACGAACGAAGAAGAGGTCGAGATGGCCGTCGCCGCGCGCCGTCAGGAAGCCGCGATCGCCGGGGCCGGCGATCCAGGTCGTGCCGGCCGCGAGGCGTGGCGCGATCCAGTCGGGCGTGTCGGCCGGTGCCCAGGCGCGTGCCTCCTCCGGGCTGTACCGGGGCGCGGTGCCGTTCAGGACCGCGTCCATGTAAAGGACGTGGAGCGCCGCGGCGTCCTCCGGCCCGCCGGAGCGCAGCGCGACGGTCACGTGACCGCCGCCCTGGCGCGGTGGGCGGGATGGTCCCAGAGACGGCGCTCCATGATCTCCGAAAGCGTGTCGACGCAGGCATCGATCTCCGCCGCGCCGATATAGAGCGGCGCGATGCCGAAGCGCAGGATGTCGGGCGCGCGGAAATCGCCGACCACGCCGCGGGCGATGAGGGCCTGCATGATCGCATAACCCTCGGGGTGGCGGAAGGAGACCTGGCTGCCGCGCTCCGCGTCCGCCCGCGGGGAGGCCAGCGTCAGCTCTTCGCACGCCGCTTCAACGCCGTCGATCAGGCGGTTGGAAAGGCGCAGCGATTCGGCGCGGACATCGCGGATGTCGGCGAACTCCCAGACGTCCATCGCGGCGTCCAGGGCGACCATCTGCAGGACCGGCGGGGTGCCGACGCGGAGGCGGCGCACGGCCGCGGCGGGGCGGTAGCCGGGCTCGAAATCGAAGGGCGCGGCATGGCCGAGCCAGCCCGCCAGCGCCGGCTCGATCCGGTCCGCGAGTCCCTCGCGCACATGGATGAAGGCGGGACCGCCGGGGCCGGAATTGAGATACTTGTAGCTGCAGCCGACGACGAAATCGGCGCCGGCGGCGGTGGCCTCTACCGGCAGGGCGCCGGCGGAATGGGCGACGTCCCAGATGGTGACGATGCCGAGGGCGCGGGCCCGCGCGATCAGCCGGGCCATGTCGTGACGGCGGCCGGTGCGGTAATCCACCTCGGTCAGCAGGAGGACGGCGACCTGCTCGGAAAGATGCGCCGCCACCTCCTCGGGCGGCGGCGTGGACAGGCGATGGCCGCGGTCGAGGGTGCGCGCCAGCCCCCCGGCCATGTAGAGGTCGGAGGGGAAGTTGCCGGCGTCCGACAGGATGATGCGGCGATCCTGGTTCAGCGCGAGACCGGCGGCGAGGGCCTGGTAGACCTTGACGGAGAGCGTGTCGCCGGTGGTGACCGTGCCGGGCGCGACGCCGATCAGCGGCGCGATCCGGTCCCCGAGCCGGTCGGGCAGCGCCATCCAGCCGGCGCTGTTCCAGGCGCCGACGAGCTCCCGGCCCCAGTCTTCGCGGAGCGCCGAGACGAGGCGGTCGGGCACGGCCTTCGCCATCGGGCCGAGGGAATTGCCGTCGAGATAGGCCACGCCCTCGGGCAGCTCGAAGAAGGCGCGGGTGGCGGCGAAGTCGGTCATTGCGGAAGCCTCTGGCGCGGACGGCGCGCCCCGAAGGCTACCGGATTTCGGCGCGACGTCCACGAGGCAGTCGGGGAGCGGGCGGCCGGGCAGGGAACCTTGTGCGGCGCTCGGTCGCTTCCCAGAGGCCACGCTGTCCGCAGCCCAGGGGAGGACCTGCCATGAACGTCGCGGAAAAGCTGCTCGATGCCCATATCGACGGAGACCTGCCGGAGCCCGGCGCGCCGATCTCGCTGCGGATCGACCAGACGCTGACCCAGGACGCCACCGGCACGCTCGTCATGCTGACGCTGGAGGCGCTCGAACTCGACCGGACCGCGGCCGAGCTCTCCGCGCAGTATATCGACCACAACCTGATCCAGGAGGATCACCGCAACCCCGACGACCACCTGTTCCTCCTGAGCGCCGCGCGGCGCTTCGGGCTGTATTGCGCGCGGCCGGCGAACGGGGTCAGCCATCCGTTGCACCAGCGCTATTTCGGCAAGCCGGGAAAGACGCTTCTGGGCTCGGACAGTCACACGCCCGCGGCGGGCGCGCTCGGCATGCTGGCGATCGGCGCCGGCGGACTCGACGTGGCGATGGCGATCGCGGGCGAGCCCTACGAGACGACGATGCCGGAGATCTGGGGCGTGCACCTGACCGGCGAGCTGCCCAGGGGATGCAGCGCCAAGGACGTGATCCTCGAACTGCTGCGCCGGCACGGGGTGGACGGCGGCAACGGGCGGATCGTGGAATATCACGGCCCCGGGCTCGACGCGCTGACCGCCATGGACCGGCACGTGATCGCCAACATGGGCACCGAGCTCGGCGCGGTGACGACGGTGTTTCCCTCCGACGCGGAGGTGAGGCGGTTCCTGGAGAGCGAGGGGCGCGGCGAGGACTGGACCGAGATCCGCGCCGACGGGGACAGATACGATCACACGGAGGAGGTCGACCTGTCGGCGATCGAGCCGATGATCGCCAGGCCGTCCTCGCCCGGCAACGTGGTGCCGGTGACCGAGGTCGCGGGCGAGGAGATCTACCAGGCCTATATCGGGTCCTCGGCCAATCCGGGCTTCCGCGACTTCGCCGCCGCGGCCGAGATCGTGAAGGGCAAGCGCATCCCGCCGCAGGTCTCCTTCGACGTGAACCCGACCAGCCGCGACCTCGTGGCCGACCTGTCGAAGACCGGATACCTGTTCGACCTGATTGCGGCGGGGGCGCGGCTGCACCAGGCGGGATGCAACGGCTGCATCGGCATGGGGCAGGCGCCGGCCTCGGGGCAGAACAGCCTGCGCACGGTGCCGCGGAACTTCCCGGGCCGGTCGGGGACCACCGAGGACGCGGTGTTCCTGTGCAGCCCGGAGACGGCGGCGGCCTCGGCGCTGGCGGGGCGGATCGCCGATCCGCGGGAGCTCGACTGGTCCGCGATCGGGGGGGTGGAGCTGCCCGCGCCGACGCGCACACCGGATTCGTTCGAGCAACCGCTGCCCGAGGCGGAGGCGCGGAAGGTCGCGCTCCGCAAGGGGCCGAACATCGCCTCGCTGCCCGAGTTCGAGGCGCTGCCCGACGAGATGGAGCTGCCGATTCTGCTCGTCGCCGAGGACGACATCTCGACCGACGGGATCATGCCGGCCGGCGCCGAGGTGCTGCCCTTCCGCTCCAACATTCCCCGCATCGCCGACTTCGTCTTCCGCGACGTGGACCCGGATTACGTGACCCGCGCCAAGGAAGTGCGCGAGGCAGGCGGTCACGCGGTGGTCGGCGGGCGGAATTACGGGCAGGGGTCGAGCCGGGAGCATGCCGCGCTCGCCCCGCGGCATCTGGGGCTTCGGGCGGTGGTGGCGCAGTCGATCGCGCGCATCCACCGCACCAACCTCATCAATTACGGGATCGTGCCGCTGATCTTCGCGGATGCGGAGGGCAGGTCCGCCTGCGCGCGGGACGGCGTGCTGACGCTCAAGGGCCTGCATGCGGCGATTTCGGACGGGGCCGGGGTGCAGGCGGAGGTGGACGGGACGGCGATCGGGGTGCGTCTCGAGCTGTCGGACATGGAGGCCGAAATCCTGCGAGCCGGCGGCCGCGTGAACCGCTACCGGGCGCGGACGGCGGCGTGAGCGGGGCGGCCCGCGCAGGACGGGCCCCGGTTCGAAAACGGGAAAGGGGCGCCTGCGGGCCCAGCCCCTGACGCTAAATGTTGAAAAAATACTTTGGTTGGCCGCACTGCGGCCAACTTTCCCTTCGACACCACGCTTGACCCTCATCCGATTGGAGGAAACCGGTGTCGAGCGTCTCGAAGATATCTTCGGGAGCAGCGGTGGTGCCGCTGGCCCGAAGACTGCCCGCGCCTGTCGATCTCAACTTTTGCCGCAACACGGCCTGCGCGCTATACGCTGTGCGGCCTGATCCATTTCGACGCCCGAATGGCGCACCGGCTCCGTCACCGGGGTTGCCGCGCGGCGCAGTTCCGGGCGGCAAGCACAAGGAATTCTACAAGTGTCCCGCCTGTCGCAACCTCGCGAGTGAAGAACAATCTCGCGGTTGCGGAAGAGCACGAGCGGATGCGACGCCTGCGCGAGACCGACCCCTGTGCGCCGGCGTGCCGAACAGCGGGATGCGCGAACGAGGCTCTCCCGGTCGAGGCACATCCGGATCTCTACCAGCGCTTCGGCAAGACGAAGGGCGGCGACCCGCGCTAGCGGTGCAAGGGCTGCGCGAAGACCTTCTCCAGCGGCAAGCCGGCCCGGCGCCACAAGCGGTCTGACAAGAACCGCCTCGTGCTCGATATGCTCTGCAACGACCTGTCGCTGGCGAAGGTGTCGAAGATCTCCGGACTGTCCTATCGCGACATCTGCCGGCGGATCGGTTTCTACCACGACCAGGTCGGGAGCTTCGTGGCGCGCCGGGAGGACTTCTCCCGGATCGACTTCGCGGAAGTCGGCTCCCGCTTCGCCACGGACAGCCAGGCGCTCACCGTGAACTGGCCGAACCGGAAGCGTCGCTTCCCCGTCGTGTTCCAGCATCTCTGCACCGCGCATGCACGCTCCGGCTTCATCATGGAGGCGTCCTTCCAACTCGACCCGGAGATCTCGCCGACGGAAGCCGAGGCGCAGTCTATCGCGGTGCAGGAAGACCACATCTCGACCGCGTTCCGGCGGCACGCGCGCATCTGGACGAAGACCGAGTTCGACGCCCATCTCGCCCGTCTCGCCAAGGCTGCGGGGCTGTTGCGGGTGGAGGAATACGGGTCCCCACCAGCGGCTCGATGCTCTGCTACGATGTGATGCAGTTCGCCCACGCGATGCGCCTGCGCGACCACATCGGCGAGACCGACGCTCCGCTGATCTTCGTGATGGATGGGGATGCTGGCCTGAAGCAGGCGTTCAAGACGATCTTCCAGCCGGAGGTGTCAGTCGGCCGAGCGCACTTCGCGGTCGTGGATTTCGACAAGGCGATGACGAACGACATGCGAAACTGCGTGGTCGCCGACGGCCGTGCCGATCTCTGCGCAGCGACGGGTCTCACCCTCAGCGAGCTGAACCTGATCCCGGCAGAGTTCTACGCCGAGATCCTCGACGAGGAGGTTGCCGTCCGGCTCATCGGCGAACCGGTTGGCGAAAAGTTCGAGTATCCGCTCCCGACGAAGAGCGAGCCGAACAAGAAGGTGCAGATTCTGACCGACCATCCGGGCCTGGGAGCACTGGAGAAGGCGAAGCTGATGCGCCTCGCCACGCTCCGCAGCGTCGACAGCTACTTCCACCGATTCCGCTCGAATGTCCGGTTCGCCAGCCGCCCGCAGATCTCCACGAATGGGCCGGGGCGCGTCTGGGGGCGGCATCACCTCTACGATCCCGTCGTGCTATCGAAGCTCGTCGAGATCTATCGCTTCTATCACAACTGGATGGAGCCGGGAGTGGATGGAAAGAGGCCGGCTATGCGTATGGGCTTGGCCCGTGGCCGCATCTACGAACGGGGCTTGTTGTAATCAGTCGAAGCCGACGGAGATGAAATCGACAGCCCCGCTGCTGAAATTTAAGCCGCAAACGGCGCGACCTTCAGCCCAGGCAGTTCCGTAGACGCGCAGGCGCATCTCCTCACCTTTCATCACCATGCTGTCTTCTGCGAGCATCTCATCCCAGTCGATATAGGCCAGGTCTTCGAAGGGTTCTGGCCCTAATCTTATTTTGCCGCTCATTCCTCGATAACCGTCGGCTGCATGCTGCCTGGCTTCTTCCGCGGCAGCCTCCTCGCAGGCCTCCCTACCAGCGTAGAAGAAGGGGGACCGTCTGCGAAACTCTTGTTCGTCTTGGCAGTGGCGATGATCCTCTTGGCAGGAGCCGCTCCGGTCGACACTCTGTTCGCGCTGGTCTGGCTCGGACAAGGCCCAAGCTGCGACGCCAATGATGACCGAGAGAACGATGACGGTGCCGCCGATCTTGTCGGCAAGGGTTCCATCGTCAGCCCCTTTGGATCTTTCACCGCGGTCGCTCTTCGACATCTGGTCGCCTCCTCTCTTTTTCCCGAAGATAGGAAGGAGAAGTCGAGCAAGCCAAACCCCGCGCGAAGCTCGCGCGGGGTATCAACATTTACCGTCAGGGGCTGGGCCTGCGGGCGCCCCTTTTCCGTTGCCGATGTCGGCCGGTTCAGCCGAGCTTCTTCAGGAGGTTGTTCACGCTCTCCTTGGCGTCGCCGTAGTACATCCGGGCATTGTCCTTGAAGAAGAGCGGGTTCTCGATGCCGGAATAGCCGGTGCCCTGGCCGCGCTTGGAGACGATGACGTGGGTCGCCTCCCAGACATGGAGGACGGGCATGCCGGCGATCGGGGAGCCCGGATCGTCGTTCGCCGCCGGATTCACGATGTCGTTCGCGCCGATGACGATGGCCACGTCGGTCTCGGGGAAGTCCTCGTTGATCTCCTCGAGCTCGAGGACGAGGTCGTAGGGCACCTTCGCCTCGGCCAGGAGCACGTTCATGTGCCCCGGCATCCGGCCGGCGACCGGGTGGATGGCGAACCGGACCGTCTTGCCCTTGTCGCGCAGCTTCCTCGTCAACTCGCTGACCGCCTGCTGCGCCTGCGCCACCGCCATGCCGTAGCCCGGCGCGATGATGACGCTGTCGGCCTCCTCGAGGAGTTCGGCCACTTCGTCGACCTGGATCGGCGTCTGCTCGCCCTCGATCTCCTGGCCGCCGGACTGTGCCTGTCCGCCGAAACCGCCGAGGATCACGGAGATGAAGGAGCGGTTCATCCCCTTGCACATGATGTAGCTCAGGATCGCACCCGAGGAGCCAACGAGCGCGCCGGTGACGATCAGGAGGTCGTTCGAGAGGGTGAAGCCGATCGCGGCCGCGGCCCAGCCCGAATAGGAGTTCAGCATCGAGACGACCACGGGCATGTCGGCGCCGCCGATGCCGTTGATCAGGTGGTAGCCGATGAAGCCGGCGACCAGGGCCATGAGCAGCACCGTCCAGATGCCGTAATCCATGAAGTAGAGGAAGCCGAGGACGATGCAGAGCGCCGCCGCGGCGGCGTTCAGGAGATGCCCGCCGGGGAGCTGGGACGGCTTGCCGTCGAGTTTGCCGGAGAGCTTGCCGAAGGCGATGATCGATCCGGTGAAGGTCACCGCGCCGATGAAGATGCCGAGGAAGCTCTCCACCCGCAGGATGGTGATCTCGGCGCCGGTCTTGTGCCAGAGCGTCTCGCCGAAGCCGGTGAGATTGGCCGCGTCGAGGGCGGTGCCGGCCTCCTTCATCGCCATGACCGAGCCCAGCATCAGTTCGGCATTGATGCCGATGAGGACGGCGGCGAGGCCGACGAAGGAGTGCAGCGCCGCGACGAGCTGCGGCATCTCGGTCATCTGCACCTGCCCGGCGATGTAGATGCCGAGCCCGGCGCCGATGGCGATGGCGACGAGGAGCACGATCAGATGCTGGATGCCGGGGCCGAACACGGTGGCCACGACCGCGAGGGTCATGCCGACGATGCCGTACCAGATCGAGCGTTTCGCGCTCTCCTCGTCCTTCAGACCGCCGAGGGAGAGGATGAAGAGGATGGTCGCGACGATGTAGGCGGCCGCCTGGAGGCCTTCTTCGAAGAGCATGTGTCAGGTCCCTCTTACGACTTCACGAACATCGACAGCATCCGGCGCGTCACCAGGAACCCGCCGACGATGTTGATGGAGGCGATTGCGATGGCGACGAAGGACAGGATCACGACGAGCCAGTTGCCCGCCCCCACCTGCAGGAGTGCGCCGAGGATGATGATGCCGGAGATGGCGTTGGTCACCGCCATGAGCGGGGTGTGGAGCGAATGCGAGACGCCCCAGATCACCTGGAAGCCCACGAAACAGGCCAGCGCGAAGACGATGAGGTGGCTCATCAGCGACGCCGGCGCCACGAGGCCGATCGCCAGCATGACGACGGCGCCCGCGGCGAGGAGCGTGACCTGCTGGCGCGTCTCGCGCTTGAAGGCCGCCCATTCCTCCTGCCGCTTCTCCTCGGCGGTCTTCTCCTTGGGCTTTTCCTTCTTCTGGGCCTGTTTCGGAGACGGATCCTCGCGCTTCGGCGGCGGCCAGGTGACCTCGCCGCCATGGGTGATGGTGGAGTCCCGGATCACCCGGTCCTCCATGTCGTGGTCTACCTTGCCGTCCTTCTCGGGGGTGAGATCGGTCAGGAAGTGGCGGATGTTGCTGGCGTAGAGCGTGGAGGATTGCTTCGCCATCCGGGAGGGGAAGTCGGTATAGCCGACGATCGTCACGCCGTTCTCGGTGACGAACTTCTCGTCCTTCCGCGTCATCTTGCAATTTCCGCCCTTCTCGGCGGCGAGGTCGACGATCACCGAGCCGGGTTTCATCGCCCCGACCATGTCCTCGGTCCAGAGCTCGGGCGCCTCGCGGCCCGGAATCAGCGCGGTGGTGATGACGATGTCGATCTCGGGCGCCTGTTCGCGAAAGAGCGCGAGCTGCTTGTCGCGGAATTCGGGAGAGGAGGGTTTGGCGTAGCCGCCTTCGCCGGAGCCGTCGGAACTGTCCTCGAAATCCAGGAACAGGAACTCCGCGCCCATCGATTCGACCTGTTCGGCGGTCTCGGGGCGCACGTCGAAGGCTTTGACGATGGCGCCGAGCGACGCCGCCGCGCCGATCGCGGCGAGACCGGCGACGCCGGTGCCGACCACCAGCACCTTGGCGGGGGGAACCTTGCCCGCGGCGGTGACCTGGCCGGTCATGAAGCGGCCGAAATTGTTCGCCGCCTCGATCACCGCGCGGTAGCCGGCGATGTTGGCCATCGACGACAGGGCGTCGAGCTTCTGGGCGCGGGAGATGCGCGGCACCGCATCCATGGCGATGAGCGTGGCGCCCTTCTCGGCCGCCCTTTTCAGCAGATCCTCGTTCTGGGCAGGGTAGAAGAAGCTGATGAGGGTCTGGCCCTCGCGCAGCTTGTCGACCTCGGCCTCGGTCGGCGGGCGGACCTTGGCGACGATGTCGGCCTGCTCGAAGACCGCGTCGGCCGAGTCCACCACCTCGACACCGGCCTCGCGGTAGACCGCGTCGTCGAAGTCGGCGCGCGCGCCGGCTCCCGATTCGATCACGCATTCATGGCCGAGCTTCTGGATCTGCTGGGCCGATTGCGGCGTCATCGCGACGCGCGCCTCGTCCTGCTGGCTCTCCTTGACGACACCGAATTTCATCCGTCCCCCTCTCGTCTGGCCCAGACCGGCCGGTTCCGTCTAGCCGGCGCAATTTTATTTCGCAACCGTCCGGTGCAGTCCCGGCCGGCATCGGTCACGGGGCGTCTTCGCGCCCCGGATGCCGGCGCGATCGCCGCACGGCGCCACGCTTCCTGCGGCGAAATAAAGCGCCGCTTGAGGATCGCCACAAGAAGCGACACGCGGGCGGGGCCGACCGGGGGCGCGCCGGAGTCGGGCACGCTCCCTTAACCCCCGCCGCGATAGGGGTTTCCGATCTTTCGGAGCCGCCGAACCGAGCGCGGCACCCCGCGTCACAGGAGCATCACATGTCGGTCCGTTCGAGCCTCTTCTTCGCCGCCCCCCTCGTCGTCGCGCTGGGCGTCGCCGTCTCCGCCTCGGCGGCCACGATCACCGTTCTCGGCGACGCGAACAGCGTCGAAGCGCGCCGCAGCCTCGCCCTCGACGGTCTGTCCCTGTCCGCGGGCTTCGAAACGGTCGGCGGCAGCCGGACGGGGCAGTACCGCGACATCTTCGAAGGCACGGGCGCGAGCGGCACGGATTATTTCAACCTGACGGCGGCCCCGGTCTGGGAGACGGTCTCGGTCGCGTCCGTGGCGGACCGCTTCCGGATGCTCTGGGGCTCGCCCGACACCTACAACTCGCTGGCCTTCTTCCTCGCCGGCGCCGAGCAGGTGCGCTATACCGGCGCCGATCTCGGCGACACGCCGGGCGTCGAGGCGCGCGGCGCGGCATACGTGGAAATCGCCGACCTGTCCTTCGACGAGGTTCGCTTCTTCACCTCCGGGAACGCATTCGAGATCTCGAACCTCTCCGCCGCACCGGTCGCCGCCACGGCGGCGATTCCGCTGCCGGCCGCGGGCCTCCTGCTCGCCGCCGCCCTGGCTGGCGTCGCCGCCCTGAGGCGCCGCTTCGCCTGACCGGGCCGGCGCGCGACGGTCGGGGCGAGATCAGCCGGGCCGACGCTCCCGGCGGAGGATCAGCACCAGGGCGAGGGCGCAGAGGGCGCTCGCGACGGCGGCGAAGCCGATGCTCGCAGGGACGAGACCGAGGGGTCCGGAGAGAAAGCCGACGGTCACGACGGGGATCGAGATCGCCACGTAGGCGACCACGAAATAGGTCGCCGTGACGGCGGATTTCTGCCCGCGGGGGCTCAGTGCCGCGACGCCGGCGAGCCCGCCCCGGAAGGCGATGCCGTGGCCGATCCCGGCAACGAGGATGGCGGCGACGAGCAGCGGCAGGCTGCGCAGGGCGAGCGCGGCGGTGATGGCAAGGAGGCCGGCAAGCAGCAGCGCCATGCCGATCGGCAGGCGGCGGTGCGGAGGCAGGAGATCCTCCACGCTCTGGCCGATGCAGGACATCAGGAACACGAGGCCGGTGACGGCGCCGACGAGGAGGTGCTGACCCTCGTGGCCCAGCACCGTGCCGAGATAGGCGGGGGTGACGGAGGTCAGGAAGCCGCAGATCATGAACCCGGCGAAGGCGCAGATCGCGGCCGGCACGAAGACCGGCCGGACCTCGGCCGGAACCGCGAGGCCCTGGGGGCGGAGACGGGGCCGGTCGACCGGGCGGCCCGGCTCCGGCACGGGCCAGAGGCAGAGAAGCGCCAGGCCGACAAGCGCCAGATGGGCGAGGAAGGGCAGGTGAAGCGGGTAAGGCAGGGCAAGGATCGCGAACGCGCCGAAGATCGGGCCGAGGCCGAGCCCGCCCATATTGGCGACGGTGGCGCCGAGCGTGCCGGCGCGGTCGTGGCCCTCGGGCGCCATCTCTCCCACGGCGACGGTGGCCGCCGCGGTGTAGAGGCCGACCGAGAGGCCGGAGAGCACGCGGCCGACGAGAATCAGGGGCAGGCCCTCCGCGAGGAGGAAGACGAGCGAGCTCAGCCCGGACAGCCCGAGGCCGGCGAGAAGGATCGGCCGGCGCCCGATCTGGTCGGACCAGGGTCCGGTCAGCAGGAGCGCGGCGATGACGCCCGCGGCGTAGAGCGCGAAGACGACGGTGATGGTCAGCTGCGAGAAGCCGTATTCGGCGGAATAGAGGGGATAGATCGGCGTGGGCACCGTGGCGCCGAGCATGATCGTGGCGAAGGCGAGAATGCCGGCGACGAAGGGTCTCCAGCCGCGCGCTTTTTCGGTCATCTTTTCGTCCGGTGGGGTCTGACGGGGGCCAATGCCGCGCTGCCGCGCGGGTTCCCACGGGGCTGTCGCGCCGGATGCGGGGCGACAGGTTGAAGGGGGGGGCGACCGCGCGGCGCGGGGCCGATCGGCACGGCGCCCTCACATTCCGCGCCATCGGCCCTATAGTCATTGCCGAACGGACCCGGAGGCAGCATGGCAGACGAGACCGCAATGACCGAGAAGATCTTCGACCTCTTCGTCATCGGCGGAGGCATCAACGGCACGGGAATCGCGCGGGACGCGCAGGGGCGGGGGCTCGACGTGTGCCTCGCGGAGATGGGCGACCTCGCCGAGGCGACCTCGTCGAAATCGACGAAGCTCTTTCACGGCGGTCTGCGCTATCTCGAGTTCTTCGAGGTGGGGCTCGTCAAGAAGGCGCTGATCGAGCGCGAGGTGCTGCTGGAGGCGATGCCGCACATCTCCTGGCCGATGCGATTCGTGCTGCCCTACAGCCCGGACATGCGCTTCGAGGGGGAGACGCCGACCTCGAAGCTGCTGAACACGGTGATGCCCTGGATGAAGGGGCGGCGGCCGTCGTGGATCATTCGTATCGGCCTCTTCCTCTACGACAACCTGGGCGGCCGGAAGCATCTCCGGGGCACTTCGACGCTCGACCTGACGACGGCGCCGGAGGGCGAGCCGATCAAGGACCGCTTCCGCAAGGCCTACGAATATTCCGATTGCTGGGTGGAGGATTCGCGTCTGGTGGCGCTGAACGCCCGCGACGCGGAGGAGCGGGGCGCGACCGTGATGGTGCGCACCAAGGTGGTCGCGGCGGAACGGGACGGCGGGAGCTGGGCGGTGACGCTCCGGGACATGGAGACGGGCGCCGAGGAGGTGGTCCGCGCCAGGGGTCTCGTGAATGCCGGCGGGCCCTGGGTCGAGGACGTGGTGCGCAACACGGTGCGGATGAATTCCTCGGAGGGCGTGCGGCTTGTCCGCGGCAGCCATATCGTCGTGCCGAAGCTCTACGACCATGGCAAGGCATACTTCTTCCAGGGGGAGGACGGGCGGATCATCTTCGCCATCCCCTACGAGACGGATTTCACGCTGATCGGCACCACCGACAAGGATCACGGCCGCGACCCGGGCGTGAAGGCCGAGATCACCGACGAAGAGGCGGAGTATCTCTGCGCCTTCGCATCGAACTACTTCGAGAAGGAGGTGCGCCGCTCGGACGTGGTCTGGACCTATTCCGGCGTGCGCCCGCTCTACGACGACGGCGCGAAATCGGCGACGGCGGCGACGCGGGACTACGTTCTGTCGATCGATGCCGGGCCGATGAGCGACGGACCGGTGGGCATGGAGCCGCCGCTTCTCAACGTGTTCGGCGGCAAGATCACCACCTACCGCAAGCTCGCCGAGCAGGCGATGGGAAAGCTCGCGCCCTATTTTCCGGGACTTCCCGGCGACTGGACGGCGCGGGTGCCGCTGCCGGGCGGCGATTTCGCCGTCGACGGCGTGGACCGGCTGGTGGTCGATCTCCAGACCGGGCATCCGTTCCTCGACGATTACTGGGCGCGGCGGCTGGTGCGGGCCTACGGCACCGATGCCCGGGAGATCTGCGCCGGTGCGGAGGACGCCGAGGGGATGGGCCGCGGCTTCGGCGGCACCCTGACCGAGGCGGAGGTGCGCTGGCTCATGGCGAAGGAATACGCGCGGACGGCCGAGGACGTGGTCTGGCGCCGCTCGAAACTCGGACTCCGGATGAGCGAGCAGGAGATCGCGGCGCTCGACGACTGGATGGCCGATGCGCGGCGCATCGCGCAGGCGGCGGAGTGAGGCGGCTCGGTTTGGTCCTCGGCCTCTGGTGCGCGCCTCTCGGCGCGATGGCGCAGGACGGGTCGGTCCCCGACGCGCCCAAGTCCGGCCAAGGACAGTCCGCGATCGAGGCGCGGATCGCCGAGTTCAACCCGTGCGAGCCCCTGGGTGCGGAGATCGCCGGATTCTCCTTCGGGGTGGGCCAGGTGCGGAACGTGGCGGTCGAATCCGCGAACCTGTCGCTCGACGGTGACGGGGTGACCTTCCGCATATCGGGCCGCCTGACCTGCCGGAGCGAGGGGCAGGCCCGCGACAAGGACCTCGCGGCGGACGTGGTCATCTCGCTCGAGGGCGTCCTTTCGACCTGCGAGGTGAGGAGCTCGAAGGTGGACCTTTCCAACGCCGAGGGCGAGATGGCCTGGGCCTTCGGAATGGCCTCGCCGGTGATCGCCGGCCTGCTGACCGACCGGATCGAGGATCGGGCGGTGGAGATCTGCGAGCAGCTCGCGCGCTAGCCGCCGCCGCCTTGCCGCGACCGGGCAGGGCAATATGGTTTGACCCCACTGGAGGAGGACGAGGCATGAGCCACATCATGGCGATCGACCAGGGCACGACGTCGAGCCGGGCGATCATCTTCGACGCGGAGATGAAGGTCGTCGCGAGCGCGCAGGAGGAGTTCGAGCAGCATTATCCGGCAAGCGGCTGGGTCGAGCACGATCCGTCGGATCTGTGGTCCTCCACCGCCGCGGTGTGCCGGTCGGCGATCGAGAAGTCGGGGGTGCCCCAAGGCGACATCGCCGGGATCGGCATCACCAACCAGCGCGAGACGGTGGTGGTCTGGGAGAAGGAGACCGGGCGCCCGATCCACAACGCCATCGTCTGGCAGGACCGGCGGACGAGCGAGATCTGCCGCGAGATGAAGGAGGCGGGCTACGAGGAGCAGGTGATCGAGAAGACGGGTCTGCTGCTCGACCCCTACTTCTCCGGCACGAAGCTGAAATGGATTCTCGACAAGGTCGAGGGGTCCCGCGCCCGCGCGCGGAAGGGCGAGCTGCTCTTCGGCACCGTGGAGACCTATCTCATCTGGCGGATGACGGGGGGCAGGTCGCACGTCACCGACGCGACGAATGCCTGCCGGACGCTGCTCTACGACAGCTTCAAGGGCGGCTGGTCCACGACCATCGCCAGGATGCTCGACATCCCGATGGAGATGCTGCCGGAGGTGAAGGATTCGGCGGCCGAGTTCGGCGTCACCCGGGCCGATCTCTTCGGCCGCGAGATCCCGATCCTCGGGGTGGCTGGCGACCAGCAGGCGGCGACGATCGGGCAGGCCTGCTTCAAGCCGGGAATGCTGAAATCGACCTACGGGACCGGGTGCTTCGCGCTTCTGAACACCGGCGAGACGCCGGTCCGCTCGCAGAACCGGCTGCTCACCACCGTCGCCTACCAGTTCGACGGCACGCCCACCTACGCGCTGGAAGGGTCGATCTTCGTCGCCGGCGCCGTGGTGCAATGGCTGCGCGACGGGCTGAAGATCATCCGCTCCGCGCCCGAGACGCAAGGGCTCGCGGAGCGCGCCGATGACGGGCAGGAGGTGATTCTCGTCCCCGCCTTCGTGGGGCTCGGCGCGCCCTACTGGAACGCCGAGTGCCGCGGCGCGGTCTACGGGCTGACGCGCTCCTCGGGACCGGAGGAATTCGCCAAGGCGGCGCTGGAGAGCGTGGGCTACCAGACGCGGGACCTTCTCGAGGCGATGCGGGCGGACTGGGACGATCTGGGCGAGCCGGAGACGCTCCGCGTCGATGGCGGCATGTCCGCCTCGGACTGGGCGATGCAGTTCCTTTCCGACATCATCGGGGCCGGGGTGGACCGGCCCGAGGTCCTGGAGACGACGGCGCTCGGCGCCGCCTGGCTCGCGGGGATGCAGGCCGGGATCTACCCCGACCAGGAGGGATTCGCGCGGAACTGGCGCCTCGACACCTCGTTCGAGCCGCGGATGGACGAGGCTGTTCGGGCGGAGAAATACGCGCGCTGGAAGCGCGCCGTCGCGGCGACGATGCAGGTCTGACGGTCCAGGGCGGGCCGGGGCGGCCCGGACTTGCCGGCGTGGCGTTCCGCCACAGGTTGCGTTGGCATTCGCTCAGTTGGGAGACCGCCATGATCCGATCCGCCCCGATTATCGCCTTCGCGCTCGTCGCCTCGCCCGGCTTCGCCCAGCAGACGACCGATGCGGTCGCCCCCGAGGCCGCCGCCGGCGGCGGCGAGGCCGAGGCCTTCTCCGGTCTGCCCCAGCGGGTGCAGGAGGCGTTCCGGACGAAGGCGCAGGGCCAACCCGTGGAAGCGCAGGAATGGATGGTCGCCGCGGCGCATCCGCTGGCGGTGGAGGCCGGCGCCAAGGTGCTCGAACAGGGGGGCTCCGCGGCCGACGCGATGGTGGCGGTGCAGACCACGCTCGGCCTCGTCGAACCGCAGAGTTCGGGGCTCGGGGGCGGGGCCTTCCTCGTCTACTACGACTCCGAGGCGGGTGAACTGACGACGCTGGACGGGCGCGAGACCGCGCCGCTCGACGCCACGCCGCAGCTCTTCCAGGACGAGAGCGGCGCGCCGCTCGACTTCTACGACGCGGTGGTGGGCGGCCGCTCGGTCGGCACGCCGGGGACACCCGCGCTGATGGAGATGGCCCACGAAAAATGGGGCAAGACGGAGTGGGCGGAGCTCTTCTCCGAGGCGACGCGGCTCGCGCGGGAGGGGTTCACCGTCTCGCCGCGTCTGGCCGCGCTCGTGGCCGAGGACGAGGAATACCTGAACCGCTTCCAGCCGACCGCGGATTACTTCTATCCCGGCGGCGAGCCGCTGCAGGCGGGCGACACGCTCACCAACGAGGCCTATGCCGAGACGCTGGACGCCATCGCCAAGGAGGGTGCGCGCGCCTTCTACGCCGGCGACATCGCGAAGGGCATCGTCGACACGGTGCAGAACGCCACGGGGAATTCCGGCGTGCTGTCGCTGGTGGACCTCGCGATCTACGCGCCGGTGGAGCGGCCGGCGGTCTGCGCCGCCTATCGCGGCCGCGACGTCTGCGGGATGGGGCCGCCCTCCTCCGGCGCGCTGACGGTAGGGCAGATTCTCGGGATGCTCGACAGCCACGATCTCTCCGGGATGGCGCCGGACGATCCAGAGGCGCTCCGGCTTCTCGGCGATGCCTCGCGGCTGGCTTTCGCGGATCGCGACATCTACATGGCCGACAGCGACTACGTGCCGATGCCGACGGCGGGGCTCGTCGATCCCGACTACCTCGCCGCCCGCGCGGAGCTTCTGTCGGGAGACGATGCGCTGCCCGAGGTCTCGGCGGGGAGCCCGGAATGGTCCCATGCGATGGACTGGGCGGCGGACCAGTCGATCGAGTTCCCCTCCACGAGCCACATCTCAATCGTCGATGCCGACGGCGACGTGCTCTCGATGACGACAACGATCGAGAACGGCTTCGGATCGCGGCTCTTCGCGCCCGGCGGGTTCCTTCTCAACAACGAGCTCACCGACTTTTCCTTCGAGACCCACGAGGACGGCCGCCCGATCGCCAACCGGGTGGAGCCGGGCAAGCGGCCGCGCTCGTCGATGTCGCCGACCATCGTGATGCAGGACGGCGCGCCCGTCCTCGCCATCGGCTCGCCCGGCGGGTCGCGCATCATCGGCTACGTGGCGCAGGCCATCCTGAACTACGTGGATTTCGGCATGAACCTG
Organism: uncultured Alphaproteobacteria bacterium; assembly: GCA_963829665.1. Classification (GTDB taxonomy): domain Bacteria; phylum Pseudomonadota; class Alphaproteobacteria; order Rhodobacterales; family Rhodobacteraceae; genus Palleronia. The sequence goes on along the minus strand of CAWHJL010000012.1, from coordinate 139,198 downwards.
CAGGAATTGCTGGCCGCGCCCCATGCGGTGAACCGGTTCGGATCCTACGATCTGGAGGCGGGCACGCCTTTCGCTGATCTCGCGGGACCGCTTCGGGATCTGGGCTACGAGACGGAGGTTCAGGAGCTCAACTCCGGCCTCCATGCCATCGCCATCGGCGACACGCTGCTCGGCGCGGCCGACCCGCGGCGGGAAGGGATCGCGCTCGGGGAGTGAGAGCGCGACGGTCGGGAGCGCGGCCCGGCATCGTTGCCCGGGCACACCGAATAGCGCGTTCGACTTCGGTACAGTATGGTCTTGCACGCCGAATGTGTTAGGACATTTCCCGGCCCGGCAACATTGTTGCGTTCCGGGCCCTGGTACAGGGAGGACAATAATGAACGAAGGCACCGGCCGGCGTCCGAGCGACGCGAGCGGCTATTGGAAGGCCAATCTTCGGGTGATCAGGGGCTGCCTGGTCGTCTGGGCGCTTGTCAGTTTCGGATGCGCCATTCTCTTCAGACCGCTGCTGTCCGGCATCCCGGTCGGCGGAACCGATCTGGGCTTCTGGTTCGCGCAGCAGGGATCGATCGTCGTCTTCCTGGTCCTGATCTTCTTCTACGCCTGGCGCATGAACAAGATCGACCGCGAATACGGCGTGGAAGAGGACTGAGACCATGGACCAGTATTATCTGAACCTTCTCTTCATCGGCGGGTCGTTCCTGCTCTATATCGGCATCGCCATCTGGGCGCGGGCTGGATCGACCGCCGAATTCTACACCGCCGGGCGCGGCATCCATCCGGTCACAAACGGGATGGCGACGGCGGCGGACTGGATGTCGGCGGCCTCCTTCATCTCGATGGCCGGCATCATCGCCTTCTCGGGCTACGCCGCCTCCGCCTATCTCATGGGCTGGACCGGGGGCTACGTGCTCCTCGCTCTGCTGCTCGCGCCCTATCTGCGCAAGTTCGGCAGCTTCACGGTGCCGGAGTTCATTGGCGACCGCTACTACAGCCGCAACGCCCGGCTCGTGGCGGTGCTGTGCCTGATCGTCGCCTCGCTGACCTACGTCATCGGGCAGATGACCGGCGTGGGCGTCGCCTTCTCGCGCTTCCTGCAGGTCTCGAACTCCACGGGTCTCTTTATCGGCGCGGCGATCGTGTTCTTCTACGCAGTGCTCGGCGGCATGAAGGGGATCACCTACACGCAGGTCGCGCAATACGTCGTGCTGGTCTTCGCCTATACGGTGCCGGCGATCTTCATCTCGCTGCAGCTCACCGGCAATCCGATCCCCGGCCTCGGCCTCTTCTCGACCTATGAGGGGTCGGGCGAGCCGTTGCTCACCACGTTGAACCAGACCCTCGCGGATCTGGGTTTCGGATCCTACACGGATCAGGATACCGGGTTCCTCCCGATCCTGAACATGGTGCTCTTCACGCTGACGCTGATGATCGGCACGGCGGGACTTCCGCATGTGATCATCCGCTTCTTCACCGTGCCGAAAGTGTCGGATGCGCGGCTGTCGGCGGGCTGGGCGCTCGTCTTCATCTCGATCGTCTACCTGACCGCGCCGGCGGTGGGCGCAATGGCCCGGCTCAACATCATGCACACGATCTGGCCGAACGGGACTCAGAACAGCGAGGCGATCGAGATCGAGCAGCTGCCCGTCTGGTTCGAGAACTGGCAGACGACCGGCCTTCTGGGAATCGAAGACAAAAACGGCGACGGGCGGCTCCAGTACTACAACGAGGACCTCGAATCGCCGCCGCCGAATCTCGGCACGGCGGATCTGCAGGGCAACGAGCTCGTCCTGTTCGACCGCGACATCCTCGTGCTGGCCAACCCCGAGATCGCGCAGCTTCCGAGCTGGGTCATTGCGCTCGTCGCCGCAGGTGGCATCGCGGCGGCCCTTTCGACGGCGGCGGGGCTTCTGATGGCGATCGCCTCGGCTGTGAGCCATGACCTGGTGAAGCGGTCGATCAACCCGAACATCTCGGAATCGGCCGAGCTCTGGTGGGCGCGGGGCTCGATGGCGGTGGCGATCGCGGTGGCGACCTATTTGGGTCTCAACCCGCCGGGCTTCGCGGCGCAGACGGTCGCGCTTGCCTTCGGGATCGCGGCCGCAACCATCTTCCCGGTGCTGATGATGGGAATCTTCTCGAGCCGCATCAACAATTCCGGCGCGGTGTCGGGAATGCTCGCCGGTCTGATCTTCACGGTTGTCTACATCTTCCTGCACAAGGGCTGGTTCTTCATCCCCGGGACGGAAACCTTCGAGGACACGATCGAGGGGTCGCTTTTCGGCATCCAGTCGACGGCGATCGGCTGCGTCGGCGCGCTGATCAACTTCGTCGTGGCCTATGTCGTCACCGGGCGCACGGCGGACACGCCCCCGGAGGTGAAGGAGATGGTCGAGAGCGTGCGCGTCCCGCGGGGCGCCGGCACGGCGGCGGCTCACTAGAACCGCCGCGAGGCGAAAGGGATGGCCCGACCCGCTTGCGCGGGCCGGGCCTTTTCCGTCGGAGCCCGCCGGCCGGCCGTTCGGCGGATCAGTCGGAGCGGGTCGGGACCGGGAGGGGTGCGGACGTTCGCGAACGGGTCCGGCTGCCCGCGCGGTTGACGGCCTTCGCCGCCAGCTTCGCGCCCCGGGCCTCGGGTTCCCAACTCGGCGGAATGGCGACATTTGTCTCGCAGCCCGCCCATCCGAGGCTGGCCCAGCCTGCGGGCGCATGTATCGCGACAACGAGGGACAGGCCCTCGCCCGTTCTCATACTGAGAACACGCATCGCACAACTCCTGTTTTCCCCATCGGGTCGCGATCGTCGCCGCACCCCTGATTGTTTCCACGCAGGAGACCGGAAAAAGGTTTCGGCACCCTGAAAATCGAATCTACCGCGTTCTTCGCCGGCAGGGGCATCGACGCCGGAAGGACGGTCAGGCGCGGATCCCCGAGAAACGGGCGGACCAGTCGTCGCGCTGTTCGTCGCCGATCTTCGAGAAAAGGTTGTCGGGAACGCTGAACGCGTGGCCCGGCTCCAGGCGGCCAAGGGCGGCGCCGAGCTCCTCCGGCCAGTCGGCATCGGCGTCCATCGCCCCGCGCAGGGTTCCGGCCGCGTCGGGGAGGAAGGGAGCGGAGAGGATTGCGTAGAGGCGAACGAGGTTCAGCGAGAAGCGGATGATCGCGGCGGCGCGCGCCTCGTCCTCCTTGAAGGCGGCCCAGGGCGCGGCCGATTGCAGGTATTCGTTGCCCACCACCCAGATCGCCCGGAGCTCGGCCGCGGCCTTGCGGATCTCGATCGCGTCCATATGCGCCTCGTAGGCGCGCACCCGCCGTTCGAGATCGGCGGTAACGGCCGCCTCGGAGGGCCCGTATTCGCCACCGCCGGGAACCGTCTCGCCGAATTTCGAGCGGCAGAACTTGGTGACGCGGCTGACGAAGTTTCCGAGCACGTCCGCAAGATCGCGGTTCGACGCCGCCTGGAAGGTCTCCCAGGTGAATTCCGCGTCGCTCCCCTCCGGCGCGTTGCGCAGCAGATACCAACGCCAGTAATCGGCGGGCAGGATCTCGAGCGCCTGGTCCATGAAGACGCCGCGGCCCTGGGAGGTGGAGAACTGGCCGCCCTGATAGGTGAGGTAGTTGAACGACTTGATGTAGTCGACGAGCTTCCACTGCTCCCGGCCGACAGAATTGGCCCCCATGATCGTCACGGGGAAGGACAGCGTGTGGAAGGGCACGTTGTCCTTGCCCATGAACTGCACGTAGCGCACATCGTCCGCGCCCAGATCGGTGCGCCACCAGCGCTGCCAGTCGGTCTCGGGCCGCCCTTCCGCCGCGGCCCATTCGGCGGCGCAGGCGATGTATTCGATGGGGGCGTCGAACCAGACGTAGAAGACCTTGCCCTCCATGCCCGGCCAGGGCTTCTCGCCGCGCCGGACAGGGACCCCCCAGTCGAGATCGCGGGTGATGCCGCGATCCCTGAGTCCTTCGTCGAGCCATTTCAGCGCGATCGAGGTGGTGAGCGCGGGCCAGTCCGATCTGGACGCGATCCAAGCGCGCAGATCGTCGGCCATGGCGGATTGCCGGAGGTAGAGATGCTTCGTCTCGCGCGGCTCGAGGTCGGTGGAGCCGGAGATGGCCGAGCGCGGGTCGAGGAGATCGGTGGGGTCGAGCTGCTTGGTGCAGTTTTCGCACTGATCGCCGCGCGCCTTCTCGTAGCCGCAATTCGGGCAGGTCCCCTCGATGTAGCGGTCGGGCAGGAAGCGGCCGTCGGCGCGGGAATAGATCTGGGTCTCGGTCCGCTCCTCGATGAGGCCGGCTTCGGCGAGCCGGGCGGCGAAATACTGGGTCAACCGATGGTTCTGCGGCGAGGACGAGCGTCCGAAACGGTCGAAGGAGAGGCGGAATCCGTCCGAAAGGTCCTTCTGCACCTGCCACATCTCGGCACAGTACTCGGCCACCGGCTTGCCGGCCCGGGCGGCGGCGAGTTCGGCCGGGGTGCCGTGCTCGTCGGTGGCGCAGAGGAACAGCACCTCGTCGCCCCGGCCGCGGCGATAGCGGGCATAGAGGTCGGCGGGAAGCTGGCTCCCGACCAGGTTGCCCAGGTGCTTGACCCCGTTGATGTAGGGGATCGCAGAAGTGATCAGGACGCGGTCCATGGGCCAGCCTTTGCCTTGTCTGTCGGCGCCTCTTATCCGCGCCGGCGGACAGATTCCAGCGCCGGGACCGCTTGGCGGCCCGGGTCGGCTTCGCTAGGGCTTGTCTCGGGCAAGGGGGCCGGCGCGATGACGCATCTTCTGATCTACGGGGACAGCAACACCCACGGCACGCTGCCCATGGCCGATATCGGTGCGGAGGGTCGGCTCGCGCCGGAGGAGCGCTGGGCGGGGCACCTGGCGCGCGGGCTCGGACCCGGCTGGCGGGTGACGGTCGAGGCCCTGCCCGGGCGCACGACGGTCCGCGACGATCCGGTGAACGGGGCTTGGAAGAACGGCATCGCGGTGCTCCCTGCGATCCTGGAGAGCCACGCCCCCATCGACGCCGTGGCGATCATGCTGGGCACGAACGACCTGCAGGCACGGTTCTCGGCAAGCGCGCAGGAGATCGCCCTGTCGCTCGCGCGGATCGTCGAGACGGTCGACAGGTTCCTTCCCGGGGCGCGGCGGATGCTGATCTGCCCGCCGGCGGTGCAGGAGGTAGGCCCCTTCGCGGAGACCTTCGCCGGCGCGGCGGACCGCGCCGCGCGGCTGCCGGCAGCGGTGGGCGACGTCGCCGCGCGGCTCGGTGCGGCCTTCTTCGATGCGGGTCAGGTCGTGGCGACGGATCCGACCGACGGGGTCCATATCGGGGCGGAGGCCCATGCCGTGCTCGGCCGGGCGCTGCTGGGGCCGGTGCGGGGGCTCGCGTGAGGCGGGCCGCGATGGCGCTGGCTCTTCTCGCCGCCGCCTGCTCGACCGAGTCGCCGCTGCTTCCGGCGGAAAGCTACCGCGACCGGACGGCGCCCTTCGCCTCCATCGCCGCGTTCGATCCCGGGCGCTATCTCGGGCGGTGGTACGAGATCGCTTCCTTTCCGGTGCCGTTCCAGCGCGGCTGTCGCAATACGCAGGCGGTCTACGGCGCCGCGGCGGACGGCGCCATCACGGTGCTGAACAGCTGCGTCCGGGAGGGCGAGGTGGAGACGATCACCGGCCGAGCCGAGATGGCCGGGCCGGGACGGCTGGAGGTGCGACTCGACGGAACGCCGTTCGTGGCGCCCTACTGGATCCTGTGGGTGGACGAGGGGTATCGCACCGCGGTCGTTGGCGTGCCGTCCGGGCGGGCGGGGTGGATCCTGAACCGGACGCCGACGATCCCGCCCGACCGCCTGGCGGCGGCGCGGGAGATCCTGGATTTCTACGGATACGACCTGTCGCGGCTTCGGATGACGCCGCAGGGAGAGCGGCCGTGAGGATCGGGGTGATCGGGTTGCCGGACTGGGCGGCGCGGGCGGCGCTGCTGGGCGCGGAGGTGCGCCATGCGGGGCCGCCGGCGGACATCATGGAGCGGGCGGCGCGCGCCCTGCCGGGGCTTTACGACCGGATGCCGCCGGCCGGAACGCTCCGGCAGGTCGGCGAGCCTGCTGCGGCGATCGAGGGGGCTGACCTGGTGCTCGCAGCGGCCGGTCAGGGGGTGGCGACCGCCGTGCCGCTGGTCGCCGTTGGCGGCTGGGACGAAATGGCGGAGGCGGAGCTCTATGCCGCGACGCCGGCCTGGCTTCTGCCGGAAGCGGTGCTGAAGGGGGCGTCGGAACAGGTGATCGGAGCGTTGGCCCGTCTGGGCGTCGCGCCGGTGGCGCAGCTCTCCTCCTTCGCGGTGAACAAGGGCGCCGCGCCCGAGGAGGAGGACGCGGCGCTGGTGGGCGTGCTGAGGGCGCTGCGCCATGCGGGGCACGGCGCGGGGCGCATCCTGGCGGCCACGGAGGCGCTCTGGCCGCGCCCGGAGCCCGACTGGTCGCGGGCGGTGGAGACGGCCGACCGGGCGATCCCGCTCGACTGGACGGATTACAACGGCCACATGACCGAGGCGCGGTATCTCGACGGGTTCGGCGACGCGACGACGCGGCTGATGGAGATGCTCGGCTGCGATGCCGCCTACATCGCCGCCGGCCACTCGTTCTTCACCGCCGAAACCCATATCCGGCATTTGGGCGAGTGCCTGGCGGGAGAGCGCATCCGGGTGGAGACCCAGGTGCTGGTGGCCGAGGGGGCGAAGCTGCACATCTTCCACCGGATGTGGCGGGGCGCGGAGCTTGTGGCGACAGGAGAGCATTTCCTGCTCCACGTCTCGCTCGAGGCCCGGCGGCCCAGCTCACCGCGCCAGCCGGTGGCGGGGCGGATGGCACGGTTGCAGGAGGGGCACGGGGGCCTTCTGTGGCCGGTGGGAGCGGGGCGGGCGGTCGGGCAGGCGCGATGAGCGGGTGGGTCGGCGCCACCCTCGTCGCCGCCCTGGCGCAGACGTTCCGCTTCCTCCTGCAGAGACACCTGAAGCGCACCGCGCTCTCGACGGGCGGCGCGACCTTCTCGCGGTTTCTGTTCTCGGCGCCTCTCGTCGTGGCCGGGCTGATGGCGTATGCCGCTTTCGGCGCCGCGCCGCTGCCGCGGCCCACCGCGGAATTCTGGGTCTTCGCGCTGCCGGGCGGGCTTTCGCAGATCCTCGCAACGGCCTGCGTGATCACGCTGTTCGGCTTCAGGAATTTCGCCGTCGGGATCACCTTCAAGAAGAGCGAGACCATCCTGACCGCGCTTGTCGGGCTCGTCCTGCTCGGCGAGGCGGTGAGCCCCGGCGGGCTTCTCGCGATCGGCATCGGGGCGCTCGCCGTGCTCGTCCTGTCCGGGCGGCCGGGCGGCGGCTGGGAGACGCGCGCGGTGGCGCTCGGGCTCGGCTCCGGCGCGCTCTTCGCGGTTTCGGCGGTGTGCTACCGGGGCGCGGCGCTGGCGCTCGGCGATGCGCCGGTCCTGCTGCGGTCGGGGCTGACCCTCGCCGCGGCGACAACGTGGCAGACCGTGATCCTCGGCGCGTGGCTCGCGCTTCGGGAGCCGGGGCAGCTCGCCGCGGTGGGGCGCGCCTGGCGGCTCGCGGCGCTGGCGGGGCTCACCTCGATGCTGGGTTCGTTCGCGTGGTTCACGGCATTCGCTCTCGAGAACGCGGCCTACGTGAAGGCGCTGGGACAGGTGGAGGTGATCTTCTCCATCGCCGCGACGACGCTTTTTCTGGGCGAGCGCATCGTTCGACGCGAACTGGTCGGGATCGCGCTTCTGACCCTGTCCATCATCGTCCTGGTTCTGGCGGTCTAGCCTCGTCGAGAATGCAGCCCGTGTCGTCGTTGACGAAGAACGGCACGCGGCGCGGGGGTGCCAAGACGGGCAGGAGGGCCGCCACCTCGCCCAGGACCACCGTGGTGATGAAGGGCAGGTCGAGGGCGCGGGCCTCCCGAAGCGGAACCCAGTGCAGATGGCCGAGCTCGGTCTCGGCGCGGGAGAAGTCATCGGGGTCGGAGGCGAGCCGCTCCGCAGGCAGGAGAAAGAAGCGCGCGTCGAAGCGCCGGGGTCGTCCCGGGGGCGTGATGGCGCGAAACGCATAGACCAGGGCGGAGGCGTCAGGCCGGTGGCCGGTGGCCGCGAAGCTCCGCCAGCCGCGGGGCGGATCGGGCCAGTCGCCGCGACGGCCGGCGATCTGGCCCGTCTCCTCCCAGAGTTCGCGGATCGCTGCGGCAGCGAGCGTGCCGGGCGCCGGCTGATCCGGGCGGTCGAGCCGGGCGCGGCAGAGGGAATGGAGATCGCGCTCGAGGGCGATCTCCGCGTCGCCGGGATCGACGGCGCCGCCGGGGAAGACGTACTTGCTCGGCATGAACGCCGCGTCGCGGCCGCGCTGCCCCATGAGGAGGCGCGGCGCCTCGCTTCCGGCATCGCGCAAGACGATCACCGTGGCCGCGTCGCGGATCAGAATCCGTGCATCCTCTTGGCCCACTGGAACCCCACCATCGCGCCCTTTATGCGCGGTAGCAGATAGAGCGACAGCCCCGCACAGAATGTACAGAAGATCGCTGCGAGAGTCAGCGGTTCGGGGCGGAAAGTCACGAAGACGGTATGCAGAAGCGGTGCCATCAGATGGCCGACGATGAGAATCGTCAGATAGGCGGGGCCATCATCGGCGCGGGCATGGCTCAGGTCCTCCCCGCAGACCGGGCAGACGTCGCGCAACTTCAGATAGCCGCGCAGGAGCGGTCCAGACCCGCACCGCGGACATTTCTGCCGGAAACCTCGCAGAAGCGCGGGCCGGAGCGGTCGCTCCACCCCATCCTCCATGCCATCGGCAGGTTCCGATCCACCAAATACCATCTACTCATCCCCGAACGAACAGGGATCATTCTACACTGTTTGGCGGGCGGGCCAAAGCGGTCAGCGCGATCTTGCGCGCCTATGTCGCGCGAAGGCGGTCAGCCGGCGCGGCGGGCGCCGAACGTCCCGAAATGCGGCGTGTTGAAGTCCTGCGCGCCGGCGATCTCGCACCGGTCGCGGCCATTGGCCTTGGCCCGGTAGAGCGCCACATCAGCGGCGGCGATGACGGTTTCGGTATCCCGCGACCGGCTGCAGGCGATGCCGGCGCTGATCGTGATCGGGCAATCGAAATCCGTCCCCACGACCGGATCGGCGGAGACCGCGCCGCGGAGCCGCTCGGCGGTGATGAAGGCTTCCTCCGGGGTGGTATCGCTCAGAGCGACGAGGAACTCCTCGCCACCGTACCGGGCGACGAGGTCGTGGTCGCGGAGATTCGCCTGGAGCCGTTCCGCCACCGTCCTCAGGACGTCGTCCCCGGCGGCGTGGCCGAGGCGGTCGTTCACCGACTTGAAGCGGTCGACATCGATCATGATGACGCCGTAGCCGCGCCCCTCGGCGCGCCGGCCTGTGGAGAGATCCGAGAGGTAGTGCAGCGCGTAGCGGCGGTTGTAGAGCCCGGTGAGCTGATCCTGCGCGGCAAGCGCCAGGCTGCGGTCGAGCTGCACGCGCAACTCGTCCGCCTCGATCTTGGCGTCGAGTTCGCGCCGGATGAGGAGGGTGCGCTCCGCCGGCGAGGCGTCACGCCGCAAGAGCGCGTTGGCGCCGAGATCGAGCGCCTGGATGCCGATGTGCCGCTCGGTCTCGTCGAATTCCAGAAGGATCGCCGCGTGGCGCGTGGCGAGGTTGGCGCGCAATTCGCTCAGGAGCCAGAGCGCCTCGTCGGGACTATCGTGGGCGATGACGTGGAGGTCGATCGGGATCGCGGAAGGCGGCGGATCGAGCGTCTCGGACGGGGTCAGCGTATCGACGGGGCAGGAGAGGTGCTCGGACAGGCCCGCCGTGACCCGCTCGAGCGCCCGGCGCGAGGACCCGACCACCGCCACCCGGCGCGGCATCGCGAAGCTGGAGGCCGGCTCGGCGAAACCGAGGCGCCTGGCCGTGTTGACCTGCCGGAAGTTCTCGGCGCGGGCGCTGCGGGCGCGCAGGATCGCGCGGAGATTCGACAGAAGCCACCCTTTCTCGACGGGGCGGCACAGGATCAGGGCCGCGCCCGCGGCGAGCCAGCGCGCGCGGGTCTGGGGCTCGTCGTAGCGGGTCAGGATGATGAAGCGGGGATCGGCCGGTGAGTTCGCGGCCATGCGCTCGGCGAGACCGGATGCGGCGAGATCGGGCAGTCCGGCGTCGCAGATCACGATGTCCGCCTCGCCGGCCTCGATCTCGGCCACGGCCTCCCGCGCGGTAGCCACGGCGGTCACCTGGTAGCGCGCCGCCGACAACAACGTCTTGAGGGCGAACCGGTCGGTCACCGTGTCATCAGCAACGAGGATGCGACGTGCCATGGATTCTCCAGGTGAAGGCCGACGAATTGCCGTGAAGTTCCTCTAAACTATGGCTTCTGAACCTGCGATATGTTCGTTAACAAAGTATTGTTTGGGGAAGGACGACATGCGCGAAGAGGCGGCGCGTGAGGTGGCTGGCGAGGTCCTCGTCTGGCTTGCAACGCACGAGGATCTGCTCCCTGTTTTCATGAATTCCAGCGGGAATACCGCGGAATCGATCCGCCACGGTGCGGAACGAGACGATTTCCTCGCCTCCGTGCTGGATTTCCTGCTGATGGACGACGCTTGGATCGTTGCCTTCTGCGATGCCAATGGGCGGAAATACGCCGAACCGGCCGCCGCGCGGGGCGCACTGCCTGGCGGAGCGGAGGTTCACTGGACCTGACGCGGCCGCGCTCAGGGAACCTTAAGGGATCGCCGGTAGCCTGCAGCGCGAGACCTGAGGAGGACCCGGATGAACGGCGTGACAGCAAGGAGCCTGCAACGCTTCGTCTGCGACACCTATGGCGAGGCGGCGTGGAGCGACATCGTCCGCGCGGCGCGGCTCGAGATCGCGTCGTTCGAACTGATGCTCGACTATCCCGAAGAGACGATCAACCGGCTCATCGACGCCTCCGCCGAGCGCCTCGGACGGGATCGGGGCGACCTGCTCGAATATCTCGGCATCTTCGTTGTCGCGCATCCCGACATCCCCGCGGTTCGACGCCTCCTGCGATACGGCGGCTGCGACTTCGAGCGGTTCCTGAACTCGCTCGACGACCTGCCCGACCGCACGCGGCTCGCCTTTCCGACCCTCGCGCTGCCGACGCTCCGGATCGTCGAGCGGGAGCCGGCGGTCTTCGACCTCTATTGCGGCCGCAAGCCCGAGGGGATGGTCCATGTGGTGATCGGGGTGATCCGCGCCATGGCGGACGATTACGGCGCGCTCGCCATCGTGGACCTCGCTCCGCAGAGCGAGACCACGGAAGAAGAACCCTACCGGATCGAGATCCTCGTACCGTCGTCGCACCATTTCGAGGGCCGGGACTTCCAGCTCGGCGGAGGTGCGAGATGAGCGGGATCGGGGGCACGAGGTTCGACGGCGAGGCGCTCGATCTGCTGATGCCGATGCATCTCAGGATCGACCGGCGCGGGCGCATCAGCGGGACGGGACGCGCCCTGCGCGCCCTGGCCGGCGGCCGGTCGCTCGACGGGGCCGATTTCTTCGCCCGTTTCGAGGTTCTCCGGCCCGGGAAGCTGCGCTTGGCCGACGATCTCCACGCCGCGGCGGGGGCGCCGCTCGTGGTCGCCCTCCTCGCGCCCCGTCGCGTGCAGCTGCGCGGGCATCTCGTGCGCGGAGCGGACGGGGACGCCCTGCTGAACCTCGCGCTGGCGCTTTCCGACCTGCCCGATCTCGGCGGCGCCGACCTGACGGCGCAGGATTTCGCGCCCACCGATCCGACGGTGGACATGCTCTATCTCCTCGAAGCCAAGGACCTTGCCTTTTCCGAGACCCGTCGCCTGATCGCGCGGCTCCAGGGCGACAAGTCGAGAGCCGAAGAGGCGGCGATGACCGATGCGCTGACCGGGCTCCGCAATCGCCGCGCCCTCGATATCGTTCTTGCACGGCTCATCGCCGAGGGGGGCCCCTTCGCGCTCTGTCACATCGATCTGGACCACTTCAAGGACATCAACGACACGCTCGGCCACGCCGCAGGCGACAGCGTGCTGCAGCACGTGGCGGAACGGCTGATCGGGATCGTGCGCGCCTCCGATACCGTGGCGCGGGTCGGTGGCGACGAATTCGTCCTCGTCTTTCCCGACCTCGTCGAGCTGGAGCGGCTGACCTACATCGCCGACCGGATCGTTGCCGGACTGGAAGAGCCCGTGTCCCATGAGGGCCATCTCTGCCGGATCTCGGCGAGTCTCGGCATCACAGTCTCGACGGCCTACGAGAGGCCCGACCCGGATCAGATGATCGCGGATGCCGACCAGGCGCTCTACCGCTCGAAGGTCGAGGGCCGCGCGCGGCACAATTTCCACGACGCGGCGCGCGTCTAGCCGTCGATCCGGGATGCCATGATCGCGATCGCCTGCTGGTAGACGCTGGCCGCGTTCCACTGCCGGATCGCCTCGAAATTCGGCTGGCCGGGCTGGTATCCGTAGCCCGGTCTCCATCCCCTCTGGCGCAGGTAATTCGCCGTCGAGGCCAGCGCGTCGACCTCGTCGGTCAGATCGACGCGGCCGTCGCCGTCGGCGTCCACTCCGTAGCGCAGGACGTTGCCCGGCAGGAACTGGGTGTGGCCCCATTCGCCGTGACGGGCGCCGACGGATTGCGCCGAGAGGGCGCCGCGATCGACGAGCAGGAGCGCGGACAGGGCATGGGGCGTGAAGAACCCCGTCCGGCGGCAATCATAGGCCAGCGTCAGGATCGAGGAGACGACGTAGCTGTCGCCCATGTAGCTGCCAAAGCCGGTCTCCATCCCGTGGATCGCGATCAGCACGCCCGCCGGGACGCCGTAGCGGGCCTCGAGTGCCTGATAGAGGGCGGGGTTCTGCGCCTTCCGCTGCCGGCCCTGGAGGACGATCGTCTCCGCCCCCCGGATCTGCATGAAGCGGTCGAGCGAGTAGTCGAAGCTTTTCTGGTTGCGGTCCGCGGAGATCGTCCGTGTCGAGTAGCTGCTCGACATGAGCGCGTCGATGCCGCGGGAGCCGACCCCGGCGGCCTGCGCCTCGCGGGCGAACTGGCCCTTCCACTGCTCGTACTGGCCGCTGGTGGAGGAGCAGAAGGCGGCATGTCCGGCGGCCGGGGCGAGTGCGAGGAGGGCGGTCAGGAGCGACCGGCGGAGGACGTGGCGCATGGAGCGGCAACCTTTGAAACGTGGCACTGGCCGTGCGACGCTATCGCAAGGCGGGTATCGCGCCAACATGGGAGGCCGGACCCGGCGCGCTATCATCCGGCGCATGGAGACAATCGGCATCATAGGGGCCGGGTTGGCCGGTCTGACCGCGGCAGCGGATTCTGGTGGCCGCCGGGCGGCGTGTCTGCGTCCTCGAGAAGAGCCGCGGAACCGGGGGCCGGCTCGCGACCCGCCGGACGGCGGAGGGGCCGTTCGACCATGGCGCGCCGGCGGCGCATGGCGACGCGGCATTCGATGCGGCGATGGCGGCGGCCGGTGCCCTCCGCCGGGGCGAGGGATGGGGGGCGGCGCCGGGAATGAGCGCGCTCGTGACGCCGTTCGAGGCCGGCGCGGAGATCCGTCGCGGCGTGCGGATCGTCGCCGCGGCGGACCGGGACGGCTGGCGCCTGCGCGAGGCTGAGGGAGAGGAGCACGGGCCCTTCGCGATGCTGATCGTCGCGATCCCGGCGCCGCAGGCGGCGGCGCTCTTTCCCGGCTCCGGCATCGAGGCGGTGACGATGACGCCGTGCTGGACGCTCCTGGCGGCCTGGGACGCTGCGGTGACGGTGCCGCGGCCGGCCGACCCGTTCGAGGCGGTTCACGGGTCGCAGAACCGTCTCGTGGCCCATGCCGATGCCGCCTGGAGCGCCGACCATCTCGAGATGGACGCGGAAGCGGTCCTGGAGGCGCTCCTGCCGCGCCTGGTCGCGGCGGCAGGCGGCGGCACGCCCGTGCATGCCGCCGCCCATCGCTGGCGCTACGCGCGGACGGACCGGCCCCTTGGCCGGCCAGTCCTCTCCGTGGCGGAGACCTGCCTGCTGGGCGGTGACTGGACGCTGGGGCCACTGGCGGGCCATGCCTGGGCCAGCGGCAAGGCACTCGCGCGCGCCGCCCTAGGCAAGGGCGCGGGGGTGGCGTAAGGCGCCGTCATGGCCTTCCGACCCGAGACGCTCGCGGCGTTGCACGAGGCGCCCTTCGATGCGGTGATCGACGTGCGTTCGCCGTCCGAATTCGCCGAGGATCACGTTCCGGGCGCCATAAACCTGCCGGTCCTCGACGACGAGGAGCGCGCGCGGGTGGGCACGATCTACGTTCAGGAGAGCGCCTTCCTCGCCCGCAAGATCGGCGCCGCGCTCGTGGCGCGGAACGCAGCGCGTCATATCGAGGGGCCACTCGCCCGTCACCAGGGCGGCTGGCGACCGCTCGTCTATTGCTGGCGAGGCGGGCAGCGCTCCAGTTCGTTCGCGGCGATCCTCGGCCAGATCGGCTGGCGGGTGGAGGTGATCGAGGGCGGCTACCGCAACTATCGCGGGTTGGTGAAGCGGGCGCTCTACGACGAGCCGTTCCCGGCACGGGTGGTGCTCCTCGACGGCTATACCGGAACCGCGAAGACCGATCTGCTGCACGGCGCGGCGCGGGCCGGTGCGCAGGTGATCGACCTCGAGGGCCTCGCCAACCATCGCGGCTCGCTCTTCGGCGCCGTGGGGGAGCAGCCGGCGCAGAAGGGATTCGAGTCGGCGCTGGCGGAGGCGGTTCGCGGACTCGACCCGGACCGGCCGGTGCTCGTCGAGGCCGAATCCTCGAAGGTCGGGGACTGCATCGTGCCGCCCGCTCTCTGGGCGGCGATGCGGGACGCCCCCCGCATCACGGTGGAGGCGCCGCTCTCCGTCCGGGCGGCCTATCTGTCCCGCGCGTATGCGGATCTCGTGCAGGACCCGGCGCGCCTCGACCGGCTGATCTCGGCACTGACCCGGCTGCAGGGGCGCGAGCGCGTGGGGGCGTGGCGCGGCATGGCGGCGGAGCGCCGGATGGTGGACCTGGCCGGCTCGCTGATGGAGCAGCACTACGACCCCCGCTACGCCAAGCAGCGGAGTCGCGCCGCGACGGCGCGGATCGGAACCCTGACCGCGGACCGGCTCGACGCGGACGAGATCGGCCGGCTGTCCGGCACGATCGCCGCGATGCTCGACCGGGCCGGCTGAGCGCCGTCAGCGGCGCGCCGAGACGCTGACGGTCGGCGGCCCGCCGGTGATGCGCCCGATCCGGCGCGCGTCGGGCATGTCACGGAGGGTGGCCTCCGCCGCCGCCTCCGGCATGGCGGCCAGGAAGCCGCCGGCGGTCTGCGGATCGAAGAGGATTTCCGCGAGGGGATCGTCGGGCAGCGTCATCCGGTCGGCGGCGGTGCGATTGGACAGGTGCAGCGTGGACCGGATGCCGCGCGCCAGGAGACGCCCGGCGCCGGGCAGGAGCGGCAGGGCGGCGAGGTCGATCTCCGCGCCGACGCCGGAGGCTTCGCAGAGGCCCATGAGGTGCCCGGCCAGGCCGAAGCCCGTGACGTCGGTCAGCGCGCTGGCCCCGACCGGCGCGGCCGCGGGCTCTGCCATGCTGCGGAGGGTCGCGGCGACCTCCCTGCCGGTCGCGGCGAGCTGCATCTCCGCGGCGAGCACGACACCGGTGCCGAGGGCCTTGGTCAGGATCAGCGCGTCGCCGGGGCGGGCGCCGGAGAGGGGCGTATCCGGGCCTTCCATGAGACCGGTGACGGTGAAGCCCACCTGAAGCTCCGGGCCGGTCGCGGAATGTCCGCCGACGACGGCTGCGCCGGCCGCCTCGAAGACCGCGCCCGACGCGGCCACGATTTCGG
Organism: uncultured Alphaproteobacteria bacterium; assembly: GCA_963829665.1. Lineage (GTDB taxonomy): Bacteria > Pseudomonadota > Alphaproteobacteria > Rhodobacterales > Rhodobacteraceae > Palleronia. The sequence goes on along the minus strand of CAWHJL010000012.1, from coordinate 123,325 downwards.
CGAGGCTGCGCGCCTCGAGCCGGGGGGAGAGTCGCGGCAGGGTCAGGACCGACAGCGCCGCCTGCGGTCTGGCGCCCATGGCGAGGCAATCGCCGAGCGCGTGAAGCGCGGCGATGCGCGCCATGAGCCCCGGATCCTCGGTGACGGCGCGGAGCTGGTCGACGGTCACCACCTGCCGCGCGCCGCCGATCCGAAGGATGGCGGCGTCGTCGCCGGCGCCCCGCTCCACGTCGGCCCGCCCGGGCTGGGGCAGGGCGGAGAGCGCCCGCGCAAGCGTGTCGCGGCCGATCTTGGCCGCGCAGCCGCCGCAGGGATGCTGTCGCGCATACGTCTCGAGGCCCGCCGTGTGCTCGGGCGGAAGTTCGGGGGGAGCCATGACGGGAAGATCGCCGAGCTTCGCCATGAAGGCACGGTCGATCCGGTCCTTCCAGCGCCAGAGGAGCGGGCTTCGAAGCGCGAAGCCCGCCTTTTCCGCCACGGCGTCCTTCGGGCCGGTCGAGACCAGTTTCAGGTAGTGTCGCTGGGGGCGATAGCGGCGCAACCGTCTGCCGGTGGCGACTGCGCGCAGGTTGCGGTGCAGGACCGGAGCCTGCCGCACGGCATAGACGCCGGCCTTGGGGCGCGGCGCGAAGGCGAGATGGGCGCAATCGCCGGCCGCGAAGATCGCCGGATCGGAGCTCTGCAGCGTCTCCCGGACGGAGACGAATCCGTCCTTCAGATCGAGCCCGGACCCGACCAGCCAGTCATGGGGCCGGCCGCCCGCCGCGCCGGTCACCAGGCCGGCCGGAACGTGGCGACCATCCGCGAGATCGACACCGGCGGCCGTGACGCGCGCCAACTTTCCGCCCTCGATCAGGGTGACGCCCTTTCGATCGAGTTCGGCTAGCAGGCGGGCGCGGGCGCGATCGCCCAGGCTGGGGAGGGCGCGACCGCGCTCGATCACGGTGACGGGCGCCCCGGGGCTGTAATACCGCATGGCAAGGGCGAGTTCGATGCCGCCGACGCCGCCCCCGATCACCGCCAGCGGCGTGTCGCGGTCCGCGGTTCTCCTGTGGTGCGCCCAGGCCTCGGCGAAGCGCCCGAGGGGTTTGGCCGGCACTCCGTGCGCGGCGAAGCCCGGCACCTCGATCATGTCGGAATGGATGCCGATGTCGAGCGAGATTATGTCGTAGCCGACGGTGCGGGACCCGAGGATCTCGTCCTCGACCGCGACCTCGTTCGCCGCACGATCGATGGCGGTGGCCCGTCCGAGAATGAGACGCGCGCCGGCGAAGCGCGCGAGGCGGACAAGGTCTATCTCGAGCTCGTCGCGCGTGTAGTGACCGGCCACGAACCCCGGCAACATTCCGGTGTAGGGCGCGGTCGGGCCCGGATTGATCAGGGTCAGCCGCGCCCCCGCCAGCGGATCCATGCCCCATCTCCTGAGCACGAGGGCATGGGCATGGCCGCCGCCGATCAGGACGATGTCGTGCGTGGCGGGATGGATCTGATGCATCGCGGCTCCTTTGGGGGCCGCATAGCGCGGAGCCACTCAGGGGGCCAGCCACGTTCCCGCGTCCGCCCCGCCGGTGAAGATCGCGCGGCGGTGGAAGGCACCGAGATGCAGGATCTCGAGCGAGGACACCTCCGCGGCGAGGATCGCGAAGCGATCCCGCTCCGGGGACTTGGCGTAGTCGGTATCCCGCGCCAACGGCGTGGAGGGCGGCGGGCGGCCGCCGTAGTTCCGCCGCGCCTCCTCCGGGATCGCGTCCCAGGTCGCCTGCACCGGGTCGCCGGTACGGACCTTGATATGGCATCGGGCGCGAACCTGCAGAAGGTCTTCCGGTGTCCAGAAGAGGAGCGTGGCGAGCGGGGTGGCAGCGATCTCGTCGACCTTGCGGGAAGCGCGGTCGGTGTGGATCTCCAGCCGCGTCGCGTTCCGTTCGGCGCCGCGCAGGACGACCATCCGCGCCTCGGCCCCGCCGCCAAGCCCGGTCGTGGCGAGGCAGGGGGTGCGGAACGCATGGTCCGGCTCCGCCGCGCCCGCCTCGAGAAGGCGCCAGGCGCGATCGTGCAAACCCGCAAGACTTGCCGTCCAGTCAGTCATAGCCCGTCATCTCCAGATAGCCGATGCCGTCATGGCTGCCGCCGACCCTGACCGGCCCCTCCCAATAGGGAAATCCCACATCCATCCAGCACTCGCGATTGATCGCCGCCACCTCCACGTCGAGGCCGCGCGCGGGCAGGCGGAGGCGCCAGCGGATCGGCACCTCGCGTCCGGCGACCTCGGTGCGCTCGAGCGGTTCTGCCGTGACCGCGCCATCCGGGAAGGGCGTGGGTGTGCCGTCCGGAGCGATCCAGGTGGCCGGCGTGAAGGCCGGGGCCACGCGGTCACGGAGGCGGTAGGCCATCACCTTCTCGCCGGTCGCGAGATGCAGCGAGAACCAGTCCCAGCCCGTCTGGCTCTCCGTCAGCGGCGAGGACGACCATTCGCGATCGAGCCAGGCGCGTCCGGTGACGGGGAGCTTGTCCGCGGATAAGGTCAGGGTTCCTTCCACAGAATAGAAAGGCTGCGAATAGTAGTAGCTCGCCTGACCGGACGGGGATTTCACCGAGTAGCCGCCCGCGCCCTGCGGAACGAACGGCCGGTCCGTCGCGAGCGACACGTCGTAGGCCCACTCTTCGGTGGCGGCGCGAAGGCGGACATGGGAGAGGTCGGGACCGGTCATCGACCACTGGTCGATCCAGGCCTCGAACGGCGTCGTCCGCACGCCGGCCTGGCCGATGCCGCCGCGGGCGAGGCGCTCGGCGGCGCTATGGGTGTTGGCCGTGGTCAGGGCGGCGTGGCCGAGCCAGACCTGCGGACTCGCCCACCCGGTGCGGTCGGCCGTCGAGAGGGCGGAGCGGAACAGCGTCCATTGCAGACCGTAGGGCGCGCCGTCCGGGCCCTCGAGATTGGCTGTCACGTACCACCATTCGATCCGGAAGTCGGGATGCGGACCGTGATCGGCCGGGAAGCGGAAGACGGGATCGGGCCGCGGCAGGGCGAAGTCGCCCGACGAGCCGCCGAGGCCGTAGAATCCCTGCGCGCCGGCGAGACCCGGCAGCGCGGAGAGGAGCAGCGCGCGGCGGGTGATCCTAGCGTTCATGGGCGAAGACCTTCAGGAGTTCGGCGGGCGGCGTCCGCGCGAGGCGCCGCGCGGGAATCGCCGCGGCGAGGCCGGCCGCGAGCAGGGAGAGGGCGAGGAGCCGCAGCCAGTCGAGCGGGAAGAGATGGAGCGGCAACTTCCATCCGAAGGCCTCGACGTTGATGACCGACAGGAGCACCCAGGCAAGGACGAGCCCGACGGGCAGGGCGGCAGCGAAGGTTAGCCCCGCGAGCAGCAGGGCGCGGAGGAGCTCGAGCCGCGCCAGCCGGATCCGGGTGAGGCCGAGCGCCCAGACCGGGGCGAGTTGCGGCTGGCGCATGCCGGCGAGGGTCAGGAGCGAGGTCAGGATGGCGAGTCCGGCGACGCCGAGGGTCAGGATGTTGAGCGCGCCGGTCACCGCGAAGGTGCGTTCGAAGACCGACAGCGAAACTCGCTTCACCGAGGCCTGGTCGCTCACCTGGTCGGGCGGCAGGCCGAACCGTCCGATGATCGCCTCCCGCAGCTCGGCGACCTTCCCGGGATCGACACGGACGCCGTAGCGGAGATCGGGCGCGTCGGGATGGGTGCGGTCGAAACGGTCGAGGCCGATGATCGCCTCGGGGCGTGGATTTCCGTAATCGCTGTAGACGCCGGCGACGGGCGCCTCCCAGCCGTCGATGACGACGGTCGCGCCGGGCCAGAGATCGTCGCGGCGGGCGAGCTGCTCGTTGACGAGCGCCGCCTCGCCGTCCGCGATCCGGTCCCAGACGTCCGGCTCCGCCGCGATGAGGGGCCAGTTCTGCGAATAGGTCGGGTCGTCTGCGACGCCGTAGAGCGCGCCGCTGGTGCCGGCCAGGTCGACGTCGGCCGAGCGGATCGGCAGGAGCCGGTCGACCCGCGGACGGAGGTAGCGGGCGATCTCGTCGGCCTGCGCCTCGCTGTCGGCGCGGACATAGAGTTCCGCGGCAAGCCGCTGGTCGAGCCAGCCGGTGAAGGTCAGGCGGAAGGACGAGACCATCGTGCCGACGCCGATATTCGCCGCGAGCGCGAGAAGGAGGGCCATGAGCGCGAGCGACAGGCCCGGAAGCTGCTGGCGGGCATCGGCCCAGAACCATTCGGACAGGGGGCCGCGCGCCGTGCGTGAGAGCACTCCCAGAGCCGCATGGAGAAGGAGCGGAAGGACGAGGGCGGCGGCGAGGAGGAGGCCGCCGAGGAGACCGAACCCGCCGACGAGCCCGCCCGTGGCCCAGGCGCCGGCGGCGACGGCAAGGCAGAGGAGGGCGGCGAGCGCCTGGAGACGCAGCGCGGATTCCGAGGCGCGCGCCCAGGCGCGAGGCTGGGCGGGAGCCAGCAGCGGCAGGCGGGCGACCTGCCAGAGCGAGGCGGCGGCGGCGATGGCGGTGCCGAGCACGGCGATGGCGATGCCGGAGAGCCACCAGGCCGGCGCGAGGGTCAGCGTGCCCGGAACATCGGCGCCGTAGAGCCCGCGCAGCGTCGCGGCGACGTCGGGGATGAGCAGTGTGGCGATGAGCCAGCCAAGCGCCACGCCGAGGAGGCCCGCGACAAGGGCAAGCAGGAGCAGCTCGCCGGCGAGGAGCGCGACGAGAAGCCGGCGCGACAGGCCGAGGGCGCGGAGCGTTCGGAAGACGGGCCGCCGCTGCTCGAAGGCGAGGCCCACGGCGCCGCGCACGATGAAGAGCCCGACCGCGAAGGAGAGGAGCCCGAACGCGGTCAGGTTCAGGTGGAAGCTGTCGGTCAGTCGCGCCACATCGGCCGTCGCCTCCGGCTGCTGTCGGGTGAGGCCGGGCGCGATCTCCGCGAGGGGCGGGGCGGTCCGCGACGGCGGGCCGGTGATCAGGAGTTGGCCGAGATTCTCTGGCTGCCCGAGGAGCTTCTGCGCGGTGCCGATATCGGCATAGGCGGTGTCGGGCGGAACGCCCGTCGCCGCGACACGCGGCGGGAGATCGGCACCTGCCAGTCGGCGTCTGGCCTCGGGCGCGACGAGGAGCTGGCCCGGCGGCGTGATGAAGGCGGCGGCGGCCGCCCCGCCGGCGTCCGCCTCCGACGTGTCCGCGGTGGGCAGGTCTCCGGCGGGCAGGGTGAAGGGATCGATCCCGAGCAGCCGAAGGGAGCCGCCCGGCGCGTCGATCCGGCCCTCGAGAACCGGGGTCACCGGCCAGCCCGCGCGGCGAAGCGCCACATAAGTTCGCCGGTCGATGCCACCAGGCGCGGTCAAAGAGGGCCGCGTTCCCGCCGCCAATCCGCTCGCGGCCGCGTCATAGCTCTTGCGCGCCTCGGCATTGATCGCCTGCACACCCGACCAGAGCGCCGTCGCGGTCGCGAGGCCGATCATCAGCGTGAGGAGCTGGAACGGACGCCGCCGCCAATGCGACAGGAGCGCGCCGAGGCCGGCCCGGATCATGCCAGGCGGCCGTGGCTGAGGCGAAGCTGCCGCTCCATGCGGGCGGCGAGCCCCTGGCTGTGGGTGACGCAGAGCAGGGCGGCACCGGTCTCGGCGACGAGGTCGAGCATCAGGTCGAGGACGCGGGCGCCGGTCTCCTCGTCGAGATTGCCGGTGGGTTCGTCGGCCAGGACCAGCCGCGGCCGGGCGGCGAGGGTGCGTCCGATGGCGACGCGCTGCTGCTGGCCGCCAGAGAGCTGCTCGGGATACTTGTCGAGATGCTCCGTCAGGCCGAGCCGGTCGGCCAGCGTCGCAGACCAGTCGTCATCGTGGCGGCCTGCTAGACGGGCCTGGAAGGCGAGGTTGCGGCGCACGTCGAGGGACGGGATGAGGTTGAACTGCTGGAAGACCACCGAGACGGTCTCGCGGCGGAGCGCGGCGCGGCCCGCATCGCCGAGCGCGGCGATGTCGGTTCCGGCGATCTCGATACGGCCCGCATCCGGCGTGTCGAGCCCGCCGACGAGATGCAGAAGCGTGGACTTGCCCGATCCGCTCTCCCCCGAGAGGGCGAGGGTCCGGCCGGCCCCGAGAACGAAGTCGATCCCGCGCAGGACGGGGACGGGACCGTCGGCCCCGGGAAAGCTCTTCTCGATAGCGTCGACGCGCAGAAGGGGGTCGGGCTCGGACATGACCCCGATCTATGGGCCAAAGAGGCGGGCGACAGGGGGTGCGGGAAAACGCCGCCTCAGGCGACGTTCTGCAGCGCCGGGTCGGGGGCGAGACCGAGCGCGTGGACCACATCCCGCGTGAGCTGGGGCTTGTTCAGGGTGTAGAAATGGAACGCATCGACGCCCTCCGCCCGGAGATCGGAGCACATCTCCGTGCAGAGCGCGGTGGCGAGAAGCTCCGTCCGCCCGTCGCGCTCCGCGGCCTCGAACGCCTGGTCCAGCCAGGGCGGGATCACCGTGCCGCAGGAAAGCGCGAACTTGCGGACCCCCCGCCAGTTCTCGATCGGCAGGATGCCGGGCACGATCGCCGCCTCGATCCCAGCGGCGGCGCAGCGGTCGCGGAAGCGCAGGAAGGTCTCGGTTTCGAAGAAGAACTGCGTGATCGCCTCGCACGCCCCGGCGTCGATCTTGCGCCTGAGATAGTCCACGTCGGCCTCGGCGTTCGCGGCCTCAGGATGGCGGTCCGGATAGGCGCCGACGCGCAGGGTGAACTTGCCGGTGGCCGCCAGGGCCTCGATCAGCTCGACGCTGTTCGGGAAGCCGTCCGGGTGGGGCGCGAAGGCCCCGCCGCCCGGCATGTCGCCCCTGAGTGCCACGATGTCGCCGATCCCGGCCTCGGCATAGCTCTCGGCGATCTCCATCGTCTCGGCCCGGCTCGCCTCGACGCAGGTCAGATGGGCGGCGACGCGGAGGCCCGTCGCCTCGCCGATCGTGGTGACGGCCTCGTGGGTCAGCTTGCGCGTGGTTCCGCCGGCCCCGTAGGTCACCGACACGTAGTCCGGTGCGAGGGGCGACAGGGCGTGCAGCGTGTCCCAGAGACGGAACGATGCCTGCAGGGTTTTCGGCGGAAAGAACTCGAAGGAGATGCGGGTCATGGTTGCGGCGCTCTGCTGGGGTCGGTCGCTTGTCCCATGCGCGGCCATGTGAGACAAACTCATAATCCTAAACATCATCATGAGCTGCCCGCCGCCATGCATGTCGAGTTCCGCCATCTGCGCACGATCAAGGCGATCCATGACGAGGGCGGGCTCGCGCGCGCGGCGGGCCGGCTGAACATCACGCAATCGGCGCTGAGCCACCAGGTCAAGGGACTGGAGGAGCAGGCGGGGGTCGAGCTGTTCGTGCGGCGATCGAAGCCCATGAAGCTGTCGGCGGCCGGCATGCGCTTCCTGCAGGCGGCGGAGCGCATCCTGCCCGAGGTGGCGGCACTCGAAGCGGAATTTGCCGGACTTCTGGCCGGCCGCTCCGGCCGCCTGCACATCGCAATCGAGTGTCACGCCTGTTTCGAATGGCTGCTGCCGGTGCTCGACCAGTTCCGCCGCACCTGGCCCGAAGTCGACATCGACATCCGCCCCGGACTCGCCTTCGGGGCGTTGCCGGCGCTCCAGAGGGAGGAGGTCGATCTGGTGATCTCGTCCGATCCCGAGGAAATGGAAGGGATCTCCTTCGCGCCGCTCTTCGACTACGAGCCGGTCCTCGTCGTCGCCGGGTCTCATCCGCTGGCCGCGAAGCCGTTCGTCGAGGCCGCGGATTTCACCGAACAGACGCTGCTGACCTATCCTGTCCCGCCCGAGCGACTCGACGTTTACACGGCGCTTCTCAATCCGGCCGGTGTCGCGCCGCGGGCGATCCGGCAGGTGGAGCTGACGGCGATGATTCTCATTCTCGTGGCCGGCCAGCGCGGTGTGGCGGTGTTGCCCGACTGGGTTGTCCGCGACGTGCGGATGCAGGCCGACTACGTGACCCGCCCCCTGACGGAGGGCGGCCTCACCCGCCGGCTCTTTGCCGCGACCCGCAGCGTTGACACGGATCTGCCGTACATGGCTCACGTCCTGCGGCTCGCCCGCACCGAGCCGCTGAAGCTCATGCGCCGCTAGCGCGCTTGGCTTCCCGCGGCCGCGCCCCTATAGGGCGGGGCCGGACGACAGGAGCGGAGACCATGCAGGGCAGCGCCAACCTCAATGTCATGATCAAGGCCGCCCGGACCGCGGCGCGCCGGCTCGTACGCGACTTCCGCGAGGTGGAGAACCTGCAAGTCAGCGTGAAGGGGGCGGGCGACTTCGTTTCCCGCGCCGACATCGCCGCCGAGCAGACGATCCGCGAGATCCTCACCGGCGAGCGGCCGAATTACGGCTGGCTCGGCGAGGAGAGCGAACCGGTCGAGGGCAAGGATCCGACCCGGCGCTGGATCGTCGATCCGCTCGACGGCACGACGAACTTCCTTCACGGCCTGCCCCACTGGTCGGTCTCGATCGCGCTCGAGCACAAGGGCGAGATCGTCGCCGGGGTGATCTACGACCCGGCCAAGGACGAGCTCTTCCGGGCGGAGAAGGGGGCCGGCGCCTTCATGAACGATCAGCGGCTGCGCGTCTCCGGGCGGCGGCGCCTGATCGAGTGCATCTTCGCGACCGGCCTGCCCTTCGGCGGGCGCCCGGAACTGCCCCCGACGATGCGCGATCTCGGCCGGCTCCTGCCGGCGACGGCGGGGGTCCGGCGCTTCGGGTCGGCCGCGCTCGATCTCGCCTATGTCGCCGCGGGTCGCTACGACGGCTACTGGGAGCGGGGCCTGCATCCTTGGGATTGCGCGGCGGGTCTGCTGATCGTGCGCGAGGCCGGCGGGTTCGTCGAGCCGCTGGCGGGAGAGGACGTGTTCGGCTCCCGCACCGTGATCGCCGCCAATGCCGAAATCTTCGGCCCATTCGCGAATATCCTCCGGGAGACGTGAAGATCATCGGTCGGAGGGATGGGTCTTGCAGTCCGTCCAGGGGACCGGCTCCAGGGCGCGGATGTCCACGCCCTCGATGCAGGCCGCGTTGACGCCGAACTCTCCCGGATCCGAGCGCCTGCGGTGATGGGTGTAAATGCCGCCGCGGGAGCAGAAATAATGCTCCGCCGTCATCGTGCCCCACTGGTGGAGGGCGAGCATGTCCGCGCCCGTCACGACCTCCAGGTCCTCCGCCCGGGCCGATACGGGCGCGGCCTGACGTCGCGCGCAGAACGAGCAGTCGCAGCGGCGGATCGACCCGAGACCGTCCGAGAGCGTGACGCGGATCTCGACGGCACCGCAATGACAGGTGAGACGAACGCTCATCGGCGATGGCCGGCGCGGGGAACCGGGGAGGCGCGATCGGTGGGGCGGATTTGCTCCGGGCGTCCCAAGGGATTGCGCTCGGGCGGCACCGTCCGGGCATGCCGGGCGACGCGCGGATGCGGCGGATGGCCGTGCACTTGCCGCCAAAAGGCCGGTCCGCCGAGCCGCAGCCAGACCGGCACGGTCATCACGATCCCCGCCGCGAATCCGCCGGCATGCGCCCAGTAGGCGACGCCGCCGATATCGGTCGGCGTATTGAGGCCCGATACTACCTGGAGGCCGAACCAGAGGGCCAGGATCAGCCAAGCGCGAACCGGCACGATCTTGAAGAAGACGATGAAGATCAGGACGATGTCGACGCGGGCACGGGGAAAGAGCAGCAGGTAGCCGCCCATGACGCCCGCGATCGCCCCGGAGGCACCGACCATGGGAATCGCGGACCCCGGATCCGGCAGGACCTGTGTCAGCGCCGCCGCGAGGCCGGAGAGCAGATAGAAGCCGAGAAAGGGCAGGCGCCCCATCCGGTCTTCGAGGTTGTCTCCGAAGATCCATAGAAACAGCATGTTGCCCCCGAGATGCATCACCCCGCCATGAAGGAACTGGGAGGTGAGAAACGTGACCGGGAGCGACAGGGCCGGGATCAGCGCCCAATGCGTCAGGAACCGGGCATCGTCGAGATGGGGCAGCGTCCCGACGAACACCGCCACGTTCGCCACGATCAGCGCGATGGTGACCACGGGAGGCGATCGCGAGGGGTTGTGGTCGCGCAGGGGGAACATGCGTCAGAGGTGGCGGCACCGCCCGGGCAAATCAAGCGCCGCCGCGACGCCCCGTCGCTGCGCGGTCGCGGGGGCCGACCGGAGACCGCCCCCGACGCCTTCACGCACTCCTGGACTTCTTCGGCGCCTCGCCCCTGGCGCGCGGGTCTTTCCGTGCGACTTCAGCGAGGAGCTGCGCGTTGCCGCCCGAGGCGGTGGTGTCGATGCAGAGATGCCGCTCGTGCAAAACGTCGGGCACGGTGACCGGACCGGTCACGAGCCCCAGGAGCGGACCGGCGCGCTGGGCGAGTTGCCTGGCGAAGCGCCGTGCGGTTTCCTCGTCCCCCCACCAGACGGCATTGCCGAATTCGGGCTCCTTGGCGAGGTCGGGCTCCGCGCCCACGAGCTTGGCGACGCCTCCCAGGCGCTCCACCGCCCGCTTCTGCGCCGCCCGATCCTCGTCGGTCGGCCCGAGGCAGAGTACCGGCGCGCGCGGCACGAGATGCAGCCGGTTCGACTCGCCCGTGGGCCCCGGCAGGTCGATCGGGCTTTCCGGCGGAATCCGCCGGCGCGACCGCCTTCTGGAAGCGGGGCACGTAGAACGGGCCGCCGGCCTTCGGTCCGGTGCCCGACAGTCCTTCCCCGCCGAAGGGCTGGGAGGCGACGATGGCGCCGATCTGGTTCCGGTTCACGTAGATGTTGCCCACCTGCATCCGGTCGGTGATGTGCTGCACCCGGTCGTCGATCCGGGTGTGGAGCCCGAAGGTCAGACCGTACCCCTTGCCGTTGATCGCGTCGATGACCCGGTCGATATCCCTGGCCTTGAAGGTGGCGACATGGAGGACCGGCCCGAACACCTCCTCGCGGATTTCCCCGATCCCGTTCACCCGGATGAGGGCCGGCGCGAGGAAATGGCCCGTCTCCGGCGCCTCGATCTGGTGCACGAGGCGCCCCTCGGTGCGCGCGGTCTCCACGTAGTCCGCGATCTGGGCATGCGCTTCGCCGTCGATGAGAGGTCCGCTGTCGGAGTGGATTTGCCACGGATCGGCGGGGCGGAAGGCATCCATCGCGCCGGTCAGCATGTCGAGAAAGCTCTCCGCGATGTCTTCCTGCACGTAGAGGCAGCGCAGGGCCGAACAGCGCTGACCGGCGGACTGGAAGGCCGAGGTCAGGATGTCGCGCACCGCCTGTTCGGGCAGGGCGGAGCTGTCGACGATCATCGCGTTAAGGCCGCCGGTCTCGGCGATGAGAGGCGCGCCGGGATGGCAATTCTCGGCCATGGCCTGCTTGATCTTCTGGGCGGTTTCCGTCGAGCCGGTGAAGGCGACGCCGTCGACGCGGCTGTCCGAGGTCAGGGCCGCTCCGACCTCGCCGGCTCCCGGCAGGAGCTGCAGCGCATCGGTCGGCACGCCGGCCTCGTGCATGAGCCGGGCCCCCAGATGGGCGATGAGCGGCGTCTGCTCGGCGGGCTTGGCGAGGACAGCGTTTCCTGCTGCCAGCGCTGCGGCGATCTGGCCGGTGAAGATCGCGAGCGGGAAGTTCCACGGGCTGATGCAGACGAAACGCCCCAGCGGCTCGCTCGTCAGCGTCTCGGCCTGCTCGGCATAGTAGAGGAGGAAATCCACCGCTTCCCGGAGTTCGGCGACCGCATCTGGCAGCGTCTTGCCGGCCTCGCGGGCGAGAACGGCGAAGATTTCGCCGAAATTCTCCTCGTAGTGGCGCGCCGCCGCCTTCAGGATTCGGCCGCGTTCCGCGCCGTCAGCCCTCCATGTCCCGGCGGCCGCGAGCGCCGTTTCCACGTCGGATCTCGAGGCGAAGCGGGTCGTGCCGACCACATCCTCGGGGTCGGCGGGGTTGCGGCGCTCGACGGCGTCCTCGGGCTGCGCCTCCCCGGCCAGCAGCGGGCCGGCCTCGAACCGCCTGGTGCGGAAGGGCGCGCGGGCGGTATCGATCTCGTCGAGATGCTCGACCGCCGCGAGATCCCAGCCGCGGGAATTTTCCCGCACCGGCTCGAAGATCTTCGTGCCCGGCGTCACGTGCGGCGCGTAGCCGAGCGCGGCGAAGGGGTCTTCCGCGACCTGCTCGGGCGGCACGTCCTCGTCCACGATCTGGTTCACGAAGCTCGAATTGGCGCCATTCTCGAGAAGCCGGCGAACGAGATAGGCCAGAAGGTCGCGATGGGCGCCGACCGGCGCGTAGATGCGGCAGCGCGTGCCGTGATCGTCCATGACCATCGTGTGCAGCACCTCGCCCATGCCGTGCAGGCGCTGGAACTCGAACTCCTCCTTCTTCACGCCCATATCCTCGACCATGTGCAGGACGGCCGCGACCGTATGGGCGTTATGGGTCGCGAATTGCGGATAGATCCGGTCGCGGTAGGTCAGGAGCTTGCGGGCATTGCCGATGAAGCTCACGTCGGAGGCGGGCTTGCGCGAGAACACCGGGAAGCGCGGCAGGCCTTCCTGCTGGGTGAGCTTGATCTCGGTATCCCAGTAGGCGCCCTTCACGAGCCGGACCATCAGCTTGCGGTCGAGCCGCTCGGCGGTGGAGGCGATCCAGTCGATCACGCTCTCGCAGCGCGGGCCGAAAGCCTGCACGACGATGCCGAACCCGTCCCATCCGGCGAGCCTTTCGTCCTCGAGCACCTTCTCGATCACCTCGAGCGAGAGTGTCAGCCGGTCCTGCTCCTCGGCGTCGATGTTGAAGCCGATCTTCAGCTTCGCGGCCTTCGCGGCAAGGTCGCGCACGATCGGCACCAGTTCCTCGAGCACCCGATCGCGCTGCGACATCTCGTAGCGCGGATGGAGCGCGGAGAACTTGACCGAGATGCCGGGATTGGTGGCGATGTCGCCTTTCGTGGCGCGCTTCGACATCTTCTCGATCGCGTTCTCGTAGGCCTTGCGGTAGCGCGTCGCGTCCTCGTAGGTGCGTGCCGCCTCGCCCAGCATGTCGTAGGAATAGGTGTAGCCCTTCTCCTCCTGCTTCTTGGCGCGCTCCATCGCCTTGTTCATGGTCTCGCCCAGGACGAATTGCCGGCCCATGACGCGCATCGCCTGGCCGGTGGCGTTGCGGATCACCGGCTCGCCGAGCCGCCTGACCGCGCCGCGCAGCGCCCTGAGCGGCCGGCTGTCGTCTTCCTCGAGCACGCGGCCGGTGAACATCAGCGCCCAGGTGGAGGCGTTGACGAGCGAGGAGGAGGAGTGCCCCAGATGCTCGCCCCACTGTCCGGGCGCGATCTTGTCCTCGATCAGTTCGTCCATCGTCTGCGCGTCCGGCACCCGCAGAAGCGCCTCGGCGAGGCACATGAGTGCGATCCCCTCGTCGGTGGAGAGGCCGTATTCGGCGAGAAACACCTCCATGAGCCCCGGATCGCCGTGCTTGCGAATTCGTTTGACCAGCTCCACGGCGCGCCCGGAAATCTGCTTGCGATCCTTCATGGAAAGGTTCGCCTCGACGACCAGCCGGTCGAGCACCTCGTCGGTGTCGGGATAGGGCGAGATCGGAAGGACCGGCGGCGGGAGGGTCGTGTCGCGGGGCATGGGCGTACTCCTTTCCGTTAACATTGGAGCGTAGCGCGCGCCGGCGCGAATTGCATCCCGATCGGCCATGTTTCGTGGAATCGGACCTTTGACGCTCTGATCGCGTTGGCGCGGGAACTTTTAGCGAAGGAGACGGAGATGTCCGTGAAGGAGATCGGCCCCGCGAGGATTCCTTCGCTCGGGCTCGGCACGTTCGAGATCGACGCGGAGAAGACGGCCGATATTGTCGAGGCGGCGCTTTCCGAAGGATACCGTCATGTCGACACGGCTCAAGCCTATGGCAACGAGGAGGCGGTGGGGCGTGGGCTCCGCGCCTCGGGCGTGCCCCGCGACGAGATTTTCCTGACCACGAAGATCCTTCCCGACCGCCACGAGCCGTCGGATTTCAGGCGCGCGGCGATGGACTCCCTCGACCGGCTGGGCGTGGAGAAGGTGGATCTGCTCTTGCTGCACTGGCCCTCCAGGACTGTGCCCCTGATCGAGACGCTTCCGGTGCTCGACGAGCTGATCGACGCGGGACACGTGCGCCACGGCGGCGTGTCGAACTTCACCATCGCGCTGCTCGAACAGGCGAAGAGCGCGATGCGGCACCGGATCGCGGCGAATCAGATCGAGTTTCATCCCTTCATCCCGCAGGCGAAGCTCGTTGCCGCCATGGACGGGATGGGCATTCCGCTCGAGGCCTATTCTCCCCTGGCACGCGGCGAGGTCGTCGGCGACGACACGATGAAGGAGATCGCAGCGGCGCATGATGCGACCCCGGTCCAGATCTCCCTGGCCTGGATTCTCGCGAAGGACGGTATCGCGATCCCCAAGACCGCGAAGCCCGAGCGGCTCGCCGGTAATCTCGCCGCCGCCGAGATCGAACTGTCGCAGAAGGAGATCGACCGGATCGACGGTCTTACGCGACCGGACGGCCGGCAGATCAGCCCGGAGAGCATGGCGCCGGACTGGGACGACTGAGTTCCGCCGCGTCCCGCTTGGACCCGGCTGCCGCCCCGGCCTAGATGGCCGGGAAGGGAGAATGCCCATGCAGCCGTTCGCCAATCTGAAGGTTCCGGCCATAGCGGCCCCGATGTTCCTGACATCGGGGCCCGATCTCGTCGTGGAGTGTTGCCGGTCCGGGGTGATCGGCGCGTTCCCGGCGCTCAACCAACGCGACAGTGCGGGCTTCTCCGACTGGCTGTCGCAGATCGCGGAGCGGCTCGCCGAAACTGCTGACGCGGCGCCATATGCCGTGAACCTCATCGTCCACAGGTCGAATCCGCGGATGGAGGCGGACCTGAAGCTCTGCGTGGAGCACGAGGTGCCGCTCGTCATCACCTCCCTCGGCGCGGTCCGGGAGGTGGTGGACGCCGTCCATTCCTATGGCGGTCGCGTGTTCCACGACGTGATCAGGACGCGCCATGCCGAGAAGGCGGTGGAAGCCGAGGTCGACGGATTGATCGCGGTCTGCGCCGGGGCCGGCGGGCATGCCGGCACGCTCTCTCCCTTCGGGTTCGTCTCCGAGATCCGGTCCTTCTTCGACGGCACGCTGGTGCTCGCCGGCGCGATCTCGACCGGTGCCGACATCGCCGCGGCGCGGGCCATGGGCGCCGATCTCGCCTATCTGGGCACCCGGTTCATTGCCACGGAGGAGGCGATGGCAACGCCTGCCAACAAGGAGATGATCCTCGCCTCGAACACCGGCGACATCGTCTATACGCCGAGGATATCCGGCGTAAACGCCAACTTCATGCGCGGCTCGATCGAGGCGGCGGGACTCGACCCCGATGACCTGCCCGATCACGGGGACATGGATCTCGGCAGCGAGGCGCGCGCCTGGAAGACGATCTGGTCGGCCGGTCACGGCGTCGCGGGCATCCGGTCGGTGCTCCCGGCCGCCGAGCTCTGCGACCGCCTGGCTGCGGAGTATCGCGACGCCTGCCTGCGCCTCGCGGCGGAGGCCTGAACCCGCGTTCAGGCCCTCTCCGCGATGAGGCTCTCCAGCTTCATGGCGTCGGCATGGAACTTGCGGATTCCCTCCGCGAGCTTCTCGGTCGCCATCGCGTCCTCGTTCAGCTCCCAGCGGAAGCTCGGCTCGTCGATCGACGCGACGCTGCCGGTGGCCTCGGAAGGAGACAACCGCCGGGGGAGGTCGCCCGTATCGTCCTGGAGCTCCTGCAGCAGGTCCGGCGAAATCGTCAGCCGGTCGCAGCCTGCGAGCGCCTCGACCTGGCCGGCGGTGCGGAAGGAGGCGCCCATGACCACCGTTCCGATGCCGTTCGACTTGTAGTGGTCGTAGATGCGCCGCACCGATTTGACGCCCGGATCGTCGTCGGGCGCGTAGCCCTCCACGCCGTCCGCAGCCTTGTGCCAGTCGGTGATCCGGCCGACGAAGGGCGAGATGAGGAAGGCGCCGGCATCGGCGCAGGCCCGGGCCTGGGCCATAGAGAACAGCAGCGTCAGGTTGCAGTCGATCCCGTCCTTCTGCAGCCGTTCGGCGGCGCGGATGCCCTCCCAGGTGGAGGCGAGCTTGATCAGGATGCGCTCGCGGCCCACGCCGCGCTCGGCATAGGCGTCGACCAGCATCTTCGCGCGGTCGATCGAGCCCTCCGTGTCGAAGGAGAGCCGCGCATCGACCTCGGTGGAGACGCGACCGGGCACGATGCCGGTGAGTTCGGCGCCGACGGCGACGGTGAGGGCCGCGGCGATGTCGGCGGGCTCCTTGCCCGCATTGGCCCGGATGGTCTCCTCCACGGTGGTGGCGAAGTAGTCCGATCCGGCGGCTTTCAGCACGAGGGAAGGATTGGTCGTGCAATCCTGCGGCTTGAGCCGCCGGACCGCCTCCACGTCGCCGGTATCGGCGACAACCACGGTCATCTCGCGAAGCTGGTCGAGCTTGCTGGTCATGTTCTCGTCCTCCTGTCTGGTTCCGGAAAGATGTCGCCGTGAGCGGTCCGTGCCACCGGGCGTGCCCGCTCCTTCGAGACGAACCCGGAGATCACTCGAGATAGTCGGAGGGGTCGACGCTGTCGAACCCGTCGCGCACCTCGAAATGCAGGAAGGACGGGTCGCCGGACCGCACCTGCGCGATGGTCTGTCCCCGGGAGACGCTCTCGCCCTTCTCGACGGCGACATCGGCGACGCCGGCGTAAACGGTGAGAAGTCCGCCCTCGTGACGCAGGACCAGGATCGGAATCTGGTCGGTATCGCGCGTGATCGCCGCGACGGTGCCGGAATCGGCCGCCTTGACCGGCGTGCCGGCCGGGGCGGAGATGTCGATGCCGTCATTGGAGCCCTTGTTAAAGGCGCGGATCACCGATCCCGGGACGGGGTAGGCCAGCCGGGCGCCGGACGCGGAGGATTCGGTGGCCTCCGCACCGAGGTTGGAGACGTCCGGCGTCTCTTCGGGCGGCTCCTGGGTGGCGCTTTCCTCCGGCAGGGGCTCGGCGGCCGAGGGCGGGGGAGGCACCTGCGTGCCCTGTCCCGGCTGGCTCTCGGGTATCTCGGCCGGTTCCGCGACGGGGATCAGGAGATAGCTTCCCTCGCGGACCGTCATGTTGGCGTCGAGACCGTTCCATTGAGCCAGGGCCTCGACAGGGACCCCGTATCGGCGGGCGATCGAGAACGCGGTCTCGCCGGATTCGACGCGATGACGAGCGGGCTCGCTGCCCGCCGCTGCCCGCTCGCCGCGCGAAATCGCGGCCGAGGCGCTCTCTTCGAGCGGCGTGGTGGTGATGGTGCCGGCGGGGCGGATCGGGCCCGTCGTCGGACTGCCCGTCGCCGGCGAGGGTTCGGCGACCCGGCGCGGCAGCGCCACCACCTCCCCAGGGCGAAGCGGCGCTGTCGCGGCGACGCCGTTGTACCGGGCGAGTTCCTCCGGCGGTAGCCCCAGGCGCTGGGCGACACCGGCAATCGTGTCGCCCTGGCGGGCGATGGCGACCTGGTAGCCCGGATAGGAGATCACGCCGCGATTGTCGGGCCGGGGACGGTCGGCGACCCGCTGCTCGACGGCCGGAGTGGTGTCGAACGCCGTGCCGAGATTGTCGCGCAGATCGAGGTCGAAGGCCCTGTCCGGGCCGCAGGCGGTAAGCGCCAGGAGCGCCGAAGTGAGGAACAGACCCCGGCAGGGGCCGTTGAAATCCTGCATGCCGCTCGTCCTTGTCCTCGTGCCCGCGCCGCTTTCCGGGCGCTCCGGCGTCATTCGCGGTCCATCCCCTCGATCAGCGGAACGAAGCGGACGGGTTTCAGGTCGTCGTAGTCGAATCCGTCCTCGCCGCGCGTAACCCTGATCAGGGTCTGGACGTGGTCGGACTGCCCCACGGGCAGCACCATGATACCGCCGATACGAAGCTGGGCCAATAGGGGGCCCGGAGGGTCCTCTGCCGCCGCGGTCACGAGAATTCGGTCGAACGGAGCCTGCTCCGGGAGGCCGCGGCTGCCATCGGCGGCGAGCACCGTGACGTTGGAGATGTCGAGCGCCGCGAGCGTCTCTGCGGCTGTCTGGGCGAGCCGCTTGTGCCGGTCGAGCGTATAGACCCGCCGGGCGAGCTGGCTCAGCACCGCCGCCTGGTACCCCGACCCCGCGCCCACCTCGAGCACCTTCTCGCGTCCGGTGAGGGCGAGGGCCTGGGTCATCAGTCCGACGATCGAGGGCTGGGAGATCGTCTGGCCGCAGGCGATGGGCAGGGGCATGTCCTCGTAGGCCCTGTCGGCGAAGACCCCCTGAACGAAGGCGCCGCGGTCGATCCGCTCCATCGCCTCGAGGACGCGCCGGTCGGTGACGCCCCGCGAGCGGAGCGTGAACAGGAACCGCATCCGCTGCTCCGCGTCGTAGCTCATTCGAGCGCCTCGCGCAGCGACCCGAGGCGGTCATGCGCCGTCAGGTCGGCGCGCATTGGGGTGATCGAGATGTAGTTGTGGAGATTGGCGGTGACGTCAGTGCCCGGCCCGGTCGGCGTCTGCTGCGGGCTGCCGGTCACATAGAGGAACCGGCGCCCCGAAGGCGAGACATGCGGCGTCATGCCGTGGCCGGCCTCGGGCCGCCGGCCTTGGCTGGTGATGCGCCGCCCCTGAACCTGGTCCGCCGGGCAGGGCGGGAAGTTGACGTTGTAGAACAACCGATAGGACGCCTCGTCCCAGTCGGCGTTGTCGAGGAGCGCGCGCAGGACGGCCGCGCCGTGCCGCCGTGCCGCCTCGAACGGATCGTCGATGCCGGCATTGGCCGGCCCGTAATACTGGCTGAGCGCGACGGCCGGCAGGTGCTGCAACGCCCCTTCGAGCGCACCGCCCACCGTGCCGGAGTAGAGCACGTTCTCGCCGGCATTGTTGCCGCGATTGACGCCGGAAAGGACGAGATCCGGCCCCGCGGGAAGAATATCGTAGATCGCAGCCAGCACGCAATCTGCGGGCGAGCCCTCCACGGCGAAGCGACGCTCGTCGAGCTGCGTCACCATGGTCGGGCGCGCGTAGGAGATGCAGTGGCCGACGCCGGATTGCTCGAAGGCCGGCGCGACGGTCCAGACCTCGCCGGAGGGGCCCGCGATCTCGCGGGCGAGCGCGTCGAGAACCTTCAGCCCGGTCGCGGTGATGCCGTCGTCGTTGGTGATGAGTATGCGCATGAGCGCTCCTGGGGTCCGCGGCTTTCCTAGGGCAGCACGGGGCTCCCAGCAAGGCGGCCGACACCGCGAAACTCAGAGAAGCGCAAGCAGACGGGCGGCCTCGCCTCGCGGATCGGCGAGCCCCGAGCGGTCCTCGCCGGGAAAGAAGCGCGCGCGCGTGGCGGTGGGCATCGGCTCCGGCGAGAGGATCGAGACGGCCGGTCCGGTCCGCGGCGTTTCCGCCTTCCACGAGCGGACGAGGGCGATCTGTGTCGCCTTCGTCGCACCGTAGCTGCCGAAGAACTTCTGGCCGGCACGCGGATCGTCGAAGAAGATCGCCCGGCCGGAGGGTGCGGCGAGCAGGAGCGGCTCGACCATGCGGATCAGCGTCGCCGTCGCGGTCGAGTTGACGGCGAGGCTCCGTTCCCAGTCCTTCGCGCCAATGTGGCCGGCCGGCGCCAGCGGTGCGGCGTGGATCGCGGTGTGGCACCAGAGGTCGCACCGGCCCCAGCGGTCGTGGATCCCCCGGCAGAGATGCGCCATGGCATCGGCGTCGGTCACGTCCATCGGCGCTAGGGTGGCGGACCCGCCGGCGGCCTGTATGCGGTCGTCGAGTTCCTCGAGCGCGCCGGTCGTGCGCGCCACCGCGACGACATGGTGCGTCTTCGCCAGCCCCTCCGCAAGGGCGGCGCCCAGGCCCCGGGATGCACCTGTGATGAGGGCGATCTGCGTCATGGCCGCGTCTTGGGGATTGTCTTCGGGCTTGGCAAGGGCCTGACGGTCGGGCGCACCGGACTTGACCTTGGCGGCGCGCCGGGGGACACGAAGGGGAAAGGTAGTGAACCCGAGGAGCCTCGACCGATGACCTACGATACGCCTCTCCTCCAGGGCCGCGATCGCGCGGCGTGGCAGTCGCTTCTACTGGTGCTCGGCGCCTCCGGGCTGGTGGCACTTGCCGCGCAGGTCGAGGTGCCGATGATCCCGGTGCCCATGTCCCTGCAGACGCTGGCGATTTCGATCGTGGGGCTGACATTGGGCGCCCGAATGGCCGGCGGCGCCCTGCTGGCCTACCTGGCCGAGGGGGCGATGGGCCTCCCGGTGTTCGCCGGTGGCGGCGCCGGTGCGCATCACCTTCTGGGACCGACGGGCGGATTCCTGTTCGGCTTCGCCGCGATGGCGTTCCTGACCGGCTGGATCGCCGAGCGGGGCTTCGCGCGCGGCCTCGGCCGGATGGTCGTGGCGACGCTCGTGCCGGGGACGCTTCTGTTCGTGCCGGGCGTGGCGTGGCTCTGGGCCGTCACGCCTTTGGATCTCGGCGGGGCGATGCAGGCGGGAATGCTGCCGTTCCTCGTGGGCGACGTGGTGAAATCGGTCCTGGCGGCGCTGATCGTGGCCGGAGGCTGGAGAGCGGCGAAGCGCTGAGTCCGGGTCTAGTCCGGAGCGGAAGCGCTGTCCTTCGGGGCGGCGTTTGCGTGCAGATCGCCGAGAGCCTCTTCGCAGAGGCCGAGGGAAAGCCACCGGCAGCCCGCGCAGAGGGTTGCGAGATCGCCGGGGCGAATCCGATTGCGGATGCGCGCCTTGGCCTCTCCCCAGGTCAGTCGGTCGCCAGGGAAGAGCTCGAGCGCCGTCGCATGATCGGCGTCCAGGCGGTTGATCTTGAATTGTTTTGCGCAAGCCTGCCCGCGCCGTTCGGGGCAGGGGGCGCAGATCGGGTCGAGGCCGGACACGATGCGGAGCGGTGTGGTGTCCTCGGCCTGCATGGGCAGGACCAGACGCGCCATGTTGGCGGTGAAGGCGTCGGAATAGCCGTGGCCGCGGAAGCCCAGGGCGCAGAGCAGGTGATGGGGCCGCAGCGCCAGATCCGCTGTCGGATTCCTGTCGGAGTCGCGTCGGATTCCCGTCGGAGCGCCGTCGCTCACTCGGCCGGCTCCTTGAGGCGGAAGCCCTGCTCGATCCGGTCGGTCGGCGCGACGGGGTAATCGCCCGAGAAGCAGGCGTCGCAATATTGCGGCTGGGCGGGATCGCGGCCCGCGGCTTCGCCGACGGCGCGATAGAGACCGTCGAGCGAGATGAAGCGCAGGGAATCGACGCCGAGATGGGCGCACATCTCGGCCTCGGTCATCTGCGCGGCGAGCAGCTTTTCGCGCTCGGGCGTGTCGACGCCGTAGAAGCAGGGCCACGAGGTCGGCGGCGAGGCGATGCGGAAATGGATCTCTGCCGCGCCGGCATCGAGCATCATCTCGCGGATCTTGATGGAGGTCGTTCCGCGGACCACCGAATCATCGACCAGCACGATGCGCTTGCCGCGGATGAGGCCGCGATTGACGTTGAGCTTCAGCCGCACGCCCATGTTGCGGATCTGCTCCGTCGGCTCGATGAAGGTCCGGCCCATATACTGGTTGCGGATGATCCCCATCGCGTAGGGTATTCCGGATTCCTGGCTGTAGCCGATCGCGGCAGGCGTGCCCGAATCGGGGACGGGGCAGACCAGATCCGCCTCCACCGGCGCCTCGCGGGCGAGCTCCACGCCGATCTGCCGGCGGGTCTCGTAGACCGACCGGCCGCCCTGGATCGAGTTGGGACGCGAGAAATAGACGTGTTCGAAGATGCAGAAGCGCGGCCGCTGGGGCGCGAAGGGGCGATGCGACTGCACCTCGCCATGCTCGATCACCACCATCTCGCCCGGTTCGACCTCGCGCACGAAATCGGCGCCGATGATGTCGAGCGCGCAGGTCTCCGACGACAGGACCCATCCGTCCTCGCCGAGCCTGCCGAGGACGAGCGGGCGCACGCCCAGCGGATCGCGGACGCCGATGAGCTTAGTGCGGGTCATGGCGACGATGGAGAAGGCCCCCTCCACCCGCCTGAGGGCCTCCTGCATCCGCTCGGGGACCTTCTTCTGCAGGGACCGGGCCATCAGGTGAATGATGCATTCCGAATCGGAGGAGGACTGGAAGATCGAGCCGCGGTCGATCAGCTCGCGGCGCAGCTCCAGCGCGTTGACGATGTTGCCGTTATGGGCGATCGCCGCGCCGCCCATCGAGAACTCGCCGAAGAAGGGCTGCACGTCGCGGATCTGCGCGTGGCCCTTGGAGCCGGTGGTGGAATAGCGGACATGGCCGATGGCGAGCGGCCCCGGCAGGGTCTGCATCAGCGACTGCTTGGTGAAGTTGTCGCGCACATAGCCGAAGCGCCGGGCGGAGTTGAAACCGTGGGCGGGATCGTGGCTGACGATGCCGCCGGCCTCCTGTCCGCGGTGCTGCAGCGCGTGCAGGCCGAGGGCGACGAAGTTCGCCGCATCGGCCACGCCGGTGACGCCGAAGACGCCGCATTCCTCGCGGAGCTTGTCGTCGTCGCCTGCATCACGAAAACCGGACACGTCGAAGGGATGGGACGGAAGCATCGCGTTCAAGGTCCCGGACAGGGTGCGGACACGGCGTCGGCTTAAGGACTCGCGCGGCCTTTGTCACGCCCCGGTCACATCACGGGAGCGCGGGCGGGACAGGCGAGACGGTCGGCGGAGGCCACGGGGCGCCGGAGCCGGGATCCCGGGCCGTTGCGCCCGCGCGCGCGCCCCGCGATCAGCCCGTCCAGGGGAGCGCGACGTAGATGCCCCAGAGCGCCGCGGCGCTGCATGCGAAGGCCAGGAGCATCAGGAGCCCGTCCTTCAACGTCAGCGCGAGGCCGAGGAGCGCGATGGCGGCGAAGGGGAGCAGGGCGGCGAAGGGCACCACCTCGAGCGGCGGCAGGAGGCAGGCGAAGACCAGGCAGAGAAGCGCGGCCGCGCGCTCGGCGGCGGCGCCGGTCAGCGCCTCGAGTCGGTGGCCGAAATGCCGGTCGATCCAGCGGCAGGGCCTGCGCAGGCGGTCGACCGCCCCGGTGATGCGCGAGTCGCGCACCGAGCGGCGGCCGAGGGCGCCGGGTATCCACGGCCGGTCGCGTCCGAGGAGATACTGGACGGAGAGCAGCGCGACGAGCACCCCGAGCAGGGTCGGCACGCCCGGTATGCCGCCGATCGGGGTGACGCCGACGAGGCCGGGAAGCAGCAGGGTGACGCCCTGGCCACGGGATCCGACGCGGCCGAGCACGTCGTCGATGCTGACCGTCCGCTCCGCCCCGGCCAGGTCGTCGAGATCGTCGAGTATCGCCTGCAGGTCGTGGCTCATGGGCGGGGCAACGCGCTCTTGCGGGCAGCGTTCCGCGGCGCTCCGAAAAAGGCCGGGCACGACGGCCCCGCAGATGCTATGGTCCCGGCATGACGGAGCCGCCGCAGATGAGGTCGATCCACGGCCACCCGGAGGACGCGGCCGCCGGCTGCATCGCGCGCCATTTCGGCTTCATGCCGGACGGCAGCTTCCCATGACAGGCTCCGAGCGACACGCCGGACTCGGATTGCCGCAAGCTGGCGGCGCTGAGGCCGGATCCCGGCGGGCGGCTTGCGCGTTGTGAAGACGGGAGCATGACCCGGGACCGCGCGTGCCGCATCGGGCGGATCGCGGGCGGCCGGCGGCGAGAGGAGGGACAATGACGGAACTGACGCTGTACACCAACCCGATGTCGCAGGGGGCGGATCGCCCGGTGGATGCTCGAAGAGGTCGGCCAGCCCTACGAGGTGCGCTATCTCGACTACGGCACCGACATGAAGGCGCCGGAGTATCGCCTGCTCAATCCGATGGGCAAGGTGCCGACCCTGGTGCACGGATCGGCGGTGGTGACGGAGGCGGCGGCGATCTGCGCCTATCTCGCCGACGCCTTTCCCGAAGCGGGCATGGCCCCGCGGCGCGAGGCGCGCGCCGACTACTATCGCTGGCTCTTCTTCGCGGCCGGGCCGGTGGAGGCGGCGATGACCAACCGCACGCTGGGGATCGTCTCCGAGGACCGGGCGACGATGCTGGGCTATGGCAGCTACGAGGCGGTGCTCGACGCGCTTTCCGACCTCCTGACCTCGCGCGACTGGGTCACGGATGCGTTCTCCGCGGCGGACGTCTATCTCGGCGCGCAGGTGGATTGGGGCCTCGCCTTCGGCACGATGGAGGAGCGGCCGGGCTTTCTCGCCTATGCCGAGCGGATTCGAGCGCGGCTGGCCTATGCTCGCGCCAAGGCGGCCGACGACGCGGCGATGCCGGCAGCGGAGTGACGCCGCAGCGAGGTGACGGAACGGGGTCCGGCCCCTAGATCGCGCGACAGGACACGACCGTTCCTTCTGAGAGGATCCCACATGACGACGAGACGAACCTTCCTCGCCGCCGGAGCAGCGCTCGGCGCGACGACGATCCTGCCCGCCGCGCTCCTGGCGCAGCAGCAGGACGGCCACACGTTCGAGAGCGAAGACGGGCCGATCATTGTGCATCCGGTGAGCCATGCGAGCTTCGTTCTGGAGACGCCGGACGGGGTGATCTATTCCGACCCGGTGGGCGATCCGGCCCAGTACGAGGGGATGCCGGAGCCGGATCTGATCCTCATCACCCACGAGCACGGCGACCATTTCGCGCCCGAGACGCTTTCGGCGATCATGGTCGGCAAGACGCAGATCCTGTCGAACATGGCCGTCTACGACATGATGTCGCCGGAATTGCAGGCGGTGACGCAGCAGCTCGCCAACGGCGAGACGACCGACATGATCGGCATCGAGTTCGAGGCGATCCCGGCCTACAACACCACCGAGGGACGGCGCGACTACCATCCGGAGGGCCGCGACAACGGCTATCTCTTCGAGATCGGCGGCAAGCGCATCTACATCGCCGGCGATACCGAGGGCACCGAGGAGATGCGGGCGCTCGAGGAGATCTTCCTCGCCTTCGTGCCGATGAACCTGCCCTACACGATGGATGCCGGACAGGCGGCGGAGGCGGTGGCGGCGTTCGAGCCGACCTATGTCTATCCCTACCATTATCGCGGCGAGGACAGCGGAACCCAGGACCCGGAGGCGTTCGCGGAGATGCTGTCGCAGACCGGGGCGAAGACCGAGGTCATGATCGGCGACTGGTACGAGCCCGACGTGATCTGATCCCCGTCGCCGGCCCGCGGGCCGGCTTCACCGACACGACGACACGACCGCCGCCCGGTCCGACCGGGCGGGCGGCGGTCTGCGCGCGGCCGTCCGGGCGGGGCGTTGCGCCAGGCGGCCGGGCTCCGCGCCGCGCGGCCACGCCCCGGTAATTCCCCTCCGCCATTACCTGCAGGACGCGAGCCCGGCCCATCGAGGCTTCATCCCCGCACGTACCGGACGGAGGCAGCGAACGGTGTCGATCTGCAAATTCTTGAGGAGGTGGCGGAGCAGAAGGAGCGCCAGGGCCCGGTCCCTGGCACGGGCCCGGGGGAGCGAACTCGAGGACGACCTCAAGGTCGCCGAGTACCGCAACCTGCAGGCCTACGACCTCCTGCGCGAGGCGCTGGAGGACCTGCTGGAAACCCATGTCGCCGAAGATCGCACCCCCTCCGATCCCGACGACAGGAAGGAAGACCAATGAGTAGCTATGAATTGCTGGAAGAGCTGAACCATCTCTCCGCTCTCGCCGCCATCGTTGCCACGGCGATCCTCGTCTACGGTTTCGTTCGGTTGAGCCTCAAGGGCCAGGGCCTGATCCGCCATCTCTCCATCGGCCTTCTGCTGATGCATTTCGTGGTTTTCCTGCGGACCGGCTACTGGCACATCATCAGTTTCGGCTTTCCGGCGTGGAAATGGCCGCTGCTGATCGAATCGACCTTCGGCGTGCTGGTGCATCTGTTCCTCAACCTCATCGTCGTCGTCGCCGGCTATTTCAGCCTGAAGGCGCTCTGGCTCGCCATTCCGGGGTCGATCCGGAACGATTACACCCTGTTCGGCGCCGCCTTCTATCCGAAGGGGCGCAGCATCACCGCGCGGCTGCGGATGCTGTGCCGGACGCGAAGGTAGCGGTCAGACCAGGGCGTAGCGTTCCAGGAGATCGTAGCGCGGCCCGTCCGGCCCCGGCGTGGACTGGTAGAGCGAGATCGCCTCGACGCTCTCGGCCGGCCAGCGGAAGGCGCCGTGGGCGGCGAGGAAGCGGCCGAGCCGGGCATGGTCCTCGGGCGGCATCCGGGAGGAAAACCGCGCGAGCGTGATATGCGGAACGAAGCGCGACCGGGGCAGGTCGAGACCGGCGCGGCGGGCGGCGGTCTCGACCTTCCTCTGCAGATGCAGGAGCGCGGGATCGGCGAGGGCGGTGGCGTGGAGAGACCGGGGGACCTCGCTGCCGAACGTGTCGAGCCCCTTCGGCTCCAGGGCGACCGGCCCGGGGCGGAGCATCTCGAGGGCGAGGTTCAGCTCCTCGAGCGCGTCGAGCCCCGCCTCGCCGAGGAAGGCGAGGGTGAGATGCAGATTGTCCGCCTCGACCGGCCGGCCGCAGCGCAGATCCTCGGTCAGGGCGTCGAGCGCGTCGCGCAAGGCGTCGGACGGATCGAGGGCGAGGAAGGCGCGCATGGCCGGCAGGTAACGCGGCGCCCTCGCTCGGGAAGGGTGACCGCGGCGCCGATCGGCCTAGAACGCCGACCATGACCGAGGACGAGATCAAGGCGCTCGAGCGCCGCGAGGGGCTTCCCGACGCGCTGCGCGTGCTGGTCGAGGAGCTGCCGCGCGGGACCTGGGAGGCGCATCCCAACTTCTCGCCGCTGACGCGGTTCTGGCTGCAGCGCCACCTGATGTTCCGCGAGCTGCTGGAGCGGCTCGAGGCGGGCACGCGGGCCTTCCTCGACGGCGGGGTTGAGACGGCGCGCTACGGGCGGGAGACAGCGCGGATGGCGCAGTTTCTGCTCGGCGAGCTTCACGGCCACCATTCGATCGAGGATCATCACTACTTCCCCGTCCTGCAGGGTCTCGACGCGCGGCTCGAGAAGGGGTTCGTGCTGCTCGATGCCGACCACCACGCGCTCGACGGGCACATGAACGATCTCGCGCGCGACACGAACGCGATGCTGGAGGGGCTGTCGGGACCCGACCCGAAGGCCGGGGCCGGGCGGCTCGGGACGGGGCTGTCGGAGTTCGGCGGCTTCATCGACAGGCACCTTACCGACGAGGAGGATCTCGTCGTGCCGGTGATCCTGACCTACGCGCCCGAGATCGGCTAGCTCACTCCGCGGCCTCCTCCGCCCGCGCCGCGGTGGCGCGCCGGGAGAGCTGCGCCTGGCGGCGGATCACGAAGAGAATCGTGGCGACCGAGGCGACGGAGGTGAGAAACATCAGCCACAGGAGCGGCTGCGCGGTCGCGGCGCCGGCGAGGAGGAGACCGGCGAGAGCCGAGAGGCCGGCGCCGCCGCCGATCATGATGGCGCCGCCGAGGCCCGAGGCGGTGCCGGCGAGATGCGGGCGGACCGAGAGCATGCCGGCGGTGGCGTTCGGGATTACCAGCCCGTTGCCGAGGCCGACGAAGGTCATGAAGCTGAAGAAGGCCAGGGGGCCATCCCAGCCAGCGAGCGAGACGAGGAGCGACAGGCCGAGGCCCGCGGAATTGGCCAGCGCCCCCCAGACCACCATCGGATTGGTGCCGACGCGGGCGGCGTAGCGCCCCGTCAGCCCGTTGCCGATCAGATAGCCGACGGCCGGGGCGCCGAAGTAGAGGCCGAGCGTCGCCGGGTCGAGCGCGAAGACGGCGGAGCCGACATAGGGCGCGCCGCCGAGATAGGCGAAGAAGGCGCCCGCGGAGAAGGCGGCGGTCAGCGCGTAGCCCCAGAAGCGCGGCGCCAGCAGGAGCTCGGGATAGCGGGCGAACTGCGCGCCGAAGCCGGAGGTGGACGGCGCCGCGGTCTCGCCCATGTCGAACCAGCCGAGCGCCAGCGCGGCGAGGCCGCAGCCGAGCAGCACGACGAAGCTCGCCTGCCAGCCGAAGAGCCCCTCCAGCACGCCGCCGATCGCCGGCGCCAGCATCGGCGCGACCGACATGCCCATGGTGACGTAGCCGATCATCGAGGCGCTCTCGTCCTGGCCGTAGAGGTCGCGGATCGCGGCGCGGGGCAGGACGAGCCCGGCGACGATCGCCGCCTGGACCATGCGGAAGGTCAGGAACACCGCGACATGGGTCGCGAGCAGGCAGCCAAGGGTGGCGAGGCAGAAGATCACGATCGCCCAGAGCATGATCGCGCGCCGCCCGTAGCGGTCGGAGAGCGGACCGATGACGATCTGCATCACCGCGTTGACGCCGAGATAGCCCGCCACGGCGACCTGCATGATGCCGTAGTCGGTGTCGAAATAGGCCGTCATGGCGGGCAGGGACGGCAGGAAGAGGTTCATGCTGAGCGCGGCGAGCGAGGTCAGCGCGATCATCGTCGCGATATGCGGCGGTGTGGTCCGGTCGAGGAAGCGGGTGCGGCGCAGGGCGGACATGGCGCCGGATTTAGACCGTTCCGTTCAGCCCTCCAAGGGTGGGGTGGCATTTCGGCTTTCGCGCATCGTGCCGCACCCGTATGTTGCGCGGCAAGGCACAGACACGACAGGATCGAAGGGACGGCGCCATGAAGGACATCCTCGCGGAACTGGAGGACCGCCGCGGCGTGGCGCGCAAGGGCGGCGGCGCGGCCCGGATCGAGGCGCAGCACGAGAAGGGCAAGCTGACCGCGCGCGAGCGGATCGATCTCCTGCTCGACGACGGCTCCTTCGAGGAGTTCGACATGTTCGTCACCCACCGGGCGACGGATTTCGGCATGGCCGAAAACAAGATCCCCGGCGACGGCGTGGTGACGGGCTGGGGCACGATCAACGGACGCCAGGTCTATGTCTTCTCCCAGGACTTCACCGTGCTCGGCGGTTCGCTGTCGGAGACCCATGCGCAGAAGATCTGCAAGATCATGGACATGGCGATGCAGAACGGCGCGCCGGTGATCGGGCTGAACGATTCCGGCGGGGCCCGCATCCAGGAGGGGGTCTCGAGCCTCGCCGGCTATGCAGAGGTGTTCCAGCGCAACGTCATGGCCTCCGGCGTGATCCCGCAGATCAGCGTGATCATGGGGCCCTGCGCCGGCGGCGCGGTCTATTCCCCGGCGATGACCGACTTCATCTTCATGGTGAAGGATTCGTCCTACATGTTCGTCACCGGCCCCGACGTGGTGAAGACGGTGACGAACGAGGTGGTCACCGCCGAGGAGTTGGGCGGCGCCTCCACCCATACCCGCAAGTCCTCCGTCGCCGATGCGGCCTTCGAGAACGACGTGGAGGCGCTGATCGAGGTCCGCCGGCTGGTGGATTACCTGCCGCTGTCGAACCGCGGATCGGTGCCGAAGCGACCCTTCTTCGACGATCCCGACCGCCTCGAGCCGAGCCTCGA
This sequence comes from uncultured Alphaproteobacteria bacterium, assembly GCA_963829665.1. Taxonomy (GTDB): domain Bacteria; phylum Pseudomonadota; class Alphaproteobacteria; order Rhodobacterales; family Rhodobacteraceae; genus Palleronia. Next base: position 93,845 of record CAWHJL010000012.1, on the reverse strand, counting down.
CACGGTGATCCCCGACAACCCGAACATGCCCTACGACATGAAGGAGGTGATCGCCAAGATCGCCGACGAGGGCGCGTTCTACGAATTGCAGGAGAACTTCGCCAGGAACATCCTCACCGGCTTCATCCGGCTCGAGGGACGCAGCGTCGGAATCGTGGCGAACCAGCCGATGGTGCTCGCCGGCTGTCTCGACATCGACTCGTCGCGCAAGGCGGCCCGCTTCGTGCGCTTCTGCGACGCGTTCGAGATTCCGATCCTGACCTTCGTGGACGTGCCCGGCTTCCTGCCCGGGACGGGGCAGGAATTCGGCGGCGTCATCAAGCACGGCGCGAAGCTGCTGTTCGCCTTCGGCGAGGCGACGGTGCCGAAGGTGACGGTGATCACCCGCAAGGCCTATGGCGGCGCCTACGACGTGATGAGCTCCAAGCATCTCCGCGGCGATTTCAACTACGCCTGGCCGACGGCCGAGATCGCGGTGATGGGGGCCAAGGGGGCGACCGAGATCCTCTATCGCTCCGAGCTCGGCGACGAGGAGAAGATCGCCGCGCGGACGCAAGAATACGAGCAGAACTTCGCCAACCCGTTCAAGGCCGCCGAGCGCGGCTTCATCGACGAGGTGATCATGCCCCATTCCACCCGCCGGCGGGTCTGCCGCGCCTTCGCCTCGCTCCGCTCCAAGAAGCTCCAGAACCCCTGGAAGAAGCACGACAACATCCCGCTCTGACACGCCGATCGCCGCCGATGCGCCACAGATGCGGCGATTTTCGCCGCCCGCGCTACACGGCCGCCCGCCGCCCCGCTAGGGTCCGCGCGAGCCGCGTTGCGCGGCCATACCAACGGAGAGTCACATGTCGAAAAGTCTTCCCATCCTCGCGGGTCTCGCCCTTCTGACGGCGGCCGCCGCCTGCAACCGTCAGAGCGAGGAGGTCGTCTACAGCGAACCGGCCGCGGCGCCGGTGATCTCTCCCGAGCCGACCTATTCGAAATATTGACGCGCGCGGCCGGGCGGGTCTCCGCCCGTCCGGCCCGCCATGGAGGCGGTCAGGATGCTGAAACACCGGGGCTTCCCGGGCCGCCTTCCCGGGACCGACTTCCAGTTCACCATAAGACGGGCGAGCCCCAGGGGCGCGACCCGGCTCGTCGCGCGCGAGCGATACCGGGACCGGCGCGCCGCAGATCGCCTGGCCGACGAGGCCTTCCTCAGCGCGCTCTGGGAGCATTTCGGGAGCGAGCCCTTCGAGCGCGGCAATCTCGATGCCGGCCGGCTGTCGTGGCTTCTGGGCCGCGAGGTGGTGCCGGCGGAGGATCCGTTCGACCCGGAAAGCTACGACGCGCTGCTGCGGATCGACGAGGTCCGGGCTCGCACCGCCTTCCCGGAGGCGTTCGACTGACATCGCGCGGGATTCCGCCGGCGCGGGTCGCGTGCTGCGCAAGATGGAGCCGATTCCGCTTGCGGGACCGCGAAGGACTTGGCCGGGGCGGCCCCGGCTGACATCAGCGTGACAGGGCCCATCCCCGGCCCAGAACGAAAAAGACGTACCCCTTCTCGGCCCGGTTCCCCACCGGGCCGATTTTCTTGCGGCCGTCCTTCCGGACCCACATGTCAGCAATCTTTGCCGCGAAGGATTGTGCGCCTCCGCGCCGGATGGCATCAGGCTTGAAACTGCCGGAGGGTTTCCATGCTACACGTTCCGGAGAGGGCCGCCCTGGCCGGGCTCCTGATCCTGCTTGCCGCGGCCTGCCAGCCGAATGGCACCGACCGCGTCGTCACCGTGGGCGACCGCATGGGACCGCCCGCCTACGCGCCGGACGATCCCTGCAAGGGCGTCGTGCCTGAGCTATGCCCGCGCTGAGGGATCGCGCATGTTCAAGAAGATTCTGATCGCGAACCGGGGCGAGATCGCCTGTCGGGTCATCAAGACCGCGCAGCGCATGGGGATCGCGACCGTCGCCGTCTATTCCGATGCGGACCGCAACGCGCTCCACGTGGCGATGGCCGACGAGGCGATCCATATCGGCCCCGCCCAGGCCAACCAATCCTACATCGTCATCGACAAGGTGATGCAGGCGGTCCGCGACAGCGGCGCCGAGGCGGTGCATCCGGGCTACGGGTTCCTCTCCGAGAACCCGAAATTCGCCGCCGCGCTGGAGGAGACGGAGATCGCCTTCATCGGCCCGCCAAGGGGCGCCATCGAGGCGATGGGCGACAAGATCACCTCCAAGAAGCTCGCCGACGAGGCCGGGGTCTCCACGGTTCCCGGGCATATGGGCCTGATCGAGGACGCCGACGAGGCGGTGCGGATCGCCGAGGAGATCGGCTATCCGGTGATGATCAAGGCCAGTGCCGGCGGCGGCGGCAAGGGGATGCGCATCGCCTGGGATGAGGGCGAGGCGCGGGAGGGGTTCCAGTCCTCCAAGAACGAGGCCGCCAGCTCCTTCGGCGACGACCGGATCTTCATCGAGAAGTTCGTGACCCAGCCGCGGCACATCGAGATCCAGGTCCTCGCCGACAGGCACGGCAACTGTATCTATCTGGGCGAGCGGGAATGCTCGATCCAGCGGCGCAACCAGAAGGTCATCGAGGAGGCGCCGTCGCCGTTCCTCGACGCCGCCACGCGGAAGAAGATGGGCGAGCAGGCCTGCGACCTCGCCCGCGCGGTCGGCTACACGAGCGCCGGAACGGTGGAATTCATCGTCGACGGGGACAGGAACTTCTACTTCCTCGAGATGAACACCCGGCTCCAGGTGGAGCACCCGGTGACCGAGCTCGTCACCGGCATCGACCTCGTGGAGCAGATGATCCGGGTCGCGGCGGGCGAGAAGCTGGCGCTCGCGCAGGACGACGTGACACTGGACGGCTGGGCGATCGAGAGCCGGCTCTACGCGGAGGATCCCTATCGCGGCTTCCTGCCCTCCATCGGTCGGCTGACGCGCTACCGGCCGCCGGAGGAACGGGCGGCGGGGCCGCTCAGCCGGTCGGGCAAGTGGCTGCCGCTGGCCGACGGCTCGGAGGCGCCCGAGGGCGCGGAGGCGGTGCGCAACGATACCGGCGTCTTCGAGGGCGGCGAGATCTCGATGTACTACGACCCGATGATCGCCAAGCTCTGCACCTGGGGGGAAGACCGGGGCGCGGCGCTCGAGGCGATGCGGCTGGCGCTCGACCGCTTCGAGATCGAGGGGATCGGGCACAACCTGCCGTTCCTCTCGGCGGTGATGGACCATCCCCGCTTCGTCTCGGGCGAGATGACCACCGCCTTCATCCAGGAGGAATATCCCGAGGGCTTCGCTGGCGTCGAGCTCTCCGATGTGGATCTCGACCGGATCGCCGCCGCGGCGGCGGCGATGAACCGGGTGGCCGAGATCCGGCGCAGCCGCATCTCCGATCGGATGGACAATCACGAGCGGCGGATCGGCGACGACTGGGTGGTGATCGTCGCGGGCCGCGAGATCCCGCTCGCCATCGACGCCGACCGCGAGGGCGCGTCGGTGCGCTTCGAGGACGGCCGGTCGATGCGCGTGACTTCCGACTGGCGGCCCGGCGCGCCGCTCGCGCGCCTGCAGGTGGATCGCGAGCCGCTGGTCCTGAAGGTGGCGCCGATCACCGGCGGCTACCGGCTGCGCACCCGCGGCGCGGATCTCGCCGTGAAGGTCTATTCCCCGCGGCAGGCGGCGCTGGTGCGGCACATGCCCGAGAAGCAGGAGGCCGACACGTCGAAAATGCTGCTCTGCCCGATGCCCGGCCTCGTCGTGTCGCTGCATGTGGGCGAGGGGGACGAGGTGCAGCAGGGCCAGGCGCTCTGCACCATCGAGGCGATGAAGATGGAGAACGTGCTCAGGGCCGAGCGCAAGGCCACCGTTTCGAAGATCAATGCCGGCGAGGGCGACAGCCTCGCGGTGGACGAGGTGATCATGGAGTTCGAGTGAGGTGTCGCGCGGCTGGCTCGTCGCGCTGGCCGGCTTCGCCGGTCTCGGCGTCCTCGCCGGCGCCATCCTGTTCCTGCCGTTCGACTGGAAGAACGAGCGCATCCAGCAGGCCACCATCGCCGCGCTGGTGGTGGCCGTGGGGTGGTTCGCGGGCTTCGTCCTGCGCGAACTCAGCCAGCAGCTCGCCCGGGCCGAGCGGCTGCGGGACGTTCACCGCGCCCTCTTCGCGGAGATCCGGCACAATCTCGGGAATCTCGGCTCGGCCGGCACGCTGCAGGATTACGGCATGGAGATGCTGGCCCGGATCCGCGATGCCGACGGGTTCGTCCCCTTCATCCCGCGGGAGCGCAATGATTCGGTGTTCCGCACGGTGGTGTCGGACATCCATATCCTGCCGCGGGTGACGATCGACCCGATCGTGCAGTATTACAGCCAGCTGGCCGCCCTCGACGCGCTGGTCGAGGACATGCGCGGCCCGGTCTTCGAGGCGATGTCGCCGCGCCGTCGGGCGGAGCTCTATACCGACTACATCAACATCAAGATCAATCTGGCGGATTACGGCGAGGAGGCGATACAGACGATCGACGCCTACGCCAAGGGCTCACGCCGCGAGGCGCGGAAGATCCGGGAGCGTATCCGCGGCGAGCGCGAGCGGCGCATCGGGGCCCGGCCCGAGGCGCGGTCCGAATCCGCTCAGTAGCCCGGGCGCGGGCCGTTGCGTCCGGTCAGCGGAGTGCGCTTCTGGTCGTTCTGTGACGGCATGGTGTCTCTCCTTCCATCGACCCCAATATATGCCATGATGGCGGGTCGCGCAACGTCGCCCCTATCCGCCCTCGCGGATCTCCTGCTGGCGCATCGGCATCTTGTCGATGCTGCGGGTGATCTCGCGCACGTCCCAGGGAAAGGGCTTGCGCAGCTCCACGTTTCCGTCCTTGCCGATGAGGGTGAGCTGGAACCCGCGGGGGCGCAGGCGGCGGCGGATCTCGGAGCCGGCGGCGGGATCGGCATCGGCGACGACCACGACGTCGCGGCGGACGAGCTCCTCCTGCCGCGCCCGGATCAGGTCCATCTGCTCGCGGAAGGCGGGTTCCTGTTCCGCCTCGCCGAAGATCACCAGCGGGCGGGCGATCCAGCGGAAATCGTCCAGATCGACCTCGGAGGCCTCGAAGATCGTGGTCGGATCGGCGCGCCAGCGGGACACGTCCCTCATCTCTCCGTCCCCGGAGGCGGTTTCTTGCGCTAACACCGGGACAAGACCGGCAAAGGCGATTAGGAACGCGGTCAAAGGAAGCAGCGGGCTTTGAATCATGCGCCGAATATAGGCGGCGCGCGCCCGAACTGTAGACCGCCCCGGCAACACGATGTCGCGGGGTCGAAAGGAGGAGACCGGGATGGGCGACTGGAAATCGCGGGCCGAGAAGGAACTGAAGGGCAGGCCGCTCGACGAGCTGACCTGGCGGACGGCCGAGGGGATCGACATCGCGCCGGTCCACGCGCCCGAAGACGCCGAGGGGCTCGACCACATGGGCTCGATGCCCGGCCTGCCGCCCTTCACCCGCGGCGTGAAGGCCACGATGTATGCCGGCCGGCCCTGGACGATCCGGCAATATGCCGGGTTCTCCACCGCCGAGGAGTCGAACGCCTTCTACCGGCAGGCGCTCGCGTCCGGACAGCAGGGCGTATCGGTCGCCTTCGACCTCGCCACCCACCGCGGCTATGACAGCGACCATCCGCGCGTCGAGGGGGACGTGGGCAAGGCCGGCGTCGCCATCGATTCGGTGGAAGACATGAAGATCCTGTTCGACGGCATCCCGCTCGGGGAGGTGTCGGTCTCCATGACCATGAACGGCGCGGTGATCCCGATCCTCGCCGCGTTCATCGTCGCCGGCGAGGAGCAGGGGGTGGAGCGCAAACGGCTCTCCGGGACCATCCAGAACGACATCCTGAAGGAGTTCATGGTCCGCAACACCTATATTTACCCGCCGGCGCCCAGCATGAGGATCGTTGCGGACATCATCGAATACACGGCCAAGGAGATGCCGCGCTACAATTCGATCTCGATCTCCGGCTATCACATGCAGGAGGCCGGGGCGAACCTCGTCCAGGAGCTCGCCTTTACCCTCGCGGACGGCAAGGAATACGTGAGGACCGCGGTGCAGCGCGGCATGGATATCGACAAGTTCGCCGGCCGGCTGTCGTTCTTCTTCGCCATCGGCATGAACTTCTTCATGGAGGCGGCGAAGCTGCGCGCGGCGCGGTTCCTGTGGCACGAGATCATGGAGGAGATGGGCGCCGAGGAAGAACGCTCGAAGATGCTGCGCACCCATTGCCAGACCAGCGGCGTCTCCCTCGCCGAGCAGGACCCCTACAACAACGTCGTCCGCACCGCCTACGAGGCGATGTCGGCGGTGCTGGGCGGCACCCAGTCGCTGCACACGAACTCCTTCGACGAAGCCATTGCGCTGCCGACGGATTTTTCCGCCCGGATCGCCCGCAACACGCAGCTCATCCTGCAGAACGAGACCGGCGTGACCAATGTCGTCGATCCGCTCGCGGGGTCCTACTACGTGGAGAAACTGACCGCCGACCTGATCGCGAAGGCGCGCGAACTGATCGCCGAGGTGGACGATCTCGGCGGCATGACGCAGGCGGTGGAGAGCGGCATGCCGAAACTCCGCATCGAGGAAGCGGCGGCCGCAAAGCAGGCCCGGATCGATCGTGGCGAGGAGGTGATCGTCGGGGTGAACAGGTTCCGGCTGGAACAGGAGGAGGATCTCGACATCCGCGTCGTCGACAATGCCGGCGTCCGCACCAAGCAGGTCGCGAAGCTCGAGAGGCTCCGCGGAAGCCGCGACCAGGCGGCCTGCGACCGGACGCTGGCGGCGCTCGCGGAAGGGGCCGGGGGCGACGGCAACATCCTGGCCCTGGCGGTGGAGGCGGCCCGCGCCCGGGCGACAGTCGGCGAGATCTCGATGGCGCTCGAGGAGGTGTTCGGACGGCACCGGGCCGAGGTGAAGACCCTCTCCGGCGTCTACGGCGCGGCCTACGAGGGCGACGAGGGCTATGCCAGGATCCAGCAGGATGTCGAGGAGTTCGCCGAGGAGGAAGGGCGCCGCCCCCGGATGCTGGTGGTCAAGATGGGGCAGGACGGCCACGACCGCGGCGCCAAGGTGATCGCGACGGCCTTCGCCGATATCGGCTTCGATGTCGATGTGGGGCCGCTGTTCCAGACGCCCGAGGAGGCGGCGCAGGACGCCGTGGACAACGACGTGCACGTGGTCGGCATCTCCTCGCAGGCGGCGGGCCACATGACCAATGCGCCGAAGCTGGTGCAGGCGCTGCGCGACAAGGGGGCCGGCGACATCCTGGTGGTCTGCGGCGGGGTGATTCCGAGCCGCGACTACGACGTGCTGCGGGAGGAAGGCGTGGCGGCGGTGTTCGGGCCCGGCACGAACATACCGGCCGCGGCGGCGAAGGTGCTCGATCTGATCCGCAGCGCCCGCCGCTCCGACGCGGCGTGACGCGATGGAGATCGACCACATCGTCATGATCGCCGAGACGCTGGAGAACGGAGACGCGGCGGTCCGCGCGGCGCTCGGGGTCGGCACCGAGCCGGGCGGTCGGCATCCGGCCATGGGCACCCGTAACCGCCTCCTGTCGCTCGGGCCGGCCTATCTCGAAGTGATCGCCGTCGATCCCGAGGCGCCGGCCCCGGCCCGGCCGCGCTGGTTCGGCCTCGACGATCATTCCGGCGGCGCGCGGCTCGCGCACTGGGTCGCGCGCCCCGCGGACATGACCCGGGCGCTGGCGGAGGCGCCGCTCGGCATGGGAGAGTTGACGGAGATGAGCCGCGGCGGGCTCGACTGGCAGATCACAATCCCGCCGTCGGGCACGCCGCCCTTCGACGGGATCGTGCCGGCCCTCATCTCCTGGCGCGGGGCGGGCGCGGCGGAGCGGCTGGCCGATCGCGGGCTGACGCTTCAGCGGCTGTGCCTCAGCCACCCGCGGATGGGCGACATCCGTGCCGCCTGGCCGCGGCTCGCGGAGACGCCCGGCCTGGCCCTCGATGTCGGCCCGCAGGCGGAGATCCGGGCCGAGATCGCCACCCCGGAGGGCCTGAAGACGCTGCCCGTGTCCCTTGGCTGACCTGCACGGGCGGACTTCGGGCCACACCCTTCTGCTCGCTCCGCGACCCTCGCGTGGCGCCGCTCCGGGCGGCTCCGGAATCGGCGGCGGGCGCGCTCCGCTTCTCCTGCCCGAATGCGTCCGGCGGCTTTGCCGCCCGCTTTCCTCCGGCTAGGTACAGCGCATGTCGATCTGGTCCCGCATCGCCGACGCCCTGTCCGCCCTCCGCCAAGGCGAGAGCCTCGCGACGGTGTTCGACAGGCTTCGCAGCCCGCCCGAACGAACGGTGGGCTTCACCATCGCGGTGATCGCGCTCGGCGCGAAGATGGCCAAGGCTGACGGCCAGGTGACGCGCGACGAGGTCACCGCGTTTCGCGAGGTGTTCAGCATTCCGCCCGGCGCCGAGGTGGAGGCGGGCCGTGTCTTCAATCTGGCGCGCACCGACGTGGCCGGGTTCGAGGAATATGCGCGACGTATCCGCGGCATGTTCGGGGCGGGAAGCGATGCGCTCGGCGATCTCCTCGAGGGGCTCTTCCATATCGCCGTGGCGGACGGCTCCTACCACCCCGACGAGGACGTGTTCCTGCGGCGGGTGCAGGAGATCTTCGAGGTGAACGAGGCGGCGTTCCGGCGCATGCGCGCCAGCTTCGTGTCGGACGCCGAGCCCGACCCCTACGAGGTGCTCGGCGTGGAACCGGACGCGCCGCTCGAGGAGATTCGGGCCGTCTGGCGCAGGCTCGTCCGGGAGAGCCACCCCGACCGCATGCTGGCTCGCGGCGTGCCGGAGGAGGCGGTCAAGATGGCCGAGCGTCGGATGCAGACGATCAACAACGCCTGGGAGGAGATCCGCGCCGAGCGGTCCTGACGAAGATGGACCGCCAGCGTCCTCTCCGGTAGAATGGCGCCATGGTCCGCATGCTTCTTCTCTGCTGGGCTTTCGCCACGCCCGCCATCGCCGCCCCGGATCGCGGCCCGGATGCGGAGCGCGGCGAGATCGGACAGGGCCTGGATCTCCTGTCGGAGGGCGCGCGCCGGCTGGTCGAGGGACTTCTGGACGAGGCCGAGCCCCGGATGCGCGGCCTTGCGGAGGCGCTTCGCGGGCTCGATTGGCCCGGCGCCTATGATCCGCCCGAAATGCTGCCGAACGGCGACATCATCATCCGCCGCCGGGAACCGCACCGCCCGGTGCTCCCGCAGGGCGAAATCGAGATCTGATGCGCGGAGACCGGCGCGATCGGGAACTTTCCCGTTGTCGAAACAGGACGAGCACCTAGTATCACGTGCCGCGGCGCCGGGAACGGCCCCGTTCGCAGAGGTAGCGACAGATCGGAGGGAGACCCCTGACCTACACCATACGCCGCATCCAGATCACCTGTTTCGCTCTCTTTCACCTCCCGCTTGTCGCCTGCGCGGCCTTTGCCCTGAAGGACGGCTTGTGGGCGCATGCGACCCTGCTTTCCGTCAGCTTCGTCGCGACGCTCGTGGGGGCCGTGGCGATGGTCGTCTTCCTCGGCCGGACCCTGCCCTCGGCCGCCACAGCGTCCTGACGCGTCGGTCAGAGAAAGAGCCAGAGCAGGTAGAGGATCAGCCCGATCTTTACCGCGAGGACGGGCAGCGCCCACGTCCGGTCGGCCAGCAGCCGCTTCGTTTGCCGCCGCCAGCTCGGGCGTTCGGCGAGGCCGAGGGTTTCGAGCGCCGCGTCGAGCACGCCGGGGCCAACCTCGACGGCCGGGATGTCCTCGGTCAATGCGGCGAACCGGTCCTGCCAGCGGGCATATTCACGTCGCGCGGCGAAATCCGTCTCGACGAGCTCCTGGGCGGTCCGGCGCTCGTCTCCATCGAGCAGGCCCAGGGCGAGCTCGCCGACTAGTGCCGATTTCTCTTCCGCCTCCATTCACGGCCTCGTCGCGGCGGCGCGGAGGACGCCGGTCGCAGCGCCTCCCGTCGTGTGCATATCTTCGACCCGAGTCTTCCGGCCCCCGGACCCGACCCGCCCAGCGACCGGGTTACATGGTGCGCACCGGCGCGATGGGAAGAGGGGGCGGCGGGTTGCCGCGCAGATGCGGTCAGCCGGGCGGTCTCGCGCCGCCGGTCACGGCCCGAAGGCGCCGCACCTCGAAGGTCGCACCGAGAGCGCTGGCCAGCGCCGAAAAGCGCGCCTCCGCCACCTCCCCGAAGAGGTCCTGGGCCGCATCGCGGAGTCGTAGATCGAGATGCCTGCGCTTCGGGAACCAGCGCAGGTCGCCGTGGCGCAGGGGCTCCTCGGCCGAGAACATGGCGCCGAACCGCATGGCCCGGCCGAGCACCTCGGCGGCCGCGATGTCGGGCTCGGGCAGGATGCGGATCAGCTCCTCGAACCGCGTGCCCTCCCGCGAGCCCTTGTAGCGGTGCAGGAGCGAGAGACCGAGAAAGACCCGCTCCTCGTGAGTCATGCCGCCGAGATTGGCGCGGGTGACGCTGTCGAAGCAGGCTTCGTGGCGGTAATCCGGATGGGCGCGCCAATGGACGTCGTGCAGGAGACACGCGGCGCGCACCAGGCGCAGCCGCCGCGGTCCGGCGGCGCGGAAGAGCGGCAGGACGAACTGGTAGAGCGCCCGACCGAAACCGGGCTGGCGGGCGTCCTTCGCTTCCGAGAAGCGGCAGGCCTCGATCAGCGGGTCGCGGTCACGCAGTTCGATCGGCATCTGCTCGAACAGCAAGCCCTCGCGAATGCCGTAGGACGAGACCGCGATCTCGCGCGGCTTCAGCGCCTTGACGACTTCCTTCAGCACGAGGCTCGCGAGCGGCACGAGCGCCATCCGGCTCTCGCCGATGCCGGTATCGCTGCGCAGCTCGGCGATCGTGGATTTCTGGATGAACTTGACCGTGTCGCGCACGTCCTTCGGCTGCATGCGGTATTCGTGCTGGACGTGGAGCGGGTAGCCGCGCCGCGCCATGTCGATGCGGGCGATGGCGCGCCAGGAGCCGCCGACGAGAAACAGCCGTCCGGGGCTGGTGCCGACCTCGCCGCGGAGATTGGCGACGATGTCCCTGATTCGCGCGCGCACCGCCTTCTTGCCCCCCTGAAGCCCCTGCAGGCGCAGGGGGCCGAGCGGCGAGGTGACGCTGGCGCCGATGCCGCCGCCGCCGACCTGCGCCAGTTCCATCGAGGACCCGCCGATATCGCAGACCAGCCCCTCCGCACCCGGCCAGCCGACGAGCACGCCCTGGGCGGAAAGCCGCGCTTCCTCTGCACCGTCGATGATCCGGATGGTGATTCCGGTTTCCGCCTCGACCTCCTCGCGGAAGGCGACACCGTCCTCGGCCTCGCGCATCGCGGCGGTGGCGACGGCGATGACAGGCGAGGCGGCCATCCCCTCGATCAGCCGCCGGAAGCGCTTCATCGCCGCCATGGCGCGGCGCTTGCCCTCGGGGTTCAGCCGTCCGGTCTCGGCGACTCCGGCGCCGAGCCCGGCCATGACCTTTTCGTTGAAGAAATAGGCGGGCGAGCGGGCGGCGCCGTCGAAGACGACGAGGCGGATGGAGTTCGAGCCGATGTCGATGACCGCGACCCGGCGCAGCGCCCGGGCGGAGGGGTCGTCGAAGATCGGCCGGCCATAGGGGCCGAACTCCTCTTGGGGATCGGAGCGTAGCAGGGCGGTATCCTTTCCGGCCGATGCGGGCGGACCATGCCCGGGCGCGTTGCGCCGGTCAACGCGTTGCGACCGGCGGGACGGCGCGGGCGGGGGCGTTCCCGACGCGCCGCGCCGCGCCGCGTCGCGGTCGGCGGGGGAGTCGGATCGCCCTCATTCCGCGCTGTGCGCGAGTTCGGGCACGTCGGAGGCGCCGGCCGAGCCGCGCCCCGAGAGGGAGGGATTCTCCATGAAGAAGCGGTGGCAGGAGAAGGGCCGCTCGCCGGCATCCGGCCCCGGCCGGTCGAAGGTGCCGTCCGGGCGCAGGATCCAGCTCTGCGCCGTATCCGCCATGTTCGCCGACATGATCTGGCGCACGATCTGCGCCTTCACGGTGGCGTTCGTGCATTCCACCAGCGTCTCGACGCGGCGATTGAGGTTGCGGCCCATCCAGTCGGCCGAGGAGATGTAGACCCGCGCCTTCTTCGAGGGCAGCTCCTGGCCGTTGGCGAAGCAGACGATGCGGGAATGTTCGAGGAACCGCCCGACGATGGACTTGATGCGTATATTCTCGCTGAAACCCTCGATGCCGGGGCGCAGGCCGCAGATGCCGCGCACCACGAGGCTGATCCGCACGCCGCGCTGGCTGACCTCGTAGAGTTTGTCGATGACATCGGTCTCGATCAGCGCGTTCATCTTCGCCCAGATCGCGGCCGGCTTGCCGGCCTCGGCGTTCCTGGCCTCGTGCTCGAACCCGTCGAGGAGGCGCTGCTTCAGCGTCATCGGCGAGACCGCGAGATTCTCCAGATCCTCTGGCTGGGCATAGCCCGAGAGGTAGTTGAAGAGCCGCGTCATGTCGCGCCCGAGCGCCTCGTCGGTCGTGAAGAAGCTGAGATCGGTGTAGATGCGCGCGGTGATGTGGTGATAGTTGCCGGTGCCGAAATGGGAATAGGTGATGAGCCTGTCGCCCTCCCGCCGGACCACGGCGGAGAGCTTGGCGTGGGTCTTGATGTTGATGAAGCCGTAGACCACGTGGACGCCCGCCCGTTCCAGCCGGCGCGACTGGCGGATGTTGGCGGCCTCGTCGAACCGCGCCTTCAGTTCCACGAGCGCGGTGACCTGCTTGCCGGACTCCGCCGCCTCGCAGAGCGCGTCGACGATCGGGCTGTCCTGGCTGGTGCGATAGAGCGTCTGCTTGACCGCCACCACGTCGGGGTCGTTCGCCGCCTGCTTGAGGAACCGGACCACCATGTCGAAGGTCTCGTAGGGGTGGTGCAGCAGCATGTCCTTTTGCCGGATCGCGGCGAACATGTCGCCCTCGTGGTCCTGAACCCGTTCGGGCACCCGCGGCGTGTAGGAAGGCCAGAGCAGGTCGGGGCGGGACTTCAGCACCAGTTCGGAGACGTGCCCGACGCCGATCAGCCCGTCGGTCTCCACCGTCTCCTCCTCCTTGACCGGCAGCTCCCCCATGATGATCCGCTTCAGGTCCGCGGGGGCGCCGGCGGAGATGTTGAGCCGCACGACTTCGCCCCGCCGGCGCCGCTTCAGCGCCACCTCGAATTCGCGGACCAGATCCTCGGCCTCGTCCTCGACCTCGAGATCGCTGTCCCGGAGGACCCGGAAGGTGCAGTTCCCCTTTACCGAATAGCGCGGGTAGAGCGTGCCGATATGGAGCAGCAGAAGCTCCTCGAGCGGCACGAAGCGGTGCTGCCCGGCCGGCGCGTCGAGTTCGATGAACCGGTCGATCTGCTGCGGGATCGGCAGGAGCGCCCGCAGGAGGCGCCCGTCCGTGGCGCGCTCGAGTTCCAGCGCCAGCGCGAAGCCGGTCGAGGGGATGAAGGGGAAGGGGTGGGCGGGGTCGACGGCGAGCGGGGAGAGGACCGGAAAGACCTGGGTGAGGAAGACCGTGTCGAGCCGCGTCTCGTCCTCGGCGGTCAGGGCATCGCGGTCGAGGATGTGGATGCCCTCCGCGGACATCAGCTTCCGCAGCGTCGCATAGACGACCTGCTGGCGGTCCATGAGCCGGCGGGCATTGGCGTCGATCCGGGAGAGCTGCTGGGCGGGCGTCAGTCCGTCGGCGGCCGGCGTGGTGTTGCCCGACAGCGCCAGTTCGCGCAGGCCGGCGACGCGCACGGTGTAGAATTCGTCGAGATTGGTGGCCGAGATCGAGAGGAAGCGCAGCCGTTCGAGCAGCGGCACCCGCTCGTTCTCGGCCTCTTCGAGCACGCGCCAGTTGAAGGCGAGCCAGCTCAGCTCTCGATTGAAGTAGCGCCCGGAGCCGCCGAGATCCTCGCCCTCCGCGGGGGGGCGCGGCTCGGGGAACGGGGCGGTCAGGAAATCGGTGATGCTCATGGCCTGTCTTCTGGCAACGTGTCGTGACGGACGGATGAATCGGCGATCCGGTCGAGGGCGAGACTCGCCAGAGGGATCGAGACCGGCTTGCGGCGGGCGAGGGAGAGGCGGTCGATCTCGGCGGCGATCGCGCGGGCCGCCTCGGCGGTGCGGGTCATGCGGAGCACGAGGAAGCGCAGCACCGCATCCTTGGGCTCCAGCCCGCGATCGGCGAACTGCTTCTCGAGGAGCGCGCCGAGCAGCGCGTCGTCCGGCGGGCAAAGCTCCGCCGTCGGCGCCGCGGCGAGACGGCTGCGCAGGTCGGGCAGGGCGATCGGCCAGCGCGCCGGCGCCTCCCGGCCGGTGACGAGCAGCCGGCCGCCCTCGGCGTGAAGGCGGTTGTAGAGGTGGAAGAGCACCGTCTCGGCGGAGCGGTCTCCGGCGATCTCCGGCACGTCCTCGACGGCGATGCGGCGCAGGGTGGCGAGGGTCGCGACATCGTAGCGGGGCAGGTCGCGGGCCGCGATCACCGCGGCCGATGCCGCAGCCGCCCAGACATGGGCAAGATGGGTCTTGCCGGAGGCTGCCGGCCCCACGAGGGCGAGTCGTCCACCGGGCCAGCGCGCGGCCTCGAGATGCGCCAGCGCATCCGCGTTCGACCGGGTGACGACGAAGGCATCGCGCCCCAGAGCTGGGCGGCGGGCGAGATCGAGGGGGAGTTGCTCGGGCGTCATGTGCCGTCCCCTCCCGCGCGCCCCAGATACAATGCGCTCTCACGATACTGGGCCGTCAGGAAGCGCGCAATGACGCCCATCGCCGCGGCGATCGGCACCGCCACGAGAAGGCCCACGAAGCCGAACACAGAGCCGAAGGCCGACAGCGCGAAGAGCAGCCAGACCGGGTGGAGGCCGACCGATTCGCCGACCAGCTTCGGGGTCAGGATGTTGCCCTCGACGAACTGGCCGGACTGGAAGATGGCCCAGACGGCGACCACCCAGAGCCAGTCGCCCCAGAACTGGAACAGCGCCAGGCCGAGGGCGAGCGTTCCGCCGACCAGCGCGCCCACATAGGGGATGAAGGTGAGGAAGCCGGCGATCGCGCCGATGATGAAGCCGAACTGCAGCCCCACCAGACCGAGCGCCAGCGCGTAGTAGATGCCGAGGATCAGGCAGACCAGCCCCTGGCCCCGGACGAAGGAGGCGAGCGTGGTGTCGATTTCCCGCGCCAGCCCCCGGATCGTCGGCGCGTGCTCGCGCGGGAGGAGAGAGTCGATCTTCGCCACCATCCGGTCCCAGTCGATCAGCAGATAGACGGCGACCACCGGCACGATGACGAAGAGGACGACGAGGTTGAACACCCCCGATACCGAGACGAGCGCGCCCTCGATGAGCGTGCCTGAGCGCTGCCGGATCGCCTCGGTCACGTTGCCCAGGATTTGTTGCAGCGTCGTCTCCAGATCGCGGGCCTCCGGGAATCTCTCGATCAGGGCGGGGTAGTTCTCGGTCAGCCAGAGTTGCAGGGCCCTGATCAGCTCGGGGGCCTGGTCGATGAGAGTGGCGATCCGCTCGCTGAGCGACACGGCCTGGCTGACGAGGGTCGGGATCACCAGAACGACCAGCGCCAGGAACAGGACCACCATGCCGATGGCGATGATGGCGACCGCGACCGCGCGACCGAGCCCGAGCGCCTGCAGGCGGTCGGCCACCGGGTCGAGCAGGTAGGCAATGGCCGCCCCGAGCAGGAACGGCAGGATCACCCCGCCGAGCCACCACAGCAGGAACAGGATCACCGCCGTTGCGGCGCCCCAGTATTTCAGCTGGTCTCTGACGGGCAGGGCCATGAACGGTCTCGCGCGGATGCTCGACCCGTCTTGTCCCATGGCCCCCTCTGGCGCAAGTCGCGGGCGGCCTGTTCGTGGCCGCCCCGGCCCCTCGATCCCGCTTGCCGCCGTGCCCCCTGTCTCTTCCCGACGAGGCCCGCTAGACCGGGCGAGAGCGATGAAACAGGTAATCTGCATCAACTGGGGCACGAAGTACGGGCCGCCCTACATCAACCGCCTCTACGGAATGGTGGCGCGCAACCTCACGCCGCCCTTCCGCTTCGTCTGCTTCTGCGACGATCCGGCCGGTATCCGCCCCGAAGTCGAGATCCAGCCGCTTCCGGAGATCGACTACGAGATCCCGAAGACCCGGACGGGCATCTGGCCGAAATCGCGCCTCTGGGGCCCGCGGCTCGGCGATCTGGAGGGGCCGGTCCTGTTTCTCGACCTCGACGTGGTGGTCACCGGCTCGCTCGACCCGCTCTTCTCCCACGGCGATCCGGACGGTGTGGTGATGGCGCGCAACCCCTCGAACCCGCTGGAACGGCTCGGCCAGACCTCGGTCTTCCGGTTCCCGGTGGGCAGGCTCCGGCCGCTGCAGGAGGCCTTCGCCGAGGCGCCGGCGGCGATCGCGGAAAGATACCGCTACGAGCAGCGCTTCGTCACGCGGATGGCGCCCGGCGGCGTGGACTTCTTCCCGCGCGGCTGGGTGGCGCATTTCCGCCGCGACTGCCGGCGCACCTTCCCGCTGAACTACCTGCTGGCGCCGCGGCTGCCCCGCGGGGCGCGGGTCGTCATCTTCGCCGGCCATCTCGCCCCCGCCGACGCCATCGCCGGGCGCTACGGCAAGAACCGGCAGGACTCGGCGCGCCGCCATCTCGCGGCCCTCGGCGCCCGCTACCGGAAGGAGGGGCCGGCGGGCGCCCTCGATCACCTGCGCCACTTCATCCGGCCGGCCGGATGGGTGGCGGAGCACTGGCGGGAGTGACCTTGCGGCCCGCGCGCCACCTGGGCTAGGCGGACCGGGCAATGAAGGGAGCCCCGCGATGCGTCTCAGCCGCTATTTCCTGCCCGTCCTGAAGGAGACGCCCGCCGACGCGCAGATCGCGAGCCACAGGCTGATGCTGCGCGCGGGGATGATCAAGCAGGCGGCGGCGGGGATCTATTCCTGGCTGCCCCTGGGCTACCGGGTGCTCCGCAACATCGAGCGCATCGTGCACGAGGAGCAGCAGGCGGCGGGCCACATCCCGATGCTGATGCCGACGCTGCAATCGGCCGATCTCTGGCGGGAATCGGGCCGCTACGACGCCTACGGCCCCGAGATGCTGCGCATCCGCGACCGGCACCAGCGCGACCTCCTCTACGGGCCCACCAACGAGGAGATGATCACCGACATCTTCCGCTCCCACGTGGCGTCCTACCGCGACCTGCCGATGACGCTCTACCACATCCAGTGGAAGTTCCGCGACGAGGTCCGGCCGCGATACGGCGTCATGCGGGGCCGCGAATTCTACATGAAGGACGGCTACACCTTCGACCTCTCCCACGAGGACGCGATGGCGGCCTACGACCGGCACATGGTCAGCTACCTGCGCACCTACGAGCGGATGGGGCTGAAGGCGATCCCGATGCGGGCCGATTCGGGGCCGATCGGGGGCGACGACACGCACGAATTCCTGGTCCTCGCCGAGACCGGCGAATCGGAGGTGTTCTACGACGCGGCGATCACCGACCTGGCGCTGGGCGGCCGCAGCATCGACTACGACGACCGCGCCGGGCTGCGCGCCATCTGCGCGGAATGGACCGCGCCCTACGCCCGCACCGACGAGACCCACGACGAGGCCGCCTTCGGCAAGATCCCCGAGGATCGTCGCCGCGTCTCGCGCGGGATCGAGGTCGGCCAGATCTTCTATTTCGGCACCAAGTATTCCGAGCCGATGGGGGCGACGGTCTCCACCGCCGAGGGCGACAGCGTGCCGGTGCACATGGGCTCGCACGGCATCGGCGTCAGCCGGCTGGCCGGCGCGCTGATCGAGGCCAACCACGACGAGAACGGCATCATCTGGCCCGAGGAAGTGACGCCGTTCCATTGCGGGATCGTCAACCTGCGCCAGGGCGACGGGGATTGCGACGCGGCCTGCGCGGGGATCGAGGCGGCGCTCGCGGCCGAGGGGCTCGACCCGCTCTACGACGACCGCGACGAGCGTGCCGGCGCCAAGTTCGCCACCATGGATTTCATCGGCCTGCCCTGGCGGATCACCGTCGGACCCCGGGGCCTCAGGAACGGCCGCGTCGAACTCGTCTCGCGCCGGACCGGCGAGAGCGAGGAGATGTCGCCCGAGGCGGCGGTGGCCCGGGTGGCGGCGATCTACCGGGGCTGATCCGTCCGCGGCGCTCCGCTGAAGGCCATGTCCGGCGCCGCCAGCCGCTCCGCCGGCCCGATCCAGGCATAGGCCAGAAGGCACGGCTCGCGGTCGCCGGAAGTGATCCGGTGCTCGAGGCCGGGCCGGTTGAGGATCAGCGAGCCCGGCGCATAGACCGCGGCATCGTTCTCCGACCAGGCGCCGGAGACGGAGATGTAGCTCTCCTCGATATCGCGGTGGTTGTGCTGGGGGTAGGTCGTCCGCGGCGCGAAGAGCACGAAGCCCAGGATCAGCGTCTCGCAGGGAACCGGCCCGCGCGGCCCGACGACCTCGCAATAGGCATATTTCTTCTCCAGCCCCCGCGGCACGCGGAGGTAGCCGAATTCCCAGGTCAGGGCGGGGGCGAGATGCTGCAACGCCCGGGCCAGGGCCTGCATGGAGCCGCGCTGTCCGGTATCGAGCGCGCGCCGCAGGTGCGCCGTCACCGGCTTGCCCTGCGGCTCCCGGGGCCGCAGGGCCGGGACCGCCTCGAGGAGCGGGGAGAGCCGTTCGCGCACCCGCCGCCGATGGGCCCTGATCGCCTTGCTGCCGCCGGCCGACCCGAAGCGGTAGAGCGCATCGAACTCGCGCAGAAGATAGGTCCAGTTCGGGTCCGCGGCGCCATGCGCGCCGGCTGTCTCGTCGGTCATCGCGGCAGCGTCACCCCACCTCGTGCGGAGTCGCCGCGGGGATCGCCTCCGGCCATGCCGCAGCAGCCGGCGATCCTTGTCTCGCCAAGGCCCTCGATGATCGGCAGGGACAGGTCGGCCATGGCGGTTTCCTCCGCATCTGGTGCGCCCGGAAAACGCCGCCGGGCAGGGTCGAGGTCCGCCGCGCGGCCGGCAATCCGCCGCTGCGGCCCTGCGACACTTCGGGGCGTTCCGGAACGCCGCCATTGCCCCGACGTTGGCCGGCGAGACGAGGAGGACCCGCATGACGAGACCGATCCCGACCGCGCTCCTTGCCACCCTGCTCGCCGGCCCGGCCTGCGCGCAGGTGGAGCAGGGCCCGCCCAACGTGCCGGAGAACGAGCCGGCCTTCGAAAACCAGACCCGGGCTCCGGCCGTCGCGACCGAAAGGCCGCTCTCGGTCGGACGGGTCGCGACCGGGCTCGAACATCCCTGGGGCATCGCCGTGCTGCCCGATGGCAGCTATCTCGTGACCGAGCGGCCGGGACGGCTCCGCCGCATCACCCGCGACGGCGGCGTCTCGGACCCGATCGAAGGCGTGCCGGCAGTCGCCGCCCGGGGGCAAGGCGGGTTGCTGGACGTGGCGCTCGGCGAGAGCTTCGCGGAGGACCGCACGATCTACCTGACCTACGCCAAGCCAATGGGCGGCGGCGACACCGCCACCGCGGCGGCGCGGGCGATGCTCTCGGAGGATTTCTCGCGGCTTGCGGATGTCACCGACATCTTCGTCCAGGATCCGCCGGCCGACAATGCCCAGCATTTCGGCAGCCGTGTCGTGCCCGACGGCGACCGGATCTTCATCACCACCGGCGAGCATTTCACCCCGACCTACCGGCGATACGCACAGGATCTCGACAAGACCTACGGCAAGGTCATCCGCGTGACGCCCGAGGGCGGCGTGCCGGAGGACAATCCGTTCGCGGACCGGCCCGGCGCGAAGGGCGAGATCTGGTCACTCGGCCACCGCAACCTGCAGGGGGCGGCGATCCGGCCCGGGACCGGAGAGCTCTGGACGTTGGAACACGGGCCGGCGGGCGGCGACGAGCTGAACCGTATCGAGGCCGGCGCGAATTACGGCTGGCCCGAGGTCAGCTACGGCGAAAACTACCAGGGCACGCCGGTGGGAACGGGCGAGCCCCGAGCGGAAGGCTACGTCGAGCCGCGCTATTACTGGGATCCGGTGATCGCTCCGGGCGGCTTCACCTTCTATGACGGCGAGATGTTTCCCGACTGGCAGGGCGATGTGCTCGCCGGCTCACTCAACCCCGGCGGTCTCGTGCGCCTCGAGATGGAGGGCGACACGGTGACCGGAGAGGAGCGGCTGTTCGGCGATCTGGGCCGCATCCGGGACGTGGAGGTGGATCGGGACGGCGCCGTTCTGATGCTGGTCGATGCGCCCGACGGATCCCTTCTCCGGGTCACGCCGGAGCAATGACGCTCAGCCGCCGCGGGCGTCCCTCACCGCGCGCTCGACCTCCATACGGCGGCGCATGTCGGTCTCGGCGATCTCGGCCAGGATCGCGCGCCGCCTGGTGCGGTCGCGCTCCTGCGCGAGCGTCGTGCGCAATTGTTCGAGCTTGCGGATCAGCACGACCACCGGCGGCGTGTAGCCCGATTCGCGGAGCGATTTCGGCACCGCCGGCTCTCCCGGCCTGAAGTCGAGCGGCCGGCCCATCCCCGGCAGCGCGTCGAACGCGCCCTCCTCCATCGCGCGCTCGATCCTCTCGCGGGCCAGTCTTTCGAAGAAGATCATGGCGCGAGAATGGTGTCGGGCAGGGGCCGGGACAAGCCCCCGCGCCTCACTCCGCCGCGAAGCCGAGCTCGTAGGGATGGATCTCGAAGGTCGGGTGCTGCGCCGCGCCGACCACGTTTGGGGCGGCGTGGCGGAAGGTCGAGCGCCAGTAGGGCTGGACCACCACACCCTCGTCCCGCAGGATCGTCTCGAGCTGCGCCATCATCTCGGACCGCCGTCCGGGCTCCGCGATGCCCTGGGCCTCGTTGAGCAGCCGGTCGAACTCGTCGTTGGAGAAGCCGGTCTCGTTCCAGGCGGCGCCCGTGCGATAGGCCAGGGCGTAGATCTGGATGCCGAGCGGGCGATGGCCCCAATCGGTCACCGACAGGGGATACTCGGTCCAGTTCTGCCAGAAAGTCGCGCCCGGAACGAGCGTGCGCCTGACCTTCAGACCGGCATCGCGCAGCAGCGCGGTCATCGCGTCGGCGGTGTTGCGGCGCCAATCATCGTCGATGGAGACGATCTCGTGCTCGAACTCCGCCGCGCCCGCCGCCTCGAGCAGCGCCATCGCGGCGGCGGGATCGTAGGTCGAGGGGCCGATATCGGCGTAGTCCGGCTGCAGTGGCGCGACATGGAAATTGGCCGCGACCCGGCCATGGTCGGAATAGCCGAGCTCCAGCAGGACCGCGTTGTCGCTGGCCAGCTGCAGCGCCCGGCGGACGCGCCGGTCGTCGTAGGGCGCGACCCGCTGGTTGCCGCGGATGACGATCGTGCCCGCGGTCTCCGCCTCGCTCATCGTCCAGCCCAGCGGCTCGAAGAGCTCGATGAACGCGCCAAGGCTCTCGTAGACCATGTCGATCTCGCCGGCCTCGGCGGCGGCGACCCAGGCGGCGGGGTCGGTGCCGTAATCGATGAACTCGATTCGGTCGAGCGTGGCGGGGCCGTAGATATCGCTCCCCCACCAGGCATGATTCGGGATCTTCTCGATCGCCGCGCGGACTCCCACCTCGTATCCGGCCGGGCGGTAGGGACCGGTCCCCTTGGCCAGCAACGGATCGCCGCCGAAATCCTGCGGCACGATGGCGGCGGGGAAATCCGAGAAGCTGGCGATCAGCGTCACGTCGGGAAAGTCGAGGTCGAGGGTCACGGTCGCGGCGTCCACGACACGGATCGCGCCGGCGCGGGCGCGGCCGGTCTCGGGATCGACGAGCGAGACGAAGCGGCTCGCCATCGCGTTGCCGACCACCTCCGACTCGCACCAGCGCTCGATGTTGAAGGCGACGTCCTCGGCGGTGAAGGCGCTGCCGTCGCTCCAGGTCACGCCGGGGCGGACATGCAGCGTGTAGTGCCGCGCCGTGTCGTCGATCTCCCAGCTGCTCAGGAGCATCGGCGTCAGCGTGCCCGCGCGGTCGTACTTGACCAGGTATTCGAGCCAGCCCCGGGTGAGGTTCGCCATGTGCGCCCAGTCGTAGCTGCGCGGATCGGTCAGGGCATGGACGTCGTGCTGGATGCGCAGGGTGCCGCCCTTCCGCCGCTCGGGCTCCCCGGCGCCGGCCGGGCGCGGCGCCAGCCCCGCGAGCCACAGCGCCGCCGGCGCGGCGAGGCCGAGCGTCGTCGCGCGGGCGAGGAAGTCGCGACGGGAGAGGCGCCCGGTCGCGTGCTCGGCGGCCAGCCTCGGCAGCAGGGGATGGAGGTCGGTCATCGGGGGCTCCGCGGGGCTCGGGCTCAAGCTAACCCCGGCCGGGCGGTCGGCGCCAGTGGCCTTCGATCACTTCGCGACGAGCCTCCGGGATCCGTCGCCGGGGCCCGCTTGACCCCCCGCGCGCCTTGCCCCAAGGCTCCGCCCACCCTGCCGGAGTCCCCGTCCTTGCCCAGTCCCGCCCCCTTCGCCCGCTACGAGTGGATGATCGCCTGGCGCTACCTGCGTGCCAAGCGCGCGGAGGGCGGCGTCAGCGCTATGACCTGGATCAGCCTCGCCGGCATCACCCTTGCCGTCTTCGCGCTGATCGCCACGCTCGCGGTGCGTTCGGGCTTCCGCGCCGAGTTCGTCGACACGATCCTCGGCTCGAACGCCCATGTGACGCTCTATTCGGCCGGATATGCCGGCGGCAGCGGCGCGGACCGCAACATCACCGAGTACCGTGCGCTCGCCGAGCGGGTGGCGGCGGTGCCGGGGGTGACCCGCGCCGCGCCGCTGGTGCGCGGCCAGGTCATGGCGAGCTTCGGCGGCACGACCTCGGGCGTGGAGGTGCTCGGCATCGCCCCCGAGGATCTGGCGACGATCCCGCGGATCGCCCGGCCCGAGGAATCCCGCGGCGAGCTCGCCGCCTTCGGCCGGGAGGGCGCGCCGACCATCGCCGTGGGCTCCGGCGTCGCGCGTGATCTCGGCGCCGGCATCGGCGACGTGGTGAAGCTCATCTCGCCCGACGGCGCCAAGACGCCCTTCGGCACCACCCCCCGGGTCTCGGCCTACGAGATCGGCTACATCTTCACCGCCGGCCGCTACGACATCGACCGCACCCGCGTCTACATGCCCTTCGCCGAGGCGCAGAGCTATTTCAACGCCGAAGGCGCGGCCTCCGAGATCGAGGTCATGGTCGCCGATCCGGAGGCGGTGGACGAGATGGCGATGCCGATCCTCGACGCCGCCGGAGAGGGCATCATATTCTGGACCTGGAAGGAGGCGAGCGGCAGCTTCCTGCGCGCCCTCGACATCGAGGACAACGTGATGTTCGTGATCCTCTCCGTGCTCGTCCTCATCGCCTCGATGAACATCGTCTCCGGCCTCATCATGCTGGTGAAGAACAAGGGCCGCGACATCGGCATCCTGCGCACGATCGGCCTGACGGAGGGGGCGATCCTGCGCGTCTTCTTCATCTGCGGCTCGCTGACCGGCGTCATCGGCACCGCTCTCGGGGTGATCTTCGGCGTCGCCTTCGCGCTCTATGTCGATCCGATCTTCGCCGCGGTGAACTGGCTCTCCGGCGGCAATGCCTGGGATCCCTCGATCCGCGGCCTCTACGCGCTGCCCGCGAAGCTCGAATGGGTCGACGTGCTCTCCGCCGTGGTGCTCTCGCTCGGCCTCTCCTTCGTGGTGACGATCTTTCCCGCCCGCCGGGCGGCGCGGATGAACCCGGTGGAGGCGCTGCGCTATGAGTGATCCGGCGCTGGCGCTCGAGGCGATCGAGAAGCACTACAATCGCGGCACCGAGCGCGAGGTGAATGTCCTGCGCGGCGCCTCGCTCTCCGTGGCGGCGGGAGAGATCGTGGCGATGGTCGCGCCCTCCGGCGCCGGCAAGTCCACGCTCCTGCACATCGCCGGCCTGCTCGACACCGCCGATGCCGGCCGGGTGCGGCTCGGGGCCGAGGACATGACCGATCTGGGGGACCGGCGGCGGACGCGGGCGCGGCGCGCCGATGTCGGGTTCGTCTACCAGTTCCACCACCTCCTCCCGGAATTCTCGGCGGAGGAGAACATCGTCCTGCCGCAGCTCGCCCACGGAAGCGGTCGCGGCGCGGCCGAGGCCCATGCGCGGCGGCTTCTCGATATCGTGGGCGTGGCGCATCGCGCCCGGCACCGGCCATCGGCGCTTTCGGGGGGCGAGCAGCAGCGGGTCGCCTTCTGCCGGGCGCTGGCCAACCGGCCGAAGCTGCTGCTGGCCGACGAGCCCACCGGCAATCTCGATCCCGAGACCTCCGACACCGTCTTCGTCGCGCTCATGGATCTGGTCCGCGAAACCGGCCTCGCCGCGCTGATCGCCACCCATAACGTCGATCTGGCGCGGCGGATGGACCGGATCGTGCGGCTGAAGGAAGGCATCGTCGTCTGAGGGCCGGGGCACCGCTCACGATGTTTTCGGCTGCAACTTCCGGACGATCCGACTAAGGTCGCCCGACCGAGGAAGAGGAACTACGCGAAAGATGCTGGACGCGGCCCCCCAGGAGGCATCGGACATGCCCCTCGAGGAAATGATCGCCTGTCCGCAATGCGACGCGCTCCATTACGCGCGGATGCCGCCGATCGGCCGCCGCGCCGTCTGCGCGCGCTGCCATACGGTGCTCATCGCGCCGAAGCACAATGCCTATCTGCGGGTCGTCGCGCTGTCGGTGACGGTGGTGATCCTGATGATCGGCGCCACCGTCTTTCCGTTCCTCGGGGTGAACGTGAGCGGCTTTTCCAACCGCGCCTCGGTGCTCGACGCCGCGATGGCCTTCATGAACGGCGGCTGGATGGCGACGCTCTCGGTGCTCGTCGCCGGCTTCATCGTGATGATCCCGATCCTGCGCGCCGGGCTCGTCATCTACGTTCTCGCCCCCCTGATCGCGGACCGGCCGCCCTTTCCCCGGGCGCGGCAGATGTTCCGCTGGGCGGAGGATCTCAGGCCCTGGTCGATGGCGGAAATCTTCATCATCGGCTGCGCGGTCGCGCTCACCAAGGTCGGCGACCTCGCCCAGGTGGAGTTCGGGCCGGCATTCTGGATGTTCGGCGCGCTGGTCATCGTCATCGTCCTGAAGGACGGAGCCATGGACAGATGGAGCATATGGAAGGCGCTGGAACGCACATCCTGACGGCGCGGGACCTGGGCCTCGTCGCCTGCCGGCGCTGCACGCGGGTCTGGCCGATGGGCACCCCGACCTGCGCGCGCTGCGGCACACCGTTGCAATCGCGCGACTGGCGGTCGCTGCAGCGCGTCTGGGCATGGCTTGTCGTCGGAATGATCTGTTACATCCCGGCGAACCTGTTCCCGATGCTGAGGACGAAGGTGCTCTTCACGACCTCCGACAGCACCATCATCGAGGGCGCGGTGGAACTCGCGCAGCACGGCAATCTCCTTGTCGCGCTGGTGATTCTCGTCGCCTCGGTCGCGATCCCGCTCGGCAAGTTCGCGGCGATCGGCTACCTCGCCCTGTCGGTGCGCAATCCCGCGCGGCTGAGGCGGGGGCGGCGCCACCGGCTCTACCATTTCGTCGAGTTCATCGGCCGGTGGTCGATGATCGACGTCTTCGTCGTGGCGATCCTCTCGGCGCTTGTGCAACTCAACTTCGCCGCCTCGATCCGGCCCGGACCGGCGGCCATCACCTTCGCGCTGTCGGTGATCTTCACCATGCTGTCGGCGCTCAGCTTCGATCCGCGCCTGATCTGGGACGGCGAGAGCGAGCGGCAGGCCCGGTCGTGAGCGAAGGCGGGACGCAGGCGGCGGAGCCGTCGATGGAGAAAGGGCGGCGGTCGTGGCGCGACCGGCTGTCGATCGTCTGGGCGGTGCCGATCCTCGCTCTGCTGGTCTCTCTCGGCGTCGTCTGGCAGACCTACGCCGATCGCGGCCCGCTGATCGAGGTCGCCTTCGACGACGCCTCCGGCATCCGCGCGGAGGAGACGCAGCTGCGCTACCGCGACGTGGTGGTCGGCGTCGTCGAGGCGGTGCGCTTCGCGGAGGATCTGAGCAAGGTCCTCGTGGAGATCCGCGTCGACAAGGAGGTCGGACCCTATATCGATGCCGAGGCCCGGTTCTGGGTGGTGCGCCCGGAGGTCTCGGCGCAGGGCGTCTCGGGCCTCGATACCGTCCTCGGCGGCGTCTACGTGGCGGCAAGCTGGGACGGCAGGACGGGCGAACCGCAGCGCCACTTCTCGGGACTGACCAGCTCGCCGCTGGTGACCAACAACGAGCCGGGAGTGTACTTCACCCTCCGATCCTCCTCGGTCGCCGGCCTCAGCGACGGGGCACCGATCCTGTATCGCGGTCTCGATGTCGGCAAGGTGGGCAACCTGCGGCTCGCCGATGACGGCGTCTCGGTCTTGGCCGACGCCTTCGTGCGCGAGCCCGAGGCGCGGCTGATCAATTCGGCGACCCGGTTCTGGGACACGTCCGGTTTCCAGTTCTCCTTCGGCGCCTCGGGCGCGCAGCTCAGCGTCAACTCTCTCGCCTCCCTGGTCACCGGTGGCGTCGCCTTCGAGACCACGGTCTCCGGCGGCGACGCGCTGTCCGACGATCCGGTCTTCAACCTCTACAGCGACGAGGAATCGGCCCGCGCCTCGGTCTTCGACACGGCGACGGACGGCAATCCGGTGAATTTCACCGTGATCTTCAGCGATTCCGTCCCCGGCCTCGAAGTCGGCGCGGAGGTGGAGTTCGGCGGCATCGTCGTCGGCGAGGTCACCGGCCTGACCGGCGTGCTCGACGAGGAGACCTTCGGCGACCGCGGCGTGCGGCTGCTGACGACGATCGAGCTCCAGCCCGGCAAGATGGGCCTCGATCCCGACGCGACGCCGGCTGATGTGCTGGATTTCATGCAATTCGCCGTCCGCAACGGTCTTCGGGCGCAGCTCACCTCGGCCTCGATCCTCGGCGGGCTGCAGATCTCGCTGATCCAGCTCAACGACCCGCCCGAGGCGGAGGTCGACGCCGATGCCGAGCCCTATCCCATGATCCCCTCCGTGCCGGCCGAGCTGACCGATTTCGCCGACACGGCCGAGGGGGTGTTCAACCGGGTCAACAACCTGCCGATCGAGGAACTCCTGAACAACGCCATCGTCGTCATGCAGAGCGTCAACCGGCTTCTGAACGACGACGGCGTGACCGGCACCCCCTCGGAGGTTCTGGGCCTGCTCGAGGACGTGCGCCGCTTCGTCAATTCCGACGGCATCCAGACCATCCCCGACCAGGCCGGGGCCACCATGTCGTCGCTGCGCGAGACCGCCGGCCAGCTTCAGGACGTGGTCACGCGGCTGAACGAGGCCGGTGCGGTGCAGGCTCTCGTGGACGCGCTCGAGGCCGCCGAGGAAGCGGCCGACTCGGTCTACGAGACCATGGATGAGGGGCCGCAGACGCTTGCCGACATCGACGCCGCGGTCAACGAGCTGACCGAGCTCATCGCCACGGTCAACGATCTGCCGCTCGATTCGGTGGTCTCCGAGACCGAGGGCTCGATCGCCGCGCTGCGCGAGCTTCTCGCCGCCCCGGCGACGCAGGGCCTGACCGGCGATGTCTCCGAGCTGCTGACCGAGGTCGAGGGCCTCGTCGCCGATGTGCGCGAGGCGGGTCTCGTGGAAACCGCGACCACCACGCTCGTCGAGCTGCAATCCACGGTGAACCGGGTCGCGGCGGAGATGACGCCGGTCCTCGACGAGGCGCAGCAGGCGATCGCCGCGGCGCAGGGCTCCATCGACCGGGTTCCGGGCCTGCTCGAGAGCCTCGACGCCCTGGCCGAGACCCTGACCGAGGTGGCGGCGGACGTGAACGAGCTTCCCCTCGATCAGTCGGTGGCCAATGCCAACGCCCTCATGGCGTCGGTCGACGACCTGCTGAACACGCCCGGCGTCCAGGCGCTGCCCGAGGAGACGCGGTCCACCCTCGTCGAGGCGCGGCAGGTCTTCGCAGAGATCACCGCGGAGGACGGGCTGATCGACCGCGCGACCGCTCTCGTCGCGACCGCCGACGCCTCGGTCGGCGAGATCCGCACCGCGCTCCGGCCGGTCCTCGCCGAGGCGCAGCGCGCCGCCGCGGCGGTGGCGGAGGCCGCCGACACCGCGCCCGAGGTGGCCGACCGCGCCAAGCGCGTCGCCGACCAGATCGAGCTCCTCGTCAACGAGGCCGCGGACCTGCCCATCGAGGAGATCGGCCGGCGCGCCTCCGCGCTCCTCGAAAGCGCCGACACGCTCGTCTCCTCTCCCGACACCCAGCGGCTGCCCGGCGCGCTCGCCGATTCCCTCGAGGAGGCGCAGCGGCTGCTGATCCAGATCCAGGAGGGCGGCCTGATCGAGAACGCGAACCGGACCCTCGCCTCCGTGCGGCAGGCGGCGGACCGGCTTCCCGTGCTGCTGGACGAGGTCGGCCAGCTGCTCGACCGGACCGGCACCGTGGTCGCGGGATACGAGGCGAGCGGCGCGCTCGGCACCGAGATGCAATCCGCCCTGCGCGACATCCAGTCCGCCGCCAGTTCCGTCGATGCCCTGGCGCGGCAGCTCGAACGCTCCCCCAATTCCCTTCTCTTCGGACGGTAGGTCATGACAAGACAGGTTCTCGCCGCACTGACCCTCGTCCTGCTCGGCGCCTGCGGCGGCGAGCCGCAGCGGTTCGACCTGCCGCCGACCGCCGGTCCGGCCGACCGCATCCCGATCTCGGTCGGGTCCGTGGAGGTGCGCGATGTGAGCCTGCCGCTCTACGCCTCCCAGGAGCTGATCTTCGTCGAGGGGCCGGAGGGGGCGCTGCTGAGCGATTCGAGCCTGCTCTGGGCCGACGATCCCGTGCGCAGCTTCACCGAGGGGCTGGCCTTCTCGCTGGCCGCCCTGACCCGCGCCCGCGTCGCCGCCGAGCCGTGGCCGTTCTTCGAGCGCCCCCAGGTCCGGCTGGACGTGCGGATCTCGCGCGCGCTGCCCGGTCGCGACGGCGTCTACCGGCTCTCGGGCCAGTATTTCGTCGCCGCCTCGGAGCAGGGGGTAGCCCGGGACGTGGCGCGTCGCTTCGAGCTGGAGCAACCCTATGCCGGGGCCACCGCCGTGGCCATCGCGGCGGCCAAGGCCAGGCTGATCGACGATCTCGCCGCCCTGATCGCCCGCGACGGCCTCTGACCCGCTCCTTCAGGCGGCGGCGCGCCGACGCGCCGCGCCGAGGGAGCCGATGCCGGTGAGCAGCAGCAGGCCGGCGGAGGGCAGGGGCAAGATACTGAATTCAAATGGAATATCCTTGACGTCGCGCACCGCGCCCGGGCCCGGATCGTCCCGGCCTCTCCGACCGCGGAAG
The DNA here is from genome assembly GCA_963829665.1 of uncultured Alphaproteobacteria bacterium. Classification (GTDB taxonomy): domain Bacteria; phylum Pseudomonadota; class Alphaproteobacteria; order Rhodobacterales; family Rhodobacteraceae; genus Palleronia. The sequence continues at coordinate 64,474 of CAWHJL010000012.1, read as the reverse complement.
GCGCGGCAGCGATTGCCGGGTCTAGGCCAGTTCGTCGCGCCGGGGCGGATTGGCACCGGCGCGGGAAACGGTCACCGCGGCGGCCGTCGCGCCCAGGATCAGCGCCGCCTCGATCTGGTCGGCCCGAAGCGCCCCGAGCGCGTCCCGATTCAGCACCCCCTGTTCCGAAAGCGAGGCGAGAAGGCCGGCATTGAACGTGTCGCCGGCCCCCACCGTATCGACGACGGTCACGCGCCGCGAGGCGACGGGGACCGGATCGGCGGAACGGGAATAGGCCGTCACCCCTTCGGCGCCCCGCGTCATGCAGACGAGCGCCGGGCCGCGGTCGAGAACCTGCCGCGCCATCGTCTCCGGGGTCTCGCCGCCGAGCAGCCAGGCCAGGTCCTCGTCGGAGACCTTCACGATATCGGCCCGTTCGATCATCCGCCAAATCCGGGTGCGGTAGGTCTCCGGATCGGCGATGAAGCCCGGCCGCACGTTGGGATCGAGCATCATCGGCATCTCGGGCGCGAGCCGCGCCGAGAGCGCCTCGTAGGTGTCCGCGCAGGGCTCGACCGCGAGCGAGATGCCGCCGAAGAAGCAGGCCGCCGCCTCGATCCCGGCCGGGAGGTCGGCTTCGGAGAGCATGCGCCCCGCCGTGTTCTCGTCGTAGAAGGCGTACTCGGCCTGCCCGTTCTCGAGCGTGACGAAGGCGAGCGTCGTCGGCCGGTCGGAGCGGATGGCGGGGGAGATGTCGACCCCGTCGGCCGCCAGCGCCGCGGCGATCTGCGCGCCGAAAAGGTCCGTCGAAAGACCGGTGAAGAACCCCGCCGCCTCGCCCAGCCGCGACAGCGCGACGGCGGTGTTGAGAACCGCGCCGCCCACATGGGGGGCGAAGCAGCGTTCCGCTGTCGCCGTCTCCCGCGGCAGCATGTCGATCAGCGCCTCGCCGCAGCACAGGATCATGCGCGCCCTCCTCCCGCTCTCCAACCGGGATAGAGGCAGGCGGGAAGCGGCGCAACCGCGGGCTCAGACCTCTCCGGGCATCAGGTCCCGCGCGATCCGCTCCACCACCGGCCGCGCCTCCTCGAGGCTCATGCCGGGTTCGAGGCGCGGGTCGTAGAGGATTCGCAGCAGGTATTCGTCCATCGTCGTCAGCAGCGCGAATTCCTCGTCGTCGTTGAAGATCGAGGGCCGGGCGCGCGGGCTGTCATTGGCCAGGCCCAGCCCCTGCGCGATCTCCTCGTGGAAGCAGGACAGGCGCAGGAGGTCGGGATGCTCGGCGCGGATGAGCGCGACGGCGCGGCTGTAGCGGCCGGTATCGCCGGTGTCGAGCGCGAAGACGACGCAATAGTTCGAGTGCGGAAGCGACAGCACCGAATCGAGCGCCGGTCCGGAAAGCTCCGGCACCAGCCGGCGCAGTTCGGGCGCGAGCGCCAGACGCTCCGCCTCGCTGACCACGAAGACCACGAAGTTGCCGCCGGCATCGGTGACCTCGATCGGATGCCGCGTCGCCTGCGCCAGCCGCCCGGCGAAGGCGGCGATGTGGTCGCGGTCCTGCCGCTCCTGCGCGGGCCCGACCGAGGCGCCGAAGCGCGGCTCGATCCTGACCGGCTCCGCCCAGCGGTGCAGGCGGCTCTCGGTCTGGCGGGCGAGGGTGATCCCGGCCTCGGGGGCGTATTCCTCGTAGAAGGCCAGGTCGAGGAAGGTCCGCGCCAGCCTGTCGGCATCGAAGGGCGTGTCGCGTCCGCCGCCATCCCGCCGCAGCAGCCCCTTCGCCAGCAGCCCGGCCTCGATGTTGCGGTAATAGGCCCGCAGCCGATCGCTCTCTGCCGCCTCGCCGCCGCTCTCGCGCTCGGCGGGGCCGGAAAGCGACGCGGGGCGGTCGGCCGGGCGCGGCACCGGCTCCACCGGCGCGAGGCGGCCGCAGGCCGAAACGGCGAGGAGACAGAGGAGAACGAAAGCGGCCCGCATCTCAGGGGGTGTTCCGGGCGTCCCTGGTGCGCGCCGCGGCAAGCGCCTCGCGCAGATCTTCCTCCATGCGCACCAGGTCGCCCTCGGCCTCCGCGCGGGCGGCCTTGCCGTCCTCGGCGATGGCGAGGCTCTCCTCGATCGTGGCGATCAGCTCGTCGTTGGCCGCCTGCACCGCGTCCACGTCGAACACGCCGCGCTCCACCTCCTCGCGGACCTTCGCGTTCGCCTGCCTCAGATTGGCGGCGTTGGAGCGCAGCAGATCGTTGGTCAGGTCGCCGGCCTCGCCCACGGCATCGGCCGCGTCGGCGCTGCGCTGGATCGTCACCGCCTGGGCGAGCTGCGTCTCCCAGAGCGGCACAGTGTTGACCAGGGTGGAGTTGATCTTCGTCACCAGCGCCTTGTCGTTCTCCTGCACCAGCCGGATCGAGGGCAGGGACTGCATCGTCACCTGGCGGGTCAGGCGCAGGTCGTGCACCCGCCGCTCCAGGTCGTCGCGCGCCGCGCGCAGGTCGCGGAGTGCCTGCGCCGCCATCGCGTCGCCGACGCGCCCTTCGGCAGCGGGGATCTCCTCCTCGTCGAGCCGCCGCAGCCGCTCGGCGCCCGCCGCGATGACGAGGCCGAGCTCGTCGTAGAAGGCCAGCGTCTTGTCGTAGAGCCGGTCGAGCGCCTTGATGTCCTTCAGCAGCCGGTGCTCGTGGGACAGCAGGTCAGCGGTGATGTCGTCGATCTGCGCCTGCACGTCCTCGTACCTGGCCAGGAACCGCGAGATCGGCGCGGCGCGTCCCATCATCCGCTCGAAGAAGGTCCGCTTGCGGCGCACGTCGATCTCGGCGCTGGAGAAGCCCCTGAGCGCGCCCACCATGTCGCGCAGGCTGTCGCCCGCGGGGCCGGTCTCCTTGTTGCGCACATCGGCCAGCATGGACTGGCTGATCTTCTGCAACTCCTCCTGCGCGCCGGACCCGAACCGGATGATCGAGCCCGTATCCGTGAGGTCGAGCCGGGCGAGGCGCTCGTCGATCGCCTTGCGCGTCGCCGCGTCGGCCTCGGCGTAGCGCGGCACGCCGCCCTCCACGCGCGAACCGGCGGCCTCCGCGAGCTCGGCGAGGTCGAGGCCGCGGCGCGGCTTGCGGGACGCCTCGTCGGACATGGGTCAGGTCTCCTTCGGGTCTGGTGCGACGCCGTCGCGCCGCAGCCGGTCGCGCAGCACCTCGATCTCGATGCCGAGATCGGCGCGATCGTCGGTCAGCATCTCCTCGGTGCGGCGCGCGAAACCCTGTTCCAGATCGTCGAGCAGGGCGACGAACTCGGCGCGTTCGGCGCCGCCCGCGCGCCGCTCCGCAAGGCCCGCGTATTTCGCCGCCGCGTCCCGCGCCCCGAGCAGGTAGACGCCGAGCCAGCGCCGGGCGTCGGTCAGGTCCCGCGGATCGTGCTCCACGCGCCGGAACATCGCCCGCGCGGTCTGCGCGAATTCCTCGACCCGGGTGACGAGCGCCCGGTCCCCGGTGCGGGCGACATGGTTGCGCATCTCGGCGAGATGCGCCTCCGCCGCGTCCACCGCCGCCGCCACGCGCTCGGATTGCCAGGCCTCGGCGCCCTCGGGATGCTTGTTGCGAAGCGGATCGAGCCCGAAGGCGCCCAGATGCAGCGCGACGCCGAGCGCCGCCAGCACGAGGGCTCCGCCAATAGCGGGCAGGCCGGCGAGCGCGAGGCCGAGCCCGGTGAGGCCGGCCCCCAGCATCTTTCGGGGCAGGGCGGGGCGGCGGGCGGCGGCGCGCGCGTCGTAGGCCTCTTCGGCACGCAGACCCTCGCGTGTCATCCAGGCGGCCGCCATCAGCACGAAGAAGGCCGCGAGATCGAGGGCGAGCCCGGCAGGGGATTGGCCCCAGCCCGTCAGCAGCAGCGGGATCGGCGCGATGTAGAGCGCGTTCGCCCGCGCGCCGATGCGCGAGCGCCGCCGCCCCGACCAGGAAGGTCGCTCGGCCATCAGGCAGCGCCCCAGATCGCGGCGTAGAAGATCAGGGCGACGAGCAGGACGAAGGACAGGCGTTGCATCGGTGTCTCCCCGAGGGACGCGGACCGCACCCGGTTCCGTGCCGCTCCCGCGGTCTGCGCAAGGGAACGGACCGCCATCGAAACGAGCGCCACGGCGATGGCGAGGACGAGGGTGGCGATGAGCAGGCGAAGCATGGCGGGAACGGTCTAGGATTCGCCCCTCATATAGGGACGGCCCGCCGGCGCCGCCAGCCGGGCTCAGTTCGCGCGTCGGCGGACCGTGCGCCGGGAAGCACGCTTTTCCGCATGTCCCTCGGTGGGCAGGCCGAGCTGGTCGCGCAGCACCCGCGGCTTCACCTCCTCGACCGCGCCGGCCGCCAGGTCGCCCAAGCGGAACGGCCCGAAGGAGATGCGGATGAGCCGGGAGACGGGGAAGCCCACCGCCTCCATGGCGCGGCGGATCTCGCGGTTCTTGCCTTCGCGGAGCCCGACCGTCAGCCAGGCGTTCGCCCCCTGCTGGCGGTCGATCGACACGTCCATCGGCCGGAAGCGCTGCCCCTCCACCACCATGCCGCGCCGCAGGGGCTCGAGATCGGCATCCTCCGGCGTGCCGTTGATTCGCGCGCGGTACTTCCTCAGCCACCCGGTCGCCGGCAGTTCCAGCCGCCGCTTGATGCCGCCGTCGTTGGTCAGCAGCAGCAGCCCTTCCGAATTGATGTCGAGCCGGCCCACGGAGACCACCCGCGGCATGTCCTCCGGCAGCGCGGCGAAGACGGTGGGGCGGCCCTTCTCGTCCTTCGCCGTAGTCACGAGCCCGGCGGGCTTGTGGTAGAGCCAGAGCCGCGGCGTCTCCGGCGGCCCGATCGCGCGGCCGTCCACCTCCACCGCATCCGCGGCGGAGACGTTAAGCGCCGGGCTGTCGATGGTCTGGCCGTTCACCCGCACGCGGCCCTCGGCGATCAGCCGCTCGGCCTCCCGGCGGGAGGCGCGCCCCGCCCGTGCGATCACCTTCGCGATCCGGTCGCCGTCTCTGGGAGGACTTGCCATGGCCGTGCTCATAGGGACAGTAGAGGCCCATGCAAAGCCCGTTCCGCTCCTTCATGGACGCAGCCCTCGCCGAGGCCCGCGCTGCGGCCGCGCGCGGAGAGGTGCCCGTCGGGGCGGTCGTGGTGCGCGCCGGCCGGGTGCTCGCCGCCCGCGGCAACGAGACCCGCGGGCTTTCGGACCCTTCCGCCCATGCCGAGATGCAGGCGATCCGCGCCGCCTGCGCCGCCGAGGGCGTGGAGCGGCTGCCAGGTTGCGACCTCTACGTCACGCTGGAACCCTGCGCGGCCTGCGCCGGAACCATTGCCGCGGCCCGCATCGCGCGGCTCTATTTCGGCGCCGCGGATCCCAAGTCGGGCGGCGTCCTGCACGGCGCGCGGGTCTTCTCCCATCCGCAGGCCCATCACGCCCCGGAACTCTACGACGGCATCGCCGCAGAGGAGGGCGCGGCGCTGCTGCAGGCATTTTTCCGCGCGCGTCGCAGCTACTGAGTCGCGAGTCTGGAGCGGGGCGCCGCGATCCCTATCCTTTCAGGAACGAGACCGGAGCCGCCATTCGGGAGATCCCGCCATGCCCGCCGCCGTCCTGCCTGCCGTCGCCGCCGCCTTGGCCCTCGCAAGCGCCGGCACGGCCGCATCGTCTCCCGTCGACATCGAATACAGGCCGCTCGCCCCCGCCCCCGCGAGCCAGAACGCGCTTCTCGCCGAGGCGGAGCGCTTCTGGGAAAGTCGCCTGCCCGCCTACCGGCCCGGGATCGACATCGACCGGCTGACCGTCCTGGTCGATACGCAGGAGATCGACGGTCCCGAGGCGGTGATCGGCCGGGGCGGCCCGGTCGCGCAGGTGGAGCGGGCCGGCTACACGCTGCCGCGCGTCAGCTGGATCACCTTCGACGCCGCCGACCTCGCGCCGCTGGCCGAGGCGGAGCTTCTCTACCCGGTGCTCCTGCACGAGACCGCCCATGCCCTGGGTTTCGGCGCGCTCTGGAGGGCCAACGGGGTCGCGGTTCCGGGCAGCGGGGCCTATACCGGCGCGCAGGGACTCGCGGCCTATCGCGGCGAGTTCGATCCCTCCGCCGCCTCCGTTCCCGTGGGTCGCGGCGGCCGCGCCGGAACCGCCGACGGGCATTGGGCGGAGGACTGGGCGGGCGGCCCGGCCGAGCTGATGACCGGTGCCCTCTCTCCCGAGAGCCATGTGAGCGGCACCACGATCGCGTCCTTCGGCGATCTGGGCTATGCGCCGGCCGTCGCTCCCGTGCCGCTCCCCGCCGCTCTGGGCCTCGCGCTCGGCGCCGTCAGCGCGCTTGGCGCGGCGCGTCTGTCCGGGTCGCGAAGACCTCCTCGAAGCTCTGCCTGAGCGCCACGTCCACGTCGTCCATGGTCACCGGAAGGCCCAGATCGACGAGGCTCGTCACCCCGTGCTCGGCGATGCCGCAGGGCACGATGCCGGTGAAATGCTCCAGATCCGGCTCGACGTTGAGCGCGATCCCGTGGAACGAGACCCAGCGGCGCAGGCGGATGCCGATTGCGGCGATCTTCTCCTCGCGGGCCATGCCGTCCGTCCCGCGCGGCTTCTCGGGCCGCACCACCCAGACGCCGACGCGCCCCTCGCGGATCTCGCCGGTCACGTTGAACCTCGCGAGTGTCGCGATCACCCAGGCTTCGAGATCGGCCACGAAGCGCCGCACGTCGCGGCCCCGCCGGGCCACGTCGAGCATCACGTAGGCGACCCGCTGCCCCGGCCCGTGATAGGTGTATTGTCCGCCGCGCTTCGTTGCATGGACCGGAAAGCGTCCGGGATCGCGCAGATCCTCCGGCTTGGCCGAGCTGCCTGCGGTGTAGAGCGGCGGATGCTCGAGCAGCCAGACGAGCTCGCCGGCCTCGCCCGCCCGGATCGCCTCCGCCCGCGCCTCCATCTCCGCGACCGCGATGTCGTAGGCGACCGGCGCGTCGCTGATTCTCCACTCGACCATGTTGACGCCTCGTAAACTTTTCGCCCGGACGGCTCCGGCCCGTGCTATCATTAACTGATTCCGTCTATTGCATTGGAGCCGCCCGATGTCCTCCAGCCGTTTCCTCGCCCCCGCGATTGTCGCCTCCCTCTGCCTCGCCCCAGCCACCCGCGCCGCCGCGGATGCCGGCGATTTCGTCGCCGGCGCCATCGTCGGCGGCATCCTCGGCCACGCCACCGCGCAGCCGCGCCGCGTCATCCACACCACGACCACGCCGCACCGGACCTATCGCAGCCAGCGCTCCACCATTCCCGCCACTGCGGAGGGACGCCAGATCCAGAGCTCGCTGAACTATTTCGGCTTCGACGCCGGTGCCGTCGACGGCCAGCTCGGCAGCCGCTCGCGCGGCGCCATCTCCACCTACCAGGCCTATATGGGCTACCCGGCCACGGGCCAGCTTACGCCCTTCGAGCAGGAGCTCCTCGTCTCCTCCTACAACCGCGCCCAGGCCGGCGGCTACGCCACCCAGCAGGTTATCGCCCAGACCCCCGACGGCACCCGCGGCCTGCTGAAACGCTACCGCTCCGAGATGGCGGGGCAGGGGGCGACCTACGCCGCGCAGCCGGCGCCGTTCCAGCCGGGCGCCGCCGAGACGATGGTGGTCGCGCCGATGCCGTCCGCCCCCGTCGCGGCGCCGGCCGCCGCCCCGGCAGCGCCCGCACCGGCGGCGACCGAGGCGGCTCCCGTCGAGACCGTCGCGGCCCCCGCCACGGTGCCGGACGCGACCCTGCCGAACCTCTTCGGCGGCACCTCCCGCTCGGGCGGCTCGCTGGCCTCGCATTGCAACGAGGTCAGCCTCCTCACAAGCACCAATGGCGGCTTCCTGACCGAGGCCGCGATGGGCGAGAAGGACGCCGACACCGTCCTTTCGGAGCAGTTCTGCCTGGCGCGGACCTATTCCATCGCCAGGGGCGAGGCGCTGATGCGCGACCTCGACGCGACGCCGGACCAGGTGGCGGAGAACTGCTCCGCCTACGGCGAGATGCTCGCGCCCCAGGTCTCCGCGCTGTCGATCAAGGAAGCCGATGCCGTCCTCGGCGACGTCCAGGCGGTCGCGCTCCGCTCCGGCGTTCCGGCCTCCGATCTCGAGGGCACCGCGGAGATCTGCCTCGCGGCCGGCTACCGCACCGACGACATGGATGTCGCGCTCGGCTCCGCGCTCCTGCTCGCGACGCTCGGCCAGAAGGGCTATGGCGAACTCATGGGCCATCACCTCTCGCAGGGGTTCGGGACGGCGAAGCGCCCCGACCTGAGCCTCGCCTGGTACGAGATGGGCCTCGAGGCCAGCGAAGCCGGGCAGGCGGTGTTCGCGCCCGGACAGCCGGAACGCGCCGCGCTGCTGCGCAAGGCCGCGTTCGGCGGAGAGGCCGGCGCGCAGCCCGTTCCGGAGGCTCCGTCGCCGACCGCCGCCTCCCTGCCGACATTCTCCCTCTCGGAGTGAAAATCCGCTTTTCATCGCGGCGGGGGTTCGCTAAACCCCCGCCACCCGACCGGACGGATGCGGTTGTGGCGGAATGGTAGACGCGCAGCGTTGAGGTCGCTGTGGGGTAACACCCGTGGAGGTTCAAGTCCTCTCAACCGCACCATCCGTCGGTCGGCGATCCCCTACCATCACGAGAGCATGCGCCCGACGCGAAGGCGGGCGGCAACAATCGCGCGGGGCGGTGCGGTTCGTTTCCGGATTTGTGCGTCCCGTCCGCGGAGCGCCGGATTTCGATGCAGGTTGGCGACGTGCTGTGCGGCCTGCTCCGGCAGCCGGTTTGCGGGCCCTGTCACACCCTCCATGCCGTTGACGTGTCCTTTCGGCCGCTTGCAATGAGCGCGCGGCTTTGCTTTGTCTTATGACAACGACCGCGAACAAGCGGCAGACCAACGGGGAGATGCCGGTGCTGGACAGCGAGACCGGTCGCGCGTTCGTTGAATTCGATCGTGTGCAGAAAAGTTACGATGGCGAGACGCTTGTCGTGAAGGATCTCAACCTCGCCATGCCGAAGGGGGAGTTCCTGACCATGCTCGGCCCCTCGGGGTCCGGCAAGACCACCTGCCTGATGATGCTCGCCGGCTTCGAGAGCGCGACCCACGGCGAGATCCGGCTCGACGGGCGGGAGATCAACGGCATCCCGCCGCACAAGCGCGGCATCGGCATGGTGTTCCAGAACTACGCGCTGTTTCCGCACATGACCGTGGCGGAGAATCTCGCCTTCCCGCTCGAGGTGCGCAAGCTCGGCAAGGCGGAGCGGGAGCCGAAGATCAGGCGCGCCCTCGACATGGTGCAGATGGGCGATTTCGGCGGCCGCCGCCCGGCGCAGCTCTCCGGCGGCCAGCAGCAGCGCGTCGCGCTCGCCCGCGCGTTGGTGTTCGAACCCGAGCTCGTGCTGATGGACGAGCCCCTGGGCGCGCTCGACAAGCAGCTCCGCGAGACCCTGCAATTCGAGATCACGCGCCTCGCCCACGACCTCGGCATCACCGTCGTCTACGTCACCCACGACCAGACCGAGGCGCTGACCATGTCGGACCGCGTCGCGGTCTTCGACGATGGCCGCATCCAGCAGCTCGCCGCGCCGGACGAGCTCTACGAGCGCCCCGGGAACAGTTTCGTCGCCCAGTTCATCGGCGAGAACAACACCCTTCGCGGCACGGTCACGAAGCTCGACGGCCAGCGCTGCGTCGTGCGTCTGGAGGGCAGCGGCGAGCAGATCGACGCCCTGCCGGTCAACGTCTCGAATGTCGGCGACGAGACCCTCGTCTCGATCCGTCCCGAACGGGTGGAATTCAATCCCGATCTCGGCCCCGACGCGCATACGCTCGATGCCGAGGTGGCCGAGTTCGTGTATATGGGCGACGTCTTCCGCACCCGTCTCAAGGTGGCAGGACGCGACGATTTCGTCGTCAAGACCCGCAACCGCGCCAGCCAGGCCCGGCTCTCGCCCGGCGAGACGGTCAAGATCGGCTGGCTGCCGCAGGATTGTCGCGCGCTCGATCCCTGACCGGGAGGGCGCCGAACCTCCGGCCCGTGCCCGGCGGCGGAGGACCAATGGACGAACGGGCAGGCTAACAAGGAGAGATTACGTGAAACTGAAGACCCTGATGACGAGCTCCGCGGCATTCGCCGTGGCTGCGACCGCCACGCTGGCGCAGGACGAGAGCACGCCCGAAAGCCCTGTCGCCGGGGAGCCGATGGCCAACGAGATGACCATCGTCTCCTGGGGCGGCGCCTACCAGGAGAGCCAGCTCAAGGCCTATGTGGAACCCTATCTCGAGTTGCATCCCGAGGTCCAGGTCACCTGGGACGAGAGTTCGGCCGAGGCGGTGGCCGGCATGCGCGCGCAGGCCGAGGCCAACAACCTGACCTGGGATCTCGTGGACGTGACCGCGGCAGACGCCATGCGCCTCTGCGACGAGGGTCTCGCCATGGAGGTCGACATCGACGAGATCGCCGCGCCGGCGCCGGACGGCACGCCTGCCTCGGAAGATTTCGGCGAGGACATGCTCGTCAGCGACTGCTTCATTCCGCAGATCGCCTATTCCTACACCTTCGGCTACCGGACCGACGTGGAGGCATGGAACGGCAAGGAGCCGTCGAAGATCTGCGATGTCTTCGACCTGGAGACCTTCCCCGGACAGCGCAGCCTCGAGAAGCGCCCGATCAACAACATGGAATGGGCCCTGATCTGCGACGGAGTCGCGCAGGAAGACGTCTACGACGTGCTCGAGACCGAGGAGGGCCAGCAACGCGCCTTCGACAAGCTCGAAACGATCAAGGACCAGACGGTGTGGTGGACCGCCGGCGCCGACACGCCGCAACTTCTCGCCGACGGCGAGGTAGTCTTCGGCTCGACCTATAACGGCCGTCTGTTCAGCCTCATCGCCGAACAGGACCAGCCGGTGGCGATGATGTGGGACACGCAATCCTACGACCTCGACGGCTGGGTCATCCCTGCCGGGCTCGAGGACGACGAGAAAACGTTTAACCGGGTGAAGGACTTCCTCTGGTTCGCGACCGACACCCAGCGGCTGGCCGACCAGGCGAAATATATCAGCTACGGCCCGGCGCGCGACAGCTCCGCTCCCCTCGTCGGCAAGCACGCCACGCTGGGCATCGAGATGGCGCCGCACATGCCCACCAACCCGGAGAACTCGCAGAACGCCTTCGTGCAGAACTACGAATGGTGGGCCGATTACCGCGACGACCTGGACGCCAAGTTCCAGGCCTGGCTCTCCCAGTGAGCTCGCCCGGAGGGCGGGGATACCCCGCCCTCCGATCCGTCCGGGGTCCGTTCGGACTCCGACAGGAATCCGACAGGAATCCGACAATGCCCAAAGGCTACATAATCGGTCATATCCGGGTGACGAATGCGGGGGGCTACCCCGAATACGTCGCCCGCGACACGCCCGTCCTCGAAGGCCATGGCGGCCGGTTCATCGTTCGCGGCGGCCGCTCCGAGACGCCCGAGGGCGACCGGGCCGCGACCTCCAAGGACCGTCACGTGGTAATCGAGTTCGACTCCTTCGAGGCCGCCAAGGCCGCCTACGAGGACCCCGCCTATCAGGAGGTGGCCGATATCCGGCGCCGCTGCGCGGAGAGTACGCTGATCCTCGTCGAGGGCGTGGAATGACCGAGAAACAGGGTCTTGAACGGCAATCCTCATGTCCGAACATTTCCGGGGGAGCCGGAGGATGAGCAATTCCGCGACCGGACCGGACCAGTTCACCGGCGCCACGCCCGACAACGCCCTGCGCGACGCGGACCGGGCGGAGGCGAAGGACGGCCCGATGCTCGCGGCCGACGGAACGCCTCTGAAGAAGTCGCTGAACCGGGCGCTTCGGGCGCAGAAGCTCCGCGCCCTGGGCCTGATCGCGCCGCTCCTGATCTTCATCCTCGTCACCTTCATCGCGCCCATCACGGACATGCTGTTCCGCTCCGTCGAGAACGACATCGTCTCCGAGACCCTCCCCCGCACCATCGAGACGCTCGACCACTGGGACGGCCAAAGCGTCCCCGACGAGGAGACGTTCCGCGCCCTGGCGGCCGACCTGGTGGTGGCCTCCGAACTGAAGAACCACACCCGCCTCGGCTCCCGGCTGAACTACGAGACGACCGGAATCTCGTCCCTCTTCCGTCAGTCGGGCCGCGATGTGGATGAGGTGGGCGAGACTTATGCCGACCAGTTCATCGAGCTCGACGAGGCCTGGGAGGAGCCGGCGACCTGGATCTCGCTGATGGCCGACCCCGCATGGATCGAAGATCAGGCTGAGTGGGCGGCCCGCCGCGACGAGGCCGAAGCGGCCCGGGACGCAGCGGAGACGGCCGAGGAGCGCCGCGCCCTCGAATTCACCGAGACCGAGCCGAGATTCCGGATTTGGGAAGCCGCGCAGGACGCGCTGCCGCGGACGGCGCGGATCTACACCCAGTTCGCCGAGGTGATCCAGAACGAGGACGAGGATTCTCCGACCGAAGAGGAGCCGTGGAACATCGTCTACCAGGCGCTCTACGAGGACCTTTCGGCCGGTCACGGCGATGGCTACGAGGGACGGAACGCGGCGCTGGTCGGCGCGGCTCGTGACGCCGTGGGCAGCTTCGAACAGCAGTCCGTCAAGGATTTCTTCCTTGAGGAGATAGACGACGACTGGGCCGACCCGGAGGTCTGGGGCACGATCGAGGCGTTTTCGAGCCCCTATACCGCGGGATACTTCCTTGCGGCGATCGACATGCAGCTCACCCCCCAGGGAATCGAGGCCCAGCCCGAGGGCCAGAGGATCTACGGCCTGCTGTTCAAGCGGACGATGTTCATGTCGCTGACCATCATGTTCAGTTGCATCCTGCTCGGCTACCCGATCGCCTTCCTGCTCTCGAGTTTTCCGCTCCGGACCTCGAACCTGCTCATGATCCTCGTTCTCCTGCCCTTCTGGACCTCGCTTCTCGTCCGGACGAGTGCATGGAAGGTGCTCCTGCAACAGCAGGGGGTCATCAACGACACGCTCGTCTGGCTGGGCGTCGTCAGCGATTACGGGCGGCTGGAACTCATCAACAACCAGACCGGCACGATCATCGCGATGACGCATATCCTGCTGCCCTTCATGATCCTGCCGCTCTACTCGGTGATGAAGACCATCCCGCCGCAATACGTGCGCGCCGCCAAATCCCTCGGCGCGACGCCCTGGACGGCGTTCTGGCGGGTCTACTTCCCGCAATCGGTGCCCGGCATCGGCGCCGGCTGCATCCTCGTCTTCATCCTTTCCATCGGCTACTACATCACCCCCGAACTCGTCGGCGGCACCACCGGCACGTTCATCTCCAACCGGATCGCGTACCATATCTCGACCTCGCTCAACTGGGGACTCGCCGCCGCGCTAGGCTCGATCCTGCTCGCGCTCGTGCTGGTGCTCTACTACCTCTACGATCGCATCGTCGGCATCGACAACGTGAGCCTGGGCTGAGGAGACGGAGAGATGGACCTGCCCCCCTATGCGACGCTCGGCGAGAAGATCTGGCACTACGCCTTTCTCACGATCTGCGGCCTGATCTTCTTCTTCCTCATCGCACCGATCCTCATCATCATTCCGCTCAGCTTCAACGCGGAGAACTTCTTCACCTTCACGCCGGGCATGTTGGCGCTCGACCCGGACGCCTATTCGCTGAAGCACTACCGGGACTTCTTCACCAACCCCTCCTGGCAGCAGGCACTCTGGAACTCGGTGAAGATCGCCCCGGCCGCCACGCTAATCTCGGTCGGGCTCGGAACACTCGCCGCGGTGGGCCTCTCCCAGAGCCACGTGCCCTTTCGGCGCGCCATCATGGCCATCCTGATCTCGCCGATGATCGTGCCGCTGATCATCTCAGCGGCTGGCATGTACTTCTTCTATTCCCGGATCGGAATGCAGGGAACGTATCTGGGGGTGGTCCTTGCCCACGCCGCGCTCGGGATTCCCTTCGTGATCATCACCGTGACGGCGACGCTGGTGGGCTTCGACCGCTCGCTCACCCGCGCCTCCGCCAATCTCGGCGCCGGACCGGTCCGCACCTTCTTCCGCGTGCAGATGCCGCTCATCCTGCCGGGCGTGATCTCCGGCGGCCTTTTCGCCTTCATCACCTCCTTCGACGAGGTCGTGGTGGTGCTCTTCGTCGGCAGCGCAGGGCAGAAGACCTTGCCGTGGCAAATGTTCATCGGTTTGCGCGAGCAGATAAGCCCGACAATCCTGGCCGTCGCCACGATTCTGGTGGCGATTTCGATCCTGTTGCTGACCACGGTGGAGATCTTGCGCCGCAGGTCGGAGAAGATGCGCGGCATGTCGCCCGGCTGAGCCCAGCTTCAGGGCAGGATCGAGAGCCAGGCGGCGACGCTCAGGGTCGAGATTCCGGTGCCGATCAGCACCCCCGATGCTGCCGAGCGCCGGGCGACGCCGTAGATGTTGGCGAAGATGTAGGTGTTCACCCCCGGTGCCATTGCGGCGATCAGCACGCTCGCGCGAAGCTGCTCGAGGGGCAGGTCCAGCAGCGATGCGACGCTCCAGGTCACTGCCGGATGCAGAACGAGGCTCGCTCCGCAGATCAGCGCCACGATCTTCACGTCGCCTTCGGGCCGGTAGCGGTAGAGCACCCCTCCGAGGCCGAAGAGCGCCGCCGGCAACGCCGAGCGGACGATCAACTCCACCGCGTTATCGACTACCACCGGGATCGCGATACCGCTGAGATTGACGGCGAAGCCCAGCGCGATGCCGATCACCAGCGCGTTGTGAAACATCGCGACCGCCACCTTCCGGGGCAGGCCCGACAGCGCCTCGCCGCGCGCCCGCACCAGTTCCATCACCGTGACGCCGACGAGATAACAGAAGGGGGCGTGGATCGAGATTATGGAATAGCTGTAGCGGATTACCTCGGCGCCGTAGGCGCGCTCGGCGATGGGCAGGCCCAGCATGACGGTGTTCGTGAACAGCCCGCAGAACCCGATGGCGACGGAATCCTCCCAGGGCCGTCCGAGGGCGCGGGCGATCAGCAGACCGGCGAGGAAGCCCGAAATCGCGCCAGAATAGAAGCTCAGGAGGACGGGCCAGCTGAATTCCGCCCCCATGTCGAGCCCGGCAATGGCCTGGAAGAGCAGGGCGGGGATCGCGAAATTCTGCGTGTAGGACATCAGGCCCTCCACGCTCTCGTCCGAGAAGAGCCCCCGCCAGACCGCCGCATAGCCCGCGCCGATCACCAGAAAGACCGGAAGGACGACGTCGAGAAGTGCGCTCACGGCGCGGCCAAACTCAGCACCATCATGTCGTGCGCCGGCTCTACATGGTCCGGCGTCTCGACATCCACAGCCGCGAAATCGAGGTCATTGTGCATGTTGGTCAGAACGGCCCGGGCGGGCCGCGCGCGGTCGATCCAGTCGAGCGTCTGCGCCAAGTGGGAATGGCTGGGATGGGGATCGCGGCGCAGCGCGTCGACCACCCAGATATCGAGATTCGAGACTGCCGACCACGCCGCCTCCGGCATCCGGCCGACATCGGGCAGATAGGCGAACCCGCCGATCCGGAATCCGAGGGCGGAGATGTCGCCGTGTCCGACGCGGAACGGATGGAAGCGGATCGTACCGCCAGCGCCCTCAACGTCGAGGTCTCCGCGCAGGCGATTCATCTCCAGGATCGGAGGATAGGAGGATCCCTCGGGCGTCTCGAAGACGTAGCGGAAGCGCGAGACGATGTCGTCGGCCGTGTCGTCGTCGGCCCAGACCTGGACGCGACGCCGCATGTTGATCACGACCATTCGAAGATCGTCGACCCCGTGGCAGTGATCTGCATGGGAATGGGTGTAGAGCACCGCGTCGAGCGTGCCGACGCCGGCATCGAGAAGCTGCTGTCGCAGATCGGGCGAGGTGTCGATCAGGACCCGCGTCGTCCCGGCGGGGACAATACGTTCCACAAGGAGAGAGCAGCGCCGACGCCGGTTCTTCGGATTCGCCGGATCGCAGTTTCCCCAATGTCCGCCGATCCGCGGCACGCCGCCGGAGGAGCCGCAGCCCAGGATCGTGAAGCGGAACTCGCCCATCAGGCCGCCTTCCGGAACAGACGTTCGAAATTCGCCTCCGTCGCCGCGGCGAAGTCTGCGACATCCATGCCGAACGCCTCGGCTCCCGCCTCGACGGTATGGACCGTGTAGGCGGGCTCGTTGCGCCTGCCGCGATGGGGCGGCGGCGCGAGATACGGGCTGTCGGTCTCCACCAGAACACGGTCGAGCGGGGCCGCGGCGAAAATCGCGCGCAGTTCCGTCGACCTCTTGAAGGCCGCGATGCCAGACATCGACAGATAGAAGCCCAGATCGAGCGCCCGCCGCGCGAGATCGGGGCCGGAGGAGAAGCAATGCATCACGCAGTCGAAGGGACCCGCCGCATATTCCTCCTCCAGGATTGCCGCGATGTCGGCATCAGCATCCCGCGCGTGGATGATCAGCGGCAGGCCCGTGCGGCGTGCGGCCTCGACATGGATACGCAGACTGCGCTTCTGGATGTCACTCGTCTCGGACGTGTAGTGATAGTCGAGACCGGTCTCTCCGATTCCCACGAACTTGGGATGTTGGGAGAGCGCCACGAGATCCTCGACACTGGCGAGTGGTTCCGACCCGGCGCTCATCGGGTGGGTTCCGGCAGCCCAGTAGACGGGATCGTAGGTCTCCGCGATGGCTCGGACACGGCCTGCCGTGCCGAGCGTCGTGCAGATCGTCACCATTCGGTGGACCCCGGCCTCGAGGGCGCGGGCGACGACCGCGTCGCGCGTCTCCTCGAAGTCCGGAAAATCCAGATGGCAATGGCTGTCGGTGATCGCTGGCATGCCTCAGCCGCTGAGCTGTACGCGGCCCGTATCGTTGATCTTGAGGCCCATATCTAGGACCAGCGCGGAGGGGTCAAGGTTGACCTCCCGGCCGTGAGCGATCCGCGCCGACAGCTTCTGCTGAAGGTCCGCCCAGGCGCGTCCGGCTGCAGGGTCAGGCGCGAGTCGGGCCAGCGTTCCGGCCTCCCCTTCCGTTGCCTCCGCGTCGGGCGGCGCGCCCGCGCCCTGCCGTGCCAGCCGCGAGAGCAGAAGGTCGACGAGTCCGAAAAGCGCGTCGATCCGCTCCCGCCCCGTGCCGGCGAGGCGCAGCAATGCGCCGCGATCCATTTCCGGCAAAGTGTCCAGAAGCGCGACCAGCTGCGCATAGAGTTCGGGACCGTCCTGTTGCAGCAGGCGCGCCGCATTGCCAGCCGAGCCTGCGGCGAGCTGAGCGAGGGCGGCGGCCTCAACGCGCGGCGCGAGACCCGCCTGCTCGATCGCCGCGGAGAGGTCCGCCGCGGCGAGCGGCCTGCAGCGCAGCAGGCGGCAGCGCGAGCGGATCGTCGGCAGGAGTGCGCTCGGCGCGTGGCAGACGAGGAGGAAGGTCGTGCGCGGCGGCGGCTCTTCCACCAGCTTCAGGATGGCGTTCGACGCCTGCATGTTGAGCTGGTCGGCGGCATCCACCACGACCACCCGCCATCCCCCGTCGGTCGCCGAGAGATGCAGAAAGTCGCGGAGCGACCGGGCCACGTCAACCGTGATGTCGCGCCGGGGCGCGCCGGTATCGGGGTTCCGCGTCGGCCTGAGAAGGACGAGGCCCGGATCCGACAGGGCCGCCACACGGTCCGCGACGGGGTGGCCGGCGGGGATGTCGAGACTCTCCGCCTCCGCACCCCGCGGGCCGCCATCCGTCGCCAGCAGGAACCGGGCGATTCGCCAGGCCAGGGTCGCCTTGCCGATCCCACGCGGACCGGCGATCAGCCAAGCATGGTGCAGTCTCTGCTGCCGGAATGCGTCGAGGATCGTGGCCTCGGCTTCCGCCTGACCGAAGAGACGGGGCGTCCGGCGCGGATGCGGCACGCCCGCGACCCGATCGGGCTCGTATTCTTCGCTCACGGCAGGGCGGCGATCACGTCCGCCGCGACCGCCTCCTCGTTCCGGTCGCCGTCGATCACCACGATTCGGGCCGGCGTGGCAGCGGCGAGGTTGAGAAAGCCCTCCCGAAGCCTTTCGGCCATGTCGATCCCGAAGCGCTCGAACCGCTCCTCGGCGCCGCTTCGCCCGAGGGCCCGGTCGAGACCGCGGACGGGGTCCATGTCGATGAGGAATGTCCGGTCGGGTTCGGTCCCGATCATCCGCTCGTGCAGCAGGTCGACCAGCGCGCCGAGATCGCCGCGCGTCACACCCTGATAGATACGGGTGGAATCCGCGAATCGGTCGCATATCACGATGGCGCCGCGGGCGAGGGCCGGACGGATGAGCCGTTCAAGGTGATCCCGCCGGGCGGCGGTGAAGAGGAGGAGTTCGGTCTCCGCCGACCATCTGTCCGGATCGCCCTCCAGAAGCAGACGGCGGATTTGCTCCGCCCCGGGCGACCCCCCCGGCTCCCGCGTCGTGACAACCTCTCGCCCTTCGCCGCGGAGATGGTCGGCGAGCCGTCGTGCCTGGGTGGACTTGCCCGACCCGTCGATCCCCTCGAAGCTGAGAAACAGGCCCTGCGTCACTCGGCGGGCTGTCGGTCCGGGCCGCCCTGCGCCCGCTCCATCGCCATGGCGACGAGCGTGCCGGCGGCGAGCCGCATCCGAGGCAGGAACCCGCCCTTCGCCACCGTTTCCGAGGCGACGAGCGGCACTTCGCTGTCGGGCAGCCCTGCCATGGAAATGACGAGCCGGCCGATTTCCTCTCCCGCATCGACCGGTGCCTCGATGGGGGATGCGAACCGGGCTTCGGCCTCGATCCCGTCCTGTTCGAGGGCGGGGACGAGCAGGTTGACGTCCTGCGCCGGCACCAGATCCACCTCCCGCCGGTCGCCGAGCCACACATCTGCGGTGGCGACGCGATGGCCCTTCTTGATGACGGTCTTCTGCACGAACTGTCGGAAGGCCCAACTCACCAGTCGCTCGGCTTCCTCGGCCCGCGCCTTCTGGCTGTCGAGCCCGGTAATGACGAAGACGATCCGTCGCTCGCCTTGACTTGCCGAGCCGACCAGCCCGTATCCCGCCTCCTGGGTATGGCCGGTCTTCAACCCGTCCGCCCCGATGCCGAGACCCAGCAGGGGATTGCGGTTGAAGCGGTTCTGCGGCGCCCGGTTGTCGAAGGCGAACTCCTTCTCCGCGAAATAGCCGTAGTATTCGGGAAATTCGGTGATCAGCCGCGTGGCAAGGGTCGCCAGAATCCCTGACCGACATGCGGTGGTCCGGATCGGGCCATCCGCTGGCATTGGTGAACGTGGACTGGGTCATGTCCAGGTCCCGCGCCCGCTCGGTCATCATCCGCGCGAAGGAAGCCTCCGACCCCGCGAGACCCTCGGCGACCACGACGCAGGCATCGTTGCCCGACATTACGATGATGCCCTGAATCAACTGCTCCACCGTCGGCCGGTCGCGCTCGTTCAGGAACATCGTCGAGCCGCCCATTGACCGGGCCTTGGAGGACACGCCGAACCGCGTATCCATGTCCACGCGGCCGTCTCGCAGGGCCTCGAAGAGCATGTTCAGAGTCATCAGCTTCGACATCGAGGCCGGCGGCAGCGGCACGTCGGCCCGCTTCTCGAGAAGAATCATGCCGGTCGTCACGTCGTAGACAAAGGCTGCCTCCGCGCTCGTCTCGAAGGCCCTGGCGGGCAGGGCGGCGAGCAGGAGGGTGCAGGCGATTATCAGGCGGACAAGAACCAAGGGGATATCTCCGTTTTGGATCCATGCACGCGTTTCGCACTACCAGTTTCACGCTCAGGATGCATCCACGTTCGATCCCTCTCGCGCATTTGCGACCGCTCTGCCACGTCTCCGCACGGTTCACGCCTCGGGGAAGAAGCAGGCGGCGGGATGGGGCGTCCCCTCCATCGCCGGGCGCTCCGCGCGGCACTTCTCCTCCGCCTTCCAGCAGCGGGGCGCGAAGGGGCATCCCGGAGGCACGTTCAGCGGCGAGGGGATCTCGCCGGTGAGCTTGATCCGTTCGCGCCTGTTTGCGGGGTCTGCGGACGGCGTCGCCGAGATCAGCGCCTTGGAATAGGGGTGGCGCGGCGCATCGAATATCTCGTCCTTCGGACCGAATTCCACCGGACGGCCGAGATACATGACGAGAATGTCGTCGGCAACGTGCCGCACCACGGAGAGGTCGTGGGAGATGAAGAGATAGGCCAGGTCCATCCGCTCCTGCAGATCGTTGAGGAGGTTCAGGATCTGGCTCTGGATCGACAGGTCGAGCGCGGAGACGGGCTCGTCGAGGACGAGGAGCTTCGGCTCCAGCATCAGCGCCCGGCCGACCGCGATGCGCTGGCGTTGGCCGCCCGAGAACATATGCGGGTATCGGTCGTAGTGCTCCCGGCGAAGGTTCACCAGCCGCATCATCTCGAGACCCCGCTCGCGCCTGTCCTTCGCGGAGAGGTCGGGGCGGTTAATCTTCAGCGGCTCCTCGAGAATCTGGCCGACCCGCTGGCGCAGGTTCAGAGAGCCGTACGGATCCTGGAACACGATCTGTACGTCGGTCCTGAGCTCGGACCATTTCGCCGGCGTGACATTCACGCCGCCGAGGGAGAAGGAGCCGGATGTCGGCTCCTCGATCATGGTCACCAGTCGGGCGAGGGTGGACTTGCCGCAGCCCGATTCCCCGACCACCGCCAGCGTTTTCCCGGCTTCGACGGAAAACGAGGTCCCGGCCACGGCGCGAACGATCCCTGGCTCGGAAAAGAGTCCGCCGCCGACCTCGTAGTCGCGTCCGAGATCGCGGGCCTCGATCACGGTATTCGATCCCGGGCTCATGCCTGCGCCTCCTCGGGGGCGTGCAGCGGATAATGACAGAGCGCTCGTCCGAGCGCGTCGGGCTGTACGGGGGGCTCGACATTGCGGCAGCGGTCGTCGGCGAAGGCGCAGCGCGGGGAGAAGAGGCAGCCGGTCGGCCGGTCGTGCTGCCCGGGCACCACGCCCGGAATGGTGGGCAGGTGCGCCTCTTTCGCCCGCTCGGGCAGGGCGGCCAGCAGGGCGGCGGTATAGGGATGGTGGGGCGTGTCGAAGAGCGGGCGCACCTTCTGGTCCTCGACCTTCTGGCCGGCATATTGCACCGCCACCCGCTCGGCCGTCTCGGCGACCACGCCCATGTCGTGGGTGATGAGAATGAGGCCCATGCCGGTCTCCTTCTGGAGACCGACGAGGAGGTCGAGGATCTGCGCCTGAATGGTCACGTCGAGCGCCGTCGTCGGCTCGTCGGCGATGAGAAGCCGGGGCCGGCAGGAGATCGCCATCGCGATCATGACCCGCTGGTTCATGCCGCCCGAAAGCTGGTGCGGGAACGCCGCGAGACGCCGCTCCGGATCGGGAATGCCGACGAGCTCGAACAGTTCCACGCAACGGGCATGGCGGGCCTTGCGGTCGAGGTCGGTGTGCTTGCCGAGCGCCTCGCGGATCTGGAAGCCGACGGTGAAGCAAGGGTTCAGCGACGACATCGGCTCCTGGAAGATCATCGAGATCTGGTTGCCGACCAGCCGCCGCCGCGCCCTGCCCGTGATCGTTCGCAGATCCTTTCCGTCGAAGGACATCTCGTCGGCGGTGACGGTCGCGTTCCAGGGAAGGAGCCCCATCGTCGCCAGCATCGAGACCGACTTGCCGGAGCCGGATTCGCCGACAATCGCGAGGAGCTCGCCGGCGCGCACGTCGATGTCGACCTTGTCGACGGCGCGGAAGTCGCCGCCCGCCGTACCGAAGGTGACCGAAAGATTGCGGATCCGGAGAAGGCTCATAGCAATGTCAGTCCCAGTACGATGATCACCCCGCCGATCAGGAGATGGACGACGCAGAACCCCATCATGTCGCGCGCCCGGAGACCTGCGATGCCCAGAAGCGGCAGAGCCCAGAAAGGCTGGATCATGTTCGTCCAGGCGTCGCCCCAGGCAACGGCCATGGCGGCGCGGGCCTGATCCACGCCGATGGCCTCTGCCGCGGGCAGGATGATGGGCGCCTGCACCGCCCACTGGCCGCCGCCCGAAGGAACGAAGAAGTTCACGATTCCCGCCGAGAGGAACGTCCAGAACGGGAAGGTGAACTCGTTCGCGAGCGACACGAGACCCTCGGACATGGAGGCGGCGAGGCCGCTTGCGGTCATCACGCCCATGATCCCGGCGTAGAACGGGAACTGGATGATGATCCCGGCGCCCCCCTTTATGCCCTCGTCGAGCGAACGCAGGAGCCTCCGCGGTGTGCCGTGGAGGAGGATCGCGAGCGTCAGGAAGGTGAAGTTGACGATGTCGAGGGTGAGCCCACCGCCGCCGGCGAAATGCACGACGAGGAAGAGCGCGGCGATGAGGCCGATGATCCAGCCGAGGATCGGCGAAGTCTCCAGCCGGTCTGCAGGGGTCATCTCGTCCGTCTCGGTCGGATGGTCCTCGCGCAGGAGAGCCGGGTCGACCGTCACCATCCGGTCAGCGGGCGGCATCATCGCGCGGTTGACCAGCGGGATGACGATGAAGAGCGCCACGACGATCGCGAGGTTGGAGAGCGAGAAGATCGTCTCGCCGGTCGGGATCACGCCGATCTGGTCCGCGAACGGATGCCCCTCGGTCGCAATGGAAAGCGGGATCGACCCCGAAATGCCGCCGTGCCAGATCAGGAAGCCGGAATAGGCCGAGGCGATGAGGAGCCTGTAATCGGCCTCGATATGCCGGGCCATCTCCTTGGCGAAGAGCGCCCCCACAACGAGGCCGAAGCCCCAGTTGAGCCAGCTCGCGGCGAGGCTCACGACGCTGACGAGCAGGATCGCGCCGCCCGCCGAACTGGCGCGTGAGGCGAGCGCCGACAGCAACTTCCGCACCGGCGGGGTGGAGGCCATCATGAATCCCGAGACCAGCACGAAGAGCATCTGCATCGAGAACGAGAGAAGCTCCCAGAACCCGTCGCCCCACATACTCACGACCTCGATCGGCCCCGTGCCCTGAACGATGATGGCGGCCGCCATGGTGACGAGCGTCAGGATCACGACCAAGACGAACGGGTCGGGCAGGTACTTCTCGACGAGCCCCGTCAGCGGGCGGGAGAGGAGACGCAGCATCCGGGTATCAGCTCCGCTTCAGCTTCGGGTCGAGTGCGTCGCGCAACCCGTCGCCCATGAGATTGATCGCCAGCACCGTGACGAGGATGGCGATACCCGGAAAGGTGACGACCCACCAGGCGCGCAGGACGAATTCCCGCGCATCGGCCAGCATCGTTCCCCATTCCGGCGTCGGCGGCTGGGCCCCCATGCCGAGGAAGCCGAGCGCCGCCGCGTCGAGGATCGCGGTGGAGAAGGAAAGTGCCGCCTGCACGATGATCGGCGCCAGACAATTCGGCAGCACGGTGATGAACATCAGGCGGAGCCGGCCGGCTCCGGCCACGCGGGAGGCGGTGACGTAATCCTTCGACCGTTCGCCGAGAACGCTTGCTCGCGTCAGCCGCACATAATGCGGCTGGAGCACGAGCGCGATGGCGATCATCGCGTTGAGGAGGGTCGGACCGAGCACCGCCACGAGAACCAGCGCGAGCAGGAGCGAAGGGAAAGCCAGGATGATGTCCATGAGCCGCATGATGAGCGTGTCGAGCCATGTCGGCGCGAAGCCTGCGATCAGCCCGATCACGATCCCCCCGGTGGCCGCCACCAGCACCACGACGATGCCGACGAAGAAGGAGAACCGTGCCCCGTGGATGAGCCGCGAGAGCATGTCGCGCCCCACCGCGTCGGTGCCGAGCGGAAACTGCCAGGTCCCCCCGTCCTGCCAGACCGGGGGCTGGAGGATGTGCCCGCGGAACTGCGTCGCAGGCTCGTAGGGCGCGAGCAGCGGGGCGAAGATCGCCACGAGCAGGAACGCCGCGAAGACGTAGAGCCCGATCACCGCGCCGCGGTTCTCCTGGAAATAGGACCAGAACTCCTTCAGCCGGCCCGGGCGGGTATCGGAACCGGCCACGTCCTTGCCGGTCTGGGCGGATGCGTCGGCCATCTCAGCGCTTCCGGATTTTCGGGTTGATGAGGCCGTACATGAGATCGACGAACAGGTTCACGATCATCACGATCACCGCGATCATCAGCAGACCGCCCTGAACGACCGGGTAGTCGCGGCGGAAGATCGAATCCACCATCCACTTGCCGATGCCGGGCCAGGAGAAGATCGTCTCGGTGAGGATGGCGCCCGCGAGGAGGGTGCCGACGGACAGGCCGATTACGGTGATCACCGGAATCATCGCGTTCCTAAGCGCGTGCAGGCCGTTAACGCGGGCGGGCGACAGCCCCTTGGCCCGCGCCGTCCGGATGTAATCCTCGGAGAGCACCTCCAGCATCGCCGAGCGGGTCTGCCGCGCGATCACGGCGAGCGGGATCGTCGAGAGCGCGACCGACGGCAGAACCAGATGGCTGACCGCGCTTCCGAAGGCGCCCTCCTGACCCGACAGGAGGCTGTCGATCAGCATGAACCCCGTCACGTCGTCGAAATAGTACATGAGCCCCATTCGTCCGGAGACGGGGGTCCAGCCGAGTCCGCCGGAGAACACGATGATGAGCAAGAGCGCCCACCAGAAGATGGGCATCGAGTAACCGATGAGCGCGGTGGACATCAGCGCCCGGTCGAAGAACTTGCCGCGGTTCACCGCCGCGATGACGCCCGCAGGGATGCCGAGGCAGATGGCGATGAGGATGGCGCAGAGCGACAGTTCGACAGTGGCGGGAAAGAGCGCGAAGAACTCGTCCCAGACGGGCCGGTTCGTGACGAAGCTCTCGCCCAGATCGCCGTGCAGGATGCCCCAGAGATAGTCCCAGAACTGCACGTAGAGCGGGTCGTCGAACCCGTATTGCGCCCTGAGCTCCTCGTAGCGCTCAGGGCTCAGTCCGCGCTCGCCCGCCATCACCACGATCGGGTCGCCCGGCAGGACACGGATGAAGGCGAAGGAGATGATCGTAACGCCGAGAAAGGTGGGGATGAAGGTGCCGAGCCGGGACAGGGCAAACTTGAGCACGGTGGGCGTCTCCTCGGCGGCATTGCGATGGGGCGGGCGGGGCCGATCAGGCCCCGCGCCGCGTCGTCACTGCTCGGACAGTTCCACGGTGTGGAAGATGTGTCCGCCCAGGGGATGGACAATGTACCCCTCGACTTCCGAGCGGATCGGCATGAACACGGTGGAGTGGGCGATGGTGGCCCAGGGCGCCTGGTCCTTGAAGACCATCTGCGCCTGCTCGTAGAGCTTGGCGCGCTCGGACTGGTCGCTGAGCGTCTTGGCCTCTTGGACCAGCCCGTCGAACTCCTCGTTGCACCATTGCGCCCGGTTCGAGTTGCCGACCGCGTCGCAGCCCAGCAGCACGGCAAGGAAGTTGTCCGGGTCGCCGTTGTCGCCGGTCCAGCCGAGCAGCACGGCGCCGTCGCGATCCTCCGCCTTGGAGCGCTCCAGATACTCGCCCCATTCGTAGGAGACGATCTCCACGTCGACGCCGACCTCGGAGAAGTCCTCCTGGATCAGCTCCGCCATGCGGCGCGCATTGGGATTGTAGGGACGCTGCACCGGCATCGCCCAGATCCGCATGGAAAGATTCTCCACGCCTGCATCCTGAAGCATTTGACGAGCCTTTTCAGGATCGTAGGGATCGTCCTTCACCTCGTCGTTGTAGCTCCACATGGTTGGCGGGATCGGGTTCTTGGCGATCTCGCCATAGCCTTGGAAGATCACGTCGATGATCGCCTGCTTGTCGATTGCCATGTTGAGGGCCTTGCGGACCTGCGGATCGTCGAACGGCTCCTGGGTGGTGTTGTAGGCCATGTAGCCCACGTTGAGCCCTGCCTGATCGAGCAGCTCGAGATCCGTGTTCGAGCGGATGGAGTCGATGTCGGCAGGGTTCGGATAGGGCATGATCTGGCACTCGCCCGCCTGCAGGCGCTGAAGCCGGACGCTGGCATCGGGCGTGATCGCGAAGATCAGGTTGTCGACTTTCGGGATGCCCTTGCGGAAATAGTTCTCGTTCTTGCGGTACCGGATTACCGCGTCGGTCTGGTAATCCTCGAAGACGAACGGACCGGTGCCGATGGGGCGCTGGTTCAGCATCTCGGGCGTGCCGGCCTCTTCCATCTGGTCGGCATATTCCTTCGACATGATGGAGGCGAAATCCATGGCCATGTTGGCGATGAAGGGCGCCTCGGGACGGGTGAGATTGAAGCGCACCGTCAGGTCGTCGACCTTCTCGATGGACTCGAGGAGATCCGGCATCGACATGGCGTTGAAGTATTCCCAGGAGCCGTCGCCCTGCTGCCGCTCGAAGGTGTAGATCACGTCGTCGGCGTTCATCGGCCGGGACGGCGTGAAGAGATCGTTCGAATGGAACTGGATCCCATCGCGCAGGTGGAAGGTGTAGGTGGTGCCGTCGTCGGAGATGTCCCAGCTCTCGGCGAGGCCGGGGACGACGTTGGTGGTGCCGGTCTCGAACTCGGTCAGGTGGTCGTAGACCGTGTGCGAGGAAGCGTCGAACGTGGTGCCGGCAGTGTAGAGTGCCGGGTCAAAGCCTTCCGGGCTTCCTTCCGAGCAATAGACGAGGGGCTGTTGCGCCTGGGCCGCGCCGGCGAGGCCAAGGGCGAGGGCCGCGAGGGCGAGCGTGGGTCGGAGTGTCATGCCGATATCTCCCTGATGGACAGGCTGCCGGATCGTGCTGCCCGGCCTATAATGACATCGACTGTTGCAGGCGAGGTCGGGATGGTCCAGCCCCCGATGCAGTCCGGCAGAGGGGCGATTGACGCCACCCCGGGCGATGCGCAAGGCTCGGAGCCGCGGCTTCAACGGAGTCCCTCATGCGACCTGCCCCGAACGATCTCAGCGCCTTCTGGATGCCCTTCACGGCGAACCGGCAGTTCAAGGGCGCCCCGCGCATGCTGGTCGAGGCGGAGGGGATGTATTATCGCGACGCCGACGGACGGCGCATCCTCGACGGCACTGCGGGGCTCTGGTGCTGCAATGCCGGGCACGCACGCCCGCGCATCGTGGACGCCGTGCGCGAACAGGTCGGCACGCTCGACTACGCGCCGGCCTTCCAGATGGGCCACCCGAAGGCGTTCGAACTCGCGGCCCGCGTGGCGCAAATGGCGCCGGAGGGGATGGACCACGTATTCTACGCGAATTCCGGGTCGGAAGCCGTTGAGACCGCTCTAAAGATCGCGCTCGCCTATCACAAGGCGAAGGGCGAGGGCGGGCGGACCCGGCTGATCGGCCGCGAGCGGGGCTATCACGGGGTGAATTTTGGCGGCATCTCGGTGGGCGGCATCGTCAACAACCGGCGGGTCTTCGGGCCGCTCGTGCCGGGGGTCGATCACCTGCCGCATACCCATCTGCGCGAGAACGCGTTCAGCCGCGGCCAGCCGGAGCACGGCGCCCATCTGGCCGACGAGCTGGAGCGGATGATCGCGCTGCACGGGGCGGAGACGATCGCCGCGGTGATCGTGGAGCCGATGGCCGGCTCGACGGGGGTTCTGCTGCCGCCGAAGGGCTATCTCCAACGGCTGCGGGAGATCACCGCGCGGCACGGGATCATCCTGATCTTCGACGAGGTCATCACCGGGTTCGGGCGGCTGGGGGCGGCGTTCGGAGCGGAGCGGTTCGGGGTCACGCCCGACCTGATCACCTGCGCCAAGGGTCTGACGAACGGCGTCATTCCGATGGGGGCGTTGATTGCGACGGGCGAGATCCACGACGCCTTCATGCACGGTCCCGACCACCTGATCGAGCTCTTCCACGGCTATACCTATTCCGGCAACCCGATGGCCTGCGCCGCCGGTCTGGCGACGCTCGAGACCTATGCCGAGGAGCAGCTCTTCGCCCGCGCGAAGGGCCTCGAGGGCTACTGGGAGGACATGCTGCACGGGTTGAAGGACGCCCGGCATGTCATTGATATCAGGAACATGGGCCTGATCGGCGCGGTGGAACTCGAGCCGATCGAGGGGGCGCCGACGCGGCGAGCCTTTCAGGCCTTCCTCGACGCCTTCGAGCGCGGCGTGATGATCCGCACCACGGGCGACATCATCGCGCTCTCGCCGCCGCTCATCGTCGAGAAGGAGGAGATCGACCGCATCGGGCAGACGCTCCGGGAGGTGCTGACGGCGCTCGACTGAGCGCCGCGGCAGGTCCGTTCCAGGACGCGGTGAACGCGGCGACCGGACCGGCGGATGGCGGAAGATCCGCCGATCCCCGGTGTCGGATTCCTGTCGGATTCCTGTCGGAGTCCCGTCGGAGGGCCGGCGTCAGGCGGCGGCCGAGACGGCCTCGTCGGAGCGGCCGATCAGTTCCTCGTGAAGAACCTCGATGATCGGACCCAGCGTCTCGCGCTCCAGCAGGAACTGGACGTCGACATGGCGCGGACCCTGGGTCGCGCCGATCGCCGCCATGCCGGCCTTGGCGATGGCGTTGAGGCCGCGGCTCAGGACCGCCAGGCCGCTCAGGTCGCGGCCGATGGCCGAGGCCATGGCGAGGGGGCGCGAGGAGACGCTGGCCGAGGGGTAGAGCTTCTCGAGGTCGCGCTCCACGCGGCGCATGACGCGCAGCGAGGCGTCGACGTAATGGGTGATCGTGTTGGCATTCGAGATCTTCGACACGATCCGAACGTCGTGGCGCGTCAGCACGTCGAGGATCGCGGTGTCGTAGCCCTTCACCCCGACCATGTCGGGCTCGAAGAGCTCGAGCGCGACGATGTCGATGCCGGTGATGATCTCCACCGCGGCCGCGTCCGCCGGCTTGTCGTCGATCAACGTGCCGGGATCCTCCGGCTCGAAGGCATTGGTGATCCGGAGCGGCACGCCGGCCTGGCGCAGGGTCTTGGCGGCCTTCGGATGAATCGCCTCCATGCCCATGTTGGAGAGCTGGTCGGCCACGTCGTAGTTGGTGCGGCCGATCTTGCGCACCTTGTCCGCGCCGACCATCTTCGGGTCGGCGGAGGACAGGTGGAACTCCTTGTGAATGATCGCCTCCCGCGCGCCGGTCAGGGCGGCGAGGCGGGAGAAGGTGACCTCGGAATAGCCGCGGTCGAATTCCTGCATGAGCCCCTCGCGACACTGGGCGTAGCCGGTGACGATGGGCATCTCGGTGGCGGGGTCGATGCCCGCCATCCCGGTCTCCAGCCGGTCGTCGAGATTGATGTCGCCCTCGTCGCGCCAGCCCGACAGGTCGACGAGGCGCGCGTTCATGCCCGCCCGCTTCAGGATCAGCGTGGTGACCAGCGCCGAATGAGATTCGCCCAGACCGGAAAGCAGTTCGCGGATGTGCCACATGTGCTCGGAGAGCCGGAAATGGCCGTAGGAGCAGATGCGCTGGAGGTCGATCAGGCAGGTGCGCGCGCCCTCGATGCGGTCGTGAACGAAGGCGTCGGCTTCGCTGGCATCGGCCGGGTCGGCGAGGATCTGTCGGTGGACGGCGATCATCTCCGCCTCGACGCGGGAAAGCGCATCCTTCCAGTCGGGCCCGCCGGAGGCATGGGCGAAGCGGCCGTAGACGCCGGGATCGCCGGACTTCTTGTGCTCAAGCAGCAGGTCAGTGATGCCGCCGAAGGCGGAGACAACGAAGATGCGCCCATAGAGATCCGCGCCCTTGCGGTCGGCGAGGATCAGCGAGTTGCGCAACTGGTCGAGGCGGGACATGGATGTCCCGCCGATCTTCTCAACCGTGTGGGACATGGCTCAGGCGGCCTCTCCGGGGGGCGCGTAGGAGCCGTCTTCCCGGTGCACCTCGGTGCCCGTCACCGGCGGGTTGAAGCAGCAGGCCATCACCAGCTCGTCCTCGGCGCGCAGGACGTGCCGGTCGTGCTCGTTCAGGGCATACATCACGCCCGGCCGGATCGCGTGGGTCTCGCCCGTGGCGATATCGGTGATCGAGCCGGTGCCGGAGATGCAGTAGACGCTCTCGAAGTGATTCTTGTATTCGAACTCGTGCTCGGAGCCGGCCTGAAGGGTCGTGATGTGGAACGAGAAGCCCATCCGGTCGTCGGCGAGGAGCATCCGCACCGAAGACCAGCGCGCGTCGGTCACGTCGCGGTCGGTGCCCTTGAGCTCGTGGAAGTCGCGAACGATCATGTCGGTTACTCCGCTGCGAGGTGGGATTTGGTGCAGGTCGCGGCCGCCGCCTCGAGAATGGCGAGCCCTTCCCTGAA
Source organism: uncultured Alphaproteobacteria bacterium (assembly GCA_963829665.1). Taxonomy (GTDB): domain Bacteria; phylum Pseudomonadota; class Alphaproteobacteria; order Rhodobacterales; family Rhodobacteraceae; genus Palleronia. The sequence goes on along the minus strand of CAWHJL010000012.1, from coordinate 34,338 downwards.
CTGGTCCATCGGGGTGGTCAGCGGCGCGAGGCACTTCACCACCTCGTCATGGGCGCCGGAGGTCTCGATGACGAGGCCGTTGCGGAACGCCTCGGCGCAGATCGCGTCGGCGAGCTCGCCCGAGCCCACGTCGACGCCCTGCATCATGCCGCGGCCCTTGAGCCGGCCGCCGCCGACGGTCTCGGCGATGCGCTTGAAGCTCTCGGTCAGGACCGCGGCCTTCTCGGCGATCTCCTGCTTGAAGCGGTCGTCGGACCAGAACTTCTCCAGCGCCACGCGCGCGGTGACGAAGGCATGGGTGTTGCCGCGGAAGGTGCCGTTGTGCTCGGCCGGCTTCCAGATGTCGTCCTCGGGACGGATCAGCACGCAGGCGAAGGGCAGGCCGAGGCCGGAGAGCGACTTGGCGAGCGGGATCATGTCGGGCTCGATGTCGAACTCGTCGAAGCTGAAGAACGAGCCCGCGCGGCCGAGGCCGGCCTGGATGTCGTCGACGATGAGCTTGATGCCGTGCTTCTTCGCGAGCGCGGCGATGCCCTGGGCCCATTCCTTCGAAGCGGCGTTGAGGCCGCCCTCGCCCTGGACGAGCTCGACGATGAAGGCCGCCGGCGGGTCGATCCCGGCCGAGGGGTTCTCGATCATCATCTCGATCTGTCTGAGCGTATCCACGTCGTCGCCGAAGGCGCCCTCGTAGGGCATCCGGCTGACGCCGCACAGCGCGCCGCCGCCGGCGCCGGCGCGCTTGCCGATATTGCCTGTGCAGGCCAGGGCGCCCAGGGTCATGCCGTGAAAGCCGTTGGTGAAGGCGATGACGTTGCGCCGGCCGGTGGTCTTGCGGGCGAGCTTGATCGCCGCCTCGACCGCGTTGGTGCCGGTGGGGCCGGTCATCATGATCCTGTGCGGCATGTTCCGCGGCTTCAGCACGAGACGCTCGAAGGTCTCCAGGAAGGCGGCCTTCTCGGTCGTGTACATGTCGAGCCCGTGGGCGATGCCGTCGTTCGAGATGTGCTCGATCAGCGCCGCCTTCATGTCGGGATCGTTGTGGCCGTAGTTCAGCGTGGAGCAGCCGCCGAGGAAGTCGATGTAGTCGCGGCCGTCCTCGTCGGTCAGCGTCGAGCCGCTGGCCTTGGTGAACACCGTGTCGAACGACCGGCAATAGCTCCGCACGCTGCTTTCGCGCTGCTCGAAGATGTCCTTCGACGTCTTCTCCATGTCCTTGGGCATGGCGGATTCCTTTCGTGGATCGGGGCAGCCCGGGGCGTCAGGCTGACTTTACGTAAACCGGGGCGGTCAGGCAACGACCCGCAGGCCGGACCGGTTCCGGGGCAGGGTGATCGACACCATGTGCTCGGTCGGCGCCTCGCCGTCGAAATGCACGTCTTCCTCGAAATGCGGCATGTCGCTGAGCTCGCCGCCGACCGACCGCGCGAAGCTCTGGAAAAGCGCCCAGGAGGCGTCGTTGGCCTCGGTTATGGTGGTCTTCAGAACCTTCGCGTCGACGCATTCCTCGCGGTCGATCAGGTGGCGCAGCATGCGGCGGCCGAGGCCGAGGCCGCGGGCGCGCGGGCTGACGGCCACCTGCCAGACGAAGAACGCCTCCTCGCCGGGGATCATGTGGCCCGAGATCCAGCCGCATATCTCGCCGTCCACCTCCGCCACCACGCAGGTGTCGGAGAAGTGGTCGGCCTGGATGAGATTGCAGTAGCGGGAATTCTCGTCGAGCGGCTTGCACTCGCGGATGAGTTCCCAGATCGCGCCGCCATCCTCGGCAACGGGCTTGCGGAATTCGACCTTCCGGGTGTCGACCGACTCGTCGTCGATTTCGTGGGTCATGTCCTTCGCCATCAGACGTGGCCTCCTGGATGCTTCGAGAGATGAACTACCAAATCCCCAGAATTGTTCAACCGTTTAAGTGCCGATTGCCGCTCGGAGGGCGGTTGGGGCGTTTTTCCTTGTATTTTTTGGGGCGCGGACCGAAATAGCGCGTCAGGGAATTCTTTGATCAGTTAAGGGAGCCGCCGGAGCCTCCGTCATCGGGGCGCGGCGGGGCGGGGGGGCGAGACCGGCGATGGCGATGGACATGAAAGACCGCACCGATGCCAGCCTGGTGGCGATCAGGCGAATCCTGCGCGCCACCGAGATCTACGCGCGCGATCTGGCCCATTCGGCGGGGCTGACGCCCTCGCAGCTGCGCCTGCTGCAGGTGGCGGCGGAGATGAAGGACGGCGTGGTCCACCCGACCGACATTGCCGGGCGGATGGGCGTCAGCCAGGCCACGATCACCGCGCTCCTCGACAAGCTGGCGGCGCGCGGGCTGGTGGAGCGGCAGCCCTCGAAGATCGACCGGCGGCAGACCAACGTGGTGATCACCGCGGCCGGACGCGCCCTTGTCGACAACCTGCCGGACGCGCTGCAGCAGCGCTATGTCCGGGCGTTCAACGCGCTCGAATCCTGGGAGCAGGCGCAGCTTCTGGCCTCGCTCGAGCGGGTGGCGGCGATGCTCGACGCGGCCGAGATCGAGGCCTCCCCGATCCTGCAGGCCGGCGATATCGGCAACGGCGCCGGCTTCACCGCTCCGGGATGAGGCCGCGCGGGCTGAACCGCAGCACCAGCAGCAGCACCACCCCCATCGTCAGCAGCCGGATATGGGCGGCCGAGGCGAGGAGGTGCGACTTCAGCGCGCCGGCGGGCAGCGGGGCGGTGACCGTCGTCATCAGCAGCCGGCCGAGCGGCTCCACCTGCACCCAGAGGAACCAGATCAGGAAGCCGCCGAGGACCGCGCCGAGATTGCTGCCCGACCCGCCCACGATCACCATCACCCAGACGAGGAATGTGAAGCGCAGGGGCTGGTAGGAGGCGGGCGTGAGCTGGCCGTCGAGCGTGGTCATCATCGCGCCGGCCATGCCGCAGACCGCCGAGCCGAGGATGAAGACCTGCAGGTGGCGGCGGGTCACGTCCTTGCCCATGGCGCGGGCGGCGGTCTCGTTGTCGCGGATGGCGCGCATCATCCGGCCCCAGGGCGATTTCAGCGCGAGCTGGGCGAGCACGAAGACGACGATCAGCACCGCGGCGAAGAGCAGGCCGTAATTCAGCTTCACCCAGAGGCCGGAGGCGGTGACCGGGTCGAAGCCGAGGCTGCGGGCGCTCGCGGCGAAGTCGGCAGAACGCTGCAGGTCGACCTCGTAGGGAACCGGGCGGGGCAGGCCGATGACGTTCTTCACCCCGCGCGCCAGCCAGTCCTCGTTCTTCAGGACCGCGATGACGATCTCGGCGATGCCGAGCGTGGCGATGGCGAGGTAGTCGGAGCGCAGGCCCAGCGCGGTCTTGCCGATGATCCAGGCGGCGCCGGCGGCGAGGAGGCCGCCCACCGGCCAGGCCAGGAGGATCGGCAGGCCGAGCCCGCCGAGATAGCCGGTGGCCGCGGAGTTCACCGCCTCGACGGCGGCGACGCCGGGATCGAGCACCGCGCGGTAGAGGAAGAAGCCGGCGACGAGCAGCGCGACGAGGGCCGCTGCCCGCGCCCGGCCGGGCGCCATCCGCCGCCAGAGCAGGATGGCGGCGGCGATGGTCGCGGCGCCCAGGGCCAGACCCGCGAGGATGCGCAGCCCGCCCGCCGCCCAGGCCGCCGAGACGGGCGGCATGGAGACGACCACCGCCGCGAGGCCGCCGAGCGCGACGAAGCCCATGACGCCGACGTTGAAGAGCCCGGCGAAGCCCCATTGCAGGTTCACGCCGAGCGCCATGACGGCGGAGACGAGGCCCATGTTGAGGATGATCAGCGCCGAGTTCCAGCTCTGCAGCAACCCGGTCAGCACGATGAGGCCGGCGAGGCCGGCGAAGAGGAGCGCGTTGCGCAGCGTGTCGCTCATACGGATTTCCCCCGGAAGAGGCCGGTCGGGCGGAACAGCAGCACGACGACGAGGATCATGAAGCTGACCGCAAACTTGTAGTCGGTGGAGAGAAGCTGGACGAGGCCGGAGGGCTCCAGGCTGTCGGGCAGGAAATAGGCCAGGGCCTTCTTCCAGGCATAGGTCACGGTCACCTCCGAGAAGGCGATGACGAAGCCGCCGGCGATGGCGCCGAGCGGCGAGCCCAGCCCGCCGACGATGGCGGCGGCGAAAACCGGCAGCAGGAGCTGGAAATAGGTGAAGGGGTGGAACGACTTGTCGAGCCCGTAGAGGGTGCCGGCGATGGTGGCGAGGGCGGCGACGATCACCCAGGTGACGGCGACGACGCGCTCGGGGTCGATGCCGGAAAGCAGCGCCAGATCCTCGTTGTCGGAGAAGGCGCGCATCGATTTGCCGGTGCGGGTGCGGTTCAGGAACCAGAACAGCGCCGCCACGGCGATGATGGCGACGATCAGGGTGATCGCCTGCGAGGTGCGCAGTCCGAACCCCTCGTCGAGCCCGGTCGCCTCGCGGAAGTCGCGCACGGTGAAGAGGAAGCGCGCGCCGTCGGAGAAGGAGCGGTCGTCCGGGCCGACGATCAGCCGCACGATGCCGTTGTAGATGAACATCACGCCCATCGAGACGATGACGAGGATCACCGGGTTCGCCTTCTCGGCCCGGTAGAAGCGATAGACCACCCGGTCGGTGGCGAGGAGCAGCGCGGCGCAGCCGAGGATGCCCGCGGGCAGGGCGAGGAGCGCGGTTGGCACCGGGCCGAGGGAGACGCCCGCCGCCTGCAGCGCCCAGGTGACGAGGATCGTGGCCATGGTGCCGAAGGCCATCGTGTCGCCGTGGGCGAAGTTGGAGAAACGCAGGATGCCGTAGACCATGGTGACGCCGAGCGCACCGAGGGCGAGCTGCGCGCCGTAGGCGGTGGCCGGCACGATGACGTAGTTCATCAGCGTGACGAGGGCGTTGAGGGGTTCCATCAGGCGAGGTCCTCCAACCGCGGCGCTCCGCACGCGATGAGCAAGTGTTCCACCAGTTCTTGGAGGTGCCCGTAAACTGGCACTCTTCCGAGCGCCGACCGTTCTCCGTAGCGCAGCCGATGCGACGTCAGCAGATCAGAAATGATCTTCAAAACATCCTCGTCGATCTTGGGGAGGTCCGCGCCGTTGCGGACGCGCGGAAGTTCAATCGGTGGGCGCATAGAATTATCACCGGAGGCGGAGCGGCGGTTTCGTAGCCGGGTAGAAAGTCAATCTTTTCATCCGCTTCTTCAGCACATTCAAAGTTCAGCCGGGCAAGATACGCATAGTAATCGGCTCGATTTAATTCGTTCACAGGAAACATGGCATCACCCGCCGAGGAAGCTTCGCCGGACCTCGGGGTCGGCTAGGAGTTCGGCACCGGTGCCGGTATGGGCGTTGCGGCCCTGGACCATGACATAGCCGCGGTCGGCGATCTCGAGCGCCTGGCGGGCGTTCTGCTCCACCATGAGCACCGGCAGGCCGGTGCGGGCGACCTCGATGATGCGGTCGAAGAGCTCGTCCATGACGATCGGGGAAACGCCGGCGGTGGGCTCGTCGAGCATCAGCAGCTTCGGCTCGGTCATCAGCGCGCGGCCGACGGCGACCTGCTGACGCTGACCGCCGGAGAGCTCGCCGGCCATCTGGCGGCGCTTCTCCTTCAGGATCGGGAACAGGTCGTAGACCTGCGCCATGGTGCCGGAGATGTCGTCGCGCCGGATGAAGGCGCCCATCTCCAGGTTCTCCTCGACCGACAGGGAGGGGAAGATGTTGGCGTTCTGCGGCACGAAGCCCATGCCGCGGCCGACCCGGTCCTGCGGCGAGAGGCGGGTGATGTCCTCGCCGTCGAGCACGACCGCGCCGCGGCGCAGCTCGAGCATGCCGAAGATCGCCTTCATGGCTGTGGACTTGCCGGCGCCGTTGGGGCCGACGATGACCGCGATCTCGCCCGCATTCACCGCGACGGTGCAGTCGTGGAGGATGTCGGGACCCTTGCCGTAACCGCCGGTCATCCCCTCGCCGGCGAGGAACGGGCGACCGGCGGCCGGCGCCGTGGCGCCGCTGTCGCGGGGGGCGGGCGCCTCGGCGGCGCCGGCGCCCGGGTTGGAGACGGAGCGGTCGGTATGGCCGCGGCCGGAATAGGGGTCCGCGCCGCCGCTCATGCCTGCGCCCCGGCGGCGGAGCGGTTCTTGAGGCCGGTGCCCAGATAGGCCTCGATCACCTCCTCGTTGGCCTTGATCTCGGCGAGGCTGCCCTCGGCCAGGACGCGGCCCTCGGCCATGCAGATCACCGGGTCGCAGAGGCGCTCGATGAAGTCCATGTCGTGCTCGATCACCACGAAGGTATAGCCGCGTTCGCGGTTGAGGCGCGCGATGGCTTCAGCGATGGTGTTGAGGAGGGTGCGGTTCACCCCGGCGCCGACCTCGTCGAGAAACACGATGCGGGCATCGACCATCATCGTGCGGCCGAGCTCCAGGAGCTTCTTCTGTCCGCCGGAGACGAGACCCGCCTTGTGGTCGGCGAGATGCGAGATGGTCAGGAAGTCGAGCACCTCGTCGGCCTTCGCACGGAGCGCGCGCTCCTCATCGGCGATGCGGCGGCGGCCGAACCAGGTGTTCCAGAGCGCCTCCCCCGACTGGTCGCCGGGGACCATCATCAGGTTCTCGCGGCAGGTCATGGAGGGGAATTCGTGCGCGATCTGGAAGGTGCGCAGCAGACCCCTGGCGAAGAGCGCATGGGGCGGCAGGCCGGTGATGTCCTCTCCGGCCATGGTGACGCGGCCCGAGGTCGGGGGCAGGACGCCCGCGACGACGTTGAACAGCGTGGACTTGCCGGCGCCGTTGGGTCCGATGAGGCCGGTGATGGAGCCTTCGCGGATCGTCAGGCTGGCCCCGTCGACGGCGTGGAAGCCGCCGAAATGCTTGTGCAGATCCTCGACCACGATCATGCGGCGGGCCTCTCTTCTGGTCGCGGGCGCCCGGATTCGGGCAGGCCGGCGGTGGACATAGACGATCTTGCCGCTTTTGGCGAGGCTGACGGGACGAGCTAGCCGTTCCAGCGCACCCGGCCGAGCGCGCCGGTGTCGTATCCGCCCGTCCGCGCGGCGCGGTCGCGGAAGGACTGCGCGGAGAAGAAGGACAGGAGCGCCTGCATCGGCGGCTCGAACCAGGCGCGGCGGTGCACCAGGATGTCGAATCGCTCTTCGACGAGCGGCACGAAGCCGAGGCCGAAGCTGCGGGCGACGCAGGCCAGGCCGAAGGTCGCGTCGGCCCGGCCGGTGGCGACGGTCTCGACCGCCTCGGTCTCGGTGCGGGCGGTCTCGGCGAGGTCGAGCGCGGCGGCGTCGGTTCCGGCCTCGGCGAGGAGGTGGCGGAAGAGCGTGTCGGTCCCGGACTGCGCCTGACGCGGCGCGATGCGGAGGCTCGCGAGATCGGCGAGGGAGGCGGGCGCCTCGGCGCCGGCGCGCAGGACCAGCCCGCGCTCGCGCGTGGCGAAGGCGACGAGGACGCTCTCCGACCCGGCGCAGGCGGCCTCGACGGCGGGGAGGTTCCAGGCGCCGGTGGCGGCGTCGTGGATGTGCAGGCCGCAGGCGACGCCCTCGCCGCGGCGGAAGCGCTCCAGCCCGTCGAGAGAGCCGTCCATGTAGGTGGCGAGCCCGCAGCCGGAGGCCCGGATCGCCCAGTCGAGCAGAGGATCGTGGCTGCCGAGCAGGATCGGCGGCGGCATGGCCCCGGCGCGCCCCGGCGTCGCGCCGGAGATCCAGGCGCGCACTTCGGCGGCGGGAAAGAGGAGCTTGCCCGTCGCCCGCGAGCAGGGCACCGCGCCGGAGCTGGCGAGGTCGTAGACCTTGCGCTCCTTCACGCGGAGGAGCTCTGCCAGCTCCGGCACGGTGAGGTATTCGGGCTCGTCGGTCGTCTCGGCCATGGCTCCGGTCGCGCGGCGGGCGGCGCGGGGGGGGGCGGTGCCCCCCCGGCGCGCTTCGCGCCTCAGCTACCCTGTTCGGGGGCGTTGGGAAAGAAGAGCTGCTGGCCGTCGACCCGGTAGGCGCCGATGGTCTGCTGGCCCTCGGGCGAGAGAAGCCAGTCGGCGAAGGCCCGCGCCCCTTCGGCGTTGACGCTCGGGCATTCCTCCGGGTTCACGGGGATGACGCCGTACTGGTTGTAGAGGTCGTCGTCGCCCTCGACGAGGATCTCGTAATCCTGCCTGTTCCCGAAGCTGATCCAGGTGGCGCGGTCGGTCAGGACGTAGGCGCCCATGCCGATGCCGGCATTGAGCGTCGCGCCCATCCCCGAGCCGGTCTCCCGGTACCAGCCGCCGGAGGCGGAGGTCGGGTCGGTCCCGGTATCGGACCAGAGCGACATCTCCTTCCTGTTGGTGCCCGAATCGTCGCCGCGGGAGGCGAAGGGGGCCTCGGCCTCGGCGATCCTGGCCAGCGCCTCCTGGGCGTCCTCCATGCCTGCGACGCCGGCGGGGTCTTCCGCGGGGCCGACGATGACGAAGTCGTTGTACATGAGGTCCGTGCGCTCGGTCCCCATGCCGTCGGAGACGAACTGCTCCTCGGCGGGCCTGGCATGCACGAGCAGCAGGTCGCCGTCGCAGTTGCGGGCGTTCTCGATCGCCTGGCCGGTGCCGACGGCGACGACGTTGACGGTGATGCCGCTCTCTTCCTCGAATTTCGGCAGGAGGTAGTCGTAGAGCCCGGAATTGGCGGTGGAGGTCGTGGACTGGACGATGATCGACTCGTCCTGCGCCAGCGCCGGGCCGGCGAGGAGCGCGAGGGCCGTGGTCGCGAGAATCCGGCGTGTGGACATGGGGTCTCCCTTGAGGTCTTGCAGGTCAGACGACGATCCGGCCGTCCAGGTAGTCCCGCGCCGGCCGGCTCGCCGGCTCGGGGAAGAAGCGGTGGGCGGGGGCGTGCTCGGCGACCCGGCCGCGGCTGAGGAACACCACATCGTCGGCCATGCGGCGGGCCTGGCCGGCATCGTGGGTGACGAAGAGGATGCGCGTGCCGGCACGCCGCGCCTCGGAGACGATGCGCTCGATGGCGAGGACCGAGGCGGGGTCGAGGCTGGCGGTCGGCTCGTCGAGGAGCAGGACCTCGGGGTCGGTGGCCAGCGCGCGGGCGAGGGCGAGGCGCTGCTGCTCGCCGCCCGAGAGGAGCCGCGCGGACTGGTCCGCCTTGTGGGCGAGGCCGGCGCGGTCGAGGAGCGCGGCGCGCCGCGCCCGGTCCTTGCCGCGGGCCTTCAGCACGAAGTCGAGATTGGCGGCGACGGAGCGGCGCAGCAGCACCGGCGTTTGGAAGACGAGCGCCTGGCGCGGGGTGGCGCGGCCGGCGGAGGTGCCGTTCCAGTCGGCGCCGCCGGCGGTGGGGGCCACCAGCCCGTGCAGCACCTTCAGGAGCAGGCTCTTGCCCGCCCCGTTCGGCCCCATGATGACCGTGCAGCCGCCGGGATCGAGGCGGAGGTCGAGCGCGTCGAGCACGACTGTTTCGCCCAAGCGGAGGGTCAGGCCGCGGACGTTCAGCGGCAGGAGCGGCGCCGCGGCGACGGCCGATGGCGCCGCGGGGGCGGCGAGGGCGAGATCGGACATATCGGTCATCTCAGTCATCTCAGACATGGGCGCTCCGCGCGGCGGTGAGGCGCAGGGCCTGCGCGGCGGCGTTCACGCCGAGCGCCAGGGCGAGCAGGACGATGCCGAGGGCGAGGGCCAGGGGCAGGTTGCCCTTCGAGGTCTCGAGCGCGATGGCGGTGGTCATCACCCGTGTCAGGTGGTCGATGTTGCCGCCGACGATGATCACCGCGCCGACCTCGGCCACGGCGCGGCCGAACCCGGCGAGCCCGACGGTGACGAGCGCGTAGCGGGCGTCCCAGAGGAGCGCCTGCACGACCTGGGCGCGGGTGAGGCAGAAGGAGCGGAACTGCTCGGCGTATTCGGTGAAGAGATCCTCCAGCACCTGACGCGAAAGGGCGGTGACGATCGGGGTGATCAGGACCGTCTGGGCGACGATCATGGCGGTCGGCGTGTAGAGCAGGCCGAGGAACCCGAGCGGGCCCGCGCGGGAGAACTGGATGTAGATCAGGAGCCCGACGACCACCGGCGGCAGGCCCATCAGCGCGTTCATCGCCACCAGCAGGGCACCGCGGCCCGGGAAGCGGCTGATCGCGACGAGGGCGCCGAGGGGCAGGCCGATCAGGCAGGCGAGCGCCGTCGCGGCGAGGCTGACCCGGAGGGAAAGCGCGACGATCTCCAGCAGATCCGCATCGGCCGAGAGGACGAGCGAGAACGCCAGCGCGAAGGCTTCTCCGATATCTTGCAAGGATTCCGGTCCCGGCGGAAAGAAAACGCCCTTCCGGTAAATCCTGCAGGGGCGGCCGGTGCAAGCCCGGTCTGCCGCTTTCGCTCCGAGGTCAGTGGAAATCGCGCGACTTCGGCACGATCCGGGCGTCGCGGGGATGGTGGTGGGTCGGGCCGGGGATCGGCCGGGTGACCTCGTCGGCGCGGGAGAAGGGCGCGTCGAAGGGCGCGCGGGCGAGGCGCCGGAGCGCGTCGCTGCGGTCGGTGAGCTGCTGCGCGACGAGGTGGACGATGCCCGAGGACGGGTCGCGCTGGACATGCCCGGCGACGTCGAGGAGCCGCGCGGTCATCACCACGGGGCGGTAGGCGGCCATGACCTTCGGCCAGACCACGAGATTGGCGCTGCCGGTCTCGTCCTCGAGCGTGATGAAGCAGACGCCCTTGGCGCTGCCGGGGCGCTGGCGGATGAGGACGATGCCGGCGAGGCGGACGCGGCTCCCCTGGCCGGCGCGGGCGAGATCGGCGGCGCGGAGGTAGCGCTGCCGGGTCAGGCTCTTTCGGAGGAAGGCCATCGGGTGGCGCTTCAGCGACAGACGCAGGGTCTGGTAATCGGCGATGACGTGCTCGCAGACCGGCATGGCGGGCAGGGCGACGGGCGGGTCGGCGCCCTCGTCGCGGCTCTCGCGGAAGAGCGGCAGGTCGGGGGCGTCCTTCAGCCCCCGGATCGCCCAGAGCGCGGCGCGGCGGTCGAGGCCCATCGAGCGCATCGCGTCGGCGGCCGCGAGGGTCTGCATCGCGCCGCGGTCGAGCCGGGCGCGGGTCTTGAGGTCATGCGGATCCGCGAAGGGCGTGTCGCGCGCCGCGGTGATGCGGGCGACGGCGGCCTCGGACAATCCGCCGACCTGGCGCAGGCCGAGGCGCAGCGCCCAGTCGAGGCCCAGGGGCACGAGCGTGTTGTCCCATTCGCTCATGTTCACGTCCGGGGGCAGGACGGTGACGCCGTGCTCGCGCGCGTCGCGGACGATCTGCGCCGGGGCATAGAAGCCCATCGGCTGCGAATTGAGGAGCGCGGCGGCGAAATGGGCGGGGTAGTGGCATTTCAGCCAGGCGGAGACGTAGACGAGGAGCGCGAAGCTCGCCGCGTGGCTCTCGGGGAAGCCGTATTCGCCGAAGCCCTTGATCTGGTCGAAGCAGCGGCGGGCGAAGGCGCGTTCGTAGCCGCGGCCGACCATGCGCTCGACCATCTTGTCCTGGAGCTGCTCGATGGTGCCGCGGGAGCGGAAGGTGGCCATCGCCTTGCGGAGCTCGTTGGCCTCCGTGGGGTCGAACTCGGCGGCGACCATGGCGATCTTCATCGCCTGCTCCTGGAAGATCGGCACGCCCCTGGTGCGCTTGAGGATGTGGCGCAGCTCATCGGGGTCGTGGGGGGCGCCGGGGGAGGGATATTCCTCGGGCTCCTCGCCGGCTCGCCGGCGGAGATAGGGATGGACCATGTCGCCCTGGATCGGGCCGGGACGGACGATCGCCACCTCGATGACGAGGTCGTAGAACTCGCGGGGTTTCAGGCGCGGCAGCATGTTCATCTGCGCCCGGCTCTCCACCTGGAAGACGCCGACGCTGTCGCCGCGGCAGAGCATGTCGTAGACGGCGGCGCGCTCGGCCTCGTTGTCGTCCTGCAGGACGGAGGCCAGGGTGCAGGCGCGCCCGTCATGGGCGGCGAGGAGGCCGAAGCACTTGCGGATGCAGGTCAGCATGCCGAGGGCGAGGACGTCGACCTTCAGGATGCCGAGCGCGTCGATGTCGTCCTTGTCCCATTCGATAAAGCTGCGCTCGGCCATGGCGCCGTTGCCGATGGGCACGGTCTCGACGAGGGGCCCCTCGGTCAGGACGAAGCCGCCGACATGCTGGCTGAGATGGCGCGGCATGCCGATGAGTTGGGCGGCGAGGGTCAGGGTGCGAGACAGCAGGGGATCGGAGAGGTCGAGCCCGGCCTCTTCGGCCTGCTCCGCGCCCATCTCGCGGCCGAAGCTGCCCCAGACCGTCCTGGCGAGCGCGCCGGTCACGTCGTCGCTGAGCCCCATCGCCTTGCCGACCTCGCGGATGGCGCTCTTCGGGCGGTAGTGGATGACCGTGGCGCAGAGCCCGGCGCGGTGGCGGCCGTATTTGGCGTAGATGTGCTGGATCACCTCCTCGCGGCGCTCGTGCTCGAAATCGACGTCGATGTCGGGCGGCTCGCGGCGCTCCCGGCTGATGAATCGCTCGAAGAGGAGATCGTGGGTGGCCGGATCCACCTCGGTGATGCCGAGCACGTAGCAGACGGCGGAATTGGCCGCCGAGCCGCGGCCCTGGCAGAGGATGCCGCGACGCCGCGCGAAGGCGACGATGTCGTGGATGGTGAGGAAATACTGGGGCAGGGCCTTTTCCTCGATCAGCGCCAACTCCTTTTCCAGGGTTGCGGCGATGCGGTCCGGGATTCCCGCCGGGTAGCGGGCCACCGCGCCCTCCAGGACGAGCGCCTCGAGCCGGCTCCGGGGCGTCTCGCCCGCCGGCACCGTCTCCTGCGGGTAGTGGTAGGAGAGGTCGGTGAGCGCGAAGCGGCAAGCCTCGGCGACGGCGCGGGTGGCGGCGATGGCGTGCGGCCAGTCGGCGAAGAGGCGGACCATCTCGGCGGGCGATTTCAGGTGCCGCTCGGCATTGGCGTGAAGCAGGAAGCCCGCGCGCTGCACGGTGGTCTTCTCGCGGATGCAGGTCATCACGTCCTGCAGCGGGCGGCGGGCGCGGTCGTGGTAGAGCACGTCGTTGGTGGCCAGGATCGACAGGCCGGCGGCGCGGGCCAGCCGGTCGAGCCGGTTGATCCGCGCCCGGTCGTCGCCGCGGTAGAGATGGCTCGCCGCGACATGGGCGAGGCCGGGCAGGCGGCGGACGAGCCGGGCGAGCCGCGATTCCGTCCGCCCGTCGGGAACGAGGATCAGGATCGTGCCCTCGGCATGGACCTCAAGGTCGCCCATGGTGATGTCGCAGGCGCCCTTCGCCTGCCAGTTTCCCGCCGCGTCGGCCATCTTGCCCTTCGACAGGAGCCGCGAGAGGCGCCCGTAGGCGGCGCGGTCGCGGGGATAGGCGAGGAAGGTCTCGCCGGTGACGAGGACGAGGCGGCAGCCGATGACGGGTCGGATCCGCGTCGTCTCCGCGGCGAGGTGGAAGCGCACGATCCCGGCGAAGGTGTTGAGATCGGCGATCCCCAGCGCGTCATGGCCTCCGAGGCTCGCCGCGGCGGCGAGTTCCGTGGCATCGGACGCGCCGCGCAGGAAGGAGAAGGCCGAGGCGAGGCCGAGTTCCACGTAAGGCGCGGTCGGGTTCGCCGTGAAGCGGCCGGCGAGGGTGCTGCGCGGCGGCGGGCGCTCGGTCTCGGGCATCAGGCGAACAGGCCGTGCAGGAACCAGCGCGGGGCGCCACCCCGCCCGTCGCCGGCGAGCCCCTCGCGGTAGAGCCAGAGCCGCCGTCCGCCGGCCTCCTCGATGCGGAAATAGTCGCGGAGCCGCGTGCCCGGCCGGTCGTGCCACCATTCGGGCGCGATCCGCTCCGGTCCGGCATAGCGCGCGACGCTGATCGTCCGGCCGCGCCAGACGAAGCGCACCGGCGGCCCCTCGGGCACGGCATAGAGCACGCGCACCTCCTCGGGCGGGTCGAGAAGGCGTGGCGGCCGGGCCGGAGGCGTGGCGAGGGCGGCCGGGTCCGGCGCGGGGGGCGCGGCGAGGGGCGCCACGCGGATGCGGGCCCGTTCGGGCACGTGACTCTCCCGGGTGGCGGACTGGAAGATGCGCCGCGCGCCGAAGCGTGTGGAGAGCCGGTCGATCAGCCGGGCGAGGTCGCCGGCATGGTCGGCCGCGCCGTCGAGCCCGGCCTGACGGGCAGGCAGGGGGTCGGTATGGGTGGCCTCGAGCGCCAGCGCATCGAAGCCGAAGCCCGGATCGAGCTCCCCAACCCGCCCGGCGAAGAGCCGCGCCACGTGGTCCGGGTCGCGGACCGCGCGGGCGGTGGCGACGTCGATCCGGCGCAGCTCCCCGTCGGTGCGGAAGACGCTGAGGACGAGGCGCCGGGCGCCGGCCTCGGCGCGCTCGAGATGACGAGCCAGGGCGGCGGCGAGGCCGGGCAGGTGCGGGCCGGGATCGAGGACCGGCTCGGCGAGGCGCAAAGCGGCGCGGAAGCGCGGCGGAGGCTCCGCGCTGTCGAGCGGCTCGTCGAGCCGGCCCGTCGCCTGGTCGAGGCGGAGGAGCGGATTGGCCTCGGGCGCCGCGCGGACGAAGCGGCGGGCGAGGGCGGGGCGCGGCATGGCCATGAGATCGCCCACCCGTTTCAGCCCCAGCCGGTCGAGAAGCCGCATCGTCTCGGAGTCCAGGCGCAGGGCGGCCACGGGCAGCGGGGCGAGGTCCAGCGGCTCGAAGCTCACCGCCCGGACGGGACCGTAGCGGGCGAGCGCCCAGGCGGCGCCCCGGGTCGGCGCCACGGCCAGGCGGGCGGAGAGGCCGAGCCCGGCGAGGTCGGTCTCCATCCTCGCCAGCATCAAGGCCTCGCCGCCCAGGAGATGGTCGGAGCCGGTGGTGTCGAGCACGAGGCCCGCCGCCCCGTCGCGCGCGGTCCAGGGGCACCAGCGCCGCGCCCAGAGCGCCAGCCGCTCGAGCGCCGCGCGGTCGCCCGCGAGATCGGCGTAGTCGACATGGAGGCCGGGGCAGAGCGCCTGCATGTCCACCACCCGCGCGCCCGGCTCGATGCCGGCGAGGCGGGCGGCGCGGTTCGCCGCGTGGACGACGCGCCCGTGCGGCCCGTCGGTGGCGAGCGCCCCCGGCCGTTCATCGGGCGGCGGGTCGCCGCGCTGCCGGCAGAGCCTCTCCCACCTCTCGATCGCCAGGTTCGGGAGCGAAACGGAGACCACCCGCCGGGTCATGGGCGACCCACCAGATGCCGGGCCGCGAATCGCGCGAGCGGAAGAGCTCCGCCCGCCAGCGCGGGGCGCCGGGAGCGCGGGAATCCTCTGGATGGGGCAGGGCCGGCAGGGAGGCGATGCGCCAGCGGTCGCGCGATGCGCTGGCCGCGACCGTGCCGGCATGGCGGATCAGCCAGGAGGCGGTGCCGTGCCGCTCGGCCCGGAAGGCGAGGCGCTTGGTGGCAGTGAAGTCCAGAACTCCCGGGTCGCCCCAGATCTCGGCCACCACCGCGGCGATTCCGGCGGTGGAGAGCCCCTCCTCCGCGGCGATGAGGGCGTCGCGGGGATGGGACATCTCCGCCCGGATCACGCGGCAGGGAGCGGGCAGCCAGCCCGGCACGCCCGCCTTCCGCCGCGAGGCGCGGTCCTGGATCCAGAGGACGCGCCCGGTGGCGGGCAGGCTTGCCAGGACGAAGCCCATCCACCCGCCGTCGCCGGGATCGGCGGGAAAGACATCCGCCGAGGCGCCGCCCGGGGCAGTGGGCGGGCGACGGGGGAAGGGGGAGATATGAGGCGGCATGGAACAACATGGGGACGATTCTATGTTCCTACTTTGTTCTTTTTGGAAGTGTCCGAAAACCCCTGTCGCGTTGGTGCTGGACAATTCTCTCCGATCATGCGAATTAACCTTCGCAAGACACCTCTATCGATCCCCTGACTTCCTATCCGGACAGCGGCGCACTCGATCTTGGCACGCTTCGCCACGCTGTTGCACTTACGCGAACAGACTGAAAAGACAGGAGATCTCACGATGGCAACCGGCACCGTGAAATGGTTCAACCCCACCAAAGGCTTCGGCTTCATCCAGCCCGACCAGGGCGGCAAGGACGTGTTCGTCCACATCTCGGCGGTCGAGCGCGCTGGCCTGACCGGCCTCGCCGACAACCAGAAGGTTCAGTACGAGCTGCAATCCGGCCGCGACGGTCGCCAGTCGGCGGACAATCTCGAGCTGGTCTGAGACCGCTCGATCGTTGCAGGACAGGAAAGGGCGCCGGCGGCGCCCTTTTTTCGTGTCTCTTCACCGATGACGCGGCGAGCTCAGGCGGACCGGCGTCGCAGACCCCCGAGACCGGCCAGCGCCCCGAGCAGGAGCACCGCGCCGGCGGGAAGCGGCACCGGACTCGGAGCGGTCGGATCGGTGGGGCCCGTCGGATCGGTGGGGTCCGTCGCGTCCGTTGTGGTGAGCTCGAAGGCGTTGAACGTGTAGGCTCCGCCATTGCCGGCGCCGGCGATCTGCAAGCGGATGCCGAGCGCAGGGTCTCCGGCTCCTATGGCGGCGTTCAAGAGCGCGGTCACGTCGAAGCTGAGCGCGTCGCCGACGGAAAGGCCCGCGGTCGAGAACGAGCCGACCGTCCCGGTCGGGGCGACGCTGTAATCGGCCAGATCGAGGGCGTTGTTTGCCCCGTAGGCGAGGATGTCGATCGGTCCCAGATAGGCGAAACCGTTCTCCGGAAAGAGGCCGGAATCGGCGCCGACGTCGAAGCTCAGCACCGCGGAGGTGGTCTCCGAGAGGCCCGAAAGGTCGAACTCCGAGAGGCCGCGAACCTCTTCAAGTCCCGAAACATCCTCGAGATTTCCGACTTCGGCGGTCTCGCTTTCGGAGTGGAAGTGGGAGGCGAAGTCCTGCAGGCCGCCGGGCGAGGCGGCGGAGAAGGTGAGGCCCGAGACGGTCGCCGCGGAGGCGAGGCCCGGCAGGGCCAGCAGCGCGGCGAGCGCCAGTGGATACGTACCCGTTTTCATTCTGATTTTCCCCAAGCTTTGCGACGCGAGGCCGCGGTGGCGCGGAGGGTCGGGCAGGGGAAAAGACGATGCAACCGCCGAGGTGGAACCGGTTTGTTTCCGGTCTCCGGCACCTCCCTGGACGTGTCGGAATCCGGTCGGATTCCCGTCGGATTCCCGTAGGAGGCGAGCGCGCGGTGGTCTTGCGCCGCGTTCATCAATCCGTGCGACATCACGGACCATGACCCGGACCACCAAGACCCAGCGCCTTGCCGTCGAGCGGCTGACCCGCAACCTCCGCGCGCTGCAGGACGAGCGCGACATGGACTACGCCGTGCGCGACCTCTGCCCGGAGGCCTGGCGGACGCTGGAGCTCGATCTCGACACCGAGGAGAGCAAGATCCAGATCACGCTGCGCCTCGACGAGAGCGTGGCGAAGTTCTACCGCGCCATGGGCAAGGGCTACCAGACGCGGATAAACCGCATCCTCGCCACCTGGGCACAGATCAAGATCGCCCGCGTGCGCGCCTTCGAGGCCGAGTTCGACGAATGGCAGCGGACCGGCAAGGCGCCCTGGGACGAGGAGGGGTGAGGACGCCGTCGCCGGCGCGGCCGCCACGGCGCCGGGCCAACCGCTCCGGTGGAATCCGGCCCGCCGTGCGGATGTAAGCGCAATTCAAACGTGTAAATATCCGGGAAAACTCGACAAATCCGGGCGACCCTGTAGCGTGCACTCCGTTAACGATTGGGGGTCGGGATGGATACACTGGCATGGGCCGCAGCATTGGCGCTGGCGGCGGGAACGGCCTCGGCGGGCACGCTGAGCATCGGGTTCGACGGCGGGCCGCAGACCCTGACGGACACGACTGCGGGGGAAGCGGAGATCTCCACCGTGCCGCCCTATGGCGGGACGTTCGTGTTCTCGGTTCCCGGCCTCTCCGGGCCGGTCTTCGACTACGCGGTGGATTACGACTATTCCCTGCTCGAAGACCCGCCCACTTCGGCGATCGAGAACCCCTACGGCGCAACGCTGCTGTCGCGGCCGGACGGGCATCTCGGCGGCTATTACGATCTCGACTTCAGCATCAGCGTCCGTCCCGACCTGGTGTCGGTCTCGGGGTACCTGGCGGATTCCGACGACGTGACCGTGCTGACGCCGACGAGCGTTCTGGAGGACCACAACCAGGGGCTCTTCTACTACGAGAGCACGGGGATCTGGACCGCCTCCTACAGCCCGGACGGGGCCGGCGACGGGGCGGCGTTCTCCGTGCCGGGCGAGCCGGTCGCGGCGGTGCCGCTGCCGGCGGCCGGGGGGCTGCTGCTCGCGGCGCTCGCCGGGATCGGGGCGGTGCGGCGCAGGCGCGGCTGACGAGAGCGTCCGGCGGAGCGGTGACGGGGGCGCCTGCGGGCGCCCTTTCTCGTGACGGGGGCGACCGAGGCCGGATCCGTCAACGGCTTAACTGGACGTCAATCGGAACGCCGGGCGGATCGGGGCTCGTTGGGCGGATGGCGCCACGCCGAATTCACCAGTTCAGGAGATGTTCATGATCTCGAAGATTGCATTGACGACGACCCTCGCCGCCGGCCTTCCCCTGGCGGCACAGGCCGTGACCGTGGGACCCGGCGAGTCCGTGGAAGCCGGCGGCGACACGCTTCGGGCGGACAACCCGACCTATTCGGAGATCGTCACCGCCACGGACGACGTCGATCTCGACTTCTCGATGACCTATACCGGCCCGCTGGATGCGCTCGACGCCTTCACCGTGGGCGTGGCCGACAGCCCCGATTTCGATCAGGCGACGACGCCGCTCATGCCGGTGGGCGAGCCCACCGGCGACCTGCAGGAAGGCGTGAACACGATCGCCCACCTGTCGGTGAGGAAAGGCGAGTCCGTCTATGCGTTGTTCGACAGCAACGGCGCGCTCGGCGACGATGCGGCCAATGTCGGCTTCTCCGTCGACGGCGAGGCGCTCACCGAAAATGGCGGCAATGGCGGCCAGCCGGCGCCGAACCCGGTGCCGCTTCCGGCCTCCGCGCTGCTTCTGGGCGGCGCGCTCGCCGGCTTCGGCGCGATGCGCCGCAAGCGCGGCTGAGCGACAGGCGCGCCCCGCGGCTCGGGCCGCGGAGCGTTCCGCGAGGGGCGGCGCGCCGAGACCGCGCCGCCTTCGGGCGGGTCTCGGCCCCTGCCGGGCGACCAGCCGGGCTTCGACGGATTTCCACATTGCCGGAACGGAGCGTCGCGCGAGGCGTTCGGGTATCCATCGGCAGCGGAGAATCCGCCGCCGTAGTAGGGAGACGTATCATGAATCTCGGCAGTATCTTTCGCCGTGCCACCGCGGCCTTCGGCAAGTCCAAGACCGGCGCCCGGCCGGCAACCGGCACGACGGGCGTCGGCAAGACCGGCGTCGGCAAGACGGGCGGACACCACGGCAGCCCGGAAGCCGACCTCGCCAAGGGCGCGGCGAAGATGGCGAAGAAGAAGCTCTGAGGAGCGGGACGCAGATGGCGAAGGGGCCGCCCCGGTGGGGCGGTTCTTTTTTGGTTGTCTGGACCCTACGCTTGCTACAGTTTCGCATTTGGATCACCGAGTATCTTCTGGATGAAGTCGTTGCCTCGGGGAACAAAGCCAAGATTTACAACCTTCTCATAGATATCGATTAACTCGCGCCGAAACGGATCAAGAAACTCTTCTTTCTCAATAGACACATGACCGCCATGAACAGCAGTCGAGCGGAGTTCGTAAAAGTACGAGAATTTCTTGAAATATTCTTGCCTATTAGTGCAACTCCGTCCAAGGAGAATCGCAGCATGTAAGCGAAATCGAAAGAATAATTCTGTCTTTGCGTCTAAATCATGCAGCAGGAGCATTTCCAGAGCGGTTCTCAGCGGCAGAAGTGATTCACTTGGATAACCCTGTTGGCCGCGTCTAAAATGTTCGAAGGAGCGAAGTAGAACTTCTCTATCATTCTTTGCCATCGCGTTGATTCGATTCAGCAATGCTTTTATCGGATGTGAGTGGATGCGCCTCTCTGGTCGAATTTGTAGCGGGGCGATTTCGCTCTCCGTGGACGGTTTGGTATCTTTGTCAAAAACGGTTTGCAGAAGCGGACCCAAATCTTGGCCCAAGTGGATCCATTCGCGGAAAGCTATTAAGCAAGCAAGGCGGACTTTGTGTTCTACACTCCAGCTAAGATGACGGTCTAAACCGTGGTGCCGATCCTTCCGATGAATTGGCCTGATAATTTCAACTACGAAGAAGTCTCCTCCTAGTTTCCTATAGGAGTTCTCATTTAACGAACGATGTAGAAGCTTATTGCTTTGAGATTGACTGAGGATTTTGACATTTCGTCCGACCTCAATTGTCTCTATTGGAGACAGTCCAGAGAATATCTTGTAGTGTCTAGAATTGAAAAGATCAGCTCCAAAGTTCTCCAAAAAGTCGCGAATTTCGTATTGCTCTGATGCGCCGCTGCGTATTGCTAAGATTGAGTTCCACAGAGCACTGAAGATCTGTTGGCGAAGCCATATAGAATTGGCGTCGAATACTAGCGGAAATTCTGTATCAATTCCGCTTTTCCAGAGATCTTCATTGGATTTCTCCGATGAGAAAGTTTCTCCAATAAACCGCCTTTGGTGAAGAAATTTTAGAAGGTCTAATTCACAACTTTCTCTATCCTCTGGCATCCGTTTTATGAAGACCCCCATTTCAGCAATGAGTTCCCTCTCTCCTATTTAAGAGCGCGTAGCCAAGCCGAATTACCGCGCGAATTTCTTGTGCTTCACCCGCGTCGGACGCACGGCCTCCTCGCCGAGCCGGCGCTTCTTGTCCTCCTCGTAGGCCTCGAAATTGCCCTCGAACCATTCGACATGGGCGTCGCCCTCGAAGGCGAGGATGTGGGTGCAGAGCCGGTCGAGGAAGAAGCGGTCGTGGGAGATGATGACGGCGCAGCCGGCGAAATCCTCGAGCGCGTCCTCGAGCGCGCGCAGGGTCTCCACGTCGAGGTCGTTGGTGGGCTCGTCGAGGAGCAGGACGTTGCCGCCGGATTTCAGCAGCTTGGCCATGTGCACGCGGTTGCGCTCGCCGCCCGACAGGAGGCCGACCTTCTTCTGCTGGTCGCCGCCCTTGAAGTTGAAGGCGCCGCAATAGGCGCGGGAATTCATCTGCGCGTCGCCGAGGTCGATCACCTCGCCGCCGCCGGAGATCTCCTCCCAGACGTTGTTGTCGGGATTGAGCGCGTCGCGGGACTGGTCGACATAGGAGAGATCCACCGTGTCGCCCCAGTCGATCATCCCCTGGTCGGGCTGGTCCTGGCCGGTGAGGCAGCGGAAGAGCGAGGTCTTGCCGGCGCCGTTCGGGCCGATGACGCCGACGATGCCGCCCGGCGGCAGCGCGAAGGAGAGCCCGTCGATCAGCAGCTTGTCGCCCTTCACCAGGCGCAGGTCCTCGACCTCCACGACCTTCGAGCCGAGGCGCTCGCCGTTCGGGATGATGATCTGCGCCTTGCCGACGCGCTCGCGCTCGGACTGGCCGGCCATCTTCTCGTAGGCCTGGATGCGGGCCTTGGACTTGGCCTGCCGCGCCTTGGCGCCCTGCCGCATCCAGTCGAGCTCCCGCGAGAGGGTGCGCTGCTTGGACTTGTCCTCCCGCGCCTCCTGCTCCAGCCGCTTGGCCTTCTGCTCGAGCCAGGCGGAATAGTTGCCCTCGTAGGGCAGGCCGCGGCCGCGGTCGATCTCGAGGATCCAGCCGGTGATCGAATTGAGGAAGTAGCGGTCGTGGGTGACGATCAGGATCGTGCCCTTGTAGTCGATCAGGTGCTGCTGCAGCCAGGCGATGGTCTCGGCGTCGAGATGGTTGGTGGGCTCGTCGAGCAGCAGCATGTCGGGCTGTTCGAGCAGCAGCTTGCAGAGCGCGACGCGGCGGGTCTCGCCGCCCGAGAGCGTGTCCACCGGCGCGTCGTCGGGGGGGCAGCGCAGCGCCTCCATGGCGACGTCGATCTGGCTGTCGAGATCCCAGAGGTTCTCGCTGTCGATCTCGTCCTGGAGGGCGGCCATCTCCTCGGCGGTCTCGTCGGAATAGTTCATCGCCAGCTCGTTGAATCGCTCGAGCTTGGCCTGCTTGCTCGCGACGCCGCGCATGACGTTGCCGCGCACGTTGAGGGCGGGGTCGAGTTCGGGCTCCTGGGGCAGGTAGCCGACGCGGGCGCCCTCGGCCGCCCAGGCCTCGCCGGTGAAATCGCGGTCCATGCCGGCCATGATCTTCAGCAGCGTCGACTTGCCGGAGCCGTTGACGCCGACGACGCCGATCTTCACGCCGGGCAGGAAGTTGAGCTTGATGTTCTCGAACAGCTTCTTGCCGCCGGGGATCGTCTTGGAGACGCCATCCATGTGGTAGACGAACTGGTAGCTGGCCATCGGGTCTTTCCTCGGAGCATGCGGGTTCCGCCCTCCCTTAGGGGATTCGGGCGGCGGTCGGAAGGTGGTGCGGCGGATCAGGCGGTGAGGTGGCGGGCGAAGAAGTCCGCCAGCGCGACGGAGGTCTCCTCGGGCGCCTCCTCTGGGAGGAAGTGGCCCGAAGCCAGGGCGCGCCCCTCGACCTCCTCGGCATAGCCGCGCCAGACACCGAGCACGTCGTAGCTGCGATCGAGGAGGCCCTCCGCGCCCCAGAGCGCGAGCAGCGGCATGGGGAGCCTCCGGCCGGCATCGGCGGCGTCGTGCTCGAGGTCGATCCCGGCGGAGGCGCGGTAATCCTCGCAGGTGGCGTGGACCGCTCCCGGCGCCGCGAAGGCGCGGCGGTATTTGGCCACCGCTTCCGGGTCGAAGACCGCGCCGTCGCCGCTCCAGGCGGCCAGCTTGGCATCGAGGTAGAAGTCCGGGTCGGCGCCGATCAGCCGCTCGGGCAGGGGGGCGGGCTGGATCAGGAAGAACCAGTGCTCGTAGCCGGTGGCGAAGGCGCGGTCGGTCGCGGCGTACATGTGCTCGGTCGGGCAGATGTCGAGCACGGCGAGGGCGGCGACGCGGTCGGGGAAATCGCGGGCGAGGCGGTGGCCGACGCGGCCGCCGCGGTCGTGTCCGGCGACGCCGTAGCCGGCATGGCCGAGCTCGGCCATCAGCGCCGCCTGGTCGCGGGCCATCGCGCGCTTGGAATAGGGCGTGTGCTCCGCGTCGCTGTCGGGGCGGTCGCTGTCGCCGTAGCCGCGCAGATCCGCGAGGACGACGTGGAACCCGGCCTCGACGAGGCGCGGCGCGACGAGGTGCCAGCAGGCATGGGTCTGGGGATAGCCGTGGAGGAGCAGAAGCGGCGGCCCCGCCCCGGCCGTGCGGACGCGGAGCGCGAGGCCCGAGGGAAGCGCGATGCGGTCGTCGGTGAATCCCTCGAACATGGTGCGCCCTCCGGTCGTTCTTCAGGGAGATGGTAGGGGACGGAAAGGTTCCGGCGCTCAGCGCGCCAGGTGCTCCTCCTCGGGCAGGAGGTTCCGCCAGCGCCGGTACTCCATCCGGGCCAGCGCGCGGCGCCGCCCGCCATCGCCCAGAAGGTAGCCCAGCGCCTCGCCGGCGCCGCTGGCGACGAGGATAAGGAAGGTGTGCGGCAGCGCCTCGATCGCGTCCGCGCGGTCCGCCGCGGCGGCGCGCATGTGGCGGACGATGCGGGCGAGCCGCGTCACGGGGAGGGCCGGCGCGGCCAGGAAGAAGAAGAGACGCCGCGCAGGGCCCCAGGAGCGTGCGCGGCTCGCCGCGAACATCCGCCCGGAGAGAAGCTGGAGCCGGAGGGAGCGCCGCAGACGGGCGTAGTTCAGATGCGCGACCTCGATCTGCGGGTCGAAGAGCAGCCTGTGGCCGCGGCGCCTCAGATCAGCGTGCAACGTCCATTCGGCCTCGAGCAGGTCGCCGAGCTCGGTGCCGTAGCCGAGCAGCAGGTCGCGCCGATAGGCGGAATTGTGACCGGGCAGGAAATCGACCTTCCGGGCCTCCCCGCCATGCATCCACGGCGCGTATTCCACTGCCAGGTTGGCGCGGCTGGTGCGGGTCCGCGGATTCGCGTTGACCATCCGGGGGCCGACGCAGGCATGACCGGCATCGAGCCCGGCGAGGAGCCGCGTCGCCCAGAGATCGGTCCGCGGGAAAGAATGATCCTCCACCAGCGCGACATAGGGGGTCGCGGCCGCGGCGATCGCGGTCACCCGGGCGGTGGCGGAGGTGGTGGTGTCGGCCGCAAGGATGCGGAAGCGGCCGAAGGCCCGTTCGTGCTCCGGCCGGATCGAGAGAGCCGCGGGCTCCGCGGCGGCGATCACCACGTCGAGCCCGTCGGCGCAGGTCTGGGAGGCGAGGCAGGACAGGATGCGGTCGAGCCCCGATCCGCCCTCTTCGGTCACCAGGATCGCGCTGAGGCGGAGTGTCGGCACCGTCGTCTCCGAACCGGGAAGGAGCGCCCGGACGAGCCCTGCGCCTTTCTCCCCGACGATACACGCTTTCCCGCCGCGGGAACATGGTCTTGACCGGGGACGGCGCGGCGCGTCCTGCGCCCAGCGGACGGATCGGCCCTTGGCGCGGCGTCGGGCCGGGCCTCGGTGCCGGTGCCGGCGGGTCAGAGGATTTCGTCCTCGTCGAACATCGGGTCGGCGTCGAGGTCGGCGGTGAGCCGGTTCAGACGGTCCTCGGTATCGTCCACGGGCACGTCGGCGAGGTGGTAGACGGCATCGCCCTCGTTCACCACCGGCATGGTGGCGCGGCCGATGAGGACCCCGGCGGAGGGGGCGGTGAGCTCCTCCTCGCTGGTGCCGAAGGGGCTGGCGACGACGGCCAGCTTCTGGCCCGCCTCGACGTGCTCGCCGACCTCCCGGTAGAGACGGAGAAGACCGCTGGCGGGGGCGCGGATCCAGACCGAGCCGTTGACGACGACGGGCTCCGCGGCGCGCTTCGGCAGGCCCCTGGCCGGGATCATGCCGAGCTCGTGCATCACCCGCAGGCAGCCCGAGGCGCCGACGCGCGCCGACATCTCGTCGAACCGCAGCGCCTCGCCGGCCTCGTAGAGCAGCACGTCGCAGCCCGCCTGCTGCGCCGCCTCGCGCATCGAGCCCTCGCGCAGCCGGGCGCGGACCACCAGCGGGGCGCCGAAGGCGCGGGCGAGGTCGAGGGTCTCGCGGCCCGAGGCGGAGACGCGGATCTGGGGCAGGTTGGTGCGGTGGAGCGCGGCGGAATGGAGGTCGATGCCGAGATCGGACCGGCCGGCGATCTCGCGCATGAAGATGTGGGAGAGGCGGGCGGCGAGGGAGCCGGTCTCCCTGCCGGGGAAGGCGCGGTTGAGGTCGCGCCGGTCGGGCATGTAGCGCGAGCGGTTGAGGAAGCCGAAGGTGTTGACGATCGGCACCACGAGGAGCGTGCCGCGCAGGGAGCCGAGCTGCGGCGCCTGCAGCAGGCGGCGGCAGATCTCGACGCCGATGATCTCGTCGCCATGGATCGCCGCGGAGACGAAGAGGGTGGGACCCTTGCGGCGGCCATGCACCACCCGCACCGACATCGTCGCCGGCGTGTGGTCGGTCAGCACCGACACCGGCAGGTCGATCGTCGCGGCGCTGCCGGGCGCGACGCGCTCGCCGCCGATGAGGAAGGGTTCAGCGGGCATCGTCCGCCCCGATCCGGCGCAGGCGCTCGGTATAGGCCGCGCGCAGGCAGGCGATGTCGGCGCCGCAATCGTCGCGGCGGCCGCGCAACCAGCCGTCCTGCTCGGCGTCCCCGGAGCGGAGCGCGCCGTAGAGCTCCGCCAGGCGGGCGTCGAGCCGGGCGATCTCCGGCGTCGCGCAGATCGTCCGCTCGGCGGCGTTGAGCGCCCCCGCGTCGCACCAGGGACGCAGCTTCTGCGCCCCGGCGGAGAGGGCGGGGGCGGCGATCAGGGCGAGAGCGGTCAGGGCGAGGAGGCGCGGCTGCATGGAAATCGATTTGGTCACGATCCCGTGTGTATGATCCCTGCGCGCCGCCTCCGCAATGGCGTCAAAGGTCGTGGGTGTAGCGCCTGGGCAGGAAGGCGAAGCCCTCCTCCGCGGTCTCGATCCAGCCGGCGCCGGGGAAGGAGATGTGGCTCCCGGCGACGAGCGTGCCGTCCGCCGAGACCCGGTCGAGGATTTGTCGGCGGGTCTGGCGGGCGCGGTCGGCATCGGTGTCGAAGCCGGTTCCGACCTCGGGGCGGGCGAGCTGCACCGGGGCGATGTGGACGATGTCGGTCCAGATCAGGAGCGTGGCGTCGCCGTCGGCGACCTGCAGACCTGAATGGCCCGGCGTGTGGCCCGGAAGCGGCAGGGCGGTCAGGCCGGGCGCGATGTCGGCCTCGCCCGAGTAGGTCTCGATGCGATCGCCATAGGCCGAGAAGAAGGCGCGGGAGCTGTCGACGGCGTTCGCCTCATTGGCCCAGTGGGCGCGCTCGTCCTCGTGCAGGCGCACGGTCGCGCGCTCGAAGACCGCGCCGCCATCGCCGAGCAGCCCGCCGATATGGTCGCCGTGCATGTGGGTGACGAAGATCGCGTCGATGTCGCCGGGCGCGAATCCCGCGGCGTCCATGTTCTTCGCGACGCGGCCCGTCTCCGGCCCCATCGCGCCGCCGCAGCCGCCATCGACGAGGATCGTCCGGCCGCCGGCCTCGATGACGAAGGCGTTGAGCCCGGAGCGCCAGGTTTCGGGATCGGCATGGCGGGCGCGCAGGATGCGGCCGTATTCAGCCTCGTCGATGCCCTGCAGATTGTCGAGGCCGAGCGGCAGGGGGCCGTCGGAAAGGGCGGTGACGCGAATGTCGCCGATCTGGAGGCGCTGGGCGTCGGGAAGGCGTGTCATGGTCTCGCTCGCTTCTTGGAACAGGTCAGGCTGAACAGGGACAGGGCGCCGGCACGAGGCGGCAGCCTTCCCCGGCGCGTTTGACGTGGCCGGTGGCCGGTGGCCGGGAAGTCGGGATGGCTGCCGGTGGGACCGCGGAAATCCTCATCGAGGAGCGCGTCGTATCCAGCCGTGTCGATGCCCCGGAGCCGGTCCGGCCCGGTCGGGAGCGCGCCGGCGGCGAGCACCGGAGGCAGGGCGGCGCCGCTCGCCAGGAGTTGACGGCGGTTCGGCAAGGCGCAGCCTCCGGGGTTGGTTGTCGGTCCGGCCGGGACCTAGCGCCCCGGTCGCCCATGTCAGGGGAAGGCAATGTGCAGTCACGGGACGGCGGGGGCCGACGACCTCGCGGCGGCGGGGCGGTCCGGGGCGCGGCGCTCCCGTCGCCCGGTCTGCGGCGGCGGCGGGCACTGTCCGCCCCTCCACCTCTCTCGCCCCTTCGACGGCGCACCGGCCGGGGCCGGGTCGGTCGTCGGCCCGCCGCGCGCGGCCGGGGACGCGGCATACACGGCGGAGTTCCTCGGCGCACGTCGGCGCGATCGGGCCGTCGGCGAGCTCTGTCTCGTCCGCCGTCCGGCTCTCGAGGCCCACGGCGCATGAGCGATCTCCGCGCGATGATGGCGCGGCACGCGCGCCCCGGCCGCCTGGCCTGGATCGGGCAGCGCGCGGCGCGGCGGAGCGAGGTCGCCGCCGTGGCGGCGGCGGAGATCGGGGCCGGGGGCGTGGCCGGCGATCACGCGCCGCCGGGCAGGCGCGCGGTGACGCTGCTGCGGGCCGAGCACTTGCCGGCGATCGCCGCGCTTCTGGGGCGCGAACGGGTCGATCCGGCGGATCTGCGGCGCAATCTCGTGGTCGAGGGGCTGAACCTCGCGGCGCTGCGCAAGGGGCGGCTGCGGGTGGGGACGGCGATTCTCGGGATCGAGGGGCCGTGCCCTCCCTGCACGCGGATGGAGGAGACGTTCGGGCCCGGCGGCTACAATGCGGTGCGGGGACATGGCGGCTGGTACGCCTCCGTCGTCCGCCCGGGGCGGGTCGCGCTCGGCGATGGCGTCGCGCCGCATGGCCCTTTCACCCTTTCCTGAAATACTCCGGGGGAGCCGCCCGGAGGGCGGCGGGGGCGGAGCCCCGAGGGGAGTGTGATGACCTGGACGGACCAGATCGACGGATATTGCGAGCGGCTCGGACCCGGCCTCATGGCCGAGCCGGCGAACGCGCTCACCAATCTCGCCTTCCTCGCCGTGGCGCTGTGGCTCTGGCCGCGCACGAAGGGGATCGAGCGGCTGCTGGTGGCGATCCTCTTCGCCATCGGGATCGGCTCGGGGCTGTTCCACACCTTCGCGACGCGCTGGGCGGGTCTCACCGATACCGGGCCGATCCTCGTCTTCATCCTCGTCTACGTGTTCGCGGCGAACCGGCAGTATCTGGACTGGCGGAGGCGGGCCGCGGCGCTCGGAACGGTGGCGGTCCTGCCCTGTGCGGCACTCGCGGGACAGGGCTTCGCGGCGCTGCCGGGCTTCGCGGTCTCGGCGCCCTACTGGCCGGTCGCGCTGCTGATCGCGGGCTATGCGGCGGTGCTGTGGCGGCGCCTGCCGCAGGTCGCCCGCGGCCTCGCCATCGGGACCGGGCTTCTCGTCCTGTCGCTGCTCGCCCGCTCGCTCGACATGGCGCTCTGCCCGGTCTGGCCGGTGGGGACGCATTTCGCCTGGCACCTGCTGAACGCGGCGATGCTCGGCTGGATGATCACGGTCCTGAAGCGGCACCGCCTTGAACCGGAGCGAAACCGGGGCTAAGCCCGCCGGCGGGATCGCCAAGCGGGAGGATCTGGACATGTCGATCGACATCGCCGAGGCGCGGCGCGTCGCCAAGCTCGCCCGGATCGGCGTCGGGGAGGGCGAGCTGCCGGCCCTGGCCGAGGCGTTCAACTCGATCCTGGGCTTCGTCGACGAGCTCAACGAGGTCGATGTCGAGGGCGTGGAGCCGATGACGAGCGTGACGCCGCAGCGGCTGAAGCGGCGCCCGGACGTGGTGACCGAGGGCGGCGCGCCGCAGAAGGTGCTGTCGAACGCGCCCGATGCGCGCGAAGGCTTCTTCGCGGTGCCGAAGGTGGTCGAGTAGCGACCCGGCGGCGGGGCCGGGATATTTTCGAGAACAGGGTCGGCGAGAGAGCCGCCGCGCGGGGGACGATCCGATGACCGCTCTGAACGAGCTGACCATTGCCGAGGCGCGCGACAAGCTCGGATCGGGCGAGATCACCAGCGTCGAGCTGACCGAGGCCTGCCTCGCGGCGATCGACGGCGCGGAGGCGCTCGGCGCCTTCGTCCACAGGACGCCGGAGATCGCGCTGGATCAGGCGAAGGCGGCCGATGCCGCGAGCGAGAAGGGCGCGCTCTCGGGCATTCCGCTCGGGATCAAGGATTTGTTCTGCACCAGGGGCGTGCCGAGCCAGGCGGCGAGCCGCATCCTCGAAGGCTTCCGGCCGGAATACGAATCGACGGTGACGGCGCGGCTCTGGGCCTCCGGCGCGGTGATGCTCGGCAAGCTCAACATGGACGAGTTCGCGATGGGCTCGTCGAACGAGACGAGCGTCTACGGCGCGGCGGTCAATCCCTGGGGGCGGGGCCTGACCGCCGGCGGCTCCTCGGGCGGGTCGGCGGCGGCGGTTGCGGCCGGTCTCTGCCTCGGCGCGACCGGGACCGATACCGGCGGCTCGATCCGCCAGCCCGCGGCGCTGACCGGCATCACCGGGCTGAAGCCCACCTACGGGCGCTGCTCGCGCTGGGGGATCGTCGCTTTCGCCTCCTCGCTCGACCAGGCCGGGCCGATGGGCCGGTCGGTGCGCGACTGCGCCATCCTGCTGGGGGCGATGGCCGGGCACGATCCGCTCGATTCCACCTCCGTCGACCTGCCCGTGCCGGATTTCGAGGCGGCGCTGACGGGAGACATCCGCGGCAAGACCATCGGCGTGCCGCGGGAATACCGCGTGGACGGGATGCCCGAAGAGATCGACGCGCTCTGGACCGGGGGGCAGGCGATGCTCGAGGCGGCGGGCGCGACGGTCGTGGACATCTCGCTGCCGCACACGAAATACGCGCTGCCGGCGTACTACGTGATCGCGCCCGCCGAGGCCTCCTCGAACCTGGCGCGCTACGACGGGGTCCGGTACGGGCGCCGGGCGCGGCTCGACCAGGGCGACGGCATCGTAGAGATGTACGAGAAGACGCGCGCGGAAGGGTTCGGCGCCGAGGTCAGACGGCGGGTGATGGTCGGAACCTACGTGCTTTCGGCAGGGTTCTACGACGCCTATTACAACCGCGCGCGCAAGGTCCGCACGCTCATCAAGCGGGATTTCGAGACGGTCTTCGAGGCCGGAGTGGACGCGATCCTGACGCCGACCACCCCCTCTGCCGCGTTCCCGCTCGGCGCCTTCGCGGAGGCGGATCCGGTGCAGATGTATCTCAACGACATCTTCACGGTGACGGTGAACCTCGCCGGGCTGCCGGGGATCAGCGTGCCGGCGGGGCAGGACGGCGGCGGCCTGCCGCTCGGGCTGCAGCTCATCGGCCGGCCCTTCGAGGAGGGCGATCTGCTGAACGTCGCGGAGGCGCTGGAGCGGGCCGCGGGATTTGTGGCCAAGCCGGATCGCTGGTGGTAGGCTCTCCGGCGCAAGAAGGGGCGGCGCACGGGGCGCTGCCCGGAATGGTGGTGCGATGATCCGTCCCCTCTGTGTCTGCCTCGCGCTTCTGGGACTTGCCGGCTGCTACGGCACGCCGCCGCCGCAGAGCGTGGGCGGCCCGGTCGATTACGGCGACGGGGTGGGCTTCGGCAGCTACCGCGACTACGAGGCGCAGCGGCTGGAGCGGGAGCGCGCGCTCCGGGGCTACGACCGGCCGCAATCTGTGCCCGCGGGGCCGGCCGGGGCCGCCCCGGGCGGGGCGATCTCGAGCGACGAGCTCCGCCGGGCGGGAATCCCCGCCGGGTCGGAGGGCACCGGGAGCGGAGGCGGTCTGCCGCCGACGGAGCGGGTGCCGACGCAGTCGATCGACGACGCCTTCGACGCGTCGAGAGGGCAGGGGCCGGAGGCGCGGGCCGAGCCCGTCCAGCGCCGCGCGACGGTCAGCGCGAACAATCCGGGCATCTCCGACGAGCAGAGCTTCGCCGCCGTCTCGTCGCGCGAGAGCATCGAATCGGACGCGGCGCGGCTCGAGCGGCAGCGCGCCGCCTACCGCGTGGTCGAGCCGACGGCGGTGCCGCAGCGGACCGGGCGGGCGGGGCCGAACATCGTGCAATACGCGCTGGCGACCTCGAACCCGGTGGGCCGGCCCGTCTATTCGCGCGGCGGGCTCTTCGCGGAGCGCAAGTTCCGCGCCGCCTGCGCCAAGTTCGCCTCCCCCGACCTCGCGCAGCAGGCGTTCCTGCGCGAGGGCGGGCCGGAGCGCGACCGGCTGGGCGTGGACCCGGACGGGGACGGTTTCGCCTGTTCCTGGGATCCGGCGCCGTTCCGCGCGGCGAAGGGCTGAGACCGGAGCCGCGATCCTCGCCCAATCACGGGCCGCGCCGCGGCGGCGTCCGGCCCGACATGGTGGTGATCCATTCGACCGAGATGGACGGGGCGGAGCGCGCGGCCGAGCGGCTCTGCGATCCGGGGAGCGGCGTCTCCTGCCACTACCTGATCGACAGGCGAGGCGCGGTGCTGCAGCTCGTCGACGAGGAGCGCCGCGCCTGGCATGCGGGGGTCGCGGCCTGGGGAACGGTCAGCGACGTCAATTCGCGTTCCATCGGGATCGAGCTCGCGAACCGGGCGCCGCTGCCCTTCCCGGCGGCGCAGATGGCGGCGCTGGAGGCGCTGCTTGCGGACATCCTCGACCGCCGGGGCGTGCCGCCGCGGCGGGTGATCGGCCATTCGGACTGCGCGCCGGGGCGGAAGTGCGATCCGGGGCCGCGCTTCGACTGGGCGCGGCTGGCGCGCGCCGGGCTCGCCGCCGCCACGCCGCAGGAGGGGGCGGGGGGCGAGTTCACGGCCGCGATGCGCGCCGCCGGCTATACGGCGAGCGCCGACCCCGCCATCCTGCTGCGGGCGCTCAGGTTGCGGCACCGGCCCTGGGCGGAGGGCCCCTGCAACGCCCGCGATACCGGCATCGCGGCGGGGCTCGCCGGGCAGGCGGATTGACCGGGACGCGCGGAGGCGCTAGCGAGCGGTCGCGCGGATGGCCGGGTGGCTGCGCGTCCCGACAGGGGCGCGAGGAAAGTCCGGACTCCAGGAAGCGACGGTGCCGGGTAACGCCCGGGCGGGGCAACCCGACGGAAAGCGCCACAGAGAAGAGACCGCCGCCGTGCCGGAGGCACGCCTTCGGGTGGCGCGGCGGCAAGGGTGAAACGGTGGGGTAAGAGCCCACCGGGGGGCCGGCAACGGTCTCCGCATGGCAAGCCCCACCGGGAGCAATGCCAAATAGGGGTCCCGCGCTGGCCGCTTTCGCCAGGGACCCGGGTAGGCAGCACGAGCCCGTCGGCGACGGCGGGCCCAGATGAATGGTCACCCATCGGGGGAAACCCCGAGGACAGAATCCGGCTTACAGGCCGTCCGCGCACCCCTCGGCCTGTTGACAAGCGCGGGCGAGGGAATAGAAGGCGGCTTCAGCTTTCACGAACCGACCCGTCCGGGGCGGCGCGGCCGCCCCACCGAGGAGAGACAGCATGGCGAAACCCACCACGATCAAGATCCGTCTCAACTCGACGGCGGATACCGGCCATTTCTACGTGACGAAGAAGAATGCGCGCACGATGACCGAGAAGATGACGGTCCGCAAATTCGACCCGGTCGCGCGCAAGCACGTCGAATACAAGGAAGGCAAGATCAAGTAGGATCGCCACTTCCACGTCTTCGGATGCGCCGCCCCCCTCGGGGCGGCGTTTGTCGTTTGAAGGCTCCAGGGGAAGCGCAGGATTGACGAGAGCGGCGTCACTGCTGCTCGGTTCGGAAAGCGGGCCGGCGATTTCATCCACAGTGCCAGTGTTCCGTGCAGCGATGATCGCGACGGCTGGCTTCCGTCGAAGCGTGCCCGCGACGAAGCTTCGCCAACTCCCTTACGGTCATGATATTGCGGGAATGTGGCGGACCGGAACGACCTTGTTTGCCAACGCTCAGAAGATTGTTTCAAGGCTGAAGCGAAACCCGAACCCGAATGGCGTGACGGCCGGCTTCGACTGGCCGGCTAAAGCGGTTTGCCTCTTATCTGAATCGTTGGGGATTCCCTTGGGTTCATCGGTCCGATTCACTTCCGGAAGGAGGTGGACGGATGGGCAAACCCTACTCGATGGACCTTCACGAACGGATCTGGCGCTACATCGCCGCGGGTCATTCGCGACGGGCAGCCGCGCAAGTCTTCGGTGTGAGTGCCAGCACGACGGTCCGGTTGGCGGCCGCTCATCGCGACCGGGGGGTGATAACGCCGAAGCGGCAGGGTCGCGCAGCGGGGACCGCGGGCAAGCTTGCGCCGCACATGGCGTCCTTGACCGGGATCGTCCGTGCGGAGCCGGACATCACCCTGAAGGAATTGGCGTCGCCCATCGGGCTTGAACCGATGGCGCCGCGAAGGGCGACCGCTGGAGGAGACGCATGGCGTCTCGGTGCGACTCTCGTCGATCCACCGGGCCCTGCTCAGGGCGGGGTTCTCATATGAAAAAAGGCCTGATCGCTCAGGAACGCGACCGGGCGGATATCAGGCTGGCCCGGCGTGACCGGACCGTCCGCCGGCAGCCCTTCATGCGGGACAGGGCGCATCGGCTGGCCTTCCTCGATGAAACGTCGGTGAAGGCGAACATGACTCGCCTGCGGGGCCGGAGTGCCGTCGGCGAACGTCTTTTCGGCACGACCCCGTTCGGTCGCTGGAAGACGCAGACGTTCATCGCCGGGCTCACCTGCGACGCGTTGATTGCGCCCCGGGTGATCGAGGGCGCGATGAACCGCGCTGCTTTCGACATCTACGTCGAGACCCGGCTCGCACCGGCCCTGTCGCCAGGCACCGTGTTCGTCGGGAATTCGATCCACTGGATCAAATCCTTCTCCTCCTCACTCCGCGACACCCTCTCGACCCACAGGAGCCCGAGAGCCGCCGGGATCCTGAACGCCCATGGCTGCCGGTTCCGTTCTCGGGGAAAGCCGTCCACTGGAGGCCTTTCTGATCCCTCGAACCTGCCGGCCTACTCGCCCGACCCGAACCCGATCGAGAGGGCCTTCTCCAAGCTGAAAGCCCACCTCCGCCGCATCGGCGCGCGGAGCTACGATACGCTCATCCGGGCGCTCGGCGACATCTGTGGCATCTTCGATCCCGAGGAGTGCCGGAGCTTCTTCAAAGCAGCAGGATACGCGTCGAATTAAACGCAAACCGCTTTAATCTCGATCGGTTGGCCGAAGGACATTCACGGGACGGTAATTATTATCTCGATGCCGGGACCGCCATATCGGGTTCACCGGTCCTGCTCGAGTTTCGAAGGGCCTCGGTCTGAACCGGAGCAGAGCCGCGCAACTGCGGAGCGGACGTGCTTCGGATTCCAGGTCGATCTGCCTCTCACCGCCACC